>NZ_FPJZ01000001.1:188266-287098 GCF_900119485.1 Thermoactinomyces sp. DSM 45891
GGCGCTTCGGGCTTTGACGGGGTGACAGGACCTACGGGCGCTTCAGGCATTGACGGGGTGACAGGACCTACAGGGGTTTATGGTCCGTTTTTTTGGGGAGCCGAAACTATTTTCTGGGCAGATTCAGCCTTTACTGGCAGCACTGGAGATGGCACTCCTGGAAATCCTTTTAACTCCCTACAAACTGCCGTGACAGCAGCAACCAACAGTCCATTGGCTGTAGAACTCGGCATGAGAGCACGATTAATTATTTATATCGCCGCAAACTCTATTTTTGATGAAGATGTCGTCATCCCACCAGCTAGGCATGTTCAGTTATTAGGTGTAGGTCCTTGGGTTCTAGGGAATGCAGATCTCGCTAACTTTGCATCCTCTACTCCTCGAAATATTACCATTCAAACGAATTCATCAGAGGAAGACACATATACCTCACAGGGTCCTGCCTTTGTTGCTCGTCCGGTAACTGTCGTTGGGACATTTGATAACGGAACATCTGTAAGTACTCATACAAATTACACTGATGGTGCTATTATTAGCGGGAACATTATCTTTCAAAATACGGACCCTCTAGATCCATTTACTACCATCGAATTTCAACTGCATAATGCACGTGTAGTCGGTACCATCATGCCCGACGCTGGGGATCCTCATCAGGGACAATTAAATAGCTATATTTACAACAGTCGAGTCAATATCATTAATCATACTGGCTTCCGACTACAACGTATGGTGGACAGTATATCAAATGGAGCTCTTACTATGGCAGTATACTCACATATCACTAATTCAACGATTAGTGGAAACGTAACAGTTGGAGCAGCGTCAAGTGATGTACCACCTACAGGTATATTTAGTAGTCAATTTACCAACATAACGTGGACCGGTCCACTCACACTGGATACTTCATCCAATTACTATTTCATTACCAGTGGTTCCACTTTGGTAGGAGCAAAAACCGTTTTATTTAATAATACCTAGCTTTATAAGCAAAACCCCCTCTTATCCCATGTGACAAGAGAGGGTTTTGCTATCTAACTACCGTACGAATCGCATCCATAAAGCAATCAAATTCATATAAATCCATCTGTTGTTTTGAATCAGAAAGTGCCTTTGCTGGATTCGGATGAACTTCTGCCATAACCCCGTCGGCTCCAACGGCTAGGGCCGCCTTAGCCATAGCTGTTAGGATATCTTTTCTTCCCGCTGAGTGGGTAACGTCCACGATGACAGGCAGATGAGTCTCTTGCTTGAGTATCGGAACCGCTGAGATATCAAGCGTGTTTCGAGTCGCTGTCTCATAGGTTCGAATTCCTCTTTCGCAGAGAATCACGTTTTTATTTCCTTCTGCCAAGATGTATTCCGCCGCCAGTTTGAACTCTTCAATCGTGGCTGACAAACCTCTTTTTAGCAAAATAGGCTTGTTGGTTTTCCCTAATGCTTTCAAAAGGGGGAAATGGTGCATATTACGTGAGCCTATTTGCACAACATCTACGAAAGGAAGTGCTTCATCTAGTTGATCCACGGACAAGATTTCGGTGATGACTGCCATCCCTTGTTCTCGTGCCACTCGTGATAAAATCTGTAATCCTTCTACACCGAGACCTTGAAAGTCATAGGGGGAGGTGCGCGGTTTAAAAGCGCCTCCTCGTAACAAACGAACTCCTTTTTGTGACATTTTCTCTGCTACGATACTGGTTTGATCATAGCTTTCGACAGCACACGGTCCCATGATAAAATGCGGATTTCCATCTCCGATTCTTTCGCCGTTGATCGTGATAATGGTATCCTCTTGCTGGTATTCCCTTGAGTAATACATCACTTTTTTAGCTGTAGTTTTTGCTTGGATTTGGATACGTTCTTGAAGCAGAGTTGCTACCATTTCTACTTCCTGTTGATCCATATATCGAATCGCTTGTTGGAAAGGAAAATTCATCATAAATCCATGATTTTCTTTTGCATCCTGTACAAGTTCCTGTCTTCGACTCATCAGATTCAAAATCTCCGCATCGAGATCCTGAATCGTCCCGCGCAAATGGGTTACGGTTGACAATGAAATCATCTCCTTGGATGATAGGTACTTTATATCGAAATTACGAGGCACGGGCCTTTTGCGGTGGTGCCTCGCTTATTTTTCCAGTGTTTTTTAGCTGAATGGCAAAAATGAGGGATAAGATTAAAAAGATAGCGGAACCAAATAGTGCCCACTGGTACGTAATTGGGTTTGCCTGGCTCCCACCGATTACGTCTGCAAATCCAATCACACTAGCTAAGATCGCAACGCCTAAGACGGAGCCCAGGCGGTACTGAACTTGAAATAAAGTCGTTGCCCGCGCCATAGATCCATGCGAGATATGATTAAAAGCAGTGGCTCGTAAGGCTCCTACTGAATGACCAAGGAAAATCCCTACACTAAACATAAGCACTCTTACAATCCATGGGTTTACTGATGCCGACAAGAATGCGATTAACGCAAAGACCACGACTGAACCTGTCAATGACAGAATCATTAATCGCTTTACGCCTAGTTTTTTAAGAGATGTCGGTAAAAGTTGAGATGAAATCATCAATCCGATCGCCTCAGGGAATACAGTAAGTCCCGTATGGAGGGCAGATGCATGGAGCGCATTTTGATACATAAGTGGAAAAATATACAGCATTCCGAACAAGGCCGCGGCCGAACAAGCTGAGATGATGCTCATAATTCGAAATAATGGTTCGTTCAATAACTTTAGATCTAGCAAGGGATCTGTTGCTCGCCATTCTACGAAAATAAGAGCAATCATAAAGGAAAGTCCTAAAACGCCTGTGATCCATATCTCAGGTGAAGTCCACCCTTGAGAAGGTCCTTGAGTCAACGCATACATAAACATCGAAAATCCAAAAATGGAGAGCAAAAAGCCTTTCCCATCAAAATGTTCACGAACTTCTTTTCGATATTCTTCGAGAAACAATATCCCTACGATAACAGCCAAAATTCCAAATGGAATATTAATATAGAAGATCCATCGCCATGAAAGCTGATCCACTAGAAATCCACCGATAATCGGACCTAGCGCAGGTGCGACAGCAATCGGAAACACAATCATACGTGACAATCTAGGCCGCTCTTCGGGTGAAAATGTTCGAAAGAGGATCGCCATCCCTACTGGTGTCAACAGACCGCCTGCTGCACCTTGAATGATTCGAGCCATGTTCAGTGTGACCAAACTCTCTGCCAAGCCACAAAAAAGCGATGACACTGTAAAAATGCTAAGTGATATCAAAAACACTCGTTTCGTTCCAAAGCGATCTCCTAACCAGCCGGCAATCGGTAGGAGCATCGCCACTCCTACCAGATACCCTACATTGATTGCACTGGTTGCCGAAAGAGGGATTTGAAACGCTGCCCCCATCGCAGGTAAAGCTACATTGGTAATCGTCGCATCCATCGCCGCCATAAACATGGCTAACACATATACGAATACAACGACTTTTCTTTTACTCACTCGATCGCCTCATCACGTAACAGGATTGATTTTTGCTGCATTTGTAAGCTGTGTTGGGATTAAGTTCTTCCACTCTGCATTGATATAAGCTAGACAGCTTTCTTTTTGATCCTTGCCGTAAACTACCTGCCATCCCGCAGGAACGTCGATCCAACTGGGCCACAATGAATATTGTCCTTCTTCATTTAATAGAACGAAATAGGTACCTGTTTGATCATCAAATGGATTGATCATGTTCTACCTCCCCTTACGAATGAACTATATCTGCCAGTTTTTTTAATTTCTCTTCTAGAATCAGACCAATTTCCTTCAATGGTTCTGGTTGGCACATATCTTTGTGTCGGCATGCAATCTCATGAACCTCGATCTCTCCATCCACATACGCTTCCCATGTATCTGCGAACAAAGGCGTAAACCAATCTGGAATCACCGTCGAGCGGAAGAAAAGAAGATTCCCTTTAAAAGGAGCAGGGTCATATTTTCGTAAAATGTCTATCGAATTTACATAGGCACTTCGCAAATTCAAGATAATCTCTTTATCTAGGCTTGCTAGAGCACTACCATCTCTACTCAAAATCTCGATCGCTCCCTCTAAGTCTAGCTGCTTGTCGCCCAAGTCATCAGGGTCATATCCACCTAGTGCTATTAGGGCAAGGAGTGCCTCGTCATCACTTGGTGTACGTTTGATCGAAAAATGGCTTGGGTACGCATCTAGCATCACCACAAGGGCAACTTCGTCTCCTTGTCGTTGGAGTTGTGTAGCCATGGCATGGATCACATTTCCTCCTAGAGACCAACCTAGCAAATAATACGGACCTTCTGGTTGGATCTCTTTCATATGCTCTATATAATTCGCCGCCATCTCCTCAGTGGATCTCGGCATGACATCTTTCCGAGCAATCCCTCGAGCCTGTAGGCCATAGATTGGGTAATCCATACCCAGTGTCGTCATGAGACCTGCGTAGCACCAGCTAAGTCCCCCAGCTGGATGAACACAGAATATTGGATGGCGAGTCCCACTTTCTCTAAGGGGAAGAAGCACTTCGAGTGGGTTATGACTGCTTCCCATCATTAGGCTTTCAGCAAGCCCAGCTACCGTCGGTGCTGTAAACAGATGGCCGATATTAATTTCCCTACCTAGAGCTTCACGAATCCGAGTCATCAAGCGAACCGCAAGTAATGAATGTCCTCCAAGCTCAAAAAAGCTATCATCAATTCCCACACGGGGTAAATCTAAGACTTCCATAAAGAGATCGCGTAAAATCTCTTCTTGCGGCGTTCGAGGTAATCGCCCTGATGCCCGAGTAGAGAAGTCTGGTGCAGGCAACGATTTCTGATCTAATTTGCCATTCGGTGTTAGAGGTAACTGGTCCATTGGAACCATGGCAGATGGAACCATATACTCAGGTAATCGACTTGCCGCATGCGAACGTAGTGATGAAAGCTCATCCTGAGACTGAGAGACCGTAACGACATAGGCAACAAGTCTCTGATTACCAGGCTGATCCTCACGGACGACGACCGCTACTTGCTTCACATCAGGGTGCTCATTTAGAATTGCCTCAATCTCGCCTAATTCAATTCGGAAACCTCGAATCTTAATCTGCTGATCTGCTCGTCCTAGGTAATCTAACGTCCCATCTTGTCTGAAGCAAGCCAAATCACCTGTTCGGTACATTCTTGAACCCGGCTTACCAAATGGATTTGCTATAAATCGTTCCGCCGTTAGCCCTGGGCGATTTAAGTATCCCCTAGCCAATCCATCACCAGAAATATAAAGCTCTCCTCTAACTCCCGGTGGGACTGGTTGCAACCATTGGTCTAACACATAAACGCCTAAATCAGGTATCCCTTGTCCGATCAAACTACTAGCCGAGATTTCGACACTCGCTTGATCTAACGGGCAGTAGCTTACATGTACAGTTGTCTCAGTAATCCCGTACATATTAATTAATTTTGGCTTTTGATCCGAATGTCTCGTATACCAATCTCTTAATCTACTAAACTCCAAAGCCTCTCCACCAAATACGATATAACGTAGGGAGAGCTTACTCCCTATTTCAGAATACTCCTGATCTGACTGGATTAATTGATAGAAAGCAGAAGGAGTTTGATTTAATACCGTTACCTTTTCTTCTACCAATAGTTTTAAGAAATTAACCGGAGAGCGGCTCATATCGTATGGAACAATAACTAGACAACCTCCATACAGCAGTGCTCCCCACATCTCCCATACCGAAAAGTCGAATGCATAGGAGTGAAATAAGGTCCACGTATCATCTGACTGAAACTGGAACCACCGATCCGTTGATCGAAAGAGGCGAATCACATTTTGATGCGGGATGACAACCCCTTTTGGAAGCCCACTCGATCCAGAAGTATAAATGATATAGGCCGGATGCTTTGGTAGTAATGGTTGTATCCGATCTGCATCTACCGGATTTGGTAGAGAAATGTCACCTTGGTTCATATCCTCAAGCATCATAAATGGAATCGACTGATTTTGAGGCAACAATGGGGCAGTCTCTGCATTTGTAATCATGCACGAAGGTTTCACATCACCTAACATAAACGAAATGCGCTCTTCCGGATAAGTCGGATCAAGAGGCACGTATCCTGCACCTGTCTTCAGAATCCCCAGTAATGCCACCATCATATGAGCAGACCGAGGTAAGGCAAGGGCAACAAACTGCTCAGGGCCAACTCCTTGTTCTATTAATGAGTATGCAATCTGGTTCGCTTTTGCATTTAGCTCCTCGTAGCTTACTCTCGTATTCTCATAAACGAGCGCTGTCTTATTCGGATAAAGAGTAGCTTGTCGTTCAAAAAGGGAGACAATCGTATCCTCCACTTCGAGGTTTCCTTCCACATCTCGGACAAGTTTCGTCCGTTCCTCTCCGCTCAAGATCTCAAAACGGCCAATGGATTGATTTGGATCGTGCGATACACCCTCTAGTAGCCTGAGCAATCTCTCAATCATAAGCTCAATCGTATTCCGTTCAAATAAATCGGTACTATATTCTAAGAAACCGTGTAACCCACTTCCATTTCCTTCTGCATCAAAAGACTCTCGAAACTCTAGAGTAAGGTCAAATTTAGCAGTACCCGTATTACTGAGATGAAAATGAGCTTCTAGCTCAGGCGCATTCCACTTCAGATCAGGTGTGTTTTGCATGGCAATCATGATCTGGAATAATGGGTGTTTGGAACGGGAGCGAGTTGGATTTAGCACTTCTACCAGTTTTTCAAAAGGAACATCCTGATGTTCATATGCACCGATATTCACTTTCTTCACTCGCTCAAGTAGTTCTCGAAAACTTGGCTCACCCGATGTATCCACTCGTAGCACTAATGTGTTAACAAACAGCCCCACGAGATCGACAATCCGATCATCATTCCGGCCCGCAATCGGACTTCCAAGTGGAATATCGGTCCCTGCTCCCAACCTTGTTAATAAAGCGGCGAACCCAGCTTGTAGAATCATAAAGAGGCTGGCACCATTTTTACGAGCGATCTCCGTTAATCGGCTATGGAGCCGAGAAGGTATCTCGAAAATGAGGCTTTCTCCTTGATAGCTTGATTCGAATGGACGCTGGTGGTCGGTTTGCAACTCTAACTGATCCGGAAGGTGGGACAAAGCCCCTTTCCAGTATTCAATTTGCTGAGCAATGAAGCCATCTTGATTGTTATCGTGGTTTAGCAAACTCTCTTGCCAAATCGCATAATCCGCATATTGAACAGGTAACTCAGCAAAAGAGGGTGCTTCTCCTCTTGCTCTTTCTCGGTACGCAAACTCCAGATCTTTGATAAGAGGCAAAAGTGACCAGCCATCTCCCACGATATGATGTAACAATAATACCAGCACACTGGAATCGGCTGACAGCTCAAATAGCTCGGCACGAATGGCAGGTTCTTTTGATAAATCAAAACTATATCGTACTGCCTGATGTTGAAGCTCTGAAAGCTCTTCTACCGTGCACTGGGTAATATGCAACTTTGGCAGAGCCTGACTCGCTTCTAAAATCAGTTGACATGTACTACCTTGTTGGTCCGGGAAAATCGTGCGTAGAACTTCATGACGCTTCACTACATCCGCAAGCGCTTCCTCTAGCGCTACTTTATTCATCTTCCCCTGTAACTGGATGATAAGAGGAATGTTATAAGTAGGACTTGGCCCCTCTAACTGATTAAGAAACCATAAACGCTTCTGAGAGAATGACAACGGAGCCTCTGCCGTTCTCTCCACCCTCACGATCGGTGGGCGAACGGGCTTTCCTTGAGCCAGTTCTCCAACTAAACCAGCTACAGTAGGCGTTTCGAATATTTTCCCAATACCGAGTTCAACATTAAAAACAACCCGAATCCGATTCATCAAACTCCCTGCCAGTAGCGAGTGTCCTCCTAAATGAAAGAAGTTATCATCAATACCCACTCTGGATAAACCCAATACCTCAGCAAACAGATCACATAAGATCTCCTCTTGTGGCGTTCTTGGTTCCCGTTTAGAAGTAATGGACTCAAGATCAGGGGCTGGGAGTCTTTTCCGATCTAGCTTTCCATTCGGAGTAAGGGGAAGTTCTTCTAATAAAACAGAAGCAGATGGTATCATATAATCAGGTAGACTTTTACCTATAAACTGACGAAGCTCTGCCCAGTCTATGGTGTCACCCACTGGCGGAACGATATAAGCGACCAATCGTTTGTCTCCCGGCCGATCCTCTCTCACGATGACAGCTACTTGGTGAACTAGCGAATGACTCGCAATCACCGCTTCCACTTCACCTAGTTCAATCCGATATCCTCTGATTTTGAACTGATGATCCGCTCGACTTACATACTCTAACGTTCCATCTGGACGCCAACGGGCGATATCGCCTGTTCGATACATGCGCGAACCCGCAGGTCCATATGGATTGGCAATAAATCGTTCCGCTGTAAGATCCGGACGGCCAAAGTATCCCCGTGCTAATCCTGCGCCCGCTATGTATAAATCTCCTGGAACGCCTGAGGGCAGTAATCGTAAGCTAGCATCAAGAATGTATACTTGTGTATTCCATAGCGGCTGACCAATCGGCGGGGATAGCAATTGCTCCTTAGAAAGGGTACATGACGTTGACCAAATTGTGGTTTCCGTTGGTCCGTAGAGATTCGTTACCTCACAACCCAGCTCAACCAGCGCAGATGCCAGATGACTCGGAAGCGCCTCTCCCCCTATTAGCACGTGTAACCCTTCAATCGAAACCTGATCATAAGAAGCAATCGTTTGCCAAAGTGTCGGTGTTGCCTGCATATGTGTAATGTCATTCTCCTGAATCATCTTGACCAAAGTAGATGGTGTTTGAATCGCTTCTTTCTGAGCAATCACACAAACCGCTCCGCTAATCAAAGGAAGAAAGATCTCCAGAACGGAGATATCAAATGCGATAGTGGTAACAGCTAATAGGCGATTCTCCTTACCCATCGAAAATTGATCTTGCATTGCTAATAGAAAGTTTAAGAGACTCTGCCGAAGGATGACTACCCCTTTGGGTTCCCCCGTAGAACCAGAGGTATAAATCATATACGCTGGATGAAGGGAAGAGATCGAGCTATTTGGTACAAACTCATCAGGACTAAATGTATCTAACTCTCTAATTAACTGTGCATCATCTAAAAGCAACTTGGCAACCTGAGCCTCTTCCGATAGTTGGCCCTCTAACACCCTTGTCGTAATGATGTAGGCAGGAGTGGCGTCCTCTAACATGTACGAAATCCGACCTGGCGGATATTCTGGATCAATCGGAAGATAACCAGCTCCAGTCTTTAGAACCGCTAACATCGCAACGACCATATCCACACCACGAGGTAACAAAATCGCAACAAACTGCTCTGGACCCACACCACGCGTAGCAAGCAAATTCGCTAGACGATTACTTCTCTCACTCAAATCCTGATAGGAAAGAGTCGTATCTGAACAGATCACAGCAGGTTCTTCTTTACCTGCTGATACTTGTTGTTCGAACAGCTCCAACATACTTCCCGAAGCAAGCAAATGCTCCGATTGATTCCAAACCTCTACAACACTCCTTCGCTCCTCAGAAAGCAAAAGGTCGAAGTATCCAAGAGAATGGGAACTCTCTATTTGGATCATCTGTTTGATGATAGACTGGATCCGGCGAAGATGGAGACTCACATCCTCCGCTTCGTAGAGATCCGAGTTTGCCACAAGATCCATTCGTAATCCTTGTCCATCTTTTTGCTCATAGAGATGGAGAGAGAGATCTTCAACAGGTCCTGTAGCTAGTTTGTGAACGATGCCACAAGCCCCAGCAAAACGAAGCACATATTCAAATGGCATAATGTTGATTTGCGGGCCAAATAGTCGATTGTTTTCACCCAATAATTTACAATCACGGCGTATCTCCTCATGCCGGTAACGCTGGTGATTCCTTGTATGACTCATAGACTGGCGAATTTGTTTCATAAGCTCTTGTAAAGAAAGCGATGGGTGCATTTCTAACCAAAGTGGCACGATATTCATTACCATGGCTGGCACCTTCAACGAAGCGGAGCCCATGCGCCCCATCATCGGCAAACTTAGCACAATCTCCTTCGATCCCGCCAAACGATGTACATAAATAGCCATGGCCGCAATCATGCACTCTTGCCAACTCGTCTCACATTTTCGAGCCCATTTTTTCAGATTTTCAAAGTCATCAGGATGTAAAAAACAAGTAGATAAATCCGTAATTCCTGATAACAAAACGGCACGTTCCGCTAAACTTACAATATCGGTCTGATTCTGGTACTGCTCCATCCAGAATTGACGGTCACTCTGGTATGTTTGTGAGTTCTTGTATGTGATATCTTCCTCGATTACTCGTTCAAATGAGCCGAAAAAGCCCCCTTCACAAGGAGTTCCTTCTACCAAAGCGGTATACACTTGTGCAATCTGGTTCGACAAGAGGGAAAATCCAAAGCCGTCAATCGCGATGTGGTGTATCTTCTGATACCAAAATGTCCGATCATCTCCTAGTTTTAACAAGACTTGCTTATAAAGTGCATCATGAAGCAAGTCGATGGGTTTAGCCAAATCCTCTTTCATCCACTTCATCGCTGAATCGTACGGGTCGCTTTCTTTACTCGTATCGATGACAAGAACGCCGCACTCCCGTTCACTACCAATCTCCTGCCACGGCTCGCCCTCGTCTTCATGAAACCGAACATGTAGCGATTCCGCTTCTACCATCGTCTGTTTAATGGCTTGGATCAATTTATCTAACTCAATATTTCCTTCTATTTCAACATATTCACCCGTGTTATAAATCGGATTCTCTGGATCTAACTTCTGAGCATACCAGATCCCAGATTGGGCTCGAGTGAGGGGTCTACGATTGGTATTTGTATGTAACATATATTTTGCCACCTCTAAACAAGTTGGTGTGAAGAATTAAGCGTGTCGTTTAACAGAAGATAGTAATTCCCACCAATGAGATAGGGTTGGATTCTCTGCTAGAGTAATAAAGTCAATCTCCACGCCATCCTGTCTCCAGCTCTCCACCAAACTCATCATCCGAATAGAATCAAGACCTTTATCAAGTAGATTCTCTGTTTCCGAAATCGTGCCTTCTGGCTCATCTAATAAATGGGCAACTTGCTTACTAAGTTTCTCAAACGTCATAGGAATATTGCTCCTTTTTTAATTGCTCCACTATCTGATCTGTAGTAATGGTATAAGCACAACGGGAAGCTGCATAATGTATGGCCATCTGATGATCCTGAAGCGAGAAATCAGCTACTGCATCTGCTACGAAAAAAGATTGAACATCTTTCATAAATGCATCACAAGCCGTAAGTAGGCACCCGATATGAGCATACACTCCGCAAATAATGAGCTGGTCACGCCCCTGCTCTTGCATATACTCTAGTAGATCTGTTCTCTGAAAAGCACTATAACGCCATTTTGTCAGGACCCGGTCATTCTTTTCAGGCGAGAGTTCGTCCACGATCTGCGTCTGCAAAGGGTCCTCTGTCATCCCTGGCCCCCAAAAATCAATTAGTAACGCGCGATCTTCTGGACTTTGATCTCCTGGTTGAGCTGAATATACAACGGGAATGGCGAATTCTTTACATGTTTCTTTGAGAGATCCGATGTGCTTCATCAGTTCCACAATAGGCGACTGACCCACTTGATAGGGTCGCATAAAATACTTTTGCATATCGTGAATCAACAATACAGCACGCTTTGGATCCGCCTCCCAAACAACTTTATTTTCGGGTAAATCGGTTTCTATTGGCATCGCATAGGGCGTAATTAATGGAATTCCCATCTTTTCACTTCCTTTTTAAACTTTTTTAAGTGTCATCTGCTCCACAATCATCTGACGCAACATTTTTTTACTCACTTTTCCGAGTGGAGTCTTCGGAAATTGATCTACAAACTCAATCCGATCAGGAATTTTATATGCCGCCAGTCCCCTGTCTTGCAGGAAGTGCCTAATCTCAGATGGAGTAGGACGATTCCCTCTGGGAATCATAAACGCACACGATCTCTCTCCAAGGAATGAATCTGGCATCGACACGATGGATACATCTAAAATGTATGGGTGAGCCAACAAATGATTCTCTACTTCCTCAGCGGCGATCTTCTCTCCACCGCGATTAATTTGATCCTTGTTTCTTCCTTCTACGATGATATAATCTTCCTTACTTAGTCGAACAATGTCCCCTGTCCGATAAAAGCCGTCAGCAGTAAACGAACGAGCGTTATGTTCCTCCGCTTTGAAATAACCTCGTATCGTATACGGACCACGGGTTAGCAGTTCTCCCGCTTCCCCTTGTGGCACTTCCTGATCATCTTCATCAACAACTCGAATCTCATCATACGGCGACATCGGCTTCCCTTGTGTTTCATGTATCAAATCATCTGGATCATCAAGTCTCGTATAATTAACCAGTCCTTCTGCCATTCCAAATACCTGTTGCAGTGTACATCCGAATGCAGGCTTTACTCGCTTCGCCATCTCCGCACTAAACTTTGCTCCTCCAACTTGCATCACTTTTAAACTAGAGAAATTAAAGGTACGTGTTTTAACTCCTTCAAGCCAGATAAGCGCAATAGGAGGAACCATCGCGGTAATCGTAACTTGTTCTTTCTCAATGAGTGGAAAAGCCTCATCTGGACTTGATCCAGAAGATAAGACAACTCTCCCCCCCGCATATAAAGTACCGAGAACGCCAGGTGAACTAAGCGGAAAGTTATGGGCAACTGGCAACACCGCTAGATAGACACTATCCATATCCATCTGACATACTTCATTACTCATACGAAGGCTATAAATATAATCATTATGAGTGCGCGGGATAAACTTAGGTAAGCCTGTGCTTCCTCCCGATAATTGGAAAAGAGCGACATCTTCACCCCTTACCTGTATTTCTACCATTGGGGATGGATCATACAAATCAGTTAAAGAGGCAAATCCACTCCCTTTCCCTTCTCCTTTAACAAATACATGCTTCAATGAAGCTGTTTCTTCCTGAATTTTTGTAGCCAAAGAAACATAGTCAAAGCCAGCATGGCTCTCTGGGATGATGTAAGCAACTGCTTTTGTAAATCCGCAAAAGTAGGAAATTTCACTATATCGATGAGTCGGAAGGGCTAATACTGGAACCGCTCCCAATCGAAACAATGCGAAACAAACCTCAAAGAATTCGATCGTATTGGGAAGCTGAACCACCACCCGATCTTCTTTTCGAATCCCCATCTTTTGAAATCCTGACGCCAGTTGATCCGCTCTATGATCTAGCTCCAGGTAGCTAATCTGGAGATCCCCTTCCGTAATTGCTATACGTTCCCCGTACAAACTAGCACGTTCCCGCAATACCTCCCCAAACGTTTCTCCCCGCCAACACCGGGAAACCATGTACTTTTCTACAAAATCACTTGGCCAATTTGAACAACCTGATAACATCATGCCCCTCCGCTCATACCATTCTGAATTATAAGGCTTTTGTTCCGATCCCCATCGCATAAAGCATCGTCCGCATCTTAGCTGATGTCTCTGCTAATTCATCCTCCGGTTTCGAACCCGCTACCACTCCAGCTCCTGCATATAAGGACATCGAAGATCCTTCTAATTCAGCACACCGAATCGCAACAGCCCACTCTCCGTCACCACTCTCATCACACCAGCCAACCATACCGGTAAAATACCCTCTGTCAAATGGCTCGATTTCTTGAATCGCTTGAAAAGCTCGCTCTGTCGGATAACCACAAACAGCTGGCGTTGGATGAAGTGCAAGAGCTAAATCCAAAGAAGAGATTGAATCATCTAACACCACTCCTTTAACAACCGTTGAAAGGTGCCACATCGTTTCTGTCTGAATCAGTGTCGGCCTACTCGGAACCTCTAGATTACGGCACAAAGGTTGCAGTGCCCCCTTCACAGCTTCCACCACAATTCGATGCTCATGAAGATCTTTTTCCGATCGAAGTAGCTCCTGTGCCCGTCTCTCATCTTCTACAGGATCTTCACTTCGCGGCCTTGATCCTGCAAGCGGATTCGCGATCACGGTATGATCTAACTTAGAGACAAGAAGCTCAGGGCTTGCCCCTAGAAACGTTCTCTGCTTCCCTTCCGCTGTCTCTTCGCTCTTTACATCGACGGCAAAGGTAAATCCTTGTGGATTATACTGCGCTAACTTTTGCAGAATCCCTTTTGGATCAATAGGTTCCGTCGTATGGACTCGTACCGATCGAGATAGAACAACTTTATCGAAATTCCCTTTCGCAATCCCAGACAGTCCCTTATCTACACCAGCTCGATACATTTCTGGCGCTGGAACCGGCTCGATTTCATATTGGACCAATGGGGAGGATTCTTCGTCTAATCCCTTCTCATATTGGTACGGATCTGAAAACACACATTTCTTCGGAATGACTAATTGCAACTCATTTTGACGATCAAACGGAATCGCTCCTACTACCACCGGATGTTTATGTCCTTGCATTCGCGCATCTAGCAACGCCTTCTTAACCAGATAAGCCACTTCACCGCCGCTATTTACTACTCTCTTAAAAACACCTGTTCCGTGTACAACATTACAGGGAGAAGCAAAATAAAAATCCCCAACAACGTAGTCATCGAGTAAAGGTCTCTCTTGTACTTCCTCCTGAACCACTCGATTCACCATTCCATCTCCCCCTTAACTAAACTCCTAAAGTGGCTCCACCATCGATACAAATATTTTGCATCGTAATGTGGGATGATCGATCCGAAACTAAGAATAGTACCGTTTCCGCTATATCAATCGGTCTGGCTATCTTCCCAAGCGGAATTCCGAGTCGGTAGTCTTCGCTCACTCCGTTAATGCATCGATCCTCGCTACGCTCATCCTCTTTCCACAGCAATTTAAGCATGTCCGTCTCTGTAGATCCCGGAGATACAATATTGCAACGAATGTTATATTGCGCCAGTTCAAGACCTAGGCACTTTGTAAACATCACCGCTGCTGCTTTCGAAGATGCATAGGCAGAAAACGCCATTCTCGGTGTGCTTGCCGCGTTCGATCCAACCGTTACAATCGAACCCCTTCTTCGCGGAATCATACGCCGACTGACACTACGTGATAGATAAAAAACACCCGTCGAGTTTACAGCAAAGGTTTGCTCCCAATCTTCATCCGTCAGATTGTTGACATTCCCCATCCGTAGTACTCCTGCTACATTCACCAAAACCTCAACAGGACCTAATTCTGCTTCAATTTGATCAACCACACTTTCAATTTCTGTCCGGTTTCGAATATCCACTTGAAATACAGCTACATCCGACCCATCCTCTTTCAACTCCGACTCCAACTGATAGAGTCCCTGTACATCGCAATCAAAAGCCGCTACAAACATCCCACTCTTCGCTAGCTCCCGAGCAACCGTCCTGCCAATTCCTCCAGCAGCTCCTGTTACGATCGCTACCCGACGATTTAGCCCTAGCTCCTCCATCTAACTTCATCCCTTTCGGTGTAAAAACATATCTATATCAAGCGAAAATGATTCTCAATGTCATTCGTGCAAGTAAATGATAACCATTATCAATCCAATAGTCAATAAATTTTAAGCTAATTGTAAAATTATTTTTTTATATATAAAAGGATGAATTTTATAGCGGAATTGTTATATACCTATGTTTTTGTGTATTTAGTATTGACTCAAATTGGAATCAAGGCTATATTGATGATGATAATGATTATCAATATTATTGTAACCTATTTGTTTACATAAAAGGAGAAAATATAGTGAAAAAGAATATGGTCAAACTTAATCTAATAGCCGTTTTTATGTTGTTATTCGTACTCGCAGCTTGTAGCAACAAAACCGAAACCGTTTCCAGTGAAAGCGGAAACAAAACACAAGCCCTTTCTTATCTTGATAAAGAATATAAAGTCCCTTCTCAAGTGAAAAAAATAGCAACCGCTAGCCTTGAAGCGATGGAAGATGCTGCTTTGCTTGGTGTAAAACCAGTTGGTTCCATTACCGTAGGAGGCAAACTTCCTAGCTACCTTGCTAAAGACTTAGAAGGTGCCAAATCAATCGGAGAAAAGCAACAACCAAATTACGAAGCTCTTCTCACTTTAAAGCCTGACATTATTATGGGTACATCGAAGTTTCAAGCAGATGTAGTACAAAAATTAAATAAAATTGCTCCGATGATCCCTGTCTCTCATATCTCTACGAACTGGGAAGCAAATCTCAAAGTGATGGCAGAACTAACGAAAAACAAGGAGAAAGCAGATCAGATTATCAGCAAATATAAAGAGGATGCCGCTAAATTAAAGCAATCCCTTCAGCCTCTTAAAGATAAAAAAATCGTCGTCATCCGAATTCGTGGTGGAAACATTAATCTCTATCCAAGCAATGTTTATTTCAATCCCGTTTTATATAACGATCTAGGCCTAACCATTCCGAAAGAAATACAATCAGCTAAGACTCAAGAAGTGGTTACATTAGAAAAATTTGCTGAAATCAATCCAGACTATCTTTTTGTTCAGTTTGCCGAAAGTGAAAATGCTGACAAGAAACAAGTATTGGAAGACTTGAAAAAGAATCCTATCTGGAATACCATCCAAGCTGTTAAGGACAAAAAAGTATTTGTTAACGCTGTAGATCCGATGGCCCAAGGCGGAACTGCTTGGAGTAAAATTGCTTTCTTAAAAGCAGCAGAGCAATTAAATAGCAAGTAAGCTTAGCGCAAAGTTAGGTGTGTCACTGATATGGTAAATAAACATCGAGTACCTAAAATAATCATTTTTACTGCTCCACTGTTAATGATTCTAGTCATTTTCCTATCTATTCTCTATGGAGCAAAATCATTTGATCCAATGACTGTTTGGAATTCAATCTTTCACTATCATGCAGACAATAAGGATCATGCCATTATTCAGAGTTCGCGAATCCCTAGAGCACTAGGCGCATTACTCATAGGTGCATATCTAGCCATATCGGGTGCACTCATGCAGGGGATGACAAGAAACTATCTTGCATCCCCTTCTATTATGGGTGTTACGGATGGGTCCGTTTTTGTGATTACGCTATGCATGGTCTTCATTCCAAGCCTCTCTTCTTATCAGATGATACTCGCCTCTATGATCGGGTCCGCGCTAGGTGCAATCATCGTATTTGGTTTTGGATCACTTGTTCGAAATGGACTTTCTCCAATTCGTCTAGCTATTATTGGCACCGTAATTGGTACCTTTTTAAGTAGTCTTTCCGCTGCGATTGCTTCCTACTTTCAAGTATCACAAAATGTTAGCTTCTGGTACAATGCTAGGCTACATCAAATCGATCCAAGTATGCTAAAACTAGCTATCCCTTGCGGTATTGTCGGTATAATCCTTGCCTTATACGTATCAAAATCCATCACTATTCTTTCACTGGGAGAAGAGATCTCTATTACTCTCGGGCAACGTACCCAGTACATAAAAGTGATGTCAATGTTAGCCGTTATATTCCTAACTGGAACAGCGGTTGCTTTAGTTGGAAAAATTGGATTTGTTGGACTCATCATCCCACATATGACTCGATTTCTAGTAGGGATCGACTACAGATGGGTTATTCCCTGCGCAGGAATCATAGGCGGGTTATTCCTCGCTGTATGTGATATTCTAAGCCGATTTATTAATTATCCATTTGAAACCCCGATTGGTGTTTTGACTGCCATTATCGGCGTTCCTTTCTTCCTCTACCTCATTCGCACCAAAGGGGGGAAGAATGTTGTCTAAACCAACAGGCTCTCGATATATAAAAAGCTTATTGATCCTTATCACGCTATTCATCACACTATTTTATATCAGCCTCACCAATGGAACTTTTGACCTGACCGTAAACGATGTCTTAAGCACTCTTTTACGGATCAATCCAGACTCAGATCATGATTTTGTCCTATTCGACCTTCGGCTTCCAAGAATCATTGTTGCCAGTTTAGTAGGTCTGGGACTCGGGGTTGCTGGAGCGATCATCCAAGGAATCACAAAAAATGGTTTAGCTGATCCGGGCATTTTGGGGATTAATGCAGGCGCAGGTGCAGCCATCGTCCTATTTCTGTTCTTTTTTCATGAGTATCTTGCCTCATCTTCTGTTCTCATGCAACCTTTGTTCGGATTGATTGGTGGGCTAGGAGCCTCAATGATCATTTATCTGTTAGCTTGGAAAAATGGTCGAATCGATACGCAACGGCTCATTCTAACCGGGATTGCCATCAGCTCCGGCTTTGGTGCGCTCGCTATGTATCTATCGCTAAAAATGAAATCAACCGACTTTGAAATGGCAACCGTCTGGACTATGGGGAGTGTATACAATGCGAACTGGCAATCGATTCTCGCCATGCTACCCTGGTTCCTCCTTATCATCCCGATCTATCGAAAATCCTACTTGCTGGACTTGTTTCAACTAGAGGAATCGAGCTTGAAAAGTTTAGGTGTCCCGTTCGAAAAAGAAAAAGTAATCCTTTTATTAAGCAGCATCGGGCTCGTAAGTGCTTGTGTATCTGTATCGGGTGGAATTGGTTTTATTGGTCTAATGGCTCCTCATATCGCCAAACAACTCGTTGGGCTCAGACATCGCAACATCTTACCTATCTGTGGTTTAATCGGCATGACCCTTGTCGTCGGATCTGACTTTGTCGCTAAGAATCTATTCCCAGCAGAAATATCGGTAGGGATCGTCATTTCCATCATCGGCGTACCTTATTTTCTTTATTTACTATTAAAGACTAGAAGTTAGATTTTAGGAGAGATCTTTATGAGTATCCTTCGTGTAGAAAATGTAGAAGCAAGATATGATGGGCATGTAATCTTTGAAAATCTGTGCCTAGATGTATTAGAAGGGAAAATTACAACGATTATTGGTCCAAATGGCTGCGGGAAATCTACGCTACTGAAAACCATGGGGCGAATTCTCAAACCGAAAATCGGAAAAGTGTATTTGCAGGAACAAGATATCAACACCCTGCCTACGCAAGAAATCGCTAAACGTCTCACCTTGCTCCCTCAAAATCCGCTAGCCCCCGGAGAACTAGCAGTAGAGGAACTGATTTCATATGGTAGATATCCGCATCGGAAAAACATCAGTAAACTAACTACAGAAGACCAAGAAAAAATGGAATGGGCGATGGAAATCACACACACTCTCCCCTACCGCAATCGCCCAATCGGGAGCTTGTCCGGGGGACAAAGGCAAAAAGTATGGTTAGCCATGGCTCTCGCCCAAGATACAACAGCCTTATTATTGGACGAACCGACTACTTATTTAGACCTAGCCCATCAATTAGATGTATTACAAATCGTCGAAAATCTAAACCAAAATCATCAATGTACTGTTGTCATGGTACTGCACGATATTAACCATGCTGCTCGATTTTCGCATGAAATTGTGGGGATGCGGGACGGAAAAATCATGGCAACAGGGAGTCCTCATGAACTGATTACTGTGGATATCTTAAAGCAAATCTTTCATATCGATGCCCGAATTATGATCGATCCGTTCAATGGTTCGCCTGTTTGTTTTGGGTATGAAAGTGCATTAGCGAAGGAAGAGTTAGAATTGCTTAAGGAAAAGGAGAATATTGCCACATGAGCAGCAGTGTTATGAAAATTGAATCATCTTCTCCTCAAATAGACCGCTGGATTGTACGTAGCAAAGAGTTAAATTTACCCTACCATTTAGATATTTCTGTACCGACAAAGCCTGCGCCACCTACGGGGTATCCAGTAATCTATGTATTGGACGGAAACGCCTTTTTCCAGACTATACAAGAACAAGTCCGCTTACAATCAAAACGATCTGATAAAACAGGGGTTCACCCTTCCATTGTCGTCAGTATCGGTTATCCAGGCGACACCGATTTTAATCTTCCACGAAGGTTCTATGATTTTACAGCACCATCCGAATCAGAAGTTCCTCCAAAGCCAAATGGTGAAAAGTGGCCCGAATCAGGTGGAGCTCATCAATTTCTTCACTTTATCGAAACCGAACTAAAACCATTTGTTTTAGAGAACTATAAAGTGGATGAACATAAACAAACTCTTTTTGGCCACTCTCTAGGAGGTTTGTTTGTCCTCGAAGTACTCTTTACCAAACCTCAATCTTTCCAAGGATATATAGCAAGCAGTCCTTCGATCTGGTGGAATCAATGTGATGTTTTGACTAGAGAAGCCCAGTTCCCTTCTCTTATCTCTTCCAAAATTCGTCTATTTCTTACAGTAGGATCCTTAGAACTGGATCATATGGTAAAAGATGCTACTTTGTTATCTGAACGGCTCCAATCTCTGACTCACGACACCTTTCAAATGAGCTTTCACAATGCAGAATTTGAAAATCACTTATCTGTTGTAGCTGCAACGTTGAGTCGCGCTCTACGTTTTGTTGGAAATGATGAGGCGCCTATTTATTAGCATAAATGATCGGTATTCAAAGATCCTATTCCTGTAGGAATGACCTTTGAATACCGATCTCTTTGATTTCACACACCTTTATCGTATAATACTAAGGTTAGTCATCACAGAAAGGCAGGCACATTGATGAGAACAATTCAAATCATTACAACTGGTGGCACAATTGGGATGGCTGTAGATCCCGAATCACAAGGAGCTAAGCCCAATAGCTTCTCATTTATCACGGATAACATTTCTCTATTTTCACCGTATGCCCGCATACAAGTGGATTCCTATCTTAATATTCCAAGCCCTCATATAACACTGGATCATATGGTAAATCTTGCTCAAAAAGTGACACATTATCTAAAACAACCCGAAATTGATGGAGTCGTCATTACCCACGGGACTGATACCATGGAGGAAACTGCCTATTATCTACAACATGTCTTACCAAAAGAAAAGCCAGTTATCATAACGGGGTCGATGTCCAATCAAAGCGAAGCTAGTTTTGATGGGCTACAAAATCTTGTTCACTCTGTACATATTGCAACGTTACCCGAATCTGCACCGCACGGAGTCTTAGTTGTGTTCCAAAATGAGGTACATAGTCCGATCTATATGACGAAAACATACCCAGATCGCCTCCCTTTCTTCGAATCCTTAGTAGTCGGTCCAATGGCAAAGCGATTAAAAGCGGATGAATTTGAGTGGATTGTCCCGGCACTCAACCACCCACAATTCCCCATCCAACACTTAACGAAAGAGGTCGTACTCTTCACTGCCTATGCAGGCATGGATCGTTCTTATATCGATTGGGCAATTGCTAATAAAAAGGATGGTATCGTCATTCAAGCATTAGGCTTCGGACACCTACCACCTGCAGTGATCCCAGCTATTGTAGAAGCCATTCAATCTGGTATTCCTGTCGTCATCACTTCACGATGCGCCTATAGTGCGACAGGTACCACGTATGCATATGAAGGAGGAGGGAAACATTTAGAAGAACTCGGCTGTATCCTTGCCCAAGGGAATGGTCAAAAAATAAGAATCTTCCTAAGCATGATTCTAGAACAAACCACTAACGCAACCAAAATCAAAACCTACTTTAGCTAGAAACAGAGGGAATAAATCGTGAAACCACTTCGCACACTCTTTGAGTTTGAAAAAAATAATACTACTTTTCAACGAGAAATTACCGCAGGTTTAACCGCATTTTTTACAGTAGCCTATATCATCGTGGTAAATAGTTCCATCCTCCATGATAGTGGGATCAATCTTCAGATGGCCGTTTTGGCGACTGTTTTTGTCTCCATCTTCGGATGTCTATTAATCGGTCTATATGCAAATGCCCCTATCGTCCTCGTACCCGGCATGGGCATTAACACATATTTCACCTATACCATTGTACAAAACCAAGGTTTATCATGGCAGTCAGCTCTTGGAATCGTGGTAATCTCTGGCCTTATCTTCATGATTATCGCTTTTACCAGCCTAGGCGTAAAAATTACCCAGGCAATCCCTTCCTCTCTTAAACATGCTATCTCGGTTGGTATCGGTGTCCTCATCACCTTTATCGGTTTGCAAAAGGGCGGAGTCGTCTTAGTGCACCCGCAAACAGGGCTTCAGTTAGGGAATCTAAGCGACCCACAAGTAATCTTAACCTTAATAGGCCTTCTAATTGCACTCACATTATTTATACTAGATCTAAAAGCAGCGTTTTTACTAACCATTCTTTCCATCACTGGATTGGCCGCTTATATCGGAATTACAAACGTATCAGCTTCCGAGTCCCTACAAATTAGTGAATACACATCGTTCTTTGGCTCCTTTTCGCTCAAAGACATTGGAAAAGTAGATTTTTGGTTAGCTGTTTTCTCGTTAACTCTTCTTTCTGTATTTGAACATGTTGGCTTACTTCAAGGACTACTTCCTAACAAAGACCGCTTTGCACGTTCCCTAAAAGCGGGTTCCGTTACAGCCATGGTATCCGGATTATTTGGCACCAGCCCGACCATTAGCGCGGCCGAAAGCGCAGCCGGAACCGCTGTAGGTGGACGAACTGGACTAACAGCGATTACAACTGGGCTTGCATTTGCGTTAACCCTATTATTTTTACCATTTATTAACATGATTCCAAACAGTGCTACCTCTCCTATTCTAGTCATCGTAGGGGCACTCATGTTTCAATCAGTAAAAGAGATTCCGTTCCATAATCTCAGCGAAGCCATCCCTGCCTTTTTGCTTATCATCTTCATCGGCTTCACACAGAGCATCCCGGATGGAATGGCATTCGGCTTTATAAGCTACGCCATCGTCCGGATCGTCAAAAAAGATTTCCGTAAGGACAATATTGTGTTATTCGTAATTGCAGGACTATTTCTCATATCATTGTTTTTGAAGTAAATCAAGACATACAACCCCCTTCCCATCAAAATGGGTAAGGGGGTTGTATTATTAGACCGATCGCTTACGCATTACATCTTCTGCTATCTTCTTCCCATGATGACGACCATTTTCTATAAAAATCTTAGTTGAATCAAACCCTGTAGCCACTACACCTGCTAAATAGACACCTGAGATACTTGTTTCCATCGAGTCACGTAAAATGGGAACATATCGCTCTGAATCCATTTTCACACCTAGTTTCTCTAAAAGAGATAGGTTAGGATGATAGCCAGTCATAGCGAATACGACATCAGCAGGAATCGATAATGTTTGCCCCTTTACATCCACAATCACCTCATGTGGTGTGATTTCTTGGATTTGCGCTTCCCAAATCATCTTCACTCGCCCATGTTCAATAGCCGCTTCCATTTGGGGTAGCACCCATGCCTTCACGCTAGATGGAAAAGCATCCTTACGGTATACCATCGTGACATCCGTTCCCGCTAATGATAACTCTAAAGCTGTATCAATCGCAGAGTTCCGCCCCCCTATAACGACTGCTTTTTGATACGCGTAAGGGTGTGCATCTTTAAAGTAGTGATGGACATGGGGCATTTTCTCCCCAGGTACCTTTAGTAAATTAGGATTATCATAATAACCAGTAGCAAGAATGACATTCCCAGCCTCATAAACCTGTTTCCCTTGACGATTTTCACTTGTTATACAAAACCCATCTGGTATTCGCTGTACATCGATTACTTCTTCATGCGTGTGGATCGGAATTTGAAATAGATGAGCCAATGTCCTAAAATATTTGAGTGCCTCTTCCCTACTTGGTCTCTCTTTAGATGAGATAAAAGGAACTCCACCTATTTCGATCTTATCAGGAGTACTAAAAAAAGTCATAGATGATGGATAGTGGTAGACAGAATTAACAGCACATCCCTTTTCTAGAATGAGCGGCTCAATTCCTACCTTTTTTAATTCAATAGCTGTGGATAATCCACAGGGGCCTGCACCAATAATAATGGCTTCATGCATCGAAATTTCATTCCTTTTCCAAAAGAAAAACACCCATTGGATAGGGCGTTTTCATATTCAAAATCGTTATTTTTATTATACCCAACCCCTGAAGCGTGATGCCTCGGCCATTTTTCTTACCCCTACCATGTAGGCAGCCAAGCGCATGTCCACACCTCGAGATTCAGCGGCGTTATAAACATTTTCAAAACCCTTAACCATCACTTTTTCGAGCTTCTCTTCCACTTCTTCCTCAGTCCAGTAATACCCTTGATTATTCTGAACCCACTCGAAATAGGAAACCGTTACTCCACCTGCACTTGCCAGTACGTCTGGAACAATCAAAACACCACGCTCATGAAGGATTTGCGTTGCTTCTAATGTTGTTGGGCCGTTCGCCGCTTCTACTACGATACCCGCTTTAATCTTATGAGCATTTTTCGCCGTAATCTGGTTTTCGACAGCAGCCGGAACCAAAATGTCACAATCTAGCTCTAGTAGTTCTTGATTTGTAATCGTCTCTTTAAACAAGTTCGTTACGGTTCCAAAAGAATCACGACGCTCGATCAAATATTCTATATCTAAGCCGCTTGGATCATGCAAAGCCGCATGTGCATCGGAAATCCCGATTACTTTAGCGCCTGCTTCATGCATAAACTTCGCTAGGAAACTACCTGCATTACCAAAACCTTGAACGACCACTCTTGCTCCCTTTAATTCCAAGCCACGTTTTTTAGCAGCTTCCCCGATCATGATCGTAACACCTTTAGCAGTAGCGGTTTCACGTCCCCGTGATCCTCCAAGTACTAAAGGCTTACCTGTAATAAAACCTGGGGAATCAAATTCACGAATGCGGCTATACTCATCCATCATCCACGCCATTACTTGCGAGTTTGTAAAGACGTCTGGTGCGGGGATATCCTTTGTAGGACCAACTAGCTGACTAATCGCTCGTACATATCCACGAGAAATACGCTCTAACTCACCAAATGACATCTTACGCGGATCGCAGATAATACCACCTTTACCACCGCCGTATGGCAAATCGACAATTCCCGATTTTAAACTCATCCAAATTGAAAGCGCTTTCACTTCTGATTCGGTCACATCTGGATGGAAACGAACTCCACCCTTAGTTGGGCCCACTGCATCATTGTGTTGCGCACGATATCCAGTAAATACCTGTACAGAACCATCATCCATTTTAATTGGAATACGTACAGTTAATACGCGTTGCGGTTCCTTTAACAATTCATACATCGCTTCTGAATATCCAAGCTTATCAAGTGCTTCTTTAATAACAGTTTGTGTTGATAAAAGTACATCTAGATTTTCCTGTTCGCGAGACTCCTGACCTGTGGCCATCGTATGTTGTCCCATCATTACCACCTCGAAGAGTAATTACAAATAAAAGAAAAAGGTCCAAACACTGTAGAAATGTAATAGCAAACCAAGTATACACCAATTATATTAGGTAAGAGAACCCCTATCACTATCACACTCTACTACATTATGATTCCAGAATCAATTATACAGGATGCAAAATGAATTTACATTGATGACAAAAAGCACGTCCTAACCGGACGTGCCTTGATCACTTGTACCAAAACATTTATTAATCTCACGAATCGCATTATTTCCCCAAATTACTTTGCCATACTCGGTAAGAACAGCATCTGTGACTGTAGAGGCTTCTCCATACTCAGATAACATTGCGACCAGTGTATCCAGATTAGGCGCTTCCAGTCCTTCATCTAGCACTAGATAGTAAACATCTTGGTAGGTGTATACTCTTCCACCTTGAGGAATAATTGACTTCATGCGTATCGCTGCCTGAATCAGATATTCGAGGTCAGAAAACCGGAAGATTACTCGATCCGTCTCTTCCATAGTGACTTCTAACTCATACATATCATCCGTATCAAAGTCATCATCGCTTGCCTGTGGTGTGCGACCACGAGTTACCACCACAACCATACCTTGTGCAGGCATTGCAAACACCTCTACTGCAACAGGTCCAGCAATCTCAAAGCCCAACTCTTGGTATGCATGCTCCATCATATCGTTGAACAATTCATGTACCTTAGGGATATCACGCCACATGTCTTCTTTCTTGATCCCGCGATCCATGAGATCGTCTAAGGTCAAGAAGAAACGGACCTTGTCTCCCCCTAGACGCTCGACACGCATGATTAACCCTCCCTCACTGGAGACCTCCACACAATATATAATATGTGGAGAAAGAGTGAACCGTTCCGTCCTCGGGTCTCCATTTCTTTCTTCTTTTATTTTACACGATTTAATGAGCTTTTGCATTAGTCACTCAAAGCCACGTGGTGGTTTTCTGTTTCTTTACCCATCTTTTTCCCTCTTGTAAACCTATTAACAAACAAAAAGGAAGAGTAATCCACGGAGAAGACCAAATTAATAACAAGATTAGTACTATGTATCCTAAACAGATAAAAATCTCAATATTTATCCCTTTCCGCGGCCATGCCCAAGGCAACTCCAACAACATACCAAAGACATATAAAAAGTTATTAATGCATAAAAAAACACTACCTATATAAAATAATATAACAATTAGGAAGCGATGGTTTAGATACTGCCACCAAGTATGTGTTTCAGTGTAATCTAAACTCAAGGTCACAAATACAAGCAAAGCAGTAAACAGAAACAATGAAATCTTTCGCACTATCATAGTATGTTTCTCCTTTAATGTTTGAAACTAGTCTATGAGCTAAGACAAGCAAACATCCTCTTCCATTTACGAAATAACAAAAAAATCTTGATCTTTTCACAATGTGCCTTCTGTTTTCCCTTGCAATCTATAGGAAATCGTTCTAAAATGAGGTTTGGAAGTGGACTTTGTTCATAATTTGCTTGATAAACGAGAGGGGTTTGAAACCTATGCGTACTTGGGTTGATAAAGACACATGTATTGCTTGTGGCGCATGTGGAGCAACCGCACCAGACGTGTATGATTACGATGAAGATGGTATCGCATTCGTAATCCTCGACGACAATACTGGTACTGCTGATGTACCTGATAATTTACATGATGATGTTCGCGACGCTCAAGAAGGTTGTCCAACTGATTCTATTAAAGTTGAAGACTAGTTTTTTAGACTGCACTCATTCATAATGTATGATTGCATAAGCAATACCTAGCGAACTTCTATTGGAGTTTACTAGGTATTGTTTTTTATTTGCTTCCTCTCTAGAAACTGAATACAATGGGAAGAGACGAAACTGGTAGCAAGAACTTGCTCCATACGATCGTCTATTACATACCGCATTACATAGGAGGAACCCTTATGTCGAAAGAACTAGTAGTAGATGCTTTTATTGAAATTCCTACAGGAAGTCAAAACAAATATGAATTTGACAAAGAAAATGGTGTATTCCGTCTGGATCGTGTTTTATTTTCCCCTATGCATTATCCAACCGAATACGGCTACTTAGATGCAACTCTTGCTGAAGATGGTGATCCCCTTGATATCTTAGTCCTTACCAGCTTCCCAACCTTTCCGGGTTGCGTCATCTCTAGCCGTGTAGTTGGCGTATTGGTCATGTCAGATGACAAAGGCCAAGATGAAAAAGTACTTGCAGTACCAACAGAAGATCCACGTTTTAACCATATCCAATCCTTGGATGACGTAAACGATCATGTAAAGAAAGAAATCGAGCACTTCTTCCGTGTCTACAAAGATCTTGAAAACAAAACGACTGTTATCGAAGGTTGGAAAGACGCAGATTTCGCTGCTAATCTATACCAAGAATGCTTAGATCGTTATCAAAGCAATAAATAAAAAAATAAAGATACAACCGTCTAAAAGAGCCAAATCCGGCTCTTTTTCGATGTAATTCGCCTAAAAACACGAATTAAAACCCGTTGACTCGTTATATTATTCGTGCTAATGTAGATGAAACTTCAAATTGACATTACTTTGATGGAGCCAAATGAATGTGTTCACTCCCAGAGAGCCGGTGGTAGGTGCAAACCGGTAGGAAGTCATTCATCGAGCACTCCGGAGTAGACTAGCTGAACTCGATAGATAGTAGGTTAGTACGGTGGAAACCGTTATCTCATGTGTCGATTTCTTTTATTTCGACCAGCAAGGTCATATGTGTGAGCATATGACAAACTGAGGGTGGCACCACGACCTTTCGTCCCTCATCCGTAATAGGGTGAGTATGGGATGGAAGGTCTTTTTTATTTACCTTAAGGAGGATATATAACCATGACATTTTCGGAAAAGTTTCACCTGCGCATCCCTGGACCTACGCCTATCCCGTCACGAGTTCAACAAGCGATGAATCAACCGATATTTGGACATCGCAGTCAAGAAGCAACCCAGCTTATTCAAGAATGTAGTCAAAAACTAAAGCCTATTTTCGGCACCGGGCAAGACCCACTCATTCTCACCAGTAGCGGTACATCTGCCTTAGAAGCGGCTGTTATCAACACATTATCTCCTGGGGATGAAGCTCTGGTAATCGTTACAGGATCATTTGGAGACCGCTTTGCTAAAATCGTAGAGCGCTATGAATTCACACTACATCGTCTCGATATCGAATGGGGAAAATCGTGTAGTCCTGAACAGTTACGAATAGCACTCCAGCAACACCCTAAGACGAAAGCGGTCTTTGTCACATATTGTGAAACGTCTACAGGTGTTTTAAATCCGATTGAAGAACTATCAAAAGTGGTTCACACTCACTCAGAAGCTCTCTTCGTTGTAGATGGTGTTAGTTGCATCGGCGCCGTACCTTGTCAAATGGATGATTGGGGACTTGATGTAGTCGTAACAGGTTCACAAAAGGCTCTTATGCTCCCACCAGGATTATCATTTATTGCGGTTAGTAGACGAGCATGGAGACAAATCGAACAAAATCAAATGCCTAGCTTCTATTTGAATTTACTTCAATATCGAAATAGCTTATCACAAAGCACTACTCCGTATACCCCAGCTATCTCCCTTCTCTTGGGTTTAAAGGAGGCTCTATGCATGTTAGAAGAGGAAGGGCTAGAACAAGTCTTCCAGCGGCATGAACTACTGATGAGCATGTGCCGAACAGGAGTACAAAGCATGGGTCTTACTCTCATGGCAAGTAAACAAGATGCATCTCCTACAGTTACCTCAATCTACGGTGGTGGTGCTGAGGCATGGAGTTCGGAAGATGTAAGAAAGCACTTAAAACAATTACGTGTTTTAGTAGCGGGTGGGCAACAACATCTAAAAGGACAGATTTTTCGAATCGGCCATATGGGCTACTGTGATTCACTAGACATACTAACCGCGTTAAGCGCACTCGAAATCGCCCTTACCCAAGCAGGAGTACCTATTTCACTTGGCTCTGGAGTAAAAGCAGCTCAGGAGGTGTATCTTCACCATGTATAAAGTACTTATTACGGATCCACTAAGCGATCTTGGAATCGAAAAATTATTACAAGCAACCGATGTGCATGTCATTCGTCAAACCAGTCTAACCCCTGAACAACTCCTTATCGAGATCGAAGATGCCGATGCCCTACTCGTACGTAGCCAAACGAAGGTAACAGCAGATGTCATCGCTAAGGGGAAGCAACTAAAGGTTATTGGCCGGGCAGGAGTCGGTGTAGATAACATTGATGTCATGGCAGCTACAAAGCATGGTGTTATTGTTCTGAATGCACCAGATGGAAATACCATCTCAACTGCTGAACATACTTTTGCAATGATGATCTCCCTCGCCCGTAACATTCCGCAAGCTTACCGTTCTACGATCCAAGGGGAATGGAAACGGAAAAAGTTTGTCGGGATAGAGCTAAATAAAAAGACCCTCTCCATCATCGGCTTAGGACGAATCGGGGCTGAACTGGCTAAGAAAGCCAAAGCCTTTCGAATGCAGGTAGTCGCCTTTGATCCATATCTGACCGAAGAGCGTGCAGAGAAACTAGGTGTCCACAAAGCAACTCTGCATGAAGCGATTGCACAAGGGGACTTTATTTCCGTCCATACTCCTTTAACGAAGCAAACCCGTCATCTCATAAGTGATAATGAATTCTCCATGATGAAAGACGGCGCTCGCATCTTAAACTGTGCTCGCGGCGGCATTATTGACGAAGATGCTCTATATACAGCTTTATTGTCAGGAAAGGTAGCAGGAGCCGCTCTAGATGTATTTGAGATTGAACCTCCCATCCAACCTGCTCTATTTGATCTAGAACAAGTAATCGTAACTCCCCATCTGGGAGCCTCTACAGTAGAAGCTCAAGAAAATGTGGCAATCGATGTATCTGAAGAAGTGTTGAAGGTATTACGCGAAGAAGCATTTAAAAATGCTGTCAATCTACCTTCCATCCCAGCAGATCTACAACAAAAAATTGCCCCTTATCAAACATTGGTCGAAAAATTGGGTGAGTTTGTGGCCCAAATTTCAAAAGGTGCACTACAAAAGATTACGGTTACCTATGCAGGTGATGTGGCAAATATGGAAGTAGCACCGCTCACACGTACTATGCTAAAGGGGGTTCTTTCACATCATCTATCAGGTGTCAATTATATAAATGCTCCTGAGATCGCCAAACAACGTGGGATTCAGATCGTGGAACAGAAATCTTCTCACAACCATGGATTTACTCAATTAATCAGTGTACATGTAGAGACTGAACAAGACTCCTATCATGTAGGGGGAACGATCTTAAATGGATTCGGAGCTCGTATCACGAAAGTAAACGGTTATTCGGTTGATCTCTCCCCTACCGGACATCTTCTCTTTATCGAGCATCAAGACCAACCGGGGGTAATCGGCAGAGTGGGAACCTTGCTCGGTACCTACGGAGTCAATATCGCTACGATGCAAGTAGGACGGGAAACCATCGGTGGGCAAGCGATTATGCTTCTCCATATTGATAAAGCAATCAATATAACTCTGCAAGAAGAATTACAAAAAATTGATTCCATCCAGAAGGTGACGATCTTAGAATTGTAGTCTAAAATGGAGAAGAATTAAAAAGAAAGGGTGAACCCATCTTATGACTACCCATTCGCCCATAAAAACCGCTCTTGTGACAGGAGCTAGTAAAGGTCTTGGTAAGGAGATCGTGCGACGCTTTGCTTCTGCCGGGATTAATGTTCTAGCAACCGCTCGAAGTGTTGATAAACTGAAACAGCTCGAAGAAGAATTCCCGAATCATGTTATCCATTTTCCTGGTGATATCTCAGATAGCAATCATGTAAAAAGCATGGTTGAGCAAGTGATTGATTCCTTTGGACGACTTGATTTCGTCATTAATAATGCAGGTTTGGCCCATTTTTCTCCCGTTGAAGACCTAACAGAAAGTCAATGGGACGAAATGATGAACATCAATCTCAAAGCAGCTTTTCTCACTTGTAAATACGCTATCCCCCATCTAAAAAAAACGCAAGGCCACATCGTCAACATTTCGAGCGTGGCAGGAACCGAAGCATTTGCCCGAGGCGGGGGTTACTGCGCATCCAAATTTGGGATGATGGCATTATCAGATGCCCTAACCCAAGAATTAAAACCACACTATGTAAAAGTAAGTACACTTTGTCCCGGTTCTATCCAAACCGAGTTCAGTTCGAATCCAAAAAGTTATTCGCTTCAGGCATCTGACGTTGCTGAATCTGTTTATCAGATTATCACAGCACCTGCCAATATGATTATTGGGCGCGTCATCATGCGCCCAGTCGTACCCATAGACTTTCAAAATAAGAAATGAGGATTTTTCGTTGAAATCTTTTGTAATGGAAACAACCCTTCAAGCTCCTGTGGAATATATTTATGATTATCTCTGTGATGTAGAGCGCGAAATCGCAAATAATCAAGGAAAAATCATTGATGCAGCCTACGATACGGCAGAAGCTGGAGGACATCTCATCCTCTCCTATCAAATCGATCTAAGTCTTGCTATCGTTCGAGAAGTCCTTCATTTTCAAGAAAAGGTGAAAAATCAATCCATCACCTCTCAATTTCAATACGAACGCTACTCGATCAGCGAACACATACAGCTAAAAGCAGACTCAGAAACGAGTACGCGAGTTCGAATTGATTATAAACCCAAATCGGATACCTTCTACAACTTTACGACATTTGGGATGAATCGGATCGATGCCAAGCGAATGGCCGAACAATTATGTAACCTAAAAGCCATTTCCATTCGAGATGTGGAAGACTTGTATCTTCGTACACATAGTTCCTACTCCCCATTCCCTATACGTCATCAGGTTAGTAAAGAAGAGATAAAAGAGCGATTAAAGCGTAAGGCCATTGTACGAGTGTAGGAATTGATCTTAGAAAACAAAACGGAGCTACCACATCTTTTTAACCAGATGTGGTAGCTCCGTTTTTACATAACTTTTTCGTGATCTGTTTCTAACTTCTCAAATACTTTCTTCAACAAAGGTGGTGTAATGAGAGTAGTCAAAATCACAACCGTGATAATGGATGTGAAATACTCTTGCTTGAGTAAATGCGCCTTCAACCCAATCGCCGCAATAATAAGAGCCACTTCTCCTCTTGATACCATTCCTGCACCAATTCCTAGCGCAGAGCGACGACGAAACCCGGTTAGCCTAGCTCCAAGACCTGAACCTAGAAGCTTTGTTAAGACCGCAATAATAGTAAGTCCTACGATAAGCCAAAGTTGGCTCCCTATGCCAGCAAACGAAACGGATAAACCAATACTTACAAAAAAGATAGGTACAAAAAAAGCGTATGCAATCGGTTCGATCTTCTGCTCAACCGAATGTCTATAAGGAGTTTGAGATATAGCAACTCCTGCGGCAAATGCACCAATAATAGCAGCAACCCCTAGAGACTCTGCCAAATAAGAAAAAAAGAAGCAAAGAACAAGTGCTGTACTCACCACGGACTCCGATACCCGCCAGGTACTAAATTTCTTCATCACCCACGGAACAACTTTCCATCCAATCAGTCCGATCGTGACAAAAAAGGCCAATTTCTTAAGGAGTACCATCCCTAAGCTAACATCTTCCGTAGTAAGTAAACTCATCATTACAGCCAAGCCGATCACTACTATGATATCGTCCAATACCGCAGCACCCAAGATAGTAGCACTCTCTCGACTTTTTAAATGTCCCAACTCTTTTAGCGTCTGTGCAGAAATACTAACCGAAGTAGCAGATAGCAACAATCCTAGAAAAAGAGCATGGGACTGACTTAATTCCATCCCTAAGCCAACTAGATATCCTCCCAAAAAGGGAAATATAATGCCCCCTACCGCCACTGCAATCGAAGAATTTCGATTCTGACGTAACGATTTAACATCCGTCTCCAATCCTGCGATAAACATTAACAGGATCACTCCAATTTCACTGAGTTGACGAATCATGTCTGAACCTTGAATCCAGCCAAACACCGCTGGGCCAATGATAATGCCAATCAGCAACTTCCCAAGAACTGCTGGTTGCCCAAGCCTTATACTAATTTCACCCGCTATTTTCGTCGCAAGCAATATAATTAAAATCTCTACAAATAACATGTAATACCTCCTTTCTCACAATCTCCTTAGTAGTACCGATGAAGAACAGCATCATATCCAACATCATCATCTTTTAAAATGGCAATAAACATAGCAAATCATCCCTCCTCTTCTCAATATACAAAAAGAGCCTGTCATGCAAGGAACTTTCCACCCAAAAATAGGCAGAAAGGTCCCTGCATGACAGGCTCCTCCGAATTTAGTCGTATTTATTTATATTGTTATTATATTGTATCTCCCTTAGACAAGTAAAGATAATTTGGTAACTTGATGTTTATTCCGAAATAGAGTAGAATAATGACTGTGGTCATATATGACCACAGTCATTATTATGGGTGGTGATTCATCTATGTTAAGAGAAGCCAAGAAAAAAGCTCTAAAAGAAAAAATTTTCTTGCAGTCTATGCGCTTATTTGTTGAAAAGGGATTTGATTATGTAACCATAGAGGAGATTACCCGATCGTGCGGGATTGCCAAAGGAACTTTCTATAATTATTTTCCTCAAAAAGAGTCGATTTTGCTTTATTTAGGCTCATCCCAGATGGAATTCATACAACAAAATATTTCCAAATATGATCATCTAGAAATAAAAGAAAGGATCTTCAAGCTCTTTGATGACCTCACTAGTCGTTACCTAGAACATCCAGAACTGATAAGAGTTTTCCTCTCAGAGATGATCCGGTCGTCTGGACTAATGAAAGAAGAGCAGAAAACGATTGATCACTTTAGATCTGTGTTAATGAAGCTGATTGATGAAGCTAAACAATCTAATCAAATAGTAGGAAATCCATCCTCTGAGCATGTTACCTCTGTGTTAATGGCTATATATTTTTATTCTTTAGTGAATTGGAGTATCGCTAATTCTGATAAAAAGGCGCTAAAGAGTATGATTCGCAATCAACTAGAAATTATTTGGAAGGGGGTTCATTCATGAAAAAAAAAGTCATTATAATAGGCGGTGGAATAGCAGGTCTCAGCGCTGCCATTGCTTTGCAGAAGCTGGGATTAGAAGTGAATATTTATGAGGAATATCCCGAGCGCAAGCCTGCTGGTGCTGGGATAGTGCTCGCATCCAATGCTTTAAAAGGATTAGATCATCTAGGCATTTATCAACAAGTTAAGAATCATGGTAGATCCATTCATGGACTTACAATTTTAACAGAGAAAGGAAAACAATTATCTAAGCAAACCATTCCATCTCCGTTTGAACAAGTATCCATCCACAGGGCAGATTTACATCTCCTACTAAGTTCGGCTATACAACCGAATACAATATATATGGGAAAGAAATGTGTTCACTTTGAACAGAATGAAACTGGGGTAACTGTATTTTTTCAAGATCATAGTAAAGCTACCGGAGATTTTTTACTTGCTACTGATGGCATACACTCGGTTATCCGAAAAAATTTACTACCTTCTACGCAACTTCGTTATGCAGGTTACACTTGCTGGAGAGGTATTATTACTCAAAGTAATGGCAATTGTATTCCAGAAGATACTACTGAAACCTGGGGACTCAAAGGGAGATTTGGTATAGTTCCATTACCTAATCAACAAATCTACTGGTATGCATTAATCAATGCACCTTATCAAAGCGTGCGACACTCTGCCTATCAAGTAAAAGATCTATTCGAACATTTTAAAGATTATCATGAACCGATTCCTAGTATTTTAAACGGTAATGCGAACAACAAGATGATTCATAATGATATTATCGATATTCCACCCCTTCAACGATTTGCCTTTCATCGCGTCCTTTTGATGGGAGATGCTGCACATGCCATAACCCCAAATTTAGGACAAGGTGCATGTCAAGCTATCGAAGATTCGGTTGTCCTTGCCCATTGTTTGAAAAATAATCCATCTGTTCATGAAGCATTTGCTGAGTTTGAAGCCAAGCGATTATTAAGAACGGAAACAATCTCACGATATTCACGATTAGTAGGAAAAATAGCCCAGGTGAATAATCCATTTCTTTCTTTATTACGAAATACGCTAGTAAAACGAATACCTAAATCCGTGAACCGCAAGCAATTTGAATACCTGTATAAAGTTGACTTTCACTCACATTTGGGTAATACAACCAATAGTATCGCACAGAAACAGGGGGATGGATCGTGATCGTGAAACACCTAAAAAAGCTCAAAGAAGAAGCCGATTCCTACTATAAACAGACAGGACTACCCTTTGTCGTAATGAAGTCAGCGATGACACTAGATGGAAAAATCGCTACCTCAACAGGAGATAGCAAATGGGTAACGGGGGAGGCATCGAGGAATCATGTTCATGAATTACGGAACATCTACGATGGCATTATGATCGGCGTGGATACGGCTATAAAAGATCGGCCACAACTGACCACTCGCTTACCAGGTGGAAATGGGAGAAATCCAGTTCGAATCATCACAGACAGTCAACTACGCTTGCCACTTGATTCACCGTTAGTAGATACGAGCGAGGCGCAAACGTGGATGCTTTGTACAGACGTAGCAGATATAGAGAAAGAAAAACGATTAACCCAGTATGGAGTGAAAGTTCTTCGTACAGGTAATGGATCGCAAGTGGGGCTACATAGAGCAATGGAGAAGCTCGGAGAAAGTGGGATTCAGTCTATTTTGCTGGAAGGCGGAGGTCAGTTGAATTGGTCGATGCTGGAGGCTTCTCTTGTTCAGAAAGCAATGATTTTCATTGCTCCAAAATTACTTGGAGGAAAGGATAGTATTTCCCCCATTTCGGGTGAGGGATTTGCACAGATGGGACTAGCTGTTCAGCTGGATCGGCTTTCGATCCATCGTTTTGGTGAAGATATTTGTATAAGTGGCTATCCCATATATAAATAAAAAATAATCTTACTTACGCACCAAGTTTCATCGATAACTATGACTTTATTAAAATTTCAGACTTATATTTCAGAGGGGATGACCCCTCTTGTTTTTTTAGTCATGTCTATATTTTTTCCACTAATTTCATCTTCTTTTCACTACTGGCACGACGCAACTCGGAGAAACCAATTCCTACGAGAATGAGGATCGTTCCCATCCACTGGACCATCGAGACAGATTCACCTAATAAAAGGGCTGATGTTAAGATGACAACGGGTAGTTCAACTGATCCTAAGATCGAAGCCATCCCCGACCCGATATGCGGTATACCAATCGCAAATAAATAGGATGGAATGAGAGAACCAAACAATCCTAGTAAGAGTCCCCAAGCCCATAAACCATCCAGTACAGAACCGTCTACTAAAAAGGTTGGTGGATAAATCCCACACATAGCAATTACCGTACCTGTAATCATCCACGCTCCTCGAAGGGTAGGATGGACAGTTGGCGCCAGCGTTCCATTAAAATAGATAAATCCCGTATAACCGATAGCAGAGAGAAGGCCATAAAACACGCCAATCCCTGAAAGCTCAGACAGCTCTTCTGCTGAGATACCCGCCGCCATACAAGTCCCCAGTAAAATCACACCAATCGAAATAAGTTCATGCTTCGTTGGCTTGCGGCGTAATTTGATACACTCGATCAACATCCCCATCCAAGCAAACTGGAACATCAAAATAATAGCAAAGGATGCTGGTGTTGTCTGTAAACAGAGATAATAGGTAACTCCTGTAATGGCAGAAAACGAACCACCTAATAATAGTGATATGAGATCTTTTCGACTGATCCGTTTTTTCCTCCACTCTACCCGTCCTCTATATGCAAGGTACCACATACCTAGTGCCCCTACAAACACTTGGCTTCCTGACACTTGTGCAGGACTATATCCTTCAGCATAGGCTAATTTAACAAAGAGACTAATAAATCCATATGAAATTCCGGCAATTAACACTAGTATGGATGCTTTAATACGACTCAACGTTAACCCCTCCTTATCACAAAACGAGGTAGACCTCTTGATAGGAAAAATTCCATAAAGAGGTCCACCTTGTTCGGCTTTTTTAGCTAATTATCTTCAACTATTTGTGGAAGTTGAACGCAGAATGTAGTACCAACGCCCAAGTCACTGCGAACGGATATCTTACCGTTATGAGCATGCACCAAATGCTTAGCAATCGCAAGCCCAAGTCCTGTACCACCTGAAACCGTTTTTCTTGTCCGCGCTTTATCTGCCTTGTAAAAGCGCTGAAAAACATATGGCAAGTCTTCGGTTGGAATCCCCGTCCCAGTATCTTCGACTTCTAAGTATACATGATGTTCTAGCCATTTGGCACGCACTGTTACCCTTCCATTTTCTGGAGTATGCTGAATTGCATTTCCAATTAGGTTGGTTAGAATTTGTTCGACACGATCTTCATCCCAATACACCATTGGGACATCTCCCTCTACTTCTCCAACCAATTCAATCTTTTTCTCACCGGCAAGTCCACTAAATTTACGAGTTACACGATCGACAAATGACTTCACAGGTAGCTCTGATAAAACGAGATCAATATGTCCTGCTTCCATTCTTGCTAGGTCTAGTAACTCATTTACCAGTCGACTCATTCTCTGGGATTCATCATTGATAATCTGCGCTAACTCTTGACGCATCTCCGGAGAGTCTGCGATATCATCGAGTAATGCTTCACTGTATCCTTGTAACATAGAGAGCGGTGTACGTAATTCATGCGATACATTTGCTACAAAATCTTTGCGCAATTTCTCTAAATGGCGCTCTTCCGTCACATCACGCATCACCGCAACAGCTCCACGTACTTGTTCACGTGCATACAACGGTGCCATAACCAATTGCCAGGTTCGACCTTGCTCCTCAATATCCCCCATTTGTTCCGCTTCATCTTCCAATACATATCGGAACACTTCTAATAGGGTCGGAGGTAGGCTATTGTTCTGTTTGAAATCTTGTGGATCACGATAAAGGTTTAAAAACCTCTCTGCTGGTGGGTTAGACAAGATAATCTTCCCGTGTGCATTAATGCTAATTACTCCGTCCGACATACTACGTAGAATGCTAGTCAGCTGCTCCTTTTCGTGAGAAAGAAGATTAATGGACTCTTCTAATTGACCAGCCATCTGATTAAATGTCATCGCTAATTCCGCAATTTCATCTCGCTCATGAGACCGAACCATAACCCGCGTCGAAAACTTCCCGCGCGCCATCTTCTCGGCTGCTCTTTGCATCTGAATAAGAGGTTGTGTTATCCGTGTGGATAGGAAGAAAGCAAATACGGTCGTAAGCGCGATTCCGATCAGAGCAGAATAAAAAATCCATTTCTTGATATCTTGCTCACTAAAAGCACCTTGCTTTTGAAACAGGACAATGGCCCCTTTGATCTTAGCATCTTCTAAGTAAGGGGTTACATAGACCAGAATTTGTCCGTCTTCAAACCCCTTCTCCACTAACTCAGCCTTCGGAAGTTGGAGCTTTCCAGTTCGTTTAGCAGTCGAGTCCTCCGATACTAACTCATCTTGCAACTGATCCAGCTTCAGAACACTTTTAATGCCATCCAAATATCTCTGTGTTTGAGCCGATTGATCAAAAAGTGGCTTTCCTTGGAAATCGGTGATAATGACATGCGTATGAAAATGACCCGCAATCTCGGTCACGGTATCCACATATTCCTTTTCAATATTACGACTCCACTCGGCTGCATTAATGCCTGGCTTTTGTCTAGTGGAAGAAGGGATTCGCGAGTTGGCATGATTTTTAACACTTGTCAAACCGTTCTGAATCTCTTCTCCCACTTCTCTCAAGCTTTTGAGTTGATCCTGCTCATAAAATTGCTCTACTTGTTCACTTAAAAACAAGCTTAGTAAAATCAGGACCAGAGATACCAAGACGATAATGGTAAGCCAAAGCTTCCCTACTACACTACGTAGAATCACTCTTTTGGCACCTCAAGTTTATATCCAACTCCCCAAACCGTCGTAATCATACTAGCCGCACGGGAGGAGGCACGATTTAACTTCTCGCGAAGACGTTTTACATGTGTATCTACTGTTCGTAAATCACCAAAGAACTCATAATTCCAAACATCCCGCAACAAAGTTTCGCGTGTGAAAACTTTATCGGGGGATTTCGCAAGATAATGCAAGAGTTCATACTCTTTTGGTGTTAAGGAGATACTTTTCCCCCCTGCTTTTACCTCATGCGCATCATGATCAATAGTCAGTTCAGGGAAAACAATCACATTATGGGTATTCGTTTTCGTTGTTAAGTATGCAGTTGCCGATGCACGTCGGACCACTGCTTTCACTCGATGTACCAATTCACGGGGGCTAAAAGGCTTCACCACATAGTCATCGGTTCCAACTTCAAATCCATCTACCCGATTCGTCTCTTCTCCACGAGCGGTCAGCATGATAATCGGAGTTGCTTTCTTTTTACGGATCTCAGCACATACTTCAAGTCCATCCATACCTGGCAACATCAGATCTAAAAGGATTAGATCATAATCCTTCTGGAATGCCTTCTCCAAGGCCTGCTCGCCATCTTCTGCTTCATCGATGATATATCCTTCTCTTTCCAAGTACATCCGGAGTAGACGACGAATACGATCCTCATCGTCTACCACTAATATGGTTTGTTGATTTTGATTGTCCATCATTTCACCTCTTATGTGTAGGAATGTAAGCCCGAGATAACGAGATTGATTACAATCAAGTTAATTAAGATGATAGCAAAGCCGACTACTGCCAACCATGCTGATTTCTCACCATGCCACCCTCTTGACAAACGAAGATGTAGATAAGCACTATAAAACATCCATGTAATAAAGGCCCAGGTCTCTTTCGGGTCCCAGCCCCACGGTCTACCCCATGCTTGATTCGCCCAGATCATAGCAAAAATCAAGGCACCTAATGTAAAAATAGGATACCCAATCACAATAGATCGGTACACGATTTCATCCATTAGTTCTAAATTTAACTTTTGCACCAGTGGATGGAGTAGCTTCCCTAATCGCTTCCGGGCAATTGTAAAGTAAATTCCATAGATGATGAGCCCCGAACCAATAGACCAGAGAACCGAATTCAACTTACTTGCCGCTTTTTCTCCTTGAAAAATCTTGGGTGATTCAAAGAGTGGCTTTGACACCCCAGCAAATGAATCCATTTTTACCGTCTTACTTTCATAAGGTGATACGATTGCCGGCAGTTTATACTCTTGCACGACTTCAGTGCCCTTATAAACATGTTTAAAAGTCGCTTGATATCCTGTCATTTGGAAAATCGTAGATACAATCGAAAAGCTACCAAACATGATCAAGACTACGAAAATCAATTCTAGAGAGACCGCTGCCTTGCTTTTATCACGATTCCCCACCTTATGAATGAGATAAACCAATCCGGCAACAAAGGAAACACCGAATAATCCCTGACCAATCGCCGCCGTTGTCACATGAATATATAACCAACTACTCTGCAAAGCAGGTATTAGAGGTTGTACATCACGTGGAAAGACAGTGGCATAGGACAACAAAATCACGGAGATCGGCATAACAAAGGCGCCGAGTACAAAAGAGCGATAGATAAAAAACACAATAATAAAACCTAACACGACAGCAAAACATAGGAATGCGATAAACTCAAACATGTTACTTGTCGGAAAATGCCCGCTGATCATAATTCGTATGACAATAAACGCAACATGTAAGCTAACCCCTATGATGGCGAGGATAAGACCTGTTCTCCCCCACTTCTTCACTCGTTCTACATTGCCTTTCTTTTTGGCACCTGATACACCCACTAAAAAAGCAACTGCTGAGAACAAATATAGAAAGAATGTGGCAAACAGGAAGTACTCCATGATCGTTTTCATGATCGCACCTCTCTTTCACTACTCTTTTTCATTTTCTACTAGTCCAAACACCTGACCAATTGGCTTGCCCACCATTTCCAACTCACGACGTAGAGCAAACCAGTTCTTATTCGTATGAGCTCCTATATATAAGACACCACCCTCAACACGCGCCCATACCCGGCGGTGCTGCCAATAGGATCCCATTGTGACACCAATCATAAAGATGATACCACCCACCAAATATACCCATAAACTTTTCTCTGCTCGAACCATTAGTCCAGTCTGATTAGCGAGATCAAAGCCTGCTAAATCAATACCGTATTGATTTCCTTCCGGATCTGGAAAGCGCTCTCCCGAAATCACCCACGATTTCTCTTCTTTACCGTCTGGCTTTTGAATCGTAAAGATGAAAGCTGGCTTATTTGGTTCTTGTGATTTCGTAATGGGGCGTTGGTTTTCAATGGAAAAATCAGGATAGTACTCTTCCATTCGCACTTTCAGATCCCCAACTTGATAAACCTGATGCAACGAAATATCATGAAAAACTACTGTAAACTGGCCCTTACTCTGGTTCGTATTTTTATCTTTGATGTCAAGCTTAATGCCACGAAGTTGCTGAGGTTGAAAATCGCTCTGTAATAAACTTAACCCTTCGTATGTTAAGGGATCATTTACCTGAATATCATGTCTAGTAACTTCTTTCATTTCACTACTACCTGGCACTTTTTTAAGCAAAATCGCATCTGTTTGATACTTCTTAATCACCGCTCCTCCACCACTTCTCATGGCTGGAGGTAACTCTTCAGGACGATAATACTCAGCGACGGTTTTCTCATTTTTAACATAGTACTCCGTTTGGGGTACACGTTTGGTTTCACCTTCAACCAAGTTAACAAATGAATCGATATTCCAACCTGGTATAAACCGCAGGAGAATCCCAAATAAGAATATAATGAGTCCGATATGATTAATATAAGGGCCCCATCGACTAAAACGCCCTTTTTCCGCGAGAATTGCCTTCCCATCACGCTGAATGTGGTAATGGTGCTTCTTGAGCTGTTGCTCTAACTCAGCTAATTTCGCTTCTTCTTCATCCGCTGCCATTTCTGCCGCCACGTGAATCCGCTGACGTTTCATAAACTCAATATTTTTAATCACTTTTTGTCCCTTTAATGCCTTATATAACGGAACAACGCGATCCAAACTACATATGACTAACGAAATCCCAATCATAGCGATTAGGCTAGCAAACCACCACTGTGAATACATCTTTGAAAGCCCTAATTGATAAAATATCGTTCCCCACCAACCGTACTCCTGTTGGTAAAACAGCTCCTTAGAAGCCGCTCCAACAAACTCTTCTTGTGGGAAGATCGTTCCAACAGCAGAAAGGACTAAGGTAATCACAATCAGGCTAATGGCTACTTTCACAGATGAGAAAAAGGACCAGACACGGTCAAATAGCGACATGACCGATTGCTGAGAACGCCTTGCTGCTCCCTCATACCTCATCTCATTTTCAATCGAGGATTTCTCTATCACTTCCTGCTGAAGTGGCTTTCCGCAGTACTCACAAAGAATCGTACCGACGGGGTTATTATGACCACATTCGCATTTGGTGTTTTCGACCATTCTCCTCCCCCGTTCTGCACTCATAAATCCAATTTCATTATATCGTTACATCCTTCACAAACTTTGATTACAAATTTGAATATTATTTGAACATACTACCGTAACATACGATTTAATTTCTCGATCTCTGCTTTAGTCAATTCCCTTTTATCCCCAGGGTTTAAGCCTTGTAAGTGAAGAAAGGCATACTTGGTCCGAATTAAGTGAAGAACGGGATAGCCAATTACTTCACACATACGGCGAATCTGACGATTTCGACCCTCATGAATTTGAATCCGAAGTTTGCTCTTCTCAGGATTGGCTTGCATCATACGCACTTCAGCAGGTGCGGTCATCCCATCATCCAAACGGACTCCCTTACGAAGCTGTTCTAATTCTTCATCTGTCGGCTTCCCTTTGATCGTCGTTACATAGACCTTGTTTACTTCGTAACGAGGATGCGCTAAGCGGTTAGCAAGTTCTCCATCGTTTGTCATGAGTAATAATCCCTCTGTCTCGTAATCTAAACGACCCACAGGATAAATCCGCTCAGGAACATCATCAAAGTAATCCACGACCGTTTTACGACCTTCCGGATCACTCATGCTCGTTATCACAAGCTTGGGTTTATAAAATACAAATGTGCGCTTCTTCTCTTGTTTGATATGCTTTCCATTTACTTCGATCCAATCTTGGTCTGGATCGACCTTGGTTCCTAATGTCTGTACAACTTGTCCATTTACTTTTACCTTCCCCTGTAGTATCAACTCTTCACTTTGTCTACGTGAAGCGATCCCCGCTTGGGCCAGTACTTTTTGTAAACGCTCCATTATTACACCTCTCTGTCATCATAACCGTTTCGACCGGAGCTTACACTCATATTGATGATAGCAGAACTTGAGTGGCGAATCTAATTTTATTCTAAAAAGCAAAACGAGTGCTATTTTACTCGCTAGGTAAAAAGCACTCGTTTATTTAAATTTACAATGATCCAAACATAATCGTACAGATGACAAGTGAAGCAACAAATCCGATCAAATCAGCTAGAAGTCCGACCTTTAAAGCATATAAGGATTTCTTAACCCCAACAGCACCGAAGTAGACTGTGATGACATATAAAGTCGTATCCGTACTCGCTTGTATCGTAGAAGCTAGCTTCCCCATAAACGAATCGGGTCCAAATGTGTGAAAGATGCTTTCTACAAATGCGAGCGAACCTGTTCCTGATATAGGCCTTAGAATCCCGATAGGCAGGATATCGGGAGGAATATGTAACCAGTTGGCAAGTGGTACTAATGATTGTAAATAGAAATCGAGTGCCCCTGTATCTCGAAACACAGATACAGCAAACATCATACCTACTAAGTGAGGTATAATTTGAATGGCTGTGGGAAATCCTTCCTTTGCTCCCTCAACAAAGCTTTCATATACAGGAACTTTCCGAAACAATGCATAAAGGGGGATCAGCACGATAATGGCAGGTAGCATATAGTTAGATATAGCTGAGATTATTTCATACAATGGATCCCTCTCCTTTGCATTACTATTATTTCTTATATGTATTTAGCCCTCTAAAATGACGGTGCCGATAATAGCGGTCCAATAAAACAGCACCACCTGTAGCGACAATCGTAGCCAGTAGAGTAGGACCGATAATTTCAGTCGGATTAGCAGAGTCATATTTCATTCGAATCCCAATCATCGTAGCGGGGATCAGCGTCAATCCAGACGTATTTAAAGCCAACAAGGTGCACATCGCTGGGGTTGCTTTATGAGGCTCTGGATTTAGCTTTTGCAACTCCTCCATCGCTTTAATCCCCATAGGAGTTGCTGCATTCCCCAATCCAAATAAATTGGCACTCATATTGGATAAAATGTAACCCATCGCCGGATGATTTTCGGGCACACTTGGAAATAACAATTTAGCAATGGGCCTAAGAATTTTGGTGAGCTTCTTCAGAAGGCCTGAATCCTCTGCAATTTTCATCATCCCTAACCAAAAAACAAGAATACTGATAAGTCCAATACATACTGCAACAGCATCTTTTGCACCCGTTAAGGCGGCAGACGTAACCAGATCGATCTTCCCTTGAAGGACAGCAGCGATAATCCCACTTACGATCATAAATACCCAGATATAATTAATCACCTTGCCCCATCCTCCCACACATAAATGCCAATACTTCTCTCCAACTATTTAAGATACTTGGATCTTGTGTGAACTTACTGTACAGCGGAACTGTCCCTACTAACTCTTGTTCAAAATAGACTTTCGCTGTTCCCACCAATACTCCATTTTTCTCTACCTTCTCTAGGGGATAACTAACAGTGGGTTCCATTTTTACTTGGTTTGTCTCTGAACTTTGTAATGGAAAAGATAAAGGCTTTCCAGCCACGAGGACTAAACGCTTTTTATCGTTATTTACAATCTCTGTCGAGGTGATCATCTGATCTTTCTTTACTACTTCCTTAAGCTGAAAGTTTTGGAATCCATAATCAAACAAATTCATATGGTCTTTCCAGTCATCTCCATCATTTAAGGTGACTGCAATTAACTGTTGCCCATCTTTTGTCGCGGAGGTAACGAGTGTTCGCTTAGCCTGCTTCGTATACCCTGTCTTAACCCCATCTGCAAAGGGATACATTTTCAGAAGTTTATTTTTGTTTAATAGCGTACGTTTCCACTCTTCACCCGGCCACTCTACCGTCTTTAACTCCGTTTTAACAATTTGCTGAAAAATAGGATTTCGGAGAGCATACTGGGTTAATAATGCAAGATCCTTCGCAGATGAATAATGTTTCTCTTCATCTAAACCATGCGGATTTGTAAAATGAGTATGTTGAAGCCCTAATTCTTGTGCTTTCTCATTCATTAAATAAACAAAGCCTTGCAACGAACCGCCAATATGCTGTGCGATCGCGGTAGCAGCATCATTTCCTGAACGTAACATCAGTCCATATAGAAGGGCCTCCAGAGGTACTTTCTCACCCGCTTTTAAATAAATAGATGATCCTTCTACTCCCACTGCACTGGGCTGAATCGTAACAAGATCTTGTAGATCTCCTTTTTCGACCGCAAGGAGAGCCGTCATAATCTTGGTCAGACTTGCAATTTTCATCTCATCATTTTCTTTTTTTGCATATAAGACTCGTCCCGAAGTTTGATCTAATAAAATCGATGCAGCAGCACTATCTCCAATTTTGAAAGAGATTTGCTGTGCTTGATCTTGATTTTCTTGGCTATAAATTCGTGTGGGAAACATAGAGCAAACCATACAAATGATGCAAAGTCCGGTGATAACCCGCCACTTCTTCACTACATCCACCTCGTCCATCATAGGGGTTTGTACCATTTATATGCGGACAGGTCTTCGTTATGATGGAACAAAAAAAGAATATGGCGTTTATCTCCATATCCTTTCTTCTACCTATTCACATTCAGGATGACATCCTCCATCATGAGAGTGGTGATGTTTTTTCCTCGAGAATCGTTCAAACAATTGGGGTACAGAGTCGATTAAACGATCATACAAATGGTTAGCGCCCTCTAAGTTAAGAAGACGAATACCATGGGGACCTACTACAATGAAAGCAACCGGAGTAATCGATACCCCACCCCCACTACCCCCACCAAATGGGTAATGTTGTTTATTAGATCCAGAGTTAGATTCATCACGTCGTTCACTTCGGCGGTCTGTAGAAGACTCTGAACGAGATGAACGGGTTTCTTGAGTTTGTATTTTTCCAAGTCCTGCAAATTCAGAACCACCTGCGGCAAAACCAAATCCTACTTTTGACACAGGAATGATGATTTGACCATCAACCGTTTCTACCGGCTCACCAATGATGGTATTTACATCAATCATTTCCTTCAAATTTTCCATTGCCGTCATCATTAAGCCTTGAATTGGGTGCTCGCCTGCCATGTCCGTTCCCTCCCTTTTCGCATTTGGATCCAGAGACGGGTCACTACAACGATAGCATGCCACACCCGAAAGCAAACTATACTATGGAAATACATATTGAAAGCAAGTTGATTGAAATGAGGAATCACATCGATCTCAGGCGCTTTTTTCCACTTAATATAATTTCCAACTACACTGATCAAAAATGATTTGATTCCCCAAACAAGGCCTGTCAGCACTCCAGCTTCAGCGGCATCACCAGTACCTACTTGGGTCTTCCATTCTAAGTCCTTACAACATATCTTGGAGCAAAAATTGCGGATTAATGGAAAGAGATCCTGTACTCGTTCCAATGTCTCTGAAAATCGCTCTCTTGCATTCTTAAATCCAGACCAATCAATGCTTTCCTTGCTTTTCCCAGAATGAACAGTAGAGTTTCCTGCATCGGCGCTCCAGTCGAATTGATACAAGATTCCCGTTCCCTTTTGTGAGTCACTATCCATATGGATTTCCGAAATTCGCATCGTATAACGGATAAGCCCATAAAATGCCTTTACACGAATGTGTCCATCATCCATCTTACCTTCACGTTGATATTCCAATGCAATTTGAACGTTCGAACATACAATTAAGATAAGTACAACAAGTAAAATAAGAAAAATCCAAACAAAAATTTGCACGTACCTCACCTACCCGTATTAGGTAGTATGAGCTTGAATAAAAGGGTTTAAACCTTCTCTACACCTAAGCGTTCAAATAATTCATGACGTTCCTGCTCCATCTCTTGCCAGTTAAAAAGGCTATCCGGCGCAGGTAAATCTTCCAATTTATTTAAACCGAAATACTCAAGAAATTCCTTGGTTGTACCTAGTAAAATCGGACGACCCGGTCCTTCCGCGCGCCCAGTTTCTCGAACTAGCCCTTTTCGTTGCAACAACTGAACCGTACGATCTGTCTTCACTCCACGAACCTCTTCGATCTCCAAACGTGTAATCGGTTGACGATACGCAATAATCGCCAATGTTTCCAAAGCCGCACGCGATAATTGGGACCTTGTGGGTGCACTGGCCAGCTTTTCTAAGTACCTATTATGCTCTGCCAGAGTCGTAATCTGGTACACTTTTGCCACTTGAACAATCTGAATTCCTCGCTGGTCTAACTTCCACTCCATCATCATCTCATTCACAAACATTTGAACCTCTTGCTTAGAAAGCTCCGTGATCTCGGATAACTCTTTTACACTCAGCCCCTCATCTCCAGCCGCAAATAGCAACCCTTCGATAATGGCTTTACATTCTCTGTTTTCTATCATGAGGTCACCTCCTGCACAAACGGTTCAATCAAGATATCAGCAAAAAGGTCATACTGGCTACATCTGATCCGTTTCGTCTTCATTAATTCAAGAAGAGCCAAAAAAGTCGTAATGACTCGTTCCTTACTCATCTTCGACCAATCTAACAAAGACGTAAATAAAATCCGCCCCTGAATGGCTAATTCCTGAACAATCTCTTCCATGCGATCGCTTACTGAGATTTCCTCGCGTGCGAGCTTGGTCATTGGTTCTTTTTTGGGCGAATGGCTCTGAAACGCGAGGACAAATGCTTGTAAGAGGTCATCCGTTGTCAAGCCTGCTACTGGACTTTCAACAGGAGCAAAAGAGCTTAAATCTGTTGGCAGTCGTGTATAAACACGACTGCGTTCTTCTTCCTGCTCCCGCAACATTTCCCCTAATCGTTTGTAGCGTTTATACTCCAACAACTTCTCAACTAACTCTTCCCTAGGGTCCATCCACTCATCATCCATAAAGCCAAGTGCTTCTTCGAAAATCTCTTGTTTTGGAAGTAGCATCCGGCTCTTAATGGCTAATAATGTAGCAGCCATCACGATAAACTCACTTGCTACCTCTATCTCGTAGTGGTTTGCTTCTTGAATCATGTTCATATATTGATCTGTAATCTGAGAAATAGGCACTTCATAGATATCCACCTCAGATTGATCAATCAGATGAAGTAATAAATCTAGAGGGCCTTCAAACGAATTCAGTTTAAATTTTACTTCCACAGGTATTCATCACGACTTTCTTTATCCGAGTAATTCGCGTTGTAGGCTTGCCATTTCAATAGCCCCTACAGCTACTTCATACCCTTTATTCCCTGCTTTCGTTCCCGCCCGCTCAATTGCTTGTTCAATATTCTCTGTCGTAATAACACCAAACAGCACAGGTAGGCGGTGGCGAACACTTGCACTAGCTACTCCCTTAGCTACCTCATTACACACATAATCATAATGGGTCGTGGAACCGCGGATCACACACCCTAACGTAATAATCGCATCATACTTCTTAGAAGCCGCCATCTCTTCTACAATTAGCGGAATCTCAAATGCACCTGGCACCCAAGCTATCTCTATATTCTCTTGTTCTGCACCATGACGCAAGAGGGCATCTTTTGCACCACCCAATAATTTGCTCGTAATAAACTCATTAAATCGAGCTACCACAATCCCAAAACGATATCCTTGCGCAGTTAATTTACCTTCATATACTTTTTCTACCATCAAAATCACTCTCCTTTAGATCCACTGTAATTGATGTCCTAATTTTTCTTTCTTTGTGACTAAATAACGTTTATTTTCTGTATATGGCTGAATCTCAATAGGCACTCTCTCTAGTACTTCGATTCCAGACTGCTGTAAACCCGATACTTTCCGGGGATTATTCGTAATCAAATGAACCTCCTTGACACCTAGATCACGTAATATTTGCGCTGCGCTTTGGTAGTCGCGCCTGTCATCTGGAAAACCAAGATGGAGATTTGCTTCCACCGTGTCCAGGCCTTGGTCTTGTAATTGGTAAGCACGCATCTTATTTAACAGTCCGATTCCGCGCCCCTCTTGAGGAAGATAGATAAAGATGCCACTGCCATTTTCTTCAATCATCAATAGGGATTCATGCAGTTGCGAACCACAATCACAACGACGGGAGGTAAATAGATCACCAGTCATACATTCCGAATGCACCCTAACTAAGACAGGCTTTTCTGGAGATAAAGTTCCCTTGACCAAAGCAATTTGCTCTTTTCCATCAGGTGCTGTATAAGCAATCATCCGAAAATCTCCGTATTCTGTTGGAAGGTGAATCTCCTCACGCCTCTCAACGCTTGGTTCTTGTGCTAAACGATATTGGATTAAATCTTGAATCGTAATCATTTTGAGATCCCATTTTGTTGCAAAGGGGATTAGATCTGGAACGCGGGCCATCGTTCCATCTTCATTTAAAATTTCACAGAGTACCCCAGCGGGTGAGGAACCACAAAGCTTCGCGAGATCAACTGCTGCTTCTGTATGTCCCGGTCTCTCTATCACTCCACCTTCTCTTGCGATTAGAGGAAAAATGTGACCTGGTCGCCGAAAATCTTGTGCTTGTTTGGTCTCATCGATTAAATCGACCACCGTCTGCGAACGTTCCAAGGCAGAGATCCCTGTATGTAAGGTTTGAGAGTCAACGGAAACGGTAAATGCAGTTCCATGTTTGTCGGTATTATCGTTTTCCTCAATCATGTAAGGAAGCTTCAATTGCTTCGCCCTCTTTGCTGTGATCGGCACACACACAAGTCCACGACCCTGGGATACCATAAAATTAATTAACTCCGGTGTTGCATATTCAGCGAGCGCCACGAGGTCCCCTTCATTTTCTCGGTCTTCGTCATCCACCACGATAATCATTTTTCCTTGCTTTAGATCAGTAATTGCTTCTTCAATCGTATGGAACATCTTATCGTCTCCCCCTTTTATAGAAAACCGGCCCTTTGTAAAGTCGTATATTGTACTCCATCAGATGAGATCGCTGTCTCTGAGTGAATCCCAGTCCATTTTGCTATATATTTGGCCATCATATCGCACTCAATATTGACCCGATCGCCCGCTACAAGAGAACCAAACTGCGTTTCTCTCATAGTGTGGGGAATCAAGGATACAGAAAAAGTCGTATCCTTCACCTCAATTAAAGTTAGACTTGTGCCATTGATTGCAATGGAGCCTTTGGGAATCATAAACTGGGTCCAGTTTGATTCGATTTCAAATTGAAATAAGACTGCATTCTCGGCAGGTTGTTGCTTTATAAGAATTGCCACTCCATCGACATGTCCCTGAACGAAGTGTCCTCCTATCCGATCACCCAGAGACATGGCACGCTCTAAATTAACTGGATCCCCTGAACGAAGAAACCGTAAGCAGGTCCGTTGATATGTTTCAGGCATCACATCGGCATAGAAAATACCATGGTCTATTTTGGTAACCGTAAGACAAACACCATTTACCGCAATACTGTCGCCTAGTTTTGTCCCTTCCAATACTTTTTGACATCCAATCGCTAACACTTGTGTTCGGCCAACTGTATGAATACGTGATACATACCCCACCTCTTCGATAATTCCTGTAAACATGGATCTGTTCACCTTCCTTCTGTATGTAGTACGTAAAAAACCCCAACGATTTTTTCGCTGGGGCTGTTTTAGGCATGGGAAAGAAACGTTACGACTATTACTTATTTTGCTATTTTATGTACAGCAAAATAAACCTTGAAAGGTTGAGTTTTTGAAAAAATCAACGCTCAAGGAGTCGTTCCATATCATCCTTCTCCCATCCAGACTATACTGTCGGCTCCGGAGTTTCACCGAATCCACCGCTAAAAGCGGGTCACGGGCTAAGGCGCAATCTATACACGCCATCACCGCCGGTAGGGAATTTCACCCTGCCCCGAAGGATGTAACATTGGTATTAAATTATGATTTGTGCAACAAGTCAAGTATATCTTGTGGGGAAAAAATTGTCTAGGGATTATCCGTTTCCTCTGATTTACCTAATGTTTATTTCATTGTTATTATAAATTTCGATCCTGGCACGCCGGCAAATACGATCGTCCCACTCTTAGGCAGAGTCACCTGGTTATTGCCGCTGACGATGGAATAATGTAGGGGATACTCCCCCTTTTCATCATATACTGCAAAAGAGCCTTGCTGTGGAAGATTGACTGTCATTAAGATTAATTTGCCTTCAGCCTCTGCCGGGATGGTAAACCATTGGGCATGTCCATTCGCCGGAATTGTCACCCTGAACTGAGTCCCCACATCGATCCGTTTTACATACATTTCACTCACAAGTATCTGTTCGTTTAACCTCAAATATTCGATACCGTTTTCCGTATAGAACTGGGCTTCGATCGTATCCCTACCTGATAATCCTGGGATCTGGATCTGACTCACTGCCGTATTCGGACCCGTAATCTTTTTATCCTGCCAATAGCCTGGAAAACCATCTGTTAGGCTAATCTGGATGGACAGTTCCCCAAAAAAATAAGACTCGGACGTGTATTTTTCATTCACGATATAGTACTTATCGTGTTCTCGTTTTGCCCAATATTTGATCGTCTCCTTTGGTAGCACGTTCTCTTCCAATTTCTCCGCTTCGTATCCTGAAAAAGCTAACTGTCCAAACCCTGGCATTGATTCATAACTTCTTATCCACAAATACGTGCGTCCGTTCCTCTCGGTAACGAAGCTAATCTTGGAGGTTCCTCTCTCATTGATAAAGCTTCCATCCGAGGTATACCAATACTTCGTCTCCACATCCGCTGGAATAGACAGCCCTCCATCCTGATTGATCTCTATCCGGAATTGCTGGTCATTTCTGGCGTAATATCCTGCTTGCTTCAATACGTCTCGAGGTATCTTGGTCTTTATGGGCTTGCCGAATGATTTGTTTGACTTGATACTCTCGATTTCTCCCTTCTCCTTAAGTGTTTGTAGCAGCAATTCACTTGCCAGAAATTGATTCGCTACACTGTTACCGCCAGATGATAACACAGCAGCTGCTATCTTTTTTTCAGGCAGCACGATAAAAGAAGCAGCATATAGGGGCAAGTCCCCACCCTTGCTCAAGCCCTTTATTCCATAAACATCGAATGGGTACAGCTTCACACTGTCCCAACCCAGACCGTAATTGCTACTATCATCAACGTCTTCCGGCCAAATGCCTTTCTTGTATTCCTCCTGCTCCATCGCCTGAATCGATTTTTTAGAAAGAATATTGTTGGCTTGTCCCATAAATATTTGCGAGAATCGCACCATATCTTCTGCCGTGGAAAAAATCCCTCCTGAGGCGATCGCATTCACAAAACTATTGGGAAGCTGTCTTGGATAATCTGGTATATGTAAATCGGGAAACTTGTTTCCTCTCAAATCGTCCTGTGGCGTTTTCGTATCACTCATCTGCAAATGTTCTGTAAAAAACTGATGTATAAACGTAGTAAAGCTCGTGCAGCTGACTCTTTCAACAAGAATCTCAGCAAGTGTAAAACTGCTATTACTGTACACCGAAAATGCTCCGGGGTTCGCCTTCAGGGTCTGCCCAGATAATGTCTGCAGAAATGTATCATGGGCATACGTATCATTGTCTTCGAACAAAGTTTCATTCGTAGATCCAGTACCTCGTAGACCGGAGGAGTGATTCAACAGCATGCGCGGAGTAATGTACTTATGCCGTCCGTCCTTCATCTTGAAATCGGTTAAATACTGGACGAGGGGAGTATCGAGATCGATTTTTCCTTCATCTACCAATTTCATGACGGCAGCGGCGCCAAATACTTTACTGACTGAGGCGATACCATACAATGTATCATTGGTCACTGACTGATCGTACTTACCAATCTGCCCAGACAACGTGATGTTTCCATTGTCAATCAGCGCATACTGTACACTGGATGTTTCAGTGGAATCGAGTAGCAATCGAGCCTTCTCAGCAACAATTTTTCCTAATTTATGTTTGTTCACTATTTTTCCTCCTCGTATAGTCAGTTTTCAGTCCTCATAAAAACTCCATTTCCAGTTAAAAATGCTCTTTGACAACAAATACCTCAGTTTCCAAAAGAGGTGGACTTTTCAGGATGTCCCTAGATAATGGAGCATCTCATCTTCGAGATCAGGTTGTCACGGTGTATGATTACTACTCTCCTGTACCCCTAATACTATTGAAGTAGATCATTTTCAACTATAGAGGTTGATTACATGAACATTACTTATTTGTAAGGTTGATTACATAGTAAGCAAAAAAAGAAGTTCCTTTTCAAAAGCTGAAGGAACTTCTTAATATACCGTTTCTTATTCAAATATCCCGTCCACTGCAAGCTCATCCAGCCTAGACTGGCACTTACGCTAACGTCTCTTCTTCCACGGCGCACCAGCCAACATACACAAATAACTGATCGCAGTAAAATAAATCGTAATAATCGTAGTATGAAGTAATGCCGCCATCAGTACTCCGCCTGTTTTAACCGTGATAATCCCAGCGATAGCTTGCAAGGTAATGAGTATCATCGCAATCCAACTGCCACGCACAAAATCCCGATTATCGCGATACTTCCGAAGAACAACGACTAACAGCCACAAAGTTAGCAAAAACAGCAGAATCCCTGCATAGCGATGGAGCATATGAATCTCCGCAGTGGAGCCAAATCCAGGGAATTTCGTCACTCCACAACTAGGAAAATCATAGCCACATCCCATCGTTGCCTCCATATGACGAACGAGCGCTCCACTGTATACGGCTATGTATGTGTACGTCGCCAATCCCCATACACTCCAACCAAACCCACGACTTAAAGGTGTACCGGAACATTTATCTGGCTTTCCGTCACGGAGTCTATAAAGTTGAATAACTAGCAACATCACGCTTGCAAACGAAATAAGAGAAAAACCAAAATGAAGTGCCAACATAAATTTTTTGATAAAAGGACCTTCAAACATAACAGTTAAAGCTCCTAAACCACCTTGTAACAAAACAAAAAATACACTCATCGCTCCAAATAGCTTCACGCGAAAGTTATCACGGTAAACCATCCATGACCAAATCGTAAGCGCAAGAATTAACATCCCCGCCCCTGACGAAATAATTCGATGACTATACTCGATAATGGACTCCAGAGGCATCGATTCTGGGATCAACTCTCCCTTACAGATCGGCCATGAGTTTCCGCATCCTTTACCTGAACCCGTCTTGGTTACAATAGCACCCATCAGTAACATGAAATACGAAACAAGTGCTGTGATGATAGATAAAAAGCGCAATGTAGCATGCTTTTTCATGTGAATCCCCTCTTCAAGGCATATATGTGAAATTCATCACTAATTGTAACACAAGAGTCAGGATTAGGCTTTATAGACACAAAGTAGACACAAAATCAACCCCATTCATTGGAGACTTCCTTCTCCTTTGTTGGACTCTCTTTGAATGGAATCTGTTCCAGTATTCTTTTGATAGATATCTAATAATAACTTAATTGCCTTTGTAGTAACAGGAGCTCCTATTTTATAATAATCATATCTGCGCATCTTCCCGACATCACCGATCCCTATGATGATCGGAATCTGAATATCATTTAAAATTTCCACTGTGTCACCGTAGATTCGAAGTTCTTCGTTATATTGAGGTTTTCCATATTTATCAACCGGGTGACTAATGACGTTCCCATGACAATCTAGAGCCATATGAACAAGAGTCCCTCTGCTCTTTATACAGTTTGAAGCAACGGCAATTGCACCGATTACCTTGATGCTTTCATGATTTGCTACATATCGTAATGCCCTCTCTCCAAATCCCTCCTTTGCATTTCCACAGTCATCAAACATAACGATTACTGGGTCATATTTCGCACGATGGATAAGTTTCACAAGCTCAGGGCCTGACAGATGGGTCGGATTACCCGCAGAGAGGGAGATCACACGACCGTGAATTCGTTTGGCTACTTGTTCCAATGCTTCTTGAGCAACCTGATCTCCATCCGTCACGACAATCACTTTTCTTCTTTGACGACAATCCATCTTCCATTACCCTTTCGGTTTAAAAATAAGGGCAGTTAAGCAAGCGAATACGATGGCCGCCGTAATACCTGCACTCGTGATCGAAAACATGCCTGATAATAAGCCTGCAACTCCATTTTCTTGCATATGTTTGACCGTACCATGAACAAGTGCATTTCCAAAGCTGGTAATAGGTACCGTTGCGCCTGCTCCTGCAAATTTTATAAGTGGTTCGTACAGGCCAATTCCGTCTAATACAGCTCCCATCACCACTAACAATGTCATTACATGTGCTTGAGTAAGTGGGGTTAAATCGATTAATAGTTGTCCAATTACGCAAATCAAGCCACCTACCACAAAAGCAGTCAGAAACGTCCCCACTTGATTTCATCCTTTCTATTACCAGATTTTAAAATAGGTCCACTGTAACAGAGAACCGATTACCTTGCCTAGCGACATGGCCATCAAGAACATCAACAGAGATTCCTTCATTCCCATACGCTTCACTAGGATCGGGAATACATTTAATGCTTCAGTCAGTGCCGCTGCTAACATCCCAACAAAAATCCCCATGAAGACCCCTAGTGGCAGGATGATCCACATCGGAATGCCGAGCGTCATGTTTCGTAAATCAAGCCATGTAAAGACTAATGTGCCGGTTATGATAGCCCCTTCATACCAGTGGATCGAAGACTTCGAACGAGTAAGATGGGTAAGACGAGGCACGATATCTAACACAGCAATAAAAGCAACAAATCCACTTCCTACTGCAAAGCCACCCGCCAAACCGAAAAAGACAAGAATCAGACTATCGAGGAAATGTTGAATCATTCGAGTCTCCTTCTGTAGTAACTTTCTCATGTTCAATGACATACTGATCGATCGTCTCTTGGTATAGATACATCTCTAATTCCATCGGGCTTGGCTCTTCATTAAAGCGGCGTTTAAATACATGATTGAAGAAGAGAATCATTCCTACTCCAATTCCAAGTGAGTAAGGAATCTGCAACCATAAAGAGCCATCTACCTGATCACCCGTGACTAGAAAATAAATCCGATCATGTACCTTCTTCATACTGACATCTGTATGGAAGTTCATAATGGCTAATCCAGAGCCTGTAAATAGAAAAATCCACGTTAAAAAAACGAACAATTTCTTACGTAGGCGCGGCTCTGGAGAACGCTCGATGATGGAATGAACGGGCCCTAGCATCTGAATCTGGAGATGCGGAAATGCATGTTTCACAGCGCGTAGCACATGAATCGCTTCAATCACGGCATAAGTGCCGTATTTGGGAGTAAGCTGGATAATCGGCATATGCTGTAGTTCCATTTGATCCTGATCCGCTACGATCTCTGCTATATCCTGCAACAAAATCCGTTGCTCCATCTGTGCTTTTATTTTTTTCTTCAACTTGATATAAACGATTGATGCCACAAGTGTGCGACTCCTTTCACATTGTGGTTAGAAGTAGTATGTGCAAAAAAATAAATTTCAGTGAAAATCACAATAAATAAAGCTCTTACTTTGTGTATCACTTCCAAAGTAAGAGCCTTTTATATACAAAACTTAAATCCCTTTAGGAGTACGAAACATTTGGGAGATAGTAACCAATCGAGTTCCATTTGACTTTAATATAGGAATAAGTTGCTCTAGAGCTTCAACTGAACCTTGTAGTTTCATTGGATACATAGAGTGTTGTAAGATAATGGCTCCCGGTGTAGTAGAATCCAAAGCTCTCGACAACACTTCTTCTTTGCTTAATCCTTTCCAATCTAATGTATCCACATTCCATTGAGTGACTAGGTATTTTTTGTCGCTCGCCCATTTTACTTGTTTCTCACTAAGTGACCCATAAGGTGGTCGAAACGCCTTTGGTGCATATCCGACTAGATTGCGTATGAGTCTCCCCGTTTTTTCAATTTGTTCATGATATTCTTTATCGGGTAGTTTTTTCAAATTCGCATGATCATAGCTATGATTCCCGATTTGATGGCCTTCTTGTGCAATCCGTCTAACTACTTGCGGATATTTTTCTACATTATTCCCTACCAAAAAGAAGGTTGCTTTAGCTTGATGTTTTTTTAGAATATCCAATACCTTTGGAGTATAAACCTCGTCTGGACCATCATCAAATGTAAGCGCAATCTCATTTCTATTATAGGGACCACTATACACGTAAGAATATTTTTCCACCCAGGAAAACGGCTGTTCTTTTTGTGATATATGTGAGGGAGAGTCGATTCTCCTCCAAGGATAAATGACATCCTTAACAAATCCCAACCGATGCAATCAGAACACATCCTTTCAAAAGTAAAGGTATATTACCTTTATGAGCAAAATGCGGATTTGCTCTAGTTAAAAGCCTAAATTAAGATAGGAGCATCCTAAATGTAGGATGCTCCTTAAAACAGACTAATTAATTTGAGATAAATCTTCTTTCATCCGGGCGATGATTTTTTTCTCCAGCCTGGAAACTTGAACCTGAGATATACCAAGCCTCTCAGCCACTTCCGACTGTGTTTGATCCTTAAAATACCGCAGATAAACGATTAACTGCTCTCGTTCTGATAGACGATCAATCGCATCATGCAACACTAGCTTATCAAACCAAGATTTTTCGCTATCATCCGCAATTTGATCCATTAGCGTAATCGGATCACCATCGTTTTCATATACCGTCTCATGAATGGAAGTAGGGGCACGGTTTGCTTCTTGTGCGAAAACGATCTCCTCCGGCTCAATTCCAATCTCTTTCGCAATCTCATGTAGTGTGGGGAGTCGATTTAGACGTTTCGATAGCTCATCCTTCGTTTTTCGTACTTTATTGGCCAATTCCTTCAAACTACGACTTACTTTTACCATCCCGTCATCTCGAAGGAATCGTTGAATCTCTCCGATAATCATCGGGACGGCATAGGTAGAAAACTTCACATCATAACTGAGATCAAATTTATCTACTGCTTTTAGTAAACCAATGCTTCCTATTTGAAACAAGTCCTCTGCTTCATAACCTCGATTTAAGAAACGTTGCACAACGGACCAAACTAAGCGAATATTATGACTCACTAAGCGATCTCGAGCCAACAGATCTCCTTGCTGGCTGAGTAAAATGAGCTCTTTGACTTCGGCATCCGACAAATGATTATGACGTTCTTTACGCACTTCCGCATCCATATTGCTTCCCTCAATTCACTAACGATTGCTGAGATTGCGGAGTAAGCTGCTTGACTAGTTGAATGGTCGTACCTTCTCCTAGTTTGGAGTGAATCATCACCTCATCCATGAAATTCTCCATGATCGTAAAACCCATACCCGATCGCTCCAATTCGGGTTTTGATGTATAGAGAGGTTGCCGTGCTTCCGCTACATCTTCGATTCCTAAACCATAATCTGTAATTTGCACACAAATCTTCGTACCTTCAATCTCGGTGCGAATTAAGATTACACCTTCTGGATTTTCCTCATATCCATGAATGACCGAGTTTGTAACGGCTTCACTCACGACTGTTTTGATATCTGTCAAATCCTCAACAGTAGGATCTAACTGCGATAAAAAAGCGGCAACAGCCACACGGGCAAATGATTCATTCTCCGATCGAGCATTAAAACATAGTTCCATAAAGTTTGTATGTACTGGTTTGATCATGACGCCACCCCACATGCGGAAACTGCACTGCTCTCGTCTTGAAACATTTGAAGAATCTTAAACAATCCTGACATCTCCATGATTCGCTGAATCGGAGGTTGTACTGAGCAGATGGTCATCTTGCCTCCCATTTGCGTCACTCGTTTATAGCGACCGAGGATTACTCCTAAACCAGAGCTATCCATAAATTCGAGTTTCTCCAGATTTAATACAAGATGAGTGACCCATTCGTGATTTAGCTCTTCTTCAATCACTTTACGAACATGAGCAGCCGTATGATGATCTAATTCTCCATCGAGACGAGCGACTAACACATTCTTTGACCGTTTTACGTCTAAATGTAAAGCCAACTGAACCCCTCCTTCTCATTCAGGTGCTTCTCTTCTGTATGATGTTTTCTTCAAATAATTCCCATATCCTGCTATGAAACCAAAAAAGGAAACTAGCTTTCTAGCCAGCTTCCTTAAAGAAGTTACTTAAAGATGTCCGTAAACACTTTTTGAATCGCATTCCAAAGACTAGCTTCTTGGATATCTCTAGAACTTGTTATCTCCAGATGAGTTACGACTTTTCCTTCTTTATTTGTAAAATCGATTGTCCCGATTGTCTCTCCTTGCTTAATCGGGGCTTTTAACTCTTTAAAATGAACCACCTTTGTATACTGCTTTGGATCTTCGCCCTTCTTCATCAGAATCGACATCGAGTGATGCGCACGAATTAACATCTCTTCAGGGTCGCCTTTATCCACTTCAACTTTGGCTATGAGGTCCCCTTTTTTATAGAAAGTGTAGTTGGTATACTGACTAAACGCATAGTCCAACATCTTGGAGATTTCCTGGTTTCGCATTTTCGAGTCAGGTTCACCCAGTACAACAGAAATCACACGGAAGTTATCCCGTTTTGCAGTTGCAGTTAAACAAAAACGTGCCTCAGTGGTAAAACCTGTTTTCAGACCATCTAACCCTTGGTAAAAACGAACCAGTTTATTCGTATTTACGAGCCAAAATGGCTTCTTCGAATCTTGTCGCAAGTAGTCCTGATACATACTCGTATACTTGGTAATCTCAGGATGTTTTAATAGTTCCCGAGAGAGCAAAGCAATGTCATAGGCAGAAGAATAGTGATCTGCTACAGGTAAACCATTTGGATTTTGAAACTTGGTATCCTTTAATCCTAGCTGAACAGCACGTTTGTTCATCATCGCAACAAAGTTATCCTCTGTCCCTCCGATATGCTCAGCTAAAGCAACTGAAGCATCATTTGCCGAACCGATAGCAACTCCTTTTAATAAATCATGAACAGTCATGGATTCACCTGGTTCTAAGAAAATCTGAGAACCACCTTTTGACGAGGCATTTTCTGAAACCGTGACTGAATCCGTCAGCTTCAACTTCTTCTGTTCGATTGATTCCATCACCAGAAGCATCGTCATCACCTTCGTAATACTCGCAGGCGGTAGTTTTTCATGACTATTCTTCTCATAAATGATCGTTCCTGTATCAGCGTCCATCAATACAGCTGATTTCGCATTAGGTGCTAGATCTAATTCTGCCGCATGTATGATAGCTCGTGGTACAAATAAAGAGAGTACAAAGATTGAAAGTAAAACCGAGATACTGATCCGTTTCAGCATCTAGCATTCCTCCTATTGTCCTAATGAGCATAGTGTCTCTCAGACAAACAGGAAGTATGCGAAATCAGTTAGAGGATGATTCACGAGCACTACAATTTACAGGACAAGTCTTGCAATGCTGAGGTCGTAGGGAAGTTAAATAGGCCAAGCAACACGTTTTACGGTTATGAGTAAATGATTCTTGCGAAAAAGCGATAAATGGGTTCGTTCCTTTTTGATCAAGAGATAAGGTAGGATCAGAAATGAGTGCTTGATAATCTTCTTCAATCTGTCTTTTACATTCTACAGAGGAAGCCTCGCCTCGCATAGTCTGATACATCCATTTGATATAGACAAATACATTTTCCCATAGTGTGATTTCTGAAATGTTGACAGAACATCGGATTCCGTTCACCCAGGGTGCAAAATGCTGTTGAAACATCCAGCGAAATAACTCTGTTCGCTCAGAAGACCGATTCTCTGCATTTACTTCCTGTACTTCAGATAGGTCCATGACAATACTGGGGACCCATAACGAATCTGATTCAAGAGGGGTTAACAATGACACATTCCAAGTTGAGCCTGTTACTCTCTTTTGATACAGCGAAAATAACGCTAACGGAATCAAGAAAGCGAAACTAATCCTCTTCACCAACATGGAGCTAGCTACTGATAAGTTAGCTGTTCCGAGAAGGTCTTTGATTTGGCGTAATACTTGTTCTCTTGGCTTCTCTTCAAGTAAATCACTCAACGGAAAGCTCCATCCCTGAACTTCATTTTTTAATTCACTCCAAGATCGGGGATCAAGGCGAAATCGGGTTTGTAACAAGTTGAGCTCTTCCATCATCATGGACATGTCCACCCCTCCTTTCTAACAACGTTTCTCCCTTTCCCATGCGGGATTAATAAAGGAGTTCCAAAGATGGGGTCCGAAATAATCTCACAGTCCATTTGAAATACATCCTGCACCAAGCTAGGCGACATAATATCCTCAGGTGAGCCTTGTGCATAAATTTCTCCACATTTAACTGCAATCAGATGGTCCGCATATCGACAGGCTAAATTGAGATCGTGTAGTACCATCAAAATAGTGCGGTTTTCTTGACGATTTAACGTAAATAATAAGTCCAGAATCTCTACTTGATGTGTTAAATCTAAATAAGTCGTCGGCTCATCTAGCAAGAGGATATCTGGATTCTGCGCGAGGGTCATAGCAATCCAAGCACGTTGCCTCTGTCCACCTGATAACGAATCCACATCCTGATCCCGTAATTCATCTAGCCCTGTCGCTTGAAGCGCCTGATTTACAAGCTCTTCATCTTCCGTAGACCACTGACGAAGCATGCTTTGATAAGGAAATCGTCCTTGTTTCACTAGCTGTACGACCGTTAATCCCTCCGGAGCAACGGGGCCTTGGGGCAGGATCGCTAACTGTTTGGCGATGTCCTTCGTGGACATCTTTGAAATCGTCTGTCCTTCCAGTAAAATGGTCCCGGCTTTCGGTTTTAGTAGCCGAGCCATAGAGCGTAGCAAAGTTGATTTTCCGCATCCATTACAGCCGATTAATACCGTAATCTTCCCCTTTGGAATCTCAACATCTAATCCATCGATAACGACCCGCTCTCCATATGCCAATTTTAATTGACTTGTCTCTACTGCAATCATTTCGTCAATCATCTCCTTTCCTTTCATGCATGGATCATCACCGTTAGGCTCGTTCTCGAATTAATAAATAAATAAAATAAGGGGCACCTAGAATCGAGATAAACACACCTGCTGGCACTTCCAATGGTAGAAAGAAAGTCCGTCCGATCGTATCGGCAAGCAACACGAGGAAACCACCGATTAAGGCCGAAATAGGCAAAAGGGCACCATAGTTCGAGCCAACTAATCTACGAGCGATATGTGGTGCCATAAGACCGATAAAACTAATTCCTCCACCATAAGCAACCGCTACTCCAGCTGTTAATGTACTTAAAATAAGTAGCCATAATCTTTGTTTCGAGACCTGACTACCTAAACCAACTGCGATCTCCTCCCCAAAGGCTTGAACGTTTAACTGACGAACGGAAAAGAAAGTACATAAAATGAGTAAAAGTGCGATCGGGACTAATGTCGATACCTGATCCCAATTTGTGCCGTATACCGAACCGGTAATCCACACATTTGCTTGGCTTGCGCGGTAAATGACACTTTTCACCATGAACAAAGTCGTGAGAGCTTTCATCAATGCCCATACACCAATCCCCATTAGTACAAGACGAACAGGTGATAAGCCATTTTTCCAAGCAAGACCATATAAAAGGAGGGCAGCAACGATAGCCCCACATATTGCAATCAATGGAAGCCAATGAATACTCACCAACAAAGCATTTGTCTTAGGATCGCTAAACATCCCTAAAAACATGACAACCGCCACACTCGCCCCACCCGTGATACCTAATAAATCGGGAGAAGCAAGTGGATTTCGAACAATTCCCTGTAAAATAGAGCCTGAAATAGCGAGTAACATTCCGACTAAAATAGCTACAATCATTCGAGGTAGCCGAAACGATTCCACAACTAGCTTCGAAAATGCATTCGCATCCATACCGAATATGACTTTACCTACTTCAATCGGATTCACGTATACCTCTCCTGCTCCCGCAGTTAGGAAAAACGTTACTGTAAGAAGTGCTGAAAAAATCGTAATCATCCAAAATGAACGCTTTTCAAATAGAAGTGAGACTCGTTCTGCTTTCCCTCTACGTATTATCAACCATCGTTTCGTTTTCATGCCTTTCCTACTCCCCTACGTGCTACTGCTAAGAAAAATGGGATCCCGATCAATGCTGTCATCACACCCACAGGCACCTCTTCTGGCATCATGACAAATCGAGCCGATATATCAGCCAGCACGAGGACAATCCCTCCGATCGTTATACTAAAAGGAACTAACCAACGATAATCATGACCCACTAAGCCTTTGGCAATATGTGGAACCATCACTCCAATAAAGCTAATAGGGCCCGCTACCGATACAGCACTTCCTGCTAGAAGAACGATCGAAACGAGTCCAAGCAATTTTACTAGCCACGTTTTCTGCCCTAAACCCGTTGCCACATCTTCCCCCATTTGCAACACATTAATCGATTTTCCTAAGAAAAGAGCAATGAGAAACCCGACAGTCAAATAGGGAATTACCAGCTGTAATAACTCTAATTTTCGCCCTTCGATCGAACCAGCTAACCAAAACATTACCTGATCGAGTGCCGACTCATCTAACACTAGCAACCCTTGCGTCATAGAGGCGAATAGCATCGCCGTTGCTGCTCCCGCTAATGTGATTTTTAAGGGAGACAATCCACCACTCCCCATAGAGCCCAACAAATAAACAGCAAGTGAGGTCACCGCAGAGCCAATTAATCCAATCCATAAAAACGCTTCCAGTGAAGTAACGGAGAACAGCATCATCGCAGCCACGATAAAAAAGCTAGCTCCTGCATTTACCCCAATAAAATCAGGGGAAGCCATCGGATTACGGGTAAGCGCTTGCATCAATGCACCTGCAACAGCTAACGCTCCTCCAATCGCGGCACCGATCAAAGCCCGCGGCAAGCGAACCTCAGTCACCACTAATTGATCAAAAACGCCAGTAGGATGTGAAAAAGCCTGAACCGCCGTTTGAATAGACGTATCTGTATAGCCCAGTAATACACTACCTAACATGCAAAGAATTAATAAAAAAGTAGAAGTGATTAGTGCAAGCCATTTCCCCTGGTGTGTATGAATCTTCATTTCTTACTACATACTCCCCTCAAGTAATTACAAAGTTGTTTTTTAATAAGAATTATTTTCATTTTCTTTTGTTGACAGCTGCACTAAATATTGATTATGATTCTCATTGTAATTGAAAATCATTTTCAAATCAACGGAGGTAATCATACAATATGTTTTCACGATTTATAAAGAGTCGCTCTCTTTTCATCTTAGCGAGCTTACTTTTCATCGCATCTGCTCTTACCGCTTGCGGCAGTAAATCCACGACTGAATCTGGAAAATCAGACAGTCCCGCTACTACCATTGAACATGCAATGGGCAAAACAGAAATCAAAGGCACACCTAAAAGAGTTGTGATTCTTACTAACGAAGGAACAGAAGCCCTACTCGCTTTGGGAGTAAAGCCAGTTGGAGCTGTACAATCCTTTACCGGTAAGCCTTGGTACGATCATATTAAGGATCAGATGGAAGGCGTAAAAGTTGTTGGTTTAGAAAGTGAACCAAGTCTTGAAACGATCGCTTCTTTAAAACCAGATTTAATTATCGGAAACAAAATGCGCCAAGAAAAAATATACGAACAACTAAAAGCAATTGCACCAACCGTTTTCTCCGAATCACTTCGAGGTGACTGGAAGGAGAACTTCAAATTTTATGCAAAGGTATTAAACAAAGAATCAGAGGGCCAAAAAACTCTGACTCAATATGATGAAAAAATCTCCCAATTAAAAGGGAAGCTGGGGGACAAGTTAAAAAATAAAGTTTCCATGGTTCGTTTCGTAACAGGTGACGTTCGGATCTATCACCTAGATTCTTTCTCTGGAGTTATTCTAAAAGATCTCGGGTTTGCACGTCCTGAATCCCAAAATAAAAATGACTTAGCTGAACGCGGAGTAGGAAAAGAGCGCATCCCAGCTATGGATGGCGACTATCTCTTCTATTTCACTTATGAAACAGGCGATAACAAAGCAACCGATCTCGAAAATGAATGGCTAAAAGACCCACTCTTCCAAGGACTAAATGCAGTAAAAAACAAAAAAGCATTCAAAGTACGTGACACAATCTGGAACACCGCTGGTGGCGTTCTAGCTGCAAATCTCATGCTTGACGACGTTGCAAAATTTTTTGAAGTAAAATAAGAACTGAGAGTTCTATTTCCTTATGAGAAAAAAGCCAGTCCCTCTCGCTAGTTAGCGATTGGGACTGGCTTTTCTTATATCTATACTTTTTGTACACCATCTTCTGTCACAATACAATGTACCAATGGTGGTGATTGCACTTGCCCAGAACCGATCTGGATCGCTTGGCGCAGACGAGATTTCACCTCATCAAGGTTATCTTTTGCGTTCACATAAAGGGTGGCTACGGCTTCCTTATCAGAAACCGGGTCGCCCACTTTCTTATGAAGCACTATCCCTACTGCATAATCGATCACATCATCTTTGGTTTCACGACCAGCACCTAATCTCATCGCACACAGTCCCACCTCTTCAGCGAGAATACGTTGTACAAATCCAGATTGATCCGCTAGGAATTCGATTTTCTCTGCTGGCTGTGGAAGAAATTCTGGATGATCCACGATCTCTGCATTTCCATGTTGTCCTTTAATAAACTCACGGAATTTCGCAAGGGCACTTCCGTCCTTCACAACGCCTTCTAGCAAGCCGCGTGCTTCTTCGGTTGTCTTCGCACGACCGGCAAGGATTAGCATTTGAGAACCGAGGACAAGTCCTAACTCGTGAAGATCTTCTGGGCCCTCTCCTTTAAGAGTAGCGATGGCTTCTTCTACCTCAACGGCATTTCCGATCGCATAACCGAGTGGTTGGCTCATATCACTAATGACAGCGATTGTTTTTCGGCCTACTTGCTTCCCGATTGCCACCATCGCTTTTGCCAATCTAATCGCATCCGCTTCTTCTTTCATAAAAGCTCCATCACCTGTTTTTACATCAAGAACGATAGCGTCTGCACCAGATGCTATCTTTTTACTCATAATAGAGCTGGCAATCAAGGGAATGGAGTCAACCGTTCCTGTTACATCGCGAAGAGCATAAAGCTTCTTATCCGCAGGTGTTAAATTTGCTGTTTGGCCAACTACAGCTACACCACTACTATTCACTAATTGAATAAACTCTTCAATGTCTAGCTCTGTAGAAAAGCCTTCAATCGCATCTAGCTTATCGATCGTTCCACCTGTATGTCCAAGCCCCCGTCCTGAGAGCTTTGCTACTGGAACACCTGTAGCTGCCACAAGTGGAACGAGAGTTAAAGTAGTGGTATCTCCTACTCCACCTGTACTATGTTTATCTACTTTTATTCCATTAATCTTAGAAAGATCAACCTGTTCGCCAGACTCGACCATAGCCATAGTAAGATCTGCCGTTTCCCGGTCTGTCATTCCTTTGAAAAAAACTGCCATGGTAAACGAAGACATCTGATAATCTGGAACATCCCCTGTAGAATAACCTTCTACAAGAAAACGAATTTCTTCCGTTGATAGTTCATGTCCGTCCCGCTTCTTACGAATGATTGAAACTGTGTCCATCCACTTACACCTCTTTTAGAATACCCTGAACCAAATTCATGAAGATTGGCTTGGTACGATTTGCTACTTCTACTACTTGTTCATGAGTAAGCGGTTCAAGTGATTCCCCTATCGCCATGTCCGTTATACAAGTAATCCCTAGAACCTTCATCCCTGCATGACGAGCGACTATTACCTCTGGCACAGTGGACATACCGATCGCATCTCCACCCATATTACGCAACATGATTAGCTCAGCTGGTGTCATATAAGTTGGACCGCTAATACCGGCATACACACCTTGTTGAACAGTAACTCCTAGATCAGCCGCTACACGCTTCGCTACCTGCACCAATTCCGGTGTATAAGCAGTCGACATATCTGGAAAGCGAGGACCTAGCTCCGCGAAATTAGGGCCAATTAACGGATTGGAACCAGTCATATTAATGTGATCGGTGATAATCATGAGATCCCCTGCATGGAAATCTGCGTTCATCCCACCTGCTGCGTTGGTTACAAGCACTGTTTCAACTCCGAGTGCTTTCATCACACGCACAGGAAACGTTACATCTTGTTGGCTATAACCTTCATAGAAATGAAAACGACCTTGCATCGCAATGACTTGCTTCCCTGCTAATGTCCCTAACACCAACTGTCCCGCATGACCTTCCACTGTGGATACAGGAAAATGAGGCACTTCGTCATATTTGATTATAACTTTATTTTCTACCTTATCTGCAAGATCACCTAAGCCTGAACCGAGGATCAATCCAAATGGATAGGTTTGATTTGTTTTACTTGAAATATATTCTTTCGCCTCTTGGATACGTTGGATCATATTCATCATTGCACCTCAAAATGTAAGATTTTTAGATGTTGCGCAAGATCCCTTTTACCAGATTAATAAACTGAGATCTTACTAGCTCTGTTGTCTCCATAACCTCATCATGGGAGAGCGGTTGCTCTAAGATTCCTGCTGCCATGTTGCTAATGCACGAGATGCCTAAGCAACGAATCCCAGCGTGACGAGCGACAATTACCTCAGGCACGGTTGACATTCCAATCGCATCCCCACCTAGATAACGACACATACGAATCTCTGCTGGTGTTTCATAAGTCGGGCCAAGAAGTCCGATATATACACCTTCTTGGAACTTCACACCCTGCTCTGTTGCCACCTTGCGAGCCACCTCGCGTAACTCTGGATCATATGCAGTCGACATATCCGGGAAACGCACTCCTTGTTCTGGATCATTAGGGCCGATCAAGGGATTTTGGAACGTCATATTAATATGATCTTTAATTAGCATAAGGTCACCTGGCTCGTAAGAAGTATTTACTCCACCAGCCGCATTGGTTACGATGATCTTTTCAATCCCAAGCTCTTTCATCACACGAATCGGGAAGGTTACGGACGTTAACGGATGCCCTTCATATAGATGAAAACGACCTGCCATGACTAATACTGGCTGATCTTCTAGCGTACCTACTACTAGTTCTCCAGCATGCCCCTCAACAGTAGATTGTGGAAAGTGAGGGATATCATTGTAAGAAAGTTTTACAGGATTTTCTACTTCTCCAGCAAGCACTCCCAAACCTGATCCTAAAATAAGTCCAATTTTCGGTTGAACTTGGATTTTGGCTTGAATCCACTCCGTTGCTTCTCGGATATTTAATTGATTTTGACTCACGTCAGCACCGCCTATCTCAGAATATCATTCATTTAAGGTAATTCTTTTAAAAAACTAGTTCCATAAGGTGAGGTTACTCCAAAGTTCTCAGCGATGGAAGCACCAATATCTGCAAACGTTTCCCGAACCCCTAAATTTGTACCTTCTGTCATGGATGGACTGTATACGATAAGTGGCGTATATTCACGAGTATGATCGGTTCCGTGGAAGGTTGGATCGTTTCCATGGTCAGCTGTGATAATCAGAAGATCATCTTCGCGCAGATTTGCGAGAATCTCAGGCAAACGAGTATCAAACTCTTCTAGCGCCTGGCCATATCCATCCGGATCACGACGATGTCCAAATTTAGCATCAAAATCGACGAGATTGGCAAACGCGAGGCCGTGGAACTCCTGTTTCGCCACTGCTAGCACTTGATCGATCCCATCCATATTGTCTTTCGTATGGATCGAGCGAACAATCCCTTCTCCAGCATAGATATCGGAGATTTTACCAATCGAAATCACTTCTTTACCAGCCTCTTGCAAATGATTCAAAACAGTCTTAATAGGTGGTTTCACAGAATAATCGCGGCGATTAGAAGTACGTGAAAAACTTCCTGGGCTTCCGACAAATGGACGAGCAATCACTCGTACTACAGAATACCTCTCATCTAATGTTAACTCTCTCGCTACTTCACAAATTTTATATAGCTCTTCTAATGGCACGACTTCTTCGTGCGCTGCAATCTGGAATACACTATCCGCAGAAGTGTAAACAATAACAGCACCTGTCTTCATGTGCTCTTCACCAAACTCATCTAACACTTCTGTACCCGAGGCAGGTTTGTTACACAAAACTTTACGACCAATCCTTTGTTCAAATTCCTGAATCAGCTCACTCGGAAAGCCATCTGGATATGTTTTAAATGGGGACTCTGTGATAATACCCATAAACTCCCAATGCCCGGTGGTGGTATCCTTACCACGTGAAACTTCTTTCATCCGAGCATAGGCAGCTTGTGGGACATCAGCAGGTAAGATACCTTCTACTGCTTCAATATTTCCAAGCCCTAACTTCGACATATTGGGCATAGCTAATCCATTTACATGTTGTGCTATATGACCTAATGTATGAGCGCCGACATCATTATATAAATTGGCATCTGGTAATTCGCCAATTCCTACACTATCCAAGACAACGAGGAAGACACGATTGTATTTTCTCATGTCTAATCCCCCTCTCATATGTTGTTGATAAAAAAGAATCATCCTATTTTGTTAGGATGTTTGCATGGACAATCTTACTATTCTTATTCCCCAATCTCATAAAACCATAACAGGCGCTCTTTGACTAGCTCAGAGAAGGTCGCTTGTGATGTTTGTCTACCATAGTCTGAAAATACCTTTACCGCATCACCGATTGGTTCTTTATAGATCGAATTTGGCTCAAATATCTCGGTAAAAAAGCTCATCACTTGATAGAGAAGAAGGGTGAATAAGACAAATAATAGTAAAAACGTAAACCACTGCCTGATCCGTCTGGTGGATATAATCATAAATAACTCGTCCCCCACCCATTTTTTATCAATGTATGGGTAGGGGAACTGATTTATTCTATAAAACTTCTTCAAGAGGTGTGTAAGTCAAGTTCAAGCTCTCTGCAACTGCTTGATATGTACACTTCCCTCGAATTGTGTTTACGCCCAGTGCGAGTGGTTTACTCTCCGCTAAAGCTCGTCCTACTCCTTTATTGGCGATCTGAAGCCCATAAGGGATTGTTACATTGGTTAACGCGAGAGTTGACGTACGGGGAACCGCACCCGGCATGTTAGCCACTGAGTAATGAACCACTCCATGTTTTACATAAGTTGGTTCACTATGTGTAGTTACACGGTCAATCGTTTCAATGGAACCACCTTGGTCAATAGCAACATCTACGATAACAGAACCTGGCTGCATTTGTTTTACCATCTCTTCGGTCACCAAACGAGGAGCACGACGACCTGGGATGAGTACTGCACCGATAAGTAGATCTGCTTTCTTAACTGCTTCTGCTAGGTTATACGAGTTTGACATCACAGTTCGTAATTTCCCATCAAATTGGTCATCTAGTTGACGGAGACGGTCTGGATTCACATCGAGAATCGTTACATTTGCACCGAGACCCACGGCCATCTTAGCTGCATTAGTACCCACGATTCCTCCGCCTACAATTACTACTTCACCAGGGAGAACTCCTGGTACACCACCTAATAGCACTCCCTTTCCACCATGTGGCTTTTCTAAGAAAGAAGCACCTATTTGTACAGACATACGACCTGCTACTTCACTCATTGGAGTTAATAAAGGAAGAGATCTATTATCTAATTGAATAGTTTCATAAGCAATTGCCGTTACTTTCTTCTCCATGAGTGCCGCTGTTAACTCTGGCTCAGGAGCAAGGTGTAGATATGTAAATAAAACTAACCCTTCACGGAAATAGCCATATTCCGTTGGCTGAGGTTCTTTTACTTTCAAAATCATATCAGAGTTTTCCCAAACTACTTCCGCACTGTCCACAATTTGAGCACCATGGGAAGCATAAGCCTCGTCAGTGAAACCGCTTCCAATTCCTGCATTTTTCTCTACCATAACCGAGTGACCTGCTGTGATAAACGCATCTACTCCACCAGGGGTAATTGCAACCCGGTTCTCGTTATTCTTAATTTCTCTAGGAATCCCTATTCTCATCAATGAACCTCCTTCAGCATCAAACCTATCTTAACACTTTCTAATTGTACTTAAAACCTAAAAATCACCAAAAAGAAGTGAGAGCCATTATATAGCATCTCACGTTACTTTCGAGCCTATTAATTTTTTTGGATCAATTACCTGCCCCTTACAACGATAACAAATTCCGTGGAATGTCAAACGATGGTCCATAATGTGAAAATGGAACTCTCGCTCCACCTGCTGTTCAATAGGTCCTAGTAAATCCTCCATAATTTCATCGACAGAGCCACAATTTAAACACATTAAGTGATGATGGTGATGTTCAGCCCCCTCAGCACGAAACTCATATCGGGTTACACCATCACCAAAATTCAGCTTATGAATGATGTGAAGATCGCTAAGTAGTTCCAACGTACGATAAACTGTCGCAAGCCCAATCTCAGGTGCTTTGTCCTTCACCAACAGGTAAACATCCTCTGCGCTCAAATGGTCGTCTTCATTTTCAAGTAAAACACGCACAGTGGCTTCCCGTTGGGGGGTTAGTTTATAATTGTGGGCGGATAATTGCTGTTTAATTTGATTTACTCGTTTTTCCACATCCACACCCCCCTCAATCTACTCAACATTATATGAGAGATATACAGGAAAAGTCAAACCAACTAAAAGAGATTATCAGGTAATAATTACTTTAAACTGAAGGAAGATGTGGCAACATAGAAGCGATTTCAGGTAGAGACCCTCTCATGATCATCGGAGAAAGGTACGCCTCAACGAGAGAAGAAATCATCATGAGGCAAGCCATCATCACAACCACTCCGCAATAGGAAACAAATTTGGGGTATAGCGAGCCACGATGCGCAATAATATGGTTTTTTACTAAGTCTACGGAGAAATAAACTCCTGCCACAGAGACGATCATCATAGCAGGAATGACAAACAGATTTGTAGGAACAATGGAAACAAAGGCAAACCATAATCCGGTCCATGAAAACTGTTGAACAAGAAAGCCAACTGTAAAGCCGATCACCATTCCTTTGAAGAACAAAAAGAGGCATAAAATCGGAATCCCGATAACAGATAAACCTAATAACCACATCAGACCAATCGTTTTCAAATGCTCTCCGATCGAATGCTGAAGGGCAATTTCGGAATCAGCAATACTCCCTCTCCCTAACTCTTTAAAAAAGTGTCCCAAATAACTAGATAGCCCCGTACGCTGCGTGGCAGTCAACATGTTCACAATCACCGCTCCAAACACAACACCTGTTAAAAATAAGACTACTACAAAAATATAGAGCGATTTCTGACTTTGTACATGGGCTTGAATCGCTTGACTCCAGTAATGTTTTCTTCTCATTCATCCGTCCTCCTCATTCTCTCAAAACAATTCTATGAGAGAGATAAGAGAGATATGATCAATTTACTAGATTCAATCTGGACATGATTAGCCGAATTAAGAAGAACAAATGCGAATTATTGCATTTGTTCTTCTTATGAAAACCGGACTAATATTCTGTTTGTTATGACGAGAAATAATAGTTATGTAACAAAGACCCTGTATAATATGTAAATGCGGCCGCAATCGAACTCATCAGCCCCGGTGCATCCATAGTCGGGGCCCATCCATATGTATGGGCAATCTGCGCAAAAATAAAGGGAAAACCAACTGTAAAAAGCAGGACTACTTTGGCAAACCGGCCACATAGAAATAGGTTTCTCCGATACATCACACCCAAAAGCGCATTAATGGCAAAGATCGCCATAAGTACAAACTCTAATCGAACATCTGCATATGCTTTTCCTAAAAACATAATTCCAAAAAAACAAGCAACGTATACTTGAATCAAAATCATCAAAATACTGACTCGTCTCGTATAAAGTTGATACTTAACCACAATGATATTATTTACAAGTACACAGCAACCTAACCCGATTACCACGGCTGCCCAAAAGTCCGACCAATTATAGATCGACGCTAGTAATACACCAAAGGTTAGCGGCAGTAAAAACAAAATCCAAGAATAAAGCGTATACCGAGTTGCTGTGAGAGGATTGTGTCCTTCTGTGTGATTCATCCACATCACCTCTTCTATCCCTAGTCGCAAAATCGTCATTTAACAGAATAATTTTATTATATCATCATGACTATAGAAAAGTTAAATGGATTCTATTTTCACAGGTTAAAAGTCATGATTGGTGTTGTTGATTCTGCCAAAACAAAATGGCTGCTACTGTCTTCGCATCACAAATATCGCCGTGAGAAATAGCCTGAACACACTGTGGAAGCGTCCACTCCACCAGTTCCACAAACTCATCCTCATCCAGATTTACTTCTCCTGGACTTAACTCATCCGCCTGATAGAGATGAAGATACTCATCGGCAAATCCCGGGGATGTATAGAATGAGACAAGATGCTTCCATTTCCCTGCGCGATAGCCTGTCTCTTCCTCTAGCTCACGCTCTGCACAAACTAGTGGATCTTCTCCAGACTCTCTCTTACCTGCAGGGATTTCATAAATCGTTTTCTCTAGTGGCTTTCGAAATTGACGTACTAAAATGATGCGATCTTCTGGCGTAATGGCCAAAACAGCTACCGCTCCAGGATGCTTTACAATTTCTCTGTTTGAAGTGTTTCCATTTGGCAATTCAACTTGATCTACTTGGAGAGAAATGACTCTACCTTTAAAAATAGATCTAGTTGAAATGGTTTTCTCCTCTAAATTTCTCATGCCATCCAACCTTTCGGCTTTCTTATATTCCTCTATTATACACAAAAATATATTTCAAAAAGGGTATATTTCCTTCGCTTTTAGCGTATCCCGATAGAAAAGACTTTCATTAAGGGTGCGAAAATATGGAGAAAAAAATACTTGCGAACGGCATCCGTCTATCCGGAACCGTACAAGAAATTCGGGATACGCTTCAAGAATGGGGCCACCTTCCGATTACTCTGCAAGAATGGATTGAAGCTCATCATGCCGGGAGACCCCATCTGATCCCGATTCGTTCAAGAAAAGGAACGAGAAAACCCAGCTAACTCACGATTAAGTGGGTCCTGGGTTTTCTTTTCTCTATTTTATTATGTCGTCTGTTTGACGAGGATCGTATGAGGCTCTTGCTCGGCTAATCTGATCCCATTTTCAATTAAGGATTTGTTCTCTACCTGTCTTTCAGATATCTCACTCAACTCTGCTCTCACTTGGCTCTCTAAACTCTTGTCCTCAAAGGCAATGGCTAATTCTAATATCTCTACTCGTAGCAACCAGTCATCTGGATCAACTTGGCGCAGGCGGGACAAAATACTTGTAGCCTCCCACGCTCTTCTCTGCTCTTCTCGTAGATCACGAACATCCTGATAGAGGTCATCCAGATCAGTCCAAACCACCTCAGGTTTATGAACGGTCCATACATCCTGCTCTTCAAAAACAAAACGATCATGATCAGCAGGTCCTGCATAAACAGACACAATCCGCTCTCCCACTGGCATGTCAAAAGTTCCCCATTCAGGTTCAAACAACACTCGATCGCCCCATGTAACCTTACAATCTTTAAAAGAAAGTAGGATCAAACGATCTCTCTGAAACGTCATATTCACTAACGTTCCCTCTACCTCGACTCCGCTCACAAATCTCAAGCTCAACTGACTACCTACCTGCATTCCTAACTCTTCACACTCCACTAAACTCAACTCTTCTAACTGCTTCTCTAATCCCTCGACTCTACCTATTGGAGCCGAAAATCCATGATGATGGACTGCACATCCTTGGCCTGGTAACTCTTCATCCTCAAACGATAGCTGTGTTCCTCCCTCTGTCCGGAGGTAAATCGCTTCCCCTTGCTCATCATAGAGAAGTTCCGTCACGACTCCACTTACTTGTAAACCAGAACTGTATACAGAAGTGGTAACTTGTCCAGAGCGTTGTGCCTTTTCTAAACTTGGTGTCCCACCAACCCGATACGCCATTCGTTCACTATAGAGCTTGATTCCTTCAATTAATTGATCGAAATCCCGACAAACAAACAATTGTGGTTGCGGCTTGGTCACATCAAAATCAGTGTCGATACATACATCTAAATCAAACGGGACTTTCTCCACATCAGACGATAAACAATGTTGCCCTTCACTGATCGAAGAAAGCAATCCAGCCCCGTAGATTTTCGGATGGTTTCGTGTGCCAACCAAACCATATTCAACTGTCCACCAATACAACCTGGAAATCTCAGTCGCCTCGGACCGAACGGTCGCGGCTTTCATCTTCTCAGCATGAACTCTCTCGACTTCAGCGATCATCTCTGGAGTAGAAGCTGGGTCTTCCATGATCTGAGTTAGCTTACGTGTTGCTAAAAACAACTCATGTTCTTCTCGTGAAGAGATCGCCTTGGCTCCAATCTGTCCAAACAACCTCACATACTCCGCAAATTTCGGTTCACTTAAGATGGGAGCATGTCCTCCGGCCTCATGAAGCATATCAGGAGCAGGTGTATAACCAATATGCTTCAGAGTCCGAATTTCAGTCGCAATGGGTAGGAATCCATAACCTTGGAAATCAAAAAATGCCACTCCAGGGATCAATCCATCGATTGTCACTGCTGCTAGTCCAAATGGCTCCAAGCATTTACTCATCTCATCTACACGAGGGATTCGATCGAGGGAAATACCCGACTTCTCCAAGCCATCCTGATAGGATTCATGAGCAAGATCACGAAAAAAATGGTAGTTTTGTCTCATCACATAACGCCAGACCGCCTGATTAATAGGCGTATATAAATCATAATCCTGCTTTGAAACATAAGCTTGTAGATGAGACGGGATTGTTTTCCTCGACATAAATCTCTCTCCTTTTTTTTACAAAATAAAAAAGCTTCCATCCTATAGGGACGAAAAGCTCCGCGGTACCACCCTAATTGGTTATAGCAGATAAGCTACAACCCACTCTTTATGGCATCCACTTGACAAGGGTAATTCACATCTAACATCGCCTAGGTTTGCACCTCCCACCTAGTCTCTAACACTGCTCATGTAAGTTGCTACTGATTCTTGTCGATGCCGCATATTCGCTTTATCACTTGTTTGCTTTTATGTGATAAAGTAACTATACAGTATTAGGAGCAATCGTGCAATAGGAAATTTTTCACATCAATCATGTTTATTCCTTTAATTATTTCGATTAGACATATAATATATCCTTCTTATTAATGTTTTTTTATAACCTACTTTAGTAAGTATGAAAAAATCCAGCTTCATCTTTCTAAGCTGGACCTACATACAACTTAAATGGAATAGCTTATCGCGCATGTTTTCCATTGTGTATAGAAATCGAGAGCAGCTACTCCTTGTTCGCGTGTGTGAGAGCTAGAGAGTTTCATTCCACCAAATGGTGATTGGTATTCGACTCCGGCGGTTTCTTGGTTCACACGGACCATTCCCGCTTCTGCTTCCTCTAGGAAGCGGAACGCGTGATTTACATCTTTTGTAAAGATGGACGCACTTAATCCATAAACCGTTTGATTACATAATTGAATTGCTTCCTCAAAGTCGAGAGCAGGAAGCAGCGTTACCACGGGGCCAAAGATTTCCTCTTGCACGAGTTTATGATCATTCCCTACACCTTTTACGACTAATGGGGGAATATAATAGCCAGATTTTTGTATCGTATTGGCTCCTTCTACCACAACTTCTGCTTCCCGACGAGCCAATTCAACATACGAGTTAACCGTTTGATACTGTTCTCTTGATGCGACTGGTCCTAAATACGCATTTGGATCGAGGGCATCGCTCAACTTTACATTCGATACTCCTTGCCGGAGTGCATCGATAAATGAATTCATAATCCCCTTTTCAACAATGACTCGACTTGTTGCCGTACATTTCTGGCCTGCTGAACGAAAAGCTCCGCTTAAAATCATTGGGATTGTTTTTTCGATATCTGCATCATGTAAAATAATAGCAGCATTTTTACCTCCCATCTCCGTCTGATACTTAATATGGCGCTTAGCGCAAGTAGCCGCAATATGACTTCCCACCATAGAAGATCCCGTAAAGCTGATAGCATCTACATCCATCTTCTCAATCATCTGATTCCCGATTACACTACCTTTTCCAATCACTAGATTAAAAACACCTTCGGGTAGTCCGGCTTGAGCAAAAATTTCGGTTAAGCGAACTGCCGTTAAAGAAGCATATTCCGCGGGTTTCCAGACCACCGTATTCCCACAGATTAATGCAGGAGCAATCTTCCAAATCGGAATCGCTACAGGGAAATTCCACGGTGTAATAATTCCAACTATTCCAAGTGGAACCCGTTTCGAATACTGCACCACATCTGTTTGTATTGACGGAATTAACTGCCCATGGGTCCTTACTCCCTCCCCGGCGTAGTACCTAAGTAAATGCACACCCCGCATCACTTCCATCTTCATCTCCGTGATCGGCTTCCCCATCTCCTGACTGGCTAATTGAGCAACTTCTTCCGAATGACTCTGCAACAGGCCTGCCATTTTATACAGGAACTCTCCCCTAGCAGAACCCGTTAACTTTGCCCATCCTTTCGAAGCTCTCCTCGCCGCTTCCCCTGCTTGTAACACATGTGATCCATCAGAGAAGGTTATCGTCCCCACTTCTATCTCCGTATGCGAAGGATTTTTCACAACCACCTTCTCCCCCACCGGCTCAATCCATTCCCCACCAATCCAATTTCGACTCTCCACCTTATCTCCTCCTGTAAACCGTAGCGGCATTTTCACAAGAATAAAGAAGCACTTCTACTTAAGGTATAGCTTGCATTCAAGATAGACTAGGGGTAGTGTGTATGACCACTGCGATGTTAGCGATCTGTAGTCATACACATGCCCCGGCACATCCTATATCTGGATAATCAGCACCTAATACACATCAGCTAACATTCACTCAAATACATTGACTCGCCTTTTCGATACTTTCCTTCTCTTCACTCGTTAGATCTAGGCGCGGAGCACGAGCCTTACCCACTGGTCTTCCTACCAATTCCAGCGCATATTTGATCGATTGAACTAAGCGCGGAGTGGAGTCATACCGAAAAAGAGGTAGCAAACGACGATATAATTGTGTGGCTTCCGCAACTTTTCCGTTAATTGCAAAATCAAACAATTCAACGCTTTCTTTCGGATGTGAATTAGTAAAGCCAGCAATCCAACCGGTGGCGCCTGCCAACAAGCCTTCTAAAGCCAAATCATCAGCGCCTGCCAAAACCTCCAAATCGGTCTTCTCATATATCTCATGAATCCGGCGTATATCCCCGGAGAATTCTTTCACAGCGACAACATGTTCAAGCTTACAAAGCTCTGCCAATAAATCAGGGGTTAAATCGACTTTTGTATCAAATGGGTTATTGTAGGCAATAATCGGTAGACCTACGTCCGACAGAGAGCGATAAAAGGAAATCACTTCCGACCGAGTTGGATTATAGTTGATCGGCGGCAAAGCCATGATTCCGCTTGCGCCTATCCTCTTCGCATGTTCTGCCCAGCCAACTGCTTTTTGCGTAGACGGAGCACCTGTGCCCACCACTACAGGAACACGACCCGCGGCCATCTCAACAACCGTCTCCACTACCTTGGCTCGCTCTTCATCATCCAAAGCAGCATACTCTCCTACTGATCCAACTGGTACCAATCCATGAACACCATTTTGAATTAACCAGTCAGCATGCTCTCTCAATCGATCGTAGTCCACCTTCATCGAATCTGTAAAAGGGGTCACAATCGCCACATAGATGCCGTAAAATCGTTTCATTACACTTTCCCCCTGTATTTAGTATGTGAACATGATGGCAAATCCGACAGCTTCCTATAGCCTAGAAATGCCTCACCCCCTTTCCTACCTCTCATAATCAAAGGATCAAAAAACCATCCAAAAGCGGATCACTCGGATCAATCACAAACTGATGAAAACCCGTAACCCATGCAGATCCAGAAATCTGCGGGATCACCGCTGGAAGATCACCTACTGTCGTTTCAGCAAGCACTTCGGCATAAAAGAGAGAACCCACGATGCTCTCATGTACGAACTCTTGATCCAGTGCCAGTTCTCCTTTGGCAAATAACGTTGCAACCTTCGCAGAAGTCCCTGTTCCACATGGCGAACGATCAATTCCACCCGGCGGAATCACCACCGTATTTCGGCAATCAGCCTCTGGAGATACAGGATCAGCATAGAACTCCACGTGTGTAAGCCCACGAATCACGGGAATCTCAGGATGAACGACCTCAATCTGTTCATTTATCGCATCCCGAATTCGAATCGCTTTCTGGACAATATCAGCCGCATATTCGGTCACAAGCTCTAATCCGACTTGCTGTGCATCTACCAAAGCATAAAAATTGCCACCGTATGCAATGTCACACGTTACTTCTCCTAAACCATCCACCGAAACACAGACCTCTCGTTTGTATAGGAAAGAAGGGATATTCGTAAATGTAACCCGCTTTACTTTTCCGTCTTCTATTAAAAGCTTTGCTTCTACTAACCCAGCAGGTGTGTCCAAACGCAAGGTAGTTTGATCCGCTGGAAAGATTCCCGCTTCCACTAACGCCGTACATACACCAATCGTGTCATGACCACACATCGGAAGATATCCACCCGTCTCAATAAATACAACGCCAATATCCGCTGTAGGATCACAAGGTTCTGTCAAGATACACCCTGACATCACACTATGTCCACGTGGTTCATACATGAGAAGACGCCTGAAATCATCGTAATTCTCTTTCATATAAACCATTTTTTCTGTCATCGTATTGCCTATTAACTTAGGTGCGCCGCTCGTAACAGTACGAGTTGGATTTCCGCCCGTATGTGTATCAATCGTCGAAATTAATTTTGAAATCCTCATCTTTTTCCAGCTTCCTTTTTAAATCGATTATAGTGTAGCGGCTCTATTGAAATCGTTGTCTCTTGACCTGTAATACATTCACTCATCACTTTGCCAGTAATCGCAGCGAGACTAATCCCATCCCCTTCATGGCCAGCGGCGATATAAAATCCAGGAACCTCTTCCACTGGCGACACAATCGGCAAATGATCAGGAGTCCACGGACGAAGCCCACAGTAGCTCCGCAGGACAGGGATATCCTTCATCGCAGGAAAGAATCGAATCGCCCTTCTTGCGATACAACGAATTACATCTACGTTAATTTTCATATCAAATCCCACAAATTCGCGACTACTTCCGATCAGAAAATTCTGAGAGGCTGTCGGTTCAAATACCAGGGCAACACCATATTGCTCCGTTCGTTTATCTACTTTTCTCTCTTTGCCAAACTTGCTCATCAGATAACTAAATTCCATCACTTTTCTCGTCCCAATACTCTCTGTTCGAGAAGAGACTAAAATATGCCCTTTTCGCGGCTCCACCGGGATCTCAATCCCTACCATCTGAGCAATGGGCTTGGACCACACACCCGCGGCATTCACAACATGCTTGGTTCTAATCAATCCATTTGATGTTTCCACCCCTGCCACAGCTCCATATGAATCTAAACGAATCCCTGTCACCCATGTATGCGTTTTCAATCTAGCGCCTAGCCGCTGAGCAGTAACAGCTAATGAATACGTAAATAACACCGGGTTTACCGTAGAATCAGTAGCACACTCTAATCCACCGTGGATATCGTCCGCCATGTGCTTCCATTCGCTTCGAATCTCACCTCGATCGAGCATCCGAAAGGGTAGTCCTGCCTCCTTTTGCCGATTTACCCACATTTCCGCCGCTTCCATCTCTTCTTCCGACTCACAAACCAAAATACTACCAGGTGCCCGATATTCAAACTCCTCATCTAACTCAAACACCAATTGAGATACTAATTTTTGTGACTCCAGCGACATTTGGCTATCAAAACCGGGTTCCTTGTCGATCGCTAAAATATTACCATCGCATTTCGAAGAAGTTCCTCCTGCGATCTCTCCTTTTTCTAAGACCACGACATCAGACCCAAGTTTCGCTAGATAGTAAGCAGTAGCCATCCCTATAATGCCACCACCAATAATTACGACATCCGCATTCTCCGTTTTCATCCAAGTCTCACCTCCACTTACATCCAATGATCAAATAGCTCGTAGATCCGCTTCCTAGCGCCATCTATCTCCGGATGGAATTGGATCATCGCAGAATTCCGTACCTCTTTTACCTCGTCAATCGCATCTAGCAATTTCGGTTCCTCTTCACAAGCAAACCATCCATCATCATACGAGATAGAGTGTGCTGCCAAACGCCCCTGAGCCATGGCTACTTGCGCTCCCTCTACCCCTGTTATATTTCCTGCTACATAGAGATTGGGCAAGGTTGTTTTCATTCTTTCATTATGAATAGGGATATTACCGCCTAATTCCGGTACATAGAGAAAAGGACAACCTGCCAACGCCGCCAGCTCAGCTAACGGATACAGACCTCCTGCTATCGCAACGAAATCAACCTTGATCTCCCTCTGGCTATCTTCTATGATTTCTCCACTACTCGTCACATCGGCTACGACAACCGACTCTACTTGGTCTACTCCTTGAATGGAAACAAGTGCCGTTCGCAACTGTAGAGGCAGATCCCACACTTTGATCCCCTTTTTAGGAAAACAAGAGGCTAGCAATCGACTCAACTTCATTTTCTGTGCCAGCTTTCCACCTAACCGCATCCACAGAGCTGGCGCCGCATCCGATATCCTTGTTAAAAGTTCAATCGCGGCAACGGGAGTCGTCTCCTCCGTCACAAATAAATCACTAGGTGGTAACGCGATCCCCTCTATCTCAATGCCTGCTACCGCTAATTCTCTAGCAATTGCAAGGGACAACACATTTACACCCACGATATACCCCTTCTCGCCCGGCTTGACTTGATGGACATTTGCCATCACTTGGGCTGCCCCGATCGACATTACTCCTGGAAGTGTCCAGCCCGAGACAGGAACGGGAATCTCAGCCGCACCCGTTGCCAGTAGTAAGTATTTCGTATGGATGTCTCCCTTAGAAGTAAGTACCTTCCAACCTCCAGGAAGTAACTCTAGTCCATACACCGAAACACCGCTCTGAATTGTAACCCCTGCTAAGACATTTTGTGCAATGAGATCAGCGGCGACTGTTTTGCCAACCCACCACGAACGGTCTCTTTCTTCATGAAACTGCCCTAACAAGCGTCCACCAGGCTCAGGGAATTCATCGATGATCATAACCCGAAAATCACGATCCGCCGAGATCGTAGCCGCGGCTGACAATCCTGCCGGACCCGCACCCACAATCAGTAGATCGATTTGCTGTATTCCATTCATGAATCCACCCTCCCGGTAATCTCATTGGGAAGCCTGCTTCCTTCTCGAATCTCCATTCCTTCTTGCAAAGGGGTAAGACATGCCCGTACTTGCCCTTTTCCAATCAACTGAACACGACACTCCATACAGTGACCAATCCCACAATAAAGTCCACGAGCCGATCCTGATTCCTCATGTCTACGTAAAACCCGAATGTGATTTGCAAGCAATGCTACGGCAATCGGCTCCCCTTCTAGCCCTTGTAACATCTCACCATTATAAGTAAATGAGATCACTTTCTTATTCATCTCTCCCAAAAGAGGGTGATGACTAATGCGAAGAGGTTTTCCCACTTATTCTCCACCTGCCAATTCTCCAAAAGTAACAAGCCTTATCGGGGCTCGATAAGATAATGGTTCGACTCCTTTATCAGCACAAGGATCTTTCTTACTAAGCCACAGATTTACCAACTGACGACACACTCTTCCCTGACAAGCTCCCATCGTAGCTCTCGTTTTCATCTTCAACTGACGAGACGTGATCGCACCTGAGACATAGGCATCCTCTAATTGTTCTACTGTTACTTCCTCACATCTGCAAACAATGAACTCTTCCTTCACATGCTCACCCCACTGTTACCCGTTTGCCCATTAATTAAATTTGCTAATATTCCGTTCAATATGATTCGCCATCCGCTTTTGTGCTAATTCGGCGTTCCCCTCACCAATCGCTTCGGCAATCCCCATCAAATCTGATGCCTGCTGTTCACGCCAAGCAACATCATCAATTTTCTCTAGCATTAAAGAAGTTTTACGGAGCACGCCATGAATCGCCAACATGATCGCCACCCGAATCTGATTACGAGAAGCCTGAGCTACTTCTTCATGAAAGGCCAAATCTAGTTCTATAAACTTCTCCCATGGCACCTCACTTGAATGCGCCACTTCCTTTATTTTGTTTGCAATTGACACTAATTGCTCTACTTGTTTCGTCGTGGCTCGTTGTGCAGCCCAATACGCCATTTCTGCTTCAAATGTTTGCCGAAACTCTACTAACTCGCTAATCGTAGCACCACGAAAGCGTAGCAATGCAGCGAGTGCCTTCCCTACATGATCCGGCTTAGGCTCCGCCACAAAAATACCGCCATAAACCCCTCGACGCACCTCTACTACTCCAATCGCTTCTAATGAACGAATGGCTTCTCGTACAGTAGGACGGCTCACTCCAAAGAGACTACCCAATTCCCTCTCATTTGGCAAACGATCCCCATCCTTTAAATGCCCTTGCAAAATCGCTTCCTTAATCTGCATCGCGATATCTTCAAAGCCACGCCCTGGACGAACTTCCGAAAAAAATGGATGCCGATCGCCAATATCTGTATCAAATTGCATCTTCTTCTCAACCCCACAAGCATAAATAGTAAATCATCTAAAGGTATTACCTTTCTTCAACCTCATTTTATCAAAAGATGCTTCACGGAACAATTAATTATCTTAGTTTTATATATAAAAATTTATATTTACATAAAAGAAAAAGCACCAGATCCATCCAGAGTCTGATGCTTTCCCAACTTACCTTATTTTGTTACCAAGTTCACACCGTGATCGTGATGAGTTTGTTTCACCTGGATTTCATTTAGAGACTGCATTTGTCCCTTCGCTGGTGCTCCCGAATTGTTATTCGCGATATCGAGAACTAAGTTCGTGACAAGTGTTCCCACATTTTTCAGGTTGGGCTTCTGGATTTTATCTAACGTGTCTTGGTCACTGTGGTAGTATGGATCTTCACTTACATGCAAGAAGGCTACAGGGATGCCCAGTGGTTCAAAAGAAGCATGGTCGCTTCTAGTAGAAAATCCTCTAATTGGGGTAATCTGTAATTCTTCTGCTTTCTCGACTGCCAAGTCTGCTACAAAGGATTGCGCATTCGCAGAAGCAGTCAACACATTCACCTTATCGCCAACACCAACCATATCCATGTTGATCATTCCCGAAATATTCGCAGTTTCTTCTGGTTTTAGCGACTGTGCATAAAACTCAGATCCAATCAATCCAGCTTCTTCCGCACCAAACGCGATAAATCTTACATTCATGTCTAACTTCTTCTGAGAAGCTAGACGTGCTACTTCTAACATCGTAGCTGTTCCAGAAGCATTATCATTAGCCGCTGCTGAGTCAACTCCATCATAATGTGCGCCCACTACAAGGGTCTTCGCCTTTCTGGTATTTTTCGCCTTGTAAGTACCGATCACATTTTGTGAGTACGTATTGATCACTTTGGTGTCCGCCTTCATTGTCGTCGTTACCTTTTGGCCACTACTTAGCAAATTGGTCAAAAGAGCACCATCTGTATCCGTAAGACCAATTGCAGGGATGCTTGTTTGCTGTCCGAGTGTTCCACCTAACTTACCCGTGGTGTTATTAAAGATCACAACCCCAATCGCTCCTGCTTTCGCCGCATTTTGTGTTTTATCGTAGAAAGTAAGGTTTCCACGCTTGATCAGAGCGATCTTTCCTTTGACATCTACAGAAGCAAAGTCACTCTCTGCTCCCAACCCAGCATATACTAAATCTGCAGTAAGCCCTTTAGCTGGTGTACTCGGAGAATAGGTTAGGGGAGTTGTCTCAAACGATTTATTCTCAGGTTGACTAACCGTTAATGCTGCTCCACGACTCTCAAAGCGGGTAAACGGAAATCTCTGCATCTTTACATCAAAGCCTAATTTTTTAAAGCGTTGTGCGATCACCTTCGCTGCTTGATGCTCACCTGGAGTCCCTGCCATACGAGCATCATCCTTACTTGCCATCCAAGCAATATCACGATAAATTCGCTCCTCAGAAACACGAGGTTTAGCATGCCTTTTTTCTTGCACAGGAACTCCTGAAGCAAACGCAGTTGTAAAGACCAACGGGATCGAGAGCATGAGCCCCATCGCTGTCTTGGGGACCGCCATCTTCAATATAATTCCTCCTCAAATAAATATATTTTAAATATTTTTACATTTTCATTTATTCTATCTATGTACTATGTAATCCTTCTTAAATAGAGGAAAACAGCGAAAAAAAACCCCCTTCTTTTGAAGGGGGACCCTTATGTTACTTTCAATACCGCTATATTTACTAAACCATCCTCTATAGTAAGAGTTTGACCTGTTACACCAATAAGATTTATTTGTGCAGTAAGAACTTGACTCGGCAGGGAAATAGGAGTCACTACATGAACAGAGCCATCTGCATTTTGGCTAGGACCATATACAATTGACTGTGCAGTCGGGATTAAGACTCCATCCAAGTACAACTCAAACCTTCCACTATCATCGGTTCCAGCCAGAGAACGTCCAGAAAACGAAGAATTAATTAAATAATTATGACCCCCTTCTAGGGTAATTCCTGCAACACCAGGTGTAATAGTAATACCAGATCCACCAAAAGATACTACATCCCACGTAACTCCAGTATTCGAATTAGCTGGATAATCAGATATACTACTAAGCCCGTTCGCAAATCCTGAAGACACAGAGCCAGTAGGACCAGTGGGACCTTGTGGACCTGTAACACCTTGTGGGCCCGTATCACCTTGTGGACCTGATGGGCCAATAGGGCCTTGGAAACCTTGTGGACCTGGAGCACCCGGTGGACCAGCAGGGCCTTGTGGGCCTGCATTCAGCGAACCACCTGCCGAATCCAAGACATTCTCTAGCTTCTCATTTAAGATCCATTCTTTCTTAGCTATCACGTTAATGGTATCTTGAACACTTTGGTTGATCGCCAAAAGATCAGTAAGAGTAGGATTAAGCGCTGACGAAATCCCTGGGAGTGTTCCGAGCACGTACTGCAATTTCTCTCCTTCTGCATTAATAATATGACTCAATCCTAGTTCTTCTAGAGCAATCGAAGATAAAAGTAAATTAATCGCATCGTCTCGAGTCACAGAAATATTAGGACTTACATTTGGTATATTGGGATAAGACATATTACTCACCTCCTGACGAAATCTGCTCCCTTTTCAATATATTTTAGTCCAGCTTATTTAGTGCACAGAGATTTTGTTACGAAAATACCCATCTATTCGGTGAAAATCTTGTACTTATAGGAAGAAACAGTAACTGTGCGGTGATTTCAGTTAGCCCAAATTACAAACCAACTATTACCTACGGATCGAAAGCCCATCATGTAATAAAATCTTTCTGTTAAATTCATCGTATGTGCCTTTTTCTGAAATGCTCCCTTCATTTACACAAAGATAAAAGCCTGATTTAAGATTGAAATCAAGACTTAGTTTCAAGAAAATCTTCTACATAAATTGCATGAACTCTTTCCAGAACACTCTTTGCTTGGACACTATATTTTAATCCCGTAATCCGACCTTTAAGTAGAAACACACCTGTATCATCTCGATGCTTTCCGAAAGCTCCTTCATATAGTTGATTCGCACCGTGAGTAGGCGGTGCGTAAAAGAATTTCATAAATGGTTCGATCCATATGGGCAGTCCTGATTTTCTTCCTTTTCGTAGTGTATTGTTACCGCCCGGATCCACACTACGAATCTGAATACCCTCTTTGGCAAGTTGCAGGGCGATCGCTTCAGTCCACAGAGAGAGAGCCAGTTTGGATGTGGCGTAAGGGCCTAGCAGTTTTCGAAAAGTTTTAGGACGTTCTAGGGTTTCGATCGTAAACTCTTTCGCAAATTGTATGATGGCAGAGGAGGTATTAATCACGGTTTTGAGATGACCGTTTTGTAAAAGTTCCTTTAATTCCATCAAGATGATGTACGGAACCACGGTCATCAGTTCATAATGGCTCTCGCGCCCTTGTTTGGTGTAGCTGAGTTCGTGGAAAGTCCTACCCGCGTTGTTGAACAAAATATCGATTCTCTGTTCCTTCCCTTTAATCGCTTCTAGGGTCCTTCTTAAGCTGTCATAATCTGTGAGATCTGTCGTTTTATAAAGGCGAAGTGATCCATTCTTAGTCGCTTTTTGGATTTCCATATCCTCTTCCGGGAACTCAGAACGGTTTAATGCTACCACCTGCCAGCCCTCCGACAGTAATTTCCGAGTCAATTCCAATCCAATTCCGGCATTTGCGCCCGTAATGAGTGCGATATTTTCACGTTGACTTGTTTTCATCATAGCTCCCCCTCGTAATAGACTGTGCACAGTGTATAACTTGGAGTCGACTTCAAGTCAAGATGCGAAAACATACATTTTTTCCAATGAGTAAAGAGATTGACTTGGAGCTAACTCCAAGATGTATAATTCACAAAAAGTATTGTCTTGGGAGGAATTCGTTCACGTGACAGAGTCTATTTTTACAATTAAACAAACTGCTGATCAAACTGGCATTTCTAAGGATACAATCCGTTATTACGAAAAGATCTCATTGCTACCTCGTGCAGATCGAAAAGATAACGGACATCGTATCTATCGGCAAAAGGACATTGATACAATCCATTTGATTACCTGCATGAAAAAAACAGGGATGTCACTAGAGGAGATGCGACCGTTCTTAGCAGTCCCAACCGATATGGACCCAGCAGAATTTCCTGAGTTGGTGGAAAGCTTAAAGAGGCATAGAGAAACGATCATTAGCCAGATATCCTCATTGCAACAAGTCGTTAATTTTATCGATATGAAGCTAGCTGAGGGAAGATATCGTCGGGACTCCTCGGATCAATAACGAACAACTAGCGATCCGACACAATCAACACATCCACATATTGCAGTTGTTGCATAATCACATTAATAATCGAGCCTTTCCAGATCTCTTCCCACCGAGTGCGTGCGGACATCCCCATAATAATCTGGGTAATTTTATACTGACGGCAAACCTCTACCATTTGTTGAGCTACTTTTCTTGATCTTGCTTTTTGGAGGATAAACGTAGCACCAAACTGCTCAGCGAGTTGCTTCCATTCTTCAATCGATTTTGGGTCTGATTCATGCGAGCTGATATGTAGAATGTAGAGTTCTGCATTTAAACGATTGGCAATACGAGCCCCCCTGCGAATCAATTTTTCCGCCTTAGGGCCATATTGGATACAAACTAAAATTTTCTCGTGTACACCAGATGGTTCTTCAATTCCAAGCTCCGTTCTCTCTTTTTCTAATCGTAAATCAATGTCATCTGCTACTTCTCGTAAAGATAACTCCCGTAGTGCGACTAGATTCCCCCTACGGAAGAAGTTGTTAAGAGATTGTTCGATTTTATCTTTGTTGTATACGTTTCCTTCCTGAATCCGAGCTCGCAAGGTTTCTGGACTCACATCCACAACTTCTACTTCATCTGCTTCACGCAACATAGAGTCAGGGACTCGTTCGTTCACTCGCACCCCTGTAATTTGCCCAACAATATCTCGAACACTTTCTAAATGCTGGATATTCATAGCAGTCCATACGTGAATGCCTGCTTCTAATATCTCGTGTATATCTTCATACCGCTTCTTGTTTTTCGATCCGGGCACATTCGTATGCGCTAGTTCATCAACAATAACCACATCTGGATTACGCTTGATAATCGCTGCCACATCTAATTCTTTAAGCTCTTTTCCTTTGTAAAGAATGGTTTGTTTCGCGATGATTTCGAGGTCCTTTACTTCAGCGGTGGTGGTCTTACGTCCATGGGCTTCGATTAGCCCAACTATGATATCTACACCTTTAGCCCTATGGTCATGCGCGTCTCGTAGCATGTGAAACGTCTTTCCAACACCGGGTGCCGCCCCAATATAAATCTTGAGGCGACCCTTCTTCATTTTCTCGATCTTTTGTAGAATTTCTTCTGGGCTTAAACGCTTATATTCTCTATCATTCTGCATTCAATCACGCCTTAGCTTGGATCAATTTATGAAGATCCAGATTTAACTTGAATACATTGACTCGCGACTCACCAAACACACCGAGAGTTCTGCCTTCCACGTGCTTCTCCACTAGGTCCTCTAATTGTTGATTGGACAACCCCGTTGCTTTAGCCACAGCCGGGATTTGAAAACGAGCAGCATCTGGGCTAATATGTGGATCTAATCCAGATCCAGAGTTCGTAATTAAATCTAGCGGAACATCGCCTACGGACTTCCCGGGGTTTTGTGCTAACCACTTCTCTGCTTCTTTCTTTGTTCTTTTGATCATTTCCTCATTCGAGGGGGCGTAGTTCGGGGTGCCTGATGCAGCCCCGTCATATTTGATAGAAGAAATACGTCCATGGAAATACTGTGGACTTTCGAACGATTGCCCGATTAGCTCGGAGCCTATTGCTTGTTTTTGATCGTTATAAACGATACTCCCATTGGCTCGACTAGGGAAAATAAGCTGAGAAATCCCCGTCATAGCAAGAGGATAACCCAGACCTAGAATGACTATCATGACCACGGCTAAACGAAACACTTTCATCTCAGATTCCTCCTGTGTGTTATACAATCAATCCGACAGCAAGGTCGATCAGCTTAATCCCGATAAATGGGGCGATCACGCCACCTAAGCCGTATATGAGTAAATTACGACGTAACAGCGCAGCAGCAGGCATCGGTTTATACGCAATTCCCTTCATCGCTAGAGGGATAAGCAAGGGAATGATAATCGCATTAAAAATCAAGGCAGATAAAATGGCACTCGTAGGCGAATTCAGATTCATGAAGTTTAATGCTTCCATCTGTGGAATCGCCACGGTAAACATAGCAGGTAATATCGCAAAGTATTTGGCAATATCGTTGGCAATACTGAACGTTGTTAACGCTCCACGGGTCATCAATAGCTGTTTACCAATAGAAACGACTTCGATAATTTTCGTAGGATCAGAGTCCAAATCTACCATATTGGCCGCTTCTTTCGCCGCAATGGTTCCACTATTCATCGCTAATCCTACATCTGCCTGTGCTAGAGCAGGTGCATCGTTCGTACCGTCACCTGTCATGGCTACCAATTTCCCTTGTGCTTGTTCATCACGAATCACTCGAATTTTATCTTCCGGTGTACTTTCTGCAATAAAGTCGTCTACCCCTGCTTCTTTGGCAATCGTTGCCGCAGTTAATGGGTTGTCCCCTGTACACATGATGGTTTTAATCCCCATCTTGCGTAACTCGTCAAATCGCTCTTTCATCCCCGGTTTCACGGTATCTTTCAAGTAGATAAGCCCAACAATATTGCTCCCGACCGAAACGGCAAGGGGGGTACCACCCAGTCCAGCAATCTGATCGCTTTTTTCTTTTAGATCAGCTGGAACTTCTCCGCCTAATTCCTGAACATATTTCTGGATTGAATCAACGGCACCTTTGCGGTATATAGCACCATTTACATCCATCCCACTCATTCGGGTTTCCGCCGTGAATGGAATAAATTCTGCTTGCTCGTAAGGAGCAGGATCTACTGCGAAACCTTGATTTTTAGCTAATTCAAGGACAGAACGTCCCTCTGGAGTCTCATCCTTTAAGGAGGAGAGTACCGCCGCTCCTCTTGCTTCTGACTCTGTAGCAGAGCCAACTGGAGTAAACTGCGCGGCCATCCGGTTTCCGAAGGTGATGGTTCCTGTTTTATCGAGAATCATGGTGTTAATATCACCCGCCGCCTCGACCGCTTTTCCTGACATAGCGAGAACGTTAAATCGAGTTACACGATCCATTCCCGCAATCCCAATCGCTGAGAGAAGCCCACCAATCGTGGTGGGGATCAAACAGACGAGCAAGGCAATCAATGTGGCAACCTGTAAGGTAACACCTACATAACCAGCAATCGGTAATAAGGTAACGACGACTATGAGAAAGATTAACGTCAAGGTAATCAACAACGTGTTCAAGGCGAGTTCATTTGGTGTTTTTTGACGAGACGCCCCTTCGACTAAGGAAATCATCTTATCAAGGAATGATTCGCCTGGATCAGCTGTAATTCGTACCGTGATGGAGTCACTCACTACCTTGGTTCCGCCTGTGACAGAGCTAAAGTCACCACCTGCTTCTTTAATTACAGGGGCTGATTCGCCTGTAATCGCGGATTCATCAATCGAAGCTAACCCCTCCATGATCTCCCCATCTCCGGGAACCAAATCCCCTGTTTCAACTACTACCACATCGCCTTTTCGTAATACAGTAGATGAAACCTTCTCGACTTCACCTTTCTCATTCAGCCGTTTCGCTACAGTATCTGCCTTGGTTTTTTTCAGGGAATCTGCTTGTGCTTTCCCTCTACCTTCAGCAAGTGCTTCTGCAAAGTTGGCAAATAAAATCGTGAAGAATAGAATGACAAACACCGCAATGGTGTAGCCCATCTGATTTTGTACTCCAAAATAATCGGGCATCAGTAGCATCAACAGAGTAATGAATGTCCCTACTTCTACCACAAACATAACGGGATTTCGCATCATGATAAATGGATTCAATTTTTTAAAGCTATCTCGTAACGCTTGACGAACAATCGGTCCTTGAAACATCGATTGATTTTTCGTTTGCGAATTCATTTTGTAATTTCTCTCCCTTTTAACGAATAGACAAAAACTCTGCAATCGGACCTAGAACGAGGACGGGGAAAAAGGTAAGAGCCCCTATGATAAGTACCGTACCGATCAAAATAATCCCGAATGTTGCATTGTCGGTACGGAATGTACCGATCGTCTCAGGTACTGGTTGTTTTTGTGTTAATGAACCAGCTACAGCTAACAGGGCAATGATCGAAATATAACGTCCGAGTAGCATCACAACCCCGGTAGAGATATTCCAAAAAGGTGTATTATCTCCCAATCCTTCAAACCCTGAACCGTTATTCGCTCCCGCTGATGTAAACTCATATATCACTTGCGAAATCCCATGGAAGCCTGCGTTACTGATCGCATCTGTGCCTAAATGAGTCATAAAGGCAATGGCAGATGGACCTAAGATAATCAGTGGATGAATGAGTAGTGCAATCACAATCAACTTCATTTCACGTGGTTCGATTTTTCGTCCTAAAAATTCGGGTGTACGACCTACCATGAGTCCCGCTAGGAAAACCGCCAGAATCGCGTACATCAACAGATTAACAAAGCCAACACCTTCTCCGCCAAACACATTGTTTAGCATCATCAATCCAAATGGAACGAGGCTACCTATAGGCGTAAGCGTATCATGCATATTATTAACCGTACCTGTGGTGGCCGCAGTGGTTAATGCAGTAAAGAAGCTGGAAAGCGGTATCCCAAACCGTACTTCTTTTCCTTCCATACTCCCTTGAGTCGAGGAAAATCCTTCATTATTCAGTGCAGGGTTCCCTGCTTGTTCAGCACAATAAATCACAGTAAGCATAACGAGAAAGATGGCTAACATGGTTCCAAATAATACCCAACCCTGCTTCCGGTTCTTCACCATCAAGCCATAGGTAATAGGTAGAGCGGCAGGAATACACCACATGGCCAAGATGTGAAGAATGTTGGTAACGGCATTTGGATTCTCAAACGGATGAGCCGCATTAACTCCAAAAAATCCTCCACCATTGGTCCCAATATGCTTGATCGATTCCAGAGAAGCTACGGGCCCCATGGCAATGATCTGCACTTTTCCTTCAAGTGTCGTAACCGATGTACTTGCATCCAATGTTTGTGGTACACCGAATGCGACGAGAAACAACGTCACGATCACGGCAAGCGGAAGTAGCACACGAACATTGGCCCTAATGTAGTCTTGATAAAAATTACCGATGGTTTTCCCTTTACTTGATAAGGCCCTAATCACGGCAATCGCTACAGCTAAGCCCGTTGAAGCAGAGGTAAACATCATCATCGTTACGAAAATCATTTGCGTTAAGATCGTAAGACCTGTCTCTCCGCTATAATGTTGCAAGTTGGTATTCGTCATGAAACTAACTGCTGTATTAAAGGAGAGCATCGGCTCCATATTGGCAATCTTACCCGGATTCAGCGGTAAGAAAGTTTGTACTCGTAATATCAGATAGGAAATCACTAATAGAGCAGCATTCGCAAAGAGTAAGGCAAGTGAATACTTTTTCCAACCCGTTTCTTCCAGATTCTTAATCCCTGCCACTCGATAGATGAATTTTTCAAAAGGGAAGAAGAATCGATCTAGCTTGGTGTTTTCCCTCGAAAAAGCGAGATGTAAATATTTAGCTAATGGCACTGCAACCACAAATAGTAACATTAAGATAAGCAGAAACTGCAAAATAGCATTTCCCATTGTGCAAAAATCCTCTCATTGGTTATGTTTAAAATTTCTCTGGATAAAGGAATGCATAGACCAGATACACAAAAATCGCGAGCGTAACAGCACCCATCAGCCAGATCACTATTTTTCTCCTCCACTCTCTATCAGGTGACACCAGTTGATAAATCCGTAAAATAAGGCAAACGAAATCGCAAGCAACCCGATCATCGCAATATCTAACACGGATACTCCTCCTTGTATACATAAGCTAAACTATCTATCTTCCTAAATTTCCCCAGCCTTCTAATCCGTGTATTCTCTCAGTCATTTCATATGTCGATAGCTTTCGTACCAACACCAGAATCTTTAGCACCATTGAAATAGTTTTTTTGCACGCAAAAAACCAACAGGTGGTTATCCTGTTGGCTCTAATATACCCACAACAAATAACCCCCCTCTCACTACGCTTACGAGGTTAGCTGACGGATTCGGGTGCTGAGAGTCACCCTACTTATTCAAATCCATATCATTTGAATAAGATTCACCCCATGTGGTTCGCAATCAACCACAGTTGGTTCCCCCGTTCCCATTGGAATTCAGCGATTATAGGGAAAAGATGTTTATATGAAATTGAACTAATCTTACTCCCACAGCAAATCTATGTAAAGATTCATTTAAGACGAAAAATAGGCACATTATATCCCCTATTGCTCATATTAACGCTTACAATAAGGTTTTTCTTTATGAATCATCTATTCTCTACTTAAAAGAGCATCCTATCTAGACAGAATGCTCTTCGTTTCCCTTACAAAAACAATCCAACAATCGTACCCGATAAGATCGACGCTAAGGTAGAGCCATACAACAATTTCAAACCAAACTTCGCAACCTCATCTCCCTTTTTCTCATTCAATGCCTTAATCGCACCGGTAATAATTCCGATCGAGCTAAAGTTAGCGAAACTGACTAGGAAAACAGAAACGATCCCGACGGTTTTAGCGGAAAGCTGCTTCGATACATTTTGGAAGTCAAGCATAGCTACAAACTCATTTGTCACCAGTTTCGTTGCCATTACACTACCTGCTCTCACGGCCTCATCGAAAGGAACTCCCATCAAGAAGGCAATCGGTGCGAAGATATAACCAAGTAGGGTTTGGAACGAAATATGGAAGATAAATGTAAACAAGTAGTTAATGAAGTTGATTAAAGCAATGTACCCAAGCAACATCGCGGCCACGATAATCGCCACCTTAAAACCATCCATAATGCTCTCGCTAATGGCTTGAAAGAGATTAACCTTCTCTGCTGATTGCTCAATCGCTAAATCGTCCTCATCTCCAAGATCGTAAGGATTAATGAGATTGGCGATGATAAGAGCCGAAAAGATATTGATGATAATAGCCACAACCACATATTTGGGCTCCAACATCGTCATATATGCCCCTACGATTGCAATGCTAACCGCACTCATCGCCGATGTACATAACGTATAAAGACGCCGCTTAGATACTAACCCGAGTTGCTTCTTAGTGGTAAGAAACACTTCGGATTGTCCCAAGATCGCTGCAGAGACAGCTACATAGTTCTCAAGCTTCCCCATACCATTTAACTTACTTAATCCCAGTCCGATCACCCGAATGATAAACGGCAGTATGTGGTAGTGACTTAAAATCCCGATTAATACCGAGATAAAGACAATCGGCAATAGCACATCAAGAAAAAAAGTAGATGCCCCATTGTTCTCTAACCCGCCAAAAACAAAATCGACCCCACTGATTCCAAGCACGACTAACTTGTGAAATGCTTTTGAAACACCGGACACTATGGTAATCCCCACTTCTGTACTTAGCATAAAAAAGGTGAGAATTGCTTCTACGACTAGCATCACGATAATAGGCTTCAGCTTAATATCTTTCCGATTATGACTGGCTATATAGCCTAATACAAACACCAAAAGTAGACCTGTAAGGAAAAAGACCACATTCATATTTTCTGTCTCCTGTTTCGTTGTAATTAGCGTTATTTTTCCAAAGAAAGGGTTGGTTCATACGCTAATTCTTCCGTTTTTGGGACAAAAAGAAAAAACCCTGCATCATCAGGGCTTTTGAATAAAGCGGAACATCTTTTCTTACTTAGCACATTCCTGTGCAACTGCTACAAACAACTCAGCGGCTTTGTTAAGCTCTTCTATCGGCATATGCTCCTCGGTAGTATGTATTTTCTTATATCCTATTCCAAAGTTAACAGTTGGGATACCGTATCCAGCTATCACATTGGCGTCACTACCACCGCCGCTTCCACCAATTGCTGGGGTACGACCAATCCGTTTCACGGCAGCAACTGCTTTTTGAACCACTAGGTCTTTTTCTGTAAAAGAGAACCCTGGATAAAGGACATTGGCTTCCACATCAGCTATTGCACCGAAGTCAGCGGCCGCAGACTGGAACCCTTGTACCATTTTCTCTACTTGTTGCTGGAGTTTTTCTGCATTACGGCTCCGAGCCTCTGCTAGGATTTCCACGTATTCTGTCACGATGTTGGTTGCAGTACCTCCGTGAAAGCTACCGATGTTAGCTGTCGTTTCTTCATCAATTCGCCCAAGTGGCATACGAGAAATGGCACGGCTGGCCACTTGAATGGCACTAATTCCCGCTTCTGGATTCACCCCCGCATGAGCCGCACGACCATGGATGCGAGCAAGGATCTTCACTTGCGATGGTGCACTCACGATGATCTCCCCTACAGGTCCATTGGAATCTAAGGCAAATCCGAAATCGGCTTTTATGTATTGTCTTTCTAAGTGGCGAGCACCTACTAATCCAGACTCTTCTCCGATCGTAAGCACCAATTGAATCGTACCGTGTGGCACTTTCTGTTCTTGAAGTACACGAATCCCTTCTAAGATGGCTGCCAATCCGGCTTTATCATCACTACCCAGAATGGTCGTTCCATCGGAATAGATGTGGTCATCCTTGATAATCGGCTTAATCCCTTTGCCTGGAGTAACGGTATCCATGTGGCAAGTAAAATAAATCGTAGGAGTATCTCCCACAGTCCCGTTTAGGGTCGCAATCAGATTCCCCGCACCATACTTTGTCACAACTGCTGATCCATCTTCGACTACATCCAAGCCTAGGTCGGTTAGCTTTTGTTTCAACAGGTCACAAATCGCACGCTCGTCCCCTGTTTCGCTGTCCACTTGTACAAGTTCAATAAATTCATCAAGTATTCTTTGTTGGTTAATCATAATGGACTTCCTCTCCTCGTCAAGGGTATGCGTATATTGTAACACCGTTTTCGCATTAATACAGAAGGGTTCATCTCTTTTTGCTTAAAAATTCTAGAACCTGGTTAAAGGTTTTTTGTCCTGCTGGCGTATTCATTTTAAATTGAAATTCATGTGCTAACTCACCAAACTCTTTTTTATCAAAGAAAAGAGCATCTACATACACCCCTTTGCTTTGTAATGCGGTGGCTAGTTCTCTTCCTTGATCTTCAAATGATTTCGTGTTCCCATCGGTAATAAAGGAGGGTGGGAATTTTTCGGTGACATGGTTTAACACAGCCGCTATTTTTACTTCCGGTAACCCTTCCCAATCTTTTCTACCCAAGTACGCCCATCCAGTAGTACGTAAAAAGTCTTGTATGTTTTTATTTGTTTCCATCTTAGCCAGATTTGGCATATTATACGGGCCACAAAATAGCAACATGCCTTTCATTGTAGTCGGATCTACAATCGCATCCATTTTGTTTAATTTGGCATACTCTTTCGATGTCTGAATGTTAGCGAATTGACTTGATATCTGTGCTCCCGCAGAGTCTCCGGCAAAATAGACTCTATTTAGGTTTATGCCATATTTTTTATCATTTTTCTTCATGTACTCATATGCTTCGCCTAGTTGAAGGACAGGTGTAGGATATCTTCTTTTCGGAGCAAGAGCATAGTTAATATTTACCACAGTATAACCATGGGAAGCCAACTCTATCGCATATCCAGTGATATTTGATTTATCCCCTCCCACAAACCCACCACCGTGTACCCAAAAAATAGTAGGAGTTTCCTCTGTACGACTTTTCGGATAGATGATATCTAATTTCCCATCTGGAAATTTGGACTGATAATCGATATCTTTCACGATTGTTGTTTTATTTTCAGCTTCTCCATGCACAGCAGATGGAGCGAATACCCCACCTTCAAATGCTCTTTTAATCAAAAGTGATTTTGGAACGGGGGAAAGGTTCCAATAACTAATTCCGGCAATGGCTAGTCCTATAAGGGTGATGAAAGTGATGATCATTCTTTTTTTCCATGCTCCTCTAGATTTGGTTGTTTTCATTTGTATATAACACCTCTCTTTGATTCATGATTTCATCGTCTTAGTAAGAGAGTATAACCCATTTGTCATAAAAAAATTGAAACTAGCCTGTAAATCGAGAGTCGATTTTACAAGCTAGTTCTGTATGAGAATGAAGCGATACTATGTCAATCGATGCACCGACCAAACTGTGCCTGAAGGCAAGGAAGGATCTCCACCTATATCTAAACTAATAACTAATCCATCTGCGTTATAAAAAATGGAAACCTGATCTCCTGCGTCCAGATCAAAGTCACCTACTAATGTAATGGAGGCATTCCCTAGAATCACCCTTACCGTGAGAATCAATAAAATGTTAACATCCAATACAGGGAACAAACCCGAAACCAAAGTTGTCGCTGTAGGTGTCGTTCTTTGAATAGCAAAAGCAGGATTAACATTTGCACCAATTTGGGCAGTGATAGTGGCTGTTGTCGTATAACTAATCACTGCCTTCATTGAATACCTTCCATCTGTTGGAACTGTATACACTCCGGTGACTGGATTGAAATTACTTCCTGTATAGTAAGGAGTATTTGCTGGCGCTGTCCAACCAGCCAATATTGTGCTCGCGGCGGTACTCGTACCCGTAGGACGGAAAACAGAGAATCCTTCGATTGCAAGATTAGGACCAGTCGGGCCCGTATCTCCTTGTGGGCCGGTTGCTCCTTGTGGGCCGGTTGCTCCTTGTGGACCCGTTGCTCCTTGTGGGCCCGTTACTCCGGTGGCTCCGGTATTTGCGGCTGA
>NZ_FPJZ01000001.1:288052-650481 GCF_900119485.1 Thermoactinomyces sp. DSM 45891
CAAATCCAGTGGGGCCTTGTGGGCCCGTTGGGCCTGTTTCCCCGGTAGCTCCGGCAAATCCAGTGGGGCCTTGTGGGCCCGTTTCTCCTGTAGATCCAGCAAATCCGGTGGGACCCGTTGGACCTTGGGGTCCCGTAATACCAGTAGATCCAGTTGGCACTTCTAAACTAACATTTGCTGAACCTTCTGTTACATTGACATTCAAAGTATTCGATATAATATTTAGATCTTCGCCAACAGCCACCGTAGCGATTCCATTTGCACCTGAATTACCTAGGACTCGGAATAAATTCGTGCCTGTTGGAATGGTTCCAGTTGGCACTGTACCAGTGGCTCCGACAGGACCTTGCGGACCTTGTGGACCAATGCTAGTAGTCGATTCTAAAACAGTCTCTAATTTCTGCTGCAAAATCCACTCTTTCTTCGCAATTTCACGGATTGTATCTCTAACACTACTGTTTACTAAGAGCACATCACTGATTGTAGCAACCTGAGGAGCGCTAATTCCTGGTAAGGTTCCTAAAATATACTGTAACTTTTCTCCTTCAGCATTGATAATATGACTTAATCCTAACTCCTCGAGAGCAATGGAGGATAATAGGAGGTTAACTGCATCGTCTCGTGTAATCGAAATAGTGGGAGTAATATTAGGAATATTGGATTGGGACATCTTAACACCTCCCTAATACTTCTACTTTTTCTAAATGAAAGATAATCGTTACACCCGTTTGTGTAACAATTATCTTTCCATGTATAAGAAACCAAGAAACATTCTTATATCTTGGCTCCCCAATCAAGGTGTACTACCTACCAACACTCGTCTGTAAAGACAAATTCTCCATTATAATCTCTGTCCCTTAAATCATTCTCATCTAACAAATTTCCTTCATTATCATAGATATGCCTATACATACTGAGTACTTGTAGCACGTCTTTGCACGTTTGTTCAAAGCGGTTTTTAGCTTCCATTTCAGAGAGTCCTTGTCTATTAAGGTTCTCCTTGAGAAATGGAGAGTGTAAGGATGCATAGAAAGTTGGTTTTTCGGCTTCTAGAAATTCTTTCAAACATGGAATTAAGGCATATTCACCACCTTCAATATCCATTTTTACAAAATTCACATCTCTAATATTATACTGATTCATTAAGTCAGCTATCGTAATACATTGTACTTCACATGAGTCATCGGAAATGGTGGGCATGAGACTCGAAACAGCATATCCAAATGCACCTCTTGAATACAACCGTGAAGTTCCTGTCTCTCCAGACATAGCCGAATTAATCAGTGTTACTTTAGAAGCGATAGGTGCGTTTAGGCATACATTTATCTTCAACTCTCCAAAAGCAACTGGATCTGGTTCTACCGCATAGACGTGCTTAGCTCTATGGGCTGCGTACAACACAGTAGGGCCTAGAAATGCACCGAAATCTAAATAATTATGGTCCAAATCTAAAAAGCGGTCAAAAATATTAAATGTATGTTCTTCCCAATTATTCTGATGCATGCTATGCCATAACCAAGCATTCCGTTGATTGATTAATACATCAAAGTGAGCATTTCGTTTCGAGATGGATAATACACTCTGTTCCAAAAAGTACACTCCCTTAGATTTATTTGCACATACATCATTTCTATTCGGGAATATACCTCTAATGCATGCCTATATAAAAAATGGTGCAATCATAATGATTACACCATTTTACAATTAATCTTCTATGCAATTCGATTTCGATATGCAAATCGTACATTATAATCATCCACTTGTTTTCCAAGGGTAAATAGATCATAAAGCCAGCCGATCCCGAGCAATCCACCTGTCAGCAGATAGAGAATCCCGGTTGCTACTTTTCCCAAATAAAAGCGATGCAATCCGACGAAACCACCGAGGAAGATCAATAAAATATAGGCAATCGATTTATCTTTTTTCATCATGCGACCTCCGCCATACAATCTTGTGTTATTTTCCAGACGAGATCATAACTTTGCTTAATTGTTTTAGATAGATAGCACGTATAATGAAGAAATAGATAATCTGGACTACGAAGAAACCAGAGATTCCGACTAAGGTTGGCGTTATCATATCAAGTACAGAGAAACCACCCATATGTTTATTTATAATCTGTAAGCCAATTCCAGATTCCAGTCCAGCAACGACAAGCGGTATGAAGAACAACATGGCAATTTGGATAGTAGAGGTTCGCTTCATATCCCTTGTGCTTAACCCCACTTTGGAAAGCATATGGTACATTCGTTGATCCTGATTTAAATCGGTATACAGCTTAAAGTATAGGAAACTAGCTGAGGCAACCGAGAACACTGCTGCCATAAAGAGGGCAATAAAGGTGAATATACTACGCGCTTGTTGGAAGCCAATATACGACCCTGCTCGAGTATCTATATAACTATCTTCCTGCTCCTGACCCATATTTTGTAGCTTAGTACTCAGTTTTGCTTGAACCGAATCAGAACGAGGATAGTCTGTATTAGACCAAGCTGGAACATGATAATACACAGATGTCCTTTCCTGCGCACGAATGTCTTCTTTTGCTTCATCTACTTTTTTTATTTCATCGGCTAAAATTTGTTTATAGGTTTCATCACTTACCACTAATCTCGAGGAGTAATCTATCGATTTTTCAATGTTACCAACGACTTGAAGATTATATTTCGATACTTTTTGTCCTGCTTGTACTTTTTCAGGTTCCTTTTCGAGTGTACTAACTAGGAAAATAGCCTCGTTAGGCTTCAATTTTTGCGGAGCTTTTCGCTCAAGCACCTTCGCCATTTGGGCATACTCAGACTCTTTCATGACATTTACATACTTTTTACTACCCAGCTTGAGATTTACCGTTTTACCAGTCACCTTATCAAATTTGAGCCCAGCACCTTGTAGTTCTTGATCAATCTTCTTCACTTCACCTTCCCAGTTCTTATACTCTTTAAAAAGATTAAATTCAAGAGCAAACGGTGTCTCTTTAAATCGAGCTTTCGCATCTTGATCAAAAGAGTAGACAAGCCCTGCTCCGGCAGAAGCCATCGCGATTACAATCGTAACCATAAAAAACATCCGAGCATTATCTTTTATCTTGTAAGCCATCTCGGAAACCCATAACATTCTCGTACCCTTCCAAAAGAAGGATCGACTTTTTTTCAATAGTCTCATCAAGTACACACTTAATTGAGTAAAAAAGAAATAATTTCCGATAATCCCGAGGCCAAGAGCCCAGTAAAAATTATTAAAATCATCATAGAGCAAATAGTATGCGGTGCCAATTGAGACAAGTGAAAAAAGAACGAGTAGAATATGAGCTTTCGGTTCTGTTTTCGGTTTACTTGTCCCCATCAAAAGCTCAAGGGCTCTTTTTTGACGAATGAAGAATAAGGTCGCAAAGGAAATTACGAGATATAAAGCTGCAAATGATGCCGCTGTAAGTCCCATTGCTTTCAGTGGGAAGTAAAACGGAAGTTTCGTCTCTACCACACTAGATCCGTACACAAGAAATATTTTTGAAAAAAGGAGTCCACCTAAAATCCCGGCTACAATCGCCCCAAAACCAATTAATATGTTTTCTAGAAAAACAAGTTTATTAATTTGGTTTCGCTGTGCTCCTAAAATCGTCAACACACCAAACTCTTTATTCCTGATTTTCAAGAAAGCGCTAATCGAATAAAGGACAAATAAAAATGAGAATACAAATGTAACATAGGATGCTCCTTTCATCCCCATCTTCGCAGCCTCACCGAGGCCTGATTTTGCTAATTCAGGATGATAGATAAATAAAGCATAGGTAAAAAAGATCATGACGGCAAACGCACTACTTAAAAAGTAAGCAGAGTATGCACGTAAGTTACGTTTGACATTATTAAACGCAAACTGACGAAAATTCATGTTTCGTTCCTCCTAGAGTAACAAATTAGTACAAATGCTACTGTTTTTCTGTTATTTGGTTGATGAAATTAGTGTAACAGGGGAGGAAAATAGAGAGAATGAAATTACCTTACATGAACCTTAAACATTTGTAAGGATTGACGAGACTAATCACGATATCGACGTATAGAACTCAAAAAAGTAGGTACCTCTGCATAAAAGGTACCTACTTTTTTCAAATCTACAAAGGAATATTTCCATGCTTTTTATAAGGTCTTGTATCTTTTTTATTACGCAATAACTCTAGTGCACTCATTAACTTTATGCGTGTTTCCCGTGGATCGATCACATCGTCAACCATGCCATAAGCTGCGGCAACATAAGGGTTAGCAAACTTATCTTTGTATTCGGCAATCTTCGCTTGACGAACTTCTTCCGGGTTTTCGCTCTCATTAATCTCTCTACTAAAGATAATATTGGCTGCTCCCTCCGGACCCATCACTGCTATTTCAGCAGAGGGCCAAGCGTAAACGATGTCTGCACCGATCCCCTTACTATTTAATGCGACATAGGCACCGCCAAATGCTTTCCGTAATATCACCGAGATACGTGGTACGGTAGCTTCAGAGTATGCATATAAAATCTTGGCCCCGTGGCGGATAATTCCACGATGCTCTTGATTCACACCTGGGAAGAATCCAGTCACATCAATCAATGTAATAACTGGTATGTTGAAGCAGTCACAAAAACGAACAAAGCGACTTAGTTTATCAGAAGAGTCGATATCGAGCCCACCGGCCATCACTTTGGGTTGATTGGCTACGATTCCCACACTCTCCCCGCCGATTCTGGCAAAGCCAACGACGATGTTTCGAGCAAATTTCTCTTGTACTTCCATAAATGAGTGATCATCAACCAACTGATCGATCACTTTACGGACATCGTAAACCTTCGTGCCTTCGACGGGCACAACCTCTGCTAATTCCTCGATCCATTCATCTGTAATTTTCTCAATCTCTTTTTTAGCTGGCTTTTCTTGATTGTTAGATGGAAGATAAGATAATAATTTCCGAACTTGCTCTAACACTTCAGGCTCGCTTGCAGCTGTGAAGTGCGCATTTCCACTAATGCTACTATGAACCGAAGCACCACCTAATTCTTCGGAACTAATCTTCTCCCGAGTAACAGTTTCGATCACTTTTGGCCCTGTAATAAACATTTGCGAAGTCGTTTCCACCATAAACACGAAATCAGTAATCGCTGGCGAATATACTGCCCCACCTGCACACGGCCCCATGATCACCGATATCTGAGGCACAACACCTGAGTAGATCGAGTTGCGATAAAAGACATGTCCATAGCCATCCAGAGACATAACGCCTTCTTGAATGCGGGCGCCACCAGAATCGTTCAATCCAATGATGGGGCATCCATTTTGTGCAGCTAAGTCCATCATGCGGGAGATTTTTAAAGCATGCATCTCTCCCAATGCTCCACCGAACACGGTAAAATCTTGTGCAAATACGTAGACGGTTCTGCCGTGCACTTTCCCGTATCCTGTTACGACGCCTTCTCCAGGTGCATCCACCTGATCCATATCAAAATGGCTAGAACGGTGCTCAATGAATGGGTTTAACTCTACAAACGTGTTTTCATCAAGTAAAAGATCGACTCTCTCTCTCGCCGTCAGTTTCCCACGTTTATGCTGGGCCTTAATTCGTCTGTCTCCCCCACCCATTTCAATCTTACGACGTCGTTCGTACATTTCATTGATTTTCGTATGCATGTCCACAAGCATCACTCCATTTCAGCAAGGGTCTTTTGACAAAGTTCCATGAGTGCTCCATGGGTTGATTTAGGATGTAAAAAGGCAATTTGCATCTGATGGGCTCCGGCCTTTGGCTCTTCATGTATTAATCTGGTTCCCTGTTCTCGCAGATTTTGCAGGCATGTGCGAATGTCGGCTACTTCCAACGCGAGATGATGAAGCCCTTCTCCACGTTTCTCGATGAATTTGGCAATCGCACTTGAAGGAGCAATCGGCTCCAGTAATTCAATGCGACTCTCACCGATATCAAAAAAGGCGACTTTTACTTGTTCGCTCTCTACCACCTCGATCGAAGTAAGGGGAAGCCCCAGCTGCTCTTCATAAAAGGGGATACTCTCTTCTAAGCTCCGAACCGCGATTCCAATGTGACTAATCTTTTTTGGGTTCACTGTTGAGTACCTCCAGAGTTGGTTAGAGAACCCTCCCAGCCTTTTTCTTCTTTCATTAGTTGGCGAATAAACTGTGCTGTTTGTTGAATCGTTGTCCCGGGGGTAAAGATTTCCCAAATCCCCTGTTGCTTTAAGATCGGAATATCTTCTTGTGGGATTACGCCCCCTCCGAAAACCAGTATATCATCTGCTTTTTGTTCTTTTAGTAATGTTACAACTACTGGAAACAGCTCCATGTGAGCTCCAGATAAACAAGATAATCCAATGAGATCTACATCTTCTTGAATCGCCATCGCCACGATTTGTGCAGGGGATTGTCGTAGTCCCGTATAGATGACTTCCATTCCCTCATCTCGTAGCCCTTGTGCAATAATGAGCGCTCCACGATCATGACCATCTAAGCCCGGTTTCCCGATTAATATACGTATTGGACGCAACATAGTAGGTAGTCCTCCCTCAAACAAATCAATATGGTTGATACTCTCCAAATACTTTTCGCATCGTATGGCAAATTTCGCCCACTGTCGCGTAATTCCGTACCGCATCAATGATAAACGGCATTAGATTTTCCGTTCCTGAAGCAGCTTGTTCTAAGGCTGCTAAACACTTTTCGACTGCCTGATTATCGCGCCGTAAACGTAGGTCTTGTAAATCAGCGATTTGCTTCTTTCCAAGCTCTGGGTCGACTCGTAGTAGTTCAGGTTGGACTTCATTTTCAATTTGATATTGATTCATACCCACTACAATTTCCATTCCATTTTCGATATTCCGCTGGGTCTCCAGGGCCACTCGATGAATTTCACGTTGCATAAACCCTTGTTCCACTGCAGAAACCGCTCCCCCTAGCTGTTCGATCTTCTCTAGATAGCGATTCGCTTCATCTTCCATCGCATCAGTAAGTGCCTCCACATAGTAGGACCCACCGAGTGGGTCTACTGTATCTGCTACACCACTTTCCAAAGCAAGAATTTGCTGCGTTCGGAGGGCAATTCGTGCCGACTCTTCCGTAGGCAATGCAAGTGCTTCATCACGTGAATTTGTATGTAAGCTTTGGGTCCCTCCTAACACAGCGGCTAGTGCCTGTACCGTAACACGAACGATATTGTTATCTGGCTGTTGCGCTGTTAATGTGGAACCTCCTGTTTGCGTATGAAAACGCAACTGCCAAGAACGTTCATTTTTAGCGCCAAAGCGATCTTTCATAATCCCCGCCCAGATTCGGCGTGCAGCGCGGAACTTAGCAATTTCCTCAAAGAAATTATTATGGGCATTGAAGAAAAATGACAATCGCGGAGCAAACTTATCTATCTCGAGTCCTGCATCAAGTGCTGCTTGAACATAAGCCATCCCGTTGGCTAAGGTAAACGCTACCTCTTGCACAGCGGTAGATCCTGCTTCCCGGATATGATATCCGCTGATACTAATCGTATTCCATTTCGGCACATGCTCCGTACAGTAAGCAAATATATCTGTAATGAGACGCATAGATTGCTTCGGCGGATAGATATAGGTACCACGTGCAATATATTCCTTTAAAATATCATTTTGTATCGTTCCTGTTATCTGGTTAGCCGAAATGCCTTGTTTCTCTCCCACCACGATGTACATCGCAAGCAGGACAGAAGCAGAAGAATTAATCGTCATCGATGTACTTACTCGATCAAGTGGGATTTCGGCTAATAACCGCTCCATATCTTCTAGACTATCAATCGCTACTCCTACTTTTCCCACCTCTCCAATCGACATCGGATCATCGGAGTCGTAACCGATTTGAGTTGGCAAGTCAAAAGCAACACTTAATCCAGTCTGTCCCTGCTCTAATAAGTAACGAAATCGCTTATTTGTCTCTGTTGCGGAACCAAATCCTGCATATTGGCGCATCGTCCATAAACGGCTTCGGTACATATTAGGATGAATGCCTCTTGTATAAGGATATTCCCCGGGAAAACTTACTTTTTCATCTATATTATCTACATGCTGATAGTAGAGTGGTTGTACTTCAATCTCAGAATGTGTGGCAAAAAAAGGCTTACGCTCAGGTGCCTTTGCACATACCTTCTCTACTTTTTGTTGCCATGATTTGTGACGTTCATGATGTGTCATTGTGCAACTCCCTCCTATCCGTTTCCGTTACAAGTTTTTTAGATTAACTAAGAAGTTACTTCATTTATAATCCTGCATTTATTGTTATCCTTCTTATAATACCATGCATTCTGATATTTCATAAGAAAAGCGCCCTAACTTTAAATGCGACTAGATCCCACTCATTTAGGCTATCCTTTTTACTATATCAGAAAGAGAATCATAACAGGAGTACCCATCAAAGTTTGTGAAGCCATAGACATTCCCTGATCCATTGGGTACAATAATACGTGTATTTTCAACTGGACCTACTAAATAGGTTTTCCTTCGCATGGATAATGGCTTTGTGATAAACAGAAGGCAGGTGTTATGTATGTCCGTATTCTGGCAATATTTTATGGTACCTATTATGGTAATCATCAGTGTGCTCGCTGTACGCGGATTCCTCTTTAACAAGAGAACCGGCAATAAAGGTGGAATTCTCCTGGGTGGTGGATTTACAGCCGCAACTTTATTGGTAACTGCATTGTCCGTATATGACTTACTTGTTGGTCTATAAACCTACTACATAACCTCCACTCGAATATTCAAGTGGAGGTTATGCATTACCGGTACTCTTTGCGAATCCAACTAAGTACGTCCTCTTCATCCTCTACTACATAGGAAGACAAACACCTTTCATCCTTCGCTTTCCAACCAAACACTTCTTCCACCGCTTCGATTACATAATCCATCACGGGAGCAAGATCTATTTCTCTCCCTAGTAGCTTTTCAAGCGAGGTAACTCCGTATTCCTGAATGCCACACGGGATAATGGTTTGAAAAAACTGAAGGTCACTGTTTACATTTAGCGCAAATCCGTGACTAGTAATATATCCTTTTCGCGTACGAGCACGATTAAATTTTACCCCTATAGCCGCTACTTTCTCTTCTCCAATCCAGACCCCGGTATACGGCGCTTTTCGGCTTGGTTGTAGCCCAAAGTGGCGCAAGGCAATGATGAGAACTTCTTCCAACTGACGCAGATAGGCGTGCGCATCATTTCCCTGTGTTGCTAGGTCAAAAATAGGATAACCCACCAACTGTCCCGGTCCATGATAGGTAACATCCCCACCGCGATCAATCTCAACCAGATCCATTCCCATCTCGGCATACTGCTCTTTAGAAAATAGTAAGTTCTCTGTATGGCTTCCTCTTCCTAGTGTGAGGGTATGAGGATGTTCTAATAGCAAGAGTTGGCTGGGAAGACCTTCGTGGTCGATCTCGTGTACGAGCTTTTTTTGTAGATCCCAGGCTTCTTGATATGGAATGGGACCTAATCGTTGTATTTCAAACATGTTGCTCACATCCTAGTAGGGCTTTGTCCGATATGTATTGTACTGTATTGATTGTACCATAAGTTATTTAAATAGATCTAAAAGGACAGATGATAGGCTTGTTGATGAATCAGAGTACCGGAGCCATATATCTGCCCGCATCATAGAAGTAAGGAGTGTCTATTTGATACCGGCGATGTTAGCGATCCTACCTAGTGCAGATATCCGTAGCATGGGGCGCTTTGGTGCAACATATCTGAGCGCTTTTTGCGAGTTTTGCACCAGCCCCAACACTTCATTACTCGAACAACGAACAGGCACCCTACTCAGAGCACCTGTTCATCATCTAAACGAACTCTTACCAAGTTAAAATGTTGAATCGACCGTATACTCCTCTAGCAATTCTTTTACACGTGCTAAGAATCGCCCTGCTACTAGACCATCTAATACCCGATGATCCAACGACATACAGATGTTCATCATATCACGCACAGCAAACATATGATTCACCACTACAGGACGCTTCACAATCGCTTCAAAAGAGAGAATCGCGGCTTGTGGTTGGTTAATAATCGGTTGAGACATAACAGATCCGAAAGATCCTGTGTTATTAACCGTGAACGTTCCACCTTGTAGATCGCTTAGGTCTAGTTTTCCAGCACGAGTCTTCTGGGCTAAGGTGTTTACTTTCTTAGCAAGTCCCAAAATCGAAAGCTCATCCACGTCTGGAATCACCGGCACATAAAGTGCATCATCCGTTGCCACTGCGATCGAGATATTAATCCTCTTCTTCTGAACGATCTTATCCCCACCCCACATGGAGTTAATAACTGGGAATTCCTTTAAGGCATCACTAACGGCTTTGATAAAGAATGGCATAAAGGTCAATGATACACCTTCACGAACTTTAAAATCATTTTTCATCTTATTACGAAGTTCAACGAGACCCGTTACATCCACTTCCATCATCGTCCATGCATGTGGTGCCTCGTGTTTACTTTGCACCATACGGCTGGCGATGGTTTTACGCACACTAGTAAGAGGGATCTCGATATCGCCTTCTTCTGTGACAACTCCCATAGCTGGTTTGCTAGCTGGTGGAGTTGTCGAAAGTGCTGTATCCACATCGACAGTAGGTGCCTGTGCTACCACAGATTCATCCATTGAAACTGCCTGAGGAGCAGGAGCACTTCCCACTTTTCCGATTCCTTGTTCTATAGCGGTCAAGATATCTTTTCGAGTAATTCGACCGCCTGCACCTGTTCCCGTAAGAAGAGTAAGATCGATATCGTGTTCCTGCGATAAGCGTAAAACTGCTGGGGAGAAGCGTCCACTGTCTGAACCACGTTTACCAGCTAAGTCTACTTTGGCTGGAGCTGGGGATGAAGCATTCGTTGTAGCCGGCTTCGATTCTTCTACAGCAGGGGTAGCTGGAGCCGCCGTACTTGCTTCTTCCGCACCTTCCTCTGCCATTTTGCAAATAATCTCTCCAACTGCTACGGTCTCGCCTTCTCCTGCCACGATCTCAACCATCGTTCCCTCAAACGTAGCAGGAACCTCTGCATTTACTTTATCTGTCGATACTTCACAGATTGCTTCATACTTGGCTACAGGGTCACCCGGTTTCTTTAACCACTTGGCAATGGTGCCTTCTGTAACACTCTCACCAAGCTGAGGCATTTTAATTTCAGTTGCCATCGCTGGATCCTCCTTCAATTCGTCTGCTTACATGATGAAAATTAGAATTCTGCTAGTTCACGGACTGCTTTGGCAATTTTATCTGGGTTTAAGATAAATTCCTTTTCCAATGTCGGACTATATGGCATAGCAGGAACATCTGGACCCGCAAGACGGCGTACAGGAGCATCTAGCTCAAAGAATGCCTCTTCGGCAATAATCGCTGATACCTCGCCACCAAAGCCACCTGTAAGATTATCTTCATGAACCACGAGTACTTTTCCCGTCTTAGCAACGGCTTCTAAAACGGCTTCTTTATCGAGTGGAACCAAGGTACGCAAATCGAGAACGTGTACACTAATCCCGTCTTTTTCTAGCTGTTCTGCCGCTTGCAGAGCAAAGTGAACCATCATTCCGTATGTAATAACGGTTACATCTGTCCCTTCGCGCTTCACGTCAGCCTTACCGATTGGAATCGTATAATCATCCGCAGGTACTTCCCCTTTAATCAGGCGGTAGCAACGTTTATGCTCAAAGAATAAAACTGGATCATCATCACGAATAGCAGATTTCAACAAACCTTTTACATCATAGGGGGTAGATGGAGTGACAATTTTCAAACCAGGTACTCCTGTAAAGATTTTCTCTACACTTTGAGAATGGTAAAGCGCACCGTGAATCCCTCCGCCATATGGAGCACGCACGACCATTGGACAAGACCACCTATTATTAGAGCGATAACGAATTTTAGACGCTTCACTTATGATCTGGTTGATAGCCGGCATAATAAAGTCAGCAAATTGCATCTCTGCAATCGGACGCTTTCCATACGCGGCGGCTCCGATCGCCACACCCGCAATTGCAGATTCTGTCAGAGGGGTATCCAGTACACGATCCTCTCCAAACTCACTATATAAACCGTCCGTAGCGCGGAATACTCCACCACGCACACCTACGTCTTCTCCTAACACGAATACCTGAGAGTCCCGTTGCATCTCCTCACGCATCGCCAGCGTTACTGCTTCGATATAAGACATTACTGCCATGTTGATGGTTCCCCCTATTCCGCAAATACGTATTTATATGTTTCTGATGGATCTGGGTAGGCTGCCTTTTCTGCATAATCGGTAGCAGCATCTACTTCCTTCTTGATCTCTGCTTGAATCTGCTCATCTGACTCTTCTGTTAAGATACCATGATCCAGCAAGTATCCGCGATATTGGAACAACGAATCTTTTTTCTTCGCCTCATCCACTTCTTCACGGGAACGGTAGGTACGATCATCGTCATCACTTGAGTGGGGAACCAAACGATAGGAAATGGTTTCCACCAAGGTTGGCCCTTCTCCTCGACGTCCACGTTCCACTGCCTCTTTTACAGCACGATACACCTCTAGTGGATCGTTTCCATCTACTGAAACGCCCGGCATACCATAACCAGCACCACGAGCTGCGATACTTCCACCCGCAACTTGCTTCTCTAGCGGGACGGAGATTGCGTACTGGTTGTTTTGTACCATAAAGATAACCGGCAATTTATGAACACCAGCAAAGTTCATCGCTTCATGCAAGTCCCCTTGGTTTGCAGAACCTTCGCCACATGTCGTAAGAACGACAAAATCTTTTTTATCCAGCTTTCCCGCATACGCAATTCCTGTAGCATGTACCATCTGAGTGGTTACAGGAGAAGAGCCTGTGAGAATTCGATAACGATGATCACCAAAGTGGCCCGGCATCTGACGTCCACCACTATTTGGGTCTTCTGCTTTTGCAAAGGAAGAGAGCAGATAATCTTTAGCCGTTTGTCCCATTACCATCACAAGCCCCATATCACGATAGTACGGACATAACCAATCCTTTTCCGTATCAAGTGCAAATCCAGCGCCTACTTGTGCCGCTTCATGCCCTTGACAAGAAATAACAAATGGGATCTTACCTGCACGGTTTAATAACCAAGTACGCTCGTCTGTTTTACGTGCTAGTGACATATATCGATACATACTAACTGCTTGCTCATCTGTTAACCCTAACTCTTTATGTTTCAAGGAAATCCCCCCTCAAATTAACCATGAATCGCCTTTCCATCTACAGCAAGTGCTACTTCTCCATATACCTCTGACAACGTAGGATGCGGATGAATCGCTTGCGAGATCTCCCATGCCGTCGCATCGAGAACCTTAGCCAGTCCGGCCTCTCCGATTAGATCCGTTGCATGTGCACCAATGATATGTACACCTAACAAATCATCTGTTTTCGCATCCGATATCATCTTAATAAATCCATCTGTCTCACCAAATACAAGGGATTTCCCTACTCCGCGGAATGGAAATTTCCCAACCTTCACTTCATACCCGCGATCTTTTGCTTCTTGCTCTGTAAAACCGATGCTTCCTACCTCTGGACGACTGTACGTACAGCGAGGAACCATTGTACTATCAATGGCATGTACATCTTTTCTAGCCATATGTTCAACCGCTAAAATCCCTTCATGAGAAGCCACGTGAGCTAGTTGATAGCCACCGTTTACATCCCCAATCGCGTAAATATGGGATTCTGCTGTTTGCATAAAGTCGTTTACTTGAATAACGCCTTTTTCCACTTTGATGGAAGTGTTTTGTAAGCCGATATCTTCGATATTAGCCTGACGACCTACTGAAACAAATACTTTCTCTGCTTCAAATGTCTCCATCTTACCATCTTTTTCAGCCACAACAGTTACAGAACCATCAGCCACCTTCACTTCTTCAGAAAGAACCTTCGCATTTGTAATTACTTTTACTTTCCGTTTTTTGAAAATACGAGTCATTTCTTTACTAACATCTGCATCTTCAAACGGTAAAATTCGATCAGCATATTCAATTATGGTTACTTCCACACCAAAATCACTTAGCATCGAAGCCCACTCGATCCCAATCACGCCTCCCCCAATAATAATCATCGATTTCGGAAGCGTTTCCATTTTCAATGCATGATCCGAGTTCAATATATGAATCCCATCGATCTCAAGTCCCGGAAGAGTACGCGGACGAGAGCCTGTTGCAACCATCACAAATTGAGGGATAAGCATATCTGATTCTCCCCCATCCGCTCTTTCTACCGAAATCGTGCCTGGCATAGGAGAAAAGATAGAGGGCCCTAAAATGCGACCAAACCCCTTGTAGACGTCTACTTTATTTTTTTTAAGAAGCCCTTCCACTCCTTTATGGAGCTGGGAAACGATTTCATTTTTTCGTTTTTGCACTAAGTTCATGGAGAGCTGAACATCACCCGCAGTGATCCCATAACTCTCACTATTTTTCATTTCGTGATATACTTCAGCACTTCGCAGGAGGGACTTACTCGGAACACAACCTCTATGTAAGCACACTCCACCCACATGTTCTTTTTCAACTACAGCCACTTTCATTCCTAGTTGCGTAGCCCGGACAGCAGCTACATAGCCGCCCGGCCCCGCACCAAGGACCACGAGATCATAATTTTCTGCCATGCTCTTCTCGTCTCCTTTTACTGTGGTGGATATTGTTTTGCTTCTTCTTCTTGACGTAACACGCGAAGAGCACCTTCTGCAAGAGCTTGTAGTTCATCTTCACCCGGAACAACGCAAACCGGAGCAATCCACTCTACGCGTTCCTGAATCATCGACGTAAAGAGTTGTCCATATGCTAACCCGCCCGTCAAAATGATCTGATCTACTTCCCCTTTTAATACAGCTGCATACGCACCAATCTCTTTTGCTACTTGATAGGCCATAGCTTCATATACGAGTTTGGCTCTTGTATCTCCTTCTTGAATCCGCTCTTCTACTTCTCTTGCATCCGTCGTTCCTAGATACCCCATGAGTCCACCTTTACCCACGATCATCTTCATAATTTCGCTCGCAAAATATTTCCCTGAATAACTAAGAGCTACTAAGTCACCTACAGGTAACGTACCCGCACGCTCTGGTGAAAAAGGGCCTTCTCCTGCAAGTCCATTATTTACATCAATGACACGTCCTTTTTGATGGGCCCCTACTGTAATTCCTCCACCCATGTGGACAATCAAATAATTAACTTCTTCATAACGTTTGTTTTGCTCTTTGGCTACACGACGTGCAACTGCTTTTTGATTTAACGCATGAAAGATACTACGGCGTTCAATCTCTGGAACACCTGAGATTCTCGCCACTGGTTGTAGTTCGTCCACCACTACAGGGTCGACGATAAACGCAGGAATTTGTAGTTGATTAGCAATGTCACTGGCAATCAATCCCGCTAAATTGGAAGCATGCATTCCGTAGCGACCGGATCGCAAGTCCGCTAACATCGTGTCATTAATAGCATACGTGCCACCAGGGATAGGGCGTAATAAGCCTCCCCTAGCAACAATGGCATGAAATCGGGTTATATTCATACCCTCTCGATCCAATGTATCTAAAATCACTTGTTTACGAAAGGGATATTGACTCACTAACTCCGGAAATTGAGCCAACTCTTTTGCATTATGACGTAGGGTAATATCTAAGATCGCTTTCTCATTATCAAATACCCCTATTTTGGTCGAGGTAGATCCAGGGTTTATCGTAAGAACCCGTAAGACTTCATGCACTTCTAACACTCCTAACAATCCCGAACATATTATCGTTGATTGAGCGAATGTCGCTCTGTTTGTACAAAGGTACTACGAGATTGGCGCAACGAAGCGATCCGCTCTTCTGCCATACGGTCAGCCGCTTGATAACTTGGGATCCCGTCCCGTTTCGCAATCTCAAATACACGTAGAATGTTGTCATAGATTCCTTCTACTTTTTTCATCGCCCGCTCTGGATTATACCCTACTAGTTCATCCGCAACGTTAATTAATCCACCTGCATTAATCACATAGTCTGGAGCATATACCATTCCGCGCTCCTCTAGTATGTCACCGTGGCGATCTTCACGTAATTGGTTATTAGCAGAACCAGCAACCACTTTACATTTCAAGCGCTCAATTGTGTCATCATTAATGATTCCACCTAAAGCACATGGAGCAAAAATGTCACATTCCACATCGTAAATTTCCTCCGGAGACACACGAATTGCACCGAAGTCATTTACTGCCCGTTGCACATTTTCTTCATTAATATCCGTAACGATTAATTTTACATTTTCTTTATGGAGGTATTCACACATGCTATAAGCTACATTTCCAACACCTTGAACAGCTACAACAAGCCCATCTAAAGCATCAGATCCAAATGCTTCTTTCGCTGCTGCCTTCATCCCTTTATAAACTCCAAATGCTGTTACAGGAGATGGGTTACCTGAAGAACCGAATGCTGGAGAAATCCCCGTAACATACTTTGTTTCCAAGTGAATGAGATCCATATCTTCTACGCTTGTTCCAACATCCTCAGCCGTAATATAACGTCCGTTTAATCCTTCGATATAACGACCTAGAGAACGGAATAATTCTTCACTCTTATCTTTTTTAGGGTCTCCAATCAAAACTGTTTTCCCACCGCCGAGGTTAAGACCCGCTGCTGCCGCTTTATATGTCATTCCTCTTGCTAAACGAAGTGCATCTTCCATTGCCTCTTCTTCCGTAGCATATGTCCACATGCGTAAACCACCAAGCGCAGGCCCGAGTGTAGTATCATGAATCGCAATAATCGCTTTTAATCCAGAGTTCTTATCTTGACAAATGACGACTTGCTCATAATCATATTTCTCCATGTAGTCAAACAGTTTCATTAGACTATCCCCTTTCAACTATTACCGTTTTTGAAATGGTCGGCTTGTAGTACAGCCATAGCAATCGAATATAGCTTTGCTTCAGCTGAATCAGCTCGCGATGTTAATACAATCGGAGCCTTTGCACCCAGTACAAGCGCGCCAATCTTCGCCTTTGCAAAATAAACCATTGATTTATAAAGAATATTTCCTGCCTCAATGTCAGGAACGAATAAAACATCTGCTTTACCAGCTACAGGACTATGAATGCCTTTATGCTCTGCAGATTCAACAGATACCGCATTATCCAGTGCAAAAGGTCCATCCACAATCGCACCTTTAATTTGTCCACGGCGATTCATCTGGGACAGTGCCGCTGCATCTAAAGTAGGTTGCATAGAAGGATTTACGACTTCTACTGCGCCGAGCACCGCTACTTTCGGTTCTGAAAGACCTAATGAATGGCAGAAATCAATTACATTTTCAAGAATTTGTACCTTATCCTTTAATTCAGGAGCCACATTTAACGCTGGGTCTGTTACATGGATTAGATGGTCAAAGCCAGGAACTTCAAATGAAGCAACATGGCTTAGTACTTTTCCAGCCCGTAAGCCCTTTTCTTTATTTAATACGGCACGAAGAAAGTCAGCGGTTTGCACCATACCTTTCATCAGTACATCTGCACGTTTTTCACTAACAGCCGTCACTGCCAATAAGCACGCCTCCGCAATCGAGGTAGCATGTACCACTTCCCCTGACGCCAGATCTAAGCCAATCTCAGAGCCGATCGAGCGAATCTTCTCTTCATCTCCAAACAATACAAAGTCGGCAATTCGATGCTTCTTAGCATCTAGCACAGCTTCTAACACTTCTTGATCAGCTGCTGCCGCGACTGCTACGGTTACAGAAGGAAGAGATTCTGCATACTTCACTACTTGCTCAAACGTTGTTAACATTTTCATGATGACCTACACCTCTTTGACCAACTAAGTGGCTAAATGTAATTAAATATAACGAATCGGAAGCCGCTAGTCACCCTTTTATTATGCAAGAACAATGCCAACACCATAAAACAAGGAAATGACATCAGTAACCGCTATACATTCTGCATTATTTTGCAAAAATGCAAGCTTTTACATGCAATAAATTGCAGAGTGCTTTATGTAATACGGGCGCGCTCCAATTTATAATATAAACTTCGTATGGAGATTCCTAACTGTTTTGCTGTTCGGGTCTTATTTTGTCCACAAGCATAATAAATTTGTGTAACATAGCGATTTTCTGCATCTACTAAATAATCCTTTAGGGGACGTTTCAAATCATCAGCCTGCTCTTCCTCTCTAATAACATCATGGACTTCATTTTGTTGAAATTCAAATTTTGGCAGATGTTCCGGTGCTAACGCCTGCTCCTGGACCGTCATATGAATCATAGCCCGTCCTAAGAAATTTTCTAATTCCCTTACATTACCAGGAAACGAGTACTGAGATAGAAGCTGAATGGCTTCTGGAGCAATCGTACGCACATTCCGTCCATACTCTTGATTAAACTTCCGTATGAGGTGGATTGCCAAAAGATCTAAATCCCCATCACGTTGGCGGAGAGGAGGGATCATAATCGGGAATACGTTTAGGCGGAAGAAAAGATCCTCTCTAAAATTCTTCTCTTCCATCGCCCGTTCTAGAAAAACATTCGTGGCTGCGATTACCCTGACATCGATGGGGATTGACTTGGTTCCACCTACTCGAATCACTTCACGCTCCTGCAGAACACGTAGCAATTTAGCTTGGATACTGGGTTGAAGCTCCCCGATCTCATCTAAGAATATAGTGCCCCCACTCGCCTCTTCGAATAAACCTTTTTTCCCACCCCGTTTTGCTCCTGTAAAAGCTCCCTCTTCATAACCAAATAACTCACTCTCCAGCAATGACTCGGACAAAGCAGCACAGTTTACTCGAATAAACTGGTTATATTTCCGATTACTAGCATTGTGAATCGCATGCGCGAACAACTCTTTCCCCGTTCCCGATTCTCCACGCAGAAGCACAGTAGCGCGAGTGTCCGCCGCTTGCTTAGCAAGTTGCATCGCGATTTGCATCTGCTCACTCTCACCAATGATATCATCAAATGTATACTTTGCTTCTAACTTTCGAATGATGCTTCGTGCTCGCTCTAAGTCTTGCGTTAATTGTTTTAATTCCGAGGTATCATGAACAATGGCTACACTTCCCTTTAATTCACCTTGTAAGATAATCGGAGCTACATTCACGATCACATCCCGATGATGAGGCCCTACCTCCATCTGTACTCCCCGAACCACCTGTCTGGTTCGAAGCACCTTCATATGCATACTCTCCGCACCTTCTGAAATATCTACCTCGGCTGGCTTTCCAATAACTTCCTCTGGCTGAAGTCCGGTTAACCTTGTATAAGCTGGGTTAATTAACAGACCCGTCCCATTTACATCCACAACGGAAATCGCATCATCTGATGAGTCTATGATCGCTTGCAAATAGCTTTTCATATCCTCTAAATCCATGATTTTTTGGATAAAGTGTTGTAGCTCGCTAACCTCGCGGAAAACAGCCACTGCTCCCATAACTTTACCTTCATGATTTTTCACTGGAACCCGATTCGTGACAATCTCCGTTCCACTTGGTAGCTGAAACGTTTGATTTAGTTCTGATTCCCCTGTCCGCAGCACTTCTTCTAAACGAGTATGCCCAACCACCTCGCGAAGTGGCTTCCCAATTAATTCAGTTCTATGTACTTTTAACATTTTTTCTGCTGAAGCATTTAAAATCGTAATCTGTCCTTGAGCGTTTACCGCAATCATTCCATCATGGGTAGAATCAATAATCGCCTCTAGCTCTTTTTGTCGCTGAATCCAAGCTTGAAACCAGCTCTCCTTCTCTTCAACCAAGCGCACCATCAAGTTGGCTATATCCCCTGAGACTAGAAGAGTTTTCTTTGATTTCAATGAGTGGATCTGATCATAAACAGCCACATCACCCGTTACCTCAATCACCACATCAGGTGTAAGCTCTAAAAATGAATTCAGATCGGATCCAGTGGCGATCCCTCTACGCTTCGCTTCTACAATAGCTGGTGTATGAGGTAGTAAGTCAACAATCCCAATCACTTCGATAAATTCAACATCCGATAAAGTACGAAGAAGAGCTGCTCCACCCTTTCCTCCACCCACAATCAACACTTTCTGCATAGATTCGCCCCTTTCCCGTAGTCCAGACTCTCTTTCAGCCTATCTTATCACAGAGAACGGCTCATACAGACTAGCAATCACTTGGCATTTAAGGTAACATAACACTTGGAAAAACGAAAGGCGGTTTTTTTATGAAACCCATCTACCAACGTATCATCGCCATTCTCCTCCTCTGTCTCCCTGGCGTCGCAGGCATTTACGGCTGGACAGAAATCCGGGAGGTAATCTTTTATTCCGCTGCTGGTGAAGGCTTCGGATGGCTTCGCTTTCTTTGGGGTTTACTTTTATTAATAGGTAGTTTATATATTATCGGTGGCTTTATCTTTTACCGAGATAAAAAAAACAATCGGATTTCTCCCAAGTTCTTAACTCCTGAAGAACGCGCCGAACGAGAACGCCAGAAACAAGACCCTGACTACAAAAAACCAGAGTTCCTCGATAAAGTATAAGAATATAAACATGCTATCCAAAAATGAGTCGCATTTCTGGATAGCATGTTTTTTAGTCTCTACATAGTGGATCACATGATATACATTTCATTTCACATTTTTCATTCATATTCATAGATTAAAAAGAATGGAGGAGATGGAATGAAAAAAAATCAGGCTGAAGATCTATATTTAGATCTACTCAAAAAAGCAATTCTATTTGAAATATGGATTGAGCATGAAAAAAACTATCATCATCCAAGTAACATTATGTTTAATCCAACAACGGAAACCAGGCAATCCGGACTCGATTGGCCTCCGATTGCTCACAGTATGATTGGTATAGAACGTATGAATAACCTACATCAATGTATGGAGTCAGTCATGACGGAGAACATAGAGGGAGATTTTATCGAAACAGGAGTTTGGCGAGGTGGTGCATGCATTTTTATGCAAGGTTTTTTGAAAGCTTATGGGATTACAGATCGAAAAGTTTGGGTTGCAGATTCATTCGAAGGATTACCTCCTCCTGACCCAAGCCATCCAGCTGATACACATTCATCCTTTCATACGATGGACTACTTAAGAGTCTCCTTAGAAGAAGTGGTAGATAATTTTAAAAAATACAATCTATTGGATGATAATGTAAAATTCTTAAAAGGTTGGTTCAAGGACACTCTTCCTACTGCACCGATCGAAAAAATAGCGATAGCGAGATTAGATGGGGACATGTATTCTTCCACATGGGATAGTCTAGCAAATCTTTATCCTAGAGTTTCGATAGGTGGCTATATCATTATTGATGATTACAATATTAATCAATGTAAAGCCGCCGTACACGATTATCGGAACCGCGCAGTGATCCATGATGAGATAAAACCCATTGATCAAAATGGTGTTTATTGGAGGAAAACAAAATAATACCTAAAAAAACCAAACAGAAACATAGAAGATTTTTTGTCTTCTTGTTTTTGTTTGTGTTTCTTTATTTGTACTCCACTTCCACACATGCCCTCTTTCTTCCAAACATACATATAAGAACAGATATGAAAAGGAGCATACTTATGAACAACCCTTACTATGTATACGTGTTTGATTGGATCAAAACGTGGATTATTAATACTTGTCGAATCCATCAACATTGGCTAAAACATCAAAGAGATCTTACCGATCATGATGATGTCTCAATCAAGCATTTAACAGCGATCGAAACTGCTTATCGTCAAATTGAACAAATGGCAAGTAGCCCTCATTCATCAATTGGAGAAATTGATGCTTATTTCTATAAAGTACTAAGCGCCCAAAATAAATATGAAAAGTACCTTCAGGCTCGTCACACAACCCACAATCATAATCAATCCCATATATACACAAATCATAGCCTTCATACATCCAGGGTAAGCAATGTTATCCCCACAGTTCAAAGGGTCCCGATCGGTCAACACCAACTCCCCTCACTCCCTTTTCCCTACCATGCATTAGAACCCCACATTGATGAAGTAACAATGCGTATTCATCATAGTGAGCATCACAAAAAATACGTAGCAGACTTAAATATCGCTGAACTCGAAATCGAAAAAGCTCGTCAAACTCACAACTTTGATCAAATGAGGCATTGGGAGCGAGAAGCCGCCTATAACGGTATGGAACACTATCTACATACGATTTTTTGGGATTGTATCAAACCAAACAGTGGGGGAGTCCCCACAGGATCACTCATAAAACAGATTCAGGCCGATTTCGGGAAATTCTCTACTTTTAAAAGCCACTTCTCTACCATAGCCGAAAAAATAACAGGAGGCTGGGTTATCCTTGCATGGAACCCTCGTACACTAAGGCTCGAAATCTTACAAATAGAAAAACAACAAATCCTCTCCCAATGGGACGGTGTTCCTCTTCTCTGTCTAGATGTCTGGGAGCACGCTTATTACCTCAAATATCCAAATCGCAAAAAAGAGTACATTAAGCATTGGTGGAACGTTGTCCATTGGGATGCAGTAAAGAGCCGCTTTCATCAAGCGAATACAAATACTTAAATCATTATGTCCCCTCCTTAATTTCTATTTTTTGGTTAACCACAGCCGTGCACAAAAATAAATACAAGCATATTTTATATACGGAAGACGAAAGGAGAATGATAAAATGGCTCTGACATATAATGTTTACGTTGGGGTTGCTTATAATGATTATATAAACAGAAATCTTCTCGTAGTAACAACTACTGTTTTCGGATCCGGTGGAAGCAACGCCTGTACCAAGGATGCAACTGTTATTGATGATGACCATGCAAGTAAACTTCTTCACATAGGGATTCCTTCAGTTCCTAATCCTACTCCTAGTTCAGATGTTTGTGACCCACAGGGGGCAAAATTAGTTGATAATCAAAATCTAACATTACGTTTAATCAAACTATCTGACGAAGAGTACACTTTATCCGTACTTACATTAATGGGTTGCACTAATGTTTCTATAAACTCTACTTTCGCTCAAGACTTGATAAAAGCAGGAATCCCAGTATCCCCCATTCATTTCTGTTCATGAGGACTAAAGAAGACTAAAAATGCGATTTATTCACTTTAACTGTGAATGAACCGCATTTTTTTAATATATCCAACACAATTGGTTGAATTGTCCATTGGGATGCGGTACGGAACTCTACAGAAATATCGTGATAAATAATAACAATATTTATCATTTTTATAACATAAATATAGTATCGATCATTCATTTAGTTGATATTGTAGGAGGAGTAAAGCATGGCGAAAAAAGGGTCTAAGTCCAAAAGCACCCCAGCAAGTGAACAGCAAATCGCTCGAGCACAAAAATCCCATTTTACAAATCGAGCCAATTACTACTTTCAGGAAGTAGTAGCCCCCATCGAGAGATCCTATCGACAAGCGATGGGTATTGGAAACTATGCAGAAGGAGTGAAACTCTTTGAAGCACTCCAGTCAGCTAGAGAAGAGTTTCGTCATCTGCTATATCGTAATGAATGGGCAAAAGTCAAAGCTAAATAATCTAGCCCCAGAACTTCCGATCCAAAGCCCGGTACTGAATCGCTTCTGCCACATGGGCTACCTGGATTTTCTCTTCACCCGCAAGATCTGCAATCGTACGTGCTACCTTTAAAATTCGATCGTGCGCCCTTGCACTTAATCCAAGTCGATCAAATGATTGATGTAATAGTCCTTTTCCATCTTGATCTAATTCGCAATATTTCCGAATTTGAACTGGTACCATGCTACTGTTACAAAGGGTTGCTGATTCTTTAAATCGCTCTTGTTGAATTTGTCTCGCTTGATTCACTCTTGATCGAATCTCCACCGAAGACTCAGGTACAGACTTAGAAGATATCGTCTCAAAGTTTACTCGCGGTACCTCCACATGCAGATCAATCCGATCGAGCAGAGGCCCAGAGATACGAGAGCGATATCTTTGTACTTGATGTGGGGTGCAAGTGCAGCTTCGGTCTTCCTCGTACCCATAGAATCCACACGGGCATGGATTCATAGATGAGATCAACATAAAATCAGACGGAAACGACAATGTTATCTTCGATCTACTAAGAGTAACCTCTTTATCTTCTAGAGGTTGACGAAGAACCTCCAATGCTGACTTTGAAAATTCGGGTAATTCGTCTAAAAATAATACGCCTCGATGGGACAAGCTGACCTCCCCCGGCTTTGGGATTTGTCCGCCTCCTACGATTCCAATCGAAGAGACGGTATGATGTGGGGAGCGGAAGGGTCGTTCTTGGACAAGTTTCCCCCTCTCAGATAGCAGACCAGCTATACTATAGATCTTCGTTACTTCTAGAGACTCTTGTCGATTCATACAGGGAAGAATACTTGGAATTCGTCTTGCAAGCATCGTCTTCCCAGAGCCCGGAGGGCCGATTAGCATTAAATTATGCCCGCCTCCAGCAGCCACTTCCATCGCTCGTTTTACATGTTGCTGTCCTTGGACATCTTTTAAGTCTGGTTGAGTCCACTTCGTTTGTTCGATCGTGGTAGCGATTTCTACAGCATCTGGGTGCCACTCTCCCTTTAAGTAGGCAACTGACTCTTGCAGTGTCTGTAGAGGGATGATTTCAATTCCATTTACTAAACATGCTTCTGCATAATTGGCGACAGGTACTAATACCTTGCTAAACCCTTGCTCTTGTGCACACATTACCATCGGTAAAATTCCATGTAGGGGGCGTAAACATCCATCTAGGGATAATTCACCTAAAAAAATCGTTTTATCTACACTTGTCCCAACCATTTGGTCACTAGCTAAGAGGATCCCCATCGCAATCGCTAGATCAAAGCTAGCACCTTCCTTTTTAATATCTGCCGGAGCTAGATTCGTCGTAATACGCTGTAAGGGAAAGTTTACTCCACTATTTTTAACAGCCGCCCGAACTCGCTCTCTGGATTCCCGAACTGCTGAGTCAGGAAGACCCACTATATCAAAAGCAGGTAACCCATTACTAATATCTACCTCTACCTCTACGACAAACCCATGGATTCCTAATACGGATGCACTATAGATCTTTGCATACAAATGATTATCCCCCAAACACCTGCTCCATAATATGGTAATCATTCGGCATCTTTTGACATAATCCTGCTCATTTTCTTGAACAAAACATAAAAATAGATGACTCTTATCTTACTAGTCATCTATATGAAAACGTACTTTTAGGAAGACGATTATGCATCCTTATGCACAATATAAAGATTATCTTCTTTAGAAAGACCTAATTTATGTGCTTCTTTGATAGAATATCTCTCTGCAATATTGTACAACTCGACTCTAAAACCGACTGATTCGAGTCTCTTTATATAATCTTCTTTCGCATATACTCGCACATGATTTGGATGGCCATAGGCTCTAGCCCGATCATCTGCAGTCATAACTCGCTCATCCTCAAAACTCATCGCCACATTCGTCGCCAGAGGCACTTGCATAATCCCCCAGCCTCCGACTTTCATCACTCTGTAAAGCTCACCCATCGCCTTACGATCTTCCGAAATATTTTCAAGTATGTGGCTGCATATTATGACATCAAAGGAATGATCTTCATAATAAAGATTCGTAACATCTAGTGCCTTAGTCCATGGATCTAGCGGTTTCAAATCGCCAGACACATAGTAGAGATTCGAGTGAATAGCAAGCTTATTCTTTACATTTTTTTCTTTTTCAGGATCAATATGAAACACAACTTTTGGGGCCATAAATAAATCGGTTTCTCTTTCCATAAACCATACATAAAGTCTTTCACGATCCATAGCCATACACATCGAACAAATTTCTGTTTTGGGATTCCAATTTTCCAAATGAAATGATTCTGGTTCAAAGAAATTTTTATGCAAAGGAATAAATTGTGCAATGTGATTCTTACAACATGGACAGTAATAGGAAGATGTATGTTCCAGACTACTCACCCCTATGTAATGTATTTGCTAGTGCTTTGACAATTTGTTTTACATGCTCCCTATCAATCTCCTCCCAAAATGGCAGGCTGATAATACGATCTGAAATGCATTCCGTCATGTACATCGTAGATTGATTGCTAGAAGAAAATTGTTTTTGTCTGTGGCAAGGCGGGGAAAAATAGCATCGCGTCTCAATCCCTTGTTTACCTAAATGATCTATGATTTGATGATTTTCACCTTGTGGACTGAGAACAGAGAGGAGTTGAGTCACAAGCTCCCCTGAGCAATTTTGAACTCTCCACCCTTTCTCAAATAAATTCCATTTGTCCATCTGCTCCAAATACCATTTTTTAATCTGCTTTCTGGATTCAACCTTCTGTTCAAATACATCCAATGTTGCCAAACCAATAGCAGCCATGTATTCGGACAGCTTACTATTGAGCCCTTTTAAAGTCGATTCCTTACTCTCCTTATAACCGAAATTACCCGCTTGCCGCACATTGGAGATGAGCGTCTGATCACCACTGTATACCAGTCCTCCCTCACCAATTCCAAACCCCTTAGTAGCATGAAAGCTGTATATAATACTCCCTAAAAAACCCTTCCCAAAATGTCCATACGTATCTCTTGCTCCAAAGCTAGCTGCTGCATCCACAACCACTGGGATGCCCTTCTTCTGTAAATCGTTATAATAGGTCAGGTCTATACAGGTTCCAAAGGTTGCATATGGAACGACAACTGCAACCTGGTCTCCTAGCTTTTTCAAGGTGTCCTCTAATATATCTACATTCATAGACCATTCATCTTCATGAATATCAATAAAATAAGGCTCTAATCCACACCAAACAGCCGCTAAAGGGGTAGCTGAGAAGGTAAAACTAGGCATTAGCGCATATCGACCATTTGGCCTCATACTTTCTGAAATAGCAAGCATTAGGCCAATAGTTGCATTATTAACTGTGCTAACCGCACCCTCCCCTTCGAAAAACTCTTGCAGAATCCGTTCTTCGAAAGTATCGTTCAAGGGGCCATAGTTCGAATAAATCCGATTTTCATCAATTTGCAAAAGATACTTTAGATATAATTCGCACTTCACTACATTAGGACGGAGAAATGGTATCGGTTTAATTAGCGAATCCCCTCACTTTATATACAAATCCACAGTAATGGTTGCTATATGCTACACACCTGTGGAATGTCCTCTAGTAGTCTCAAACATTTGTTACGCACTCCCTGCATAATAAATGCTTGATTTTCAATCGCCATTAATTCATGAATACGAGAGTCCCAACGTTCATTCCACTGCCTGAGATAACCTTTATACTCAGTCAATTCAATCAATTGGTTTTCAAATGAACTCAGCAGAATACTTGCCCATTCTGCTATACATCCTAGCTCTAAATCTGCTGGATTCATCTGATTATGGCCTAGATAAATCCTAGAGTAGCTTAATGGTTCAGCGATATATACTGCATCTCCTTGAGCGAGCAGAGACATCCAAGTAGCTACATCACTTAAGACAACATGATGAACACCTCCATACCTTGACCAGCCTTCCATGAGATCGCTTTTTCTAAATAATACAGTCGTAGATTCCCCTATAAAATTAGTAAACTGACTAAGCATGAGCTTCCCAAGATTTTTTCCATTAATAAGAGAATTTTGATGAAATAATTTAGCTGTACTTACTACTGGAGGGAGTTCACTTCCAGCGTCATCGACTATCTGTCTGTAAGAAGTGACCAATTTGACATTCGGTAGTTGGAGAAAGGAATGTACCATTTTTTCGATTTTTTCTCGATGAAAAAAATCATAATCATGTAGAAAGTTAACAAACTCTCCCGTAGCCATACTAAACAAGGTTAGAGTGTTCGCAAAGCCAGATAAGTTTCTACTTGCCTCTGCATTTCGCACATACTTAATGTGATCATAAGCATTTAAATAAGGCTTAACCAAAGACTCTACTCCATCATCCGTACTATCGTCCCCGATAATGATTTCAATATTGGGATATGTTTGATTCAGTACACTCTCCAACGCCTTCTTCAACATGTGAGGACGATTAAAAGCAGATATTAAAACACTTACCTTTGGAAAATACAAATTCTTTTCTTGACTCATAAACATTCTTTTTTGTCCCTGACTCATAAGCAACCCTCCCCTAATCATCCCTTTTATCGTTCTTCGTAGTATTTATTCATTCACCTCAAGGAATATTCTAAGAGTTAAAGCAAGAGAATCATGATGTCTACTGTAATCAAGAACCTATTTTTAGAAAAAATTTTATATTATCATTCGCATAAAAAGATGAAGTATCACATTCATTTCCTCTTTACAGATTATTGCGAAGGAGCTAAGATGTAGATATAACTTATTTAACTAAATGGTTAATTAAGTTTAAAAATAAACAACAACCCTTATAAAAGCGTACTATTCATGAAATCCAAAGGAGCGATTTATATGTCAATATCCTCAAATCAGGTTATTATGATCACTGGAGCATCAAAAGGGCTAGGACGTGCTTTAACGCTAGCATTTTCTAAAAAAGGAGCAAGATTAGCTATTTGTGCCCGAGAAGAAACGAAATTACTCCAAGTAAAAAAGGAAGCGGTACAACAAGGAGCAATGGAAGTATTAGCCATAACTGCCGATCTGTCGATATCTCGTGATGTAGAACGATTTGTGGCATTGACTGAAGCAACATTTGGTACCATTGATGTCTTAATTAATAACGCATCCATATTAGGACCTAGCCCCATGCCCCTTCTGGCCGATTATCCCGAAGGTGACTACCAAGACGTTCTTCGTGTAAACGCAGTGGGGCCTTTTCTCGTCACAAGGAGAGTGGTGGCAAAGATGCTACAAGAGAAAAAGGGTTCGATCATCAATGTAACTTCAGAAGCAGGACATACAGGCTATCGTGGTTGGGGGGCTTATGGGATCTCCAAATTTGCGCTAGAAGGATTAACCCAGACATGGGCTGATGAGTTAGACGGTACTGGGGTTCGAATGAATATGGTCGATCCAGGTGAAATGGACACAGAAATGCATGCTTTAGCAGTACCAGATTGCAATTACGATCTCGTTGATCCAAATGAGGTCGTAGATGTATTTTTACACTTAGCTTCAGCTGAATCAACGGAAAATGGTGAACGAATACAAGCTACAGAGTTCCTACAAAAAAGAGGGGCCTTATCATGACAAAATCCCTCTCCTTCTACTTACCAGACTCCCTTCATGCATCCTCGCCACCTGAACGCCGTGGCATTCGCCGTGATCATGTAAAATGTATGGTTTTACATCGCCAAACGGGTAAAACCACACATACTCTGTTTCAACATATCGATTCCTATCTGGAAAAAGACGATTTGTTAGTACTAAATGCCAGTCGAACCATCCCAGCTGTTTTTCAAGTGGATTGGATACGGGACCATGTACTCTTACAATCGCAAGTAGAGATTAGACTTGCACGACGAATCAATACTATGAACTGGGAAGCGTTAATCGTAGCCGCTGGAGTTAAGTTAGAAGATAAATTCCTTTTCGCTCCTTATCTCCAAGCAACCGTTACTTCGCTATTAGATACTTCGCTTGTAACCCTACAGTTTTCCCAATCTGGAAATCATCTACTTGAGTGTTTCTATGCTCTAGGTGAACCGATTCGCTATGAATATATCACTCATCCGTGGGATCTAGACTATTACCAAACCGTTTATGGAACCGTGCCAGGTTCGGTAGAGATGCCTTCTGCTGGAAGAGCTTTTAGTTGGGAATTACTACTGAAACTACAGCAAAAAGGAGTGAGAATTGCTTATGTTCAGCTCCATACAGGACTTAGTTATTTACTCGATGACCAGGCGTATCTAGATCCTAAAAAGCATACTGAAGAATACTTCATTCCTGTTAACACTGTTGAAGAGATCAACACAGCGAAGAAACACGGGAAGCGGGTCATAGCAGTTGGTACAACAGTAATAAGGGCTTTAGAGACATCGATTGATAGTGATGGCGAGCTCATTCCCCAAACCGGTTGGACCAATCTACATATCACAGCCACTACAAAACTCCGTGTCGTAGATGGGCTAATTACAGGATTTCATGAGCCAGAAGCAAGCCATCTCGACCTTCTCTCCTCTCTGATCGATCCAGAACGAATCCTTCATGCTTATCAGGAAGCGATCGAACATCAGTATTATTGGCATGAGTTTGGTGATATGAACCTCATTCTATAATAAAGGAGAAGTGTTCATGTATCATGCGATTCCGATCCCCACAAACATATATCTGCACCACGTAGCAATCCAAGTTTGTAATCTACAGATCTCGTCTCCTTTCTATCAAAAACTATTTGGATTACAAGTCCATCAACACTTTTATCTAGAAGAGGAAGAAATCATCTGGCTTCAAGGGAATGGATGGAGATTAGAATTGATATCCATTAACCAAGCGGTACCAACACCCCCACCCTCCACCTATCACTTTGCTATCGAAGTAAGCCATTTGACAGAATGGGAACAGATCTGTATGCAATACCAAATCCCCATCATCGAGGGGCCTATTACATTATCAGATCAGACCAAGATCTTATTTATTGGAGGTCCTGATGGGGAACAGATTGAATTAATTGAATCGGTTTCTGGAGAGGATCACTTGACAGATTTGATAGGGAGTCTAAACTAAAGTGGAGGTATTATGAAGGAGCGAGATTATTTTAGTGGGAGGAGGCGTTTGCTATGTCTGAACCAATGAGCTATACACGTCAACAAATCCTAACTCTACTTCGAAAAAGTGGATCCATGAGCGCACAAGAGTTAGCAAATATCTTAGAAATCTCTAATATTGCCGTGAGAAAGCACCTACAAGTTCTTGAAAAAGATCAGCTACTCAAAACAACTCTGATACGTCAAGCGATGGGGAGACCTACATCCGTCTACTCCCTTACTGAGAAAGCAGAAGTATTCTTCCCAAAGCATTATAGTGATTTAACACTTGATTTTTTACAAGACTTAGAATCACTTCACGGCAAAGAAACCATCGATCAATTATTTCACCGGAGGGAAGAACGCTTAAAGGAAGCCATTCAACCTCTCATGAACGGTCTTCCTCTCTCCGAGCAAGTGTCCAAATTAGCCTCTATTCAACAAGAAAAGGGATATATGGCCGAGTGGATAGAAGGTGTGGAAAAGGATACTTATACCTTAACGGAATATAACTGTCCTATTCATACCGTGGCACACCAATATCTGCAAGCATGTGGAAGCGAACTCTCTTTGTTCCGCGGTATTTTGGATGCAGAGGTAGAGCAAGTAGAGTGTAAAGCCAAAGGAGGGAAACATTGTATCTATCAGATCCGTCCCCGTAAATAGAGAAGGAGACCTTTTAAACCAGGTCCCCTTCTCTATTTATCCTTCTCAAAACGCTCCTTCAAAATGCTCTGTCTCGATAGCTTGTCCTGTTTGACGATTTAAGAGAACCGAAATGACATCAAACCGCAAGGAATACGGTCGTTTCACATGGTTGAGAACGTATTGAAGCGCAATCTTTCTAACTTGTTGTTGTTTCTTTCCATCCACAGATTGAAAGCCGTAACCAAAACGGGTGCTTGTTGTGGTTCGTACTTCTACAAATACTAAATCTCGTTGATTCGTCACGATTAAATCGAGCTCACCTAATTGGGAACGCCAATTACGTGTTAAGACCTGATAACCCTTTTCTTCTAGCAACTGTGCTGCAACTTCTTCCCCCAGGGTTCCTATTTGTTTACGCACATCTTTCATAACTAAGCGCCTCCGAAGAAAACCGTTATAAGGGTAGATTACCAGAAGTTGTATAATTCTGTCAATTATTTGATGAAATTGGATTTAACTGGAACATAATACGGCTCGAACGGGTGCAAATGATGATCGGTGTTCAGGAGTAACTCCGAGTACTTCCATAGCCTGTAAGTGTTCGGGGGTCCCGTATCCCATGTGCTTTTCAAAGCCATAGTCTGGATATTTGTCTGCTAATTGGATCATATATTCGTCTCGAGTTGTCTTCGCGATAATCGAGGCAGCGGCGATGGAGTGGCTTTGGGAGTCACCTTTGATGATACCGTGTTGGGAGATGGTTACTCGGGGAATCTTAACAGCATCAACTAAGATCAAGTCAGGAATGGGTTGTAGTTGGCTGAGTGCGACTCGCATGGCCTGATAAGTAGCTTGCAAAATATTATACCGATCTATGTAAGGTACATCTATTACTCCAACACCCACTGCAATTGCTTCTCGCTCAATCTTTTGGCGTAGCCGATTTCGTTCTTCTTTCTTTACTTGCTTGGAATCATTTAACCCTGTTGCATCAAAGTCGGATGGTAATATGACAGCAGCTGCCACCACAGGGCCTGCTAAAGGACCTCGGCCTGCTTCATCTACCCCAGCAATCCATTTCTTCCCTTGTTCCCATAACCTACGCTCAAATCGCCACATCCCTTCAACCCGCATCTGCTCCGCCTGCGCCTTTTCTTGTTGCTTTAAGTAGGATTGAAGGAGTTTTTGGACGCCCATTCTTGAATCTGCATGTAGTTCTGTCAGTTCACTTTCTGTTATTCTCTCCAGAGATGAGAGCCGCTTTTTCCAATCTGCAATGGTTCTACTCATCTCTTTGTACATCCTGTTCCTCTGTAAAAAATTCATCGCCCGGATATTCAAAGGAGATTCTTCCAATCATACCGCCCTGTAGATCATTTAGGAAAATCTCAGCTGCTTTTTCGGTATTTATAATTCCGCCACGCTGGATACAGCCACGCTTTTTTCCGATCTCTTGAAGTGTCTCATAAGACTCTTGCGAAAGGGCAGAATCCTGTAGCTTGTAACGGGCCATAAGTTCGGTAGCATAACGCTCCTTGAGGTATGCAATCCCATGTACTGCCACTTCTTCAATCGGTAGGATCTCTTCTTTGATCGCACCGCTTAGAGCAAGACGAAGCCCAACTCCATGATCTTCAAACTTTGGCCATAAGATCCCAGGCGTGTCTAGAAGCTCTAGATTTTGTCCGATTTTAATCCATTGCTGAGCTTTGGTAACACCAGGGCGATCACCTGTTACCGTTGCCGCTCTCTTAGCCAATCGATTAATCAAGGATGACTTCCCTACATTTGGAATTCCTAAAACCATCGCACGAACACGGCGCGTTAAAATCCCTTTGCGCTGACGTATTTCAAATAATGGCTGAAGGAGCTTATCTGTAACAGATTGAATTAAGTTCACTCCTTTGCCCGTCTTTGCATCCACTTCTAGTACGCCAACACCTTGCTCCCGAAAATAAGCCACCCATTCCTTATTCGCTTTTGGATCAGCCAAATCGCATTTGGTCAGGAGAATCACTCGTGGTTTTTGTGCCACAATTTCGCCCATCATCGGATTACGGCTAGAGATTGGTAAACGTGCATCTAATAATTCAAATACAACATCGACCAACTTTAGCTTTTCTGTCACTTGCCGGCGAGCTTTGGCCATGTGACCCGGAAACCATTGAATACTCATATTTACACATCCTATTTCAAAACTATAAACCCGAAAAATGGGATATCGGCCAATATACGAAGGAGGCCTTCCCTACGATCTCACCTGTAGAGACTGGACCTAAAACTCGACTATCTGTGCTATTAGAACGATTATCTCCTAAGACAAATACCTGCCCGTTTGGTACTTTAACAGGGGCAAAGTCAACCGTTTTGGTAGAGGATGATAAGTATGGTTCTTTCACTTCTTTTCCGTTTACCAACAACTGATTATTTTTCACTTCTACCGTCTCTCCCGGAAGAGCCACAATCCGTTTAATCAAATCAATCTTGTCTTTACTGCGAAAAACAACTACTTCTCCCTGTTTCGGGGCACGCACTTTGTAGATAAGCTTATTTACCATTACCTTATCACTGGAAGCTAAGGTATTTTGCATAGAGGGACCTGAAACATGAAATGGCTCCAGTACAAATCCTCGAATTAAAAAGGCAAGAGCCAGAGCAGCAATAAGCGCGATCGCCCAATCTCGATACGAGTTCTTCCCTTTTCCCTCTCCTCGATTACGACTCGAACGCGAAGGAAGAGAAGTTTGACTTTGAGGCTGCTGCTTTTTCAAACGCTCCGAACGTGGAATAAATTCTTGATGGTCCATAGATCCCTCCTACATAGCATTGGTAAGCAAAAATACAGTAAAAGGGCTGGATTCAAAACCCAAGCCCTTTTCTATGTGTACTCTTATTATTTCTCAGTACGGATTTCTTTAATACGTGCTTTTTTACCACGTAAGCTACGTAGGTAGAACAATTTCGCACGACGTACTTTACCACGACGTAATACTTCGATCTTATCGATACGTGGAGAATGGATTGGGAAAGTACGCTCTACTCCCACTCCGTAAGAAATTTTACGAACGGTGAAAGTTTCGGAGATACCACCACCACGACGTTGAATTACCACGCCTTCGAAAATCTGGATACGCTCGCGTTGTCCCTCTTTTACTTTCACGTGCACTTTCAAAGTATCACCGGCACGGAATAAAGGAATATCTTGACGAATTTGAGATTCGGATACGCTTTTCAAAATTGGATGCATAATCGTTTGTGCCTCCCTTCCTTAAGGTATTTTTTTATCCGCTTCTAAGCAAATCATGAACGGAGATATTTTAACATAAGCCACTACTGAAACACAATTATTCGGATCGCTTCTTTTGTTCCAACATTCGCAAGAACTTCCGGTCTTCTTCTGTCAACGGAGCTGACTTCAGAAGGTCGGGCCTTCGTGTCCATGTTCGCTTTAGTGACTGTTCTCTGCGCCATTTCTCCATATTCGCATGATGACCAGACAATAAAATATCAGGTACTTCCAACCCACGAAATTCAGCTGGTCTCGTGTAATGTGGATACTCTAAAAGCCCGTTTGAAAACGAATCCATCACTGCTGAATCATGATTACCGAGCACACCAGGGATTAATCGGCTCACACTGTCAATGATGACCATTGCTGGGAGTTCTCCACCAGTGAGTACAAAATCCCCAACGGAGATCTCTTCCGTCACCAAGTGTTGGCGAATTCGCTCATCAAATCCTTCATAATGCCCGCAAAGGAACATCAGATGCGAATGCTCTGCTAACTCCTCTGCTTTTTTTTGCGTAAAAGGAGCCCCTTGTGGAGACATCAACAGAATCGGTGGATGCTTGCTAACATCCTGAAGCAGATGATCGACTGCATCAAACAAAGGTTGTGGTTTTAATACCATACCTCCACCGCCGCCATACGGAGTATCGTCGACAGTCTGATGCTTATCGGTGGCAAACTGACGAAAATTGGTTACATTCGTCTCAATGAGCCCTTTTTCATGAGCTTTACGGATGATACTAGTAGATAAGAATCCATGAAACATCTCAGGAAAAAGAGTTAATACATCAAAGCGAATCTGTGCCAATTATTCCAGTCCTTCCATCCAATCAATCGTAATCTGTTTTGAAGCCACATCGATCTCGTTGACAATGTCATCAATATAAGGCAAAAGGATCTCGTTCCCATCCTCTGTCGCCACGACCCAAACATCATTGGCTGGAAGGGTTAAAATTTCCTTTACCTTACCCACCCTGCGTCCCTCAGTTGTAACTACTTCGCAGCTAATAATATCCTTGAAGTAATACTCACCCGCTTCTGTATCAAGAGAGACAACATCTGTCGCAGGAACTACGAAAGTTCCTCCCTTGAAAGGTTCTGCTTGATTGATGTTATCCCATTCTCGGAACTTCACCAAGTAAGCATTTTTATGAGGGCGACTCCTCTCTACAGTCAAAGGGAGTGGCGCTGTAAGTGTTGCGTGTTGTAGCATTAACACCTGTCCAGGTGCAAAGCGATCTTCCGGGAAGTCAGTCTCTGAAAGAAGTTTAACTTCACCGCGAATACCATGTGTGCCAAGAAAACGACCTACTTTTAAAAACTCTACTTCTTTCAAATCAGTTCACCCATTCCGCTATCGGATCGGATCGTAACATTATTTTGATTCAAGGATACCTTCTTTACGGAACAAGTTACGTACGGTATCAGATGGTTGAGCACCAGTAGCCAACCATTTTTTTGCTTTTTCAGCATCAATTTTCACTTGAGCTGGTTGAGCAATCGGGTTGTAGTAACCGATCTCCTCGATAAAACGACCATCACGTGGAGCACGAGAGTCAGCAACGACTACACGGTAGAAAGGAGCTTTTTTCGCACCTATGCGTTTTAGACGGATTTTCACTGCCATTGATTCTTCACCTCCTAATTAGGGTTTCACAAATTCATCATTATATCACGCTATCCAAGGAAAGGAAACTTAAATCCTTTTCTCTTTTTCTTCGATTTCGTCATCTGAGCCATTTGCTTCATCATCTTTTTCATATCTTCAAACTGCTTGAGAAGACGGTTCACTTCCTGCACCGAAGTTCCACTACCAAGTGCAATCCGTTTTCGTCTATTTGCATTGATAATCTCAGGTTGCTCACGCTCGGCCTGAGTCATTGAACGAATAACCGCTTCGATTCGTCCTATTTTTTTCTCATCGACGTTGAGGTCTTTGACCCCTTTCAACTTGTTTGCTCCTGGAAGCATCGCAAGCATATCTTCAAGTGGCCCCATGTTTTTCATCTGTTGAATTTGATCTAAAAAATCATCGAGTGTAAAGCTTTGTGTCCGCATCTTCTTTTGAAGTTCGCGTGCTTTCTCTTCATCGACAGCTGATTGCGCCTTTTCGATCAAACTGAGAACATCACCCATCCCGAGAATCCGAGATGCCATGCGGTCTGGATGGAAAGGCTCGATTGCATCCATTTTCTCACCCAAACCAACAAACTTGATCGGGCAGTCTGTAACCGACTTAACAGAAAGCGCCGCTCCCCCACGAGTGTCACCATCAAGCTTAGTGAGTACAACCCCTGTAAGTCCTAGCTCTTGGTTAAAGTGATCCGCGACATTTACCGCATCTTGACCTGTCATCGAATCCACTACTAACAAGATCTCGTGGGGCTGTGTTTGCTCCTTAATCTGACGAAGCTCATTCATCATATCTTCATCAATATGCAAGCGACCGGCTGTATCGATAAATACATAATCAAAGCCCTCTGCTTTCGCCTTCGCTACGCCCTCTATTGCAATCTTTATGGGGCTTTCCTTATCTCCGAGTGTGAAGACAGAAGCACCGATTTGTTCTCCAAGGACTTGTAGCTGTTTAATCGCTGCTGGACGGTATACGTCTGCTGCGACTAAGAGCGAGCGCCGGTTTTGCTTTTGTAGGAATTTCGCAAGCTTTCCAGTATGAGTAGTTTTACCTGCCCCCTGCAAACCAGACATCATAATAATCGTAGGGGATTTAGGTGCGGTATTTAACTTAACTTGCTCTCCACCCATCAAAGTGGTCAATTCTTCATGAACGACTTTGATGACTTGTTGACCCGGTGTTAAGCTTTTTAGTACTTCTTGGCCAATCGCACGTTCTTTTACGCGATCGATAAACGTTTTTACTACTTTAAAATTTACATCTGCCTCTAGTAAAGCGAGACGTACTTCACGCATTGCTTCTTTTACATCGGCCTCGGTAACTTTTCCTTTACCTCTTAGCTTCGACATAACTGATTGTAGTCGCTCAGACAATCCTTCAAATGCCATCCGTACACCTCCCTAGTTTTATTTTCAATCAATCTCTAATAGTTTTGTTATGATCGGTTCGGCCATAGCTCGCGCATTTGCATCCGTTTCTAGCTGAGAACGTAGTTCTGCGATGAGCTCTTGACGTGTTCTATGTTTCGTGACTAAGGATAGTTTATTTTCTAGACCCGTAAGTGTCGCTTGTGCCCGTTTAATCGCTTCAAACACCGCTTGACGTGAAGTCCCTTGATGTTCGGCAATCTCCGAGAGCGACCAGTCTTCTAAGTAGTACAGTTCGAGGAGAGATTGTTGTTTCTCCGTGAGAAGTGATCCATAAAAGTCATACAACAAATTCATCTTAGTGGTTTGCTCCAACATTGGGAGTCACCTCATTTATGCCTGTCAAGGCAATCACATTTACAGGTACTAACTATAAAGGATTGGAATGTGGGTGTCAAGTGTTTTGGGTTAACAGTACCCCCGAAAAGTAAATGGTCCAAAGAACCCTTTTTGAGCAGGGGTTCTTTGGGCTTGGACTTAATTACTCTCATCTTCGTCAATCGTATCTTTAAACAATGCATGTAAAAATTGATCTCTGTTGAATTCTTGTAAGTCGTCGGCTTTTTCTCCGAGTCCAATGAACTTAACGGGAATCTTTAATTCATTGCTGATAGCGATGACGATTCCACCTTTTGCCGTGCCATCGAGTTTGGAGAGTACTAAGCCTGTGACGTTTACAGCTTCACCGAATGTCTTGGCTTGTACCATGGCATTTTGCCCAGTTGTGGCATCTAAAACAAGGATGACTTCATGGGGCCCATTCGGGATCTCACGCTGAACTACACGGTGAACCTTTTTCAGTTCTTCCATGAGATTTACTTTGTTTTGCAAGCGACCAGCCGTGTCGCAGAGGAGAATATCTGCTTTTCGGGATTTGGCGGCTTGAATTGCATCAAAGATCACGGCCGCTGGATCAGAACCTTCTTGATGCTTAATCACATCGACACCAGCTCGCTCACCCCAGATCTCTAACTGTTCAATTGCCCCCGCGCGGAAGGTATCTCCAGCGGCTAGAACTACTTTTTTGCCTTCTTGTTTGAAACGATGGGCTAGTTTCCCAATAGTCGTCGTCTTCCCGACGCCATTTACTCCAACAAATAAAAGAACAGTCATTCCGTCTTCTTGAATTCGTAATTTACTACCTGCATCTGCCTCTTCTAAGATATCTGCAATCATCTCAGACATCAATGGTTGTAATTCTGTAGGCTCAGTAATCTTGCGAGCTTTCACTTCGCTACGTAACCGCTCCACGAGATCCATCGTTGTAGTCACTCCTACATCTGCACTGATCAAGATCTCCTCTAATTCTTCATATAAATCTTCATCAATCTTCTTTCGATTGCGAAATAGATCGCCCATCGCACCTACTAAATTAGTACTGGTTTTACTCAACCCTGATAAAAACTTTTGCGTAACAGATTCTGTACTTTTTGATACACTTTCTTTTAATCGTTTAAAAAAACTCACACTTGATGCCTCCTAACTCATCGTTGCAGCTACTTCTTTACTACTATCATCATAATCCTCCATACGCACAGATACTAGACTGGATACGCCAGATTCTTGCATGGTAATTCCATACAATACATCTGCACCTTCCATTGTATGTTTACGGTGAGTGATGAGAATAAATTGAGTTTTCACAGCGGCTTCTTTCATATATTGGACAAAGCGGGTTAAGTTTGCCTCATCCAGTGCCGCATCCACTTCATCTAAGAAGCAAAACGGGACAGGTTTCACTCTTAGTACGGCAAATAGTAATGCCAGTGCTACTAAAGAGCGCTCCCCTCCAGATAACAATGAAAGTTGTTGTAATTTTTTCCCCGGTGGTTGAGCCACAATCTCTATTCCAGTTTCTAACAGGTTGTTCTCATCCGTTAATTGCAGATCGGCACGACCTCCACCAAACATCTTCACAAATACATCTAGAAATTCTTCTCGAATAAGCTGGAACACGTCTAAAAAGCGTTTTCCCATCTCCGATTCGATCTGGGCGATGAGATCGTAAAGGGAACGTTTGGCGTCTAGCAAATCTGCTTCTTGTGTTTGTAAGAACTCTAGGCGTTCACTCAGCCTCTTGTATTCTTCGATTGCTCCTAAACTTACTTCCCCTAAGCTGGCGATTTGTTGCTTGAGGGAACGTACATTTCGCTCTGCCTGATTTGGTTCTTCTGGGGCGCCATACATCTCTTTCGCACGTTCGAAACTGATCTCATACTCTTCGGCAAGCTTCTGTAACAAATGATTCAACTCGACATCTAGCCTATTTACTCGAATTTCTAAATCACGAAGCTGCTCTTCTTGTTTGCGGATGGTGGATTGAGCTTGATGAACCTCATGTTCTAACTCATTCCGTTCCCGCATTTGCTCATCACGAGTCCCACGCACCTTACTCAACTTCTCCTGGATGGCTATTTTCTGCTCGCGAAGTTGAGCAATTCGAGCGGATAGCTGATCTAATTCCTGTTTATTTAACTCGCCACGTTCACCAAGAGTCACTCGCTCTTCTACAAGCTGTTTTTGTTGTTTTTGGTTCCGTAATAAGTCACTTTGGATACGAGTCATATTTTCTTTGCTATTACGGATTTCTTGCTTGAGTTGAGCGACCATTATTCGCCATTCCGTCACCTGCTCATTTGCTTGCGCTTTAGAACTTACTTCTTGTTTGCGAAGCTCTTCTAACTCTTTTCGCTTCTCAGTAAGTGATTTTTTTTGCTCCTCAAGAGAGTCTAGTGCTTGTCCAATCACATGGGTGCGGTTCTCCAGCTCCATTGTCTTTTCATCCACTGTACGCTGTTGCTGTTCCCCTTGCTCAATCGTTTTTTCTACATTTTGCAACTGGATTTGGCTTTCGCGAAGATTGCTCTCCATTTGCTGTTCTTGTAAACGAAGTTGCTCACCTTCTGCACGAAGCTCCTCCCAAGTTTTTTCCAAATGGGTTCGTTGTTCGGTCGTTGCCTTTAAGTCAGCCTGCACCGAATCCCATTCTTGCTTTTGTTCGTGAAGTTCTGTCTCGAGCTCTTCTAGTTGACGCGCCCGTCCAAGTAGGTTGCTTTTATTATTTTGACGACTGCCACCCGTCATCCCTCCACCCGGATTTATAACGTCTCCATCCAATGTAACCACCCGATAACGGTACTGAAGTGACCGTGCCAACTGGTTGGCAATCTCTAGGTTTTGTGCGACTACTACCAACCCAAGCAGATTCTCTACCAGTCCTTGATATTCAGGCTCGCAGGAAACCAAGTCTTTGGCAATTCCTATAAAACCGCCTACCTTGTTGATTCGTTCCACATCACGGCTTGGTAAAACCCGCGGTTGGATTACATCAAGCGGGAGAAAAGTAGCACGTCCTAGACGCCGATCTTTTAAAAATCGAATCGCATATCTCCCGGTTTGCTCATCTTCCACCACTACATTTTGCACAGCTCCGCCCAGTGCTGTCTCCATTGCAATCTCATATTTCTCAGAGACTTGAACCAGTTGAGCAACCGCTCCCCTCACACCCGACAAGGTTTCATGCCCTCGATCGGCAGCAAGTAGGATCTCTTTTACGCCTTGGAAAAAGCCCGCGTGCTCCGCTTCCATTTCTTTCAACACATCATACTGAGAACGAGTCCGGTGATACTTCTGTTCTAACACTCGGTTTTGATGACTGAGACTCTTTTCTTCTTCCTGAAGAGTATTCCGTTTCTCTACCACTTTATTTGCTTCTTCGCGCTTTTGTTCTAAAGTAGACTTTATTTTTTGTAGCTGCTTACGTGAGTCCTCTTCCATCTCCTCCATATCCTCGCGTTGCTCGTAGACCTCAGACAGATGATCCATCAACAACGACAAACGCTCCGCCAATTCTGTTCGTTGTTGCTCCACAAACTGCTGTTCACTTTTTAATGTAATCACTTCATTGTTACATTCTTGAATCTGTTGCATTACTTCTTGAAGAGGGGTAGACGCTTCCTGTACCGTTAACTTCATCTGCTCCAGTACCGTATGTAATTCTGTTTCAGCCGCCTGTGCTTCCATTTCTTTCGCAGAAAGCCTCTTTTGAAACTCCGAAATCTCTAACTGTAAGCGTGTTTCCTCTTCCTGCAATGCAGTGTGACGCTCCTGTAATTGCTGCTTCGTCGCCTCTCTGTTACGACCCCGCTCAAGCCACACTTCCCGCTGGCCTTCTGCTTTCTCAAGATCCTCGCTTGCTTTAAGCAGTTCTCCCTGCACTTGCTCTAAGCGAGCTTCACTTTCGTCCACCTGCATCTTTACCTCTTGTAGATAGACTTCTCGTTTATTTAGTTCAGCAGATAAAATCGCTTGCTCTTCTTTTCGCCGTTTTACCTCCTGAGCAGATGACTGCCACTTATCATGGATATCCTCAATCTTATGTACATATAAGCCGATTTCAACTTGCTCTAATTCTGCTTTTAACTCTTTATAGGTAATTGCTTTTTCTGACTGCTCTGCGAGCGGGCCAACTTGAGCATCTAGTTCATGAATTAGATCATGGATGCGCGCTAAGTTTTGCTCCGTCGTCTCTAGCTTCTTCTCTGCTTCCTTTTTTCGAGACTTATACTTTACGATTCCAGCCGCCTCTTCAAAGATAGCCCTTCGATCTTCAGACTTGCTACTCATAATCTCTTCAATTTTCCCTTGACCGATCATGGAGTATGCTTCTTTTCCAATTCCCGTATCCATAAATAGTTCATTAATATCCTTCAGTCTGCACGTTTGCTTATTTAACAAATATTCACTTTCACCAGAGCGATAAACCCGTCTCGCCACTGTCACCTCTGCATAGTCAAGAGGTAGCCTACGCTCTGTATTATCAAATGTAATCGCTACTTCACAAAAGCCGACCGGCTTACGTGTATCGCTTCCAGCAAAGATGACATCCTCCATCTTGCTACCACGTAATGATTTGGCACTCTGCTCGCCTAGCACCCAACGAATTCCGTCGGTAACATTACTTTTCCCACTACCGTTAGGACCCACCACAGCCGTAATACCAGGAACAAACTCAAGCTCTGTCCGATTTGCAAATGATTTAAATCCGGACATCTCTAATCTCTTTAAATACATAGCCATCCTCCCTTCTCTTGCGAGCGTAATCCATTTATTTTATCATAGCCAACCTATGTATGAAAATTTCGTCTATCACTTTTGTTCTTCTTTCTACACGATCGTTCTGTTTCCTTTTTGGCACTTTTGAAAACTGAAACAAAATGTTCACAAACTCACAGATATCCATGTATTTACTACCTTCATGCAATCCTTTATGATGAATTACATTATGGAAAATGTAAATAAAATATAGAGACACATGTGGAAACGAAATAGAGGAGGTGAAGCAGATGCTTTGGGACATATTAAACATTATTGGCATTCCAGCATTCGCCATTAGTGGAGCGATCGTAGCGCTCGAGGAAAAATACGACTTATTTGGCTTATATGTACTCGGATTCGTCACTGCCTTTGGTGGAGGAATCATTCGAAATGTACTAATTGGAGTTCCCGTAACCGATCTATGGAAACAAGGAAATTTAATGCTGGCGGCGCTTATCGCTATGTCCATCGTTGCTCTGTTCCCATACTTATGGGGAAATCGCTGGCGTAAATGGATTTTGTTCTTTGACGCTGTTGGTTTATCCTCTTTTGCGATTCAAGGAGCACTTTTTGCTCACAAGATGGGGCACCCTCTATACGTAGTCATTGTTGCTAGTGTGTTAACTGGAATTGGGGGCGGAGTAATCCGTGACCTCCTCGCAGGTAGAAAACCAGCCATTTTGCGAGATGAGATCTACGCTATTTGGTGCATTATGATTGGTGTATGCGTGGGTTCTGGGTGGATTGCATCTGAAATTGGCCTTTATACATTACTTGTTATTATCGTTGTTCTTCGGATGTTATCCGTTCATTATCATTGGAATTTATCCATATACCGCAACTACCCATCCGTATAATCAAATACACCCCCCAACTCTTTCAAAATTGGGGGGCTCTTACCTATTTATAGAAAACCTTTTTTTGAACCAAGCGAGCTGTTTCTTCTTCATCCACTTCTCTTAATTTCGCATCTAAGATTTCCAAAAACTCTGCCGCATCCTCTTCACGTGTAATATCTAGGCGATCGGCATCAATAATGAGTACATCACTTTCCTTATAGTGATTAAATACCCAGTCATCATAGCGTGAATGGAGTCGACGGAAATAGCTAACATGACTTGGATCTTGCTCATAGTCACGCCCCCGCTTCTCAATCCGCTCCATAATCGTTTCAAAAGAAGCGCGTAAGTAAATAAATAAATCAGGGCGCTTCTTAGGCCCTGTTGGGCAAGTGCAATGATCTAGTTCCTGAATTTCCTCTAACATATTATGTAAAAGGTCCAGATAACAATCAAACTCTGCTTCCTTCATCATGCCGTCTTCAAAATTAATTTTTGCAAACAAAGCATCTTCATAAATCGAGCGATCCAACACGTTATTCTTATGACGCATTGCTTTTTTGATTGAACGGAATCGAGTATTTAAAAAATAAATTTGCAGGGGGAAGGCAAAACGCTCCCGATCGTTGTAAAATAAATCAAGTAGCCTATTATCATCAACAGACTCATAAAATGCTTCACTATTTAAATGCTGTGCAATCAATGTTGTATAAGAAGTCTTTCCGACTCCAATCATACCGCCAAGACAAATCACATAACCCATCTCCCTCAAAAGCCTCCTGGACTAGCTTCTTGAAACGTTCCCATTATGGTATGGACAAGCAAAGGCCCGGAATCAACAATCAAAACCGAACCGTATATGTAGGACAATAGTGTAACACTAAACAGATTGGAGTGGTATTCTTGATTTTTACTAAAAAACAAATTTTAGGATCTGCACAAGACTTCGCTTATCAAGTTCATCACAATGATACAAGTGGTCATGATTTTCTACATATTGAACGAGTAGTAAATAATGCGAAAACGATTGCTAAGCACACTGGTGCGGACCCATTTATCTGTCAAATAGCCGCATATTTGCACGATATAGCGGATGAAAAAATTAGCGTAGACCCCGAAAAAAGCAAACAGCTAATTATTCAGTTTCTCCTCGAGCAGGGCTTATCCACAGAAGATCGAGAACATATCATGGAAATCATTACCACTATGTCATTCCGCGGAGGAGCAAATAAACAGCCCCCTCGCACACTAGAAGGAAAGGTTGTCCAAGATGCTGACCGCCTAGATGCATTAGGCGCTATTGGTATTGCCCGAGTAATGGCGTATTCAGGTCACACCGCTCGCCCCATTCACGATCCTTCTATCCCGGTACGTGATGAGATGACAGTAGCGGAATATCGTAGCAACCGAGGGACAGCTATCACTCATTTCTACGAAAAGCTTTTAAAGCTAAAAGATTTGATGAATACGGACTATGGAAAACACATGGCTGAAGGAAGACATAGAGTGATGAAGGAGTACTTGGAACAGTTTTATGCTGAATGGGATGGGAAAAAGTAAGACTGTTTGAATAGGAAAGGATTCGATTTTCTACGCTTACTTCCTTACCAACACTCTGATGTCCAAGATAGTCCGCCGTTCACTATTATTTCCCTTTTCTCTGTCTCGCACCCGCAATCAACGTCATCGTAACTAATAATAGTGCTGTTCCCACAAGCAACCATTCAGAAGTCCCGATTTCTTTTGATGAGGGATCGGCTTCTGTCTCCTTTGAATCGGAAGTACTATCGACAGGTTTGTCTGTTGATGGTTTGTCTTCTGCCCCATCCATCATCCACATACGTTTATTGAGTGCGTCTAAATCTGCCTGAGCCTCGGATAATAGCTTCGTGCGACTACAGATAGTCGTCGTAAGGTGGCCATTTTCCTTGGTGGCATAAACTAGATACTCTTTCCCCATTTCAAACTCAAAACCACACGACGCCTCAGACAAAGCTGTATACACGATTAATTCCGGATCAAGATCTCCTTTCCAGCGTTTGGATACATGTAAGATGGCGATGTGCTGATTTGTATCCCTTTCCAATTTGACAACTTTACCCACAAAGACCGCACTACTTTTATCCGCTTCTTTAATCGGATCGCCTGATGGAACACAAGAACATGCCTGTACTTCCAATACCCACCATCCGCTCATAGCTATTACGAAACCGATGATAACTCCTAGCATGATACAAGCTCGTTTCATACTGAGAAAGCCTCCTTATGAGAATGGTTGGTTAATTCAGACAATTATACTCCTATCATAGCATGTTAAGAGCTTTTCCTCTATCTAAAACTCTTTCTCCATATGAATTAATTCCTGCATTCCTTTACAGGTCTTAACATACTCAGAAGAAATAGTTTGAAAGCCTTGTTGCTTCCAAAACTTCATCGCAGGCGTATTAATGGCCAGCACATGGATGCCAACTCGTTTCCATTCCATAAAACTAATAAATAGATGCAGTGCTTTTTGACCGTAACCATGCCCATGATATCGTGCATGAATGGTTAAAAGAGAGATATGGGGGATACCGTACTTAGGGTGTACAGGAATCGTATCGATCATTCCGATTGGGAAACCATCGGACTTTCGCGTCACCCCTATCATCATCGATCCATACTCTCGCCACGTCCGTAGGAAACGATGTGTATTAAATTTCGCGTCATCATTAAAAAATGACCAATAATAATGGTTACTCCGTTGCACCTCGATAAAATGGACCCACGTTTGTTCATTTAATTGATCAAATATGAAATTAGGCGATTCAAACAGTCTCTCCATCCTGTCTCCCCCAAAAGTTCGGTTTCAAGTGCATTACCCCGAACATATAGGAAAACAAATAATAATACAATAATTTATTTGTTACTCGCATAGAAAACCACCTAGCATACATCCTAGGTGGCTCCTTCTGTTCGTCTCGCTTGCCAAAGTTTTAAAGCCTTGGTGGCAGCTTGTTGCTCGGCTTCTTTTTTAGAGCGCCCAGAGCCTCTGCCTAAACATTGGTTCTCCAGATATACTTCAGATACAAAGTATCGGTCATGAGCAGGACCTTGTGTATCAATAATTCGATAGTCCAAGGGGCCCACTCGTTCTTGTTGCACTAATTCTTGAAGCTGACTCTTCGCATCTGTCATCCGTGCCAACCACTCATCATTGATTTTCGGAAACACCACACGCTGTAGAAAAGTCCGTGCCGGGTCCAATCCTTGATCGAGGTACACAGCTCCTATGAATGCTTCAAACACATCAGCCAACAGAGAAGGCCTCGTTCTTCCTCCTGTCAGTTCCTCTCCTTTACCAAGTCGTACAAAGCTACCAAAATTTAATTCCTTGGCAAACGAAGCCAGCGAAGGTTCACAAACAATTCGAGCACGACGACGAGTTAGCTCTCCTTCACTCATCTTCTGATCATAATGAAAAAGAAACTCGGATACAGCTAATTCCAAGACCGCATCTCCTAGATATTCTAGTCGTTCATTATCTGGAATGTGCCCTGAATTTTTCCGCTCGTGTGCATACGAGGTATGGGTGAATGCTTGTTGGAACAATTCTCTATTACGAAAGCGAATCCCAGTCGCTTGTTCCAAGCTGGTAAAGTTCATATTAATATCACCACCCTAAGAATTACATATCCTCATATACTTTAAACGCGATGGTTGCATTGTGTCCACCAAAGCCAAATGAATTGGAAATCGCGGTACGAATTGATGCTTTTCGCATTTCATTTGGTACATAATCCAAATCGCATTCAGGATCAGGATGTTCTAAGTTGGTTGTTGGTGGGAGAATTTGGTGGTATAAAGCCAAAACAGAAGTAATCGCTTCAATCCCACCTGCAGCCCCCAGCAGATGACCAATCATTGATTTAATCGAGCTTACACTTAATTGATAAGCATGATCACCGAAAGCACGTTTAATTGCGATCGTTTCATATAAATCGTTTAACGGTGTAGAAGTACCGTGAGCATTAATATAATCAACTTCCGTCAGCTCTAAACCAGCATTACTAACAGCCGATAACATACTTCTGGCCGCTCCATTTCCGTCTGGAGCAGGGCTGGTAAGATGGAACGCATCTGCACTCATCCCGTAGCCAATCATCTCTGCATAGATTCTAGCACCTCTAGCCTCCGCACGCTCTAGGGATTCAAGAATAATGACTCCAGATCCTTCTCCCATGACAAAGCCATCTCGTTCCTTATCAAAAGGCCTGCTCGCACGTTGTGGATCATCATTATTACGAGAGAGGGCTCCCATTGAAGAGAATCCTGCAAATGCCATTGGAGTGATCGTTGATTCAGTCCCTCCGCAAACCATTACATCTGCATCTCCATGTTGAATTAAACGGAATGCTTCCCCAATACTATTTGTACCGCTCGCACAAGCGGTTACGGAAGAGCTGTTGGGTCCTTTGGCACCTGTATGTATTGATACTAAGCCAGACGCCATATTTCCGATCATCATCGGAATAAAGAAGGGGCTCACTCGCTTAGGACCTTTTTCAATTAAAACAGAGTGCTGGCTTTCTAGCGTTGGTAACCCGCCAATGCCTGATCCGATGTAGACCCCGATGCGTTCTGCATTTTGATCATCAATTTGAATGTCTGCATCTTTTAGTGCCATCTTAGCCGCCGCAATCGCATATTGTACAAACAAATCAGTTCTTCTTACTTCTTTTTTATCTATATATTGAAGAGGGTCAAAATCCTTGACCTCTGCAGCAATTTTCGTGGAATAATCAGTAGCATCAAAACGAGTTATATATCCTAATCCAGATTTCCCAGCAATCAAATTATTCCAGAAGGTAACGACTTCATTTCCGATGGGCGTGAGCGCTCCTAGTCCTGTGACAACAACCCGACGTTTCATCTGGTTCACCGCCTTTCTGAATGCTGTACGAATGAATTCATTCATTTAGGAGAGAGTCCCACCGTTAGACGGGACCCTCTCCAGTTAGGTATAAATGCATATTTAATACTTAAGTATTAAGCTTTTTGTCCGTCTACAAAGCTGACGATATCTTGTACAGTCGCAATTTTCTCAGCAGCTTCTTCACTGATCGACAAACCGAACTCATCTTCCAAGTCCATGATCAAATCCACTACGTCAAGAGAATCTGCATCAAGGTCTTCACGAATAGAAGCTTCTAGCGTAACCTCTTCAACTGCTACATCCAATTTCTCAGAAATAATTTTTTGTACACGTTCTAATGTCGTTGCCATTCTTATCACCTCCTTACGTATTATACGAAAACAACAATTGACTAGCAATGAAGCATTTTCCTATGAGGTAACCATTCCACCATCTACATGGATCGTTTGACCTGTAATATAGCCTGCTGCAGGACTTGCTAGAAATTTCACTAGCTCTGCCACATCGTCAGCTATCCCAAAACGTCCCAGTGGAATGGCTCCAAGCATCGACTTTTTCGTCTGTTCATCCAGTTTAGCCGTCATATCGGTCTCAATAAAACCGGGTGCGATCGCATTTACGGTAATATTCCGGCTAGCAATTTCTTTTGCCGTTGATTTCGTTAATCCAATTACACCTGCTTTTGCCGCCACATAATTAGCTTGTCCTGGATTCCCCATTACACCCACTACGGAACTCATATTAATAATGCGCCCAGATCGTTGTTTCATCATCGGGCGAATCACTGCTTTGGTGCATAAAAAGACACCTTTTAAATTAGTATCAAGCACTTGATCCCAATCTTCTTCTTTTAAGCGCATAATTAAATTATCTCGAGTAATTCCTGCATTATTCACTAGAACATCAATTCTACCAAATCGTTCTAAAACCTGCTTACATGCCGCATCTACCTGCCCTTGATTCGACACATCTACTTGAAGGGCAAAACCTTGCCTCCCGGTAGCTTGGATAGCAGAAAGAGTTTCTTCAGCCGCCACTTGGTTTCCCGCATAGAAAATCACCACATCTGCCCCTGCTTCTGCCAATGTACACGCAATAGACCGACCGATTCCTCTAGAGCCGCCTGTTACAATGGCTACTTGGTTCGTTAACATAAATTCCCTCCTTTTCTCGATCGTACTAACGAAGTTGTTCGAGAGCTTTTTGAAGTGTTTCTGAATCTTGGACCGGAAGCATCGTAATCCGGCGATTTACTTTCTTTACAAGTGCCGATAAAACATTCCCTGATCCAATCTCAATAAACGTATCAACACCTTGATCAAGTAAAGTACGAACTGTATCTTCCCATAAAACAGGCGAAGCAACCTGTTTAATTAACGCTTCGCGAATCTCAGTAGGCTGTGTAATAGGTGAGGCGCTAACATTCGCAATAACAGGAACTTTTGCTTCTTGAAACAGGGCCGCTTGTAGGGCGCTTGCAAGCCTCTTTGATGCTGGAGCCATTAAAGAAGAATGAAACGGACCACTCACAGTCAACGGAACAACCTTTCTCGCCCCTGCTTCTAGTGCTTTCTCCCCGGCAACTCTGACAGCATCAGCATGCCCTGAAATCACAATCTGCCCTGGGCAATTATAATTGGCAGGCTCCACAATATTTCCTTCAACGCTTACCGAACTGCATATCTCATCTAATACATTTCGCTCACAGCCAAGCACAGCAGACATGGCTCCCACACCGGCAGGAACCGCTTCCTCCATAAACATTCCCCGTTTATGAACGATTGCGACTGCATCACGAAAAGAGAGAACACCTGCTACCACCAAGGCTGAATACTCACCCAAGCTATGTCCTGCTACAAAATCAGGCCGAATTCCCGACTGACGGAACACTTCGTACAATGCCATGCTTGTTGTTAATAGAGCCGGCTGTGTATGTTCCGTTAAGCGCAGTGTATCTTCTGGCCCTTCAAAACAAAGCTCTGATAAAGAATATCCTAAAACCTCATCCGCTTCACGATACACCTGCTTCGCTTCTGTAAATGATTCTGCAATCTCTCTTCCCATACCCACTTTTTGTGAACCTTGTCCCGGAAAAAGGCATGCTATTTTCCCCATGTCAAGCCCCCTATTCTGCTTCGTCTTGTGACCAACGTAAAACAGTAGCTCCCCATGTTAATCCACCACCAAAGCCACAAAGAACAACCGTATCTCCTTCATGAACCCTGCCTTGCTCCCATGCTTCATTCAATGCAACGGGTATGGAAGCCGAAGACATATTCCCACAACGATCCAAATTTACAATGACCTTCTCCTCATCCAGTCCCAAACGCTCTACTGCAGCATCAATAATACGCATATTGGCTTGATGTGGAACCAATAAACTGATGTCTTCTTTGGTTAATCCTGCCTTTTTAAGTGCTTCATCTGCTGCACTAATCAAGACACGAACAGCAAATTTGAAAACCTCACGACCATTCATATAAAGATAATGACCGCCTTCTTTTATCGTCTGTTCACTAGCAGGACATCTCGAGCCACCTGCTTTTAAATTTAAATGAGTCGCTCCTGTGCCGTCGCCCCCTAGTTCAAACGACTGAAAGCCGTAACCTTCTTTTACAGGACCTAGCACCGCTGCACCCGCACCATCTCCGAACAAAACACACGTATTCCGATCAGACCAGTCTACAATTCGTGAGAGAACTTCTACACCCACGACCAACACATATCGATAAACGCCCGTTTTGATAAACTGAGCACCTGTGGTGATCCCATAGATAAATCCTGTACATGCTGCTGACAAATCAAAAGTCGCCGCATTTTTGGCCCCTATTTGCTCTTGTACAAGACAAGCAGTTGCTGGAAATGACATATCGGGTGTAACGGTCGCCACAATAATGAGATCAAGCTGATCTGCCGTGATATTTGCACGCTTCAGCGCCTGTCTAGCAGCCCCCACAGCTAGATCAGAAGCCGCTTGCTCTGGAGCCGCTATATGACGCTCACGGATCCCTGTACGAGAGACAATCCATTCATCGTTCGTATCTACCATTTTTTCCAGGTCGGCATTCGTAATCACTTTTTCTGGTAAATAGGCACCTGTTCCTAAGATTCCTGCTGATCGCACCTCTCCTCATCTCCCTCTGTTTTCGCTAATCCCTGTTGAATCTGTTCGATCACATTCTGCTCTACAATCTTCTTCGCTTGCATCGCTGCTTGATAAAAAGCACGAGTATCTGAAGAACCGTGTGCTTTAATAATAGGACCTGCTAATCCTAAAAGAGGGGCCCCGCCATGTTCTTTATAATCCATGCTCTCTTTAAATCTTTTCAGACCAGGAGCGAGGATTCCCGCTGCCACCTTCGTTCGAATGCTACGAGTAAACTCCTCTTTTAACTTACTAAAAATGGCCTTGGCCACACCTTCCGTGTTCTTTAGAAGAATGTTCCCTGAAAAACCATCGGTAACCAATACATCACATGTACCGTCTAGCACGTCTCGTGCCTCTACGTTTCCAATAAAGTGGATACTAGACTCTTTTGAAAGCAGATCAAATGTATCTTTCGTGAGAGACGTTCCCTTCCCATCTTCTGTACCGATATTAAGCAATCCAATTCGTGGTCGCTCGATTCCCATTACCTGCTCTGCATAGATACTTCCCATCACTGCATACTGGCGCAAATGTTCTGGTTTCGCCTCGGGATTCGCTCCTACATCCAGCACGAGCGTTCCGCCACCCTTCATACTCGGAAAGATCGGTGCAAGAGCAGGACGGTCCATCCCTTTCATCCGACCTGTGACAAATAATCCAGCCGCCACCAGAGCACCCGTATTACCTGCACATACAAACGCGTCAACGGATTTTTCTTTCACCAACCGACAGCCAACAACTAGGGATGAATCTTTTTTCCGTCGAATCGCTTTCACTGGTTCGTCTTCTGCTGTGATGGTTTCCGTTACCTTGATTATCTCAATATTAGATCGTACAGATGACACCAGAGCTTCCTCAGTACCAATCAATACAAATGTGATCTCAGGGTAATCTTTTGCTGCCTGGAGGACACCCTCAATCACTGCATTCGGTGCGCGGTCTCCTCCATGGACATCAAATGCAATTCTCATGGATTATTTTCCTCCTAGTTGCCTCTATCGTCACTGACACGGTACACTTCAAAATCACCTTGAAAAACAATTTCCTCTTGAACCTTTGTCTGCACTCCCACATGCAAACGACTATCATGCGCTTCTGCGACAGTGGCAAAAGCAATACACTTTTCTCCTAACTGAACCGGTCGAATAAAGCGAATGGATGCATTCCCCGTTAGAGCCACTTTCCAATCCGCTAGGGCAATCGCTAAAGAATTCGCCTGAGCAAACAAAATGTGCCCACGAGCAATTTGGTTTCGCTCAAAAACATGCTCCAAACCAATTTCGAGTAAGGAGATCCCATTTTTATGTAATTGCAGATCAATCACTTCGCCAATCACTTCACTTGGAGATAACGACTGGACATGATCAAACTTTTTCTCTGCCATGTGCTTTATTCTCTCTCGCAACTCAGGTATCCCTAGTTCTAATCGATCCAATCGAATCGTCTGGATACTAACATGAAATTTTTTCGCCACTTCTTCATCTGTGAGAAATGGATTCTGTTCCAATGCTTGAGATAAATAAGATTGACGTTCTTTCTTTGTTAAGCGCAAAGCGGAGATCACCACCTTGAATTATGACCTCATTTTAATACCTAGTCCTAAGTGCTAGTATAGAAAAAAAGATCGAGTTTGACAACACCTAATCTGATCACCGTAATAACTCTTATTAGTTTGCACAACACTTACGATATACATGTTTACAAAAATTACATCAGGGAAACAGTCACCATACGTATGTAAAATCTTATAAACAAGAAAAGCAGGAGGTTTTGATCCGTGGATTCACAGTCATCTGGATTAAAAATATTAGTTCATGCTAGTACGTGGTTTGCCCCCGTACTGCTCCCCATTATCGTCTATTTTCTTTCATCTGATTCGGATGTAAAGCGTATCTCACTTCAAGCCATGTTATTTCATTTTCTAATCGGCATCCTCATTACAATCTCTATTTTCTTCTCCTTTATTCTCATCGGAATCCCGTTTTTCATTATATTTGGTTTGATGGCCATTATCTCGCCTATCAAAGGCATTTTCTACGCAACGCAAAATCGCCACTTCCAATATCCATTCTTAGGTTTCATCAAATAATAAAAACCTATAATATCGGAATCAACAAAAAAACGAGCTACCCTCTTGATTTCTCAAGTTGGTAGCTCGTTTTTGTTTCTAGTACTAGAAACTAGCTAGTCATTCAATTACTCGTTTACTACGCCTTCCACTTTTTCACCTTTGTAATAACCACACGATTTACATACACGGTGGGACATCTTAGGTGCACTGCATTGTGGGCAGCTTACAACGCCAGGAGCGCTCAATTTGAAGTGAGTGCGACGCATGCGTTTACGAGTTTTAGAAGTACGACGAAATGGTACTGCCATGTCATTCACCCCCTGTGCCGTTCTTAAAACACAACTTCGTTGATTATACTACAGTTCCCTTCGATTGAGAAGGTTTTCATTCCTTAAATAAGTCCTGAAGTGCCGCTAGACGTGGATCAATCCGTTCAGTCATACAACTACACTCTCGGACATTTTTATTCGCTCCACACACGGAACATAGTCCCTTGCAATCCTCCATGCACAGCGGTGCAAAGGGAATCGTGAGTAAAAGCGCCTCGCGTATATAAGGATCAAGATCTATCGTCTGTGCCTCGACGAGATGAACTATCTCTTCTTCTGAATCGATGGCTCGGCTCTCTTCATCCGTAAATCTCTCAGACCATTCTGCCTGTAGGGGTACGGTATACCCAGTTAGACAACGCGAACATGTCAATACCGCTTGAGTGGATTCCTTCACTTCCCCATGGTACAAACGAGAACCCACGTTCTGAAAAACCGCTTCTACCTGTACGGGTTCGATCCGTTCCAGACCTAGAACTTCATCTACCAACTCATCTAACTGGATGCTTTCTTCCACAATCAGCTGTTGATTTGGTTGTTGATTGATCTTTTGTAGAGAGATCTGCATTCATTCCACTCCTCGCGTGAAAACAGGCTTATTATATGACAACCATCTAATTGTGTCAATGTTAACTCGCCTTTTGAAATGATTTTTCTTGGCTTTGCAAATACTGAAGAGCTTCCTGAAAAGTAGCGACCGGCACAATTTTCATCTTTGTTTTAATTTCTTTCGCAGCTTGAATTGCTACTTTTTCATTTTCGTCTGTCGACTGTATATCCTTGGGGGCAAAGAAAATCTCAGCCCCTTCCTTATCTGCAGCCCTCACCTTATACTGAATCCCACCAATTTGACCTACTTTCCCTTCACTATTCATCGTACCTGTACCCGCAATTTTCATGCTATGAGTCAGATCCCCTTCTGTAAGCTGATCATACATCTCTAATGTAAACATCAGTCCAGCAGAAGGACCTCCGATCTCACCTGCTTCTATCTTCACCGAAGGGGTCGTATTCACTTTCTCCCGTGTCAATGGATAAATACCTAACCCTGCTCGTTCTTGCCCTTCTTGGGGCTGGGCTACATCCGTTAACACGATTTCTTTTTCGATCGGATCTTTTGCATTCGTTCGCTGGAACTTCACTTTTACCCGATCCCCAATCTTCTTTTTCTCGAGATATGCAAACAATTCTTCTTTACGCAAAATCGGCTGTCCATCGATTGCCGTAATGAGGTCCCCTACTTGCAAACCATTATCCTTGCGAATCGAAAATACTTCAACACCTAGATAATCAACTTTCATCGGCTTTTTTGCTTCCCGAAACGCTGCAATTAAAGCAGCATTTTGCGATTCCAACATGTTTTCTTTTTGTTGACGCTGATACTCTTCGTCATCCCGAACGTTGACAAACATCTCCTTCTCGGGAATTAACTCTAGTTCATGTGAATATTGGGCCCAAATCCAATCTAATACCGTTGCTTTCCCCACTCCAACTGTCGTTAGATAAAAGGTTCCCTTTCCGTGCTCAGTAGGTTTTTCATCCACTTTTACAAAGGGCGCAACATCCTCTGCGGATCCTGGCTCCATTACGTAATAGGGAAGCCCAGCGATCGGAGTACCTAAAATTCCGATCAGGATCAGAAACGCTAGAATCCCAAAAAAGACTCGACCTTTATTATTTCGTTTAACCATCTTTCTTGTCCCCTCGCCACTCTGCAATCATTTTTTTTACCAGCGGAAGTTGCTCTCGCGCAGCTTCCTCCCCATAACGAATGCATTCTTCTACTTTTGTAAACGCAGTCGAACTAATATCTTGCACCTTCGGCCGAATCGTAATATCAGCCTGATATGTATACCGTCGCAATAACTCTCTTTCCATAATATCAAGAGTTTGCGCAATCACATCAATAATATTTCGGATTTTCACCTCTTCAACCTTTGCAAATACATCTACTGCAATCACAAGATCGGCCCCCATCTCTTGTACCACACTAACAGGTACCCGATCTACGACGCCTCCATCCACTAAAAGTCGATTTGCTATGTTTACAGGATCGAAAACACCCGGGATTGAAATACTTGCTCGAATCGCATCAGCGGCCGGGCCCTCACGAAACACAACCTTTTCCCCTGAAGACAAATCCGTTGCGACAACAGCTAGTGGAATCGGAAACTCTTCAATCCGCTTCCGATGAGTTAGCAGGCGAATCACTTCATGAGCTTTCTGGCCACTGACAAATCCCATTCCAGGAATCTTATAATCTAACCAAATCTTGCGCTTAAAATGAACTGCCAAGCCTTCCATCAACGATAATCTGCATCCATTTGCATAACAAGCTCCTACAAAACTGCCCATGCTACTTCCTGCGATTAGATCGATCGGAATTTGTTCTTCCTCTAACACTTTTAGCACACCAATATGTGCAAATCCCCTTGCTCCACCAGCACCTAATGCCAAGCCAATCACAGGACGACGAGACATATTGGATCGCTCCTTCCACTCTATGATAAAAGGAAAATTTGCATTCTTACTCGGACAAACAGGTCTAAACTTAGAGAGACATCCATACATATTTATTGACCGAAGTGTCGATGAGGAGAGAATGACCCATGATTCGAACCCTTCTCCCCAGAAAGCAACTACAATCTATCCTTCTTGCTTCTGGTGTATGTATATTTGCGATTGTCCTGATGAAATACCCTGATGAGTCGTTTCAAGCGTCTCTCCGCGGACTGAAAATATGGTGGGAAGTTGTATTCCCTGCTTTGTTACCTTTTTTTATCACGGCAGAAATTTTAATGGGATTCGGTGTGGTTCATCTGCTTGGCGTACTACTTGAACCCCTTATGAGACCTTTGTTTCGAGTGCCAGGAGCAGGTGCCTTTGTGATGGCAGTAGGGCTCATCTCTGGGAACCCGATGGGAGCCAAGCTAACCACTCGCTTACGTGAAGATAAACTGATCAGCAAAGCAGAGGCAGAGCGACTTGTTTCGTTTACCACCACAGCAGGCCCCCTTTTTATCTTTGGTGCCGTCTCTGTTGGTTTTTTTGAAAATAGCTCCCTCGGAGTCCTACTAGCTATCGCTCACTATGGATCTGCTGTTGTCGTAGGAATCTGTATGCGTTTCTATCAAAAACATGCGCCCATGACTCCTCGACTCGATCGACGTCGTGCTAATATCCTCATGCGAGCCCTTAGAGCCATGCATCATGCTCGGCTAAACGACGGGAGGCCCATCGGACAGCTGTTAGGAGAAGCGGTCACCAGTGCCGTCCAAACCCTCCTGATGATCGGTGGATTTATCATCATCTTTTCGGTATTGGTACACCTACTTACCTTCATTGGGGTTACGACTTTCTTAACACACCTCCTAGGATTTCTGTTTTCCCTATTTCAGCTTCCAGACTCTCTTCATCATCCATTTATCGCTGGAATTTTCGAGATGACAATCGGTTCTCAGGTCATAAGCGAAACTTCCATTCCCATTCCACTGTTAATTAAACTATCTGTGGTCAGCTTTTTCATTGGATGGAACGGATTATCTATTCATGCACAAGTTGCCAGCCTGCTAAGTCGTACTGATATTAGTTATAAACCATATTTCTTTGCAAAAATACTTCATGGTACCTTAGCTTGTGCCGCAACATGGCTTCTATACATTCCAATGCAACCATGGTTACAAGACCAACCAACTGTCGCGCCTGCTTTTACTTGGACCCATCATCTTCCTATGCAGGACACCGCTTTGACCTTCTGGCACTATTTCTCCTTGTTTTTCATCATTTTTTGGGTATACAATCTATACAAGAAAACCCGCCGGTTATAACACTAGCGGGTTTTCGTATGACCAAACTTTTCTCGTAACATCTGTGCCACAAAGTCAGGAACCAGTTCCTTCGTCTCTGCGCCGTAGCGTGCAATTTCTTTTACCATAGAAGAACTAATAAATGAATGCTTATTATTCGACATAAAAAATAGAGTTTCCACTTCATCACTAATAATTCGATTCACCGATGCAATCTGTAGTTCATACTCAAAATCAGAAATTGCCCGCAAGCCCCGTAAAATCACGTTTGCTTGGCGTTTCTTCACGTAATCCACTAACAAACCATCAAAATGATCGACCTCGATCTCACAATCTTGAATTCCACTTACTGCTTTCCGGACCATACTAGTACGCTCATCAGTGGAAAACAAAGGATTCTTTGCCGAGTTCACAAGTGTAGCCACAATAATCTTATCAAACACTTTTGCACCCCGTTGGATAATATCAAGATGTCCATATGTAATGGGGTCAAAGCTTCCTGGATATACGGCAACTTTCATAGCTCGTCCTCCATCAAGTCTGACTGTAATCGTACAATGTGATCGCTGTATCTCCATAGGATAACTGACGATAGGCATACAAACCCGCTACCTTGCTAGGCATCTCCAGCTTAGAAGGATGCTCCACCACGAGGGTGCCCTCATCTGTAAGTAGTTCTTTCTCACCAATACACGTCAGTATCGACTCATAAAAACCCCCATGATAGGGTGGGTCCAGAAAAATAACAGCATATCTTGCTTGACCTGCAAGCGTTTTCACATATGTCCGTGCATCACGCTTGATTAGCGTAGCGCGATCAGCCATTTTCGTCAACCTAAGGTTTTCCATCACAGTATCCACACTAGCACGAGCATCATCCACAAATGTGACATGATCCAAGCCACGGCTTAACGCTTCCAAACCAAGAGCTCCCGTTCCAGCAAACAAATCAAGCCCTTTTCCTCCATCAAAAAAAGGACCTATCACCGAAAACAATGACTCTTTGACTCGATCTGCAGTAGGACGAACATGTTTCCCTGGAACCATCTTTAATCTCGCACCACGAGCGCCACCCGCAATAATCCTCATCACACTCACCTAATTTCTTGATCGTAAAAAGCATTTTTATCCTATCAAGATTATGATGGCGAGTCCAGCAACTCCCTGTTCTCTTGACACTAATCAATAATTCCCCTGTGAATGGTTTCCACTTCTATACGTGGCTCTATTTGTACTGTTTTATAAAGATCATCCCAGTCTTTCTCTACTTTTTTCCAATATGAAAAATGGTGTGCTATTAACTGTCTACCTATCCCCAAACCATCAAAGCCACTCTTTTGCATCTTTGAAATCACTTGCTTAGACATCTGTGTAAGATCCTCACTAAGTGCTTTTTCCAATTTTCGCATGGTAGCATAGTCGCTTCCTAGTTCCGCCTGTAATTCAGTTATCGCAATTTTAATTTTTACTTGTAGATCAACTTTTACTTCCCCATTCTTCGTTACATCAACATCAAACTTTCGATTTTCATCTCTTATATCAAACATCAAACTTACTTTCTTATCCTCCACAGATACTTCTCTGAATAAAGACCCTTTGTCTTCTAATTTGTTCTTTAAAATTAAAAACAAAGTAGCCTCCTCTACGGATAAATATGTATTAGTGTACGAATGGTTATGAAACATCGCAATTCCAGAGATTGATATAGCACCATCCTTACTCGTGATATAGGGCAAACCAAAATCATGTCCCGCATCTAACATAGCTGAACAGACTGACTGAACAGTAGTCCTAGGAATTACGGTAGTCTTCTCACCACCTAAAAGGAGTTCCTCAAAAAATCGACCAATTAACGTCCCTTTTAGCTCTTTTAAATTTACTAACTCTCCTGCATCCCCTTCGACAACCGCCATCCTAGCATCGAGAGCTGCTTTGGGGTCACGATAGATGGAATCGAGTAAAGGATACATATCTTTTTCCGCCTCCTTATTACCGAATAGGAAAACTCTTGTTTTATAGGTACGGAATTTACCCGAAGTTTGACGATCTAATGCGTTACGTAGACTCCTAGTAGAGGCTCCTTCTGCCGTATAAGTTTGACAAATGGGCTTATCACCTTGACCAGCAGGGATATCATGAATGCCAATCGTCACTTTTAACCGACCCTCAGGAGTTTGGTCAAATGCTGTAATATACACCAGGTCTGCCGTCTTTAATAGATCTTGATCCCAACAGCCCGGTAATATGAACAGAGAAAGAATACAAAAACATACTGACAAGGCCCTTTTTATAGTTAAAGAATTCACTATGTCAACGCTTCCTTCCTCTAAATAATGAGATAATGAACAGAAGAATAGGGATCCCAAATACAAAGGGATAGCTTATTATTTTAATAAACTCATCCAATATCTCACCTCGATGAGGAGTAAGCGTAAAAGTAGTACAAACACAGCAAACAGCCGCTATCCAATACACAAATTTCTTATGGTTCTTCGCTTTACATAATTGCGCTACTCCAATGGAAGTAAGATAAACAAAACTACAAATAGAAGTAATGACACTAACCAGCCAAATGGATAGAAAAATCAAATCAATCCGTTCAATCACATGAAGTGAATATGATTTCAATACATATAGCACGGGCTCTGGAACCAAAGGCAACTCATCTGGAGCAAATGAAATCAGGCATACATAGGTAGTAAACGCGTACACAATTGTCACAAAAAAATTCCCCATAGAAGCCGCCTTCAGCTTGTCTTTATCCGATCCTTCCACTGCAAAGTAAGTGAACAACATAGCTTCATAACCCAAAAAATAAAAGAAAGACATATTCGCACCTTTTAAAATAGCTAACCATCCATTTTCCAAGAAGGGCATGGGGTATGTAAAATGAACATTTTTAAATCCTAAAGAAGTAAAAATAACAAGCGGAATAATGAGGAAGCTTACAAATACATACATGCGAGAAATAGTCCCCAGTGATTCCTTTGCCAGATACACCGCAGCGATTGCAACGATAAGGATGTTAATCCAGACAGGTGTTTCAGGAAACACCCATTTCGTAATGATTCTTACGTACTCTGATAATTCAAGAACGGTGACGAGCGCAAAAAAGCAACTATAACCAATCACTATGCCCTTTGCTGTGATTTTCCCTACTAGCTTTTCCATTGCTTGCAAAAAGTTTGAGGCTGGGTTCTTCTTGAGAAAAGCCCAAAAAATAACAATCATCACTTGAGAAATAACTCCACCCATGATGACCGAAATCCATGCTCCGCCTTTCGCATCTTTATGGATTTGGTGGGCTAAAGATAAGATACCTACACCCAACTGGGTCTGTAGAATAAAAAATAGAAATTGGTTTGGTGTAATCTTATCTTTTATCGAGTAATTCATTTCCTCCCCTCCCCAAGGATTGCTTTTTCTGAATTACGTTGATCAGGAGTAGAGTCTTTTGTGCTTTTATTCAAATGCCAGAGAGGGAACCTGATAAAAGTGTCTTTAAAGCCTTTTAGTTTAAAGGGCATAACCGGTGAAAAATATGGATTTCCGAACGTTTCTAGCTTCGCTAAGTGAGTAAAGATTAGAAAAAGTCCGGTTGTCATCCCGATAAATCCAAACATCGAGGCCGCTATCATAAGGGGAAAACGCAGGAGTCTTACGGTTGAACTCATTTCGTGCGATGGAACAACAAAGGCAGATATCGCCGTTAACGCTACTACAATAATCATCGGCAAAGATACTAACCCTGTTTGTACGACAGAGTCCCCAATCACAAGTCCTCCTACTATTCCAATCGTTTGGCTCACCCTAGTAGGTAACCGAATCCCTGCCTCTCGGATCAACTCTAGGGTTAACTCCATAAAGAACGCCTCAATCAAAGAGGGATAGGGAACTCTTTCTATAGAACTTTTAACAGAGTAGATAAGCTCAATTGGCAACACTTCAGGATGAAACGTAACGATCGAAATATATAATCCAGGTAAAATAAAAGCGATCAAAAAACTCGCAAAACGAATGGATCGTATCAAAGAACCAAACATCCATCTAGAATGATAGTCGTCTGGTGATTGATAAAACGAAAACAGTGTAACCGGAGCAATAATGGCAGTCGGGTTCGCTTCTGAAAAAATAGCAAACCTCCCCTCCATTAAGTATGCAATGGTTCTGTCCGGCCTCTCCGTATATAATAATTGTGGGAATGGGGAGTATGAGTCATCCTCGATATATTCGCCAATAAATCCAGGTGCGAGAATAAAATCGGTTGGAATTAAGTTAAGACGCCTAGATATTTCCTCTACCAACTCCTCCTTTGCCAATCCCTTCATATATACTAAAGCGATTTTAGTATCACTTTTTCTTCCTAATGTAAAATATCGAACTACTAAATTAGGATTCTCAAGCCGATTACGAATGATATGTATATTTGTGATTAAATGTTCAATAAATCCATCATGCGCTCCTCGTACAATCCCCTCATTATCAGGTTCTTTAACACCTCTCTTTATGGATAAACTAGCCTCACATACATACACCTCTGGAATCCCTTCGAGAAACAGCAAGCACTTCCCTGATATAATCCAGTTAACTGCTTTATCTAAACTCTTTCCTATTTCGAAATCAGAGGATGTAATAGCATGTTCAACTGCTCCAACCTTCGCTTGTTCAAGAGGTTTGAGAATCGATTCTATGATTAAATATTTATCTGTTAACGTCTCGATAAAAATCAACTTTCCATGACGATCATCGAAATAAATGTCACGCTCTAAAATATCATCGGAATGGACCAGCTGTTCTCTGATGTAATCTATATTCTCTTTTACCGAAGGAAACACATCTTTTGCTTCTGGACTGGAAGATAAGCTCTTTTGAGAATGAGGGATTCTTGCTTTTCTTTTCCTGATCTTTTCCAATTTATGTCCTCCTAACGAGTAAAATCAGGTTTTTTTCGGTATTACTTTAACCTGAAAGATGGGACAATATACCATCTACCGCTTCTAAATAATTGGAGCACGCCATCCCTTGAAAATAACAAAGCTACGTTCTTACTATTGCGAAAATGAAGTCGGAAATAATATTGGGTATAAAACGAACACTACTGGTAACAATAGCTAGGGACAGCATTCATTTGTGGACGCTGTCTAACCGCGGAGAAGGCTTACATTTCCCCATAAGTTCTTCCTCCGGTTTCTCCTCTCCCATAAAGTATCTTTCGTCATGGAAGATACGATTGGCTCGCGAACTGTCAACGCGGGCTCTTTTTTTGCGCAAAAAACCCGTAGTAACACAAGCACTACGGGTTCAGTTCAATATAGCCTGAAAGGCTCTAAAACATAGTGTTTTCAAGCGTTTCAGACACGTAATAGTCTATTTGTTTATCGCATGTTCCGTATTATACCGCTCTCCTCAACATCATGGCCTCAAACTGAGAAATAACGCCCTCTCTTACAAATAAGTCGATAACCCGATGTGAAAACTCGCGATATCTCGGTGATCTCCTTAGCATCTCAATCTCGTTGGTAGAGAGAAACTGATAAGGGAGCCGCTGTGCATAATTCATTAATCCCATTGTCCCTTGCGTCTTCCTAACATGCTTCGCCTCCATCACCAACTTCTGCAAACGTCTCGCACTAACGGCTCTTCTCCCCGTCGTAGCATTGACGAGATCCGCCACATCCCGATACAACGGATCTTGATAACCTCTGCTCATCGATGATCCTCCTTTGTGACAATCTCTAGTCGTATCTATCCTATTCAAAACCAGCTCTAGCGTAACAACACTAGCCCCAGTTCTAGATACGAATTCGTGGAAACAGGCAGGTGTTTTTTATTATGAAAATCAATAAAATGTATAAAAAAATTACACACAATTAAGATTTTTATTGTTATAAAATAGTGTATACTACTAAAAAATCACTACATGTAAGGAGCACTCTTATAGTGACCATGGTACAACGCTACATAGGACATCTTCCCTTCTTTTTCCTTTTTCTTGGAATATGGTGCATTAACCAATTTACATTTCTGTATGGAGACGATCTACGTTATGCAACTTACTTAGGATTAGAGCCGCATATTTATGAGCATCCTGTAACGCTATATCAGATTATCCAAACTCAACTTCACGATTATTTACATATGAACGGACGATTCATCGTGAATGTTTTCACCATTCTCACCATACTAGACGGGATCGATCTTTGGAGATGGATGAATCCCATCCTCGTGACCATTCTTGCATATGCGATATTTTATCTCGTATTTGTTCGATTTCCGCAACGAAAAGATCTCATGCTCACAACCCTTACTACATCTCTGTTTTTCTTCATACATATCGTTATTTTCAAACAAACTCTTGCATATGCCACAGGGGCATTTAACTATGTCTATCCCATGATTTTTTTATTGGCGACTCTGATCTATTTTCGAAAGCAAGACTTGGGAGAACCTGTTACGAAAAATGGAAATATGGGATTGTGTTGCTTTGCTCATTTTTAGCAGGTTGGTCACAAGAACAGATTTCTGCCATTGGTCTGTCGTTACTCTTGGTATGGTTCACGAAACGAATATGGCTTAAAAACAAGGTTCAAATATGGGGTTGGTTACTACTTGCCTCCTATGTCACTGGGGCTCTCTTCTTATTTTTAGCGCCTGGCCCACGGCTAAGAGCTCAGATGCCAGGATTAGAAGCATACAATCAACTCACATTTTTAGCAAAGATAAAAAAGACATTACCTGAAGTATTACATTTTTTTATATACCAGCAATCACTTTTCATGCTATTCGTAATCGTTTTATCTGCCATCCTATGTTATCAGATTTCAAAAAAAGCCCACTTCGTTTTATTTATCTGTGTTCCGATTATCCCATTCATTTTATCCATCCCATTTTTTAGCACTGCGCAAATCTCTTCATTTCTTACTGGAAGCCGCCTTATGACTGTTGTAATCGGACTCTTTACAGCGCTCTCCATCATTGGACTAAATGCTTTTATTAGTTGGAAAGAAAAGAATGATTTCTATTTTATTCTTGCTCTTGGATTTATCTCGATTAATTTGATTATGATCTTCACACCCTCCACCTTTGGCGGACGCGTTGCCTTTCCTGGGATCACATTTGCAATCTGTTTAATCATCTTATTGTGGTCCAACATTCAATTTCGTGCTTTTCATGTCCCTGTTGTCTGGATATTAGCGATTTGTGCGTTCATGAATATCATATTTGTCTTTCGGGAGTATCAGCTTAATGCAAAAATCCATTTAGAAAGAAAACAAATTATGATACAAACGAAAGGACAAAAAAACACCGTTATTACACTTCCACTTTTGCGAAATAAACAATACGCCGGCTATGAAATTCGTGATTACTCTTGGGCCCTGCAGGCGTATCGGGACTATTATCGAATAGATCACTCGGTAAAGATTCTCTTTCAAACAGAATAGTGTACGATTTGTGTAAAGATAGTAAGGCCTGCTCAAATATGCTCTAGAAATGATATACTTCTTAATCATAACGTAATAGCAAATCTCATATTTATCTATTACAAAAAGGAGGCATTTCTAGTGCCAAACCAAATAAAGAATGAAGCAGAAAAATTATTTGATCAGATCATGAACCAAATGGAAAACAATAGACAAAACCTAAGTGTGGATATGCTGACACATATTAACGGCTTGCTACATAAAGACCAAAAAGAATCAGGACATTCCGAAAATCCTAACACATTAAATATCCGTGTCCATGGTGGGAAACCACTTTCAGGTGAAATTGAAGTAAAAACCAGTAAAAATGCAGCCGTTGGTCTACTCTGTGCATCATTGCTAAACAAGGGTACTACGACCCTGCGAAATCTAGCACGTATAGAAGAGGTTAATCGAATTATTGAAGTTCTCACAAGTTTAGGTGTCCAAATACAATGGCTTAATCACCAAAATGACTTAAAAATCACCCCCCCTGAACGCTTACTCATCGAAAACATCAATATGGAGGCAGCTCGAAAAACAAGATCTATTATTATGTTTCTAGGACCACTCTTACATGTTTTCACTGATTTCGAACTCCCTTATGCCGGCGGGTGTAATCTAGGGAAGCGGACGGTTAAGCCCCATCTTGACGGCTTAAAACACTTTGGATTAGAAGTAGATGCCTCTGAAAACGGCCTGTATAAAGCACATGTGAATCCTCGCCAACCGAGAAAGCCAATTGTTATGATCGAGCGCGGGGATACAGTAACAGAAAATATCCTCATGGCCGCAGCACTTTCTACAGGGATCACGATCATCCGCAATGCAAGTCCTAACTATATGGTTCAGGATTTGTGCCTATTTTTACAACAATTTGGCGTCAAGATCGAGGGAATCGGAACCACCACCCTTAAAGTAACTGGAGTCGAAAATATAAATCAAAATGTAGAATATTATCCTAGCGAAGACCCGATCGAGGCTATGAGCTTACTAGCTGCGGGCATCGTTACAAAGTCTCAGATCAAGATACGCCGCGTGCCCATTGAATTTCTGGAAATCGAGCTACTCTTACTCGAAGAAATGGGTCTCCAGTATGAGATGAGCGAAGAATATGTTGCCCATAACGGCTACACACGGCTAGTAGATCTTGAGATCAAGCCATCCCAATTGAATGCGCCGACGGACAAAGTTCATCCTCTTCCCTTCCCAGGGATTAATATCGATAATTTACCATTTTTCGCTTGTATTGCTGCGACCGCTCATGGCCGCACCTTGGTACACGACTGGGTATATGAAAACCGTGCCATTTACTTAACCGAGCTAACTAAGTTAAATGTAAAGGTTGAGCTACTTGACCCACATCGCGTCTATATCGAGGGGCCGACGAGATGGAAAAGCGCCGAAGTGATCTGCCCACCCGCACTGCGGCCTTCTGTAGTCATTCTACTAGGGATGCTTGCAGCAAAGGGAACTTCTACCCTGCGCAACACCTACTCCATTGCCCGTGGTTATGAAGACTTGGTTAGTCGGCTAAATTTACTGGGTGCGGAAATCGAGATATTTGGTGGGAATTAAATATCTAGTTATTTAGTTATTCTGGGATAGCAAAGTCTTTTGAGCTGGATCCGATTCTTTGCGTACAAAAAACCTCTTTACTACTTGTAAATTCTCGTACGCTATATAAGCAATAATGAATACAAGTGGAGTATACACGATCTGCCATATAATCGACATATCTATCACTTCACGCATTTTTAGCAAGAGGGATATATGAATTGTCAACTTAATAAAAAATACGTGAATTACGTAGACCCCCACCGACTTACTTCCAATTTTAGATAAGTATGATCCCTTTCCTAATAATGGATTAGACAGACAGAACAAAAAAATAGAAGGAGCGGTAATGATTGTGGCTAAAAAATATTCCCTCTCAACTGCATTTAGATAATAAATACTGATATAACACTCTACAATGCTTATAAGTGAGAAGAAAAGGAACAGACCGAGGTATACCTTTGAGTACCTAAGCCATCTCTGCGTTCGCTCCAAATTATATCCGATTACGGAGCCAATCTCAGCGCTCACATCATATAGATTCGTAACCACTCGAATCTCATGTCCCTCCAGATCTTGAAAAGTAACTAACCGAAATGGATGGATCGTTCCATTCACTTCCTCGCCCAAACGCGCTATCCAGTCTTCTCTAACAAAGGATTCCTTTGTTGGAACAGAGCAGATACGTTCATCACGAGTAACGGCATTTTTCTTTAATCGGATGACAAAGAATTTGTCTTCTCCATGAAGTTCATCCATCCGATCATATTTGGCATACGCACGATCACAAATATAGATGGCTCTTTTCATAGTAACCAACTGAGATGCCTTCTTTGAATCATGTTGCGACGCAACTGATTCTTCCACACATATAGGAGTCATTGTTTTCACATCAAAGGAAACATGCAACTTCACACCCGCTTTTTCACCGCGGAATTGTGCCCATTTCCAGTTTCCGGCTCCAGTTGTAATGGTAGTAGAATCTACAGCAATGGATGGTGGCAATTCTAGATCTCTGCGAAGGCGTCGATTACATCGACTTAGGAATAAGTGAAGTAGTTTTTTGAAAAAAGAGTAAGGGACAGATGATGCCTTCTTAGAAAATGTCGAATAATTCACTTCTATCAAGTTTTCGCTTGCCCTTAGATGTTCTTCGCTTTCGCGAAAAACTACCCCATTTCTCGATCGCTGATGAGATCCAAACTTTCAATAGCTCGAAAGTATTGAACTTCCTTGCTGTATCCGGATATCCTACTTCGTGTAGCAAGCTTTCTATTTCATCTGCTGATATCAAGGATTGTAGTGTTTGATAAAGGATGGTAATTGTTTCATAAGGACACCTCTCTATGGTTTAGTGGGCACTATACCATTTCGAAGAAAGGTGTCTTTCTCCTTTTTATCCTATTTTTTGGTTAATCAACACACCTGAAAAAATATCTTTTCTCCAATAGATTCCTTCAGCAAGATTACTCCAAATATTTAATATTACTTCCAGTATTAGATAGAATGCTGTCCATGTAAACAGGAGTTTCCCAATCTTATAAATGTATTTTTTATAATACGTTACTTGACCCTTGTACTTGAGATTGATAACCTTCCGAGAAAATAAATAACCCGAAACTAAAAAGAAAAATGGAACCGCAAATCTAGAAAAAGAATCTAACGCAAAATCTGAGTAATAACCATTAAAACCAAATAGGTCTTCAACTTTTTGAAACGGATTTGTATGTATCACTACCACAGCAATGATAGCAAAGAATTTCAAAAAATCGATTGAGTAATTTCGTTCCATGTTGACACCTCTTATTTAAATAGCCGAGGAATCTAATATCAGATTCCTCGCCTTTTCATTCTAACACGCTAAAACAAAGTAAGCTGATTGCTCTGTGGTAGTCCCTCCATACATCCCATCGTTCTAAGCAAGTCAATCGTGGTAGAGCTCGCCTTTGTTCGCTGTTGGAAGTCATCAATCGAGAGAAAATCCCCACTCCCACGAGCTTCCATAATCTTAAAGGCAACGCTCTCTCCCAATCCTTCGAGTGATTTAAACGGTGGAATCAGGGTTGTATCATCCTCCATTACAAATTGGGTCGCATGGGAGCGGTATATGTCAATCGGTTTAAATGTAAAGCCTCGTGCGAAGTACTCTTGTACTAATTCGAGTGTAGTATATAAGCTTTTTTCCTTGGCAGATGCAGAAAAGCCCTTCTCTTTAATTTCTTTCATCGTCTGCTCGACGTGAGTAGGTCCTTTTAAGATCACTTCACAGTCAAATCCGTCAATCATGCGATAGAAGAAGGCGGCATAGTAGTGGATCGGTTGATACACTTTATACCATGCAATCCGCACAGCCATCGTCACATAGGCAACAGCATGGGCCCGAGGGAACATGTACTTGATTTTTTTACATGAATCAATATACCACTCGGGTACTTTATTATTGCGCATCGCTTCTTCGAATTCGGGGGAGAGCCCCTTCCCTTTTCGTACCTTCTCCATGATATCGAATGAGAGTTTCGGCGGGAGACCTTGATACATCAAATAACTCATAATCTCATCACGGGTACAAATCGTTTCGGAAAGCTTATGGCCCTTCTTAACCAATTCTTGTGCATTCCCTAGCCATACGTCCGTCCCATGTGATAGACCTGAAATTCTCACTAATTCGGAAAACGTAGTAGGCCTTGTCTCTTCGAGCATCTGTCTTACAAAACCTGTCCCAAACTCAGGGATTCCAGTTGTCCCAACTTTAATTCCATTGACATTCTCAGACTTAATACCTAAGGCACCGAGTGAGTTAAAGATACTAAGCACTTTGGGATCATCGAGCGGTAAATGAAGCGGGTCTATTCCGGATGTATCTTGTAGCATTCGCAAGGTAGTAGGATCTTGGTGAGCTAACAAGTCCAGTTTCAAGAGTCTCCCTTCAATCGCTTTATAGTTAAAGTGAGTAGTCTCTGTTTTCGCATTCATATCGTCAGCAGGATATTGAACCGGTGTAAACTTTAAGACATCGCTCCCTTGTGGCACAACCATCAGTCCACCCGGATGCTGTCCCGTCGTTCGTTTGACGTCAACACATCCCTCTGCTAAACGTTGGATTTCGGCGAAACGAGGGTTTTTGCCTTGTTGTTCCGCATATTTCTTCACATATCCAATCGCTGTTTTTTCTTTCACTGTCGCGATGGTTCCTGCACGGAAGATCGACTGCTTTCCTAGCCATTCCTCGGTGTATTCATGAATTCGACCTTGATACTCACCTGAGAAATTCAGATCGATATCGGGGGTTTTATCTCCTTCAAAGCCAAGGAACGTCTCAAACGGAATATCCTGTCCATCTTTATCTAGCTTCGTGCCGCACTTCGGGCAATCTTTTTCTGGTAGGTCAAAGCCAGAGTCCACACTACCATCTAAGATAAACTCACTATACTGACATGATGAACATACATAGTGTGGTTGAAGTGGGTTTACTTCGGTAATATTACTCATCGTTGCCACGAAGGAGGACCCTACGGAACCACGAGAACCTACAAGGTATCCGTCCTCATTTGACTTCATGACGAGACGACGGGAGATGATATAAATAACCGCGAATCCATTTCCAATAATACTTTTCAGTTCTTTTTCCAGTCTTGCCTCTACCATTTCAGGTAGAGGACTTCCATACTTCGCCTCTGCATTTTCGTAACAGGAACTTCGCAACTCTTCCTCTGCTCCCTCTAATTTCGGCGCATGTAAATCATCTGGGAAAGGCTTCAATTCTTCCATCATATCGGCAACGAGGTGCGTATTCGTAATCACCACTTCTCTCGCCTTCTGACCACCTAGATATGAAAACTCTTGCAACATCTCGTTCGTCGTACGCAGATGAGCTGGCGAAAGATCGTCTGTAAATCGACCTCCACTCTGATTTCGATACAGAATCGTCCGATGAATAGCCTCTTCGGGATTCAGATAATGGGCATTGGAAGTTGCTACTACAGGCTTCCCTAGCTTTTCTCCCAATTGAACGATAAGTCGGTTAGCTGCTCTTAATTGCTCTGGGCTGGCAACAAAACCTTTTTGGACCAAATGCATATTTACATCAATCGGTTGGATTTCTAGATAATCATAGAAACTGGCTATCTTCTCTGCATCGTCAGGACTTTTATTAAGAGCTGCATCATATAGCTCGCCTTTCTCACAACCGGAACCGATCACTAAGCCTTCCCGAAACTCTTCTAATTTACTCCGTGGGATTCGGGGGACTCGGTAGAAATATTCTGTATGGGCAATCGAAACTAATTTATATAAATGATAGAGTCCTGTTTCGTTTTTCGCAAAAAGGATTACATGATAAGGCCTAGAGCGCTTCACATCAATAAAGTCTACGTTTTGATTCAAATCTTCCAGTGTAAATAATTTTCGCTTCTCTGCTTCCTGTGCCATTTTCCAAAACACATACCCAGTCGCTTCCGCATCGTAAATCGCACGGTGATGCTGCTCAAGATGGACATCCAGATGCTTAGATAAGTTATTTAGACGGTGATTCTTTAATGAGGGGTATAAAAAGCGTCCTAATTCTAGAGTGTCTATGACAGGATTCATCACTTGTGGACCATTTATTCGATTGACGGCTTGTTGTAAAAAGCCCATATCAAACCGGGCATTATGAGCAACAAGCACACAATCACCAATAAAATCAAGGAACCTAGCTACCACCTCATCAGCTTCTGGTGCATCGACCAGCATACTATCGGTAATATGAGTCAGTTCAATGATTTTTGGAGCTAGTGGACGATGTGGATTGGCAAACTCAGAAAATGTATCGATCACTTTGCCATTATGGACTTTAACCGCTGCCAGCTCGATAATCACATCGTGTACCGCTGAAAGCCCTGTCGTCTCCACATCAAACACCACATACGTCTCATCTACTAGATTCGTAGGACGTGGATTCATCGTTACCGGCACTGCATCATCAACGATATTGGCTTCCATTCCAAATAGTAGCTTGATACCCGCATCTTGAGCTGCTTCATAAGCCTTCGGGAAGCCTTGAACACCACCATGATCCGTAATCGCTACCGCTTTATGCCCCCACTTTGCTACCTTTTTTACAAAATCGCTCGGTGCAAGTAATCCGTCCATGGGGGACATAGATGTATGTAAATGTAGCTCGATTCGTTTCTCCTCTGCATCATCTACACGTACAGGTGACGCAACTTCTTGGAGGTCGTTAACCATAAAACAGAGCTCTCGGGAAAATGTATCAAACTGTACGTCACCGCGGATTTTGACCCAGTCACCATTTCGAATCTGTTGAAAGACTTGAGCTTGCTCCTTATCTCGAGCAAAGCACTTACAGGAAATTGAATCTGTGTAGTCCGTGATATTAAAAGTTAGGAGTTTGCGACCACTCTTTAATTCGCGAATCTCCGACTTGAAGATCTTACCTTGTACCGTTACACGTCGATCTTCTTCCTGAATGGTTTGAATCTGGACCGACTCATTCCCAATATGCACTCCAAGCTTTTTTGCAACTTCTACAGAAGGCTCTGCTACATCTACGAACGTCGCGGCCCGTTCTCGTTCTGCTTCCTTCACTTGTTCGATGAGCATCTGCTCTTCCTCAGTCCGCTTTTGCAATAATTCAGTGCGATAATCCGCTTGATTTTGCTCACTAACCAACCGAACTTTCATCTGACTCCCTGTGTACTCGAGGTAGTAGCGGGCCACATGATCGGCAATCTGTAACTTCTCCGCCATCGCTTGGACGGCTGGATTCGGGAGTTGAATACAAATTTCATTTTCCTGAAGCACCCACTCCGCCTTCCCCAGCCATACCGCCGCAGAACGGGTATGATTTTCATTAATTTGTTTTTGAATAAAAGTTTTGGCTTGTTTTAAAGCAACTTGATGATCGATTGATTGATATCGATAATGAACTTGAACCGTCCACTCCTTATAGTGATTCATCAATGATTGAGCAAATTGATGAGTAAGCTCAATCGGAATCAGCTTAGGAAACTCCATAAACAAATCCCATGTATTTTGTCGTTCGCTTACTTCTACTCGCAGTATTCGTCCGTTTTTATAGTAGTTGGTATACCAATCTCTTGGTAAATTTACTTCCTTAAAAAGGTTGATCATCGGATCATACATGATTTTGACCTACTCCCTATCTCTGTAATCAACCGTTATACAATGTCTCTCATTCTATCAAATAATAATAGATTCATCTAGAAATATGGGTGAAAAATAAAAAACTCCTGCTGAGGAGGAGTTCAGTTGATATAGCCAACACCCTTAATCTTTACCTATCTCATGAATGCGAACTAACCGTCACTTGCAAACCATCAACATTGCTATTTTGCTTCACTAAATCCATCACCTTCACCACTTGACTTGGTGTAAGCTTCGCTGTTTTCACGATCACATCTACATGATCCTCATTCGTTACAACAACCGCATCTGCAAACTTTAGCTCTTTACAGATAATATCTTCTAGCACACTCTCTTGTTTCTCCGTTTTGTTTAATTGCTCTACCTTTTTACTAGCAGACTCTAGTTGATTTTTAGTGGCTTTGGGATCCATCATCATTTTGTAGTTTTCCTCTAGTAATTGCTGGCGGAGATACTCCCTGTTTAATTGGTGTCCGACAAAATAATCGGAACCTTTTTGCTGCATAGCGTCCTTGGTATCTGTTTTCGCTGTTGTCGAGGCTGGTTTGTTTGCCGCCTTAATATCTACTGCAATTTCACTTTTATTTAAAATTTCTTCCGCCTTTTTTGCCATCTGACCTGCAGGTTCTACTGGACCTGAAACGATATAATAAGCAGATAAAACAACCATAAGTGATAACATCGTCACCAACCAAATCGTCTGTTTGTTCATGTTCATTGTAAATTCCTCCTTTTATCCTTTGGACAATACCTCAATTCGGTGAATCGGGAGATCTAGCACTCGTTGAATCGCTTGCAATAAAATCGCCTTCACTTGTAGGTCTTCTACTCCACGTGCTACTACTAAAACCCCACGAACTCTTGGTTTTAGTCGTTTGACAATGAGTGGCTTTTCTCCACTTCCATCACGGTACATGGCAGTTTTGTTGTTTGTATTGTTTTGTTGAGTGGATCTTGTTCCACCCTTAGGATCCGTTTCAGTTGTCGTTTGTACGTTTTGTTGTGTCTCATTTTGAATTACTTCTTCTTCGGTTGAATCAAGATTAACCACAACATCCACATCACTAACCCCTACTACTTTACTAAGGATATTAGCCAGCTCCTGTTCATACTCAGCCTCATACTTCTGCATAATCGTACCTTCAGACACCTTTGCCTCAGCGGGTTGAGCAGAATTCTTGGATGAGAGAAGACCCCTTTCATTTTCAGGAGGCATCGCATCTTCCTCAGGTTGAAAAAACGAGGAGACAAGCATGGCTCCAATTCCAAAGAAGACGAGGAGGAGAAAGAGAAAAAATCGTTTACGCTTCTGATTGTTTCCTCCACCCACTTTATCACCCATTTTTTCAAATAACTTATCAAACATTGATTTCCCCTCCTCCTATTCTAATTGGACCTCTACTTGTTCAGCAGTCAGATTCCACGTTTGCTGGATAAAACCTTGAATCTTTTTCCCAGTCTCGTTTGAAGTAGATTCCGTAGGTATAGGCTCACTTGATGAAAGAATGGATACTTCTTGAACCGGTTCTACCTGTTTCGCAGAAGATCCTAACGCTTTCTCTCTCACAACAAGATGGATTTTTTCAATATGAGGGTTTTCTGTTGCAAATTGAGCTACTACATCAGCCGACACCACCTCCATGGCAAATCGATCTGGTATATTCTTCTTCATCCAGGTCTCCATAGACTGTTCCGTTTTCTGCTGAATCACTTGATCTTGTTGCTTTTTTAGCTGAGTTGTTTGCTCGTTTATATCTGCAATCGACATCATCTCAGGCATGGCCACTACTGCCTTGTTTTCATCAAAGAAAGCAAGCTCGGTCAGATTCAGGTTTTCACTTAGTAATTTAAAGATCGGAGATAAGATCGCCATCAAGATGAGAAGGCCCATTACCAGTTTGACGTACTTCTCCATCGAATTACTAGGCAACAACATGTCTAAAAATGTAGCTACAAGTACTAACAAAATAATTTGTTTGAGCCAATCACCCATCCATTCGATGTGTCTCACCTCATCTCATCATCAGTGATATATTCCCAGATGTAATAACAATCGTAATGGCAAGGAAAAACATAAGCCCTACAGCAGCCAATGCAGCAAAGACGAAAATCAAGGTTTTTCCAATCGCCGACAAGCTTTCAATCACCGGGCTATTTCCCAAAGGTTGCATAATCGCCGCCGAAAAGTTATAGATAAAAGCCAGTGTAAGAATTTTCAGTGCAGGGAACGCACAGATCATAAGCAAAATCACAACTCCAGCTAATCCAATCGTGTTCTTCATCAATAAAGAAGCTCCAGCGACTGTGTCTGCTGCCTCTGAAATCGTTCTTCCTACAACCGGGACAAAATTACCTGTAATATACTTGGCTGTACGGATCGTTACTCCGTCCGCTACAGCTGTGGTAGCTCCTTGAATTGAGATAACACCTAGGAAAATCGTTAACAATCCTCCTAGTACGGTAATGGCCACTTTTCTCAGCAAGCCTGCCAAATGATTTACTTTATACTTGTTTGAGATCGTGCTGACAACAGCTAAGATCGTCGAGAAAAAGAGGAGTGGAAATACAAATGTATAAATAATCGTGCCAATCACATGGATCATAAAGATGATTAGTGGATGAAACAAGGTGACAGACGTCAAATTCCCCATCGATCCAAGCAGTGTTAAGAGCAACGGAACAAGCGCAAACATAAAATGAATCATCTTCTCAATGGCACTCTTAGCGGCTTCGATCGCTACCGAGAAACTATCTACAGCTAGGACAACGATGACTAAGAACACAATGGCATACGCTACTTTACTCACCTGATTATTTTCAAAAGCATTTTGCATCGTTTGGAGCAACATACTAAAAACGGTCAGAACCACAATTGCACCAAGTAATTTGCCGTTGTACATCACTTCATGGAAGAAAAACTTTGCAAAAGCCGTGAAGAATGCTTTAAAGCTGATCTCCTTTTCTTGAAATAAGAGATCAAAAAAACCTGGCACCTTCCCATCAAAATACCTTCCATACTCAGTTTGAAGTTGATTCCAAAATGACTCTACCTCTTGTGTCTGGAGTTGATCCAGTTGGGAGCGAACCACTTCTTTTGTTAAGTTGGTAGGAGTGGGATCGGGTTCTTCCCCGTTCGCTAATGCAGAACTTGGATTCAAACTGACGATGAGAAGGAAGAGAGCGAGAATCATCCATCCAACTCTCTGCATAAGCGATCCTCCTTTATGCGGGTAATATGGAAACAATGGTCTCAATAATGACGGTAATAATCGGAATCGCCATTACCATAATTAATACCTTTCCAGCTAGCTCAATCTTAGAAGCAATAGAACCTTGTCCAGCATCTCTGGTAACTTGAGCCCCAAACTCAGCAATGTACGCAATCCCAATAATCTTTAAGATCGTTTCCAGAAACAGATTGTTCACATGAGCTTGAGTGGCTAAATTCTCTAAGATGCGGATTACATCGGCAATCTTCCCAGCTAGAGCGAGAAAGATCGTAATTCCCACAAACGTAGCTAACAAGAAAGCAAAGATTGGTTTTTGTTCTTTGACGACTAAGATGAGGATTGTAGTGATTAAACCTAGCCCCACCACTTGCAGTATTTCCAAGTGGATCGCCTCCGTTCTACATTCGGAACAAGAACACGTTCTTAATCGTAGTAAATAAGTCTTGTATCAGCATCGCAACCATAAATAAAACCACTCCGAAGCCGAAAAGCGTTACCCAATGAGCAAAATCTTCCTTTCCCATCTGCTTTAAAATGGTATGAATCATGGCGACAATGATTCCAATCCCAGCAATCTGGAACACAGCATCAACGTTGTATGGCATTATGTACCTCCTAATACATCAAGATGATCAATAGTGCCCCGGCAAGGATTCCTAGCGTTTTGAACATTTTCTCGTACTGGATCTGCTCTTCCTGAGCTCTATGCTCCTCGATCTCTAAATTGCTCTTCGTTACTGCTAGATTTTGTAATTGATCCTGCCGATCAGAGATCCCAAGCGTCTTACAAAAATCCAAAATTACTTGCTTCTCTGGTTGCTTCATACAAGTGGCTCCCCAATTACTCTCGATTGCCTGAACAAAACATTCGTAGGTAGAAGCACCGTCTAATTGGAGTAAGTTTTCATGAGCCTGTTGAAAAATTGCTTGTATGAAACCATCCATTCTTGCCGCAATCGATTGACAGGCATCAATCAGAGTTCGGGTTCCGTAACCAATCTCTGTTTCTAGTAATTGAAGAGCCGATCGAACCTGGCGGATCTGTTTGGGTCTCTCAGCAAACGTACGAGCATGCTGAAATCCAGCCCATGTTGTTCCGATCAAGATGATGCATGCACCAAGTAGCTTAAGCATAAGAAGCCCACTCGTTTTTTTTAGATGGATAGTTTATCTGTTTACCCGATCCATTATAAATTGCCTCGATGGTTCCAGGGCCTCGTTTACGCGATAGTAGGATGACCCGATCAAAAATCCCTTGTTTCAAAAGGTCGCCCAACTCTGCCCGGCGCGATACTTCTTCCCATGTATGTCCATGTGCAGTCGAGATTACCTTTACTCCGGCATGGATCGCTTCATGCATAGCATACAGATCTTCTAGCCTCCCAACCTCATCGACAATCATGACATCTGGAGACATAGAACGAATCATCATCATCATCCCTTCTGCTTTGGGACAACCATCTAAAATATCAGTTCTAGGACCTACATCATGTTGGGGTACACCACCTACACAGCCAGCGATTTCGGAACGCTCATCTACAATCCCGATTTTCTTGGATGGATACATCTTTTCATCACCTAAACTAATCAGGCGTGCTAAATCGCGAAGCAAAGTCGTTTTGCCACATTGAGGCGGCGATACGATCAGAACATTATGCAAATTTTTGTTAGCTCCAAACAAAATAGGCAGCAATTCTTCCCCTACCCCTTTTACTTCTCGTGCAATGCGAATATTAAATCCTGTTACATCTCGCAAATGTTTCACTCTACCCTGCTCCATCACCACTTTTCCTGCTAGTCCCACGCGATGCCCACCTTCAATGGTGATATACCCCCTTCTAAGCTCCTCCTCCATCGCATACAAACTGTGATTACTGAGGAGATTTAGTAACTTGGTGCATTCTTCACGACTGGGTAAAACAGAATCTTTCGGCGTTGTATTCAGCTGACGATTGTAACTAACAAACCACGATTGTTCGGATGTAATCACTTCTAAAGGACGATTCTGTCTAATGCGTATTTCTTCTAAACTTCCTAGAATCGTACGTGGAAGTGATTGAATGATTTCGCGGATAGACAGTGGGAGAATCTGATAAATCGGTTTCAGCATCCAAAAACACCTCCTGTCCAATATTCTCTTTATTCCTCAATGTATGGCTTGTATCGCTTGTTTATGACAAGCTCTCTTGAGGGCAATAAAAAGAACCAGCTCGTGAGAGCTAGTTCGTATGAAGCATCAAATACTCATTATCATCGTTTTCTACTTAAAAACAGCGAATCAACAGCAAGGAATCTACTTCCATTCAAGGCAAGATAAATCGCGATTGCTAATAAGGCAAGATCAAATTCATACCCAGCGGATTGTCCATTTCCCATAAAGCCAGCTGATAATTTCACAGAGAAAATCGCGCCAATCATAACAAGACCATTTAAGATCGCAATTACTCTAGTACCTAATCCGATAATAAGAAGCATTCCCCCCACTAGCTCAATCGTCGCAACAATATATGCTAAGAATCCAGGTAATCCAATACTCGCAAACCAATCAGAAACTCCATCAAGCCCACCAGAAAATTTCGACCAACCGTGTATAAAAAAGGTAATACCCAAAATAACACGAAGAACCAAAGCTCCCCATTCAACTTGTTTATTATCAGCCATCTTACTATACACCCTTCCATTTTTATAACCAAGTAATCTGATAAACAATATAGTGGTTACGATTTGTAAGTAATTATATTTAAAGTAAGTAACTTATGTCAAATGACGATATTTTCCATGTACTTGATAGAGAAAAAGCAGGGCTTAATGCCCCACTTTTTCTCTCAACTCTTGCTCGAAAGCAAATTTCTCGATTAAACTGTCCATGAATTTCTGTTCATCTTCTAGTGTCCTATACGTCTCTGCTAGACGTTCCAACACGATCAGCCGAATGTGAGTACTACCTTTTTTGGCAATTTCTTTTGCTTGAAGATACTGATTTAATCCATTTTCTAGCTGGTTCAATTCTACCTGCAAATCCCCAAGATAGACATATGCTTTTGCTAAGCTAGTAAAGTCATTCCATCGCTTGCTTAGGAAGACAACTTGTTCAATTTTTTCTCTTGCCGCTTCATACTGCTGCTCTTTTAGATAGAACATACCATATTCAAGATATGTCTGTACCACCAGAGAACGCTCTTTTATCCGATCTTCTAAAGCGAGAGCTGTTCGATAAGCAACATCAGCAAACTCGATCAATCCTTGTTCATGATATACATTTGCCAGCATTAACCAACATTCACAAACTAATGAATGCTCTCCGTTTTCCCCGCACCAACGTATCGCTTCTTCTAATAATTGAATCGCTTCTTTGTTAAGACCTAGTGCCCGAGACAGCCTCACTTTACCCATATATAATTGGATAATCAGATAGGAGGAACGTATCAATGGAACATCATTCCAAAAGGAAGAGTAGAAGTAATACGCTTCGTTCATTCTCTCTAGCTGAATTAAGCATAGAACACGAAGTCCTGCCAATGTTAGCTCGGCATCCTTATTTTTCTTGCGCTTCTCTCCTTCTTCAATCCACTCCATTCCACGATCTGCTACTTCAAGGGCTTGTTCATAACTCTTCAATAGATACAAGGAATGGCAAATCTCACGATAACACTCTAACTCAAGTGGATGATGGACATGAGCCACCTTTGTAATGCGCAGAACCATCTGATACTCCGAAATCGCTTTTTCGTAGTCTTCTTGAGAAAAATAATATTTCCCTTTCGAAAAATGATAAAAATGAGCCAGCGCATGGGTTTCAGATAAACGATTCTTTTTAAGCCATTCCCAAGCCCGTTTGCTATTGCCAGAGGAGATCCATGTTTCAACTGCCTTTAACTCTAATAAATACAAGTCATCTTTCTGCTTTTGTTTGGTTTCCAATGCATTCAGTTGATGGAAGTCGATTCCTAGCTTATCTAACAGGTACCTAACCTTTTCCTCTTTTACATGCGAGTATCCACGCTCAATGTTACTAATGGTGGAAACAGAAATTTGATCATCTGCTAAATCCTCTAAGCGAAGACCTCGCTCTTTTCGATAAGAGCGAATCGTTTCTCCTAGTTCCATAGTAGATAATTGCATTCTACTCTTCCTTTCTTTTTATAATTGCAAAAATAAATATGTATTTTTTTGAAAAAACAACCTGTTTAATGCCTTCTGAATTCTCGTTCCAAATTTATAAAAAATAGTTTGAATATGTGGTATATTTATTATGTAAACTCTTGCCAAAAGTTGTCAGCTTAAGTATAATCAAAAGCGTGATCCACCATATTCTCATCATTCAGATTAGAGGTGTTTTTTCTTGTTAAAACTACTTGTACAAGGCTCTCAAGACGAGCTTTCTCGATTTTTCCTCCAATTTCGGACTCATAAAGAGTTTATCGTGCATCCGGATTCCATCCAGTGGCAAGAAGAAAATTCAGAAAACGTACAATTGTATGTCTCTTTTAATTTCTGTCCAGAGTCCCGAGAAAATCTTACCATACAAATGATGACAGAAAAAGGGACAATTGTAAAATTAGATTTACTAGATGGTATTGTCACTCGCTTTGATGATGGTAAGACTTACATAAGAGGTAAGCTCTATGATATTTTCGGATAAAAAAACTCATTGAGATAACCCAATGAGAAAAAATAGTACAAACCTAACTCCGATTTTATCATAAAATTCTGCCACAATAAAGAGATGAGAAGAATTTTCCTATCCTAGGTACAAGGGAGTGTGAAAGGCTTGGGTGCCCCTTACACTCCCTTGTACTTTTCTTCATTATAAATCATACTCCTGTTTGAGCGCTTGAAGCATGATATAATTTTCTAACCCTTTGTATCTGCCTTCTCTTTTAAACATATAGTCATAATAATAAAGAACCTTTGGTATTTTTTCTTGCTTTTGAATTTGATTACGAACCTGAACTGCCCATTCGGTATCTTCTCCAAAACTCATATCTAAATAATGATACTGGCTAGCTAATTTCTTGGAAAAACACATAATGTGATTAGGGTTCCGATAGTAATATTGTTCATCCTCTAGTTTGTCTTTTCCATACACTATATCGTACTTGCAAATTTTCTTTATGATTCCTCCTAGACTCACCTCAACATCAAACGTAATACAGTCTGCATCGGGAGTTTGGCGAATAGCGGACATGAGCGAATCAATATAATCAGTCGAAACTCGATCGTCATCATCAACAAACACTACAAAATCACCTTTTGCTTGCTGAATCAGATCATTCCTCTTGGTTCCAATTGACCTCTTCTTATTATCGACAAAAGTAAGTATCTCCACAGGAAATCGATCAGACTGTCTCTGTAGTTCATTTACTAATCGAGCTAAACAACTTGCCCTTTCAGGAATCGACGGAATCAAGATAGACAGTTTTATATCCACGTGATCCCCTCCTCCTTAACTCTTAATCATTTCACCACTCTTACTATAGAAAACCGGATGATAACAACTAGCAAGAACAGGGATTTTTTTACTTGAAAACGGTTGCTCATAGTGATTTACTTCAGAGTGAAACAAACAACAGAAGTTACTTTGATGATGGCTTAGTAACCACATCTCTGGTGCTAGATAATCTGAGCCTATCCCCTCGTCTAGCTTCTTTATGTATTCACTATTCGCCCACCAAAAATTCCCGGAAAAATGAGGCTTAGGTGATGGTAAATAATTAACACCACAGGCATCTACACTTCCAAGATGTTTTAAGCACATTTCATGATGATCGATTAATACTGTTTCCATCAAATGAACCCAATCCCGTACATATGATTCAACAAACGTTCCGGATCGAGCCACTCCTTTAGTATGCATATATAAAATCTGTACATTATCCGGGCTCTCAGTACAATACTGATGCAACCACTTTAAAGTAGAACGCTCAAAGTCGTATGTCTGAGGAAGGATTTTTATTTTTAAAGTATCATTCGGGTTTGCTAGTAATCCTATCTTTTCTACAATGCCCTCAATGTGTTTCTCATCATTTGCGCGTTCAGTGACAAACGAAATATAAATAGAGTCTAATTTCTCATACAAACCAGACGAATGTATCCGTCCTATCTGTCTCTTTACAATCTCCCACCAATTATTCATCTCAAACACATGCATAAAACAGACCATCTTATCTACTTTTCTCACTAAGTCTAACTGGATCTCAACTTGTTCTCGAACAAATCGATTTACTCTTTCTACCCATCCGCGATCTTCTTTCCCTTCCATCTTCGCATTTTCAGACTGGATTAAAACTCTTTTTGCGTAGCACATCATATGATGTGGCTTATTTCTAAAACCAAATCCTGCGCTAGAATTCCAGTTATATGCTACATTGAAAGTAATACAATCGATACTCGGATGCTGATTTATCGCATCGAGCAAGGTATCAATGTAAACATCAGATACCGAATAGTGATCATTCATAAAAGCAATAAATTCTCCCTGAGCCAGATTCAATAACGTCATCTTCTGTTCATCCATCGAACGTAATTGATTGTCCATCAACATAAGCACTTCTACTGGACGATCACAAGCTTGCTTCTCCAACACTCTCATCATTTCCATAGAACCTGTAAGTCGTTCTGGTGTAGAATACACTAGAATTGATAGCTTAATATCCAACTTGATCTCCCCCGAACACATCATTTTTAAACAGAACTCTCTGTTATCTCTTTTATAGTTATATGAATACATTTGCAGGTTAATTCTTAATCTTCCCTAATTCATTCTCGATTTTGTCGCACAAAAAAAGAACTTAAGGCTTGTCCCTAAGTCCTTTGTTATGATATGAATCTGATTTAATCAGTACTCTCTTCATCTACTCCACTGTTATCTGGTTTCTTCATCTACTCCACTGTTATCTGGTTCGATATCAGAAGCATCTTCTACAATTAAAACCGTATGACATTCTGGACATAATAACTCTATCTCTGCATCCGCTACGTCCTCATAATCTACATATACGTCTTCTCCACACTCTGGACAGACGATACATAGCTCATCTTCATCGTCATCATCTTCATCGTCATACACTAGTAACTCCATATCATTTAGATCATCATCAATGGATTCCACATATTCCTCTAGCTCCAAGAATCGATGCTCTAGATGTTCATTTGCTTCTAACAACTCATCCACAATATCTAAAAGCCTTTGAATCGCTTTTCCCTCTGGATGACTACTTTCTTTGTTGGCACCTTCCATCAAACCTTGCACATATGAAACCTCTCTGCGTAAACGATCGTACATTACAACCCCACCCCTCATCAAGTATCGGTAACTCTATTTTCACCTTTCGATTCAAAAGAAATACATTTTAGTTGAAATGGGCTATTTTTTCGTTAGTTGGATAGACTAAGCAATCAAATGAATTCATAAACGAGGTTTAATACATATGGATCAAAAAGTAAAATCAACATCTCAACCAAAAGCAAAAAAATGGATTCTTGCGATCTTGTCTTCCATTCCTATCATTATGGTTTTGGGTAACTCCATGTTAATTCCTGTACTACCAACGATTGAAAACGTATATGATGTTTCAAGTGTACAAACAAGCTTATTAATCACTTTATTTTCTATCCCAGCAGGGATCGTGATCCCTTTTGCTGGGATCTTAGCCGACCATGTAGGAAGAAAAAAAGTCATTTTCTATAGTTTGCTTATATATGGTGTAGGAGGACTATTAGCTGGATTATCGGCAGTTTGGTTTCCAGAATCATTTGGATTTCTATTAGCTAGTAGAGTGATCCAAGGTATTGGAGCGGCTGGAACTGCACCTATCGCAATGGTTTTAGCAAGTGATCTATTTGAAAAGAGTGATCGGGCATCTGCCCTTGGAATCATTGAATCCTCCAATGCAATGGGAAAAGTACTAAGTCCCATCATAGGTTCGCTACTAGCACTTTTCACTTGGTACACTATGTTTTTCGTTTTTCCTATTTTATGTATTCCGGTTGCTTACTTCCTTGTAAAAATAATTCAAGAACCAACCCAATCGCATGAAAAAACACCCCTTAAACAGTACATCAAACACGTAAAATCAGTATTTCAACGAGAAGGGCGCTGGTTATTCCTTGCTTTTGCTATTGGATCTATGACACTATTTACACTTTTTGGAGGGTTGTTCCGACTTTCCGATTCAATTGATACAAATACTAACTTGAGTGGGGTCCTAAAAGGGTTCGTTTTGGCTATTCCCCTTCTCGCTCTTTGTATCACAGCGTATATAGTAGGGAAAACAATCAAAACCAAAATCGGTCTAATGAAGATACTCATCTTGATTGGTTTGGGATTATTAACGACAACAATCATATTCATGATCTGGATGAAGTCCATCGTATGGATGATCATGATCTTATCCATTAGCGCTATCGCCTGCGGACTCATCCTTCCGTGCCTAAATACATTTATCACTTCTTCTACAGGTACGTCAGAGCGAGGAATTATTACTTCTTTATATGGAAGCATACGTTTTTTTGGAGTTGCTCTTGGACCTACTGTCTACGGAGCTCTACAAAATCGTCCTTTTATCCTATTTATTGGAAGCGGAGCTGTATTTGCGCTATTATTACTATTATCAGCTTGGCTCATCCATAGTCCCCAACGAATAAACGGAAACCGGGAGGGACATTCACGGATTTTGATTCGATCCAAGCGCATTCATCCCATCGCATAGAGAGGAGTTTTAGTAATGGAGAGAAATATATGGGGAAATTGGTTACAAATCCATACAAAACATCGGCAAATCAATAAACCCCGGTCTACCGGGCTCACCATGGTGATGGATAAGGGTCTCGGGATGCGTGCTTTTGATGACCTAATCGAAATCGCTCATCCCTACATCGATTTCTATAAACTAGGATTCGGAACTGCCGCAGTCACACCTGTACGCCTATTAAGAGAAAAAATTGAACGGACTGAGCAGGAGCGTATTCACATTTATCCAGGGGGAACCTTTTTTGAAATAGCTCACCATCATCGATGTACAGACCAATATTTCCAAGGTTTGCGAGATCAAGGGATCAGGTGGATTGAGATTTCAGAAGGCACCATCTCCATACCTCCTAAAGAAAAAAGAGATTTGATTCGAAAAGCCCATAAATTAGGATTTTCTGTTATTACAGAGATCGGAAAAAAGGAATCAGGTACTTTTTTGACAGTGGACGAAATCCACACTCAAGCCGCATTAGATCTGGAAGAGGGAGTAAAATTTGTCATTATAGAGGGTCGTGAGTCGGGAATTGATGTGGGCATCTATGATGAAAATGGAAAATTTGATTCTTCTTTAATTCGTGATTTGGCAAATAGCTTACCTCTTAATCAAATCATGTTTGAATCTCCTCTTAAAAAACAGCAAATTCAATATATTAAATTGATTGGGAATGAGGTAAATCTAGGAAACATTCCCCCTACAGAAGTAATCGCACTTGAAGCTCTGAGACAACATCTACGCTCAGATACGTTCAATCCTACTATGGAGGTGTACCGATGAACATTCAAACAATACCTTATGTCCAAGCGTTAAAACCAAGCGATTATGTAGGTCAAACCATTATTGTCATAGACACATTTCGAGCCACTTCCACCATAGTGGCGGCCCTTTCATCTGGGGTAAAGTGTGTCATTCCTGTCAAAGAAATTGAAGATGCCAAGAAGTTATGGAAACCAGGACGGATACTAGCGGGTGAGCGGTTTGGAGCACAAATTGAGGAGTTTTCCCTAGGTAATTCGCCTGTCCATTTTATACAAACTTCTTCTTGTAAGGGAAAAGAACTGATTCTTACGACTACGAATGGTACACGGGCACTGAGTAGAGTCGCTCAAGCGAAACAAGTTTGGATCGGTAGCTTGTTAAATGCGAGATCGATTGCCCAGAGATTGCACATAGAAAATATCTCCAATGTCCTATTTTATTGCGCGGGAACAAGAGGCACGATGTCATTTGAAGATTGTGTTACCGTCGGAGCCATCCTAGAGGAGTGGCGACAACTGGATTCACAAATCACTCGATCCCCTTCGCCTTTTGACGATCTTTCTCTCCTATGTATGAGTAGCTTCCAATTTCTTCACTCCCAAGATCAACTTCATCTATTGCGAGAGAGCCGGGCAGGAAAGCGAAACCACTCTCTTGGTAATGAGGACGATCTGGATCTAAGCCTACAGATGAATGAATTTAACGTGGTCCCTATTTATGCGAATGGAGTTATTACTGCTTCTGTCTCATGATTTTCATTCTATCCCTGCTCGCTCATGCATAGTTTAATGATAAAGTCATTATGGACAAGGGGAGCGCGACATGAAAGCAGATCTTATTATTGTAGTCCTAATCGTGATCGGGTTATTGGGCCGTTCCCCCATTATTGCTACTGCGGCCAGTTTTCTCCTTATTTTAAAACTTCTTCATCTTGAACGTTTTTTTGACGGTATCGAGCGACGCGGACTAGAACTTGGATTATTATTCTTAACCATTGCTGTATTGGTTCCATTTGTATCTGGAAAAATAACGTGGCAACAAGTTGTGGACGTATTCACTTCCCCCGCTGGGATTTTAGCTTGCATTGGCGGAGCACTTGCTACTTATATGAATGGAAAAGGACTAGACTTACTACGTGTAGATCCTCAATTAGTAGTAGGACTCGTAATCGGATCTATCTTTGGAATTATTTTCTTGCGAGGCATCCCTGTTGGCCCCCTAATGGCAGCTGGGATTACTGCATTTTTTATGGGCGTGCTCCGAATATGGTGGCATTAAAACCTCCTACTTCTAAAGACATATAAAGTCATACACATTTTTCTTGAGTCCCTAGAAAAACTCACGTATACTTAGGGCAGTCAAGGGGGTTTTTCTATTGTCCAAAATTGCCATTATTACTGACAGTTCGTGTGACCTACCGAAAGACCTAGTTGCAAAGCTAGGTGTTTCCGTTGTACCACTTCGTGTTATCTATAAATCGGGAGAATTTCGAGATGGAATTGATATTGAAGCAGCCGATATTTATCAGCGACTTGAAATAGAAGTTCCAACTACCTCCATGCCTTCACCAGAAGATATTTATGCCACGTTTGAAAAAGTCCGTTCTGAAGGATTTACCCATTGTCTTGTCATTAGTGTATCCTCTGGATTAAGCGGAACTTATAATACATTTAAATTAATAGCAAACGAGTTTGATGATCTTCATATACACGTTATTGATTCTAAATACCTTTCCTGGGCATTAGGTTATCAAGTAATAGAAGCCTCTAAACTAGTCCGCGAAAAGCTTGATTTCGGCGAAATTGTCCAGAAGATCGAAGCGATGAAGAAGCAAATTTCTGCTTACTTTGTAGTGGATACATTAGAGTACCTAAAAGCAGGCGGACGAATCGGACGAGTGTCAGCCCTTTTCGGCTCTATGCTAAATGTAAAACCCATTATTTCAGTAGATGATGATGGTAAGTATTTCCCCCTTACAGTTGCTCGCGGAAAAAAGCAAGCAATGAAAAAACTTTACCATTTAGTACAAAATCACGTTGACTCGGCTAAAGCAAGTATTGCCATTGTACAAGGACGTGCTGAAAAAGAAGCAGAGGCATTGGCAGACCGAATTCGTCAACTAGGCGATAATATCGCGGATATTTATGTAGGGAATGTGAGTCCCGCACTTGTGGTTCATGCAGGCCCTGGATTAGTTGGTCTTATTATTAAGAACGAAAAATAAGAACACCGTAATCAAAATCATTTGTCACGATTATGAATCAAAAATAGCCTTAACCCGGATCATCCGAGTTAAGGCTATTTTTACTATTATGCACGTGAAACGTATTGACCATTGCGGGTGTCTATTACAAGGCGATCGCCTCGATTGATAAAGAGCGGAACCGTAACAACAAATCCAGTAGATAACGTAGCAGGCTTATTGCCACCTGTCGCTGTATCCCCACGGATTCCAGGATCGGTTTCAACAACTTCCAGCTCTACTGTGTTAGGTAGTTGGATTCCAATCGTTTCATGCTCATAGGTAACGATTTGAACTTCCATGTTTTCTTGTAGAAAATTTAGTTCATACTCTAAGCGCTCTGCTGGCAATGAGATTTGATCATAAGTTTCATTATCCATGAACGTGTATTCACCGCCAGATTCATACAAATAGCTCATTCGGCGAGTTTCAATCAACGCCTTAGCTACTTTCTCACCGCCACGAAACGTTTTCTCTGTAATATTTCCGTTACGAAGGTTACGTAACTTAGATCTAACAAATGCAGCACCTTTTCCTGGTTTTACGTGTTGGAATTCAAGAACGGAATAAATGTCACCATCAATTTCAATTGTTAAACCTGTACGAAAATCATTTACACTAATCATCCATCGTTCCTCCTGATGAAAACAAAGATCTAGAGAATTATAAGTTCCTTAGTACAATGAGTTAATACCTCGTGCCCTGATCCCGTAATCAGAACATCATCTTCAATACGGACTCCACCGAAATCAGAGAGATAAATTCCTGGTTCCACCGTTACGACGTTTCCAGGCTTTAAAACATTAGAGGCTGCTTGAGAGAGTCTAGGACCCTCATGAACTTCCAGCCCAATTCCATGCCCAGTCCCATGCCCAAAGTGTGCGCCATAACCTCGCTCAGTAATCAAATCACGAGCTACTGAATCAGCCTCAATCCCTGTCATACCTGGACGAAGAGCATCTACAGCCTTTCGTTCTGCCTCTAATACAATATCATAAATTTCCTTTTGTTTCTCGTTTGGCTTTCCAACCATAACGGTACGAGTAAGGTCAGAAGCATATCCTTGATAGGCAGCTCCAAAATCAAGGGTAACAAGATCACCCTTTTCAATCACTTTATCACTTGCCACCCCGTGTGGTAATGCTCCTCTCCAGCCAGATGCCACAATGATATCAAAAGATGGACCCGTTGCTCCCATCTCCATCATCAGTACCTTCAGTCGAAGTTGGACCTCTGATTCCTTCAACCCCGGTTTAATATATTGAATGATCTGTTCAAAAGTGCGGTCTGCAATCGTAGCCGCATGGCGGATAATGGTTAGCTCTTCATCACTTTTTACCATGCGTAATTCTTCTATAATTTGTGGAGCAGATATGTATTCAATCGAAGAATCACCTTGGGATAAAGCTTGGAATTGAGCAAACGTCATATGAGTTGCCTCAAAACTTACCTTTTTGAGACCTATCTTTTTGAGATTTTCTCGAACCGTGTGCCAAATATCTAGTGATGATTGGAGTTCCAGACGAAAATGTGGACACTCTGCTCTTACTTGGTCGATATAACGAAAGTCTGTGATAAATACAGCATCCTTTTCCGTCACAATCGCCACACCACTAGAACCAGTAAAACCAGTGATATATCTACGATTATAAGGATTGGTGATCAAATAGACCTCGATCCCTTGACTCATCATCTCTCTCCGTAAGCTTTCTAGCCGTTTTTCCATGAGTCTCACTCCTAGTATGTTCGGTTATGCTAGATCAATTCTCGAATCGCTTGTAAAGCGAGATCATAGCTATATGATCCAAATCCACTAATTTGTCCGATACAGACAGGCGCAGTTACAGATTGCTTACGAAATTCTTCTCTAGCATGAATATTAGATAAATGCACTTCAATGACAGGAACTTCTACCGATGCAATCGCATCTCGGATGGCATAACTTGTATGAGTATAAGCCCCTGGGTTACATATTATGTAATCAAAATTTCCTTCTGCTTCATGAATCGCCGTAATGAGTTCACCCTCAAAATTAGACTGTTTCGTAACAACGGAAAACGCCAAACGGTCACCTATTTTTTGTAATCTTTGGTTGATTTTATCCAATGTTTCAAAGCCATAAACCTCCGGCTCGCGTTTGCCCAAACGGTTTAAATTCGGGCCATGAAGGATCAGTACTCTTGTCATCTACGAACACCCCTGTAAGAGTATATTTTCTCATGGATTTAGCGATTTGTCCAACCTCCATATCGGATATTTCCTTTCTGTGATAAAATGGAGATACTTACAAAGCTCACAATTTAATACACATGATACAAAGGTGGTGCCAGATTTCGTGGCTGAACAACCCATAGCATATGGTGGTCAGGCAGTAGTAGAAGGAGTTATGTTTCAAGGGCAATATAGTCTGGTTACAGCAGTTAGACGTAAAAACGGAGCAATCGAAACATTTGAAGTACAAAAAAAGGAACAACCCCTCCTCTCGAAAGTGAAAAAAATTCCTTTTGTTAGGGGTTTGATCGGGCTCATTGAAGCAAGTGCATCTGGTGCAAAACACCTTCAATTTGCTACTGAACAGTATGATTTAGATGAAAATCCTGAGCAAGTCCATGATACAAAAGAGACTTTCTCTTCCAAGTTATCTATGTGGTTAGGTGTAGCAGTAGTTGGGATTCTGTCCTTTATTGTGGGGAAAGTAATCTTCACGCTTGTCCCTGCGATGCTAGCCAGCTTTTTATTTGATGGATTAGTAACGAATCTGATTCTCCAGAATCTAATAGAAGGGGCAATCAAGACGATCTTACTCTTCTCATACCTTTGGATCATATCGCAAACACCCATCATCAAACGAGTCTTCCAATACCATGGAGCTGAGCATAAAGTGATTACCGCTTATGAACATGGGGAAGAATTGACAGTAGAAAATGTTCAAAAACATTCTAGACTTCACTATCGATGTGGTAGTAGTTTTATGATTCTGACCATATTGGTGGGGGTAATTGTATACTCCTTTTTCCAATATGACGATATGTGGGATCGGATGATTATACGTTTAGAGCTACTTCCACTCGTAATTATGCTATCTTATGAGGCTTTACGCTTTACCAATGCGCTTCGCAATGTCCCTGTACTCAAGTACTTAGGATATCCTGGATTATGGCTTCAATTACTTACTACAAAAGAACCAAATGATGAGCAGGTAGAAGTAGCCATCACCTCATTTAAGCGCATGCTTGACTTGGACAGTGAAGTAAAAGCCAAACAAGTTCCCTTGAATCATGCTTCTTCCATCGAAATGTAACACGACCTTTACGAAAGTGGTGGTAGCGTGAATATCTCCAAAAGACTTTCAGTTGGAACCATCCTCATATTAGGGTTAGTCGCCATCGGGATCATGTCAGCACTGCGTGAATCCTTTTGGAATGTAGTAGGGTTGATCGGAATTATCGGGATCATCTTTTATCTATATAAGAAGCCTCCTATTTGGTTACAAAGAATAAGTGGGCATGTTCCCGCAACATCAACCAAACGAAAGAAAAAATCACATCGATTTAAAGTGATAGATGGCTCGAAAAAACATCGCAAATTCTAGAAAAAACCCCCTAGTCTCACTTAGACTGGGGGTTTTTCGTATGGACATGATTAAGGCCTTCCACATTAATGGGCACATCACTTTTCGTCAAGACAAAGGGGTACACAATCATCTGTGGATAAAACGTACCTGGGGTTGGCTCATGCTCAGTTACTTCCACCTTCACCTGATTATCTTGTTGTACAATATTGGTTACCTGCAATTGGTACCCAGGATTAGGCCTCATTCCAAGTGAGATCAGTGTGTATTCTTCATCCTCCATCTGAATCTTATGAAGCCCAGAATGTACTTTTTGATGCATCACCCATTCTCGGATCGAGATAGGTAGTGTATTTAGCTGATCACTCGTGATTAGTTTAATTCCATTCTCAAGACCTTTTTCATCATTCTGATTCATATTAACTTCCTTTCTGAAGTGGTGGCTCATCATTTTTCCCAAAGTTGATCTGGGTGGAACGACTTTTGCCACGTGCTTGTAAATAGGAATCAAATGTCCAACCCTCGAAGAACGCTTCTCCTGCTTTCATCCCAGATTGATAGAGGGTATCTTTCTTATCCTTACTTAAAGAAAAATCAGTTATTTTAATCCCCAGTGTAGGTACGGAGATCGTACGAATCTGATCCTTTGACCGAATATAACGGTTATCATAAGCGTCCATCATCGTATAAAACAAGGATAAAAACATGTTTAATGGTCCTGGGACTTCTGCAACTGATCCCTTCGTCTCTTTTGTTGGATTATTTAAATCAAAGCCAAAAGTAGGCCAACGAGGGCAGTCTGAATCAAAAATCCAAATAGGAAAATTACTTAGCACCCCTCCGTCTACAATACAACTATACTTCCCAGAAGGTGCATGATACAACATCTCAGGATCAAAGAAGAAAGGAATACTACAACTCATCCGAACCGCTTTTGCAACTGAAAACGTTGCTGGATCATGGCCATAACTAGCAAGATCGTCTGGTAGAATCATGAGCATTTTTTGTGTGATATCTGAGGCAATAATTTTCAAACCAACGTCCTGCAAATCACCAAAGGTCCGAACCCCCTTCTCAGCCAATCGACATTCTAGCCATTGTTCTAGTGCATCACCCGAGTAAATCCCTTTTTTAATCCACATACGCAGGGCTGGACCGACATAAGGGATGCGATGGTATAATGTCTTCGGTAAAAACGATGTAAAGTCCAGATCAAGGAGAAGCTGATGAAGCTCCTCTGCTGTATACCCGGCCGCAATAAGGGCCGCGATCATCGATCCAGCAGAGGTCCCTGCTACGTTTTTCCATTTGTATCCCTTTTTCTCAGCCACCGATAATGCTCCGACAAGCCCAATTCCTTTTACACCGCCACCCTCAAATACTGCATCTGCCCACACATGACTCACCTCTTCAAGAAAAGAATGATTTATTCATGTGTATGAAAAAAACCCTTGGAACAGGACTTCCGAGGATTAATTTATTCATCTTGCTCTGTAGTCTCTTCAGCAACTTTTGTAGATATGAGAAATTTGACCACTTCTGGATTACTTTCGAGATAGGCAACTAAGTTCTCCACACAGGTGATGGAATCCCAACTAAGATGGTGTTCAATCCCTTCCACATCCTGATAAACAAATTCCTCACGTACTCCAATTAAGCGAAGAAACTTCTCTAATAATTGATGCCTGTCTACTAGGCGCTTTCCTATTTTTTTACCCTTAGCCGTTAAAACCAAACCACGATATTTTTCATAAACCAAATATTTATTTTGATCAAGCTTCTGAACCATCTTTGTAACTGACGAGGGGTGAACGGATAACGCCTCTGCTATGTCTGACACACGTGCATATCCTTTTTGATCAATTAATTGATAAATATTTTCTAGATAATCTTCCATACTTGGTGTTGCCAAATGAACCACCCCTTCAAATCAATACGACCAGAGTCATTTTATCAGATGTTACGTATTAGCTCAATGAAAGTGTTACAAAAACACCCCTCAAAAAAACTGTTATTTCCGTTATAATGAAGATCAAAGGAGGATTCGCTTTATGAGAATCACCCCATCTGATATTCCGAGCAAGAAATTTAATAAGTCTTTCTGGGGCTATGTCCCAGGTGAAGTGGATCAGTGGTTAAACGAAATCGTCATTTGTTACGAAGAAGATGTAAGCGAACTAAAAGAGCTACGACAAGAAATTACAAGACTACGAAACGAAAACAAACAATTACGTGGCATAGTAAGAGAGATGGATCAATTAGATGAAAGCCGAGTATCTAGCGAATGCTAGGAAGTCTCGGCTTTTTTCTGATCATCATTCCAAATCGGCACAGGACCAAATTGAATAGCATCACAAGCAACCAAACGGAGTTCGACACCTTCTACATTCCCTTGAATGGCATCCTCATGTGCCTTCCCATGAAGATGTCCATACACACATAAGGAAACCTCATACTCTTTCAGGAGATCGAAAAACTTGGATTCTTTTCCTGTCTGGGTTAAAGGCGGGTAGTGAAGCATCGCAATAATAGGCAAATCTGGATGTTTTTCCCTCCCTGCCTCTAACGCCATTTTCAGCCTCCCTGCTTGCCTATCGTAAATCTTTCGATCTTCGGATTCTTGATAACCGTAATCCCCTGGAAGCATCCAGCCACGGGTGGCAGCAACTATCTTCTTCTCCACAATGGTAAAATCAGCATCTAGCCATGTCATGCGCCCAGGCAGTGCTTCACGAATCTTCTTCTTACTATGTACATAATACTCATGATTACCTGGTGAAAAAACCTTATATCCGGGCAACTGATCAATCCACCTGAAATCATATAAGGCCTCTTCCAAGCGTAGCGCCCAGCTAATATCTCCTGGGATCAGAACGGTGTCTTCTTCACTTACTCTCTCAATCCATAAATCTCGAATTCGATGATAATGTTGATCCCAGCCAAACAGCTCCATTGGCTTTCCAATATCTCTCTCCGGATCAATCTCATACAGGTTCACAGGTCTTTGGAACGATAGATGTAAATCCGCAATTGAAAAGATCGCCATACAAGTACCATCCTTTCTCACAACTACACAATACTCTAACTACGAAAAAAAAAGCAAGAAGACTGTTGATCCCCTTGCTTATTTATCTGCTATTTATTTTTCCAACAATTTATATGGTTGAGCCGATTTATCAATAAATAAATCACGTAATGATAGTGAGGTTTTCTCTGACAAACCTAAGGTTGCCTTTACCTCTGTACCTTGGTTAATGTTGATTACCATATCACTATTCGTAACATTTAGTGAGAAACCGATCGGTTTATTCTTCACTAACTTCGGTATAGGAGTAGAGTCTACTTCCGTAATTTTCGTACCTGAGTTACGCAATAACGATACTTTTCCGTTCGACCACTCCACCACATACGTAATACCATCTACCGAGTTGAGTTTAATCTCAAATGGAGCACCTGAATCTTGGGTGAGTCCTACTAAGAAGTTAGTGAATGAACTTGAGATCGGAATAGCAATCTGTGTCTTAGGCATGACCGTTAAATCAGAGCCCTTCGCAATTCCAATACCTGTATTTAACATCCATGGCTGATTGGGTAGAAAATCGCTATCTACTTGGGAAGTGTCATCAATCTTTTGGAGACCCGGATTTTGAAGAGTTATACCTTTACCCGCAGTAAAGACTGGCTTTAACACACCTTGTATCGGATTAGTCCCTCGAAGTACAAACGCTTCCTTCGTCTCTTTATCCACTATTTTCACTCGTACGGGAGCAAGTGAGGTATGGTATACATAAAACTCGTACGACTTACCTGATTTAATAAAAGGAACTCCTTTTGATCCAAACATAGTGGTACGTGCGCCTTGTGAGGACCCTGAGATAATCTGACCATCTCGTTTAATGAGAAGTTCAAAACGTCCCCCATCTGATTTTTCCATCGTAGCCTTGAAATCATCAAATGTTTCATCAAAAGCAAGTTCCCCTTGTAATACAGTAGATTCTTCCATCGAATCAAAGGCATAATCTGATTTTGAAGCAAAATCATGCTTCTGGCCGTTCGGTTTGATCTGAAAAATCGCCTTTTGTTCATTCTTAACAGGGTCTTTGGCATCTGATTCATTTAAATAATAATTTCCAACCAGTGCACCTGTTGCAATCAAAATGAGTGCTACAGCAGTCGACATGAATACTTTACGCAGTCCGCCTGGTTTTCGCCCAGACTCCAAACTTCGATCTTTCAGCAACTTATCTACTTGCCCAATCACTTCCTCCAGACTCACTTTGGTCTTCCACGACTTCAAAGCAAGTTTTTGTAATTTACGAGGAATTAGGTTATTTTCCAAGAATAATTTGTTATTTTTCGGGTTCTTGGAGGGTTGATAACCTGTAAGAAGGAAGAATAGGAGATCTCGCCACTTCTGATCACGCTGTACTTTGATTTCATCATGTAAATAATAGAATAAGAGCAAAGGCTCCGATCCACTTAATAAAATATTTTTCGGATCGAGCGTTGTTCGAAGCGGAAAGTTTCTGCGTTGTAGCTCGCGAATGGTTTGTAGCAAGCTCTTTGCTACTTTTAGCGCTTTTAATGGTTTCATGGGGCGCTCTTTTGTCACGAGCAATGGAAGTGGTTCACCTGAAAAGGGGGCATGAACCAGAATGACCTCATGCTCGTCCACCATTACATCAATAATCGGGGCAAGATGAGGATGTTGAAACTTTAGCGCAAGCTCTCGAAAATCCTCGGGCAAGGTTTGACCTTCTATTGGAATGCTTTGGAGAAATACACGTTTGCCTGCGTGAGTACGTGCCTGCAAAAGCTTCCCAGATGAAAATTGAATCTCATCTTCTACTTGAAACCTCTTCACAAATGGAGAGTGAAATGATTTAGCCAACGGTAGTACCACCCTCACACAACAAATTTTTAGAAGTGATAATGATAGAATATAAATACAAATAAATTATTCGGGAATCATCTCCATCCTAAACTTAAGTATATTAAAAATCAAGTTATTGTTTAGCTGTAGAAATATTATAATGTGAACAATTTTCCACAAATAAGAATGGAGTAGTGAAAATCAGAGAAGTGAAAGGCTATCGCTTGTAATTCCAATCGTCATTTGCGTATTTCTCTCGAACTAGTTGATACGCCATTTCTTCCTCATAGGAGCTAAGTCGCCCTACTTCTGCATTCAGTTCTAACCCTTCAATAAACCCTTGTGTAAAAGCATTCTCAACCTCTAGTATGTGAAACCGCTGTGAGCCGCATTGATGAATCGAAATCGCCTTTTGCTCCAGTTCTTGCTTTCTTGTAACACGAATCTCTTCTGTAGGAAATGTTAGCACCTCAAATAATCGATCTGTATCAAGATCTAGCAAAATAGAACCGTGTTGCAAAGCGACCCCTTTTTGGCGAACTTGAGCACTCCCAGCCGCTTTTCGTCCATGAATGACCAATTCGTAATCAGACGGAGCATCAAAGCAAGCCGCTGAATGGAGTAGTGAGAAAGCTTTGGCAGGTGGGGCAAGCTTTGCTTCTATCCCTAAGTTTTGATAACCACGAAGCAGACCTTGGCTTAGATAGCGGTAGGACTCTGACACGCTCCCTCGTACCGATGGATGCGTTTCTGGGGCAATGATGCTATAAGTTAGTTCAGAGTCGTGTAGAACAGCTCTGCCGCCTGTCATTCTGCGAACAAAACCCCAGCCTAGCTCCTTCAATCGCTCTAGATTAACCTCTTTTTCAGATCGTTGGAAATATCCAATACTAAGGGTTGCTGGATTCCAACCATAAAATCGCAGAGTGGGTGGAGCTTGGTTTTCACTGATGGCTGTTAAAATCGCTTCGTCTAGCGCCATGTTCCATGCCGGAGCGTGTGGTTGATAGGGAATGAGCCGCCATTTGTTGATCATTTTATTATCCCTCCTCGTGTATTCCAAGTCCCGGGGCAATCTATCTGTACACTGATAAATATTGACACCCCCACGACTAAAGTCGATGGGATTCTTGAGTGGTTAACTTTAGACAACGCTCACGTTTAAGGGTGTGTCATCACCCCCTCCCATGTAGTTAAAATGTACCCACATGGGCGACATACCTGTTACCAGTATGATAGGCTACTCACTCAGATATTGCTTTTGCTATATTAATAGCCCCATTCAGATCCGCATGGCAGATATAGTCACACTGCTTACAGTGGTGCAGAAGTCATTTGTCGATAGATTTGTTGCTTGGATTGAGTGGGTTTATGTAGTTCTAAACGTAGTGTGATCGTCGGCATAGGATCACCCCCTTTTCTTCTGTGCTTCTACATAACTCTTAATCGTATCACTGGATACATTGCCTGCTGTACTAACAAAGAATGAACGTGTCCATAGACTCGGCAGATGCGACAAATGTTTGAATTCTTGTCTCAATCGTCTAGATGTCACTCCTTTCACTCTTGCCATGATATCTGATGGGGAATCTGTCGGAAGACAATTCAAGAATAAATGACAATGATCTGGCATGACTTCCATTGCCACAATGAGCCAATTATTTTCTTGGCATATTTCTGCTATGAATTGTTTGAATCGTTCTTCCACTTGATTTATCAATACCTTTCTTCGATAGCGTGGACAGAAAACAAAATGATAGTTGATTAAAGATACAGTCGTTTGAGTTCTTCGGTATTCTTGTTCCATTAATCAATTGTATTAGTATACAATAATAACTGCAACGAATAAAACAAAAAATAAAAACTACACTAAGCATCCCCGCAAGAGGGTACCGAGCAACGCCGTCCCTGGACATCAAAAAGACACCCATCATCTGTTAGGTGTCTGAATGAAATCTTTTACGACTGACCTCCACTTATACAATAACCAAGGAATCTTCTCCCTTTGATCATTTATTTACTACGTGATCAAGTAACTTGCAAAATAGTAATATTAGCTGTTCCATTATCAAGACCAGCTCCAGAAGCACCTGAAGCATTAAATGCCGTGCTAAGGGTTTGACTCGGCAAAGAAACTTGAATAGTTTTTGCAATTGTAACACTTGAACTATTACTAGCAGCATATATATATCCATTTGAAGGTACGAACAATGGCGCCCCATCTAAAAGTATTTGATATAACGAAATATCATCGTTACCTCCATCAGGTTGACCAGTAATAGTCGACGAAATTAAATAACTATGACCTCCATCAAGTACAATCGCACTAGAACCGGTTGCCATATTAATACCAGTTCCAACAGATTCAACGATATCCCATATAACAGAAGTAATTGCTCCTACAGGATAATTCCTAAATGTCGAATCCCCATTTGCATAAGAAGAGGCAATTCCTCCAGTAGGACCTTGGGTACCTACAGGACCTTGAGGACCTTGAGGACCTGTTGACCCTGCAACCCCCGAAGTCCCTGCTGGTCCCTGAGGTCCCGTTGATCCTGCAACCCCCGAAGTCCCTGCTGGTCCCTGAGGTCCTTGAGGTCCTGGCGGTCCCCCTGTTGGTCCTGGAGGCCCTGGCGGTCCTGGAGGTCCTATCGTAACAGGTGTTTCTAGTACATTTTCTAATTTTTCATTTAAGATATATTCTTTCTTTCCAATCGCATTAATGGTATCGCGAACACTTGCATTGATTGTCAGTAAGTCGCTAAGTGAAGGTTGAAAAGGAGTAGAGACTCCTGGAAGGGTTCCTAGAACGTATTGAAGCTTTTCTCCTTCTGCATTAATGATATGGCTAAGACCTAGTTCTTCTAATGCAATCGACGACAGTAGTAGGTTTACGGCATCTTCTCGGGTAATGTTTATGTTAGGTGAAATATTAGGTATATTTGCTTGAGACATGCTTTCACTCCTTTGTTATAGAATATGATTTATCATATTCATCCTATGTAGAGATTTATGTTAGGGAAACTCATGTATAGTCTAATTATCGATTTGATCTGGTGGAAACTTTGGTACGACTTTTCGATGATTCTACTGAACCGCTGTAAGTATACATTTGAATAACACAAAAGAGTTCCCAATGAAAAAAGCACCCTGTTTTTGAGTGCTTTTTTCATTTGCTATTGAACGGTAATGGCTAATGGCTGTCCTTTTTGACATTGGGTTGTCTTTAGTTCGATTTTTTGTTCTTGAAGGTTGGTAAAGACGATTGGGGTAATGATTGATTTTGCATGTTGTCTGACATAATCGAGATCGAAGGTTACGAGTTCTTGCCCCGCTTTGACATGATCCCCTTGTGCGATCTTGGCAGTGAATCCTTCTCCCTTTAATTGCACGGTATCAATGCCGATGTGGATGAGGATTTCTCGGCCACTTTGGGAACGAATGCCGATTGCGTGTTTCGATGGGAATAGATTTACGACTTCTCCATCTACTGGGGATACCACGATTCCTTCTATCGGATCAATCGCAAATCCATCCCCCATCAGCTTATCTGCAAAGACTGGATCTGGAACTTCTTTAAGAGGCAACACTCTGCCTGTCATCGGAGCTAGGAGGCTTTCCGTTTCAGAACCAGTCCCGATGGAACTTGTCTCATTTGCTTCGACTGGAGTTTCCACCTTCTCTACCGGCTTAGGATTCTTCCCGGCTATAATGTCTTTCATTTGTTCCTTAATTTGATCCGATTTGGGACCAAAGATCGCTTGCATATTGTTTCCAACTTCTAAAACCCCAGCAGCTCCCAGCGCTTTTAATTTCGCTTTGTCTACTTTTTTAGGGTCTTGAACCTGAATACGGAGTCGTGTAATACATGCATCCAGATGAGTTAAGTTATCTTTTCCACCAAAAGCTTCTAAAACTCCGTAAGCGAGAGAATTAGGGTGATCACCTGCATCATCCAAGTCCATCCCCTCTTCCGTCTCATCCTCCCGACCAGGGGTCTTCAGATTCCAGGTACGAATCGCAAACCGGAATCCAAAATAGTAGACTACAGCAAAAGCAAGACCAACTGGAATAATCATCCATGAGTTTGTACTTATTTTCCAGTAGAGGAGATAATCAATCACGCCGCCTGAAAAGGTAAGCCCTGCCTTTACATTCAAAAGCGCCATGGTCATAAATGAAATACCCGCAAACACACAGTGTATTGCAAATAGAACGGGAGCTACAAACAGAAACGAAAATTCAATTGGCTCTGTAATTCCTGTTAAAAAGGAAGTAAGAGCTCCTGAAAGCATAATTCCTCCAACCACTTTTCTTCTTTCTGGACGAGCCTCTTGGTAAATAGCTAGAGCCGCCGCAGGTAAACCAAACATCATAAATGGAAACTTCCCTGTTAAAAATGTTCCTGCTGTAGGATCCCCAGCGAAAAATCTAGCAACATCTCCCTTTACTACTTCCCCTGTTGATTTCACATACTCCCCAAACTCGAACCAGAATGGTGCGTACCAGATATGGTGAAGACCAAATGGGATCAGTGCTCGCTCGATCACCCCAAAGATAAAGGCCGATAAAGCAAGATTCGCATGTAATACCATGTGTGAAAATGTATCAATTCCTGCTTGAATCGGTGGCCACACAAATGCAAAAATGAGGCCCAAAATAAAAGCTGAAGCCGCTGTAACAATGGGTACAAAACGCTTACCAGCAAAAAAACCTAGGAACGGGGGAAGCTCGATATCATGAAACTTCCTATATAATAAGGCGGCTACAACCCCAATGATAATCCCACCAAAAACCCCCATTGAGATGGTTTTAATTCCGAGTACAGGGGTTGTTTCCAGATGACGAAGAATGGCCATCTGTCCAAGCGTAGCGTTCATGATTAAATACCCGACCACGGCAGCTAAACCAGCTGATCCATCCCCATTTGTTAATCCGATTGCTACCCCGATCGCAAAAATGAGTGCTAGGTTCGCAAATATGACATCTCCCGCTTCGGACATTAATCCTATTTCTAGTGCACTACCTATTCCTAATAGCAATCCGGCTGCTGGAAGAATCGCCACTGGAAGCATTAATGATTTCCCGATTTTCTGTAGGCTTCCAAATAGATTTTTAAACACCTTTTACCCTCCTGTTAACAAAAGACAATTAGATTCTTTTTCATTCTGTTGTTTATTTTGTCCAAGAATAGAAAAAGCATGAATGAGTGACGAATTCTACTCATTCATGCTTCCTTACCTACGTACCTTATTTTTTATAAAAATCGGAATCCTGATAGCCAGTGCCCGCCATCTACGGTAATGCAATCTCCGTTGATGAACCCTGCTTCTTCGGATAATAAAAACTTTGTAACACTTGCAATCTCTTCAGGGGTGCCGAAGCGTTTTAGTGGAACTTGTCGCTCGACCATTTTATAAGCTTTTTCGTCTTGAATCAGCTTATCCGTTCCGCCTGTACGTTCGATTGGACCGGGTGCGATAGCATTTAATCGGATGCCATACTTGCTACCCCACTCGACAGCTAAGGTCTGGGTCATCGCGAGTACTCCCGCTTTGGCAGAAGCTGAATGAACGACACCCGCCGCCCCAGTCCAAGCATATGTAGCCACAATGTTTACAATGGAGCCTTTGATTCCTTTTTCAATCCAATAGCTCCCTACTGTATTGGTACAATACCATGTACCGTTTAAGACAATATCAATAACAGAACGCCAGCCATTATTCGACAGCTTTTCAGCTGGTACGACGAAGTTACCTGCCGCATTATTTACAAGATGATCAATGTTACCAAAGGTTTCATGGACCGTTTCCACCATTTCTTTTACTTTCTCTTCTTCTCTAACATCCAATACAAAGGTTAGTACCTGTCCTGGAAACGTTTCATATTCCTTTTTCACTTCTTGCATACGCTCTTCATTACGAGCACATATGACAACGTTGGCTCCCTCTTGACAGAAACGCTGTACCATTGCTTTTCCCATACCACTACTTCCACCTGTGACGATGACCGTTTTTCCTCTCATCTTGCAACCTCATCTCTATGAATATTGATTGTTTAAATAAATCTCTCACTTAAGCCTAGATGAGAGTTCTTCTAACGTCAAGGTACTATTTCTTACTCCAGTTTGAAAGGAACCTATTTTTTTACAATTGATATTTTCTTTATCTTTATATACCATTTATAAGGACATTAAATACATACACCATGGAAGGAAGATCACCATTCGTAGTAACTTTCGGGTTCAATGGAGCCTATACGTAGATGCTAAAACCCAAGAAAAAGCCATGCTCATCTTTCAACTAGTTTCAGAAGCAATTGATTTACCTCTCCAAATTGAAAACTGCGAACCTTATTGGAGAAATCGCAGTCAATATGAAATTACATTCACAACGACGTGGGAAGGTGTAACCCCTCCAGAAGCCGTTTTCCGCACGTTAGCCGCCGCAGATACACTAGCATGGGAGTGGAATGTACGGTGCCCAGTGGAATGGGAAGACGGGTTGTTCGAATTTGGAGGACAGTCTGTTAAGACGAAATTAGCTAACTTATTATGGATTGGATTTGAATTAGAAAAGGAAGTCGCTCAAAAACAATCCATACAAGAAGGTACTGTATACGAGACGAAAATCCCCTAGAAAGGGGATTTTCTTGTTTTCATTTATGATTTGCTATAACGTAACACAGGTTTTCTGGCAGCTGTTACTTCATCAAGGCGTCGTACGATCGTATGATGAGGTGCTTCTTGCACAACTTCCGGTGTCTCTTCCGCCTCACGAGCGATTTGGATCATCGCGTCAATAAATTTATCTAATGTTTCCTTACTCTCCGTCTCGGTTGGCTCAATCATCAGGCACTCATCTACAATAAGCGGGAAGTAAATCGTAGGTGGGTGATAGCCAAAGTCTAAGAGGCGTTTTGCCATATCCAAGGTACGAACCCCTTGTTCCTTCTGGCGATTTCCTGATAAGACAAATTCATGCTTACAGTGCTGGGTAAACGGTACATCAAAGTAAGGTGCTAGGCGATGCATCATGTAGTTCGCATTTAGCACAGCATATTCGGATACTTGCTTTAAGCCGTCTGGACCCATGGTGCGAATATACGTATAGGCACGGACTAAGATACCGAAGTTGCCATAATACCCTTTGATTCTTCCGATCGAATGAGGCATGTCATGATCGAAGAAGTATCTACCATCTTCACGCTGGCGAACCATCGGCTTCGGTAGATATGGGATTAGATCTTTCTTTACACCTACCGGACCTGCACCAGGTCCACCACCGCCATGTGGAGTTGTAAAGGTTTTATGTAGGTTTAGATGCACTACATCAAACCCCATATCCCCTGGACGAGCATAGCCTAAAATTGCGTTCGCATTGGCCCCATCATAGTAGAGGAGTCCGCCTGCTTCATGCACTAGGTCCGCGATCCATTTGATCTCTTCTTCAAAAAGTCCAAGTGTATTGGGATTGGTCATCATCAAAGCAGCAGTATCGTTTCCAAGAGCCTCTTTTAATGCTTCTACATCAACGAGTCCCTTTTCATTGGAAGGGATTGTAATCGTTTCAAAGCCAGCCACAGTCGCGGAAGCTGGATTCGTACCGTGAGCAGAGTCTGGTACGATCACCTTATTACGCTTAAAGTCTCCACGGTTTTCATGGTAGGCACGGATCATCATCAATCCGGTCCACTCACCTTGCGCACCAGCAGCCGATTGCACCGTTACATCATCCATACCGGTAATCTCTGATAAATCTTGTTGTAATTCAAACAACAGTTGGAGTGCCCCTTGCACGCTCTCCTCTGCTTGATACGGGTGAATCTTCGAGAATCCTGGGTACCGTGCTACATCTTCATTGATTTTTGGATTGTATTTCATCGTACACGACCCAAGCGGATAGAAACCATTATCTATCCCGTGGTTACGGCGTGATAACTCGGTATAATGGCGCATGAGGTCCAGTTCTGCAACCTCTGGTAACTCAGCCGGGACCTCGCGCATGAATTGTGCAGGAAGTCCTTCTGTTTCAGGTACATCGCTTGCAGGTAAACTGTAAGAAATACGACCCGGCCTACTCATCTCAAAAATGAGTTGTTTCGCTGTCTCTCTGCTCATAGTAGTCCCTCCAATGCCACTGCCAACTGTTCAATTTCCTCTTGGGTGCGAAGCTCGGTTACAGCAACTAACATATGATTTTGGTATTCTGGATAAGCTTTACCTAAGTCGTAACCACCAATAATGCCATGTTCCAATAGCTTTCGATTTACCTCTGAAACCGGGCCATTTACCTTAATCACAAATTCATTAAAAAATGGTTTTTCATGAGCGAGTTCGACCCCACTCACTTGCAACAAACGTTGCTTAGCAAAATGTGCTTTCTTCACATTTAATGACGCTACATCCTGCATCCCTTGTTTCCCTAAAGCAGACATATAAACGGAAGCCGCTAGAGCCATCAGCGCTTGATTTGAGCAAATGTTAGAAGTTGCTTTGTCGCGCCTGATATGTTGTTCACGAGCTTGTAGAGTTAGTACAAAACCGCGTTTTCCGTCCTCATCCACGGTTTGACCTACGATACGTCCTGGTAGACGGCGCATTAGGGCCTTTGTGGTCGCAAAGTAGCCACAGTGCGGACCTCCAAACTGTGGAAGAATGCCGAGTGATTGCGCATCTCCTACTACAATATCTGCCTTAAAGGCACCTGGAGGTTGTAGGATTCCCAAAGAAAGTGGGTTAGAGCTTACAACGAGCAACCCCTTGTGCTTATGTGCGATCTGCTCAATTTGGCTGAGGTCTTCAAGGTTTCCTAAGAAGTTTGGATACTGAACGATAACCGCCGCCGTATCTTCATCTGCCACTTCTTCTAAGCGAGTCAAATCGGTTACTCCATCTTGCAAAGGAATCTCGACCACTTCATAACCAAGCCCTTTTGCATTCGTCAATAGGATCTCACGCGCTTCCGGATGAACCGCTCTGGAAACAACCACTTTTTTCTTCTTTGTATGAGAAAATGCGAGTGCCGCCGCTTCTGCTAGAGCGGTTGGGCCGTCGTACATCGAGGAGTTAGCTACATCCATACCGGTTAACTCACAAATCATCGACTGAAATTCAAAAATAGCTTGCAGTTCACCTTGGCTAATCTCTGGCTGGTAAGGAGTATAAGCTGTATAAAATTCTGAACGAGAGATAACATGTCCCACTACACTTGGTACATAATGCTCATACACGCCAGCCCCTAAAAAAGAAACGTACTGATCCAAGTTTGCATTTTTTCCCGATAAACGTTGCATATGCTTCACCAATACTGGTTCTGGCAATGCCTTAGGAATCGCCAATTCCCCGTGGAAACGGACATTTTCAGGAATCTCTGCAAATAATTCTTCCGTTGTCTGGACTCCGATCGTTTCAAGCATTTCTTTCCGATCTTGTTCTGTCATTGGTAAATAACGAAATGTCATCCTTTTCTCCTCCTCCAAAACCGTAGATGCTATTTTGCTCGTTTGTAAAAAGGCGCTTTTACAATTTTGGCACGCACACGTTTTCCACGAATTTCAATTTCTACTTCTTCCCCTAAAACGGCATATTCACTTTTAATGAGTGCTAATCCAATATTAATTTTTAGAGTAGGCGACTGCGTTCCCGTGGTAACTTCACCGATTAGCTCCCCTCCTTGATAGACAGGATAATGAGTACGCGGGATACCACGGTCAATCATTTCCAGTCCAACCAGTTTCCGAGGCGCTCCCTGCTCTTTTTGAAGGGCAAGAGCATCACGACCGATATAATCCCCTTTATCCACTTTTACTGCAAAGCCCATCCCCGCTTCGATCGGAGAGATCGTTGCTGAAAGTTCTTGCCCATAAAGAGGTAACTTTGCTTCAAAGCGCAATGTATCCCTAGCCCCAAGTCCACAAGGCAAAAGACCGTCCTCTTTCCCTGTTTCAAGGAGTAAGTTCCATATAGCAGGAGCATGTTTGCTTCCAAAATAGAGCTCAAACCCATCTTCACCTGTGTAACCAGAACGAGATATAAGAGTAGGAACTCCGCCAATCTCGATATCATTTAAAAACGTAAATGGACGCAGACTACTCAGGTCTTCCTCTGTAAGACGTTGCAGAATTGTTTCCGCAAGGGGTCCTTGTATTGCAATCTGGGCAACCTGATCCGAAATATGAGTAACGGTTACATCCCCTGTCCTATGTTGATTAATCCAGTCCACATCTTTATCAATATTCCCTGCATTAATCACAAGGAGATACTTCTGTTCGCCTGTGCGATAAACCAATAAATCATCTACGGTACCGCCATCTGGATAACACATTAACGTATACTGAGCCTGCCCGATAGAAATCTTAGATGCATCATTTGTCGTAAGCTTCTGAACTAAAGCTAAGCTATCTGGTCCTGATACTTCCACCTCTCCCATATGCGAGACGTCAAACAACCCGGCACGAGTACGAACCGCCTCATGTTCTTCTTTGATGCTCGAAAATTGAACAGGCATTTCCCAACCGCCAAATGGGACCAATTTCGCTTGATCCTTGTACGCGTCAAATAGCGCAGTACGCTTTAATTGCTCCATGACCAGCACCTCCAAATAAAATAGACAGAGCCCTGTTCTTGTCGCACAGTCTCTGTCATGGGACCTGAGAGTTCACCTGAATTTCACATTCAAGTTGCCCCTTGGGTGGCTCATGATCACGATCACAAGCACTCTCCAGAGTCGCGTCCAGCAAGCCTCCTTTTGCCTGAGAGATTCACTTCTTGCAAGAAGTTTGCTCCTTCGGCGCCGTCGATCCAAAACGACCAACAGTCTCTCCTCTCGCCTTCATTCGCCCGAACAATATGTATCTGTCACGTATATTGTGCCATATCTCTGTATACATTTCGATACATTTTTATTGGAATTGTCGGCACATACGAGGAGTGTATGAAATGTGGTTTCTTATGCATACTAAAAATTGGATGATCTGTATACGAAAGGCGGAACGATTTTATGTTTTCTCTACCAATCCATTACGATCGAAGTTGGCTTTCCCAGTTGGAACAAAATATCGAACAAGATACAGGGTGGTCTAATTGGGAACGTTTCCAACTAGCCTTAGAAGCAGCCCAAGCGCAAGTTGTCCCTGCCTTTGACAGTATCCTTAGCTTACAGCAAATTTATGGCTTTGAGCCTCTTCGCCATCAGATTGACGTCACTCGGCAAGTAATCCATGAGATGAGGGGTCGAGCGATCCTAGCAGATGAAGTAGGGCTGGGTAAAACCATCGAAGCAGGACTTATCTTAAAGGAATATATGATCCGTGGTCTCGTAAAAAAAGCACTGATTTTAGTACCCTCTTCCCTTGTCTTACAATGGACCAGAGAGTTAAACCAAAAATTCCAGATCCCCGCAGTGGCACAGAAAAAAGCATGGATGTGGGATAAATACGATATCATCGTGGCCTCCATGGATACAGCCAAAAGGGATCCCCACCGTGAGTTTGTATTAAATAGTGAATACGACCTATTGATTGTGGATGAAGCTCATAAATTAAAGAATCGACGGACAAAGAACTGGCAATTTATTAATGAAGTGAAGAAAAAGTTTTGTTTGTTACTTACTGCTACTCCTGTACAAAATGAGATGGAAGAACTATTTAATCTGGTAACGCTATTAAAGCCGGGGCAATTGGGACGAGAATCACAGTTTAACAGTGATTTTGTAGCGAGTAAGAGAAAAGCGAAAAATGAAGAACAACTACGGGATGAAATCAGTCGTGTCCTAATTCGAAACCGAAGAAGGGACGGGGATCTAAACCTAACAAAGCGCATCGTTCATACCATTCCGATTCACCTCACCCCCGAAGAGCGTGACTTGTATGAAGGTGTAACTGGATTTGTCCGCTCCCGATTCCAAAATGGAACAGGCGACCTCAAAAGTATGCTCTCTCTCCTTGTCTTACAAAAAGAAGTTTGTAGTAGTCGCGATGCTGTTTTCCATACCCTATTTAAACTATTTAAGCGAGGCGAAGAAGGGAACGAAGTGATTTCCCCTGAAGTGGCTCATCTTGTGGAATTACTTCGCAAAGTAAAGACTTCTTCTAAAGTAGAGAAAGCAGTAAATATTATTCAACAAATCCCGGATAAAGTCATCGTTTTTACTGAATATCGAGCTACACAAGAAATGCTCATCCGCGCCCTACAACAACAGGGAATTTCCGCTGTTCCATATCGTGGAGGATTTAATCGAAATAAAAAAGACTGGATGATGGAGCTGTTCCAAAAGCGGGCACAGGTGATGGTAGCCACAGAAGCCGGCGGCGAAGGAATTAACCTACAATTTTGTAGCCACATTATCAACTTCGATATGCCGTGGAATCCGATGCGGGTCGAACAGCGCATCGGACGTGTTCATCGCCTAGGGCAAAAGAAAGATGTAAATATCTATAATTTCTCTACTTCAGGAACGATTGAGGAACAGATTATCTGGCTTCTACATGAGAAAATCCAGTTATTTGAAAGTGTAATCGGCGAACTGGAAACAATCCTTGAAAAACTGGAATACGAAGAGTCATTGGAGCAAAGTCTGATGAAAATTGCCCTCACTTCCGAAGATCCGCATCAAATTCGCAACCGTCTTCACTCTCTTTCGGATCAATTTCATCAGAAAAAAGATGAAGTGGTTCGTACCAAACAAGAACAGGATGAACGATTCTATGGATCAACAACAAGTTAGGTCTTTTACCGAGCGATATCTACAATACCAACAGTGTCAGGTGATTGAATCAGCCCCTTCCCATATCTATACGCATCTATCGATCGAAGCAGACAAAGACTTGCTAAATCGTCCAATGTACTGGATGTATGTAGAACGCATGGGACTGCAACCCAATCCTAGCCATCAATGCTTTATCTTTGACGCCGATAACCCTCCAGCTGATCTAAAAGGGGAGTATGTATTTTATGGGTGTCCTCGATTTACACAACTCCTCGATTCAGCACAAAAGCATGGTAAATTTGTGAGAGTGTACCAAGACACAGGCGCCTTCGGCATGGTAAGCCGTCAAACCAAGCCGTACTCGCCATGGTTAGTAATCAATTTCTTTGTTTCCTTCGTCTGCGATCACAAACGGGATGAGATCTGGTCCCTAGGAATCGATCTTCAAACGGGGGCGATTCAGGAACAGTTTGATGATCAAATCAAAAACACCAAATGGCTTAACCGAATCCCTGCAAAACGGTATACAGAAGAAGCAAATATGTCGATTTCAGAGGCTGTCGGTGAGCTGGAGTATTATTTACAAGATCGTCTGCAAAATGGCGACCTTGCATGGGCGATGGAAGCAGAAGAACGGCTACAGCAAGAGCTGACGCAATTGGATCTTTATTTTCCGGATGATTCTAGTTTAAGTGAGGAGCAGATGAAATCAAAGCAGGATCGTCGGAGGGAGCTTGTGTGGCAGTATCACCCTCGAGTGGAGACACGGTTGATTAATGCAGGGCTTTTTTATCGGGATAAGGTGTTTCGGTATCAATGATAATGCCTTATCTGTAAGAATCGGGATGTGTTCAAAGATAACTAAAGAGAAAGCGGACCAGAATTTTCTAAATCTAATCCGTTTTCTCCTTTATATACTCTAAGAAATCCTTCAAATCCTCTTTAATCAAGCCTTCACAGTAACCTAGGCTTACTTCTACTCCAGATTCACGCAAATGATCAATCCCTTTTCCATTTACCTGTTCATACGGATCACCAATCCCAACTACAACACGAGCCACCCCTGCATCCGTGAGGGCCACACAGCAAGGGCCCGTCCTTCCATAGTGAGCACACGGTTCCAGCGTACAATACACCGTCGCTCCCTTCGCCTTATCCCCTGCATCAGCTAACGCATTTACCTCGGCATGTGGTCCACCCAAATGAGAAGTGTGCCCTCGCCCTACAATCTCGCCATCCTTCACCACGATCGCCCCCACAGGCGGATTCGTCCCTGTCTTCCCTTGAGCCTTTCGACCTTCCTCTATCGCAATTAACATGTATTGTAAATCAGTCATGAGCTTTCAATCCTTTCCAAAGCAAAAAGAAAGACATGATATCTCACGTAGAAGTTATTAGTTCCGCCAAATAACTTTCTGAAGGAGATAAAACATGTCTCGTAACGTCAGATTACCACATGACGAAACAATCAACCAGTACCAAAGAAATTCAATTTATATTAAACACCCAATTCCAGCATCCATATTGGGCAAATTTCCCACTATTAAAAGAACGTGTGTTCTCATATAATAACACCATAAAATCGAATATATGTTCGCTTTTGGAGGTTAGAATATGATCCTTTTAATCGATTGTGAGAGTTTTTACTGTAGTGTCGAAAAAGCTATGAACCCCAATCTGTGGTGTAAGCCCACCATTGTGTGTGGTGACCCAGTGAGAAGGAGCGGAATTGTGCTGGCTGCATGTCCAATTGCTAAATTAGCTGGAGTCAAAACAACACAGCCCTTGTGGGAAGCTCTACAACATTGTCCAGATCTGACAATCATCAGACCTAGAATGCAACTTTACATAGATGTTTCACTTAAGATTACTTGTATCCTAGAGCGATTTAGCGATAGAGTAGAAATTTTTTCAATCGATGAGGCAATATTGGATATTTCGGGTTGTACTACTCTTTTCGGATCACCAAGAGAGATCGCACAGAAGATACAGAATACCATTCAAGAGGAAGTAGGCATTCGGGCAAGAGTTGGCATTGGGTCTAACAAATTGTTGGCAAAAGTCGCCTGTGATTCGTTCGCTAAGAAAAACTTCACAGGTATATACACGTTAAATGAAAGCAACTTCCAGGAGAAGATGTGGCCGCTTCCGATCGGGGAGCTATTCGGAGTAGGAAGTCGCATGAAACAGCATCTACAAGCCATGAGGATTATAACAATCGGTCATTTAGCTAATTACCCATTAGAGCGTTTGAAAGCTAAATGGGGAGTCAATGGTCACGTCATATGGATGTCGGCAAATGGAATCGATTATTCACCTGTTGTAACAGATTCGTTCAGACAGCCCAAAGACATTGGACATAGTATGACGCTTCCAAGAGATTATAAAGAGGCAGAAGAAGTAGAAACGGTACTATTAGAACTAGTAGAAGAGGTATGTAGACGGATGCGTAGTCATTATCAGATGGGTAGAACAGTACATGTTGGAGTAAGAGGAGCTGATTTTGATAGACCCACTGGTTTTCATAGACAGATAAGTATGCCTGATCCGACGAACGAAAGCATGAGGGTATTTGAGTTTGCAAAGAAGCTACTTCATCGATATTGGGATCGTGGGCCTGTTAGAGCCATTGGATTGTCACTTAGCCAGCTACAATCAGATGAAATCGTTCAACTAGATTTGTTTGATAGAAGGGCAGAGAGCAGAAGAAAACTAGATCGTGCTGTAGACGAGATAAAGGATCGCTATGGAAAAACATCTATTATACGAGCTTCATCTCTAACAGGAGCAGGTCAAGTTGTAGAGAGGGCTGGCAAGATTGGAGGTCACTATCGATGACGGGCTTGAAGCGGGGGAACCTTTTATGGGAGTCTAGCAGAATGTTTCTTCCAGAACATCGGAAACAACTTCTCGATCAACGTCAGAAACAAAAAAGGTACATTCCATCTGAATTGGATGAACAGAAGCTAGAAAGGATGAATCAATGTTTGAATCACGCTATGATGGATGATCGAATGGTAATCGTTACTTTTCCAGGGCAATTTCGACCAGAATCATTTTGTGGTTTTATTGAACAGGTGGATCTCAATATGGGTTATATCATTTTGGAGCATGAAAGCGATCGAAAGAAATTAATATTAAAGGAGATATTAGATATTGAATGGGCTTAATCTGTGCAGGGCAATATGATATAATTTATTTTTTTTGCATCCTCGCAGTCTTACTATTTGAGTTATTACCTGATGCATGCACGGAACACCTTATTAACCAACAGCCTCAATATCTTCTCTTCCCTATCTTTCTACACACAAAAAAAGAACCAGGGCTCTCACCCTAGCTCTTCATTTATTAATCACCAACAACCTACGGGAGCCAATATGGCTGACTTGCTGTTCCTTGATAACGATTCTTCGAATCATGGAAGTCAAAACGTAGTTCTTGTAGGTTTGGGAATTGTAGATACTTCACATATCTATGTACGATCCAGCCAGAAAAAGCTTTTGGATTCTTGAGATATTTCTCTCCGAGATGCTTAGGCAAAAGAAGAGGTGCTGGAGCATCCATTGCCCCTTCAGGTGCTAAGCGGAGATATACTTCTCCATCTTTAACAAATAGGTCTTTGGTGTTTAGCCAATCAGATCCTACATATTGGTAGTCTCCTGGTTTACTTGTTTGTTCTTGATTTACTGTCAAAGTGCTATTTGCTACTGAATCCTTTGCATAGCTTGTCCCTGCGAAAGTGAAACTAAGTGCCGCCACACCTGCTACAACCAACCCTGCTAATCGGATCGTTTTCTTCATATTCGTTCCCTCCCATTTATTTAGTAACAACATTTTAATTATATAATTTTTATAAAATTAAATCTAGTGATAAAAAATTTTATTTTTATATAAAATTTATATATAAGATATAAAACAGATTATATACTTGCCTGAAAAAGAAAAAAGAACTAGAGTCCCCACCCTAAGTTCTTTTCTACTCCTACATATAATTGGTCTAAAAATTGCTTCGTTCTTGCATGTGTAGGATTGCCAAATACCTCATCTGATGTTCCCATCTCGATAATTTTCCCCTCATCCATAAAAATCACTCGATCGGCCACCTCTCGGGCAAAATTCATTTCATGCGTCACGATCATCATGGTTTGAGACTTATCTTTCGATAACTCACGGATAATCGCAAGCACACCTCCTACTAACTCTGGGTCAAGTGCAGAAGTAGGTTCATCGAGCAAGAGAACAGATGGATTCATCGCCAGCGCTCTCGCTATCGCAACCCTCTGCTGTTGCCCACCCGATAGCTGAATAGGAAACGCATCTTGCTTTTGGGACAAACCTACCCTTTCAAGCAAACCTTTCGCTTGAATAGAAGCGGCTTCTCTACTTACCCCCTGTACCGTAACAAGTCCTTCCATCACATTTTGCAATGCAGTAAGATGGGGAAACAAGTTAAAGCTTTGGAAAACCATTGCTGTTTGGGCACGAAGAGCTCGAATTTCTCTTTCTTTTGGTTTTTTATCATTAAATTTTAATATATGATTCCCTATTTTTATTGAGCCAACAGTTGGGGTCTCTAAACCATTTAAACAACGTAGGAAGGTGGATTTACCAGACCCACTCGGTCCAATGATAGCGATCACCTCCCCTTGCTCCACTGCTAGATCAATGCCATGTAACACATCTAATTTACCAAAGCTTTTATGTAGATTCTTTACTTCAATCAACCAATTCACCTCCAACCTATACGTTTGTAAAGCGATTATAATGCTTTTCTAACCTCTCTTGCAGGGCGTTCAAAACCGTACAAATGACCCAGTAATAAAGGGCTACGATTAGATAAACGGTCATGTAGTCATATGACCTTCCGCCTACAATTTTCGCATAGTAAAGCATCTCCGGCACGGTAATGACTGTTAAGAGAGACGTATCTTTTACAAGGCTTAGAAAGCTATTCATCAAAGATGGTAACGCCACGCGTGCTGCCTGCGGAAGAATGACTCGGCGCATCGTCTGCCGATAACTCATATTTAATGAGGTTGCCGCCTCCCATTGGCCACGGGGTATCGAGAGAATCGCACCACGAATCGTCTCCGAAGCGTATCCACCCACAGAAGCAGTTAATCCAATAATCGCCACAGTAATCGGTTCCAAGGTAATTCCAATCACAGGAAGGCCAAAATATAAGATAAATAATTGCACTAATAACGGTGTACCACGAATAATCGAGATATAGACCCTAGCTGGATAGCGGAGTAACCGATAGGGGGACATACGTGCGATCGCAACAACTAATGCCACGAGTAGCCCCAATATCATCGTCACCACACTAATCCACATCGTATTCCAGAGGCCATTTTTTAAGACATAGGGAGCGGCTTCTTTGGCAAGTTGCCAGTCAAATAATTGCTCCCATTGAATGGTAGATAAAAGATTCATCATGAAGACTCCTATAGATTAAGTAAGAAACGAAACCATTATTCTTAGTAAGTTTATCGGATTTTATTAAAAAAGAAAAGGATTAATAATCAAGTGATAATAAAAGAGCTAGGGTCGAACCACGCACCCTAGCTTGAAATGGTAGAGATATCAACCTTGATACATAACCATTTTACCAATTATATAAATTTATTATTTCCCTAGATAAACAGATTTAACAAGAGTCCGTTCAAATGACTTTCCTGATTTCTTCTTGCCCGTTACTTGAACCGTGACATTATACAGACCTGACTTTACCTGAGTAGGGAATGGTACTGTATATTCATCTAATGAATCAAGGTCTCTCTTCTTCCTTGCTTGTAAGCCTATTTCATACGGTTGCTGCTTTACTTCTTTCCCTTCTGCATCCATTAGCCTCACATCTACCTTAATCGATCCAGGATGATAATCCTTCTGTTGATCTAATTTTATCTTCAACAAGGATCCTTTCGTAGCTGTCTGACCAGGAAATTCTAACGCTAGGCCCTGTGGATCTTTATAGGTTGTAACAAGGAAATAGGCATCTTTACTTGAACTTTGGATTCGAACTTTCCAATTACCCATTTCTGCATCTTTTAATTGAAAGCTTTGATCTGTCACATCACCAAAAAGCTCATCGCCTTTAGCCGACACATAGTTACTGCTGTTTTTATCGTACATTTTACCTGAAGGAGATTGTAATGTTACTTTCACATCAGGTGATTTTGTCATTACCTGAACAGAGGCTTCTTTTGCATCCACCAAAATGGATTTTTCGACCGGTTGATTTGCTGTTAATGATCCACCCGCTAGAGACTGATCAGCTATTTGAGTAGCTGGAGCCTGTTGGGTTTGATGAAAGAATGCCATTTTGGGTGATCTGGTAGGAGTCACATTACGTAAAACGGGTTCCATTAACTTAAATGAAACAGAGCCCTTGCGGATACTATCATGATCAGCAGGAATGGTAAATAAGTGGTTTCCATAGGGTAAATATGTACTTGATATATTGACAAGCCCATCATTTTCTCCATAGCTAGATAAGGCAAATCCCGCTAACCAAAGCGCTGTTCCAGAAGGTCCCCAATTTGTTCCTGCCGTCGTGTAGTATTCATTTTTCATCACGTTTGGATGATGATCGGTTTGCTTGCGAAACTTTTCCATCTCTCCTGTTTGTAGCGAGTAAGCCCCATCATCTTGCTCTCCAACTAGTTTAGTTAACCAACTAGCATACCAACTATAAGCCATATCTGCTAAATGGGACCCATAGTTCGGGGAACCTAGTGTTATGATTTTACCCACATATGGATACGCATTGTAGTGAACCAATGCGGCTTGGGCATCGACTCCACCTTTACTATGTGCAACGATATTTACTTTTTGTCCATAATACTGCGAAATCTCTTTTAAAGACTTAGCGATCAACTGACCATTGTCATAGGGATTCGCTGTACCTTTACCTGCAGAATCGTGCAAGTGAACAAAGACCGTTCGATATCCAGCATTATATGCCAACTCATACATATCATTGATTCCATGGTACTCTGTATTGCTCCACCAGTCTTGAGCATGTCTACTTCTACCTTGGACGAATACAACAGGGGGTTTGCTTACATCTACATTTGGCGGTATAGCTCCCATTTGCCACGTTCCAGGGGTCTCTGTCAGTTGAAAACCTGCAATTTCCTTAGGAGGAGGTAATGTAACATGATCATCAGCCCTCACTTGATAAGGAAAAAGAGTACCCATAAAAAGAAGAAATGCAATAAGTAATCTAGAAAATTTAGACATCATAGATAATCCTTTCTAGTTGAATTAATGTAAGATTTTTATGTAATATCATAACGCTAATAAACTAGATTGGCTAGTAGCTATTTTATTAGAAAAAGCCGGCATTCCTCTAGATGAGTCTCCTGCCGGCACATATCGTAAATCTAACCCGTAATCCCTTCAAATAGTAATACACGGGCGGGTGCTGCTTCCGTCTCCATCACTTTCAGAGGCGCGGCAACCATGAAATACTCTCCTTCAGGTACTTCTGCTAATCGAAGCCCCTCTATGATGAGAACCCCTGCATGAAACAGTGTTTTATGAGTGGGGTGTCCAGGTTGGGCTCTCTCTACTCCTAAAGCATCAATTCCTACGCCACGAATCTTTTTCTCAGCTAAATATTTTGCGCCACACTCCGCAAGATAGATAAAATCAAAGTTAAACTCTTCTTCCATCGAGTTGCGAGTTTTGAGAAGGACAAAATCTCCCTCCCTAATCTCATGCTTCTCTAGATCTGGCTTACGTACTCCATCTGTCACATGAGTCATATCCAAAACTTTAGACGATCCGATCAATGTTTCTAGTGATAGCGTCTCCATCGTTCCACCTTCAGGCAACATGTGTAGTGGGGAATCAATATGGGTCCCGGTATGAACATCCATCTCGATCTTAGACTCGCGGGCAGTGGCCTTATCAAAATCTTGAACCACGCGAATCGAAGGCTTCTTCTCTGGTTTATTTTTATAGACTTGCATGTTTTCACTGATCGCCATCGTTACATCAAATATTTTCATGTTCGTTCTCCTCCTATTTCAATCTCTTTTTGGTTTGGGTTTCATGTGCCGGGATCGTTTCTGTATCTCTGTTAGCCCCTACTGACCACCAGTTATGTCCTTCTACTTCCAGCAACTCATCTGCCAATTTTGGCCCCCAAGATCCGCTCTCATATGTTTCTAATGAAATCAAGCGATCCCGAAAGGCTTGTTCAAGTGGATCAATAAATTTCCAAGCTAATGAGACTTCATCCCAGTGAGCGAAGTAGGTAGAGTCTCCCATAATCGCATCGTGAATCAAGGATTCATATGCTTCTGGAGATGCATCAATACAATTGTTACAATACTCCATTTCAATCCGAGTCAATCCTTGAATCCCCCCAGATTTCTTCGCATTTAAAACAAAGCTAATTCCTTCTTGCGGATTAATCTTAATGATAAGCAGATTAGGCTCTAGGGTATTCTCTCGATTGAAATACAGATTTGGGGGCATATTTCTAAATTGAACGATGATCTCTGTTGATTTCTCCGACATTCTCTTTCCGGTACGCACATAAAAAGGAACCCCCGCCCACCTAAGATTGTCGACATATAGCTTGGCCCCTACATACGTCTCTGTTTGTGAATGAGGGTCTACTCCTTTTTCATCCAAGTACCTTGGAACTGATTTCTCTTCCATCATCCCTTCCCCATATTGCCCACGCACTACGTACTGCGCTGCCTCTTCTGGTTTTATATGACGAAGCGAACGGAGAACCTTTACCTTCTCATCATGGATCGCTTCCGTTTTTAAGCGACTTGGAGGTTCCATCGCCACAATCATGAGCATTTGAAGAATATGATTTTGCACCATATCCCGCAAAGCTCCTGCCTCCTCATAATAACTTGCACGCTCTTCTACACCCACGGTCTCCGCAGCGGTAATTTGGATGTTTTCAATATGTTGATGATTCCAGAGAGGTTCGAAGAGCGTATTGGCAAACCGAATCACTTCTATATTTTGAACCATCTCTTTTCCAAGGTAATGATCAATTCGATACGTTTCATTTTCAGCAAATGATTGTTTTACTTGTTCATTTAATTTTTTTGCAGATTCATAATCATGTCCGATTGGTTTCTCGATAATAAGTCGCTTCCAGCCTGGTGTCGTCGTTAATCCCGACTCTTTTAAATTGATTGCCACAGTTCCAAAGAAATCAGGTGCAATGGCCATGTAAAATAGGCGGTTACCTGGTAGTTTCCATTTTGCCTCTTCTTCTTCTACAATCCGTTTAATCGATTCGTACCCTTCTGGATTTCGAACATCAGAGGTAGTATAGAAAAAACGCTCTGCAAACCTCTCCCACTCTGATTCTGAGTTTATTTCCCTCTGTGAGAAAGTCTCAATTGACTGGCGAAGGTCTTGGCGAAACTGCTCTATCGATAATTCAGAACGTCCCGTACCTACAACGGTAAATTGCTCGTGTAATAAATCATTTTGAGTAAGGCTATAAAGTGCAGGGAACAGTTTTCTTTTGGCTAGGTCACCAGTAGCACCAAAAATCACAAGGGTAAACGGTTCGGTTTTTCTTCCAATCCCCATTTTGAATCCTCCTCACAACTACTTCATCGTTGAATTTATTATGTGTTAGATCATTTGGAATATGTAGCCATACTAAATAGTAATTGTATCAGTAAATAGAGCAGAATGATAAAAATATGTTTATCTAGTCTAAAAACATTCTGTAGTCTATAATATGTTTATTACGAAAAACGAAATTTTCTATTGGAGGCATTATGCTAGCTAAGAAACAAACCATTTATATCATGCTACTCGCAAACATGGTTCTTTGGGGAAGTTCATTTGTAACCTCTAAGATAGCCATTAACTCCGTACAAGCACCTGTTTCAGCTTCGATTCGTTTTGGATTATCTGCTCTTATATGCGGGCTTTTTCTCATGATCCAGACCCAGCATCCTCGTAAAGTAAGTAAGAAAAATCTTGGAAAATTATTCATTATGGGGGTAAGTGGAATAGCCATTTACAATTGGCTTTTTTTCGTGGGACTATCCCACACACAAGCCTCCGATGGAGCAGTTATTATTCCGGCAATGAGCCCGGTACTTACAACTTGTCTCGCCTTTTTCCTCTTAAAACAGCGTCAAACGCTTTCAAAGATGCTTGGACTCGCCCTAGCTTTAAGTGGAGCAGCTATTTTCTTCTTTTCGACAGCAGTAGGCTCTCTCGATCAGGCCCGTCTGTGGGGGGATCTCATGTTTATCGGTTCCTCAGCTTGTTGGGCTGTCTATACGATGATTGGGCGGACCGTATTTCAAGAAGTTCACCCATTAATCGCCACTTCCTATGCACTTATCTTCGGTGGCATTTTGTTAGTATTCGTTGCACTTCCTCAGTATTCTCAAGTATCGTGGGAACAAGTGGATACAAGCTTTTGGATCGTTCAACTTTACACCGCCATCTTCCCTACAGTACTCGCAAATTTTTTCTTTTCATATGGAGTAAAAAGCATTGGTCCTACTTCTACAGCCATGTTTATGTTTTTCGTCCCGATATCGGGTCTCGTTTTATCTATCATTTGGTTACATGAATCGTTAAACCAACTACAATTAGTAGGCTCAGTTGTGATTATTTTAGGTATTTGGTTGATGAATAAAAAAGTGGCAGTAGCCAAGGACCCCGCGCAGGTGAGAACAAATTGAAGAATATTACTCTAGCAGATGGTCGTAATATTACGGTAAAGTGTTTAAGCTGTTCCCTTGTCACAGGGGAAATACAGCCAAGTGGCGGTACGATCTATGAAACAACATTTTTTCATGCTCATCAAGATGTCGCATATCCCATTAGAGGGCTTGTGATTTTGGCTTCAAAAAGGCATGTTACATGTTTAGACGAGCTTACTAAAGAAGAACGAAGTGACTATATTCATACACTTTATCAAATTCGAAAAGCACAACGTGAAGTCTTAGGCATCGAACATGTATACTATTTCTATAATGAAGACACTACCCATCACTTCCACACATGGATGGTTCCACGCTATGATTGGATGCATGAATTTGGAAAATCTGTTGAATCAGTTCGCCCTGTCCTGCTTCATGCACGACAAAGTAGAAACCATACGGATGAAGTTGAAAAAACTTTAACAGCTATACATGGGCTTAGGGAGTTCTTAAATAAAAGCTACTAAAACAGAGATAGCACCACATAAAACCAGCCCTTTTTCGGGCTGGTTTCGTCTGTACATAACCTTTCTAAACGCGTTGTTTAGAGGGATTTTCTTATGATTTTTTTTTGGTTATCGCAGTAAGTAGCTCCTTAAAGCTATGACTGTACTCTTCAAATTGTTCCAGTGTGAGACCCGTCTTTTCAAAGATCTGGGCAGGGATAGATTTTGCCTTTTCTTTTAATTCGGTCCCTTTGTCTGTTAATGAAATGAGCACACTTCTCTCATCCTCTTGAGACCGTTTACGAATGACTAACCCAGCCTCTTCCAGTCTTTTCAGCAGCGGTGTTAGTGTACCTGAATCTAGGCAAAGTTGATTACCTAACTGTTTAACAGATAAAGGTTCATGTTCCCACAGAGCAACCATGACCAGATATTGTGGGTAAGTGATGTTTAACTCTTTGAGAATCGGTGTATAGAGCTTTGTAAATTCTCGGGAGCAAGCGTAGATTGAAAAGCACATCAAGTTGGATAATACCAACGGATTTTCTATCTTCATAGTGTGTAGCCTCCATATTCCTCTTTTCTATATTGTAAACCCATATCCCTATTATAACAATCAACTAAATTACACAAAATACAATTATACATAATTATGTTGACAAGAAATAACTACACATGTTATATTGATTTTACGAAATTAAATTTTATAAAATAAAATAACGAAGGGTGATATACAAATGCAAAAATTATATACAGCTATCGCAAAAGCAACTGGAGGAAGAGAAGGCAAGGTACGAACAGATGATTTACAATTGGATTTAAATATTGAAATGCCTAAAGCATTAGGTGGAACTGGAAAAGAAGGAACCAATCCCGAACAATTGTTTGCAGCAGGATATGCAGCATGTTTCGATGGAGCCTTAAACCTAGTCGCTCGTACTAAGCGGGTTAAGGTAGGGACTACAGAAGTTACTTCTCATGTTACAATCGGGAAAGATGCTTCTGGATTTGGCCTAAGTGTCGTTTTGGAAGTTCACGTTCCTGGTGTATCGTTAGATGAAGCAAAAATGTTAGTTGAAGAAGCTCATCAAGTTTGCCCATACTCCAAAGCAACTAGAGGAAATATGGAAGTAGAATTAAAAGTAGTTTAATCAAAGAAAAGCTGTAGACCTTGTTTTTAGACATAGTCTACAGCCTTTTTTCTCATTTACAGTATTACATAATGGTTAAAAGTTCATCCACTGATTTACGCTGAGTCACTTCTGGAATGTCAACAAAGTATCCCATTTGCAAAAAGCCAACTATTTTTTCATCACCATGCACACCTATATGCTCTTTCATCCGGCTTGTGATTTGCTCGCCAAATGTTCTCCAGACCACACCTACTTGCTTTTCCCAAGCGACTAGTTGTATGTTTTGAATAAAGGCAGAAGTAGCACATAAATCGTCTTCCCACTGTTTACGATTCTCTTTTTGATCCATCACTACAATTAGAAAAGCAGGGACCGTTTGAAGGTACGAAAGAAAAGCAGATAATGCCGTTTCAGATAGATGTGTATAAGCTTTTTTAGCCATATGAATCACCTGCTGGCGCTGCTCACCGTGGAACAAGATCAGTCTCCAAGGCTCTGTTTTAGCATGATGAGGTGCCCATCTGGCTACATCAATAATGTCTCGAATTGTATCGATCTCTACTAGTTGATTTGAAAATTGGCGAATTGTTCGTCTCTCTTGTATAATTTGCATAATGGAAGTAGTAATCACAATGCTATTCCTCCTATCGAGTAGCCATTCAGATCCAATCGGCTTTTCTAATTGTAATGGTTTTATCTATTTGAGCATGATATCGCGTCCCAGCATCATGTCGAAATTCTTTTACTTTAGATTTATAGGATGCCATTCTCAAACCCTTCCCTTTACTTGTAAACAGGTTACCTTTAATCTAATTGATAGTGATTATCACTGTCAATTTATTTTTTTAATAAAAACATATTTACAAACATTTGTAGCTGAGCTATAGTGAGGTCGTATCTTAAGTGATAATGATTCTCATGTTCATTTTCTACTCTTTTAGGAGGCATCTCTATGAGTTCGAATACATTTAACAATCAACATTATTTAGATCGACAATCCATTCGTGAATCAAATGCTCGCTCCTATCCGAGGCGAATTCCCATTGCCATTCGGAAAGCAGTAGGGATTCAAATCACAGATGTAGAAGGAAAGGTTTATTACGATTGTCTATCAGGCGCAGGTACACTTGCACTCGGCCATAATCATCCAGTTGTAAAGGAAGCCATTTTAGAAACCGTTGAATCCGAGTATCCCTTACACACGTTAGATCTTACAACGCCGATTAAAGATGAATTTATCGACGAACTCTATTCCGTACTCCCTTCTTCCTTTGCTCAAAGAGCCAAAATCCAATTTTGTGGACCGGCTGGAACAGATGCAGTTGAAGCAGCTCTAAAGATTGTCAAGATCGCCACTGGAAAACGCTCCATCCTCTCTTTTCAAGGTGGTTATCACGGAATGACTCATGGAGCACTTAGTTTGATGGGAAACTTGGGAGCTAAGGAGGACATGCCAGGTCTGATGCCTGATGTTCACTTCCTACCATATCCCTATCAGTATCGCTGCCCCTTCGGGATCGGAGGAGAGAAGGGGATAGAAGTTCATCAACATTTCTTAGAGCGTTTTTTAGATGATCCTGAACGGGGCGTAACAAGTCCAGCAGGGCTTATTTTAGAGATGGTACAAGGCGAAGGTGGTGCAATCCCTGCTCCAGATGAATGGGCTAGGCATGTGCGTGAAATGACAAAGAAGCATCATATTCCCATGATTGTTGATGAGATTCAAACGGGCTTTGGCAGAACCGGCAAGATGTTTGCCTTTGAACATGCTGGAATTGAACCAGATGTACTCGTCTTATCAAAAGCCATTGGAGGTTCATTGCCATTAGCCGTGGTGGTATATCGAGAAGAACTAGATAAGTGGGGTCCTGGTGCTCATGCAGGTACATTCCGTGGTAATCAGATGGCGATGGCCGCCGGGCTTGCGACAATTCGCTTTATTCGAGAAAACAACCTTGCTGATCATGCTGATAAAATGGGAGAACTTCTACGAGGAAAATTACGCCTCATCCAAGATGTAACGAATTCAATCGGGGAAGTTCGCGGAAAAGGACTCATGGTTGGTGCGGAAATCGTCAACTTCAATCAATCTCCTGATCACTTAGGAAGCCATCCAGCTCATCCTGAACTAGCACGTCTAATTCAGCAAGAGTGTTTCAAACGAGGATTAATCCTAGAGTTAGGCGGTCGTCACGGTAGCGTTGTGCGGTTCTTGCCCCCTCTAATCATTACGTCCGAACAAATAGAAGAGATTACTAATATTTTCGGAGAAGCTGTTCTCGTAGCAGAAAAAACCCTTTCTCCTCGTCAGGAGGCAACGATTTCATGAATGAACAAAATTGGGATCATTGGTTCCTAAATCATTCAGTCGGTTCCATCATTAATCAAAATTTAGCATCCGAAACGACCCGGGTGGCAATCGAGGAACAATTTGCCAAGCTGTCACAACCATATAGTGGAGCTAACATTTCTGAAATCAAAAGAATGGTAGAACAAATTGAAATTTATCCGAAGGAGGGTGTTCCTTTGACGAAATCCCTCTTCGAACTATCTCAAAGTGTCTTAAAGCACTCGATTGCTGTTCATCACCCACGCTCGATTGCTCATCTACACTGTGCACCGTTGATCCCTGCTTTAGCAGCAGAACAATTTATCTCAGCCACTAATCAGTCGATGGACTCTTGGGATCAAAGCTCTGTAGGATCATTTGTTGAAAATCGGATGATCGAGTGGTTATGCGGGCTATATGGTTATAGTCCAACCAGCGACGGTGTATTTACTAGCGGAGGAACCCAATCAAACTTCATGGGCATTCATCTAGCGCGTGATCAATATGCTGAGTCAAAATGGAATTGGAATATCCAACAAAAAGGATTGCCACCGGAAGCATCCAAGCTACGGATTTTATGCTCGGAGAAGGCTCACTTTACCGTTCAACAGTCAGCCGCTTTGCTAGGTCTCGGCTCTCAATCGGTCATCTCCATTCCAGTCGATCAGCATCAACGAATGTCAACTCTTCATTTACAGGAGACGATCGATCGCTTACTTGATGAAGGATTAGAACCTTTTTCCATCATTGCGACAGCGGGAACAACTGACTTTGGTAGTATTGATCCCCTCGATGAGATCGTTGAGATTGCAAAACAATACTCGATATGGCTCCATGTCGATGCTGCATACGGTGGAGCTTTAATCTTAAGTGAACGAGAGTCTGTCAAACTAGCCGGTATCTCTCAAGCAGATTCCATCACAGTCGATTTTCATAAATTGTTTTATCAACCCATTAGCTGTGGGGCTTTTCTCTTACGTAATCAGGAGCATTTCGGGTATATTCGCCTTCATGCGGACTATTTAAATCCGGAAGATGATGAGGAGCAGGGCGTGCCTAATCTCGTAAATAAATCGATACAGACAACGCGCCGCTTTGATGCGTGTAAGTTATTAATTAGTTTGCAGGTATTAGGAGAGAATCAGTTTCCAAAGTTGATTGAAACCACGATTGATTTGGCAAGGGACGTGGCGCACGATATAGCGAATCATTCTTCTTTTGAAATAATAAATCCAAATCCTGAGATCAATGCTATTGTTTTTCGATATAATGATGTGAATCAAAACTACTCTGATCATCAGTTAGATAAACTCAATTATCAAATTAGACAAGCACTCTTACAATCTGGCTCAGCTGTCATTGCAAAAACGAGGTATCAAGGGCGTGTCTATCTCAAATTTACATTATTGAATCCACGGACCCAACGATCTGATATCCAAGCGCTATTAACCGAAATAACAGAGATCGGGAAGAAATTAGAAGGAGGGCTTTTCGCACATGCAAGTACCAAGTAGACAAATCGCAACGCAACACAGCATGCAAAACCTACTAAACTGCTTTTTACGTGAAACTCAAATTGGTTCCATTATCGATCGCCAATCTCTACCTTCATCCATTACAACCACTGTGGGTGTAGAAACTGTTTTTGAAATTCCTTTAAAATCAATTGGTTTTACTATTTTCGCACCTATTTCCTATGTTTCAAAGACTGGGAGACACCTCTTTACATTCCCACTCTACGTTGAAAGAGGCTCAAAGGTAGAAGAGCTAGATTTTGTATGGTTAGCCACGCTGCTAGCGAAAGAAGCAGCAGCATTAGAGGGAGTTAACTTCATTCCGAGTGATCTACTCGTACGAATCTTGCAAAGCGAGCAACTGATGACCCAGTTTATCGAAAACCGCTCTACAGATCAGGAGTCCCTTACGCACACCTATTTTAGTTTTATTGAAGCAGAACAATCACTTTTAGTAGGACATCTCCTCCATCCAACACCAAAGAGTAGACAAGGGCTACATGAATCAGAGCAAATTCGTTATGCTCCTGAGACCAAAGGGGCATTTCCACTCCACTACTTCCGTGTACATCACTCCCTTGTACTCGAAAAATCGAATCTATCCGAAAGTGCAACCGATTGTATCAAACAGGAACTACGCAATGATCAGGCGATTCCTGCAAAGTGGAAGAGTACATATTGCCAAGAAAATGATTCCTTTTCGATTATCCCCATTCATCCACTACAAGCAGAACAACTTCTCCAACAGGAATGGGTTCAATCCGCAATCGTAAACGGGACGATTTATCATCTCGGGACCATCGGCAGAGAATATCAAGCCACCTCTTCGTTACGCACTTTGTATCATCCGGAGGCTCGCTTTATGATCAAAGGCTCCGTTCCGATTCAAATTACGAACTCCTTGCGAGTAAACAAATATAAAGAACTGGAACGGGGTGTAGAAGTTTCCAAGATCGTGGAAAGCCCGATTGGTAGTAACTTATACGACCGTTATCCTGACTTCCAAATTATCACAGATCCTGCTTTCATCACGGTTCAGCATCCAACTGAAGAAGAATCTGGATTTGAAATCACGCTACGATCAAATCCATTTATCTCTGGATTTGATCAGCAAGTCACATTAATTGCTGGATTAGGACAAGACATATATCCAGGTCACGGCTCCCGATTGAAACAGATTATCGAAAATCTTGCTAAGATTGAGCAACGATCGGTAGCAGAGGTAAGCCGAAAATGGTTCCAGCGTTATCTCGGGATTTCACTCGAACCTATGCTGGATCTCTATCTACATCATGGAATCGCGCTAGAGGCTCATCAGCAAAATAGCTTAGTACAACTTTCCATGGCTGGGTATCCTGTAAAGTTTTTCTATCGCGATAACCAGGGGTACTATTACGCAGAATCGATGTTTGAAGAACTACAAAAGTTGATCCCGGACGTAAGCACCTTAAGCCAAACGATGTGTTCCGATGCGGTTGCAGATGAGCGTTTCCGGTACTATCTCATCTATAATCACATGTTTGGATTGATCCAAGCATTTGGAAATGCTGGCTTAATTGAAGAAGAGATTCTACTCTCTGATCTACGTGAAAGGCTCCAAGCATGGCGGGTTCATGATCGTCCTTCTTCTCAGTTCTTAACGAGCCTGTTGGAACATGAAGAGCTGCCCTGTAAAGCCAATTACCTAACCCGCTTCTATGAGATGGACGAGCTTGTTGGTTCCCTAGACACACAATCCATTTATACCATGATTCCAAATCCGCTTTGGAAAGGAGCCTCTTCTATTGGGCAAACACCAGTTACCCCGTCGAATCATTTGGGATAAATCGATTGAAAAAGAAATTTCGTTTCGTCCCGTTCAGTTAGAAGCTGATTTCGAAATGCTCTATCAGTGGCATCAAGAGCCACATGTGATTCCTTACTGGAATTTAAACATCTCACGTGAAGAGTATCTCAAACACTTAACACAATTTCTCCAAGACCCCCATCAAAGTTTACATATCGGATTGATCGATGGGGTTCCGATGAGCTATTGGGAGACCTACTGGGTAAAAGGAGACATCCTTGAAAATAGCTATGAATATCACCCAGCTGATCAAGGCGTACATCTTCTCATTGGTGATACTCATTATCTTGGAAAAGGATACGCACTTCCTTTATTACGTGCGATTACGCATCTATTGTTTGCAAACGCTGAGACTGAGAAAGTAGTTGCAGAACCAAACTGTTTAAATAAGAAAATGATTCATGTTTTTGAAAAATGTGGATTCCAATTTCAGAAGAAAATCCCTTTGCCTGGTAAGGAAGCGGCCCTTCTCTTCTGCGATCGAAACGAATTTATACAAAGGTGGCAGGATATCCATGCAATCTAACACTCTGTATGATGTGATTGGAGTTGGGCTCGGACCCTTTAACTTAGGATTAGCAGCATTATTAGATCCTGTAAAAGAGGTAAATGCTTTATTTCTCGAACAAAAACCAGAATTTGCTTGGCATCCTGGTTTATTAATCGAAAATACGACCTTACAAGTTCCTTTTTTAGCTGACCTCGTTACCATGGCAGATCCGACAAGTCCCTTTTCGTACTTGAATTATCTACGGCATCAAAAACGTCTATATCACTTTTATTTCTTAGAGCACTTCCATGTGCCACGTAAGGAATATAGTCATTACTGTCAATGGGTTTCAAAGCAATTAAACAGCTGTCAGTTTGGGCAACAAGTAATTGGATTCGAATTTCATCAACAAGATGATCCAACTCAAAACTACTACGAAGTTTGTGTACGAGATACAACGAGTAAAGAGATCGATCTGCTACGTTGTAGGCACCTCGTTCTCGGTATAGGAACCACTCCAATCATCGATGAGCGTTTCCAACAACTCTCAGATCAAGACGTCTTTCATTCTTCGCTGTTTCTCGAAAGGCAGAAACGATGCCAGGAAGCGAAGAAGATTACCATTATTGGCTCGGGACAAAGCGCGGCAGAAGTGTTTCTAAGCCTTTTTCAAGATCAACCAAATCATTCCTATGAGCTAAGCTGGTATACACGATCGAATGGATTTTTCCCTATGGAGTATTCAAAATTGGGCCTTGAACACTTTTCACCTGATTACACTCGTTATTTTTACTCCCTATCCCAAGAACAAAAAGATGAGCGAAGAAGAAAGCAAGATTTACTCTATAAAGGAATTAGTGCCTCAACGATTGCTGATATCTATGATCTATATTACGAACGCACCATAGGTGGACAATCAGTTCCTGTTACCTTACAAGCTATGACCGCATTAGAGTCGATTGAACCCCGATTTAACGGAACTTACGAATTAACTCTCAAGCATACCGAACAAGAAGTTAACTCCACTCAGCAGAGCGATGTCGTAATCCTTTCAACCGGATATGCCTCTCAAGTCGATCTCATGCTTCATCCTTTTGGCGAATATATCCAGCGCGACGAAAAACAACGGCCCATCATCCAAGAGGATTATCAAATTGCTACTCAGGGCTGTCAGAACAACCGAATCTATATCCAAAACGGGGAACTTCATAGTCATGGTATAGGAGCTCCTGATCTAGGGCTAGGGGCATATCGAAACTCGGTCATTATTAATTCATTGTTTGGTTCTGAAGTGTATCCTGTACAAGAGAAAAATGTATTTCAACAATTCGGCACAGCTCGTATTCCTAGCTATAATTAGAGGTGAGAAAACGATGACAATCAATTCATCTAGCCAAAACATAAAGGAAATCCTAACTCCTGCCATCTGGGGAGAAGTTTCCGTACGACTCCTAAGTAAAATGCTTTCTGAAATGATGTATGAAGACATCATTCAACCCAAGGAAATTTCGTATGACGTTAAACAAAAATCCTATTTATATGAATTAGAAGTAGCCAACCAAGTTGTTTACACCTATGAAGCAAAAAAGCATCTATTTGATAGCTATCAAGTAACCCCTTCCTCTATCAAACGAATACAGGAAGGTATCACTACCCAAGCTACCAATCCCTTGCAATTTCTATATGAGCTACAACCAATCATCCCGATGTCTGGCGAAACAGCAGCTCATTTGATTCGTGAATATCAACAAACCTTAATCGCAGATGCTCATATTCTTCATAAAAAGAAAACGACACAAGACCTTGATCTGACTAGACTTGACTACTCCGATCTAGAGGGCATGATGGAAGGTCATCCTTGGATTACGTATAACAAAGGAAGAATTGGCTTTAGCTATGGAGATTACCTTGCATATGCACCCGAACAGCGACAAACAACTCGATTTCTATGGATTGCCGTTCGCAAAGATTATACCGACCTTCAATCCGTCGAACAGGTTGATTTAGAGACACTCATTGTAGAGGAAATAGGAGCAGAACTTGCTAATGAGTGGAGAAACCAACTCATTAAAGAAGGACATACTACAAATGAATATATTTTTATGCCGGTTCATGAATGGCAGTGGGATCAATACCTGATTCAAATGTTTGCGGAGCAAATTGCTACCCGAGTTATCATCCCTATGGGGCGTGGCGCAGACGTGTATCTACCTCAGCAATCCGTACGCACCTTTGTCAATATGACCAGAAAAGATCGCTACCATGTAAAACTGCCGATGAGCATCCTAAACACACTTGTTTATCGTGGACTACCAAGTGAGCGTACCGTCTTAGCACCTGAGATCACCACATATATCCAAAATATCTATCGCCATGATTCCTTTTTACGTGATGAACATCGAGTGATTCTACCTGGGGAAAATGCAAGTATCAATTTAAGCCACCCTTACTTTGAAAAAATTGCAGGTTCCCCTTATCAGTATCTAGAACTACTCGGCTGTATCTGGCGAGAAAGCATCTATAACTTAATTGACGAAGGCGAACAACCCATTACCTTAGCTTCTCTTCTTTATGTAGACGGGAATGGGAAACCCTTCATTCAATCCCTAATTGAAAAATCAGGTTTATCCGTAGAGGAATGGATGAAAGAGCTATTCGCTACTCTCCTCCCTCCACTATTACATTATTTGTATCAATATGGAGTCGTCTTCTCTCCACACGGACAAAATACGATCCTAGTCCTAAAAGACCACCGTCCACACCGCTTAGCAATCAAAGACTTCGTAGACGATGTTAACGTCAGCAAATACCCATTGCCAGAGCTCGCAACCCTTTCAGACGAACTTCGCCAAGTACTACGAAGCGAAGAGCCAGAAGGACTATGCCAGTTTATCTTTACAGGGCTATTCGTTTGTCACTTCCGCTACCTCGGACAACTGCTAGAAGCGCATACCGGTTGGAGTGAACAATGCTTCTGGAAAGAAGTAAGAAACGTAATCGAATCCTATCAAAAACGCTTCCCACAACTAGAAGAACGCTTCGAAGTCTTCGATCTATTACGACCTGAATTTACCAAACTATGCCTAAACCGCAATCGGATGCTCGATTACGGATATGGAGATGATGCAGGGCGACCCCATGCATCGGAGTTTGGAAAAGTGCGCAATCCGTTAGCATTAGTGGGGGTTAATCAGTAGAGGTAAATAATGCTCCAATGAACATTTGCAAAGACCACTCCAAACTGAATAAAAAAACGTGTGCGGACACTTCACACCGCACACGTTTTTTACTTTTTATCCGCACTATTAAATGTCATCCAGTAATGAGACGGAATAGGACATCCTTTACTAGTTAATCCTTTCATTAACCCTCAAGTTTACCCCTTCGATACATCCTCACCAAAATACTTCTTCGAAATCTTCTCCAGGGTACCATCTTTCTTCATCTCATCAATTGCCTTATTAACCGCCTCTAACAACTTAGGGTTCCCTTTTGGAATCGGAAAGGCACTTTCTGCACGCTCCATCGCTTCACCTACCGTTTTAAGTGGCAATTTATTTGTCTTCATCATCTCAGCAATCGCAAGGCGATCATTCATACTAAAATCAATTCGCTTCGCCGCCACATCGCGCATAGCAGTCATCATATCCTCGTATGCCTTAATTTCTGCACCCGCATCCATTGCCATCTTTCCATAATTACTAGTTGGCGTCTGACCTGCCTTTTTCCCTTTTACATCAGTAATCGCTTTAATTGAATTATTATCTTGCGCAACCACTATTTGTGCAAATGAAACTGTATATGCCTGACTAAAATCAAATTTTTCCTTTCGTTCAGGCTTAACCCCTACTTGATTCGCAGCAAGATCAATTTTTTTCGTTTGAAGACTTGCCAACATTCCATCCCAAGGGATCTCTTGAAACTTCGCTTGAACGCCTAACCGTTTAGCCACTTCTTTTGATACTTCTACATCATAACCTGTTAATTCGTTTGTTTTCTCATCGTGATAACTAAAAGGCTTATAGGTACCCTCTGTCCCAATCGTAATAAATCCTTGGTTTTTCATTTTATCGTAAAGGTCCGTGCCTGTTGCTTTTTCTTGGCCACCACCACAGCCAGTAACCACCACTGAGAAACTCAACACGATTCCTAAAAGCCACTTCTTCATTCCCGTATTCCTCCTAAAAACTAATCCCTAGTATATTAATATGAATTTAAGGTTTTACAAAGAATAATCTTACGCTCCTTTCGAATAGCTGTCAACTCTAGTGATCAAAAAAACTTCGACTATGACCAAAGAGACGAGCATGCATCTTGGTAGCAAACGAATCCGTCATCCCTGCTATGTAATCACAAACCACCCTAGCGCGATCGGAGTCGGCAGAAACTTGTTGATATAAGATACGATCATTTTCGGAAAGAAGTAGATGATTATTCATCATTGCTTCGAAAAGTTGGTGAATCATACGCTGACCTTTAAAGGCAACCATTTGCACTTTTTGTGAATAAATGACCCTCTCCATTACAACTTGACTAAAGCGTTGTAAGATAAGTTGTAAATCGGCTGGCATCAAAACCGTATGAGAAATTCTCATCGAAGGAGCTTGATCCGCAGAAAAAAACTGATGCACTTCTAAACTATGAATGAATGTGGAAATAATAGCACCAAAGACTCGATTTAGCTGATATTTTAAACTGTCTCGATCTGATTCCAATTGTTTTAAATCAGAAATAGCTTGGTGAAGAGCGGGTTCTTTATTGTATTTGAGGAATACTTGTACTAGATCAACCAACTCCTCTACCCGTAAAAAGCCGAGATTAATAGCGTCTTCGAGGTCGTGAGTCGCATATGCAATATCATCAGCAAGTTCAATAATGGAACATTCCAATGGTTTATGTACCGTTTTTAGATATCCGTTAGGTTGTTCTTTTGTACGAGTTAGATACGCACGTTCTTCTGTCGTCAAGGGAGCTAACATCCATTCAAAGGCCTCTTTATCACTCTGATAGGCGCTTGCTTTTGGGGGATGCTGGGTTTGTGCTGGATCTGTCGCATCTGCCATCGCTTTGTTCAGCAGGATTGGATACTTTAAAATAGACATCAGTAAGCCCCGAGTCGGATTCAATCCTAGCTTTTTATCTCCTTCTAACCGGGTCAAGATACGAAAGGTTTGAGCATTCCCTTCGAAACCTCCGTATGGTTTCATGCATTCATGTAGTGCATATTCCCCATGATGTCCAAAAGGAGGATGTCCCAAATCATGGGCAAGGGCGGCAGCTTCTACTAGTGAAGCATCTAAGCTCTGCTTTTCTTGAAAGACAGCATGATTCTCATTTAGATGAATCACAATTCCCCGGGCAATTTGAGCAACCTCCATCGAATGCGTTAGCCGGGTCCGATGAATATCGCCTACATCTAAGCCAATTACTTGGGTTTTCGCTTGCAATCGCCGAAACGCAGAACTATGAACGATTCTGCCATAATCTTTTTCAAACGGATCACGAGCATCTGATATGCTACTCATACGAGAAGGGCCGCGGCGCTCATAGTCACTTGTTCGATAACATGTGTTATACTCATTACGTTCCAATATCATTTTATACACCCCTATTTTTCTTAATAATTTACATGTTGTATTCTTTATATTCTCAAGTCAAATATTTTTATTGATCTACTCGTTCACAGAAAAGAGGATACTAATTTGATGTACAAAATTATGGTTGTAGAAGACGATCCTAAAATTGCTCAACTCTTACAAGACCATCTAACTCGTTATGAATTTCAAGTAGAAATTGCGACTCAATTTAACCAAATTACGGAAGAATTTATGAGAATTCAACCCCACTTGGTACTCATGGACTTAAATTTGCCAAGCTTTGACGGATTCTATTGGTGTAGACAAATTCGCCAGACCTCCAAGTGTCCGATTCTCTTCATTAGTGCTCGTGAAGGTAGTATGGAGCAAGTGATGGCTTTAGAAAATGGAGCCGACGATTATATTACTAAGCCATTTCATTATGAAATCGTACTAGCAAAAATTCGCAGTGCCTTGCGCAGAGCGTATGGGACGTATGCGAATCAGGGTGAGCGAACTGTAGAAGTGGAGGGTCTAGTTCTATACCCTGAGCGAATGTTACTTACACTAAAAGATCAAAGTGTTGAATTGAGCCAAAAAGAAGCCATACTAATAGAAGCACTCATGGAAAAGAAAATGCGCGTGGTAAGTCGAGATCAACTACTAGATCGACTGTGGAATGATCAACATTTTATTGATGATAATACACTTAATGTTTACGTAACTCGTGTTCGCAAGAAGTTTCGAGATCTTGGAATACAAGAAGCAGTTGAAACGGTAAGGGGATCAGGTTATATGCTAAAAGTAACATGGAGTGGGGAAGCATGAGGTTATTTTTTCGAGAGCATATTCCTCTTTTAGCTTTTTACTTTATCCAAATGGCTTTATTTCCCCTGCTTTACTGGCTCGATGGCTATAAGCAGTTGCCCATCATATTTTACTCGATGGGATTAAGTTTGTTTTTCTTAACCACTTACTTGTTCCAACGCTTCATCAGCCACAAAACATTTTATCGTCGTATGTCCCAAACAATGGATGCTTTAGATGATGCAATGCAAAAATCAGGAGACTCTCCCCTTCCTGAAGCACTGGATTATTTAATGGAGAGACAGTTCCAATGCTACCAAGATGAAATTATTCACTACAAGAAAAAACTACAGGATCACATTACATTTATTAATCAATGGGTTCATCAGATGAAAACACCCATTTCCGTGATCCATCTAACGATTCAAGATGGCGATAACGAGCAGAGTAAGAGCATTCAGGAAGAGCTGGACCGCCTCCGAAAAGGCTTGGACATGGTACTATATGCTTCTCGCTTAGATGAATTTGAGCATGATTTCCATGTAAAACCTATCTCCTTAGCACCTCTGGTCAAAAAAGTGATCGCAGAGAATCGCCGCCTATTTTTCCGGAATAAAGTATATCCTGATATTCAAGTTCCAGATGATCTTACCGTTTACAGTGATGAAAAATGGCTGGCCTTTATTCTGAATCAATTACTAACAAATGCAGTTCGATACTCTGCTGGAAAAGGGCAAAAGATTACGTTTCAAGGAAAGCAAGCTGGTAACTATGTGGCGTTAGAAGTATGCGATCACGGTATCGGAATCCCAAAGCAAGATTTACGACGTGTGTTTGACCCCTATTTCACAGGCGAACATGGTCGGGAGTATCAGGAATCCACCGGAATGGGCTTGTACTTAGTACGTGAAATCTGTAAAAAACTAAATCATAGAGTAATAATTGAATCAGAAGTCGGAGTAGGGACAACGGTGCGCCTTAGCTTTGACCATGTCTGATAATGAAAGCAAACCCCTTCCAGTTTGAAAGGGGTTTGCTTTCCGCACATCTTACAGAAAAGTAAGGAAAGATTAATCTAATTACATAGTACTCCGTCTCCTTTCCCTCTATATTTAGAAGTACTAGCTGGACAATCAAGTATAAAAATATTTTCTATAAACATGCTATCAGTAGATCAATCGCAATCGGTACCCTTATTACCTCATGAAGGAAATCGTATCGATGGAGGGACCGCTCATGAGATTTCGACAATTTGCATTCAATAATATACGCAGAAATACTTTTACTTATATTGCTTACTTTTTGAGTAGCTCATTTGCTGTCATGACCTTTTTTACATATCTTATATTTGTATTTCATCCGGACATTACAAAAACTCCTATCGGATTACCTGCCTCTTATGGGATGAAGGTTGCTGCCGTTATCACATTTATCTTTTCATTCTTATTTGTCCTTTACTCGATTAGTGCCTTTCTGAAAGCCCGCCTAAAAGAATTTGGAATCCTAACCATATTAGGTGCACACCGAAAGCAACTAAACTACCTCATATTCTTAGAAAATATGTTTATCGGTACCACCTCGGTGATCACCGGAATGTTTTGCGGACTTCTCTTTTCCAAGCTGTTTCTACTATTTGGAGAGAATGTACTCGATCTAAAGCTACCTATGTATGTTCCCATGAATGCCATCTGGATCACCATAGCCGCCTTTATGGGGCTGTTCTTGATCCTCTCCTTCATGACAACCATCCTTATTCGCCAACGCAGGGCACTCGAAATGGTACAAGGATCTACCAAACCAAAAAAAGAGCCAAAAGCATCTATTTGGCTAGTATTACTATCAGTCGTATCCCTCATATTAACCCCTATCCTCGTGTTACAAGGTGGATTTATCAATCTTTCACTCGCTCTTCTATTTGATATGATTGGGCTTTATTTCTTTTTTACACAACTATTTGTTTTCATCATTCGTTTATTAAAAAAGAATCGGCGATACTCTTGGTATGGGTTAAACATACTATGGATTACAGAATTAGCTTATAAGATGAAAGACAGCGCTCGCATGTTCTTCATGATCACAATCGTAGCTACCATGGCATGTACGACAGCCGGTTCTGTCTTAGCCATCCAGCGATATATTGAATATACCTATACAGAAAACCCTTTTGCCTATACCGTTCACTATTTCGATTTAGACACCGAGGCTAATAAAAAAATCATCCATGTAGCGGAAAAGTTAGAGCAGACGTTAAAAAAGGAAGGAATTTCTTATCAGAAGTTTCGTCTTAATACAGTAGACATTCGTTTTCAACATTTAGGATATCTTGGTCTTATCCGTCAATCGGAATATCAGGAGATAGCAAAAACTCTTTCCTGTCCGAACGTTTCCCTACAAGATCGTGAAGCCCTTTTTATCCCCTCTAACCTGGCGCCGATAAATGAATCAATTAATAAGCTAACACATTTAACGTTTGTAAATCAAAAACTATCTAGTAAGGTAGAAAGGCTCAAAATAAAACATCAATACCCGGAATCACTACTTCAACGAGAAAACCTAGTAGTGGTAAATGATCATACCTATGACCAGATTATCGAAGCCCTAGCTTCTGATCCCTATACACTCAATCAAATTGATCAATATCTACTTCCAAAGTGGAACGACCAAGTACTGCCTGATGTGAATTCACCAGAGGTACAAATGGGGATTGAATTATCAAAATGGGAAGAGACTTTCTTTGATAACGACAAAGTAGCACGGGATGGTTTTATCATGAGTCGCGCTGAAGATTACTATTCGTTGAAACAGGTAACGAGCCTTACCATTTTTATCGGCACCTTCATTATCGCGATCTTTTCCATCTTTATCGCTAGCTTCTTATATTTCAAGCTATTTATCGATTTACAACAAGATCAACGGTACTATCACGAACTATCTAAAATGGGATTAAGTCATAAAGAAATGAGAAGAGCTGCGACGAAACAAATAGCCATTCTTTTCTATATTCCTCTTTTCTTTTCTGGAATCCAAACACTCGTAGCATTATCAGCCTTAAATCCACTATTCCCTGTCGCCACTAGTACCATATCGACCGGCCTATGGGCAATCGGCATCTTCATTGCTATCCAAACCGTCTATTTTCTAATCGTCCGTTCTCGTTACTTAGCACAGTTAAAGAAAGTAATGGTGTAAGAATCGGACATGCAAGGTATGCTATCTTACAAAGAAGTAAGGAAACGGTAAGCTAAATCCATGGTAGACATTCTCCCTTTCCTTTACATTTGATATATAAGATTTATACATCGAATCAATCGATCTACGAGAGGAGCTCAAAAAATGGGCATGTTGGAAATCCAAAAACTAAGCAAAATTTATAACGGTAAGGTGTCAACACGGGCACTTAACAATATTGATCTTACAATCGAGCAAGGAGAATTTGTAGGAATCATGGGTGCTTCCGGAAGCGGGAAAACCACCCTTCTAAACATGGTATCCACCATTGATACACCTAGCTCAGGAAAAATCTTGATTAATAATCAAAACCCTCACCAAATGAAGAAAAACCAACTAGCGCAATTTCGCCGCCGCCAATTAGGTTTTGTATTCCAAGACTTTAACTTACTGGATACCTTAACCATCGCCGAAAACATCGTGTTACCTTTAACGTTAGAGAAAAAAAGCTTGAGGGAGATGGATCAGAAGCTAAAAGCAGTTGCAGAGAAACTAGGCATTGTTGAGATTTTGAACAAGCGCACCTATGAAGTTTCCGGTGGACAACGCCAAAGAGCGGCCATCGCACGAGCCACCATCCACTCTCCAGTCCTCTTACTAGCGGACGAGCCTACTGGTGCACTGGACTCGAAATCATCTCGAAATGTAATGGAAATGATGGAGAAAATCAATCAAACAGACGGTACTACAACCATGTTAGTTACGCATGATCCTCTAGCAGCAAGCTATTGTCACCGTGTTGTCTTCATTAAAGATGGTGAGTTATATAACGAAATCCATCGTGGACAAAACAGACAAGAATTCTTCCAAGAAATTATCGATATGTTGTCATTCTTGGGCGGAAATGCACACGAACTTTCAGCAGTTCGCGTTTAGGAGGAATAAATACCTAAGTACTATATCTTCAATATGGAAAGAACTTAATCAAAACGACTAATTTTACTATATACATCAGAGGGATCTGTTTTTATTACAGATCCCTCTGTTTTAATGGAATAAGAATACGGTATAATAGCTTCACTCTGCAAGCAACACTCCATGGAGGAACTACTTTATGAGCTTTCGACAGTTTGCGCTAAATAACATACGCAGAAATGCTTCTACCTACATTGCTTATTTTCTTAGTAGCTCATTTGCTGTCATGATCTTTTTTACTTATCTTGTATTTATTAACCATCCTGACATTTTGAAAGCTCCGACCGTCTTTTACGGGATGACCCTAGCTTCCCTCATCACCTTTTTCTTTTCATTTTTGTTTATACTTTACTCGATGAGTGCGTTTCTAAAAGCTCGCCTAAAAGAATTTGGCATTTTAACTATACTAGGGGCACAACGAAAACAACTAAACTACTTGATTTTTCTAGAAAATATAATGATAGGCACAGCTTCCGTAAGTACAGGAATGTTTTGCGGTCTCCTCTTCTCCAAGCTATTTTTATTGTTTGGAGAGAATATACTCGATTTAAAGCTTGCCATGTATCTACCCATGCAAGCAATCTGGATAACAGTAGCCTCTTTTATGGCACTCTTCCTTATTCTTTCTTTCATGACAACGATTTTCATTCGTCAACGAAAAGCGCTTGAAATCGTGCAAGGGTCTAACAGGCCTAAGAAAGAACCCAAAGCGTCCATCTGGCTTGCTCTACTATCAGCAATCTCCCTTTCATGCGCTGTTTACCTAATGACACAAGATGGGAATGAAAATATTGCATTGGCTATCTTATTTGATATCATTGGAGTTTATTTTTTCTTTACACAGCTATCTGTTGTCATCATCCGATTATTAAAAAAGAATCGTCTTTTCTCTTGGCGCGGACTAAACTTACTATGGATCACCGAGCTAGCTTACAAAATGAAGGATAATGCTCGTATGTTTTTCATCATTACCATGGTAACCACTATGGCATGTTCGACAGCTGGTTCTGTATTAGCAGTCCAGAACTATGGTGACAACACATACACCGAAGACCCTTTTGCTTATACCATTTCAAGCACAAGGAAACAAGATTCTACGAAAAATGTCATTTCTGTTACGCAAAAAATAGAACAAACCTTGAGACAGAAAGGGATAGCCTATCAAAGGTTTTCTTCGAACACGATAGGGCTTTCCTTTAAAAAGGTAGGTTATATACGGTTCATCCGCCATACAGAATATCTGGAAATGGCTAAAGCACTCTCTCTTCCGCTTGTTTCCCTACAAGATCGTGAGGTCTTATTATTTAATTCCCCTTTGGTCACACGAGAAGACGTATCAGACAAGCTAACTCATTTAACATTTGAAAATCAGCAACTAACTAGTTCACTCGGCAAAATCAAGATCAAAGACCATTACACAAAATCACTATTTCCATCAGAATATGTAGCAGTAGTAAATGATAAAACGTATGATCAAATGGTACATGCTTTATCCTCTGAACCTGACATCATAGACCATAGATATCACTATCTAATCCCGAGTTGGGACAACCACGCCATACCTGACACCAATTCAATCGAGTTAAAAATAGGGCTAGAATTACAAAAATGGTATGATTCCCTCTCTGTTAATGAAAATGAACTCCTTGATGGTTATATAGACAGCCGTGCACAAAATCACTACACGTATAAACAGTTAACTAGTATCGCCATCTTTATCGGACTATTCATTGTGGCGATCTTTTCCATCTTTATAGCGAGCTTCTTATATTTCAAGCTATTTATCGACTTACAACATGATCAACGGTATTATCATGAATTATCCAAAATGGGATTAAGCTTAAAAGAAATGAAACGAGCTGTCACGAAGCAAATTTCCATTCTTTTCTATATCCCTTTGTTCTTCGCTGGAATCCAAACACTAGTAGGACTTTCTACTGTAAACCCCCTGTTTTCTTCGAAGACTAATACCTTAACATCCGGACTATGGGCGCTTGGTATCTTTACTGCTATCCAAACCGCTTACCTCTTAATCGTTCGTGCTCGTTACTTAGCACAACTAAAACGTGTGATGGTATAGGGAGCATTATAATATGAAAAATGGATCTGCTCTCATGAACAGATCCATTTCCCTCGTTTCTATCTAGGTTACCTTTACTATTCGTTTCCAAGTCCGCCGAGCATACCAGATCATAAATAAGGCACCTAACACATATGTGAGCACGAGTAGCACATGATCATATATTTTTAGATAACCTAGTACTAATCCCCACTCTAATCCTAAAGCAAATCCAAGGATCAGAAGTGCTACGTTCCAAATCAGAGAGCCAAGGGCAGTGAACAATAAAAATCGTCCCAATTTCATTCTTGATACACCCGCAAAGATCGAAATGACACTACGGAGAAACGGAATCATACGGCAAAAAAATATCATCCAGATCCCATAACGCCGGAACCAATCAAGAGTTCGGGAAACATCTTCCTTTTTTAACATGAGTATGCGCCCATAGCGATCCACTATTTGTTCCAGCAAATGGATTCGCAACATGTTCCCTATAGAGTACAGGATACTCGCACCCACAACCGATCCTAACGTTGAAGCTATAATAACATCTGTAAACGTCAAACTTGTTTCCGTCACCATAAAACCACTTAATGTTAAAACCATCACATATGGGATGGGCGGAGATACATTTTCTAGAGCAACTAATAAGAAAATCCCTATATCCCCAAGACCTTCAATAAAATCCATAATCCAAACTTCCAACCTTACAACCTCCAAAACCAATACAACGAAATATAATCATTTCGTAAATAATTATATATTTATTTAAACATATTCATGTCATATATCAAAGAATAATTCTATAAAAAAAACTACCTTTACAGCTAGCCATAAGCCAACCCAGAAGAGACTTACCGGTAAATCCTCTTCAAAAAGTCCACAGATTGATGAATCAACCCTTTTAACACATCTATATCAATATCAGCCACTTTGTTAATATACACGCAAGCCTTCCCAGTCGTATGTTTGCCAAATCTTTTTAACAACTCTCCCCTTGCTTCATCTCCTGGTGCAAAGTATAAACTAATCTTCGCCTTCCTAGGCGAAAAGCCAACTAACGGCGCATCTCCTTCGTGTCCAGAAGCATATCGATAGTGATAAAAACCAAATCCAATAATACTAGATCCCCACATCTTTGCTGTATAACCTGTAGCCTCAGTAAAGATGTCTAATAATTGATATGCATCTGCTTTCTTCTTCTCGTTCGGTATGAGTTCAATAAACTCTATCACGCTATGCTCTGTCTCTTTCGTCTTACATTCATACGCCATAAAAATCACCTACTTTTTCTTTATCTAAAATGGTTTCTTTTTCAAGATGTTTATATGCTTTTTTCTGTTTCCTTACCCGATTCTTCTCAGCTAATTGTAGATCAAGAAGAAGTCCCTATACCCTATTAGCAAGGAGGATGTACTTCTTCTTGATCCGTTGTATAGACTAGTTCACCACTAAAGAAGATGCTCCTTGCTGAAGGAGATACATCTTGTGATATAAACCCTCTTCTGCTAACAACTCCTGATGCGTTCCACGTTCTACAATCTCCCCTCGATGGAGCACGAGAATCAAATCTGCATCCTGAATCGTAGAAAGTCGGTGAGCAATGGCAATCGTAGTGCGGCCTTTACGCATCTTATTTAGCGCTACTTGAATCGCTTCTTCCGTCTCAGTATCAACACTTGCTGTAGCTTCATCTAAGACAAGGATCTTCGGATCGATTGCCATCGTCCTCGCAAAGGAGAGCAATTGCCGTTGTCCACTGGAAAAGGTAGCACCCCGCTCACCAATTGGTTCATTATACCCTTGTGGTAGCTTTTCGATAAACGTATTTGCCTGCACAAATTCCGCGGCAACACGTACTTGCTCATCTGTAATCTCCTGATTGTGGAGTCGAATATTACTCTTCACATCCCCATAAAACATAAAGGAATCTTGTAGTACTAAGCCCAACTTGCTTCGTAACTCCTCATCGGTAAATGATTCAAGAGGGTGACCATCAATCAAAATAGAACCTTGTACAAGTGGATAAAAGCGCATCAAAAGCTGAATAGTTGAGCTCTTCCCACTTCCAGTGTGACCCACTAACGCTACTGTTTGACCTGGCTTTGCCTTAAAGGAGATATCCTTTAACACATCCGTTTCTCCATCATAAGAAAATGTCACATTGCGAAACTCGATTTCCCCTGCAGTAATCTCCGGGTTTCCTTCTCCTTGTTTCGCAGGAGCAGATTCGGTCTCATCCATTAATTCAAACACACGCTCAGCCGATACGATTGATTGTTGCATCGGTGCTAGACGCATCATTACTTGGTTAAATGGCTCAAACACACGCTCAAACAAATTGATAAAAGCGAACATCTCACCGATGGTAACCGCCCCATCAAAAGATAAAATTCCAAAGTAGTACAAAACTACTACTAAAGCAAGCGCATAAACAACACGTGTCGCAGGACGTAAAAGTAACCCAAACAGCCTAAGATTACGCATATTTGCTTGAAAATGCTCATTATTTAATTCTCCAAACTCTTTCTGTAATCGCTTCTCCTGAGTAAAAGCTTGGATTATGTTCATCCCACCAAGAGATTCACTTAACTTAGCATTCATTGCACTTAGCTTTTCACGTGACTTACGAAACGATACAGAAGAATACTTCTGGTATGTTCTCATCAACCACCAAAAGATAGGTAGGATAAATGTCGTTACTAATGCTAAACGCCAGTTCAATGCAAACAAGGCGGCAAAAACCCCTATCACATAAATCGCATTTTGCATAAAAGAGGCAAGTACCTCTACATACAAATCTTTCACTGCTTCTGTGTCATTCGTAATCCTTGATACAAGTGAACCAGTTGGCTTCTTGTCATAAAACGATAGGCCGAGGTGTTGGACACGTGCAAATACATCAGTCCGGATCTGTCTGACAATCCATTGCGCCAAGGTATGAAAGCGAACTAATTGATAGTAATGGAGAATCGAGGACAAGATATGCAATCCTAAAAATACACCTCCATAAATTGCAATCCACTTCGGATCGAAATTACGCGGACTTACCATCTCATCAATGTAGTTAGCGGCAAGTGGCACAGCAAAAACATCTGCCGCAGTTGCTACTAACAAGAATCCAAATGCTATCCAAAAATACGAACGATAAGGTGATAAGTAGCGAATCAATCTACGTGCAGTCGTGGACATATTATCTTCCTCCTTCCATGATTAAAGATTCAAGTTGCTGACTCTCATACATTTCTTTATACCAACCGTCTAACTGCATTAATTCTGCATGTGTTCCTCGTTCGGCAATTCGTCCATCTTCCATGACGATAATTAAATCGGCTTCTTCCACCGCACTTAGTCGATGTGCAGCTATCATCGTCGTTTTATCAGACCGGTTCATTCGTAGTTCATGTAGAATGGAATGTTCTGTCTTAGCATCAACTGCCGACAACGAATCATCTAGAATCAATACCTCTGGATTTAGAAGAAGAGCACGGGCTATCGAAACACGTTGTTTTTGCCCACCAGACAAAGTTACCCCTCGTTCTCCCACTACCGTTTCGTATCCTTGTGGAAGTTGCATGATATCTTCATGAATGCAAGCCACTTTAGCTGCTGCTTCAATCTGCTCACCAGTTGCATCAGGGTTCCCGAAAGCAATATTCTCCGCAATATTGGCCGAGAAGAGAATATGGTCTTGTGGCACATAACCTATCGCCCTTCTTAGGTAACTCATTTGGTATTGGTCTATGGGTCTATGGTTAATAAATACTTGTGCCAAGGATCCTTCAAACTCGCGAAGTAGCAAACGAAACAAAGTCGTCTTCCCGCTTCCCGTTTTCCCGACGATGCCTAGCGTCTGTCCTTTCTTTAGCGAGAACTGAACATCTTCCAGTGCTTGACTCCCTGCCTCTGGATATTGAAACTGCTTCACTTTATATTCAATATCACCTGATGGAATTTCCGCTACCGCATCAGGTAAATCTTGAATCTGGGGTTCAGTCGTCAGTAATGCATTTACTCGATCGTAAGAAGCACGCCCTTTTTCTACAATGTTAAACAACCAACCAAATGCTAACATAGGCCAAATAAGACGGCCTAATAAAATGGTAAACTGAGTAAGTTGACCAACCGTAATCGTGTCATCCAGTACTTTTAATGTACCTACTGCAATTGTGATCAAGGTAGAAATCCCCATCAGTATGATAATGGTAGGATCGTACAGCCCGTCGACTCGCGCAACAGCTACATTTTTCTGAACCACGTCATCTAACAAGCCACCAAATTCTTTCTTCTCATCATCTTCTTGACCAAATGCTTTTATGACACGAACCCCGGCCATCGACTCCTGTACTTTATCGTTCATCGTTGAGAACGCTTTTTGTGCCAGATGAAACCGCTTATGTAGCAACGTTCCATATCGGTTCGTACAATATGCTAAAATAGGAAGAGGTAAAACAGCGAGTAATGTAAGCTGCCAATCAATGGTAATTGCCATCGTTCCAATGACTAAACCGCCCAAAACCACCGTGTCCGTTAAGGTCATGACACCTTCTCCAGCGGTCATCGTCACCGCCTGAATATCGTTCGTCGAATGAGCCATCATATCCCCAATTCGTTGCTTGTGGTAAAACTGAGGTGACATCTTAGTAAACGACTTATACAGGCGATTCCTCAATAGTTTACCTAATCGATGGGCTGCTCCAAAGATGGAGATGCGCCATAAATAACCACAAACATAAGCCAAAATCCCAAAACCTATTAATATAAGCGCATATTGAAGTAAATGATCGTAAGTAAGTTGCTTCGTATTTACTAAATCGATAACCCTACCCACCATCCAAGCTGGAACAAGTTCTAATATCGCTAGGATGATTAAGGCAAAAAATCCAACGAGATAGCTTCGTTTTTCTTGTTTAAAAAACCACCATAAGTCTTTAAAAACACTCAAAATCCCACACCCTTTTAAAAAGAAGATATAAAAAAGACCTTAGGAGTCCCTAAGGTCGTCGAAATAAAAAACGAACCATGGAAATGCCTATAGCAAGGCAACCCATGGTTCGTTTCTATGCCAAATCTAACTGTTTATCAAATAAGCTAGAAATGTGAAATAGACCCGCCGTAGAGAGGTTGCCGAATCATATCATGTTGAGTTGAATCAGCGACAAATGCGCCAACCAGTAAAGCTACAGCAGCGCCACTTTTGACACCAGTGGTTGCTAATTGAGCTCTTCTCTTCATCTTTTCAGCACCTCCCTTTCCGTTTAATATTTCGACAGTCTAATTTTACAGTAATTTATAACGATTGTAAATAGGTGATCGAATAAATTTGTTTGACACACGAAATGATTTGAACCCTCAAAGCAGCCCTTAGAACTTAATTAATAAAAGCAATGCCCCTAGGAACCAGAATAAAATAGCAATGGTCCATGCCTTCGAAGCAGAAAGCTTTCCGATAATCTGTAAACCCTTAGCCAAGAGAACTGTGTATATAATTTGGAATACGTCTATGTAGCTCAATATTCCGTGCCAAAATCCTTTAGTCTCTATTACACTTGCTAGACTGGTCACAGGAATAGCCATACTAAGGTGAAACAAGTAGTACATTACAATATTTACAATTAAACTCAAATATGTAATCACACTTAAGTGGATAAATAGAGAGAATGCTTGTTTAAAAGTAATTTCACCTTGAAGGAGTGTCACCAACAACCATGTAATAAGAGCATAGATTACAGCGGCTATGACGACCATAATAGCTCCCGTTACAGCACCGGTAATGATCATAATCATATTCATCGTTTTAGTGTCGATATTAACATCCGAGGCCGGTGGGGATGGCATAAGTGATGGGTCATTTATCATTATATATGTGGTAATTCCAGTTAAAATCGCTCCCATAATGATGAATAAGACCAAAGCCAAGCCAAATTTCGGATTCTTCTTAATACGCTCAAACTGCTCAGTAGGATTAGTCATAACTCCTAAAATAGTAGGCTTCTTTAAAACAATATTTTCTTGTGAAGATGAATTCATTTATATTCCTCCCAATTATTAAATTAAAAATGATTTAGCCCAATCTCATACTACCCGAAATATAATGATACTAACCTATATCCTTAGTTTTATTTCTTTTAATTTTAGAAATGCATAAAGACATATACCAGACATCGAGAGTAGGAGCGATAACATATCCTTCGGACCTGTAGTCAGATTTGTGTACTTCAGAAGTACATCAGGTAAAAATAAAATAGCAGGGAGCATAATGGCATCCCATGTTTTACTCCAAATGGCTATGCCAATAAAAGCAAGAATGGATAACATAATAGCCACGATGTTTCCCGTCTCTCCAAGATGAATAGCCGTTGTGCTATAAGATTTACCTAAAAATATCAGTGCCACAAATGAAGCAGTAGGAATGACAGCGGTAACTCCCAAAAACAAGATATACTCCTTCCATTTGGAAACTTTGTGGCTTGAAGTATATTTAAATAGCCTAGAAATAGAGAATAGATACAATAGAAATATAAATGGGTAGCCAATACATTCGATAAGTGAGTATTTTATCTCTCCTTTGATTGCATCACCCATTACTGTATACGCCAGTGCACCCATAAAAACTATCGGCAGATACTTTAACCAACCTCTTACGTCAAACGGCATCTCACTAGCCAATTGCTTCATGTATTCTTTTGGTTTGATTCCAATAATATCATCTACTCTCTTTCCATTTTTTTCTGCCTCATGTAGATGATCCTTTAACTCCTCAACTATTCCCTTAACTTCTTCTTCCTTTTTTCCACTTGAATACAAATAAACAGTTAAATCATCTAAAAAATCTTGGCTTTCTTTTGATACCACCATCAACTATTCTTCCCCTCTAGTAAACAATTGACACTACTTGCAACCTCATTCCATCTCTCTTGAAAATCGTCTAACCTCTCTCTTCCTTTTTTCGTTAAAGAATAGTACTTTCGCTTAGGCCCTCCTGAAGGAAGTGTTTTTTCACTGGTTGTCACTAAACCTTCCTTCCTCATTCTGATTAACAACGGATAGATACTTCCCTCACTAACCATCGTAAAGCCGTATGTATTTAGTTTCTCTATCATCTCGTATCCGTATGTTTCTCCTCTAGCAATCACTGCTAGCAAACAACCTTCTAAAATCCCTTTTAATATTTGGCTCGTGGACAATGAACTTCCCCCTTTTTCTTTCCACGAGTCCAACTAACTTGTATAACAAGTTAGTTGGACGAAACATGACCATTACATTGCAAAACAAGACAGTAGTATTCTACCATATAAAATAATTCTAATTCAAGATAGACATCTATTAGACTATCATTATTCTAAAAAAGAGTATCGCTAAACGAAAAGCTTAACGATACTCCTATTTACTCATATACTACAATGCTTCGGTAGGACCAAAGAATTCATAGTGAATCTGTTCGATCGGAATATGGACAGAAGTGAGCTGTTCAATCATCGCTTTCATGAAGCCCTTCGGACCACAGAGATAGTAATCGGCTTGGGGGTCGAGTCCTTGTGGTAACATCATGAGATCGAGTTGCCCAATATGATCTGCTGAAGTACTTGGATCCACTCTTTCATCATAATTAACATATTTCTCTACTCGTGGGTGTTGGGAAGTAATCTGCTCCAATTCACTGCTAAAGGCGTGGTAGCTTTCATTGCGTGATGAATGAACATAGATCACTTTTCGATTCGTTTGTGTATGGGCCACTTTCTTCAGGATGGATTGCATAGGGGTCAGGCCTACACCACCACTAATGAGATATATCGTATTCTCTTTGGTCTGATCCACGTAAAATTCACCAGCTGGAGCACTAATTTCTATTTTATCCCCGACTTGGATTTGATCTTGAAGGTGATTGGAAATTACACCATTCGGGAAATGATCACCACCACTCTCCCTCTTCACAGTGATTCGGTAATAATCCTTATCAGGGATATCTGATAAACTATACTGGCGAATCTGCAGATATTCACTCCCTTGCGGGCAAACCCGTACGCTGATATATTGTCCAGGTTTAAACCTAGCTCGGAAATTTTTCAATCCGACTGGGCGCAGATAAAATGAAACGGTATTTACGCATTCTACTTCTTTTCGAAATACTTCTGCAGGAATAAACTCTTCTGCAAGAAGTTCTTTGGCTTCTTCATACATCTCACTCTCGATCTGGATAAAAAGATCAGCGAGGATTTGATATGCTTTTCCCCAGACACGGATCACTTCTGGACTTGCAGCGTCACCTAATATCTCTTGAATAGCTAATAATAAGTACTTTCCAACAATCGGGTACTGAGAAGGTTTTATTCCCACACTACGATGTTTTTGAGCGATATGACGAACAGCTGGCAAGAGACTTTCTAATTGTTCAATATTGGCTGCAACTGCATACACCGCATTGGCTAATGCTTGGGGCTGTGTTCCTTCTCGTTGATGTGTTAAATTGAAGACATTTTTCAACTCAGGATGATTTTTAAACATTTCTGTGTAGAAGTAGGAAGTAATGGCGAGACCTTGTTCTTTTAATACAGGGGCTGTAGTCCGAATCATTTCCATCTCTGAATGTGATAACATACCATTCACCTCTTCATAATATTTGAGATCTAGCTTTATTATAAGAAAGATGGAATAAGAAGCTTTGTGATTTACATCACATTGATTGTGAGAAAGGATTGAACAAATGAGCGTACAAACATTGTGTCGAGGGGAAGTCTTATTTCGACAGGAAGATCAAGGAGATTATCTCTATTACCTTGAATCAGGATTACTTAAAGTAATTCGAATAAAAGAAGATGGAAGTACTATTTTCTTAAATATTCTTGTACCTGGAGAAACATTCCCTCATCATAGCCTCGTATCACCAAAGGATTATTATGGTACGGTTATCGCATTAGCCACATCAGAAATAGTAAAAATTCCAGCAGAACACTGGTATGAATCAATCCAACAAGAGCCCATTCGATATCGTTCGATTGCACAAACCTTGCAAAATAAACTTCGCATGATGCAACAACGCATTGATATTCTCACAGCCCCGCCTCAAGAACGGCCTGATTTGTTTCGTAAATGGCTACAATTGTACTTTCAGGATTATCATATAGAAGATCTCTTTACTCAAGAAGAAATTGCTCAATTTATTGGGCTGAGTCGCGAGACTGTCAATCGGATTTTACGAAAGAGAGGCTCTAACTAGGGAGTGAACCATGCCTCTCCCAAATCCCTTGATACTTCTTTACTAATATCAACCATTCTCGAACAGCAGCGGTCATCCAGCGTTTTTTCGAATAGGCTACTTGGGTATAAACTTGATCTTGTATCACATCAGGTTGTAGCCAAGCTAGTTTCCCTTCGCGAATCTCCGTTTGAACACTGATAAAAGGAAGATACGCAATCCCCAGCCCCGCATAGACACAGCTTTTAATCGCCTCAATTGACCAAAATTCCATGTCTGATTCTGGCTTAATCCCCTGTTTTTGCATTGCATGTTCTAAATAATTTCGATAGCTACATCCTGTCTCTGTAAGAAGGAGAGTCTCCCTTTGTAAATCATGTAGCTCAAATGCTTGAGTTTGGATTAGGGGATGATCAGGTGAAGTCACCAGCCCAATCGGTTCGGAGACAATCGTCTGAATCTCGATATCATCTTGGTTCCCAGAGTTCGGCTCCAATAAAAAAGCAATATCCAACTCTGCTTTAGCAACCATCTGTCTCATTTGCCAACATAGCCCTGGCTTTAAAATAATCTTAACCTGAGGAAACTTTTGCTTATACTCATGAATCAAAGCAGGTAAGCGATACGCTGCTAGAGATTCGGGTGAGCCAATCGTGAGAACTCCTGAAGGAATGGAATTTGGGCGAATCGCTAGTTTAGCCTCATCATGTAGTTGTATCATCTGATTCGCATAGGGAAGGAGCCTTTGTCCCATTTCTGTTAAGATAATCCTCTTGCCTATCCGATCAAAAAGGGGGCTTTCCAGCTCTTCTTCTAAAGCCTGAATTTGAGCGGTAATACTGCTTTGTGCGTATCCCAAGACCTCAGCCGCTTTGGTAAACCCATTACATGATACAACCGTTCGAAATGTAATCAAATTACGCAACTCCATGCGGTAGTTCACCTCATTAATCGATTTTTACGATGATTATAAACGAAACTATCTATTTTACTGATGATATACTTTTACAGTACCATACAGATATCAAAATGAAAAAGGGAGTGGGGTTAGTGGGCACTCAACTTGCATTACACAAAACCATTCAGCTTCCGCAAGCCATCGCTCTTTATATCGGATCCGTAATGGGTTCTGGTATTTTATTGGTACCGGGATTATCAGCACAGATAGCAGGCCCTTCTTCATTACTTGCATGGGGGGTTATGATGATACTCGTGTTTCCAATGGCTCTAGTTATGGGGTGGTTATCAGCTCTATATCCTCACTCTGGAGGAGTAGCACACTATGTGACCAAAGCGTTTGGAGAAAAGCTCGGAACGTTGGCAGGCTGGTTTTTTTTGATGTCCGTAATCATTGGAGCCCCCGTTAACGCATTAACAGGAGCTAGTTTTCTGGGTTCCGCCATCGGTATAGGTAGTACCGGGCAAATTGTAATCGCCGTCATCATGATTATTTTAGCTTTAACTATGAACTATGTTGGAATGAAAGTAAGTGGGCAAATTCAAGTCATACTCACCTGTGGAATTGTACTTGTGCTATTTCTTGTAATCTTTAGTTCTTTTTCACATATGGAGCCTGCAAACTTTCAACCATTTGTGCCACATGGTTGGTGGAATGTAGGAGAATCAGCGGCCATTTTATTTTGGTGCTTCATTGGTTGGGAAGCTGTCACCCATCTCAGTGAGGAATTTGTAAATCCCAAGCACGATACCGTAAAAGCGGTTACCATAGCCGCTGTCATCGTGGGAGTCTTATACTTTCTCACTGCCTTAGCGACAGTGGGAACCGCTTCATACCTAGACGGAGCACAGACGGCTTTGGTTGGGATTATTAAGAAATCGTTTGGAATGAGCGGTTCTGTCCTGACAGGTGGACTTGGCTTCTTTATCTGCATGGCTACAATGATTGCTTACTTTGGAGCTGCTTCTCGTCTAGCCTACGCGCTCTCACAAGCTGGGAAAGCTCCTGCATTTATGGGTTTATTCAATCCACGCTACGGCACTCCAGTAGGTGGACTTTATTTCTTGACTGGAGCATTTACGATTATCATGTCTCTATACGCTACAGGTTTCATTCCATTATCCACTCTGATTCAATTGCCAAATGCTACCTTTATTATGACCTATTTGCTCGGTTGTGCGGCAGCCATTCGAATCTTTCGCGATTTTAAGATTGCACGACTGTTTAGCTGGATTTCCTTTTATCTGACCCTTTCCATTATTCCATTTGTTGGATGGTCACTATTCTATCCATTAGTCATCACCCTCTTTGTTAGCATTTTTATCTGGAAAAATGATCTTTTCTCTAAATCAATTGACCCGCTCTAATTGACAATTGACGGAAGGATCGATACAATTTTAGGTAACTTGCTCCATCGGTAGTGCCTTGCAAGATTCGGCAAGTTACTACCGATGGAGTGAGTCCACACCAAGAAAAAAGACTCGTACTTTGTGCGGGTCTTTTTTCTTTGGCTTCCATGTGGTACGATTTCGAAGAACATATATTTGAAGAAAAGGTGAACAAGAACCTCATGAAACCAGAACAGATTCGCAACATCGCGATTATCGCGCACGTAGACCATGGGAAAACAACATTGGTTGATGCGATGTTGAAGCAAAGTCATATATTCCGCGCCAATCAACAAGTAGATGAGCGCGTGATGGATTCCAACGCACTCGAACGCGAGCGTGGAATCACCATTCTAGCGAAAAATACTGCCATTGATTATAAAGGAATCAAGATTAACATCATTGATACTCCTGGACATGCCGACTTTGGTGGAGAAGTAGAGCGTGTAATGAACATGGTAGACGGTGTGCTACTACTCGTAGACTCAGTAGAAGGACCGATGCCACAAACCAAATTTGTTCTTCGTCAAGCATTAGAACGTGGACATAAAGTAGTAGTGGTCATCAATAAAATCGACCGTGAAAATGCACGTCCTGATTATGTAATCGATACTACTTTTGACCTGTTTGTTGACTTGGGGGCAAGTGATGAGCAATGTGAGTTCCCTGTGATCTACGCAAGTGGTCTTGCTGGGACTTCAGGTCTCGAAGCAGATCAATTAGGCGAAACCATGGAGCCACTCCTTGACACGATTTTAGAAACTCTTCCGTCCCCAAAGGTGGATGTAGACGGACCTACTCAGATGCAAGCCACATTGCTTGGTTTTGATGAGTACAAAGGACAAATCGTCATTGGCCGTCTTCATCGCGGAAAGCTAAAGCGAAATCAGAGTATTACCGTTATAGCAGCAGATGGAACGACTCGCAATGCACGCGCAGCTCAAGTCTTCACTCATCAAGGGCTTGCACGTGTAGAAGTAGAGGAAGCTTCGGCAGGAGATATTATCGCTGTAACCGGCTTGGGCGAGGTACGGATTGGAGATACATTAACAGATCCAAACCACCCAGAAGTATTACCTTCTATCACAGTAGAAGAACCAACACTGCGGATGACGATTGGGGTTAACACCAGCCCGTTTGCAGGACAAGATGGTACCTTTGTCACCTCACGTAAACTTCGTGAACGACTCTATCGGGAAGCAGAACGCGACGTAGCCCTTCGAGTGGATGACACCGAATCCGCAGATAACTTCATGGTCTCTGGTCGTGGTGAGCTTCACTTAGGCATCTTGATTGAAAACATGCGCCGTGAAGGCTACGAATTCCAAGTAAGTAAGCCTGAAGTAATCATCAAAGAAATCAACGGAAAGAAACATGAGCCTGTTGAAGCAGTTGAAATTGAAGTAGGCAGTGATCATCAAGGCGCTGTAGTAGAACTGCTTGGCATTCGGAAAGGTCAAATGAAGGACATGGAGATCTTAGATAATGGAAATATCCATTTCTCTTATCTCGTCCCATCACGGGGCTTGCTCGGGTTCCGTCAACAATTGCTTACGGCAACACGTGGTGAAGCATTGATGAACTCCCTACTCGCTGGTTATGAGCCATATGCAGGTGATATTGACACTCATGGCTTCGGCTCTCTGATTGCTTGGGAATCTGGCACGGCTACCACCTATGCCCTCCATTCGGCACAAGAGCGTGGTCAGATGTTTGTCACCCCAGGTACCGATGTTTATGAAGGAATGGTCATCGGACAACACATTCGGGATAACGATCTCGAAGTAAACGTGTGTAAAAAGAAACACCTTACCAGTATCCGTAGTGCTACCAAGGAAGAAGCCCTACGCCTCGATACTCCTCGGCAGATGTCAATCGATGATGCCATCGAATATCTAAAGGATGACGAGTTACTGGAGGTAACCCCGAAAACATTCCGTATTCGGAAGCGTTATCTCTCCAAGACAGATCGCTCGCGTTATAATAAAAACAAAGGTTACCATGCTTCACGATCTGAATAGAAAAAAGAAGGTTGATGATTTGTTCATCAGCCTTCTTTTTTCATGACTCCACTATTTCTTTTCCTCTAGCCATGCTTCATAGGACTTACGCGGCATCGCATATGTCTCTCCTATGTTTCCATAGTATAAACCAGCTAATCGCCCTACAGGCTGTAATTGGTCCGTGTTAATCTTTCCGTCCATCAGCAAATCATCTTGTACGTGGAACTGGACAATCTCGCCGACGATAAAATCTGAATTAGGGGCATCAGCCGTCCCGCCCATTGGAATGATTCGATGCAGCTTACATTCTAACTGAACTTTACTTTCTCGAATACGTGGTACTTTCACTACCTCACTCGGTGCAAGCGTAAATCCAGCCGCCTCCACCTCGCTTACTTCACTTGGGAATTCGGTGGCGGTCTCATTTACCATGGTCACATTGGCTTCATCCACTACATGAACAACAAATTCACCCTTTAACTGGATATTGCGCGCAGTATCTTTTTGCACATTTCCTGGCTTGCGATTCACTGTAAAACCAATCATAGGAGGGTTGGTACTTACAGCTGTATAGAAACTAAAAGGGGCCGCATTTACAATCCCTTCTTGATTCATAGAAGTGACAAATGCGATCGGTCGAGGTAACACGCTGCCAATCATCAGTTTATAGTTTTCTTTCTGCGTTAATTGCTTGGGATCAAGTCGCAATGCTCGTTCCTCCTTACGATTTTCTGTTCCATGACAACATATACTCTGCATCTTCGGTCTCTAACGCAGATTTAGCTATTTTTAGCGGACGGAAGGTGTCTATCATAACCGCCAGCTCTTCTGTTCTAGTCTTGCCAATGGAGCCTTCTACTTTTCCTGGATGAGGTCCGTGTGGAATCCCACTTGGATGCAGGGTTAGTGATCCTTCTTGAATTCCATTTCGACTCATAAAATTCCCCCGCACATAGTATAAAACCTCATCACTCTCTACATTGCTATGGTAATAAGGAGCTGGGACCGCTTCTGGATGATAATCATACATACGTGGTACAAAGGAACAGATCACAAAGTTTGGTCCTGCAAATGTCTGATGCACAGGTGGCGGCTGATGAATGGAACCCGTAATCGGTTCGAAGTCATGAATGCTAAATGCCCACGGATGCAGATAGCCATCCCATCCTACAACGTCCAGTGGATGGAAATCATACGTATAGCCGTGCAACTGATTTCTCGCTTTTACTCGTACTTCATAGCTACCTTTGCTTTCATAAGCCACTAGTTGAGTAGGGACCCGGATATCCCTCTCACAAAACGGGCTATGTTCCGCCAGTTGTCCGTATTCATTTCGATAACGCCGGGGAATCGTAATCTCACCCGTTGTTTCGATCACCAATATGCGAATCGGATATGTATCTGCTACTACTCGATAAGTCGTGCCAATCGGAATCACCAAATAGTCACCTTGCTGAAACGGTAGCTCTCCGAAAATCGTCTCTAATCTACCACTCCCCTCATGGATAAAAAGTACCTCATCCCCATCCGCATTCCGATAAAAATAATCCATCGACTCAGAGGCGTATACGGTTGATATAGCACAATCTTCATTTGCTAGCGAGTACACTCTCCCATCTATGCAATCTCCTTTTGCCTCATGCCCAAAAGTAAAGAAATGACGATGGCGATTCGCTCCCTCTTCTTCAAGTGTAACAATCCAATCACGAATCTTACGATATTGACTCACTTGAGTAGGTGGATTCACATGATATAAGATAGACTGGATTCCAGAAAAGCCTTTCGTTCCCATTACTTGTTCATGATAAAGGCTTCCGTCCGGTTGTCGGAATTGAATATGTCTCTTATGCGGTAATTTTCCTAATTGATGATAAAACGGCATAACACCACTTCCTTCCACAATGATCTGATAGAAAGATTAATCAATTTCATCTTATCAGATTAGTAAAGCATTTTGCACTGATGATAGTGAATGATAAAATGAGGATGCCACTAAAATAAGTAGCATCCTCTCTGTATTTGCTCAATTAATTTTATGAAAAATTCCAGTTTGCAAAATCAATAAACCATCCAAATAGACTAAATAGCTCCATTGCAAAAAAGACAATCGAAATAATGGAAATGATAAATAGAATCAGGACCCAAACTTTAAGGTTTTTTCCCTTTTTAAATAACATCATAACTCCCAAGACAACCAAAACGACTAGTGAAATCAGAAAACCTAACCCCGAAAAGAGGATTCCTCCTAATGTATCCCACGGCACAAATCATCACCTCCTAGTATCCAATGGATTCATTCCACTATCAGTTAAGTTATAAACGTCAAATATTTTTACTCGATCCCTACATAAGTAGAACCTGTATTGTCGGAAAGGCAAATGCTATTTTTGCTATCTTTTAGTCAGGGAGGTCATACGAATGGATTTGCTAAAAAACATGAACACATCTCTCCGGTATATAGAAGAGAATCTTACTCAAGAGATCGATCTTAAAGAAGTAGCGAGAATCGCTCTCTGTTCTGAATATCATTTTAAAAGGATGTTTTCTTTTCTTGCTGGTATTCCCTTATCTGAATATATTCGCAGGAGGAGGCTTACACTTGCAGCCTTCGAGCTTCAGAATCGAACCCCACGTATCATCGATATTGCGATTAAATATGGGTACAGCTCCCCTGATTCATTTAGCAGAGCCTTTCAAAGTTTGCACGGAATCACTCCAACTGAGGCAAGGAATCAGACGCAAAATGTAAAAGCTTATCCACGAATGACCTTCCAATTAACCATTCAAGGAGGAGCAGAAATGAATTACCGAATAGAAGAGAAAGAGTCATTTCGTATCATAGGGATTCAAAAGAGAGTTCCGATTGTTTTCCAAGGGGAGAATCCAGAGATTACAGCTATGTGGAAATCATTAAATATGGAGATGATTCACCAGTTAATGGAGTTATCTGATGTTGAGCCTAAGGGAATGATTCAGGCATCGACAAATTTTTCAGAAGGTCGTATGGAGGAGCAAGGGGAACTGGATCATTATATAGGTGTAGCAACCACCGCAGATAGCCTAGAGGAATTTGAAAGGCTAGAGGTTCTCAGTTCAACTTGGGCCGTGTTTGAAACCGTTGGGCCCTTTCCACAAACACTACAAGAGACATGGGGACGTATCTATTCAGAGTGGTTTCCATCTTCTCTTTATCAACAGGTGGGAGGACCGGAGATGTTATCCATTAAGAGTAAGGATCTAACTTCTCCAGATGTGCTATGTGAAATTTGGATTCCGGTTTCACGAAATCAAGTTCATTGTGAATGAATCAGCAGCAACTACCTGAAGTCTGCTCAAGGTACAACAAGAAGAACAACCAACTCACGCATGAGTTGGTTGTTCTTCTATTTTATTTCTATAGTTGAACCCGCTTATCTCAGTAATTAAAACTTGCTTGCTATTTCCTTTGCTTCAGCGATTCCTTTTTGTAAGATCGCATCAGCTTGATCAGGAAGAGCACTATGACCTTCTATTGCAATATGCTCATAATCTTCAATTCCCATGAAGGAAGTAATCGCACGAAGATAACGATCTCCAAATTCTAATTCTTTGGCTGGACCCTCGCTGTACATACCACCACGAGCTTGGATATGAAGAACTTTTTTTCCTTTAAGTAGACCTTCTGGGCCTGCCTGTGTATAGCGGAATGTTTTACCTGCAATGGCAACGGTATCGATATAAGCTTTTAGACGTGCCGGAATACTCAGGTTCCATAGTGGGGTAACAAATACATACTTGTCCACGTCTACAAATTGATTCACTAACTCGCCCATGCGCTTTGCTTTTGCTGCTTCATCAGCAGTCAATTCAATCCCCTTAGCGCCCTTACCCCAGCTAGATAGTACATCTTCATCAATATAAGGAATTTCTTCTTTATAGATATCAAGGGTCATTACTTCATCTTGAGGATTCTTTGCTTTATATTCTGTAAGAAAAGCTTCGCCTGCCTGTGAACTGAAAGATGCAGATATCGGTTTGGGATTAGCCATAATATATAATACTTTTGCCACTTGTGTAGCCTCCTAATACTAAATATAAAACTTACTTTACGTAAGTATATTACTATCCTCTACATACATATGTCAAGTATGTTTCTTAATCTAATATTTAGACCCACGAAAAAGCCGAGGTCTATACTCATAATAGTATAACCCCGGCTTCCTTTTCATCTAACAAAATAAACCAATCTTAGTCGTATTTAACAAGAGAATAAATCTCCACATCCCCTAACTTCTCACGACCATTTAGATACATTAACTCAATCCAAAATGCTGCACCAACAGGCTCTCCGCCTAATTGGCGAACGAGATCAAGAGTGGCGCTAATCGTACCACCTGTAGCTAGCAAGTCATCTGCAATCAGAACTTTTTGGCCTGGCTGAATCGCATCTTTGTGCATCGTTAAAATATCTTTTCCATATTCCAAGTCATATTTCGCCTCAATAATATCACCTGGGAGTTTGCCTTTTTTTCGAACCGGCACAAACCCAGCGCCGAGTGCAAGAGCGAGAGGAGCTCCCACGACAAACCCACGAGCTTCAGGGCCTAGTACGACATCGATTTCCATTCCTTTATAATGCTTTGCTAACTCTTCGATGGCTGCTCTGTACGCTTCGCCATCTTTTAATAAGGTAGTAATATCCTTAAAGCGAATCCCTTCAGAAGGGAAATCTGGGATCACGCGAATTTTGTCTTTGAAGTTCATTATGGGTATACCTCCTGATTATAATCCAGAAAACATCTGACATATCTCTTTATACGAGCTATATACCAATGCCTGAAGAACTTCCTCTTTCTCCAGTTGTTGTCGATAAGCCAACGAGTCGGTTAAAGGTCGTTTGGAAGGGCTTTCTATTATCTGGATCATTCCATTATTATTTTGTAAGAACTGTAATTCCTCGAACACTTGAATCATAAAGGAAAGTGTTCGTTTTGACAATCCCGTTCTTTTTGTCAGAGATGGATATGATTTCAATAAAGAAAACGGCTTTTTTCCGTACAATAAATTGTATAACTGTTTGAATTGTTCGCGTGAAGGGACTGCTAATAAATTTTGGTCGAAGTCACGATCTCCAAAGATAAAGTAGACCCGTTCGATATGTTGAATTTGATTGAGATGATTCCGCCAAATCTCCATAGAGGGCGGGGGATCGATCCAAGCAATCTGTGTATATTGGGCGAGCACTTCCTCTGCTCCCTTAGCGCAATCTTTCCATGCGAGACAGGAGTATGTGTTTCCTGCTGGTAGCCGATGCCCAATCAATAGGACAGGCTTGTCACGTAATTTATTCAGATGGTCCTCTTTGTGATTACTACGCCAATCAAAGATTTGCCTCTCATGTACAGCTAGGTCCCTGCAAATCAACTGCGGGGTACGGCGACCATTCCATTCATTAATTTGTAATTCACCGACCACATGGATTTTACTAGTTGGAACCAACTCTTCTGCTAATTCTGCTTTGCGAAATGCAAGTGCATCCATGAAGATACGATCCATCTGAAGAGTCAATTTAAGATGGTTTTTATCAGCACCAATGGTTTGAATCTTCGCGATAGATGAATCTTTTAATAGAAAGCTAGGCGTTGCATTACCCATACCATATGGCTCTAACAAAGCCAACTGTTCTAACATTGATAGCTCCACTTGATCGATCGTTAATTCATCGTCAATATGTGTCAAAGGGATATAATCTTCCTCTTGCAGAGTCTCTTGCGCAACACCTGACAATTTGGCATGGAAAGCTGGGATATCTTCAATCCTTAGCGACATGCCTGCTGCCATATAGTGTCCCCCAAATTGTGGAAGATACTCTTTACATGCAGTCAAAGACTCATATAGATCGAATCCAGCGATGCTTCTGGCCGATCCTTTTGCTATGCCTGTCTCTTCATCACAACCTAATACGATCACAGGTCGATAATATTTCTCCACAAGCCGGGAAGCTACAATGCCAATCACACCGACATTCCAGCCGGCCCTAGCGACAACGATAACGTGCTGATAACGATCTGGATCTTGTTCTACCATCTCTATAGCTTGTTCTGTAATTTCTTCTACGATCTGCTGACGTTCTTGGTTCATCTCTTGCATTTTTTCAGCCAGATGTTGCGCTTTACTTAGATCATCTGTTGTTAACAGTTCAACCGCTTGTCCTGCAGAATCTAAACGGCCACTTGCATTGATTCTGGGGCCTAGAAAAAATCCCACGTGCCCCGCAGTAGCTTGCCCCGCAATCCCCGCCACATCCATTAATGCGGAGAGGCCTTTATTGGTACGTTCATTTAAACGTTCTAATCCATATGTAGCCAGCACTCGATTCTCATCCACCAGTGGAACGAGGTCTGCAATGGTACCAATAGCAACTAGATCCATCCACTCGGTAGGGGTTCTATCTAACAAGGCAGTGGCCAACTTAAAAGCAACCCCTACTCCAGCCAAGGACTTAAAAGGATATGTACAATTTGGTTTCTTTGGATTGATCACCGCTACCGCTTCTGGTATTACAGGGGGTGGTTCATGATGATCCGTTATAATCAGGTCTAAACCGATCTCACGGGCAAACTCCGCCTCTTTTGTAGCGCTGATTCCCGTGTCAACCGTAACCACTAAGTCGTAACCATGTTCTTTTGCTTCTTTGAGAGCTTCTTGATTAAGGCCATAACCCTCCCGAAAGCGGTTCGGGATATAGTAATCAACTCGCGTAGTCAGGGTACGAAACACATTTAATAATAAGCTCGTACTACTCACACCGTCTGCATCATAATCACCATAAATAAGGATCTTTTCTTGATGAGTCAGCGCAGAGCGAATTCGTTCAATCGCTTCCCTCATACCATCTAATGCGTAGGGATCATGTAAGAAATCCATGGAAGGACGTAAAAACCTCTGAGCCGTTTCGATATCGGTTTGCCCGCGACGAATCAGTAACCTGGCTATCGTCGGATGAACAGACAAACCTTCCGCTAATTTCTGGATCTGCTGTGGATCTGCCTCCACAGGGATCCATCTCGTCTTCGAACGAATCATAAAAAACCGTTCACCTCTCTTCGCGGTATGATTATAGCACAAAGATAGGGAAAACGGTGATTCATTCCTTATTTCTACTGCAAAATTTTTCCATCATATGGGTTTACATGTACAAATACATCTTCTACATGATCAAAACGGTCTAAGAGGGTTCGCTTTACCTGCTTCCCAATTCGATGCCCTTCTTCAACTGTAATATGGGGATCTACGGAAATTTTTACGTCTACAATCACATAATGACCGTGCTGACGAGCACGTAAGTTATCAATATCCATCACACCTGTTACTGGTCGAACTGCATCAATTAATTCTTGGGCTTCTTTCGGAAGAAGGACAGGGTCTAGTAAATTATAAATCGCTTCACGAGCTAATCGGTAAGCCATCCAAAAGACAAATAGCGAGACTACCATACCTGCAATCGGGTCGAGATAGACTAACTCGGGAACACCGATATACTGGCTTAGCACCGCCCCGAGTATCCCCACTAAGGCCGCGATCGTGGCAAATACATCGGCGCGATGTTCATAAGCATGAGCTACTGTAGCTTGACTATTTTGACGCTTTCCTATCCGATAAGTATAACGATATAACATCTCTTTTACCAAAATCGATAGCAAGGCGACAACCGCAGCCGAAATACCTGGGGGCTCCAATTTATCAAATAATGCTTGGAAGGAACTTCGTGCAATCTCCACTCCCACCATAGATAACAAGACCGCTACGATAAATGATGCCACTATCTCTGCTTTGCCATGCCCATACGGATGTTCGGGGTCTGGAGGACGCTTCGCTACACGAATTCCAAAATAGACAGTAAGAGAGCCCACTAAATCAGCTGCTGAGTGAGCCGCTTCCGCAATCAAGGCACGACTATTAGCCAAAAAGCCAACTATCCCCTTTACAATGGTCAATAAGATATTAAAAAATATCCCAATCCACGCTGCTCGATTGATCTCTTGAAACCGTTGATCACCCATAGTTGCTCCTCCAGAAATAAGACCGCAGATCTTCTCCGCGGTCTTTTCCTTCATTGTATGGAAACAATGATGTTCTTATTCAGTTGTAGGTGATAATTTCGGCTCTTCTTTTCCAGCCTTTATTGAGCGCCATTTCCACATAACCCAGGTCTGGGAGGCGATGAAGATCGAAGAATACGCTCCTGCTAATAGTCCAACAACTAGAGCAAGGGAGAAATTCCGAATTCCCTCTCCACCCAGTAGGAATAGGGATACGGCGCCAAATAATACAGTGAGAACCGTATTAATCGATCGAACCAAGGTTTGTTGGATACTTTGGTTTACCATATCAGATAATTGTTCCCATGTCTTTGGTTGTAGCTTCTCTTCATTTTCACGAATCCGGTCAAAGACGACAATTGTATCGTTCATCGAATAACCAATGATGGTTAGGATCGCGGCGATAAAGAATAGGTCTACTTCGATCTGGAACAGAGAGAAGAACGTGATGATAAGAAAAGCATCGTATAACAACGTAGCTACCGTTGCCATCGCAAATCGATATTCAAAGCGAAATGCAATGTAAATCCCAATAATGGCACAAGCAATCAGTACGCCAATGATGGCATTACGTGCCAGTTCGCGCCCGATAATGGGGTCTACTTTCTGTTCCTGCACCGTTACCTTCACATCAAATTCCTTTGATAAATCCCCTGCGAGTTTATCGATTTTCGGCTTATCTAAAATACTTTCTGTACGGAAGACGACTATTTCTTTTTTGTCGCCAGCCGCACGTGCATTAGGATGCTTAAAACCGTTGTTCTCTAGAACACTTTTTGCCTTTTCCACATCAACGTTTTGCTTCACCGTAAAATCAAGGCGTGTACCACTCACAAAGTCAACACCTAGATTTAATCCTTGAATAAAGAGAGAACCAATCCCGATTAACACGATGATGAGAGAGGCTAATAGGAACGGTTTGCGATAACGCACAAAATTAAATTTATAGTTCACCAATCTCATCCTCCTTCACACGGAACAGCACGGGATTTTTCACTAGATTTGAGTTGACTAAGAGTGACATCAACCAACGTGACAATCCAACTGCGGTCACAAAACTACACAAAATCCCGACGATCAATGCCACTGAGAATCCTTTTACCCCAGCCGTACCAAAAGCAAATAAGACACCACCAGCTAAAATAGTCGTAAAGTTCGCATCAAAAATCGTTAAGAATGAGCGCTTAGAACCTGCTTTCAGCGCACTCTTCACCGTACGACCTACACGTAATTCTTCACGAATACGCTCTGACATAATGATGTTGGCGTCTACTGCCATCCCAATCCCTAAGATAAAGGCGGCAATCCCCGGCAGGGTAAGAGTTACTTTTAAGAAAGCGAAGATAACCAAGTTTAGGTATGTGTATGCGATCAGAGTCATAACAGCCACAAGACCTGGTAGACGATAGAAACCAATTACAAAGATAAAGATCATGAGAACAGAAAGTCCACCTGCTATTAAGGTATCCCTCATCGATTGATGTCCCAAACTCGCATCCACAGCAAAGCTTTGAACTTCTTGAAGCTTGATCGGAAGGGCACCTGCATTTAGGAGGCTTGCTAATTCCTTTGCCTCTTCTGGGGTCTTTTGTCCACTGATGGTTGCTTTCCCACCACTGATCACGGTTTGAATGACAGGGCTGCTCAACTCCTTTTCATCCAAATAGATCGGTAAAGGTTGCCCTATGTATTTTTTTGTAATCTCTTCGAATTTTTTTCCATCTTTAAATTCAATGGCCACAACCGGGCTATTGTATTCATCGAAACTTAATTTGGCACTACCTGGTTTCAGGTCGGCACCCTTAATAACAGCCGTTTTTCCTGTTGGTTCACGGAATGTTAATTCAGCCTGTTTCCCTAAGAGCTCCCGAGCCTTCGCAGGATCCTTCACCCCTGCTAACTGTACCCGAATTCGATTATTCCCTTCAATCGAAATCTCGGGCTCAGACACACCCAGTACGTTAATTCGTCGCTCAAGTGCGTTTGCTACATCAAGAAGAATGGCTTTATCTACTTTTTGATCCTTGGGTGCCTCATATAAAACCTCAAAGCCCCCTTGTAAATCCAATCCCTTTGTAATCTTGTTCCACACTGGAAGAGCGGTCGTACCAGCAAGCGCGAGGATCGCCACGACGATGATGATAAAAATCGTTACTTTTCCTTTTTTGACCTTCATGGACTGTCCTCCTTATTCCATTACCAAGTCCTATTATCCCAAGTGAAGCCCCGGGAGTCAATTGTGACAAATAAAGCCATCAGCATGGCTGATGACCTTTAAGACTTTACTCACTTTTATAGATATTATGTAGCATTAACCAGTTCATAAAGCGGCTCGCTTTTAGAGACATAATATCGTTCACTAAGCGGTTTAGTCTCGGGGTGCCCTGACGATGTTCATCTGAAACACAAGCCCATATTTGTTCGGGTGTTACATTTTCATATCCATATAAATGAAACTCGGATGCTTTACTTCTACAAAGATCTTCGAGGCATTCATCTAATTCTTCCGATGTTAATTGTTGAATTTCATCTTCATCGAAATCATATTCCTGTTCAGGCAAAGCTAGCATCGACATCGTTTCCCTCCAATCTTACTCATTCGACATCTTTTGAATGTATCAATTCTGCACGCGTAACCTTCTTTCCTTCTATCTACGAAAAAGAGTCATGAGCCTATCGGACAAGGCATAACTTGTACTAAAACGTAGTGGACGGAAGAAGGGAGTTACCATGCACAAACAGAGCTTCCTCGCTGGCACCCTCATACTGGTAGGTGCTGGATTTTTAACCAAAATTCTTGGCTTTATCTATCGCATTGCTTTATCTCGTCTGATCGGGGACGAAGGAATGGGCCTTTTTCAACTTGCTTTTCCGATTTTAATCTTCGCTGTTGTGATCACTTCTGCTGGAATCCCTGTAGCAATCTCAAAGCTAGTATCCGAAGCTGAGGCTAAAAATGAAGAGCACAAGATCCCACACATCATTATTGTAGCAGGGATTGTAGTAGGAATCACCAGTACAATCGTTACCAGTTTGGTATTTGTCTTTGCTCCAATCTTAGCCAAAACCCTATTAACTGACCCTAGAACACTCTACGCTCTGATGGGAATCACTCCCATCATTCCTGTTATCGCCGTATCCAGCATCTTCCGCGGTTACTTCCAAGGCCGACAAAATATGAGCCCGTATGCTCTTTCTCAAATTATCGAACAAGTAGTGAGGATCTTTACGGTCCTCATGTTAGCAAAATATTTGCTACCCTACGGTGTGGAATATGCCGCTTCGGGGGCAATGATCGGAATGGTAATCGGTGAGTTTACAGGGATGTTATTCCTCTATTATCGATACCGAAAAGATCCAAAGTGTCCTATTTTAAGAAAAATATGGAAGAGGAGAGAAAACAAGAAAGATGAAAAAAATATTGTGAGTCGATTCAACACGATAACCGACTTCTTCCGGGTTGCTGTTCCCGTTACGTTGAGCAGAACCATCGGCTCCCTTGCTTATGCGGTAGAGCCTATTATTGTATCGCAAAGTTTAGCCATTGCTGGGATCGCCGCAGCTACCTCTACAGCCTTATACGGCCAGTTAGAGGGAATGGCGTTACCGTTAGTCTTCTTTCCCGCTTTTATTACCTACGCCTTAACCGTCTCCCTCGTTCCAGCAGTGAGCGAGGCAGCAGCGCAAAATAATACCACCTTAATCGAGCGAAGACTACAACAGGCAATCCGGCTTTCTTTAATTATCGGTGCTCCCTGTACTATGTTGGTTTATGTGCTAGCAGAACCACTTGCTACCTTGCTCTATCATCAACCAAGTGTTGGTCAAATGATTCAGATCATGGCTCCCATTTCTTTATTTCACTACTTACAAGGTCCTTTTGCCGCTGTGCTTCAAGGGTTGGACAAAGCAAATATCGCGATGCGAAATTCCATTATCGGAGCTGTCATTAAAATGGTATTTATCTGGCTCCTCGCCACTAGGCCATCACTTGGCATTATGGGAGTGGCCATCGCTATCAATATCGGCATATTCGTTGTAACCTGCTTGCATTTTCTTAGTATTATCAAACTCGTCCCTTACATGATTAATGCTAGAGAACTAGTAAAACTTAGTATCAGCATCGGTGGGATGGGATTCGTCTGCTACTATTTAGGAACCCAAGCACATAGTCCCTTGTTACAACGCATTTTATTAACCATCTTATGCGGGTTCGGGATCTATCTCATTTGCCTCGTTCTCTTTTCCTTAATTCGAAAAGATGACGTATCTCGTCTCCCATATGTAGGAGCTTGGGTGGCTCGGTTCCTCCCAAGATAAATTAAACATGCCTCTGCTTAAAATGATTCCTTTCATCTTAGGCAAAGGCATTATGTATCTCTTAAATCGATATAAATATTTCCATATTGATCAACACTTGCATAAAATACATTTTTAAAATCCTTCACTCCCTTTTTTCGCAACTCTTGCTTAAGCCATATATGGTTATATCCCGATTCCGTCAGTTCCTGCTCCTGCACCCTTCCTTCAATGATAACAGGAATTGGCATGCGAAACGGACGTAACTTAGAACCATCATTTTGCACATCTCCCTTTGTTAGTCGGGCCTTTTCCACCTTGGGAAACACGCTTAATTTCCCTGAAGTCTCTAATATAGCAATCTCTACATCCGATACATCAGGGATGTCTTTTTCACGTAGTTGCATTAATAAGTCATCAAGATTATATCTTGATTTCGCCATTATGGAGTCAATAATTTTTCCATCTCTGACGATAACAGTTGGCTCTCCTTCAATCAGGTTGCGTGCTTTGCGACTCTTAAGCAACAAATATGACATCCCAATTTGTAATAAAACCAGAGCGAGAATGGGTACAATGGCATCCACAAGAGGTCTTTCAATATCATCTAGTACGATCGCACTTAGATCCGCGATCATAAATGATACAATTAAATCGAATATCGATAATTTCCCAATCTCTCTTTTTCCCATTAATCTCATCATGAGAAAAAGAAAAATATAGATGAAAATGGTTCGTAGCACGGACATCCAAAGCACACAGTTTCCTCCTTTCCGGTGAAAATGGTAAGATACATTGCTCCTCGTTTAGCATAGTTGGTCGATTATATTTCAGTCCTATTTGTTTATTTTGACCGTAAGCCGATTTTTTATGATCTCGAAATCTCTACTATTAAAATCATATATGAATGGACTGGCTCATAAATTGTACCAAAGCAGGCATTTCCGAAGTTACTTTGCCCGAATTGCCCTAATCAACATACGAAGGGAGTAGAATCCTTTATGAAAGCAACGATTTTTCATTCCAATCGTACTGGCCTGAACTCCCCATGGATCATGGGCCAATGTGTGATATGGTCATCCGTACTCATCCTTTCTCTCGGTACAGCCGTCGTACTCCGCTACACGGACCTCCAAACCAGTAGCTTGCCATGGATTACTTTTCTGATTAACGCTAGCTCGATTTTTACGGGCGGTCTGATCTCTGGAAAACGAACGGAACGAAATGGCTGGATTATGGGGGGGATTCAAGGCATTCTTTACACACTGATACTGATGATCATCGGATTTCTCGCCTTTGATACCTCACTACGTGTCGAGCCGTTGATCTTTGGTATATGCTCATTTGGACTAGGAGCCTTAGGCGGGATGATTGGGATTAACCTATCCAAAAAATAAAAAGCTATTTCTCCTTTGATCGGAGAAAATAGCTTTTTATTTTTCTTCTTATGTCTCTTCAGTTGAAGTGGCTGTTACATCTGTGCCGGTTTTCTTTTCATTGATCGCGGCACGTTCAAAAACAAGACGAGTGTTGTCGTTTACTTTAATGGTAATGGTCTGATCATTTAAATCGACGATCGTACCATGAAGGCCACCAATCGTTACAACTTTATCTCCCTTACTTAAAGAAGCGATCATAGCATTACGCTGTTTACGACTCTTATTTTGTGGACGGATTAGCAAGAAATAGAAAATCGCGATTAGCAAGACAGGGAAAATAAATGCTTGGTACTGTTGCATGGGTATTCCTCCTAAATGTGGTTTAAATTTAAAATTTTTGGACCGGATTTAAGGTACCATAGTACTTCATCATAAATTCATCACGAAAATCGAGAAGACGATCCTCCATGATGGCTTGACGTACTTGGTGCATCAAGTTAAGTAGGAAATACAGATTATGGTACGTTGTCAATCGAAGCCCAAACGTTTCATCTGCCTTAATAAGATGACGAAGATAGGCACGAGAATAGTTGCGACAAGTGTAGCAATCACAATTGGGATCTAATGGACCGAAGTCACGCGTAAATTTAGCATTCCGCACAACAAGGCGACCTCCACTCGTCATCGTAGTCCCATTTCTTGCTATTCGAGTAGGTAAGACACAGTCAAACATGTCGACCCCCAGAATGGCTCCTTGAATTAGAGCTTCTGGTGAACCGACTCCCATTAGATAGCGGGGCTTGTCCTTAGGAAGAAGGGGTGTCGTATATCCAAGGATCTCAAACATCATCTCATGTGGTTCTCCTACGCTTAACCCACCTACCGCATAGCCTGGCAGATCCAAGTCCACTAACTGTCGAGCACTCTCTTCGCGAAGCTCACGGTATTCGCCCCCTTGGACAATACCGAATAACGCCTGATCTTCTGGACGATCGTGGGCTTCTTTACATCTTTTTAACCACCGATAAGTGCGCTCAGTCGAGTTTTTCACGTACTCATACTCTGCTGGATAGGGCGGACACTCATCAAACGCCATAATAATATCCGCACCGAGAGCATTTTGAATCGCCATCACCTTTTCAGGAGATAAGAACAACTTCTCTCCGCTCAAATGCGAACGAAATTGCACCCCTTCCTCGGTAATCTTACGCAAATCACCTAGGCTAAAAACTTGAAATCCACCGCTATCGGTCAAAATCGGACGATCCCAGTTCATGAACTGATGTAATCCACCCGCTTCTTTTACAATCTCATGACCTGGCCGAATAAATAAATGGTATGTATTACTCAAGATAATCTGTGCATCCATCTCTTTTAACTCTTCTGGACTCATTGTTTTTACCGTCGCCAGTGTACCTACCGGCATGAAGATGGGGGTCTCAATGACACCATGTGGCGTATGAAGCCTTCCGAGTCGTGCACCAGACTGCTTACATTGCTTCAATAGTTCATAACGTACAGCCAATATTCTAGTTCCTTCCTAACTTATTATCCATTATAACGAAAAAACCTTTACCACTGCCAATATTATAGAAGACAAGTCATCATATAAGCAACATAGCATCTCCAAAACTAAAAAACCGATATCGCTCCTGCACCGCTTCTTCATACGCATGAAGCAAGATATCCCGACTGCTAAAAGCACTTCCCAGCATTAATAGAGTGGACTGTGGTAAATGAAAATTCGTCAATAACCCATCTACTATCTGAAACTCATATCCTGGATAGATAAAAATATCCGTCCATCCACTACAAGCTTGCACCTCTGACACAAACCTTCTCGCAATGGTCTCCAAGGTACGAATCGAAGTCGTTCCGACGGCTACCACTCGTTTTCCTGCTTTTTTGGCTTCCCTTATAGTGGATGCTGTCTCTTCGCTCATCTCATAATACTCAGCATGCATCTGATGCTCTTCGATCTTATCAACCGTAACAGGTCGAAATGTACCTAATCCCACATGAAGGGTAATAAATGCAACTTGTACACCTTTTTGGCGAATCGCCGTCAAAATCTCATCCGTAAAATGAAGCCCCGCAGTTGGAGCCGCCGCAGAGCCTATCGAGCGAGAGAAGACTGTCTGATATCGTTCAGGATCATCTAATTGTTCATGAATATAGGGAGGCAGGGGCATCTCGCCTAATTGGGTAAACAGGGCTTCTATATCATCAGTTTGGTACTCTAAGCGAAACACACGCCCCCCTGCCACTTCGGTCGACTCTTCCGCAACAGCTCGCAGTTCTCCATTGCCAAATTGGATAACCGATCCTTGCTTCACCCTCTTAGCTGGCTTCACTAGAGCTTCCCAGCGATCTCCGCCCATCGGTTGTAATAATAAAAGCTCAATCTTCGCCCCCGTATCTGCTTTCGTCCCAATAAGCCGCGCAGGTCGAACTCGGCTATCATTTAGGACCAGTACATCTCCTGCTTCTAAATAGCCCACAACCTCAGGAAATTGCGTATGTGTTAGCTCTCCTGACTTGCGGTTTACAATCATTAACCGAGAAGCAGTTCGATCGGTTAATGGGGTCTGTGCAATTAGTTCTTTGGGTAACTCAAATGAAAAATCTGCTACGTTCATGTATGCTCACTCCAAAATATCATTACCAATACGAAAATCAAAGGAATGTCTGTCGCGACAATCCTCGGGCATGTATCTATCCACAGCTCAAATAGTAAGAATCACTTTTCGGGCCATTGTAAACCAAAATGCTCGCAGCAACGTAACGTCACCATCCGCCCACGGGGGGTTCTCTGAAGGAAGCCGATTTGCATAAGATAGGGCTCGTACACGTCTTCAATGGTATTTGGCTCTTCACCTATGGTAGCGGCGATGGTATCCAGTCCCACGGGACCTCCGCGGAACTTCTCGATAATCGAGAGTAGCAATCGATGGTCGACGTGATCTAATCCCAGTCTATCCACTTGAATTCGGTCTAATGCATCTCGTGCAGCATCTCCTGTGATGACCCCATCCCCTTGCACTTGAACGAAGTCACGTACTCGTTTTAGAAGCCGATTTGCAACACGAGGCGTCCCTCGGGAACGAGCCGCAATCTCGAGAGCCCCTTCTTCTCGAATCCCTACTTGTAACAAATCAGATGCTCTCATCACAATAAAAGCTAACTCTTCTTGGGTATAATACTCCAAACGGCTCACTACACCAAATCGATCTCGGAGGGGGGCAGAAAGAGAACCCGCTCTTGTAGTCGCTCCTACCAAGGTAAAGGGGGGGAGGTCCAACCGAACTGAGTGGGCGCTAGGACCCTTACCAATCATAATATCAAGCGCAAAATCCTCCATTGCTGGATATAATACTTCTTCTACAGAACGATTTAATCTATGTATTTCATCAATAAATAAAAAATCATGCGGTTGTAAATTAGTCAAAATCGCTGCTAGATCCCCAGGGCGTTCAATCGCAGGACCTGAAGTCGTGCGGATCTGTGCTCCCATCTCGTTAGCAATAATATGGGAAAGTGTCGTCTTCCCTAGACCTGGGGGTCCGTATAACAATACATGATCAAGCGTTTCATTTCTCATCTTGGCTGCTTCTATGTAGACTTTTAGATTCTCCTTGGCCCGAGACTGTCCGATATACTCCCGCAGAGATCGAGGGCGCAGACTAAACTCAACCATCTCATCCTCTTCCATCATCATCTTGCTTGAGATGATCCGATCTTCCATCCTTCACCCTCCTATCTCTTCACAGACACTTGTAGAGCCAAACGAACCCATTCTCCTGTAGAAAGTTCTTTTTCGGTAGATTCTCTCGCTTTTATCACGGATGACCTAGCTTCCTCTTCGTGATAGCCAAGCCCCGTTAATGCCTCCACCACATCTCGCATATTGGAGTCGTCATCCATTGTGCGATGAACCGATTTCTCCATTATTTGGTCTGGCAACGATAAAGTCAATTGGAATCGACGATCCCAGCCTAGTTTCTGTAATTTGTCTTTTAAATCTAACACAATCCGCTGTGCGGTCTTCTTTCCTATCCCAGGTAATGCTGTTAGAAATTTTAAATCCTCTAACTGAATCGCCGATACAATCTGCTGGGGATTCCCTCCTGCTAAGATCGCAATCCCTGCCTTAGGTCCTATTCCAGAAACCTCTAGTAATAAACGAAATAAATCTCGCTCATCTGTTGTTTGAAAGCCATATAATAACTGGGCATCCTCTCGGACTACTTGATGAGTATAGAGAAAAACCGACTCTTGCTCTTCATAGGAAAATGGATTGGTCACTGTGACTTGATACCCAACTCCTCCTACTTCAATCGCTATATAGTCAGTTCCTCGGTACGCCATCGATCCCCGCAAAAAATCAATCATCACGAAATTCCTCCTCGTCCTACTTGGGATATCGACTTGGAAGAATGTGCCTCACAGATTGCGATTGCCAGTGCATCTGCTACATCATCTGGCTTGGGAACCTTAGACAAACGAAGTAGCATCTTCACCATTTCTTGAACCTGGCGCTTCTCTGCCTTCCCGTATCCCACAGCTCCCACTTTCACCTGAGAAGGGGTATATTCTGTAATCGGGATTCCTGCCTCTTCCACCGCTAAGATGATAACACCTCGTGCTTGGACCACAAGTAGTGCATTGGTTACGTTTTTATTAAAAAATAATTTCTCAATCGCCACTACTTCAGGTCGAAAGCGATCCAATAATACCTTCATCGCATCATAAACCTGCTTCATTCGGGTCGGGATGGAGTAATGAGGCTCTGTTTGAATCGCACCATAATCAACTGCTTCCAATCTGCCACCTTTTTGGTCAATCACTCCATATCCCACAAGCGCATAGCCCGGATCAATCCCCATAATCCGCAAAAACTATCCCCCCTACACCAAGCGAACACACATTCTAGGAATTTTCATTATATCATAACTTGAAGTTAATCTTCATACTCTTCATAGCGATTCTCATCGTTTTGAACCTTGTCTTGCTTCTGCTGTACATTTCGATTAAAACGTTGTAAGTCCTCTTCCTTCATCGATTGAGCAAACATCATTAATTCGTTGCTCAAATCCTTTGTCTGCTTAATAGAGAGGAATGTACCATCCATTAACTTCACAGCCACTCCCTTTTTCACTGGTACCAATTCTACATACCCCACATGCTTCTGATTCGTTCGTGACGCTTTCGAATATTCCCTCGTTAACCGCTCGCGAAACGGCATCGATCTTTTTTCAATCGATTTTAGAGTCTCAAATAAGCTCTGATAATCAAGTTCGTTTCGTTCGTTAAAACGAATAATACCCAGCTCGGATATCTGTGAAAACAATTCTGCAATCGTCTCTCTCGAAAATCCCGTTGCCTCTTCAATCTCCACAGCATCATGTAACTGAATACTTGCTTGTAACAAAATCAATTGTTCATGATTCATGCCGATTATACGGTGATAACGTAACAACATCTCACTCATACCATGCATAGATGTTAGCTCAGCCATACCTATATTTGTCATGAGAAAACTTCCTTTCACTTAATGAATGATCATCACCAAGGTCATTTATTCTATACACCCATTTTAATGTAACCTCACGATCTTCAAAATGGGATTATATGAAAACATATGCAACGTTTCATTCTAAAAGGCATAAAAATGATCAAAAAAGAGGATTAATCTATGATAAAAATAGATTAATCCTCTTTTTTGGGATACATCATCATACCAAACCGTACTCACTTCTTCTTACCTTTCTCATAAGGCGATATCTTTAGTAGCTCTTGTAGTGGGACAATCTGATACTTTTCACTGCGGAGATATTCAATAATCTGGGGTAGAGCTTTAATTGAACCATCTAGATAAGGTTCTCCCCCACCCGAATGCAACAAAATAATAGAACCTGGCTTCACTTTCTCCTTTACCCAGCTAACAATGCGATCTGCACTTCTACCGTCCCAATCTTTTGGATCGACATCCCAGTGGACTAATGTATAGTTATGCCGGGATGCTACACGACAAATTTTATCGTTAATCCTCCCAAAAGGAGGACGAACGTAGAGTGGTTTAAGGCCTAGCTCTTCTTGTATGTATTTCTCGTTTTTCAAAAGGTCCTTCTCAATTTCGCTTTCAGAAACAAGCTGAAAATCACTATGGTGCCATGTATGATTTCCTATCGTATGTCCATCTTTCACGATCCTCTTTAGCTGTTCCGGATGATTCACCGCGCTTTTTCCCATGACAAAAAAAGTAGCTTTCACTTTATATCGTTGTAAGATATCTAATACTTTAGGGGTATATATGCCATCTGGACCATCGTCAAATGTAATCACTACCTTCCTCTGATCCTTAGGAAGGTTGATCGAATAGTAAACAGGATGTTGATTAACACAACCGCGAGCTGAAATATTTGTATTTGTAGGCTTTTTGGGATAAGGTCTCCCCTCTGCATGAGTGGTATAAATAGTGAAATCAAGCAACAAACCCCACACAAGACTGATTACGAGGACTCCTAATAAACATCTCCATTTCTTCATCGTACCACTCCTATCCTCATGTAGTATGAGACAGTAAGAGCGATTTCTTACATGAATTTAATAAAAAAGTCATTATATTTTTCTAGAAAAGACGCATGAAAAATTTAAAAAACGCAATCCTTCAAGGTATCCTGAAGTGAATTGCGTTTTTTAAAAAGGCGTTGGGATTATACACTATTGATATGCCTCTACACCGATAAGCTTATCTACTGTCACAAAACTATAGCCTTTACTCTTTAGGTCACGAATCATTTCTGGCAAAGCTTTTACCGTTTCCTTGAGACCTTCATTTCCAGAGCTATGTTGAAGAATGATTCCACCAGGCTTGAACTCTTTATGATAAGCTTCCATTATTTGATCTTTTGATTTATGATTCCAATCTAATGTATCCACGCTCCACAAAATCACTTTCATATTTAACTGTTGCACCTTATCCCGAACGCCTAGATTAAATGCACCGTACGGAGGGCGGAATAAAGTAGGTGTTTTCCCAATGGCGCTTTTAATAGCATCATTCGTACTCGTAATCTGTTGATTAATGGTCGCTTGATCTTTTTTCGTTAACTGTGGATGGTTCCACGAGTGATTTCCAACAGAATGACCTTCTTCATCTATTCGCTTCACTACATCTGGATGTGCTTTTACATTGTTTCCACAGACAAAAAAGGTAGCAGGTACCTTTTCTTTTTTTAAGATATCCAAAACTTGATTCGTAAAATGAGTATCCGGACCATCATCAAACGTAAAGGCAACTTGCTTATGCAAAGATGAGCCCTGACTAATCACTAATTTAGAACGAAGCGTATTCATTTCAGCAAGTAACTTGTCATTTGTCGTCATTTTCACCGCTGGTAATGTTCTCTCCGACACGGCTAGTAATTTTTCATGAGATAAGTCCTTCACGGGAATCAGATTGGATTCTGCTGCCCCTACAAAATTCGTACAACCTGTTAAAAATACTCCACCTAGCAGGATGGCCCCTATCGAGCGTGCTATTTTCACCCTTTCACCCCTCTCTAAATCTCTAAGTCCATGATTTCCGCTTAGTTCATTTAGCTTCTATAATATCGTCCATCCTAACATATATCCTTTCTTTCTACAGCATTGAATTCGACAATTCTTTGATAAATGTATGCAATGATCATTGACAGAAGCATATGGAGATGACAGAATAGAGCTAATTAAATTTTGCCTTAGGGAAAAATTTATGACTATATCAAATAGATTTGAGGACTAGCATTTTTTATAGGTTGAGCAAACATATGTAACCAAATGAATTAGGAGGAACTCCCATGATTCACAAATTTTTTCGTATCCTACTTATTAGTGCCCTATGCTTCACTTTATTAGTAGGATGTAATCAATCACTTTCAAAATCAGAGAGCAACAAAATACAAGTTACCACGACTACCGGCATGATCGCCGATATCGTAAAAAATGTGGGAGGAACCCATACCGAAGTATCTGCATTGATGGGTACTGGGGTAGATCCCCATCTCTATAAAGCGTCACAAGGCGATATTCGGAAACTAGATCAATCCCATCTCATCTTCTATAATGGACTTCATCTTGAAGGAAAAATGACCGATGTTTTAAGCAAAATTGGTAAAAACAAGCCTGTAACGGCTATATCCGATAAGATCGATCGAGCGAAACTTCTCGAGATTGGTGCAAACTTACACGACCCACACATCTGGTTTGACGTACAACTATGGATGTCTGCTACCGAAGTAGTTCGTGATACCTTGATCAAACAAGACCCTAGTCATAAAGCAGACTATGAAAAACAAGCCGCTGATTACCTAGCTAAGCTAAAGCAGCTGGATGAAGACGTGAAGAAACAAGTAAACAGCGTACCTAAGGAACAACGCGTGCTTGTCACCGCACACGATGCATTTAGTTACTTTGGAAAAGCATACGGAATCGAAGTGGTTGGCTTACAGGGGATTAGTACTGCAGCTGAATATGGATTGAAAGATGTTCAAAACATGGTTGATCTCATTTCCAAACGAAAGATTAAAGCCGTGTTCGTTGAATCAAGTGTTCCTAAAAAATCGATTGAAGCAGTGGTTGAAGGCTCCAAACAAAAAGGACATGAAGTAAAAATTGGCGGCGAACTCTACTCAGATGCGATGGGTAAAGCAGGTACACCAGAAGGAACCTATATCGGAATGGTGCAAGCCAATGTCGCAAAAATAGTGAATTCTTTAAAATAGCACCTAGGAGGGAATACTATGACAAATAAAACTCCGCCTCTTTCGATCGAAAATGTATCAGTCGCCTATCATCGGAAGCCCGTTTTACGCAATATTACCTACCAGTCTCCAGAGGGAGAATGTATTGGCATTATCGGACCAAACGGCGCGGGTAAATCAACCTTGATTAAGGCGGCGCTTGGACTCCTTCCACTAGCAGGAGGAGAAGTTTCTATTTATGGAAAGCCCTATACACAGCAACGAAAATTAGTAGGATACGTCCCACAAAGAGAGTCCGTTGATTGGGACTTTCCTACCAATGCGTTAGATGTCGTATTGATGGGGTTATATGGACAGCTTGGATGGTTCCGCAGACCGAAGTCCGAGCATAAAGATCGTGCATTAGAAGCACTGCGAAAAGTAGGAATGGAGTCGTTTGCGAAGCGACAAATTAGCCAACTATCCGGCGGACAGCAACAACGCGTTTTTCTCGCTCGTGCTCTTGCTCAAGAAGCTCAGATCTATTTTATGGACGAACCATTTGTAGGAGTCGATGCGGCAACAGAAAAAGCAATTGTTCAAGTCTTACACGAATTAAAAGGGCAGAAAAAAACCGTTTTCGTGGTACACCATGACCTCCAGACCGTCTCCGAGTACTTCGACTCTGTGATGTTGTTAAATCTTCGCCTGATTGAATCAGGTCCTACCAGCGAAGTGTTTACAACCGCAAACCTACAAAAAACATATGGAGGACGCCTCGCCATCCTACCACAAACAAATGATTTGCTATCTACCAAATAAGGGGGGCTAACGGGTGTTAGAACTTTTTCGTGATGCCAATGCTTTATGGGTTCTTGCTGGAACGACCTTACTTGGAATAAGTAGCGGCGTATTAGGAAGTTTTGCCTTTTTACGAAAGCGTGGATTGATGGGCGATGTACTTGCCCACGCAGCACTTCCTGGAATCTGTTTGGCATTCTTGTTTACTGGATCGAAAAATCCATTTTGGCTTTTGATCGGAGCCACATTAACAGGCCTATTAGCTTCTCTCTTTCTTAGCTGGATTACCCGATTTTCTAAGATTAAAGAAGATACTGCCTTAGGATTGGTCTTATCTACCTTTTTTGGATTTGGCATCGTCTTGTTAACACAAATTCAACACAGTGATTTTGGTAACCAAGCTGGACTAGATAAGTTTTTGTTTGGTCAATCTGCATCTTTAGTTGGAGCAGACGTAGCGATGATGGGTTCCATTGCCTTGGTTTTAATCCTTTTATCTTCTCTATTTTTCAAGGAATTAAAGCTCTTATGTTTTGATGCAAACTACGGAAAAAGTCTAGGGTTCCCTATGGTAGGACTTGATTTCTTCCTGATGTTGCTCCTAGTAGTTGCCGTGGTAATTGGCCTACAGGCGGCAGGAGTGGTATTAATGGCATCTCTTTTGATTACGCCTGCCGCAACAGCTAGGTATTGGACGGAACGATTAGATCACATGATACTCATCTCTGCCTGCACAGGGGCCCTATCTGGATTAGTCGGAACGATCCTTAGTTCAGTTGCAACTAAGTTATCTACTGGACCCCTTATTGTCTTGGCGGTCACCCTTTTGTTCTTTGTCTCAATGCTATGCGCACCGAAAAGAGGCATGATTGCAAAGTGGTTGCGTCTCATTCAAACTCGGCAAAAAGTACGCCAAGAGCAGATCTATGTAGCATGGAATCAACTAGGAAATCAAACCGTTACTCTAACTGCTTTATCGGATCAATCCAACCTATCTACCGCCCAAATCCGCCGCTGGATCAAACGGAAAAAGCGAGGCGGGCAAGTCACAGAGAGCTCTCCAGATACTTTCACTCTTTCGAGTGCTAGCTGGAAAGAAGCAAGTGACACAGCCTTGCTTAGACTTTATATGGAGATGTGGCATATGTATGAGGATATTGAGACGGACTGTTTCATTCAGGATATCGAGCGATTATCTGACTTACCTGAATCCCTTCGAGCACAACTTCAGTCCTACCTACAAAAACACATTTCAAAAGAAGATCAAGCTAAAATCTATCATTCAACCAGAGGGGCAGGGATGGAGTTATGAGTAGTATATGGATTATCCTGACTGGCGCCCTCATCGCTTCTTCCTGTGCGTTTCTAGGTTGTTTCTTAATCCTACGTCGCATGGCGATGTTAGGGGATGCCATTAGTCACTCCATTCTTCCAGGAATCGTCATCGCGTTTCTTGTCTCAGGAAGCCGGGATCCCTTCCCAATGTTTATCGGTGCAGCAGTCTTCGGACTCCTTTGTACCATTATCATTCAACTTTTGCGAAATCAAGGCGTACAGGCTGATGCCGCGATGTCGGTTAGTTTTACGGCACTCTTCGCTATCGGGATCATCTTGATCTCCCTCTTTACACAACAAGTGGACTTAGATTTAGATTGTGTGCTCTACGGTGAGATTGCATATGTCCCTTATGATACATGGACTTGGAATGGAGTCGATATGGGGCCACGAGCGATGTGGGGAGCAGGATCAGCCTTCTTGCTTAGCCTGATCATTGTTAGATTATTTTACAAACAGTTTAAACTTACATCCTTTGATCCAGCCTTAGCGATGGCTATCGGTATACCCGTAGCATTTTTCCATTACCTGCTCATGGGACTTGTTTCAATCACAACCGTTGCTTCCTTTGAAAGTGTGGGTGCAATCCTCGTGGTAGCGATGCTTATCGTCCCCGCCGCCACTGCCTATCTACTAACGGAACGTCTTAGAGTCATGCTTGGACTAAGTGTGCTTATCGGTACCATCTGCTCGATCTGTGGTTACTTACTATCCGTCATGTTAGATGCGTCAATCGCTGGATGTATGACGATGATTGCAGGTGGATTGTTCGCGCTTGCTTTCCTGTTCTCTCCTCAGCAAGGCGTGGTTACCCGTTGGTGGGTTCGCAAGAAGTTACGGGCTCAATTTTAAATATTAAAAAGCAACCCCCCACTACAAATCGAGTAATGGGGGGTTTTGCTTTTATTTATTCCGAGCAAGTTGTTGCTGAGCCAAGGCGACGAGTCGCTTGGTCATCTCTCCACCTACAGAACCATTAGCTCTGGCGGTGGTATCAGCGCCTAGTTCTACTCCAAATTCCTGTGCGATTGACTGTTTCATCTGCCCTAAGGCAGCAGCCGATCCAGGCACTACGAGTTTATTGCTTCTTGACATCGCAATCAGCTCCCCTCATAGAACATTGGATGAGAACCCCTTGCATGAATAGAGTAACCGAATCGAACTGTTTTCATTCGCTTGACGAAAACTCTTTCGTTACCTTATCTTGGATCAACTGAATTTGTTCTGCTAAGTACTCCGTCAGGTGGATCCCCTTATCTTCTATGTCTTCTTCATGAACCACGAAGCGGATTTTCCGCTCATTTACATCTAGCATCTCCATAATGGAGCGATAATCTGGCTTCTGCGTTTCAATTCGTAATACAAAATGCCCATTTCCAAGATGTACAAGTGATGCTTCACTAAGCCAATTCTTCATATCATGCTGTGCAAAAAGAAACTCTTGGTAAAACGTCCGATCCATTGGATAATCCATGCTATTTGGCTCTACAGATGTCACTGAAAACCCTAAACGACTCATAGATTTTAGTACTTCTTCCAAAAACGGATGAGGGGCTATCTGAATTTCATCATGATCACTCGGATCGATGGAATTTTCGATATCGATTCCTGTTTGCAAGTATACCTGAAAACGATACGGGGAGGCTTTGGGTTTAGCGAACAAAAAATGGCCTTCGTAGGGAAACGAAATCGGTGTTACATCTGGCAGAGTAAAGGAAAACGGAATTTCCTTTATTTCTCTGGGTAATACCGTAATTTTGCCTGCTATTTCATGTGTGTGCCACAAGAAGTCCCGAAATCCACTTACTCCTGCTCCCCTAGCTCTCAGTCGAACTTTAAGCTGAAACAGGATACGATTGATTTCCTGTTGTACGGAGCCACCTTGGATTAGGACTCGACCGTGGATGATTTCTCCTTGGCGATATTCTCCTTTTTCTAAGGTAGTATCAACCTTTATTCCACCGACGCGTATACTGGCAAGCAATTTCTTTAACAACCCACTAACCTCCTTTTCACTGAGAACACCAGATACTACGTGAAGTTTGTATATATACAGAATCATCCTGACGTCTATTCATTCAAGTAATTTCATTATACAACCAAATTTAATAGGCCTTTTTATTAAAAAAAGAACAAAAAAGGAACAAAGTGCTGACGAAACCGTGTCCGCACTTTGTTCCACAGAATCATGGCGGGGTATACCTGCGTATGGATTCATCGTGACTACTCCAAATGAACCAAATTCCGAAATTAGGTTTGACTTTTACTCTCAATCCCAACTGGTTCAATGCAATTTCAATCGAACAGTACAATCGATGTATTCCAACTATCATAATCCTTTTTGAATTTGCCCATAAAAAAAACGCCATTCCTGTCAAGTATGAAAGAATGGCGTTTTTTCGTTATTACATTCCCCAATCACGAAGATAACGGAAATCAATCCCCACTGTGCGATTGGATACCTTTAGGATAACGGGCATCACTCGTTTGAATTGGTTACGGATGATTCGCTTGTTGACCGCATTGATGAGGGTATCGGAAAAACCTTGCTTATGAAGTGCTTTGCGATCCCACTTTAAATCTAACATGTGATATAAAACACGATCCATGTCAAAGTAAGAAAAGCCGATCTCCCCTTCATCCGTCTGGTTTTCCCATAGATCCGCACTAGGAGGCTTCGATAAGATGGAGTTAGGAACCCCCAAATAGCGAGAAAGTTGACGAACCTGAGTCTTATATAAATCGCCAATCGGGTTAATCGCAGAAGCCGAATCTCCATACTGGGTACCGTACCCAAGCAATAGTTCCGTGCGATTGCTTGTACCAACCACAAGGGCTTCATAGTAAGCTGATAAATCATATAGAATCGTCATTCTTTCCCGGGCCATTTTATTTCCTCTACGAAGAGGGCTCGCATCAGGAAAGCTCTCAAAGTAAGCATCAATCTGAGGTGTGATATCCACAGTGAGTGACTGTACTCCTGTATCTTGAATCGCTTCCGCAGCATCATCTAAGCTATTTTGGCTACTCTGTTTATAAGGCATCCGCACTGCAATTACATTTTCGGCTCCAAAAGCCCTGACTGCCAAATAAAGCGAGAGTGCAGAGTCAATTCCTCCTGATAACCCTAAGATCACGCGGCGAAAGCCTACTTTGTTCACTTCTTCACGTAAAGCTGTAGTCAATATCTGGGTGGTTAGTTCTTCATTGAGGGATAGATACGGAGCTTCTGTTAATTGATCTGTTAACCATTGTGTAGACATGTCCTACTCTCCTCTACGATGTTGTTGAATTCGAGTAAGTTCTCGAACCACGAGATCTGTATTTTCATCACGTAAAATAGGGGTCGTAAAACGGGCACGTTGAACCATATCAAGATCTACATCAAACGTCACCAGAGATTCTTCAAAAAGAGGCCCCTGAACCAATGTATCTCCGAATGGATCCACTGCTGTTGAATTACCAAAAAAGGTGACCCCATCCTCCGTTCCTACACGCTGTGTACAAGCGATACACATTCCATAAAATTGAGCTTGGCTCGTTAGAATCAAGTCCCACGAGTCCTGTGTTCCCAGCCCTTTAGCGTGTACTCCACGTGCTGGAGAATTAGCAAGTACAATCAGAAGCTCTGCTCGATCCTGAGCAAGGAGATACGGAGCCGATGGATGCCACATATCTTCACAGACCAGCATCCCCACACGGCCAAATCTCGTGTCAAATGCTCGAATCTTTTCGCCTCGGCCAAAATAACGTGCCTCATCAAACATTCCATATGTAGGTAGATATACTTTGCGATGTACGTATTGAATATTGCCATAGCTTGCATAAATCGCTGAATTGTACAAGATGTGATCGGGTGAACGCTCTACGATCCCAAAGGCGATATCGATTCCCTTCGACTCGGAGATAATCTCCTGTACTTCTTCACTATCCACAGTGCAAGCCACATCGTAAGTTAAGTCGAGAAGATTATATCCCATTAAGCTTAACTCCGGAAATATAAGCAACTCGACTCCTTCTTCTTTTGCCTGCTTTATCATCTGTTTGTGAATTTCAATGTTTTTGGCCACATTACCCAAATGTGGTCGAATTTGAGCTAATCCAACTTTCATTCTAAGATGCCTCCCTAAGGCGAACTATGTATGGGTGATTTGGCCTTTATCATACCATTACCAATAACGCAATTGCGAGAGAAACTCCCTCCATCGCTCGATATCATCAATAATTCTTTCCAAGTAAGGTCCAGTATAATCGAGGCGATAACCAGGCTTCTTTTCCAGCACTCCTATCGACTCACGAAAAAATTCATTAGGAAAGCCATACATCAATTTGATAAAATATTTCTCCCAATCTGATAAAGGTTGATGATGTTCATAACATTCCATCATTTCAATCCATAACGCTTTATCCCAATGGTTCTCTGTTAAGATCCGGGTGCTAATCTGCCAAAGATCTCCCCACTGGGCATCATAGCTAGCTGTATCGAAATCGATCAACCACGCCCGATCCCCTTCCATCATCCAATTATGACTTGCTAAATCGCGATGGCATAGATGATGATGAAGATGAGATTGTTCATTCATCTCATAGAATGTAGGAGTATATAACTGATTCCACGCATTTATGCCCATCTGGTACATCTCGTAACCAGCTAGGCGCATCCATTTATCAGTCTTACTAGTCGATCGATCGTATTGATGCAGATACTTTTCAAACTTCTTTAAACGTTGTCCTAGTCTCTCCCATAAAAGGAACGCCGTCCGACGAGTAGACGGCGTAGTACATCCACGTCCCGCTTGATGAAACCGAGCTAACTGCTCTAATGCGAGCTTACTTTCTCTGCGATATCGATATCTACATGTTTCTCCGTTAATGTATGTGGTTAGAGTCAATCCATCTCCAGCGTGTATAAACGTAGGCATATCAACAAACCCACGATGCCTGAGCTCTCGATCAACTTGACTCCACCACTCTTGATGATAAGCAGAACGACATTGCTTCGCTACCCATGTTTGTTCCCTTGTATAAATCAGCCATATTTTTTGCCCTTCTTCCATATCGATTACTCGAGTCTGAAGAGCTCGTTCCATTTTTCGCAAGCTTGGCTGGGACATATTAACCCTTCCTTTATCTGAATTAAAACTCGGCAGAAGAGCTCTCAAAAGCCTCATTTCCATACTCAGGTACTTGATTCATCATCATTTCAGGTTGCCAGTACGCTGGCTGATGATTTCCGTATGGAGTCCAAAACGGATACGGTGGTGTCGACATGGCTGCTTGAGGCGGATAAGACGGAGTTGATCCACAATCAGTACAAGGATAATTTGGATACGGTGTAGATGCATGCGAAAGGTGCGGATAGGAATAAAATCCGGGTTCAGTTGGATAAAATGGTGCAAACTGAGTAGGGTGAGAAGGTTGATAGGAATAAATAGAAGAGGACTCCCATTCATCTAATGGAACTTCACTTGATTCATCATAATCGTCATACTCATCATAACGAGCAGGTTCATTTTGATATTGGTCGTAAAATTGGGCATCCTCAACTCGAATGGGCTTAGCAATCGTTAGTTGTAGATCTTGTGGCGAACCAACTGGTTGTTCTGTGAGTGGCCACTGAGGATCAATCGGCTTTTGGGGTTTAAATGATTCGCGACCCGTTTTTTCTTTTAGATAATCTCTCTTTACAGGGGAAACGGGCACTCGCCCAGATGGGATTCGTACCTTACTACCTACTTCTAACTGTTCTGGCTCCATAATGTTGGGGTTTGCTTCTAGTACTCGCTCTAACGGAACATTATACTTTTGTACCAAGTCCCATAACTGTTCTCCAGGACGTACAATATGAATTTTCAAACCCGGTACCTCCTCTATTGCAAATGGATTATTCTATCCTATGCGCCTATGGGCTATTAGTTGCCATACAACATTGACAGACAATCATTCAAGAAAATATATTCATTTTTCAAGGATAATATGTAAAACTAAAGTTAGTAACGAATCTATATTTAGGAGGATAACGTATGCATTCTAATCATCGCCTGAGGTGGATTAGTATCTTTGCCGTCGCAATCGCCTCATTCTCCATCCTATTGATTGGTTCCATCATGTCTCTCATTGAGCTTTTTAGGCCTCAAACATCTAATCTGCAACAGTCTGCTTCACAAAAAGCAGTCTCTCCAAGCAGTCCTACTGTCGGACGAATCGTCAGCCTAGGCGATTCTCTTACTCGAGGAATTGGGGACGATAGCGGAAAAGGGTACATCCAACTTTTTCGAGAGCAACTACAAAAATCAAGCAAATCTGAAGTCAGCCTTGTCAATTTAAGCGTTAGTGGTGCCACTTCGACCGATCTTCGTAAACAGATCTCACAACCCGAAACAGCTAACTTGCTAAAAAGTGCCGAGATCATCCCCCTCACCATTGGTGGAAACGATCTGTTTCGAGGAAGTGGTCGCCTTGAAAATACCGATCCTGAAACGGTCGAAAAAGCACGCCTTACGTATCAGGAAAACATTGACTTCATTTTGAAGGATATTCGCAAACAGAATTCCAAAGCAACGATCTTCGTTTTTGGTTTATACAATCCGTTCGGAGATTTATCCGAAGCCAAGCAAACCAATGAATTCGTTGCGCAATGGAACCAAACGGCACAACAAGTAATCGCAAAGTATGATCGCGTTGTTTTTATTCCTACATACGATTTATTTCAATTAGAACCAAAACGATATCTTTTCACAGATCACTTTCATCCAAATCAATACGGATATCAGCGCATAGCAAATCGCCTCACTCAGCTGGTAATCGACCAAGAAGGGATGGAGACAAAATGAACCAAACTTCCCCAGTACTCGAAGTCAAGAAGCTAAGCAAGCGCATTGGAAAACGAAAAATCGTGGAGGACATTACATTTGAGGTCGAAAAAGGAGAAATTTTTGGATTTCTAGGGCCAAATGGCGCGGGGAAAACCACAACCATCCGTATGTTAGTTGGGCTCATCCGCCCAACAGAGGGAACGATCCGAATCGGAGGATACCCCTTGCAAGACCAATTTATCGAAGCCATCTCCCAGATAGGCTGTATCGTGGAAAACCCGGAGCTTTACCCGTATCTTACAGGCCGTGAAAACCTAGAGCACTTTGCCCGTATGATGACTGGCATTACAGCCAATCGGATCAACGAGATTGTTCACCTCGTAGAATTAGATGAGCGGATTGATGAACTGGTAAAAACGTATTCACTCGGAATGCGGCAACGCCTTGGAATCGCACAAGCATTACTGGGTTCCCCTAAGATCCTCATTCTCGATGAACCCACTAACGGGCTTGATCCTGCTGGCATTCGTGAATTACGGGCTTTTATTCGCAAGCTAGTCCACGAACAAGGAATTAGTGTCTTTATCTCCAGCCATATCTTGCATGAAATACAGCTAATGTGTGATCGAGTAGCTATTATCAACAAAGGGAAAATCGTGTACACCGGACCTGTACATGAACTTGTCCATGAAGAAGAAACCCGCATCGAGTGGAAATTAGACCCACTTCCCTCAGGTGCAGACGCCCTACAAGAACTACCCTTTGTCCGTCCCATCGAACAGACAGAAGAATACCTGTATGTGTATATGCCTATAGACCGCATTGCTGAAGCGAATGAGCAACTTACAGCGAAGCAGATAAAAGTAACGGGAATTCGTCCTGTACAAGCTACACTGGAGGACTTATTTTTACAACTGACAGGGGGCGGAACCAAACCATGATTGGACTCGTCTATAATGAAATGTTAAAAATGGTTCGGAAAAAGCGACTTTGGGTCATTCTAGGGATCTTAGTGATCCTGATTCCGATTTTTACATATGCTCAGGCACAGACACTTGAAAGAGCGGCTAAGCAAATTGGAACAAGCGACTGGAAAGTTGTCCTAAAGCAGCAGATCATCGATCAACAAAATCGCTTAACATCCAGCCGATTACCCGAAGAATGGAAAGCATTTATCAAACTGAATATCCAGCAACAAGAGTATTATCTAAAAAATGATATCAACCCAACTGCTCCCGGCGCTCCTACGTTTATGCGAAAATTCGTCGAGGAATCTGTCTCTCTCTTTCTCCCGTTACTGGTCGTTATCATTGCAGCCGATCTGGTTTCTTCTGAACACTCTAGCGGAACGATCAAACTACTCCTTACAAGACCGGTTCGGCGCTGGAAAGTACTACTGAGCAAATACATCTCCCTACTCTTTGCCACTTCCTTCATCGTACTTAGTACAGCCATATTAAGCTACCTGCTCTCTGGGGTTATCTTTGGATATGGGGGTTGGGATCTCCCAGTACTATCGGGATTCCAAGAGAAAAACGGAGCGTTATTAACAGAGTTCGTCCATCTCATCCCACAATGGAAGTATCTCCTGATGGCATATGGTCTCTCTTGGCTCGCTTGCATAACCGTTGCAACCGTTTCCTTCATGGTATCCGTTTTGGTACGAAGCACCGCATCTGGTATGGGCATTATGCTCGCGGCCGTCATCTCAGGAAATTTACTCATGCAACTCTCTCCTACATGGGGAGCTATTAAATACTTTGCCTTCACCCAACTCCGTTTAACCGACTATCTCTCCGGTCGCCCTATTCTCATCGAGGGAATGACACTACCACTCTCCATCGGCGTGCTCGGGGCCTGGTCCGTGGTAGCACTGATTATCGCATTTGTAACGTTTTCGAGACGTGATGTACTGGCGTGATGGGTGTACGGTTGTGAGTGTAAACAAAACAGTCCTGTTTGGTCTATTATCTAGATCAAACAGGACTGTTTTATATTGTAGTGGGTTATGGATTTGAGCTACAGTTTTATTTACTTTCCTCCACTTTACTACCAGCTTTTTCTACAAATTTTTTCCAAGATTGATTGAATTGTGTTATGTCTTTTTCTTGTTGTTTAAGGGCATTGTTGAATTTCGACTCAGCATTTTCAAGTTCTGTTGCATTCTTATCAGTTGAGTCCTTTAGAAACTTACCAAACACTCCTACAAACTGTCCTTGCGCCGCACTGACTTCGATTTCTGTTTTCATGCCTTTCTCAAAATCAACAACAAATTGCTCTGCTAATTTTTTGGTCTCCGCGTCTTGAAATTTGGTAGCTAACTCCTTCAACTGAGGCATTCCATCATGAATCTTCTTCGCACCTTCGCTATAGGCTTTTACATCCTTAACAGCATTTTCCAAAAGCGACAATGCCTCTTTACGTTTTGCATCAGATAATCCGTTAGGAGAGCTTTCCATGTTAGTAGCAAGCTGTTCAATTTGTTCAGCTGCTTTAATTGATAAATCAATATTTTTATTTTGATTAGCAACCGTTTTGTTCATATCATCAAGAATTTTCGTTTCGTTCACTTTATCTTTGACGAAAGAACAGCCACTCATAACAGTTAGTGCAAATAAAATAACTAGAATTTTATTCTTCAAAATCATCATTCCTCTTTATATATGTTATAAAAACAGCATTTTCAATAATACTATATTTTTTTGTTTATGTATATATTTTCTTGTAAATATAAATATATAGTAGATTTTCTCTAAATGTAGATGTTGTATCAGGGTTTTAGTAAAATTAAATTGAATGAAAATTTTTATAAACAGAATGGGGAAATGCATATGAAATATCTATTCTTTATAATGCCAGCATTTGGACATATGAATCCTACACTAACAGTAGCTGAGGAATTGGTGAGACGTGGTGATGAGGTAGTTTATTATACAACCGCTGACTTTACAGATGGGGTCAAGAAATCAGGGGCAGAGATCCAAGTAGTTGACCCTATTTTCAATCCCTTACACTACTTCCAAAAAGAGCACCCGGAAGCACTTCAGTCTATTACGAAACCCCCTATCCACTTGATGACCCAATATATGAACGAAGCCCGACTGAAAGCCCACGAATTAATAGATCAAGTAAAGGCCGAAAAAGCCGATGTAGCGGTCTACGATCCGATGTGTGTTTGGGGAAAAGAGATTATTTACACCCTCGATCTACCTGCGGCGACCTTTTATAGCAGCTTTGCATTTCACAAAGAAGCCACCACCCTACAAAAATGGGTTGATCAATATTTTCTGCCAGAAGAAAAGCAAATCTTGCATTTGTTTACTGTTGCCGAAAAGCTAAATATCGTATCGACCCCAAAACAGTTTCAATATGATGCAGAGCTCTTCGACCATCGTTATGCATTTGTTGGGCCTCTCATCTCCAATCGACATGTTCCATCCGACATTCCCTTAGAGAGTCTTAGCTCGCGACCTATACTCTACATCTCACTCGGAACGATCTTAAGTAATGTCGATTTTTATCAAAACTGTTTTGAAGCCTTTGGAGACACGCATTGGCAAGTGATCTTAAATGTCGGACCTAGAACCAGTATAGAAGAACTAGGTTCCACCCCTCAAAACTTCATGATTCGGCCCTTTGTTCCCCAGCTAGAAGTCCTTAAACATGCTGACGTCTTCATATCTCACGGAGGGATGAATTCGATCATGGAGGCTCTATGGTTTGGTGTTCCTACGGTTGCTATTCCGCAATCATCCGATCAGCCACTTGTTGCCGAACGTCTTACCCAACTGGGCCTCGGCGAGTCCATCCAACCTGATCAAGTTACCCCAGAACAATTGAGAGAGTCTGTAGATAGAGTAAGTCAGTCAGAGACTGTTCGAGTAAACCTTCTAGCAATGAGTCAATCGATGCAAGAAGCAAATCCAGTTCAGCAGACGGCGGATCTACTGCAATCACTTGCTCAGCAACACGCGGTGAAGTAGCTGTATGATTTACTCACAACGATTTCTTACTAGACAAGCCTATTATTAAATAACTTTCTGGGCATGTATTTGCTAGTTAACAGGACCTCTTTATGGATGAGATCCTGTTAACTTTTCATTTTTATTGAAATAAGGACCAAATAATATCTTGATTTGTATATTGTAGTGATTTAGGAATATCCTCACGATTAGATTCTATCTGAAAGTAAGCCATGTTCTCTTTATCTAGAAATAGACGATTCTGCAATGTACTCTTCTCACCTTCTAACTGATCTAAGATCTGCTCATAAAACTGACTTTGCGTCATTCGATCTATAGAGGCTAAGTGGAATACCCCTCTCAAGTCATGTTCGATCATAAATCGCACTTGCTTAGCCAATAAAACATCTAGATGATGATTACAAACCAGATTACTAAATACTTCCATGCCTTTTTGATCTTTCAAACTCTCCTTAATTTGATTCAGCCTTGGTGAGTCCTTCCCCCATATCATCGGAATTCGAATCGTAATAGTCCTCTCACCCAACATTTCTTGAAGCATACTCTCACATTTCATTTTGAACTTCCCATACTCCGATTCAGCTATCGGGGTATCTGCTTCTGTATAAGGTCTCGAAAAATCTCCATCAAATACATTGGTTGTTGAAAAGTAGTACACTTTCGTTTGTTGATTTCTTATACTCTTAGCCAATTCCTCGTGAAACGTAAGTTGATGATCATAATCACCTCGTAAACAGGAAATCACAATGTCCGGTTTAACCGTACCTATGACCTCCCGCATCTTATCGATATGCTGAACTTCTAATGAGAATTGTTTATCTTGAGGAAGGCTCGTAACGTTAGAAGTATATGTACCGTATACATCAAATCCATCCACTAACTCATTCATGAGAGCTCGCCCTACAAGTCCACTCGCACCCAAAATCAGTACTTTCTTCATCCACTATTTCTCCTTTTATACCATGGCACATTTTTATAAAATATTATACCACTGCCTACTCACTTCCTAGTATACTCTATCCCAAACCCATTATTGATTTAATATTCATAATTAAATTATTAACTTAATACAAAAAATTTATTACAAATGTTTACAATAAATGTATTTGTGTTACAATGAGATTGTTTGTATATTAGGAACAGAATAAGGGGTTGTCAAGAATGAAAGGGAAACGTTTCGTAGCTGGGATCATTACTTGTAGTGCTTTCATCATAGGGACAGGATTTGTCGCTCCAACTACTACTGTAGCCGCTGGATTCGAAAAAAATATTCAAGGTGGATGGGAAGATGCTTCGTTTCAAGTAGAGAACATCTCCACTCTACCTCAAGAAGTTACAAGCCAAGTAGACGTAACAAGCAAGGCTATCACCATGGTGAATCACGACAAAAAAACATATGTATACCTATCACTTGGTACCCAAGGTGCGTTATATCATTTTAACGTGAACTCTGCAGTTATCACAAAAGGGAAGCTTTTCATCACTGCCCAGGCAAAAATGGCCGCTTATAAATATGTAGCAAGCCCAGAGTATGAAGTGATATCATTCGATAACTCAAAATATAAGATTAATGAGGTAGACGGACATATTCATGTCATTAATAAATTGAACTAATTCTTAATGAAAGTAAAAGGAGCGGTAGATAATCTAGCCGACTCCTTTTTAACAAGGGTGAAATTCATAAACCATAGGACATGCTTGTTCAACTATTCGAACTAGCTTCCTCCTGCTTTTTCCTCGATTGCAATGCCCAAAATCTCCGATCAATCTCCTTCGATTTCTCATAATGCAGATCCTTTAAGAAATCGAGATCATCCTTCATAACAGTAAAATCCTCTTTCATATTTAGTTTCAATGCGGAAATGTCTTCACTGTTTCGGATAACTTGTTCTTGAATGATGTAACTTACCTTAGCAATGGTATCGACCTTTTCTTCTAGGCGATCCAATCGAGTGCCCATCTTATCTAGACGAGTGTCCATCTTATCTAGACGAGTCTCCATCTTATCTAGACGAGTCTCCACTTCATCAAAGCGCTTATCAATACTTCTTTTCATATCCTGAAAACTATTGAGAATCATCTCTAAGGTTGCTTCCACACGTTCTCCTCCTTGACTAACTATTCTTTCTACAACGCATCATCGCGCTCATCTATCGTTTTATTACGATTACCATCATTCAACATGGCAAAGGGTTGTGATCAATCATTCGTGAAACGAATCCATTTTATGTAAGGAATTTGGTCAGTTCTCATTCTATCACAGGGGGTAAGGAACATCTAGAACATTGAATCAATTGCCGAATTACGCAATATCAGATCCTCTAGAACCCATGCTTACGAGACAGAGACAATATACTACCGATCTCAAAATCCTACTCCACCCCAATGACACTCACCCGCTGTACACCCTTTAATCCACGAAGCTGATCCACTAAATCCTCTAATTCGGAAACCAAATTAGTTAGATCTACCGACATCGAAACTGACGCTTCCCCTTGAAGAGGAATGGTTTGGTGGATGGTGAGAATGTTTACCCCAGTACCAGCTAGGAAACTCAATACATTAGATAACACACCTGCTTGATCTTTTAGTAGAAAGACAAGAGTCACCATCTTGCTTTGGTTTAAGCTTTGAAAGGGAAAGATAGAGTCTCGATATTTATAGTAGGAACTACGGCTCAGCTCGACTCTGGCTACTGCTTGTTGAACCGTATCCGCTTCACCTGTCTCTACCAGCTGTTTTGCTTCCAATGTCTTCTGGATCGCTTCAGGTAATTGATTATAGCGTACCAATACAAAGCGCTCTTCATCATCTCTCTTATTCACAAGATAACCTCTTTTATTACATTTTTGTATGCATTGTAATCTAGAAAAGCATCATCATCCATTTTTCCAGATAGTTTATTTTATTCAAATTCAATTTATCTCGACATATTTTATCGTTTCTCTTAGCTCTAGGCAATCTTTTTGGTAATATAAAAGCATACGATTCTCACATCAAAGGAGCAATAGATTATGGTATCTGTACTATTCGTCTGCTTGGGAAACATATGTCGTTCTCCAATGGCAGAAGCAGTATTTCGTCATTATGTAATCGAAGCAGGCCTCGAAAATAAAATTCACATCGATTCTGCTGGCACCGGCGACTGGCACATCGGTGAACCACCCCATCAAGGAACGATGTTGAAACTAAAGGAATATGGTGTCTCGTCAGAAGGAATCTACGCGCGCCAAGTAAAAAAAATTGATTTCGATCAATTCCAATGGATCATCGGCATGGACACATCTAATGTAGAGAACCTACATAAAATCGCCCAAACCACCCATTCACACGTGTATCCATTTATCCAATTCATTCCCGGCACCACCTACGAAGGAGTCCCAGATCCTTGGTACACAGGCAACTTCCAAGAAACTTATGACCTCGTCCAACAAGGGTGTAAGAACTTGCTAAACGAGATTGTCACAAAGCAAGGATTAAGCAATAAATAGGCCTTCCGAATGCTCTTTTTACATCTAATCAATCACTGCGATTAAGAGTAGAGCCCGTTTAGCATAGTCCTGTGACAATAGGATCGTCTAAGCGTTTTTTGCGAGTGAATCGGAGAATGCAGCTCCACTTCACTCGCAGGCTCACTATTGGAGCTGTGGTCAGATACATGTCCCTATCTCACTCCATCTAAATAAACCAAGCCCTCAAAATAACAAGAGCTTGGTCCCCTAACACTGCCCTATCCTAACTTATAACTCATCCCATATCCACCCTGCGGATACACCCACTCAATATTATAAGCTGGACAAGCAATCCGACACGTCCCACACTCAATACAGTTCTCATAAGCAACCGTCGTGATCTTCTGACTAGGGTCCCAGTCATACACATCAGCCGGACAAAAAAAGTTGCAATCCTTCGTCGTGCAGTCGACACAAACATCAGTTTCTTTGATTGTCAGATGCGAAACATCATCGCATTTAAAACGAATCGTATACAATTTATCCGAAAGATTTTGACTCATCCGTTCATCGACCTCCAGCCCTTATATCCTAATTTTAATAAATTGATCATCCCACCAGCCGCTTCCTTTACTCTCCGAACCGCATACTTCTGCTTCTCCGCTTTCGGTACTCCATCTACTAAAAACATATTATATGCCGCATCATTTAGTGCCCTCGGCAACCTGCTAAATAACAATTCGGGGTCTTCCTCTTTTAAAAGCTGATGCATCCCCTTATACTTCTGTAAATCCTTCATGATGAATGATGACTTTACTGACTCATCGTACATACGAAGACTACTAGCTGAGAAATCCTCTCTTGTCTTGGCGGCTATAATGGCTTCTCCTGCCAAACGACCTGACGACATAGCTAAGTTCGTACCTTCGCGGTGAACAAAGTTAACCAATTGGGCAGCATCCCCTACCAAACACCATCCATCTCCCGACAATGGGGGTACAGAGTAATAACCTCCTTCTGGGATCAAGTGACCTGAGTATTCCAACGTCTCTCCACCTTGAATCAACTTTCGAATCATCGGATGTTGCTTGACGGATTCCAAGATTTGATAGGGTTTCATTCGCTTATCACGCAGATGATCTACCATCACCCCTACGCCAAGCGAAATGGTTTCTTTGTTGGTATACAAGAAACCCATCCCAGCCATCCCCAGTGATGTTTCGCCCATAAACTCGATGGTAACCCCTTCGTTTCCCTCAACCTGAAAGCGATCTTGAATCTTCTCACTCGGAAGCGCGATAATTTCTTTTACAGCAAGGGAGACTTCGTCTGTTTTCCACTCCCTATGGACACCTAAGGCTTTTCCTAGTAAGGAATTTACTCCATCTGCGATGACGACTACATCCGCATATAAATCTCCATCATCCCTGTCCGTCTTTACTCCAATCACTCGGTTTCCCTCTCGAATCACATCCAATGCCACAGTTTGATAGATCGGCAGAGCTCCTGCCTCTACTGCTTTATTAGCAAACCATTGGTCAAATTTAACCCGTAATCCTGTAAAGCAATTATACGGATCTTTATATGCCTCATTTCGGTGACCAAAAGTAACCATAGACTCTTTGCCCATCATCCAAATTCGTTGCTCAATAATATTACGCTCCATAGGGAAATTTCGTTCTTTCCAAAATTCTGGAACCAACTCTTCAACCTGTTTCCGATATAAAACGCCACCAAAAATATTCTTAGCCCCTGGGAATTCACCACGTTCGAGCAACACAACACTAAGCCCAGCTCTCGCCATCGTAAGAGCTGCTGCTGTACCTCCTGGCCCCGCCCCCACTACAATCGCATCAAATTTTTCGTTCACTTGCGACCACTCCTCCGCTTCTTATCTCGAAATCCTACTACTTCTGATTCTGATTAGACTTTGAAAGCCATAGTGGGATCTTCTTTTGCCGCTTTTCTCTTTTTTACCTCTGCGGTGATCGCAGGAACCATTTGAAACAAATCCCCAACGATGCCATAGTGAGCAAATTGAAAAATAGGTGCATTTTCATCCTTGTTAATCGCAATGATCACATCCGACCCAGCCATTCCTACTGTATGTTGCACTGCTCCGGAGATTCCAATCGCGAAGTATAACTTCGGTCGCACGGTATATCCCGTCTGGCCAACTTGATGTTCATGAGCAATCCAACCCGCATCCACACAAGCACGACTCGCTCCCACCTGCCCGCCTAACTCATCAGCCAGCTCTTTCAATAGACGGAATGGTTCAACCCCTCCCAGCCCACGTCCTCCTGCCACGATGATCTCTGCTTCTTCTAAGTTAACAGTGCCAGTTTGCTCAATAAAGTTAACGACTTCTGTCGCAATCTGCTCTCCTTCTGTTGGGTTGGCAATGAGGACAATCTCCCCCTTCCTTTCCGGATCACGTGGTAAGGATTGAAAGACTCCTGCCCGAGCTGTTGCCATCTGAGGTCGATATTGTTTACACAGAATCGTAGCCATCATTTTCTCTGAAAAAGCCGGACGACTTGCCAATAGAAGCCGGGATGGATGCGGCTCCACATCCAATTCAGTCGTATCAGCAGTTAATCCAGTCGGAAGATGAGTAGCGATCGCTCCAGCCAAATCTCTCCCAGTTCCTGTAGCTCCAAATAGGCAAATCTCAGGCTTATGCTCTTCGATCAGCTTTAGGGTAATGCGGCTATAAGGCCTAGTACGATAGTCCCGAAGTTCGGAACCTTGGCAAAGGAAAACACGATCTGCTCCGTAATAGATAGCCTCCTCTGCTAGGTGCCCCACTTCATCGCCAATGACAAATGCCATTAAAGGAACTTCCAACTTGTCTGCTAATTTTTTTCCAGCACCAAGCAACTGCCAAGATACTTTCTTCGCAATTCCATTTCGTTGCTCTACAAAAACAAGAACTCCACGATACTGAGACCAATCCGGCATCTGCTCATTGTTTTGCTCTGTTGACATCGTTTCTCCTCCTTCAAGCCCAACCTAGTTTCTGAGCTAATTCACTACCCCACAACTTCTCCATCAGCTGCTCTGCTATTTGCTCGGGAGCAACACCTGCGATCTTCTCTCCATCAATTTTCCGAACCTCCGGAACCCATGTCTTACTTACAATGGTAGGGGATCCTTTTAAACCGATCTTGCTGATTTCAATGTCAGGAAAGTCATTGGTTGTCCAGACTGTGGGCTTGAATCTCGCCGCCCGAATCATTCCCGGCATAGGAGCTCTTCGAACTTTGTTTAACTCCTTTAACGCTGTTATCAGTACTGGAAAGGAAGTCTCAACCACTTCAATCCCGTCTTCTAACTTACGCTCCACACGAACACGGCGCTTCTCTGGATCCACATGGATCACTTTTCCTACATAAGTAAGTTGCTCTAGATCTAAGCGACATGCAATCCCTGGACCCACCTGACCCGTATCACCATCTAGTGTCTGCTTTCCACAGAACACCATGTCGATGGGTCCCCACTCGTCCGCTACTTTTTCTAATGTTTTTGCTAACACATACGATGTTGCAAGAGTATCTGCTCCTGCAAATTTACGATCGGTGACCAGTACAGCCTCATCAGCCCCTAGCGAAATACATTCTTTGAGAGATTTTTCTGCAGGAGGAGGCCCCATTGTGACCACTGTAACTCGTGCTCCTAGTTCATCTTTAATCCGCAACGCTTCCTCTAATCCGTGTAAATCATAGAAGTTTACGATACTTGGAACACCTTGGCGGATTAAGGTATTCGTAACTGGATCGATCCGGATCTCTCTACTGTCTGGAACCTGCTTGATGCAAACAACGATATGTAGCATTTGGCTACCTCCAATTTACGCATTGGGTATGAGTGGATGAAATCAGGCTCGTTGCATACGAGATAAACGATTCATCTCCTGGACAAACAACTTCTTCGTTAATACATCACGCTTTGAGTGAGTTACTAAAACTTGTGATATTTTGAACGCAACCTCAAACGGGTGAAGAACATCCGTCTCAAAAAAAGGGCTCCGGTACCAAAACGGTTTCTCAGGGCAAGTTGGATAAACAGATACCTTCCATCCTCGTTCCTGCTTTCTTTCACACCAAATAAGTGCAATTAACCAATGAGTTACTCCTTCATAGATCGCACCTTCGCCTCTAGATAACGCTCCTTTATCATGAACGCCCATAGAGACCGCTTTCTTATCATAAAAATCCATTAAAAGGGGTAACTCGTTCATCCGCTCTCCCTCCGATCAAACATAATAATCGCTATAACCATACTATTCAGTTTTTAGTTGATTAATTCAACCATAAACCCTACTACTAGCTTTGATCAAAAGGTACAAAGAATAAAGGAAACAGTTTATTCACTTGATATGTTTCCTATTGAAGGGAGATTCAGGCACACACTATACATCTATTTTACACTAAATGAACGCTATAATTAACAGAAGATATCATTATTTTAGAATTAGCAGTTTATAGTTCTGATTAGAGGGGATAAAAAAGGGCTATCCCACATTGGAATAGCCCATCTCCTTATGAATCAATCAACGTAGTCCAGGTTTTCCGTAAACTCAAACTCCATCTCACCGATTCGAATCGTGCTTCCTTCTTCCGCACCACGTTGCCGCAACTCGGCTTCCACACCCATATCTTTCATAATTTTACTAAAACGCATCAGTCCGTCATGATAATTAAAGTTTGTCATCAGGATTAATTTTTCAATCTGGGTTCCCTCTATAACAAAAACTTCATTTTCTCTTCGGATCGTAAATGGAACTTCTGGTGCTTCAGATTTATACAGTTTACGCCCTACTGGTCCAGTTGAAACTTCCTCCGGTTGATTGGCAATCTCTTCTTCGACTTTGTCTAACAGATTAGCAGCGGCAAACAATAGCTCACGGAGTCCCTTCTTTGTCACAGAAGAAATAGGGAAAATAGGCACATCTTTGCCTAACTGCTCCTTGAAAAACTCCAACTGCTCCTCCGCATCTGGAAGATCCATCTTATTCGCCGCGATGATCTGTGGGCGCTTTTCCAGATCCTGATTATATAGAACTAGCTCTTTATTAATTTGCAGGTAATCTTCGTATGGATCTCTACCTTCTGAGCCTGCCATATCAATCACATGGATGATCACTTTCGTACGCTCCACATGGCGTAAGAATTGGTGTCCGAGTCCAACTCCCTCATGAGCCCCTTCGATCAAACCCGGGAGGTCTGCCATGACAAAACTACGACCATCTTCTACCTGAACCACTCCTAAGTTAGGAGCAATCGTGGTAAAGTGATAAGCTCCAATTTTCGGACGAGCGGCAGAAACGACAGAAAGCATCGTGGATTTCCCAACACTTGGGTAGCCAACTAGTCCAATATCAGCAAGTAGCTTCAATTCTAATTCAATCCAACGCTCTACTCCTGGCTCACCGTTTTCCGATATCGCAGGGGCTGGGTTGACTGGCGTAGCAAATCGCATATTTCCTTTTCCGCCACGCCCACCTTTTACGATGACCGCTTCTTGACCGTGTGCCACTAAGTCAGCAATCAACTCTCCTGTTTCGGCATCTCGCACTACAGTACCTGGAGGCACCCTTACAATTTTATCATCTGCACTTGCCCCATGCTGTGCCTTACTACGTCCTGGTTCGCCTGGTTCGGCCTTAAAGTGACGTTGGTAACGAAAATCCATCAATGTACGCAGACCTTCGTCTACTCGGAAGATGATATCGCCACCGTTACCTCCGTCGCCACCAGCTGGTCCACCATTCGGGACATATTTTTCACGACGAAAGGCAACTTGCCCACGACCGCCATCTCCGCCTTTTACATAAATCTTGACCTGATCTACAAACACTTTCTTCACCGTCCTATGTACAGTGTCACCAAATATGCTGGATCATCATTCTCTGTTTTTTTCTAGAAAGGGAAATTTTCCCTCCTAATTTACTAACTCGTTCTTCTAAACGATCCCAAGCATCCGTTACAGGAAGCACAATCCTCTTATGATCATAATCGAATACTTCAAATGTCACATATACAACTTGCTCCTCTTCCGATAAAGTAAGCTGTATTTGCGCCCAATCATACTTACCTTGTCCAACCTGATCGAACCAATCCGCTACACTTTTAATCATCTGTAGCAAATCCTCTTCTTCGGGTAAGGAGATGCGAATATCTTTGCTGATATCTACATGCCACTTCCAGTTAGTATGCTCGACCCCGATGGTCAAAAGAAAAGTCGCTAATAAAGGGGACTGAAACACACCAATGTGCTTCTCTTTATTTACGTCTTCTGCTAATTTTTTTAGATATCTATAATGTTCTTCTTCTTTCTTCATCTGGAGAAAAAAGATCATCATCTGTATATGATTTGCCCAATCATGGCGAATTCGACTCAAAATTTTTTTCAGTTTCTCTGCTTGGGCCGTCTCTCTCTTGGTTTCGAGCTTATATCGAATCATAAAAGCACCCAAAAGCCAGCTTAAGAGTGCCAGGGTAAGGTACACTAAATCCACCCAACTCTCCCAAGTTACGATCGTCCAACTTATGAATACTATACCCAATGGTAAAAAAGGCAAAATGATCTCTTTCATTCGCTCTACCAAGATCGCCCGTCTCCTCTCAACTACTCTATACTCTCAAAGCTTGTACATGTAAAAAATTGTACTCTAAATTTACAATATTCGCCACAATACAAAGCAAATAAATCGAAATATAGCAAGGAGAGTTAGATTTTGTCGAGAAGAATCAAGAGAAATGAAAAACCCTGACCGTTCTAGGCCAGGGTAATATTCCGAACCATTAAGCTTGAGTAGCAACTACTTCTTGCTCAACTGTTGGATAAATGCTTACACGTTTGCGGTCACGACCCAAACGCTCAAACTTCACAACGCCGCTTGCTGTTGCAAACAAGGTATCATCTCCACCACGTCCAACGTTTTGACCTGGATAGATCTTGGTACCACGTTGACGAACTAAGATGTTCCCAGCAAGTACGAACTGACCATCAGCACGCTTCACACCAAGACGCTTGGATCTACTGTCACGACCGTTCTTTGTAGAACCTACCCCTTTTTTCGATGCGAAGGCTTGTAGATTTAGTTTAAGCATGTATTCCACCTCTTTTCGATTATGAGTTTATTTGTTAATCCATCTCACGTATTGTGGATACGAATCAGCAATATCTTTGAGCGAAATCACCATAGCTTCGACAAGCAAGTCAATCTTCTGTTCCACTTCAAGAGCAAGTCCTTCTGGAACCTGAAGATCTACTCTTCCACGACCATCATGCGGTTGATGTACCCTCACACCTGTTAAGATCTCGATGGCATTTACCTGTCCATACACAATGCCTGAAACGGCTGCACAAACAATATCAGACCCTTGCTCTGCAAATCTAGCGTGACCGGTTACAAGTACTCGCTTAGCCCCGCCATGGTTATCTCGTTCAATCCGTATTCGAATCATTAAGCTTCAATGTTTTCGATTACGACTTTAGTAAATGGCTGACGATGGCCTTGTTTTTTCTTATAATTTTTCTTCGGCTTGTATTTGAACACCGTGATTTTTTTACCACGACCGTGTTTTACCACTTTACCGGTTACTTTTGCATTTGCAACGATTGGAGAACCGACAACCGTTTCACCGTTTTTGTTAACGAGAAGAACTTTGTCAAAAGTTACTACTTCACCTTCAGCTGCTTCCAACTTCTCGATGAATAGAACTCCGTCTTTCTCCACACGATATTGTTTACCACCAGTTTCGATCAAAGCGTACATAGTTTACCCTCCTCTTTATCAGGACTCGCCAAGGTACGGAAAGGGTATACGCCCTATTTACAATCCGATCCTGCGCGGTATCGTTAGCGTTACACAAATCGAACGCTTAACATACAAGCGATATCTTACCACAGCTGGTCCTTAGTGTCAAACGGTCTTATACTGGAGTCAACTCATAGATATACTATAGGAAACAATGAACAAAGCGATACTGACAGTAAGCAAAATGATCGTTCCTTTCGTCATCCAAGAGCTAAATCTAGCTAATGAAGCCAGATGGTTTACGAATGCATAAGCAACCGAACAAATAAGTCCCGTAATGGCAAAATCCCATTGCCCGATTATGCACGCCGATAAAACACCTCCTATAGCATGTAAGACATAAGATGCAATCCGCGAGTATCTCCTTGTCTTACTTGCTATCCAATCGGCTAGTAATGATACTGGTAACGCATAGATAAAGTAAAATGGGTATACATACAGGGATAAAAAGAAGATCGAATCAAGAGAAGAAAAATAGCTTCCTGGACTAGTTATAACCAACACCGTAACAAGCGATAGAAGCAGCGAAACAAATAGCTTTCTAACGAACATCATTTTCCTCCTTCAACATTTCCACATCTTTAGGGATCCGTTTCATTGAATGGTTAAAAGCCATCTTTTATTTATATTTTAAACATTTATAATCAATTATCTATTAAAATATTACACGTTTATTATACAATGGAATGGAGCAGATTCGCCTCAGTATAAAAAACTGATAATTCTCGAATCAACATAATATCGAATCTGCTCGCATAATCCATAATATCTCTACAACAATTGAATAAGTGAAAACAGGTTCCTTGAATCATGTATGTTCAAGGATGAAAAGGGAAGCTCGGTGCAAATCCGACACGGTCCCGCCACTGTAAAAGGGGAGTCAGACACAAACAACCACCACTGATCCGTCAGGATTGGGAAGGTGTGTTCTGATGAAGATCCTAAGTCAGGAGACCTGCCTGTTTTGACAACACTGCAAGACCTACGGGAGATAGGGAGGTGTTAGAATGACTATTAGGTGGAGACTCTGTGCATCTCTGCCCTCACTAGGCATCTCTAACGTTTCATTTCAACTGTTAGAGATGTTTTTTGCGTGCGCTAGGAAATACGTATCATATGGGGGACATTGAGATGAGTAGAGTGAAAAGCAGTAATCTAGGATACCCACGTATCGGCCAAAATCGGGAGTGGAAAAAGGCTTTAGAAGCATTTTGGGCTGGAAAGTTAGAAGGATCCGATTTCGAAGAACAGATGGAGCAAATTCGTCTTCACCATATTCAAAAGCAAAACAACAAAGGGATTGACTACATCCCCGTTGGCGATTTTACACTATATGATCACATGCTCGACACCGCAGTTATGTTTGGAATTGTGCCAGAGCGATTTTCTTATCAAGGTGGCGCGGTTTCTCTTCAAACTTACTTCGCTATGGCTCGTGGTTGTCAAGCCGCTGTAGCCTGTGAGATGACGAAATGGTTTAACACAAATTATCATTACATTGTTCCTGAATTAAGTGATATCGCACCCACCTTAACCGAAAACAAGCCACTTATTGCGTACCGAGAAGCGAAAGAAAAGCTTGGCGTTACAGGGAAGCCTGTTTTAGTGGGCCCCTATACATTTATAAAGCTTTCAAAAGGATATACAGAGACTCAGTTGCCAGCCATTATTCTGCAACTTGTGCCGCTGTATTCACAAATCTTGCAGGAGTTAGCAGCAGAGGGCGTGGAATGGGTCCAGTTTGATGAACCGATTCTTGTCACGTCTATCACCACAGAAGAGATGGAAACGGTCAAATATATCTATAATCAACTTCATGAGGCGGCTCCTGAGCTGAAAATCATGTTACAAACTTATTTTGATTCGGTTGAATTCTACTCCGAATTAACAGATCTACCTGTACAAGGGATTGGATTAGACTTTGTACACGGCTTAGAAAAAAATATCCAGTCCCTTGTAAAAGTCGGATTCCCAGATGACAAAGTGTTAGGTGTTGGGCTAGTCGATGGACGAAATATTTGGCGCTCTGATCTAGATAGCAAGTTACAACTGCTGAACACCATTATGGGCGCTGTACCGAAAGATCGACTATGGCTTCAGCCTTCAAGTAGCTTACTTCATGTCCCAGTTTCCCTCGATCAAGAGCAAAACTTAGATCCGCTTGTGAAGGACGTATTAGCGTTTGCTGACGAAAAGCTAGATGAAGTTTTGTGCTTACTGAAGGGATTGCAAGATGGAGAAAATACGGTTGCTGATGCCCTAAGAGAAAACCAGATAGCACTTGATCGTTTAGCCAGGTCTCCAGTCCGAAACTGCACCCCTGTCCATGCAGCGGTAGCAAGTGTAAAGTCACAGGATATCACTCGTCAATCTGCCTTTGAACAAAGACAACCGAAACAACAGGAATCCTTAAAGCTCCCTGTACTTCCTACTACGACCATTGGAAGCTTTCCGCAAACCTCAGAAGTTCGCCAAGCTAGACAAAAGTGGAGAAAACAAGAATGGTCTACTAAGCAATACGATGGTTTTATACAAGGTCAAATTAAGCAATGGATCGACATCCAAGAAGAAATCGACTTAGACGTTTTGGTCCATGGCGAGTTTGAACGGACAGACATGGTAGAGTTTTTTGGCGAAAAGCTAGGTGGGTTTGCTTTTACACAGAACGGCTGGGTCCAATCATACGGATCACGTTGTGTACGACCACCTGTTATTTATGGAGATGTGGAATTTCTAGAGCCGATGACAGTAAAAGAAAGTATGTACGCTCAATCCCTTACAGAAAAACCCGTAAAAGGAATGATAACCGGCCCTGTAACCATCTTGAACTGGTCATTTGTACGCGACGATCTCTCCAGAAATCAAGTATCCGATCAAATCGCTCTCGCCCTGCGAAAAGAGGTAGAAGCATTGGAATCTGCTGGAATTCGCGTCATTCAAGTGGATGAACCCGCCCTACGTGAAGGGTTCCCGCTCAAGAAAACAGAATGGTCCGCCTATTTAGCTTGGGCTGTTGCATCCTTCCGTCTCGCCACCTCTTCTGTTCAAGACACCACACAAATCCATACACACATGTGCTATAGCGAATTCCACGATTTCATTGATTCCATTAGCGATCTAGATGCAGACGTCATCTCAATCGAAGCCTCTCGTAGTCACGGAGAATTAATGTACTCCTTCCGGAGTCATGCTTATAACAAAGAAATTGGCCTTGGTGTATACGACATTCATAGTCCACGGATTCCTTCCGTTGATGAAATCGTCAGCACGATCGAACTAGCTTTGCAAGTACTTGAACCAAACCAATTCTGGATTAACCCCGATTGTGGATTAAAGACAAGGAATAAAGAAGAAGTCGTTGCTTCATTAAAAAATATGGTCGCTGCAACACATATTATTCGCGATCGAATTAGTTCAATGGAAAAGTAGTAAAGAACAACAAAAAACAATGAGCGATTCCAGTATCTTATTATTGTCTATCATGATGAGATACTGGAATTTTTCATGGTTGCTTTTTTGTAACACAACTTTGATAACCTGTAGTAGAATGAGTTTGTTGATGAGACGCTCATGTAAGTCAGGGCTGGAGTCTATATCATGACTATGAAGGAATCCTAGAGGAGAAATATTTGATGATTAACAAGTTACAATACATCCCGATTCCAATCAATGGTTTGATTTTAGCGTTATTTTCAGTAGCAAAATTGCAATTTAGCTTTCACGTTGATTGGCTGGCCTACATGATGATCACACTTGGATCTATCTTTTTAGTAGGCATGCTTTGCAAAATCTTTTTCACACCAAGTCACATATTTCATGACTTACAAAATCCGATGATCGCTGCTGTATCTCCCACATTTCCAATGGCTACAATGGTATTTTGTAGCTTTTTTATGGAGCAAAGCATCTTTTGGAGCATCATTTGGGGGATTGCCGCGATCGTTCACATTTCATTAATGGTTTATTTTATCTATCGCTTTGTTTTACAAAGCAAGGTAACCATGATTCATATCTATCCAAGTTGGTTTATTACGTATATTGGGATGGCGATTATTCCGCTCACCGCAGGTAGCCTAGTACCGTTGATATCAACCGTTATCTTTTGGATATCTATAGTGTTCTATCTTATTTTACTACCACTCGTATTCATTCGCATTTTTGTGATGCGTGATTTAGAAATGGCTGCGCTACCGCTTATTACGATTTTATGTGCACCCGGATCGCTGTTATTAGCGGCATATTTAGCGCATTTTGAAACGAAATCAGTAAACTTTGTTTGGGCACTTCTTATTCTTTCACAAGCTCTATACGTAAGTGTATTATGGCAACTACCTAAGTTATTACGTCTATCATTTTATCCCAGTTATGCAGCATTTACATTTCCACTCGTCATTTGTGCAACAGCCCTTACCAATACATTAAAATATTTAGGTTATAACGGCACAGCCGGACATACGCTGAGCATCATGGAAACCATTATCGCAAGTGCCATGGTTATGTATGTAGCCATTCGATATAGCATATTTTTAATCACACAAATGAGGCCGAAACAACAAGTAGTGCAATCACAGGCAATGTGATAAAAACGAGCGCTCACGGTTCAGTGATGAAAAGAGCCCCCTTTACACAAAGAAATAAAGGGGGGTTCTCCTTATCCAAACAATGCTCGCCATGTCGTTGGGCCTACAACTCCATCTTGTTTAAGCCCGTTTCGTTTTTGAAACGCCTTCACTGCTCCCTCTGTCTTAACGCCAAACACACCGTCCACTACCAGCCCACCCAATTTCCGCTGGATCGCTCTCACTATGTCACCCTTCGATCCCCTTCGAATCAAATTCCCTGGATATACATTCGGATTATGGAACATCGATTTCCAAGTGTTAGGCCCTACCACTCCATCCACTTGTAATCCATGGATTTTCTGCCAATCTCTCACGGCCTTCTCTGTCACAGAGCCGAATATTTGATCTACTTTTACGCCTAATTTCTGCTGAATACGCCCCACAACAGGGCCTCTTGCTCCCTTCCGAATGAGGTAACCAGGATAAGCGATTTCGGTGTAACCGGGTTCTGGAATTTCTGGATTACTACCACCCCCACCGTCTATAACCTTCTGCACTTCACCGACAAACCACTGTTTATTAATAGAGCTCCCTGGACAAGTTTTACTGCTCATCTCGTTATGAAACTTGATTCTCGCACCTCTATACTTCACGAAGTAGGCAGTTAATTGAAACAAGGACGTGCTTTGTGGATGTTGAAAAGGATCGTGGCCCACATCAAAATTCCCCACTGTTTCGACCATGAATGGGTGAACACCATCTGAGTCTGAATCATTATAGCCCGTAGCACTAGCTGGAGGGAGATTAATATCTCTACCTAGAACGAACTTCCCATCAGGAAACAAAGAAACGTGTTGTGCAATCGTAATAAACCCTCTCCCTAAATGGGCAGATCTCATACCGTTTTGCAAGGTAATATAGTTTGCCCCGTTAAAGCTGGAATGATCGGGTTTCCATGTGTGATGAATATGGATTTCTGGATGCTTCGATCGATCATTTTCGGTAATATACTCGATTAACTCATCCACCGTTACAATCTTCCCATATGTCCATGTCATCGATCTATCTCTTCCTTCTCATGTTTTTTCTCGATGTCATCCAAATAGAGGCGATTCTCAGTGTTGTGGTTACGTCGTATCCCTATCTACTAGTAAAGATAGAACTGTATTTACTAGATTATTCAACTTCTCATTTTTTGCTAGGGCATATTTTTTATATTATTTAGATAAAATAGAATAGTAAGTCTAAAATGTCTGATCGCTTCCCAATATTTGATTAATAGACATCTGAGTAAAACGCCAGCCATCTTCCGCCATACGATTCATCACTGCCTCATAATCTTCTGGATTAGCAAAGGTAGGTACCTTGATCACTTTGTACTCATACATCGGATAGTCTCCTCTTCCCCCTCAACTTCTCATCACTCAAGCTAATATACATCAAAAAAGTGTAATCGTGGAGTTAAATCCGATTACACTTTTTACTAACAAATAGCTAGATTATTAATTTCGCAGGAGGTAGGATTCACGCCCACAGACTCCTTGCAACGTCAGTAGTTTTCAAGTCCACGGAATCTACCATATACAATGCAATAAGGGGTAATAGTCCTAAACAAACCGCGGTTTCATGAAATATAGGTTTACCTCAACCAACCTCATTTTCTATGGTTTGTTAGCAAAGTCATTAGCAGTTTTGTTAGCAACCTTGTCATTGTCCACAAAGTTAGATTAACTTCCCTTAACATAACCATATATATAAAGTGAGAAGCTCGTCTTCTATAGCTAAAATAGGCTCTCGATTTAGCTTATGCAGCTATATTTATCGGCGCGGCGCATTACTTGGTCAGACTTCCTCCACCGTATCTCCTGTATACCTGCATTAATCGCCCCTATCCATCCTTCTTCTAAAATACCTAGACAATTGACATACGGTTTCGTCATAATCTTTTCCACAAGACATATGAACTAGCCTCTCCACAGTATTCTCAACCAATTTAGTATTAAAATCAGTCATGATCAAAAGTCCATAACCAATTTCAATATCTTTGTCACTAATACTTCTCTCTAACCTTTTAGGGCTAATCACATCAAAGGAAAAGTTTGAATAATCCGCCGAATTCTCCAGCCCGATTTGCAACTCATACTGCACTACAAAATCATCTTCTCCCTCGCCCCAATCTTCATAATCCCTAATCAAAGAAAGTATTTTAATCATACAATCACCTCAGTTCTTCTCCCTGAAGGCGATCCAGTATTTTCTGTGAAGTTAGCTCTGATCATCTCTTCTTTTGGCTTATACCCCATACGAATGGCCCTCATCTTATCTGCACTAGAATAAATAAAGTTTCCTTTCGGATCAAGAGTAAATTTGTAATCTTTCCCAACCCACGCCATCACTGCTTCAAATGTCGAACTTGGTTATTGCCCTCTTCTAGATCTGCCCGTATGCTTCCATGACCCTTTCAAGCAATTTTAGGATATAAAAATGCAACCACCCTAAGGAGATATTGGGGTAGTTGCATTCCTAATATATATGCACTTACGTCAGGTGTATCACGACATTTTTATATGAAGACCGGATACGCAAATCTACGCTATGCCATACCTTAATAATATCTTTGTAGCAGCAGAATTTGTAGGATCAACGGTTATGATCTCTTTCGCTATCTCCACAGCCTCTTCTTTGGAAACAAGCTGATCAGGAATCTCGTGAAATAGCAGGATACAGGATTTGTACTCTACATCATCAGGATCTAGTGCAGCTGCTCTCCTCGCATGGTAAAGTGAGCTCTCATAAGCACCTTCAATATAAGGGAGAGATATAGATAACATGACGTACAAAAGCTCATGTAATTTCGCACTTTCCTGTTTCAAGAGTAGGCTATATCCGAAGGTATATATAAACATACTTCCAGTTTCGTGAGACAGTCCTATGAGACATTCATGTAAATCGTCAAAATCAACCTGAAAAGCAAGCTCTCTAGCCTCTTCCATATTACCTTTTAAAAGTTCTTTTTTCATTTGCTCGATCATAGTTTCATTCTACTATTAAAATGGGACTTATTTTTAAACCAACTAATTCATTGCCTGAAAATAAGAAAACTGCATTACTGAACGCAATTTCCAAATCAATTAGCTCCCCTTTGCTAAACCAAATAATGAACCCTTCCTCTAAGGACTGAACATAAGCTTGGTTAGAAGGAGTAATTATCTCAAGTTGCGGAAAGCCAATTTCCTTAATACACCTATCGGCATAATTGCAAGCCCATTCGTTCACGATAGCCGGATAAATACATTCAATTTCACCAAGAAATCCACTTTCATTTATCCAGAACATTATACTCTGGGAAACTCTAAAAGGCCTAGAATTATCTGACATAAACCCAGAAACAATATTGTAAGTGTTCACTTCTGGTGTATAACTGCCATTGATCTCACTACTGACATTTCTAAGATTCGTAAGTTTTATCATATAGAAATCTGCTCCTTCCCGTGAAATAGTATAGAAGCCTCTATGCAAGACTTCTATACTATTAAATCCTATCTTTTAAAGCTACTTGGCCAAACTCCTACAACTTCATTACTTTGTTGATTAACAAATACAGATGTAGTGTACTAATTATAGCGATCTTTGTAACTATCAACTTAAACAAAATCGCCTCCAGACCGAGGCCTAGGGGCGATTTTAGTAAATTCCCTGTAAATAGACATAAGCCTATGTATATATCACTCATTCTCTTCAACATACGATAAGAAAAAATCTTGTAAACACCCGTTAATCGGCTCATCGTTACCGTCTAATGTAACATTAAACTCAAGAAACCCATTATTACCTACCGACACTATTCCATCAAGGACTCCTAGCATCTCAGCTATTGTATCCACTTGTATATGTTTAACCAACTTAAAGAGAGTCTCCCTATTTTCATCTGAAAGATCAGCAAACATCCTTTTTAATTCTTTCCAATACTGATCTTTAGCATCCGTCTCACTTTTGTTTAAAAACACTTCTCGATAATATGAACCATTTTCTTTTATTATCTGATTATACAGATCTTTAGTTAATGACTCATCATTCATGATTCAACCGATAGGAGACCTCGTGAAGAAATCGTAACGTGATCCGAAATCTTTTTCTAAATGAATGCTCAGAACCACATTTTCCTCCTATCGTCCCTCCCCTCTAAAAGTGACCTGCTATAGTGAAATTGTAACACCACAAAGAATTAGACGAGATATAATAAAGACATAGAAAGTGGTGTTGCAAAGTGAAAAGAAAGAATTATGATCCCATTTTTAAAGAGAAGCTAGTGCGTATGCACCTCGAAGAGGGAAGAAGTGTAAACAGCCTGACAAAGGAATACGGACTGGGAGCAGGAAGTCTTAACAGCTGGGGCAAGAAATACCGCGAAGAATACAAACAAACCAATCGAATGGATCAATCAAACCAAAAGGAAATTTACCATCGTTATGGTGGGAAAATGGGTTACCGGATGATCCAGAGAAGGCTGGCTCACGAAGGGCATTTATGTAGCCAGGTAACAGTCTATAAATATATGAAAGAACTGGGTTTGCGATCCATTGTGTTCAAACGAAAACCACCTTATGTAAAGAGTAAGAAACACAGAGTGTTTCCTAATGTTTTAGCTAGAGAATTCACTGCTGAATACCCCAATCAACGATGGTGTATTGATTTTACATATATTCATCTGGCCAGTGGACAAATTTATTACAATTGTTCTATTTTGGATCTGAACAACCGCAGAATTGTTTCCACCAAAACGGCATCATACATAACTGCTGATCTAGCTATTAAGACACTCCAAATGGCGCTCCACAAATGTTCACCTAAAAAAGGAGTGATTGTGCACAGTGATCAAGGTGTTCAGTTCACTTCGAAATCCTTTACTGAATTCTGTTCGAAGAACGGGATTATACAAAGCATGAGTGCATCAGGATGCCCCTATGACAATGCTCCAATGGAATCGTTCTTTGGAAAACTGAAGAACGAGCACTTGAATCACTACGTGATTAAAGATTTTGACCATTTAAACCAATTGATTGACGACTATATTTTTCGTTATTATCACCATATACGACCTCACAGTGCCTTAAATGGAAAAACTCCAATGGAGGTATAGTTGATTTGATTTCTTCAATGGAGTGTTACAATTTTGCTTGCTTGACCAGGTCAGTTCATCCCCTCCTGCTGTTAATTACATTGTATAGATAACTAGTAAAGGAGATAGATCAAACCTAGCTACATTAATGTAAGCCTAAAACACTCTCCAAACTCTTTTTCTGCTTCTCTCATCACCACTACAACTTCCTCAACCTCATCAGATAGATTTTCAAAAGAATCTTGAAAATTTAACCATTGTAAAGCTGTTGGTTCAATATATCCTGTTAAGCAATCCCAAAGAGCATCCAAATTTTCTCCATAGTAATCAGGAAAGCCCAGCTTCTCCTTCAGTAATTTATGTAAGTGACTTATCGTCATGATGTCTTTTCCATCAATTACAATATCTCTCATTTCTAAATTCCTTTCTACTAATGAAATAAAAGTGGAAGTAGCCGACAAATGGATTAAGCAGGGTTATACAGCACGCAAGGTGCTGAAAATAGTCGGGATAAGCGAGCAAATATATTATTATCGCCAAAAGCATCGTCATAGAAAAAAGAGAACTTCTAACGGAGGACGTCCTATTCCTGGGTTCTCTTTGAATAAGCAAGATGAAGCAATTAGTGACCTTCAAATACAGGAATGGCTGGGCGAATTATCCTCTGGCGAGGAAGCAGTATATGGATATCGGAAGTTAACGGTTTTACTTCGAAGGCAATGAATTTACTTCAACCTCAACGAAAAGCAAATCCTGTATTCCCAAGAAAGATTGCTTGCAATCGTGTCTTAACGGCTTCGAATCAATTATGGGAGATCGATATCAAATATGGTTTCGTAACAGGCGAACAGCGCTTCTTCTTTCTGTTATCAATACTTGACGTGTACGATCGAAGCATCGTGGATTATCATATAGGGCTCTCTTGTGAAAGCAGACATGCAACTCAGACCATTCAAAGGGCTTTACTGAAGCGTCAGCAATATGAACAGAAGAAGTTGCCTGTGCTCCGCACAGACAACGGACCGCAGTTTATCTCACGTTTATTCGGAGGTTTCTGCGGTCAAACTATCTGGAACACGAGCGTATCCCACCTCGTACGCCCAATAAAAATGCCCATATCGAATCGTTTCACAGCGCTTTGGAGCGTGAGTGTTTGATTCGTCATGAGTTTAAAAACTATCAAGAGGCATATGAGACTGTAATCAATTATATAGATTTCTACAATAAACGTCGGATCCATGGGAGATTATTTGATCTTGCACCTCACGAGTTTTTTCAAGCTACGCTTAAAAAGCAAATTTCATCACTCATCGTGAATGTATAATACACTGAATGAATAATATCTAAATCTGCGATTTACAGAGAATAAGAGAGATCCACTCAATATTTAGGGGGTTAAGTCGGAAAAAGCTACTCATTCTTCCCTCTCGAAGAAGAATGAGTAGCTTTTTCGATCCAGATTCGTCCTTTTGCTAAGAGAAAAACTCGCTTCTAGTTTAGATTAGAAGCGAGTTTTAAGCCACTATTGTTTATTTAAATACCAGCTAATAAATGTTTGGTCATTAACAAAGTTGCCTCACAATCTACCATACCTGAATGAATAAAATTTTCAATTACCTACATCCAACTAGATACATCATAACTAGATAAAATACTGTTCGTAGCATCAGATCGATTACTACTCAAGGTAAATAATTTGCTCTTCCCATTATCGTATACAAATCTTCCTCTAAGAAAAGAAAATAAAGACTGTGGTTTGATTTTATCTATTTTTCGCCCATTTTTTAGAAGACAAATACTATCTTCTTGTACAAAAGCAAATAGACCATTACGAAAGATAATTTCATGTGCACGATAACTAGGATATGTTATATAGCTTTCCTGATTTGTTTGATAGTTCAACACACCAATTCGATTATGATCTTTATCTTCAAATAACATATAATCTCCAGTACCATTCTCATGTAAACTAATCATCTTATATTTAGATATTTTGCTCCACAAATCATAAAAAGGCATATGAGATTTCATAATCGTATTTAAGTCCACAGCTTCTAATCTCTTTCTTTCGATACACAACTTATAGAAGCGACCTTGATAGTCTGTAAATAAGACATCTTGCTCTTTCCAAATATATATTGAAGAGAAAACAATATCTGCGAATTCATTTTTCAATTCTATTATTTGAAAATCTCCAGAATCCAAATTGGTATAGATCATACACTCATTATCTGGACAATACAACAATACTTCATTGTTGTAATAATGTTTGTATAGTGAATGTATAATAACTCCCTCAAAAAGGTCTATACACCTCACTTTATTAAAATTGGTGTCCATGACTTTAACACCTATATAATTATTGTTTATGACAACATTATCTAAAACACATTCAAATAAATATACATCATTATCCTTGGCTTCTAGTTCATGTAGTAACGCTACTCGCATAGAATCAATCTCTCCTATTTTCTTACGTTTGATCATTTTAACAACTATGGGATTTGATTTTGACAAATCCCATAGTTGTTACTTTTATTTCACATTTATTCTTTTTGTAGGGTCAATTGTTCCCGAAATTAGTTCTCCAGTTGTTGGGTCAGCTTCTCCAAGATGTCTTCCCCTTTTGTCATACACTTCCAAATGAGCTCCTGGGCCTTTATGGAACGTATCACGATGGAGGTATCTATCCCCATCCTTGTATACTTGAGCCCCTTTCACAGGGGGAATCTTAGTTTTCTTGAGACTAGACAATGCTGTTTCTTTATCCAAAGGAATCCTGTTGTCTGCTACCCATGCTGGGCTCTTCATTGCCTTGTTATGAACAAAAATGTTCAAATTAGACACAAAGTACGTGTGATACCCCTCAACCTCAATATTATAAACTGTAGCATGTTTCTTCTTCACTACGATTTTATCAATAGGAATCCGTTTGCCTTCTGAAGTCTGGAGTTTATCACCTTCACGTAGGTCTTTTACCTTGGTCCAGCCTTTGCCCTCGACCCAGAAAGGATGTTCGGCAGTGGTTTCAATCTTTTGATCGGAAACATAGACTTCATAAATCTCGTCTACTTCTCTTTCAAAGAGATGGACTACTTTTTTATAGTCTAGGTTCCCTGTTTTTTCATCTTTGGCTAGAACTTTGTCTCCAATTTGTATTTCTTCAATCGGTTTATCACCAGCTGATGTCGCAATCAGAGTTCCAGCAGTAAAACAACTACTTGGTTTCGGTGTAGGCTTAGGAGTTGGAGTGGTAGATTTCCCTCCGAAAAATCCTGCAATAGAAGCAGCAGCCTTATCAATATATTTACCAGCACTTCTCCCTACGCGAGTAGTGGATAACCAAAAACGAAAGCCACTAGATGATTCACAAAGTACAACTAGATTTCCTACTGGTAAAAATACCTAAGTATCTATATCTATATTCATAAGGAATAAGAGTACCTACCTATTTACGCATACAACAGGTAGGCACTCCAAGTCTTACAACAAATCCTCTCCTTTTTTATTAAAAAGAAGAATATGTTTATGCTGGCTTTACAGCGAAAAGAACGTCTTCCCATCCACTAAATGTTATTATCATTGTATGGTGAAATCATTTCTTCCACGAATAATCCTAATAAATGTAATTGTTGTATAAACTCATCATCCAACTGAAAAGAACAACCAAAATACATATAGTAATCATAACCAAAATGAACAAAAACATCTGGTGTATGGACTAATTTACACCATAGATACTCTCTCAACACTATTCTTACTAGATGTTCTATATCGTTCTTCTTCAAATAGACACCATTTTTTATCTTTCTATACAATTCATCCATATCTTTTGATAGATATATATCTTGATCCGCATATAGTTGTAGAGTATCGTATTTCTCCAAATTACTAACTTCAAGAACAGACACTCTTACCTTTTCCATAAATGCAATTACGGCATTCACGTAATTATTTTCTACTGAAAGATATTCATTCCAATTTACTGCTTTTCCAACATCAGCAACTGATGTCCATTCATCTCTTGTATAAGCACCATTTACCCTGTATTCTGGATTATACTTCGTCACCCGATAGCTGTACATAATACATCTCCCTATGGAAGAAAAACCCAGAGATTTTTATATCACTAGGTTTTTCAGATTATCTTCTCAGTCTTCTAAAGACGGTCTCTGCTGGTTTGCAAGTCTTAGTCACCGATTTTATTTAGATCTTCATCAAAGGTTCCCATTCTCGTTTTCTTGCTCCCCAAGTTTCTGACAGAGTCAGCCATCTTCCAAGCTCCACCATTGTGTGAATCTACATCTGGCGTAATATATAAATTTTTCTTTTTATGCTTAAAGACTGGTTGTCCGTGAGATTGAAAATTTGTTTTTACATAACTCAACTCTTTTGCAGCTTTCGTAGCCTCGGATGTAGTTTTATATTTACCAAAAGCCTGCAAATTTAACGGCAACTTATTATGAACAAAAATGTTCAAATCAGTCACAAAGTACGTATGATACCCCTCAACTGTAATATTGTAAACCGTAGTATGTTTCTTCTTCACTACAATTTTATCAATAGGAAGTCGCTTTCTTTTTGAGGTAAAGAGATTATCACCTTCACGTAGGTCTTTTACCTTGGTCCAGCCTTTGCCCTCGACCCAGAAAGGATGTTCGGCAGTGGTTTCAATCTTTTGATCGGAAACATAGACTTCATAAATCTCGTCTACTTCTCTTTCAAAGAGATGGACTACTTTTTTATAGTCTAGGTTCCCTGTTTTTTCATCTTTGGCGAGAACTTTATCTCCAATTTGTATTTCTTCAATTGGCTTTTCTCCAACCGATGTCGCAATCAGGGTTCCCGCAGTAAAGCAGCTAATTGGCTTAGGAGTTGGTGTAGAAGATTTCCCTGTGAAAAATCCTGCAATAGAAGCCGTAGCCTTATCAATGTATTTACCAGCACTTCTCCCTACGCGAGTAGTGGATAACCAAAAACGAAAGCCACTAGATGCTTCATATTCTGGGGCTAAAAAGAGCCCAATTCCAAATAGCACACCATCAAATATATTTTGGGCTGCGTACTTCTCTTCCAAAGTTAGACTAGATCGCATTTCCTCTACATACGCTCTTTCAGCACCAAACTTACCTCGATATTTTCCAGAGTAGAGGGTTTGTTTCCAATGCTTGTAAGCATTCTTATTCCTATTACTAGGACTAGGATTAGGTTTTGGCTTTGGCTTAGGTTTTCCACCAATCCAACGACCAGCTACTCTTCGAGCAGAGGGATCGTAGGGTGCTCCTAAAGGTTTATCAATTAAATGCTTCTTGGATGGCAAAAGATAGGTTAAGTCATATGGTAGAAAAAACTCCCCTGCATGTCCATCTGGATCATGATTGGATACTGGGTTCCCATCGGTAAATCCGTACACATTGTAATTCGCTGTATCCATGAGGAGTCCTCTGTACTTCTCAGAATCAGTGTAGGAATCTGCTGTCAGATATCTTCCTACTTCTGGGAAGTAGTTACGGAATCCGAGGTCATAGGATTTCGTATTCGGATCCCATGGCTTACCGGAGTAACGGTACGCGTTGTACATTTCCTTATTCGGATTCTTCGGATCAGGCTTGTCTACTCCTGAGAAGAGAGCGTCATCGTTTTCACCATAAGGGGTGTACCCATATGTGGCGCGGACGTCACCTTGTTCATCTAGGAGCATCTCTACATCGACATCGGTGTTGTTGAGATAGTAGGATGTTTCACTACCTTGAGCCACCTTTTTGGTCATCGAGAGTCGTTCACCCCATGGAGAGTAGGTGTACGAACGAGCGATGATATCATCTACTTCTTCCGAGATGACTTGTCCACCTGTTATCAAATACGTCGTATTTGTATTCTTCTTGGGTAACATCGTCAGCCTTGATTTGAGAGACACGACCTATGGAGTCGTACTCGTATTTCTTGGTCTTACCAGATGTCGTTTCCGAGATGAGTCGGTCTCTATCATATTGATAATTGGTCGCTACACCATCTATGGTCTTGGAAATAATATTGCTGTTGGCATCAAGTACATACTGTTCCTTGGAAGAAGATGTTCCTGTTTTGTTGTACTCAACTAGGCGATCTCGTGGATCATACTGATACGTATAGGTATAGTTAAAAGCTTTCTTATCTGCATCAATTCCGGTATAGATGTCCTTGGTACGGTGTCCGTTTGCATTATATTCTAAAGCATGCTTTTGGATGGTGGTACCGTCTTTCTTCTTGGTCTCCATCTCTTTAAGTAGAGCATCGAGATAGTACGTATAGCTCGTGGTCATCTCGTTTGGTTTCGTTACTTTGGAGATCTGACCATTTGGCGTACGCTCGTACTTCGTCCATTGATACTCTTTTGTACCGGCCTCTCTACTCGCAAGTTGCTCGACTTGGTTCATGGTGTCATAGTAGAACATGGAACGAGTGAGCGGATCTTCTTGCGAGTCGATGTTTCCATTTCGGTCGTATTCAAACTCTCGCTTATTCTTGACGACGCCTTTTGAGATATCTTCGATTATGGCTACTTGGTTCATGGATGTGTAGGACATGCGGTACGTATCCAGTTTGGCTCCTGTGCTCTGGTCCTTCGTCTCAACCAAGTTACCATTTGCATCGTAAGCATACTCTAAGCGCTTATAATCAAACACTTGTGAGTCGGGTGTACGTAGTCCTGCATCGTAGGTTTTCTTCACTTTTCCATCTGGATGGTAATCCCATGTCATTTTCCGTTGCATTTTCGCGTCGGCACTTTGTACGAGACGTTCGGTTTCAAGGCCAATATCGTTGTATTGATAATTAGTCTTTGTCTTCCAAGGGTCTTGTATTTGCTTGATCAAGCCATTGTCGTAGTAAGTAAAAGTTGCGGTGTTACGTGTGTTGCTTCCTTCTGTCGGTGGCGTACTTACTTCGACCACATTGCCTGTTGAATCATACTTATATCGGATGCTGTGTTGCTCTCGGAAGCGCGTATTTACGCTCGTTGGATCATAGGAGAAGAATGTTTCAGAGACTCGGTTCAACGCATCGTATGATTTTTTGAGTACGAAGTCTCCTTCGTTTGGCGTTTCCACTCCACGTGGAGTCTCTACTTCCGTTTGATTCCCCATTTTATCATAGCGATACTTGGTAATCCGAACCTTATCTTTATCGTGTTGATAGCGACTCTCGGTAAGTAATCCTCTCGCATCATAGTAGTTGTACTTGAAGTTTCCTTCCTTATCGCGAGTACGTGTCACCTGACCATCTGCACCATATTCAGTTAGAACATACTTCCCTTTCGCATCGGTTTCTTTGATCACACGATGATTCAGGTCGTATTCTTTCTTCACAGAGTAATCATCTGGGTCAGCTGTAAGTACACCGAGTGGTTGGGTTACTTTTATCAAGTTCCCAACGTTGTCATACTCCTGCTTAATCTGATCCCCTTTGGCATTGGTAATCGTAGTAACTTGGTCCAATGCGTTATGTTCATACGAGGTGGAAAAGTCGTCTGCGTTATCTGGCGTTACATTGCCGTTAGGCTCTGTTTCTTTCACCAGCTTTCCTACTTCATTATAGGTAAAGGTCTTTACGCGTTCAGTAGTCGAGTTATCATCTTTCGGCAATATGGTTTTGATCACGCGATCCATCTTGTCGTACTCAGACTTTGTTTCCGCGCCTGTCGGTGTCGTTTGAGACAAGACGTTTCCATTTTTATCTAAGACGGGACCTGGTGTTGTAATGAACTCTCTATTTAACTGATCCTTTGGTGCTACTGTCTTGATTACATCTCCTAAGAGATTATAGGTAACGGTTGTAGTATTCCCTTTAGCATCTGTTGTAGTAAGAACTTCTCCAAGAGGTCCATAGGTAAAGGTAGTGACATTCCCCAATGGGTCTTTCACTTTCTTTGGTTTCCCGTTTGGATCATAGCCTAGATCGGTTGCATTTGGATCTCCATAGGTGGTTACTTTTCCATTTGCATCGGTCTTCGTTTTAAGAAGTCCTGTATTCGTCCCAGCTGCATTTGGATCGGTGGTATCGATTGCTTTTCCTTTTGCATCTGTGATGTAGTAGGAGATTTTGGTTTCATTCCCCATACTATCTTTCTCAGAGATGACATTCCCATTTTTATCATGGGTATAGGTAATCGTTTTTCCTTCTGGCGAAGTAGCCTTGGTCAGCAATGCAGATGTGTAGTCATCCGAATACTTATATTCATTTTTCGATGCTTTCCGTGCAGATGAATCTGTTAGAGCATTATTCACTTGATCCATCTTGGTAACAGGTAGTCCATGATTATGAGGATCGTAGGTCGTAGTCGAAACTGCACCGTTTGGCTCCTCAGTCCGGATGAGGTTATCATCGTCGTCATAAGCATATTTCGTAGTCTGATTCATCGCATTCGTAAAGGAAGTGTTCCGTCCGCGACTATCAAATAGATATCGAGTTTTCCGATCTTTCGCATCGGTAACATTTACTTCATTGCCATTATAGTTGAAGTAAGTCGACTTTCCATCCCGATTGATCCACTCGCCGATTTTATTGGCATCAGTACCCGATTCGATGTATTGCACAGAGGTTTTATTTCCTCTTGGATCAATAACGCCTGTCATCATATTTTTCTTGGTAGCATGATAGGTAAACTGATAGGTTCTCGCAAGTGACTCGGAACCATTGCTTTTATCAATACCATCTACGATTTTCACGAGACGGCCATCACTATCATAGTGAAGAGCTGTTCGTCCCCCTACTAAATCATCGATATATTGAAGCTGATTCTTGGATGTGTAGGTAAACGTTAAGACTTGGCGACCAGATGTGTCAGTCATATATTTCAATACATGTGTATCTTTATTATCAATCTTTTTCTTTTCATAGGTGAAAGTTGATTTATTTCCATTCCGATCTACTACTTCCGTTACGTATCCATCCCGGTTAAAGTAATATTTTTGCTGATCCGATCCAGAAACAATCCACTTCCGTTGTTCGATACTCCCACCTTTACCGCTCTGGTATTGTAGCGTTAGATTGGTTCCAGATGGAGGCACAAACTTTTTCTTATTTTTATCGTAGGTAAAAGTATGGCTACTTCCTTCATCATCGATCAAGACAACAGATCCAGAGACGATTTTATCCGTTTTCGTCTCAATCTGAGCCACGTTACTCATCGGTGCACCTATACTCATCATCGAGTTAGTATCAAGTGACCAACCTTTGCCCATAATGGTGGACTGATCATTCAAGCTGTTATAGGTAAGAGTTGCGTAAGTAGTAAAACCTTTAGTAGCATGTTTAAACGGTGTAAAGCTATAAGCAAAATTCCCCTTAAATAGGTTGGCTCCCACTACACTATTGGGACCCGAATTTTCTTTAATATGGGTCGCTGCTTCTCCAAGGTTCTTCTCCGTTTTATCCTTCTCAACAGCCACCTTCTGATTCAACGTAGCCACTGGCTTCTCACTTTGAGATAACCAATTCTTTGAATCCTGCAAGATATCCCATCTCAAAGTAAATTCTTCACGTAGATTCGAAGAGCTAAGCGTTGGTGCGATTACCTTTGCCCTCACTTTGATGCTTTGACCCGGCTTGATATCCACTGGATCTGGATATTCTATTCCATTTTCATCAATAGGGCGGAAGGTCGTTTTCGCTTGATTCGCTGAAGTGCTTACTTCTTTCCCCGTAGAGTCGACCCAGTGATAAGAAAGGTGATTATTTCGCATCAGCACTCAGTGTTTCGATTTCGAAAGGGTATCCAACTTTATATGTAAATAAAGATGAGATTTCAAGCTCAGTCGATTCCTTCCTGAAGAAATATCCACAGTATAAAAACTTCGTGATTCTAGGTGGTACGGGGCAAGTCTCAGAGACTATTGCAAATAAATTAAAATCCTATTCTTCCCAAAACAAAGTGGAGCGAATTGCTACTCTAGGTGGGAAATATGAAACCAATATCAAACTCATCGAGAAATTCGGTCTTGATATCAAAACGGTTGTCATTGGAAGCGGTAATGAATACACATCGAGTCATGGGAAAATATACTCTGATGTCGTAGTAGGTGCTCCTCTTGCGGCGAAACATAACGGAGCTATATTGCTTACTCATCCAACTGAATTAAGTACCTATGCAGTGGAGTACCTAAATGCTCAGAAAACAGCGGGAAAAAAGATTGACCAGATTTTTGTTCAAGGCGGACCTGTCGCAGTAAGTGACAACCTTCTTAATGGCATGTATAAATATGTTGATTAAAAGCTATTTCCCCTAGATTTTCTTTGGAATGCTTCTATCATTTTTTCATACAAAAAGTGTAATCGTGGAGTTAAATCCGATTACACTTTTTACTAACAAATAGCTAATTTCTTAATTTGACTTATCCTACTTAACTTATCCGCTGATGCGGCGGCTTCTTCGGTACAACTGGGCTAGAGAAATACCTCTTTAATAACTGCTCCTCTGTCAACACACCTAGTACCCCACCATCCTCACCCATTACTTCCACAATGTGTTCCTTCTCTTTATACCAAGACTTCACAATCTGACGTAGGGTCGCTCCACCAGCATGTCTAATCTGAACAGACCTCCACTTTGGATCGATCCCCTTCTCCAATCGATGCAAGAGAAAGCGGATAAATTGATATTCTCTTTGCCTATACGAAATCACATTGCTATAAAGAAGGAAGACAGAAATCGAAAATAGTGGGACGTGAACGAGACTTCCTGGAATGAAAAAGGACAGGATTACAAGCAGAGATGCGGCCAGTAAGCTCCACCAGAGGGTAACGGAAACGGCGTTCCGGTACGGAAGTAGATAGGTTAGCCATACTTGAAGAACCCTGCCCCCATCTAACGGATAAATGGGGAGAAGGTTAAAAGTAGCGATCCATAGATTCCCTTCGATGAAATACAAGGTCCACTCTTTTGTCCACCATCCTGCTTGATAAAAAAGGACACTGATTAAAACCATCCATACATGGTGAAACGGGCCTGCTAACGCGACGACAATCTCCTCACGATTCGGCACAGTCCCCCATTCATCCATCTTGGCAACGCCACCAAAGGGAAGAATCTCCATGGAACGAATGCGCCAGCCAAATGACCAGGCGGCGGTTATATGGCCTAACTCATGAATCACGATCACGACAAAAAGGGTAAGTATTTCAATCCAGTGCCCTGTCCAAAGGGATAGCAGGATCACCAGCCAAAAAAGGGGATGAATTCGAATCTTCATCCCTTTCCATGGCGAACTAGTTCGGGGAGCCAAATGAAATCACCTTCGTTGGATCTAGCCAAGTATTTTGTTTTTGGATAGCGAAATAAAGGAATGATTGACCTTGTTTGTCTTCCGCTTTGCCTATTACATCTCCCTTTTTCATGGCAGCTTTGGCTTTTATAGTTGGCCTATCCAGAAAGCCATACCAACTCTCACTCCCGTCTTCATGCTCCACGATAACGGTTTGTCCTAATCCTTCTTTCGTCCCGACAAAGGAAACCCAGCCATCTCTTGCTACATGAACTTGTTCATTTTGGACTAATTGTAATACCATTCCTTTTCGCTCAGATGTATAGGGAAGAAACACTCTCCCTTTACTGGGTACTTGCCAACTCGTACCTAATTGATCTCCGGGCTTAGCCTGCTCTAGAAACGTTCCCACAAAAGCAGGTAGCACGGTAGCATTTTCCCCTACCACCTGATCTATCAATTTAGCAATAGTAGAAACATCCATATTATGTTGTAATGCACTTGTGAGCATCTGACCTACTTTGGTTTGATGTTGAACAGCAAGTGTAGTACCAAGGAACAAAGTAGCCGCTATCACCATCTGAACAAGAAATTTCACAGGTTTATTTCGTTTTTTCTCTTTCTTATTCCATGGTTTCGCCTTTCCCCAAGGTTGCATCCCTCCCATCGCATAACTAGAAGCTGTTAAAGGAGGTGCCACCCAGCTCGGATACTCGCCTTCTTGTGTAGTGAGCAAGGCAACGGGCGCTCTGTCTTCCGAAGAAATTTCCATTTGATCAGGCTGGGCCGAATTTATTTTATGTGATCCTTGGCGGATCAGACGAATTTGTTCTTGTCTACGCGATTTATTATATACACCCCATTCTTTCAAAATCTGATCCTCCTTTCCATTCCTTACAAAGGATTTTGTTTGTACAATCATATGTCTTGTCCCTCGCTCATATGCTTGTGGTAAAGAAGGAGGGGATGAAGATGCGCAAATTTTTTGAGCGTATGTTAGATAAGATTTCGAAATGGATGGGTACGAAAAAGAGCTCATAGTCATAAAAAAGGGTGATCGTAGACGGAAACGATCACCCTTTTTTATAGAAATATCGATTTGACACCAAACGCTGAGCGAAAAAGAAAAATAGCAAAGTAGGCACCGTTATGATCATAGCCGCAGCAGCCATTAAGTGATACTGAGTGTTAAATTGGTTTACAAAATGCTGTAAGCCGACAGGTAATGTGTACATGTCTTCCGATTTCAAGAAAGTAAGAGCAATAATAAACTCATTCCACGTTGTTAGGAAAGAATAAAATGCAGTAATGGCTAAGCCTGGTAGCGTAAGCGGAAGAACCATTCGCCAGAAGATCCCAAACTGCGAACATCCATCCATTCGAGCCGCTTCTTCTATTTCGATGGGAATGGCATCAAAAAAGCTCTTTAACACCATCACACAAAAAGGAACGGTAATAGCTAAGTACGCGAGAATCACGCCTACGTATGTATTAAGCAAATCTAGCTGATCAATCATGATAGAAAGCGGAACAAGGAGTAAAATCCCCGGAAACATTTGTGTAAATAGGAAGCTCATCGTGATCCCTTTTCGCCCTCGGAACCGAAAGCGAGAAATCGCATAGGCGGCAGTAGTGGACAAAATCAATCCAATCACCGTTGTCAAAAGCGAGATGATGATACTGTTTAAAAACCACGTCCAAAACACTCCATCTGACCTCGTTACTACATCTACATAGTTCTCGATCGTAAACGTCTTAGGCAATATGCGAAACGTGTCACTATAGATCTCGGATACGGGCTTCAAGCTTGTCAGTAACAGCCACAGAATGGGAAATAGGGAGACGAACGAAGCAATTCCTAGTAAAATGTGAACCCATTTATTTGATTTACGCATTTTAATAGTACATCCCTTCGTTCTGATTTGCTTTCAGTACACGCTGATAATATAGGGTGAATGCTATTAAAAAGCTAAGAATCACGACTCCATAAGTAGAAGCTATGCCGATATTGCCATTTTGAAACGCTTCCTGATATGTATAGGTTATGAGGGTCTCAGTCGAATTCGCAGGGCCACCACCTGATACGATATAAATCACATTAAACATATTAAAGGTCCAGATCATCCCTAGCGCCGTAGCCGTTACGGCAACTGGACGGAGCAAAGGGAGTGTGATATGAGTAAGTTGTTGCCATGAAGAGGCACCTTCGATTCGAGCTACTTCATATAAAGATCTTGGAATACTTCGAAGCCCACCGAGAAACGTGATCATCATAAAAGGAACGCCGATCCACACATTTACCATGATGACGACCAGCATCGTAATCGTACCATCATCTAACCAATGGAAAATCGGAAGCTTTACTTTATGTAGGACTTGATTCATAAAGCCAAACCGATCGTGAAACAACCATAACCATGCATAGGCCCCGACAAAAGACGGAACGACCCACGGAATCATAAGCAGGGTCTGATAAATCGCTCGCCCTTTCCGAATTCGATTTAAGAGCAGGGCCAGTACCAGACCGATTGTAAACTGGAGAAAGAGATTGATAACCGTCCACGCTATGGTCTGGAATATGACATCACGAAAAATCGAATTAGATGAGAAAAATGAGCTAAATAACTCTATGTAGTGTTGAAAGGTCATCTGACCATGATGATCGATGAAACTATAACGAATCTCTGTTGCTAAGGGATAAAAGAGCACTAGCCCGATTACGAGCAGTGAAGGGAGTAAAAATATCCAAGCGATCCACGCACTTCCTTTTAACTTCATCTTGTATCATTCCTTCTGTCCTTCTTAAAAAATAGCAAAGGGAAGAAAGGCATTTCCCCTTCTTCCTCCAAAGCTGTTTATGCAAACCCTAACCATCGTTTCATTTTGACCAAGATACTGGAATCTGGTTCTAGGACGAGTAATGGAACCATTTCCCCCATAATTCGCTTCGAGATATTACGATATGCTTTGCCGGATAAGCTACTACGTTCCCACACGATTGGCTCGCCATCGTTGCCAGCTCGAATCACTTGTTCATCATCAGGGACGACTCCTAGTAGATCAATCGCGAGGACCGAGACGACTTCATCAATCGCCATCATCCCGCCCTCCTTTACCATTTGGGTCTTGAGTCGATTAATCACTAACTTAGGAGTAGGCATATCCTCTTTTTCGAGTAATCCGATCACTCGGTCAGCGTCTCGAATCGACGCATTTTCTGGGGTGGTAACCACAATCGCTTGGTCAGCTCCAGCAATGGCATTTTGAAATCCTGATTCAATCCCTGCTGGGCAATCGATGATGACATAATCAAATTCTTCTTTTAATTCACTTACCAACCAGCGCAAATGATTCGATGTAAGCGCACTCTTATCCTTCGTCTGCGCAGCGGGCAATAGATATAATTCGTCACAACGCTTATCTTTTATAAGTGCTTGTTGCACTCTACATTTCTTCTCAATAACGTCAACTATATCATATACAATTCGATTCTCTAAACCCATCAGGACGTCTAGATTACGCAACCCGATATCTGTATCAATCATAACCACTTTCTTCCCTGCTAATGCCAGCGCTGTACCCACATTTGCGGTGGTAGTCGACTTTCCTACTCCACCCTTACCAGAAGTAACAACAATGCTTTCTCCCACTTGACTCCCCTTCCTCTCTATAACGATCGATAACTTCTCTGTACTTCTTTCCACTCTCGGTCGGGGCGGATCTGACAAAAATGATTCATACGTTCTACCGAAATCTGTCCATCCACTACATGAGCAAATCGCATCGTGCTATCAAATTCAGTCCACTCATCGGGAGGTCTAGAAATAACATCGGCCACACGAAGCTGTGTTGGCTTAAAAACCGATGCCGAAATGATTGCCCTCTCATCTCCATGCATCCCTGCATGAGCTAATCCCCGTAGCGCTCCCATTACATAGATGCTTCCAGAAGCTTGAATACTGCCACCCGGATTTACATCACCTAGAAATAGCAAATCTCCTATATGAGTGAGGACTTGTCCAGAACGAACCGTTCCCGAAAGAGTCGTAATCCCCATTTCAGACTCAATTAGATGCGGTCTTCCTTCTGATTCAATACCATAGATCACTAGATTCTTTTTTTGGGCAAATATATCACGTAACAACTGTTCTTCTTCATGTGTAATTTGACGTGATCCCAACTTAATTCGAATCTTTGTATCTGGTCCCTCCCAAAGCGCTTGATTATGCTCCAATTTATGGGTTAACTCTTCTAAAATCTCCGAATAGGGACATGAATCATCAAAATAAAACAATAGGCCATCCTTGGTTCCTTTGATCGTTACGTAAGGCTTCATCACTTTCCCCATTCACGTCACCCCGCCTCAACTCTATTTTTTCGCTAAATTCCATCATTTTCCTTCTTATTGTCAAAAAACCGTTTTAACTCGGCTCAAACATCAAGCCTTCATTTCGCAAGCTACAAAAACGACCATCTCCAATAATGATATGATCCACGACTTCAATCCCCACTAACTCCCCAGCCTCCATTAGACGCTGGGTAACCATTACATCTTCTGGACTAGGTGTAGGATCACCACTCGGATGATTATGAGCACATATGATGGAAGCTGCATTGTACCGAATTCCCTCTCGAAAAATATCTCGAGGATGTACGATGGAAGAATTTAATCCTCCGACAAAAATATCTTTTTTATGTATAATTTTATTCTTTATATTAAGATAGAGACAGACAAAATGCTCTTGCGGGAGATAACGAAGATCCTCCATCAAGTATTCAGCCACAGTCTCTGGATTTTGAATGGATATTAGCTCTTCTCGTCTATGTTTGACAAGACGCTTTCCAATTTCAATCCCAGCCAAAATCTGAATCGCTTTCGCCTCCCCAATTCCCCGGATCTTCGTCAACTCTTGAAGAGAAGATCCGTGTAGGTTTCGCAGTCCATTCGTCCCCGTAAGCAAGCGCTGGGCTAGTGCTAGAACAGACTCCCCGCGGCTGCCTGTTCGAAGAAGTAAAGCAATTAATTCCGCATTTGATAAGTGTTCTGCACCAAGTTGAATCATTCTCTCTCGAGGTCTCTCCTCTGCTGGAACATCTCTCATCAGTAATTGAGAACGACTACATTCCACTAGAATCCTCTCCCAAACATTTCGAATTGATTAGGTGTCCATCTTGATGCATTACACATTACAACTTTGACTTCTCAAACAGTGGGCAAGAACAGGCTTCTAACATATCCACCAGCAAGGATAGCGAGATCCCCACTACATTAAAATAGCAACCCTCAATCTTTTTAATAAAACTAGCCCCATATCCTTGAATCCCATAAGAACCAGCCTTATCCATGGGTTCTCCAGTCTCGATATACCAGTTCATTCTTTGATCCGATAACGGGTTCATCCACACATCTGTGATCGCATGCCTCGATAACGAACGCTTTACCTCACCATCCCTAACTTCGATCAAACTAATGCCGCTAAATACTTGATGCCGAGTTCCTTGAAGGCGTGATAGCATCGCAAACGCATCAGCTGGATCACTCGGCTTTCCGAGAATCCGTCCGCCTTGCACCACAATCGTATCCGCACCAATTACCCAAGCATTTTTCTCTTCCTCAGCCACTTTCGCCGCTTTACGCAAAGATAATATTTCTACTACTTCACCTGGTTCTATCAAACCTTCTATCTCTTCGCTAACCTCACTCGTCTGCACACGAAAATCCACTTTTAGATGGGCTAATAATTCACGTCGTCTGGGTGAGCTAGATGCTAAAACAATCTCCACATAAGCGCCTTCTTTCGTCCAAAATCCTCATATGTACAAAAAAGCACCTCATCAAAAAGGTGCAGTCAAAATTATGGTAATTTTAGTTTAGCAAACTTGGCATTATTCAACAAGAATCTAACCAAACTGACTATTGAAATGATTCAATTAGTTGCTGGTACGAAGTACTATAACGGACTAGCCCTTCTTGAATCATCCATAGCAATGCTGGATTTGGATTCTTCTGGGCTTCCTCGGCTGCTTGTACCGACTGATCAATGCCTCTAATCATCTCCGATAAATAATTTTTAGATGTTTGTGGTAAAGAGCTGGCGATTGCCTGTCCATCCGTGAGGAGCTTTCGATGCTTTTCTAGATACTCTGCTTTAAATGGAAAGGGGGGCGGCGGTTCTTTAGAACTGGTAAGTTGTGCTACGGTTAAGGGTGTCATCTCCTGTACCATTTCATTTCCTAGATGGATAAACGACTGCAATGATGAATCAATCTGTTTCTTGGTTTCTTTTTGAGACGACTGTATCTTTTTTGAACTTACCGGAATCCCTTTTTGTTTTAGAAAATGAGACAACTGTCCTGCTTGTTTCTCATCGATTGTCATTCCTACGAGGATTCGATCTGGATTCGTAAACGATAATACTGAAGCAAATCCCTTTGAACGAAGCTCAAAAACAGCTTTTTGTGCAGCGGATGCGTCACCGTAGCCTCCTGTTTCCATCAAAATAAAAGGCATCTCTGGAAAATGGTTGGGATCGCCCTGAACAGGGGTTTCTTGTTTCGAATCACTTTTCGGTGTGAGATGTGAATCAATGGAGTTCGTTGGTCGCTTTTGTGAATCACCCGAAAAAAACAGAGATAGAACGGATACCCCCATAATCGAACCTAAGATCGTTGCACCTACTATCGATAACACGACCTGTAGCCATGTTTTTTTCCAGTTAAACTTTCGTTTTTTCGAGTTTCGAGGGGGAGTATGAGGGGAACTCCACTCGATGATCTCTGCCTCCCGATCATCTTCGATCGAGAAAACTTTTCGAAAGCGATACGCACTTAATGCATCTAGAAAGGTACGTCCCTGAGCGGGCGATTTCGATTCCACTGGCTCTATGTCTGGAGTTCTCTTTTCTTCCTCATTCTGAATCAGTTCAACGGTCACAGACGTAGGTCCCGTTGAAGGGGGATGTGTAGCGACTTTTACCAAATGATCATCCCGAGAATCGTTTACAGCAGACTTTTCTCGTTTGGGCTTTACATTTACTTTTACCATAATAGATCCTCCCTCCAGAAACTTTCTATCACAGTATATGGACAAATACCCAAACTAGAACTGCGTACTAGCCAATTTTACTAGAATGAGAGAAACCATTCTAGATAGCCTGCCCACATCGTTTCTCCTGCCATCCAAGCAATGATCGCCCCGAGTACAATATGTGGACCAAAAGCTATTTTTTGTTTTCGAGCCATTTGTTTGGTTGTGAACGCTCGTAGCAACACCAACCCACATGCACTCACACATGCGATCCATAGGTGAATAACCCAATTCCATGTACCTAACCAAATAAAAAGAGCGGTTAATAGCTTGATATCTCCCCAGCCCATAGAACGAGTAAGCAAGGCCAAAACGATGAACAGGAAAAGAATCCCCACTCCAATCAACCATTCCGTATGCAAATACTCCTGATAGGATTCACTCCGAATCTGCTCCACAATCCCTAATCCACACATCACAATCACACATAGATTCGGAATCATCCCCACCCATAGATCCGACCACACAATCATCCCCATGATCCATAAGATCCCAGTAATGATGAACCATTCAGTGTAATGAGGGAAGGAATTGATAGAAAGTAGAATGATCCCATACAACAATGAGATCCCATTCATCCACCATGTGACCTTTTTAGGCAAATCATCTTTCCAGCTACTATGCAGTTGGTTTCGCTTCTGTCTACCGGTTAAATATAAGTGTGTAATATTGGGTAATAGCCCGAAAACGAGAATGCATATAATCCATTGCCATGTATTCAATGTGGGTTCCTACTTCCTAGATTATTGTAGTCGACCAACTAACCCTATTTCTGTACAATGGAGTTAATCATTTTCTGTAAATAAGGGTTAGTCATTTTCCACAAACAAGAGGTGAACTACATTGCTTTCCATTCAAAATATAACCGGTGGTTATTCACGTACAAGCCCCGTTATTCATAACCTTACTTTTCAAGTAAACCCCGGTGAAACAGTTGGTCTCATTGGGCTAAATGGGGCTGGTAAAAGTACCACGATGAAACATATCCTAGGTCTACTAAACGCACATAGTGGCTCGATCACGATTGATGGGTCCACACTATCTGATCAACCAGAAGATTTTCGGTCCAAGATCGGCTACATACCAGAAATGCCTTTGTTTTATCCAGAGTTAACATTATGGGAACACCTTGAATTAACCGCTTCTGCCTATGGACTATCAGACGAAATCTTTCATAAACGAGCCGAGCAACTCTTACAGCAGTTTCAAATGGAACGGGCTCGTAACTGGTTCCCCGATACATTTTCCAAAGGAATGCAACAAAAAATTATGATTCTCTGTACCTTTCTCACGGAATGTAAGTATCTGATCGTAGATGAGCCATTTGTGGGACTCGATCCCATTGCTATCGATGAATTAGCGATGCTCTTACAACAACGTAAAGAGAAGGGAACCGGTATCTTAATCTCGACTCACATACTTGATATGGCTGAGAAACTTTGTGATCGATATGTTTGTATTCATCAAGGAAATATTGCCCTTGCGGGGACGATCCAAGAGATGCGAAGCCAGGCCAAGCGTCCACATGCCACCTTGCACGAACTCTTTATATCGGTTGTAAAAGGGGATCATCGATGAAACAGAATAAACCCTTACTACAACAACGTATCCATATAACATGGACGAAGGCCACGCGAATCATCACTCTGATCGCAAGCGGCGGAGGGACGCCTCTGGTTCTAGGCATTCTCTTAATTGGTTTTTACGTAGCATATCAAACCCTACTCACGGAGCTACCTGCTACTTTCCCATTTGATTGGGTTGTATGGGGGATTCTTACATATATCCTCTCAAGCGTAGAATTCCGTCCGTGGATCGAAAAAGCGGATTTAGTTTTTTTACTTCCTCTCGAGCACACGATGCCCGCTTGGAGAAAAACGGCCTTTTTATACTCAGCAGGTATGGCTATGCTTCGTCTTACCATCGTTCTTTTCCTGCTTTATCCCCTTTATCGAGTTCGGATCGGTACTTCGTTAGAATGGTGGACGGCAATTAGTATGTTACTCGCTCTACAAGTTTGGACTTTGTGGGTACGGGTGATGGAAGACCATCGCAAGCTCCAAGGATTTTCGAACATATTGGATCAGGCTTGCCTTTGGGGAATTACGGCATTTCTCGTATTTTGGTCACTCCATCCCTATCAAATCTACACCGTGCTAGCTCTATTTCTTCCAATCGCTCATTCTATTTGGCTATATAAAACGACCAAAACCAGCCAAATGCCGTGGATGATCTGGCAAAAAAGAGAATCGATCATACGACATCGTTGGCAATCACTTGCTAGTTGGTTTGTAGAGTTGCGAGGAGTCGAGCCACCGATTAAAAAAAGAACATGGCTTATCGCTATCATCCATCGCTTTACAACAAAAAAGGAGCCATTTACCTATTTATACTGGCGCACCTTGATCAGGCGAAGTGACTTGTTTGCTAGTTTTTATCGGATTTGGATCTGGGCAGCCCTCTTCGTCGTCAGCCTTCCTTATGCATGGGTATCTTGGGCGATTACTCCCCTTGCAATCGGTCTCTTCGTTCTTCAAATGCCTAGATTAATCACTCAGCAAACGTATCCACTCTGGGTAAAACTGTATCCCGTATCTGCCCGGCGAGCCGTTCATAGCTGGGCTACCATCACCCGAATCCTCACAGCTCTACTTGGCCTCCTACTTGTTATCATGCCCCTTGTAATGAAACGGGTGAGTTATATCGAAGCGATGATTCTGCTACTTATCACCTGGGCGATAGGATTTGTGATTATAGGTTGGAATAAACGGAAGTTGTCTCATTCCAATCAAGTGAATTAGTAGAGATAATAAAGAGCTTACAGAGGTTATCGAAAAGGTTGAATCAAGCTTACGAATGCTTTCAATAGCCGATTTATCAACAAACAACACAAAAAAGCATGATGGAAAGAAACTATCGCTTCCCATCATGCTTTTTCTTATCTACTTACTACCCAACACTTCTTTCACATCTTTTTTAATTAAAGCTTGATCTGGATTCATTCCGTTATAAAACTTACGAACTTTACCCGTTCCATCCACTAAGTAAAATTGAACTGGATGTTGGAAGAGTGGTTTTCCGCCCTGAACTTGGCTCTCTTGCTTCTCCACTGTCCCCTTGAAAGTCTCACGCGCTAATTTCTCCATATCAGAGAGCGCATATCCCGTTAAGAAATGCCAATTAGAAAAATCAGCTTTATGCTTCTCTCCGAACGCCTTCAACACCGCAGGCTTATCTGTCTCTGGATCAACACTAAAAGAGACAATCTCTACATTTAATCCATCTGCCTTCAAATCTTCTTGGATTTTCCTCATATTCGCGGTCATAGGAGGACAAACATCTGGGCAACTAGTAAAAATAAAATTACTTAAATATACTTTTCCTTTTAAATCCTGACTTCCGAATTTCTTCCCATCTTGATCCGTATATGTAAACTCTGGAACCAGCCAATTATCTCTCGTTACATCATTTGTAGAAGTGCTTGCTGCTTGCTGATTTGCCATTTCTTTATGCCCAGCATGATCGTTCGATTTAGAGCATCCCATTACCATACTCATAACACCAACTGCTACTGCTCCTACTATTAAGAAACGTTTCATTTTCCTCGCCTACCTACTCTATCATTTTCCTTCTATATTATTCCAGAAAAACTCATTGTGCAATAGCTCACATGAATCATTCTACCACTTTCAGCAATTCTCTGCTCATCCACTTATCCGTATCTCGGTCTACACTATCCTATCTTTTGCCCTACTAGATACATCAAATGATACGTTGCATATACACCTGATCCCATTTGATAGATTTGATCATATTGGTCCATCACTCGTGGGAGTAGTTTTCGATATACGGATAATGATGGTTTCGTTTCACTATAATTGGCTCCGGTCTCCTTAATACTTTGTAAAAAATCCCGACAACTAGAATACGGAATCCGTTTCCAATCCTCTATTCCCTCTAACATCGTCAGCTCAGCTTGTTTCCATACCTCTTGCCATTTCTCCAATGAATGCATCAGTAGACGATGCTGACTTGATTCAATCAGGAGTTCTTTTTCTATTTTTTGGAAGGTAGTCGCTAACTCTCGAAAAGTGTCTTGCCCGAATGTAGAAGAGACTAGCCATCCAGTAGGTTTAAGCGCTTCTGCCCACGAATGCACAGTACTCTTTGGATTCGTTAACCATTGAATCGTCGCATTGGAGATAATGAGATCAAAGGAGCCAGAAACTAGCTGTTTAAACTCTTCTGCATCCCCTGCGATCCAATGAACATGAGGGCTTTTCACTTTTTCTTTTGCCACTTCCATCATTCTAGGAGCTAGATCGATGGCCACGATCTCTGCATATGGATATCGATCAATAAGGAGACTAGTTAAATACCCCGTGCCACAACCAATTTCACAGATTCTCTCTACTGGATTTCTCCTATACGAGAGAAGTTTAATCAATTGATGGGCCATCTGCTTCTGCACCTTTGCCTGTTGATCATATGTCAAAACGGAACGATTGAAACGATTCGCTACTTTGGCTTTACGAATGCTCTCCATGTAGACACTCCTTTATCCACTGCTGAAAACGCTCCTTTTGCGTCCAAAAACAAGCATGGCCGCTCTCAGTCCAAATCGTACAATCCGCGTTAGGAAGTTGTTTTGCTAGATTCAATGTCGCCGTGGTAGGACAGATATCATCTTTCGATCCCGTCAATAGAAAAACAGGGGTCAAAATCTCCTTCCCTCGACCGCGAAGTGAAAATTCTCGTAAAAAATCAAGCCCTGCTTGTAAAGAGGCGAGGGAAGGCAGATGCTTCCGAAACACCTCCTGCCATCTCTTTCCCCATCCATCCTCATGTTCAAGCAACGAAAACATTTTTTGATCAAATGAACGAATCACTTCCTGTCTATTCGAACATAGTTGCTTTTTCATCCTTCTAAGTACACGTTCATCCCATCCTATATCATCATGACCCTGCTTCATAAAATCAGCCACACCACCGATGAGAAAAAGGCAATTGATCCGCCCAGGAAAACGAAGAGTCAGCTCCAAAGCAACCATCGCTCCTAAAGACCACCCCACCACTGTTACTTCATCTTCTTCCATCTTCCCCAATGTTTGGATCGCCTGTTCCATCACGTGCTCTACCTGTTCACAATGACAAAATGAGAGCGTAACATGATGATAATCAGGCCACTCCCCATGAAATGGCTCCCAAATCCCTTCCGGAACCGACCAGCCCGAGATCCATAAAAATGCATGCTCTTTTCTACTCATGTAATCACCTTACATTCATGTCCAATTTGACCAATCTTACGAATCGCTTCTTGTACATCCCCGTCTCGATGACTTGCCATCAAGGAAAACCGAACCCGTGCTTCTCCTCGAAGAACAGTCGGTGGTCTGATCGCCACAGCCAGTATTCCGCACTCGACTAATCGGCGGCTAAACTGAAGTGTAGTCGAACTCTCCCCTAGCACAATCGGAATGATCGGTGTCATAGAGTGGGTGAGCCTAAATCCACATTGAGAAAGCTCTTCACGAAAATAGAGACACTTTCTCGCCAGGTCTTGACGTAGTAAATCCCCCTGTTGCACCAGTTGCAAAGAGCGACGGATGGCTGAAATGATCACTGGGGAAAGCGCTGTCGTATAGATAAAACTACGAGCCGTATGAATGAGATAGCGAATCCATTCCCTTCTTCCCGCCACATAAGCTCCATATACGCCAAACGCTTTACTAAATGTCCCCATGTGCAAATCCACTTGCTCGGCAATACCTAGCTCGTGAGCCAAACCTCTCCCTTGTGCCCCAATCACTCCCACACTATGAGCCTCATCCACAAATAAGGCCGCACCATAGCGCTCTTTTAGATAAACGATTTCCTGAAGGGGTGCGAGATCTCCATCCATACTAAACACCGCATCTGTTACGATTACCTTTCGCCCGATCCCTTTTTGATCCGCCTTTTTCAAATGGGTCTCCAAATGGTCCACATCTCGATGACGATACCGATAGTGGGTCGCACCACTAAGACGAATCCCATCCACGATACTAGCATGATTAAACCGATCGCTAAATACCGCATCTCCTCTCCCTAATAACGAAGACAAAACACCCAGATTTGCCATATAACCATTGCCGAAAACCAATGTAGCTTCGGACTCTTGCCAGTTCGCTAATTCCGATTCTAGTCGAGCTGTCTCTTCCTCATGCCCCACAATTAAACGGGAAGAAGGAGCCCCTGCACCCGCCCCCCGTTCTATCGCTTGCCTAATCGCATCAGCCAATTGAGGGTGACCTGCTAAGCCTAGATAATTATTGGAAGAAAGATTAAGCAATGATTTCCCTTCATGCAAACATACCGGTTGCGCAGATTCCGTGACTACTCTCAATTCACGTGTTAAATCCTGTTCCGCCATACGCCCCAATTCTTCTTCAATCCAATGGTCCCAATGGTTTACAGCGCGCATTCTTCAATCTCAAATCCCAAATCTTCAATAATCTGATGATCTATTAAAGAGGCTTGTCCTTCCGTCGTCAGGTAGTCCCCCACAAAGATCGCATTTGCAGGATAGAGGGAGAGTGGTTGCAAATGGCGCAGATTCACTTCTCTGCCCCCAGAAACCCGGATTTCTTTACTTGGATTGATAAATCTCATTAGAGCTAACACCTTCAAACAGTAACGTGGATCTAAATCTTGTGTATCTTCTAGCGGCGTTCCTTTAATCGAATGAAGAAAGTTTACAGGGATGGAATCTGCATCAAGCTCCCTCAGAGCATAAGCTATCTGAACCACTTGCTCCCGAGTCTCTCCCATCCCCACGATACAACCCGAACACGGAGACATTCCAACTGTTTTTGCTTGTTCGATGGTTTGCACCCGATGATCATAGTTGTGAGTGGTCGTGATATTAGAGAAATGATCTTTACTTGTATTCAAGTTGTGATTATAACGATCGACGCCTGCCGCTTTCAGTCTCTCCGCTTGATCATTTCGTAAGATTCCTAAGCAAGCGCACACTTTCATCTTTAAATCTTGTTTAATCTCTTTTACTGCTTCAATCACTTCCTCTAGCTCGTGTTCAGTAGGGCCACGGCCACTTGCTACGATACAATAGGTTCCTGCCTTTCGAGCCAACGCTTCTTTCGCACCAGCGACGAGAACATCTCTTTTCATCATCGTATATTTCTCAATCGGCGCATCGGAAACGATCGATTGGGAACAATAGCCACAATCTTCTGGACAAAATCCACTCTTAGCGTTAATAATCATGTTCAGTTTTACCTTTCTGCCAAAGGTATGATACCGAACTCGAAAAGCGGCTTGTAGTAAGGGAAGTAGCTGAGAATCCTCTGCATCTAGGATGGATAATGCTTCTTCCATAGTTAGAAGTTCTCCCTGTAGTGCTTTATCAGCGTATCGTTCCCAATTTGTAGATGTGATCGTTAACATATTTGCTCCTCCTCATGAATCAATCCACTCGATCAATTCTGTCATATTCACATTCTGTCTCATGGCTTGCCTTATCGTATGAGATGATAGATCCGCTCCTAGCCATGGAACCGTTCCTAAAACGGGGATCTGGGCCATCTGTTCAATAAAACGGGAATTGTGCGCAACACTTGGATCTTCGTCGGTTTCTCGGAGACCATTTAAGATGACACCCATCGGATGTAGCCCCATCTGTCTGGCAACAAGGGTCGTTAGCACGGTATGATTCACTGTACCGAGAAGCGGATGCGCTATAATCAGAAGTGGCCAGCCGATCTCTTTCGCTAAGTCTGCAACACTGTAATCATGTCGTATTGGAACCATTAGTCCACCAGCACCTTCAACCAATACCACATCATGCCTTGCTCTTAGCCGTTCGACATGTTGCAGAATTCGCATACGATCTATTTCGATCTCCACTATCTCTGCCGCTAATTGGGGTGCTACTGGTTCACGAAAGCTATAGGTAACGATTTCTTCAATGGGAGCTGTTATCTCAGCTAATTTTTTTAGCACCATCCCATCACTTTCGGGAGAATCGAGGGCATGTCCGCTTTGCACAGGTTTTAGTACCCCTACATCAAAGCCATAATCCCGTAGTGCAAGCGCCAAACCAGCTGTGATCACAGTCTTCCCGATCCCTGTTCCTGTCGCCGTAATAAAGATTCCTTTGCTCACCCCTCTGTAACCTCAGAAATAGCCTGATATAAAATCGTAAGCATCTCTCTTAACTCTTCCTTTGTCGTGATGAGCGGTGGGATTAAAGTAATCACGGCATCAAGTGGACGAGTGATTAATCCTAATTCCTTCGCTCGTCTACAAACCCGTACCCCGATCGCCTCTTCAAAGTCATACGGCTCTTTGCTTTCCTTATTTCGCACTAACTCTATACCTACGATCAGTCCCAATTGTCGAACATCTCCCACATGAGAAAGCCCTTCAAACTCTTTTAACCAAATCGATAACGACTTACTTACTTCTTGAACATGCTCAACCATATGCTCACGCTCATAAAGTTCGAGGCTCGCAAGCGCTACCGAACATCCAAGCTGATTTCCTGTATAGGAATGGCCATGGAAAAAGGTTTTTCCTTCTGCATGATCCCCGTAAAAGGCATCATAGATTTCATCCGAAGTAAGAGTCGCCGCGACAGGAAGATATCCACCCGTTAGTTTCTTTCCTACCATCATGATGTCGGGCTGAATTCCTTCGTGTTCACAGGCAAACATCTTCCCTGTCCGGCCGAATCCGGTAGCCACTTCATCTACTAAAAGGAGAACATCATATTGACGGCACAACTTTTCTACCTCAGCGAGAAAACCATCTGGCATCACGATAATCCCACTTGCCCCTTGCACCATAGGCTCTACAATTAGACCTGCAATCTGATCTGATTTATCTTCTAGTACCTGCTCTAATTCATCTAGACAACTCTGTTTACATTCCTCCACGGTTCCAGAAAAACGATACGGATATGGATACGAAACCTTTTCAGTTGGGAACAGCAATCGATCAAAGGCTTGATGAAACGTGCTAATTCCCCCTACACTGACCGCCCCCACGGTATCACCATGGTACGCATTTTTCATACTGAGAAACGTCTGCTTCTCGGGTCTCCCGCGATGCTTCCAATAGAGAAACGCCATCTTTAATCCGATTTCAACCGCCTCTGCTCCACTATCCGAGTAAAAAACTTTTTGTAAGCGATCCGGAGCAAGCTGAACAAGTCGCTCTGCTAATAAAATAGATGGTACATTTGCCATTCCCAATAGGGTAGAGTGAGCAATGTGCTCTAGTTGCTGTTGAATCGCTTCATTTAGCTCTTTTCGATTATGACCGAACACATTTAGCCAGACGGAAGCATTTCCATCGTAGTATTCGTTTCCTCGTACATCGATTAGCTTGACCCCTTGGCCACGTTCAATAATGATTGGGTTATCATGTAAATATTCCTTCATTTGCGTGAATGGATTCCAAAGATACTTCTCATTTTTCTCTAGTAGTTCTTGATAGCTCTGTGACATGCTCCTACCTCCCAATCCAATGTAAACTATCTACTTATATTAAGTTTACATTGGTTCCAGTTGAGTATATCAGAATGGTAGGAACTCTACAATTGTCTCTTAATGAAAGCTTAATTAGTTGGGAACAAAGGTTTTAGTGTTGTGAAGAATAAAAGGTAAACTAAATATTGACTGCCACATTGAAATAAGATATAATATTTCTGAATATAATATCATATCTGTAAACACATGCTATTAAAAAGTGTTTGCATTGTTAGTAGCATGTGACCTGAAGCCAACAGGTCTTTTTTTTCAGTTTTTGATTTGGTTCCATCACGGCAGTTTTTGCCCAAGCCCCCGAAAAGGTGTATTAACCTAAATATAGGATGCGGTTCATATTTGGCAAGAAAATTCCTCTTAGCCTCATTCGGAGCGTTGGGCAAGATACTGCATTTTCATTAGCAGAAAAGTTGGAAGCGGGTAATGTGATGAACAAAGATATGGTCCAATAAAGGAAGGAAGTGAGAGTCATGATCGATACACCTATGCATGTCGAAAATCGAGTTGAGACAGGCTTAGATTTTACAGTACAAATTTATGTTGACCCAGCGGGTGATCGACTTCGTGTAGATGATTACAGGGGAAATGTTTTCTCAATCATGAAACGTATTGAAGAAATTGCCAAGCAATACCACTTTACTAAAGTTTTTGTGAAAGCAAGAAGTGAGGACTGGCAATCCTTTGTGTCCAGAGGTTACATGTTAGAAGGGATCTTTAAAGGATACTTTAACGGAAGTGATGCATATAGCGTAGCCCTTTATTTTAGTCTTGAGAGGCGAACCAGTGACCATTGGATAAAAGAAAATGAGATCCTACAAAAAGTGCAAACCCACCCCATGACATCGGATCCCAAAGAGTTTTCAAGTAACTATCACATGCGTTTAGCAATAGAAGAGGATGCAGAGCAACTAGCAGACTTGTACAACACTATTTTTCAATTTTATCCAACTCCAATGAATGATGAAACATACGTTCGAAATGCGATTAAAAACGGCACCATTTTTTATGTGGTTGAAAGCGAAGATCAAATTGTAAGTGCCGCTTCTGCAGAATTAAATACGACCTATAACAATGCAGAGATAACGGATTGCGCTACATTATCAGAACATCGTCGGCATGGATTTATCAAGAATTTAATTCTTTCACTTGAAAGTGAGCTAAAAAAAAGAAGTATTTTTTGCGTATACTCATTAGCAAGATCTCTTTCGTTTGGAATGAATATGGCATTTCATCAACTTGGCTACGAGTATACGGGTAGATTAACAAAAAATTGCAATATACATGACAAATTTGAGGACATGAGCTTGTGGACGAAGGATTTGTCTGTATAGTAGATTCCGACAGAAGATCGGATTTCATTGTACAAAGTCATCCATTTGTTGGATGACTTTTTTGTTCTTCATCCAGTACTTGTTTCCTATATTTCCGATAACGCAGAATCGTATAAAACCCAGCAACAAGCCAGACCACACCAAAAAGCGAGTAGGTATAGTTTTGAATATTAGATGAACTGATGCTAAAAACACTGAATAACGTTTTTAGATTGGTCATGATAATGAGTCCACCTACTAGGACTCCTAATATAGGGGCAGGGATGAGTCGTACTAACCAAGCGGCAATGGGGGCTGCCATGACTCCTCCAATCATCAGGGCTAACACCCACTCCCAGTGAAACTGCTCCCATCCGAGTGAGATCAAAAAGCCTAATGTAGCAGAGAAAGCTATGGCAAATTCGCTGGTATCTACGGAACCTACTACTTTTCGTGGTTCCAGTTCCGTTCGCGCCATCAAGACAGGCGTAGCAAGCGGGCCCCAGCCACCACCACCTGTAGAATCTGCAAATCCTGCGATAAACCCTAGGGGGACGAGTAGTTTTTTACTAGGAGTTCGGTTTGACAGGTTCATATTCTGCTTAAAACGAACAAATGAAAACCGAAATAGAACATAGGCACCTAGTAAAAATAAAAACATCGCAACATACGGTTTCACCAATTCGCCAGGTAGATTACTTAAAAAGCAGGCACCCATAAACGCCCCAATTGAACCCGGCAAAATCAAACGAAGAACCGTTTTCTTATCTACATTTCCAAAACGGATATGCGAAACCCCAGAAGCCGCCGTTGTCACCACTTCAGACATATGCACAGATGCAGATGCAATCGCTGGCGCAATCCCGAACAGCAATAATAATGAACTCGACGTCACCCCATACGCCATCCCTAGCGCACCATCCACAAGCTGAGCAAAGAACCCCACGATAATAAAGGTAATCAAACGATTCATATCATCCCTCCATTCGATACAAATGCTTATAATACATATATGATTACTTTGTATTAGGGTATGACATGATAAGATATTTCAAAATCATATATTAACCAAAAAGACATATAGAGTTAAATCATGAGTGAACATAATTTAAAAAAGCTCCCTCTGCATTAATAAGCTAGAGGGGCGAACAAATACTATTTACAAATTTGATTAGTGGGCTAAGGTTTGTGATTAAACGAGTGGTTACGATTATCCCTGCATTTACTAGTCATCTGGTGGATCGTTTACGGTAAGCTTTATCTCGTTCATATTCGGTCATTTAGATTTTAGCTCTATACATACACTCATCAACGGTCTTTTGATTGAGACCAGCGACACATTCAGCCCATCCTCCCTTCGATCCAGATGAAGATATCAATACCCCACTGTTACCTTATTTTGATCCTGCGACTAAAGAGCGCCTCATTTGTTCAATACATGTAAGAATACGTTCTCGATTTCTAGCACTCTTGATCCACTTTGGTAATCTACTCTCTATGCTTCGATTAGCAGAATTGGAATCCCTTAACTCAGCTTCGACATACCTTTCTATGTACTCTAGATGTTCGAGATTATACGCCCATAACTTGTGACCGCAACAATTAGCTTGAAGGTATACAGGAATACCAAAATACCAATCAAATGGGCCACCTATTTGTATATCAAAGGTCTCCCCTATCCGACCTGTACCCTTTAGCCAACGGCGTGGATGCATAGAACATGTTTTTTTGAATTCCCTATTATCCCCTCTCCAATGACGTGGGGTGCTAATTCCAATATCATAGCGATAATGATTTCCCTTTGGAACTAGCTCTTTGTTGTGACCACAATGAGTACAAAATAACCTTCGTTTCGCTCCTAGTGAACGTGGATCCGTATCTTCTAGAGTGATGATCTTTGCACATTGGCGGCAGGATGGACACACAACCAAAAATTCATATCCAAATTGTTGTAATGATTTGTTTCGATTCTTAAACCTCTTCTTCATATTGAATCACCTTCTAACTTCGATCCAAACCATTACCCCAATGTACGAAAATGAATCCAACTTACAGTCGAACGTTCAATTTGAAGCATCATTGAGCGAATCTAACCATTCTTTATCAATCGGGACTAGATTTTCCGTCTCCTCACTCCCCTGCTGTACATCCAAGATCGTCCATATTTCAGGAGAAACCCTCTTTCTTCTCTCAATTTTAAAGATTGTCGAGCCAATCAATTCCTCTGCTTCGTCATGAACCGATGCCAAAATTGTAAGGATCTCATCCGAGTTGGTATCAATTCTGTACTTCTCTTTATCTTGTTCTGTGATCTCTGCAAAATCAATAATATTCCAATCTACATACTCTTCTTGCGTATCAGGACCTTTGTACGAGTCTAAAATGAAGTCCCAGATATTATCATCATCTGTAGCATTAAAACTATCTCCAACTCTAATCAAAAACATCTCTTCCATCAAAAAGATGACCTCCTCAAAGGGGAAGAATTGCCTACTAAATAAGTAGTGATTTTATTCAAGACTATGTTTGTACTATATCAATCTCATTCATCGCTATACAAGTCCTGGACTGTCAACAGAAAACTAGACAATTTTTTAAGGTGTTTGGATTTATACTCAACAGGAGTTAAATAGTCTAGAGTGCCATGAATACGGATGTTGTTAAACCAGTGAACATCATCAAGTAATTCCCGAGATAGATGCTGTAGGCATTTAAAGCTTGCACCATTGACAAACTCTGTTTTGATGAGCTTAAACGTTGCTTCGGCAACAGCATTATCATGTGGTGAGCCTTTCAGGCTCAACGACCGTTGAATCTGGAAAGTTGTCAAAGCTTCATCAATCAGTCGATTATTGAATTCACTCCCACGGTCAGTATGGAAACGATGAATCCCTGCTTCTTGAGCTCAACTTTTATTTTACGTGTTCCATAGGTTTGTCTGCTCTTTTGAAAGATTTCAACGATCACGTGCGTGATCGCATGATCCTTAGATATCTGGTGCTTCTTTTCATAGTAATAAGTACTTCTAGGGATTTGTAGGACGTCACACATTGATGATACTGAGTATTTGTGCCGGTTTTCCCTGATCACTCTTACTTTCGTCCCATGATCAGCGCTGCTTGCTTTAAAATATCATTTTCCATTCATAAGCGTTGGAGTTCTTTACGCATTTGAATCAGTTCATTTTCTTCATTGGTTCGATTGTCCTTCTCTCGGAAAGGAACCGCTATTTTGGCTCTGATGAATCCACTTATCCAAAGAAGAGGGAGTTAGTTCATACTCCTCAATAATATCTTTTCTTGGCTTGCCATTTTGATATAGTTGCATCATTTGTTCTTTAAACTTGGGTGTAAAAGTACGTCTTGCCTTTCTGGACATAGATCATTCTCCTCGTTTCACCTGTTGAAACTGACCTTATTTTTTCTGTCTAACTTACTGTAGCCGATCCAGGCAACGTATCATTGCTCTCTCCTATTTGTGAATCTTGTTACCTTAACTTACGATTTTTTTCGTAAGCTGATAGTTTATTGCATATGAGATTAGACCGATTATGATAATGTCTAACCCCTTGTCTAAATAGAATTCAGACAATACAGGCTTTGTGTTAACATCGATACCCATCCAGTCTCTCATATAAGGTAAACTCGATACATACTTCAATAAACAACAAATCATTATAGTGTTCCAACTACCAGCAGTAGCCTTTTGACGAATGAATTTTTGCCTTTCATCTCCGCCCTTAATCGGGGAACTCTCCGTTGAAAGATAATTAATTAAAAAAGAAGCAACCATAAAAACGATAATCAAAACTATGTATACCAAATTTATCTCCCCTTTTTATAGATGAAAAGCTCATCTACTGAAACATCTAACTTATTTGCTAGTTTAAAGGCTAACTCAAGACTTGGATCATATTTGTCATTTTCAATAGCATTAATTGTTTGTCTACTAACACCACACAGTTTAGCTAACTGTTCTTGTGAAATTTGTCTAGCCTTTCTCAGTTCATGAATGCGGTTTTTCATCTCCTCTACCTCAGTCCTTAAAATGTAAATTATGTTTTACATATTCTATTAAAATACATGTACTTTCATATGTCAAATACATTTTACATATGAGCAAAAAGGGGTACTGGTGTACACAACATCCCCAGTTTGGTGTATCGAAATGACTTCTAACCTGGATATAATTTAAAAAAGCTCCCTCTGCATTAGAGCAAGCTAAAACAAGCTCTTCTGATCGTGCTTCAGAAGAGCTTGTCTAACTAACATCATTTTATTTCAGATAAACTGCCCTTATCGACTGTGTAGTAATAATTTTCAATAGGGCTGTGGCCTGTTGCTCCAGAGAAAATATGTACCCGGATATCTGTTATACGATCACCATTGAAGTCTCCAAATCTCAAACTTGGCTCATATCCGCCATTCCCCACTTCTACTTGTGTCCTTTTGTGACTTTTCCCATCAACCACTCGAAGATATAGCTTTTCATTCCAGCCATCCTGTGGAAACTCTTTTTGACCGATTAGTGTGATTACATCCTTTACTCTATCTCCCGTCACATCTCTCTTGAATTGAGTAATCATATACCGAACATGTTTTCCAGAACCTTTCGTAACCACAGATTCCCCTGAATCGGATGCAGCAAATGCTTGTGGAATGATATGAAAACCAGACATAGCCATCAACCCAGACACCACTAAGATCCCACTTTTCAACCATAGCTTCTTGCATGCTTCTTTCATTTTTTTCACCCTATTCTATATTTTCATAACCTACTTTATATTATATCGATTATTTAGATCTGTTGTAAAGTTTTTTCAAAGAAGTTATTTTTTAGTAGATATCTTTCTCGGACTGCCTAAATATATTTTCCACATAATCACATAAAAAATCCCTCGATTCACGAGGGTCAATACTTCAAAAAGGTAATCGTAAATCTAGTAAACTCAAACCGCCTACTCTCCACTCGAATAAATCCATCATGAGCTTCGATGACTGACTTAGCAAGTGCTAATCCGATTCCAATCGAATCACGCTTCTTGAAGTGCTTTACTTTATAAAACCTCTCAAATATATGAGGTAGGTCGTCACGCTCAATTCCTTCTCCAAAATCTTGAATCATAACCTCTGTGTGAATAGGAGTATCTCTCACCTGAACACAAATTTGGCTATCTAGATTAGAATGTTCGATGGAGTTTTTTAAGATATTGATCAGTGCTTCTTGAATCCAAATTCGATCATGGGAAACAACGATCTCGTCCGCCGCATCTAAATCGATCGTGATGTTTTTCTCACGACATTTACTTTGTAAGATATCAATTGTTTCATAAATCGTCTCAACAAGATTGATTTTCTCTTTATCAAAAGCAATCGCTCTAGCATCTACTTTCGCTACCTTTAGTACATTGTGGATCAGGTCATTCATTCTAGAAAGCTGAACTTGATTACTCTGAATAAACGTTTGACATTGTTCAAGAGAGCATTTTCCATGTAGCAAGATATCATTATTCACCATTAGTGTGGAGAGGGGTGTTTTTAGTTGATGTGAGAGATCGTGGAGAGTCTGAACGAGAAATGTTTTCTCAGCAAATAAATCATGCATATTCTTTCGTATTACTTCTTTCATCGATTGAAACGACACCGCTAATCTAGCTAAGTCCCCTTCTCTATTTTCATTCATCACTACTTCATAATTCCCTTCCACGATCTGATCAGCAGCCGAAATAAATTGCTTGATCTTATCGAAAAAGGATTTGTATTGTATCAAGTTAACCAGCAGGAGTGTGATACAAAGGAGTCCTAGACCCCAAAAAATAAGTTGGTTATAGTCTGAAATATGTTGATTTAAGTAGGGAAATAGATCCAAAGGTACATCTTCAGATATACCATACTGATTTAATAAGTCTTTCCCAATAGTGATATATGGGTTAAACTCCTTTTCTTTCCCTGATAGAATATGCATGATTTCACTTTCATTTTCTGGGTTTTTCTCTACAAGCTTCCCCGTAATCCCACTCCAAGTATTGATATAATCGCGCTTTAAATCGCTATAAAATGATTGCAACATAATCGTTTGATACACTACAAATAAGAGCAAGATCACGGTTAGAAAACCAAGACTCGTCTTTATCTCCGAATTTTTCATTTCTATCCTCTTTCTAGCTAGGAATGCTTCGTACAGACTCTATGACATCTTGATCCCAACGATAGCCAAGACCTCTTTGGGTAACAATACAAGCTGGATTTTTAGGATCATCCTCGATTTTGCTCCTTAATCGTCTGATGTATACAGAAAGCGTATTTTCATCGAAAAAAACCTCGTCACCAGTCGTAATCTTCTCTAGTATTTCATCTCTTTGCATCGTTCTATGAGCATTTGACATCAATGTAAGAAGAAGCTTGTACTCTAAATTAGTTAAGGACACAGGGGTCGCATCTTTAAAAACCTTTGTTGACTCCACCTCCACCTTAATACTGCTCGATATTAACTCCGTTACGGAAGTAGTTAATTTCTTCCGCAATTGTACTCTTACTCGAGATAGTAACTCTTGTAATCGAAATGGCTTCGTAACGTAGTCATCACCACCCATTTCTAGGCCCATCACTACATTTGCCTCTTCGTCTAGAGCAGTCAAAAAAATAATAGGGATGTTACTTTGAGATTTCAGATAGGTACACAAATCATAACCGTTGCCATCTGGCAATCCTATATCTAAAATCGCTACATCAAAGGACTCTTTTTGAAAATGAAGTTTAGATTCGGCTACAGTTGTTACTCTTGTCACATCAAATCCTTCACTTTTTAACGAAAATTCAATCGCCAGACCAAGAGATTCATCATCTTCAACAAATAGGATTTTATCCATCTTTCACCCTCACTATTTCAACACTTGAGTAAAGCCACTATACCCGATGAAAAAAGAAAAAACAAATGTAAAAGAAAAGACATGACTCACTCTTCATAAGCCATGTCTCCGATGTTATTCTTCTCGAATCACATCAATAAGATTATCTTTTGAAATTTTTCTCAGTGGTCCCAAGATGGATAAATAGCTAATGACAAGCGCTGCGACAAATACGATAATGCAATCCCGATAAGGAATGGTCCAGCCCATCTCGACCCTATTTGCTAAAGCGATATAGATAATATAGCTAAGTAGACAACCGAAAAAGATTCCTTGAAGTCCCCCAAAGAAGCCATACACAAGTCCTTCATAGGTCACCATCTTTTTCATATCTCGTTGCGACATACCAATCGATTTTAGAGCAGCTAACTCCTTTCTCCTCATCATAACACTGATGGTAACCGTATTTAGGATATTTACACTCCCAATTAGGGTGATAACTGCGATAAAACCGTATACCAGTACTTTGATCGTTACGATATAGGCTTCTTGCTTTTGATTTTGATCAATATTGTCAACCACTTTAACTGATTGTAATCCTTCACCTGATAGAGCTTCTTTCATTTTCGTAACGGTTACTAGATTTTTCGATTGATCTTTTAGCTCGACTCCCAAACCAATTGGTTTGACAGGCGTTTTTGCTAATGAAGTCATTCCTTGCTCACTGCTAATCAAGGTGAACGATTCAGATCGTTCTTTATCCAATATATCAGCTTTGACGATTGCCACAATCTCTACTGTTTCCATCTTTTTTTCATCGTAGGTTAATTCATCACGATCCTCTTCCTGCTGTGATGGTTTTTGTACACGGATGGAATCCCCTACTTTATATTTGCTGAGAGGTCCGAGATAAGGCTTCTGTGTTTTCGTATTGCGAATAGCTGCCTGTTCCACTAAAATCACTGCTTTATCCCGCTTTAATTGGTTCACATCAATATGACCCGAGATCACAGATTTTTTCAATTCTTGTAATGACAAATCATCGTATGCCTTGACTGATGAATGAATCATGTCCATGCGTTTTCCTTTATGATTCACTTCTGTATATAAGGAACCACCTTGTAATGATTTAATTTGCTTGTCACTCGGCATTTCTGTATAAAAAGCTTGTTTCTTATACTGCTTATAAATCTTTGTTATGTTACTGACTTGGTTTAACTTCTGTAATATGGGTTCCATGTCCATAGGTGAATAAGTCTTTGATTCTACTGCTACATCCATTCTTAAAGCGGACATTTCCGTTTGTTTAGACTGAAAAGCAATTCCCATCAGTGAGGAAAAGGTAATAAATAGAATGCTACTAATAATGATAGATAAGATCGTAACCGAATACCTACCTGGGCTTCTCTTACTATTTTTTAACGCCATACTTAAAGGAACTGAGAAAAAATTCCTTACCGTGGTTTTTTTATTTCGTTTGATGGTCTCTTTTTTGATCGCTTGCCTACTACTAATCGCGAGAAGCGGTGAAATTCTTCCTGCCAGAAAGGCGGGCCAAAAGCTAGCAAGATAAACCGTCAACAGTGAGATGAATGAACAAAGTCCGATAATCCATCCTTCAATCGGAATGACGATTTTCATATTTTGCCCTAGGCTAGTCAATATCCATCTGAACACAACGACAGAACAGATGCTGAGGAAGACCCCAATTGGGATCGCTATGATGGAAAAGAATGTTGCCTCTCGCAATACTATCTTCCGAATCTGTTTTTGAGTCGCTCCTATACTCCTAAGTAATCCAAACTGTTTCAGACGCTCCGTAATACTGATCTGAAAAGCATTATAGATCACGACAATCGTTGAAATCATAACAATTCCAATTGCAATTGCAGGTACGACCATTAAAGCTTTATCTGGTTGCAAGGCTTGAATGAGAGTCTCATTAACCTTCGTATTTTCCTCGCCTGCTAGATTTTGAAACTGGTTCGCGACTTGTCTGATATTCGATTTCGAGTGCAGTTCAATCAGTAGATTTCCTTCACCTACTTTAAACTGATCTTGCATCGTTAATAAAGTGCCCTTTCGCTCTTCTTGGGTAAATTCTTGGTTAGCTAGGATTCCCACTAATTTATATGTTTTCTTTTTAAAGGAAAAGGTATCCCCTAATTTCAAATCAGGTTGAATAGAGGAGAGAATCCAGCTTTCGATCGCCGCTTCCTGTGAATTAGCAGGCATATTTCCTTGCAACAAACCCGGCTTCAGTAACTCTAACGCACGAGAATCTGCATAACGATACGAGACAAAATCCTTTCCTACTTGAAAAATCTCTCCTTGGGACATCGTTCCATAAGAAGCGACGTTCGGGTTATGGCTAACTTTATCTAAGATCACTTGATCATAGTGAGATATATCCACATGGTAGGAGACTCCCGCTTGATCCTTTGCACTTTCAATTTGTGTATAATATGCACCATTAAAAAATAATCCAATCGTCGTAATTAAAGCGACTGCTAGCACAATTCCTAACAACGTTAAGTTGGTTCGTTTCCAATAGCTTCTGATATATTTTTGGCTTAACTTCTTATAACTTCGAATCAAATCGTTTCTCCCTCCAAACCTAGGACGATGGATGAACCAGTAGTTGATCGGAAATAATCATCCCATCCTCCATCGTAATAATGCGATCTGAATTTGCCGCGATAGTAGGGTCATGGGTAATTAAAATCACGGTTTGGTTATATTTTTTTGCCGTTATCTTCAGTAAATCGAGCACTTCTTTCGTGTTTTGGGTGTCCAAATTTCCGGTTGGCTCATCGGCTAAAATGATACTTGGTTTATTCATTAGTGCTCTGCCAATAGATGCACGCTGTTGTTGTCCACCCGATAATTCAGAGGGAAGGTGATTTCGACGTTCCTCTAATCCTAAGAGCCGAATTAGTTCATCTAGATATGAGTCATTTACATGTTGCTCATCCAGTAAAGCAGGCAAAGCGATATTTTCCTGCACGTCTAATACGGGAACAAGATTAAAGAATTGGAAGATAAAGCCGACTTTTCTTCTACGAAAGATGGAAAGTTCTTGATCGCTATAATCATAGATGTTTTGTTCTCCGATAAACACCTTACCCGAGGTAGGACGATCGAGACCGCCCAATATATGAAGCAACGTACTCTTACCAGATCCTGATGCCCCGACTATCGTGACAAATTCACCTTTATGAATGGAAAGATTAATCTCTTTTAATGCCGTAACCTCAGCATCCCCATCCCCGTATTTTTTCATCACTTGCTCCAACCGAACGATTTCCATCTTCTCATCCTCTCCCCATTGAAATGAATCACCTATTTAGGCACATCTACAAAATCAATCATATCCAGACCATCTTTATCCGGACTATCTTTAAAACTGTCAACACCATAGACATAACCATTTTTATAAACCTTTGCTATGTCTTTTAATAAATTCTTAACATCTTCCTTATTTTTGTAGTCAAACTTCTCCTTTGAAAACTGAACGAGTGACATGTCCATTTCTTTTGCTTGTACTTTATTGTAAAGATCATCCCCTAAAATAATGACATTCTCTGGGCTATATCCAATCCAAGCCTGATGTTTTATATGTTTGACGGATACCTCTAGGTCATTTAGCTTGATATTTTGATCTGTTGCTATTCTCTTGAATAACAAGTTGTCCGAACTAGATAATTCTTTCAGTTCACTTAATGGATCTGATACAATCATGCCGCTATCTGGATCTTGTCGCTTCCTCATAATTCCTTTTTCTATGAACTTTTTCGCAGTCGATTTACTAATGACTACATAAAAAGGTTGTCCCTTGTTAGGATCCGCTTGTCTCTCTTCAACCTTCACTACTTTATATTGATAATCAGCTGTTTGCTTCGTTTCAGACTTGTACAATTTCTTTACCGCATCTATGTTTTCTTTCGTACCTGATACCAAAATTCCATTTACCGATTGTGGAGGTCCCTCTATATACCGTTTCACTCCAAATCCAACACCTACAAAAGCAATCGTAACTACTAAGAACCAGATCATCTTTTTCTTCATTTTCATACTCCTTTTCTGCTATTCATTATTCCCTTGTTATCTCAAGTATAGATACCATTTCACCATATCTGAATGACTGCTATCTTACATTTGCTCGCAGGAATCTTACTCGTTAGTAAGATTCCATTTTTGATGGACAATCTTTCATCCAACCTGTATTTCTCTTACAAAAGAGTAATACAAGTGAAAGGAAAACAAATGGGAGGAAATAGGAGGATGGATTAAAATATCAATATAAACAAAAACAAAACGGAGGTGAGCTTGATGAACTGGATGACAGTGCTAAAAACGGTATTCGAAGTTGTATTTAATGTATGGATTGGAAAAGAAAGAGGTGGGATCTAACTTGAATACGATTGTGAATATAGAAGGAAAAACTTAGGAGTCATTCTACGTAAAATACGAGAATGACTCCTTTCTATTTTATGTTATAATAAATGTAAGGAAGTAAAGAAATAAAAAAATCAATCCTGAAGGTGATTTTATGCATGTATATCGCATCAGCTCAAAGGGCCAAGTGACTGTACCTAAAGAAGTTCGAGAGTGCTTGAAATTAAAAGAAGGTGATTACATCACTTTTGGGATTGAAGATGGAAGAGTTTTCATCGATAAAGTTCAGATGGTACAAGGTGATCTCTCCCATAACACCGATTAGAGAGGAGTAGATAAATGGAAGCTGTATTGAAACAACCACAACCAACTCCGGAGGCAACACCCAAAGACCATAAAAAACTATCTACATTAGCTTTATGTAAACGAGGTATCTTAATTTTCTTAGGTGCTGTTTTGATGGCTGTTGGTTTGGAGATCTTTTTAGTGCCAAACCAAGTTATTGATGGTGGCGTTGTCGGAATCTCAATCATGTTGTCGCACTTATCTGGTCTAAACTTAGGGATTCTTCTGTTTGTATTAAATATTCCGTTCTTTTTCCTCGGCTACAAACAAATTGGAAAAACGTTTACCATCTCTTCAATCTTTGGTGTCATCGTAATGTCTATTGGCACAAATTTGTTGCATCCTGTACAACCTTTAACTTCAGATCCGTTACTCGCTGCTGTATTTGGTGGAATGATCTTAGGTGTAGGTGTGGGGCTAGTCATTCGATATGGTGGATCTTTGGATGGAACAGAGATCTTAGCCATTGTGTTTAACAAACGGATTCCTTTATCCGTTGGCCAAACCGTAATGTTTATCAATCTATTTATTCTAGGGAGTGCTGGATTCGTCTTTTCATGGGATCGTGCTATGTACTCATTGATGGCTTACTTTATTGCCTATAAAGCAATTGATGTCACCATCGAGGGTTTCAATGAAACGAAGTCTATTTGGATTATTAGCGATAACCCAAAATTACTTGGGGATGCAATCTTGAACCGATTAGGGAGAGGCGTTACGTACCTAAATGGCGAAGGCGCCTTTACAGGAGAAGAGAAAAAAGTCATCTTCTGTGTCATTACTCGTCTAGAAGAAGCGAAACTGAAATCAATCGTGGAAGATATTGATCCACAAGCATTCCTCGCTGTTGGGAATATTCATGATATCCAAGGTGGAAACTTTAAGAAACGAGATATTCATTAGAACTCATCCTTTCATTCATACAAAAGAAGTAGACTCTTCACTGAAGGGCTACTTCTTTTCTCTAGTATCAAATCCAGCCAACGACTTTGCATATTCAAGAGGATTCGTCATCACTTGATCAAACATTTGATGATTATTCTTAATATACAAAGGCATATAAAGATCATGGTACTTATTAATCTCTAGAAGCCAGATTCGCTTCTCGCTATCCACAGAAATGTCCAGACCCACGTCTCCAAACAAACCGTGCTCGTCAATTACTTGGCACGCTTGTTTACAAACCTCTTTTATCTTTTCTTCCATCACCTTGATTTCTTGATTCGAAGCGGAGAACATTTTTTTCAATGCTACGGCTCCCTTTCTTAATTGACCCTTTTCTCGGAAGTTAGACGTGATACTTCCTCTCGATCCTATTCGGGCGAGAATCCCAATACATGTCCATTGTTTTAGCTTCCCCTTCTGCATAATGACACGGAAATCAACGGAAAAATTTTTGCGAGCTGGAAGGATGTCTTGTTGGATAATATAATCCATGGTTTGTAGTTTTTCTAATAGTGGATGTAGCTCGGCTTGCGTAAGGACGTTTTCATTCTGATCTCGATCAATTAAATGGTATTTTTGTTCTTTTTCCTTCACTAAAAAAAGCCCAATTGCTCGTCGCGATACGAACCAAAATGAAGTGACACCGTAACAGGAAGCGAGCTTCTTTGTGCATAGGGATTTCGGGGTAGGAGAAGGAAATTGTTTGTTTTCTTGATCCATTGAATCCTCACTATTTCACCTCTTTGTATACTTCTGTGTAGAAGTATGATTTCTACTACATGTATATTCGTAGGCCTCCCCAACGGTTTAAAAAAGAGCAACCTCATTTGGCTGCCCTTTACGTTCGTGAACTCTCTATCTCTCTATGTGAATAGGTAAGCTCTTCAGAGATTGACCTGTGACCGAAGCCGTTAGATGGTCGGTTAGTTTCATCCCGTCTATCGGGCTGATCTTGGAGAAACGCTTTACAAAGGAAGTAAATAATAGAGTCGCTTCCAAGCGTGCCAGTGGTGCACCTAGGCAAAAATGAGCGCCTGCTCCAAAGGTGAGGTGGTGCTGATTCCCAGATCGATGGATATCAAATTCTTCCGCATGGGTAAATTGGGATTCATCTCGGTTTGCTGAAGCAATCCAAGCGACAACCATCTGTCCTTCTTTCATCTCATGCCCAAATACAGTGGTATCTTGAGCCACTCTCCGATCCATGGAGACTAAAAATCGAAAACGAAGAGCTTCCTCTACTAGCTTAGGAGTGAGTGACACGTCTTTCCGTAACTCTTGGTAAATCTCTGGTTTATCAAATAACATGGCGTAAAATGTATTTGAAATCAGTGTGGTCGTCGTTTCATTCCCAGCACCTAACAATCCGATCCCCGACATGACTACCTCTTCATCAGTTAGTTTCTCACCTTCTAGCTCAGCTTGGACTAAGTCAGAAAGAATGTCACTCGCTGGGTTACGTCGTTTTTCTAACACAATGGGGTGTAGATATTCTCGAAACTCCTTCATCGTTTGTGCTTTTTTGGCCGCTATATCATCATATAAATCCTTGGCATAGGGGAGAAATAAAATGTTAGACCAATCTTTAAATAATCCTCGATCTTTTGAGGGGACTCCGAGCAAATCGGCAATGACAATGATCGGTAATGGAACAGCAAGCTTTTGTACGATATCAACTGTTGTCTGATCTTCTAACCCGGCAACTAGTTCGTCTGCCAGGGCTTGAATTCGAGGCTTCCATTCATTCAGGCTTCGAGGTGTGAACGCTTTTGAGAGCAACGCACGACGACTGCGGTGTTGCGGAGGATCACAATTATTTACATTATTTCGATCATTGTCCTGGTCACTTCGAGGAACGGGAATTAAGCTACGTTCTCTCCTACTGGAAAATAATTCGTGGTCAAATAAAACACGCTTTACATGATCATATAAAAAAACGTTCCATACATCTTGTTCTGAGTCATAAAAAACGGGACTCTTTTCGCGCATTTCTTTGTACCATGCGTAAGGTTCCCATTGTTCTTCCTTCGATTTTAATTTAGCTATGTCGTGTAAAAGGATGGCTTTACGTAATGATGCTTCCATAAGAAACCCTCCTACATTTATTTTACTTACTTAACTAATTATAGCATAGCAAATGTAGAAATATAATACTGTCTAATGAATATTCAATTATTTTTTATAGAAAAGAAGCACTACCCCATGGATAGTACTTTCGTAGATTTCTATTACTGTTCAAATCGCTTACGTAGCTCAGGTGCTAAGCCATGGGACACTCGCCAAATATCACCCGCACCCATGGTGATCACTAAGGTTTCTCGCTGCACTGATTCCGCAAGATAGCTGATAATACCATGAATGGAGGCTATAAACCGAGTATTTGGATTGCTGTTTTCGACAATCAGCTTCGCTAAACGCTCTGCCGATACGCCTGGAATCGGCTTTTCACCTACTGGTGCATATAGCGTATGAATAATAACCTCATCTGCCTCTCCAAAGGCTTCGCTAAATTCCTGCATCAGATGATAGGTACGAGAATATCGTTGTGGTTGAAATACACAAACAATTCGCTTACCCGATGCTTTCGCGCCTTTGAGTGTTGTGATGATTTCGGTTGGATGATGGGCATAATCATCCACGACTAGCACATCATTTACCTCATCAATTATCTGAAAACGTCGTTTAGCTCCCTGACACTCAGATAGAGCCGCCGCTGCTTGTTCGAACTGTACTCCCAGTTCGAGTGCTGTAATCATAACCGCAAGTGCATTGGCGATATTATGACGTCCGGGAACACGAATCGTCACATCACCTAACTCATGACCACGATGAACCACGGTAAAGGTGATCGCACAAAACTTCTCACGAATATTTACAGCGCGATACTCGGCATCTGGATGGTCAATTCCATAGGTAATGTACTTTCCTTTTACGCGCTCAGCCATACTTCTTACATGCTCATCATCCCAGCATAAGATCGCTGCTCCTTCTGGACGCACCTGACTCAAAAACTCTCGATATGCTTGTTTTAAGTTTTCAAAGTCACCTTGGTAATGTTCAAGATGATCGGGTTCAATATTGGTCACGACAGCAATATGCGGGAAGTATTCGAGAAAAGAGCCATCACTTTCATCCGCTTCTGCTACGACAAATTTACTTTCGCCGGCCTTAGCATTACTTTTTAATCCGACTACTTCTCCACCGATGATGTATGTCGGGTCTTGGCCACAGATCTCAAGTGTTTGAGCGATCAAGGAAGATGTAGTGGTCTTGCCATGCGCTCCAGCCACGGCAATCCCTGTTTGATCATTTAACAGTCGTGCCAACATCTGTGCGCGATGGATCACTTCAATGCCTCGTCGCTTTGCTTCTTCAATCTCTGCATTATCTTGAGAGATGCTGGTAGAGTATACGATTAGATCTGCACCATGTACATTTTCTGCTTGATGCCCCATTGTTACTTTGGCACCACGCTTTATTAAACGCTCAACCAAAGAGTTCACCGCTACATCAGAGCCCGATACAGGAAAGCCCATATCGAGTAGGACGCGTGCAATGGCACTCATCCCATACCCACCGATTCCTATAAAATGTACTCTTTTTTTCTCCACTTAGATCACCAACCTCTACATTTAAATCGATTTTATAAAATAAGAACGTACCGCTGAAACGAGATATAAAGAACCTGTAATGACGATCACATCGTCCGGGCTTGCTTGATTTACCGCTATCTGAACAGCATCCTCTGGCTTTTCGAATGCTTGAATCGTGCCAGAGAAATGAGGCTTTAACAAGGTAGCTAGCTCATTTACTTTACGTGAACGTGGAAAGCTGGGGATTTCCGTTACGATGATTTCGTGTGCTAGTTCTACAATGGGTTGTAGTATGTCTATTTCTTTATCTTGTAGGGAAGCCAACACAAAACAGATTTTTTGGTGCGGGTACCACTGTGCAAGTGATTTTGCTAATGACAACAACCCATCTTGATTATGGGCACCGTCTAGTATCACCAACGGTTGATCCTGTACTTTCTCCATGCGACCAGCCCAACGAACCTTTTCAAGTCCTGCTCTAATGTGGGCTTCTTCCACTACGGTTATGTACCTATGACGAAGAATATCGATCGTCATGAGTGCTGTTGCTGCATTTTGAAACTGGTGAATCCCTTGTAAACCGATAGAAAGATTCGTCAGTCTTTCATACGGACTCGTAAAGGAGAAAATTTGCTCATTGGTTGTACATTCTTCTATTTCATAGGAAAACTGTTTATGTAATTGGTAAACGGTAGCCGACTCACTTTTTGCAACCTGATGAATCACGGATTGGGCATCTCCCTCTTCTACACTACTTACGAGAGGAACTCCCCGCTTGATGATCCCTGCCTTTTCGCGAGCGATATCGGGTAGCGCAGAACCTAAGAACTTCTGATGATCGTATCCAATATTTGTAATGACCGATACAAGTGGATGGACCACATTGGTAGAATCCCAGCGCCCACCAAGTCCTGTCTCCCAAACGACGAACCATGGACAAGCATCTAATGCAAAGTAGCAGATCGCAACAAGCGTCCAAACTTCAAAAGGTGACGGAGCATTTCCTTGTGCAACTAGTTCTTCTAGGTGAGGGAGCAACGTATTGCTCCACTGGACAAACGATTCCTCTGAAATGCCCACTCCATCTACTTGAATTCGTTCGTTCCACTCTAAAATATGTGGAGATAAAAATACTCCAACCGAGTAGTCAGCTTCTCGTAAGATGGAAGTAATCATAGCACCTGTGGAACCTTTTCCGTTCGTACCTGCGAGATGAATCCATTTGCATCGGCGTTCTGGATGTCCGAGTCTAGCCAACACCCATTTCATACGATCCAGACCAGGCTGAATCCCCATTACACAATGCTGATCCATCCAGTCATGGACTTCTCTGGCTGCTATAAACAACTTAGCTCGCTTCCTTCCTTCGATCTTTGCACACTCAGCATCGATCTATACTCTGTCCATTTTGCTATGGAATACTCGTTTCGTCAACAGAAGGAACAGGGTAGGGAACGGACCCTACCCTTCTTTCCTTATCACAAATGAACTTTGTTTACCCATTACTATTGTTGTAATTCGTTTAATCGCACTTGCACTTTCTCACGTTTTTCGAGGTAGTCTTTCTCTTTTCTTTTTTCTTCCTCTACTACATGATCAGGAGCTTTGCTTACAAATCCCTGATTAGATAACTTCTTCCGAACTCGATCCACTTCGGAATTCAGTGTGGTTAACTCTTTTTTCAAGCGATCGATTTCTTGATCGATATCGATAAGACCTGCAAGCGGAATAAAGATTTCCGCTCCCGATACCACCGCACTCATCGTTTTCTCCGTTGTCTCGGCTGTCATAGAAATCGTTAATTCCTCTGTCTTACAGAAATGGCGAATGAACGCTTCCCCTTGTAAAAGGAGTTTTTCGGTTGCCTCATCGCTTGGGCGAATAATCAATTCGATCATCTTGCTCAGTGCCACATTTGCCTCAGCACGGATATTTCGTACATTTCGGATTACCTCGATCAACAAAGCGATTTCCTCTTTCGCCTCAGGGAATCGTAGCTCTGCTTGTTCTTCTGGCCACTTCGCAGTGACGATGCTTTGCCCCTCATGAGGAATTTGCTGCCAAATTTCTTCGGTAACAAACGGGATCATCGGATGCATGAGACGGAGAATCTGATCCAGGACGTGACAGAGAACAGATTGAGCTGTTTTCTTGGCTAGTTCGTCATCACCATATAAATGCAACTTTGCTAGTTCGATGTACCAATCACAGAAGTCATCCCAAACAAATTCATATAAAGCACGACCTGATTCATTTAATTGGTACGATTCTAGATAACCAGTCACTTGACTAATGGTTTCCTGAAGACGAGTTAAAATCCATTTATCTGCAGTACCTAGATTGCCTGATAGATCGATATCCTGAATCTTGAAATCTCCTAGATTCATAAGCACAAAGCGGCTTGCATTCCAAATTTTATTGATGAAGTTTCTGGCTTGTTCCACCCGTTCGATACGGAAGCGCAAATCTTGTCCTGGAGTGGAACCTGTAGATACCATAAAGCGCATAGCATCCGCACCATATTGCTCGATTACTTCAAGCGGATCAACACCATTCCCTAAGGACTTGGACATCTTCACACCATTTGCATCGCGAACTAATCCGTGAATGAGTACATCTTGGAATGGTTTTTGCCCTGTAAACTCAAGGGCACTGAAAATCATACGTGATACCCAAAGGTAGAGAATATCATGACCCGTAACTAAGACACTATTAGGGAAATAGCGTTCTACATCAGCCGTTTTTTCAGGCCAACCCATCGTGGAGAATGGCCAGAGCGCTGAACTAAACCAGGTATCAAGCACATCATCGTCCTGACGGATATCAGTACACTGACAAGACTGACAATGTGTTGGGTCTTCATACGTTACTGTCATCCTTCCACAGCTATCACAGTACCAAACTGGAATACGATGTCCCCACCATAACTGACGAGAGATACACCAATCATGAATGTTTTCAATCCATCGAACATACTGGTGCTCAAAGCGTTCTGGAACAAATGTTACCTTATCTTCACTCTGCTGAAGCTGAATCGCTTGCTGCGCAAGAGGTTTCATCTTCACGAACCACTGGGTAGATAGATACGGTTCAACAATCGCATCGGAGCGCTCACTATGTCCAACCGAATGAATATGCTCCTCTATTTCTACCATCACACCTGATTCTTGTAGATCTTTCGTGAGTTGCTTTCGACATACAAAACGGTCCATGCCTTGATATCTTCCTGCGTTTTCATTCATGGCTCCCGATTCATCCATCACCACGATCTGCGGCAAGTCATGTCGTAGTCCCATTTCAAAATCATTTGGATCATGAGCTGGTGTAATTTTCACAGCACCTGTTCCAAACTCTTGATCCACATATTCATCCGCGATAATAGGGATCTCACGCCCTGTGATTGGTAAAATCAACATTTTCCCGATCATATCTTGGTAACGCTCATCCGCAGGGTGAACAGCCACTGCGGTATCTCCCAACATCGTCTCAGGCCTTGTGGTTGCTACTTGAATATAACCAGAACCATCCTTCAACTGATAGCGCATATGGTGTAGTGCACCTTTAATCTCTTTATGGATCACTTCTACATCGGAGAGTGCTGTACGTTGTGCTGGGTCCCAGTTAATGATTCGTTTACCACGATAAATTAATCCTTTGTTAAACATATCAACGAACACTTTGCGAACCGCTTGAGATAAACCTTCGTCCAAGGTAAAACGCTCTCTTGAATAGTCCATGGAGAATCCCATTTTGCTCCATTGCTCACGAATCGTTTTTGAGTAGTGATCCTTCCACTCCCAAGACTTTTCTAAAAAAGCTTCCCGTCCGAGGTCGTGGCGGCTAATACCTTCTTCTCGAAGTTTCGCCTCCACCTTTGCTTGCGTCGCAATGCCTGCGTGATCCATGCCTGGTAGCCATAGTGTGTCATACCCTTGCATCCGCTTCATCCGAATCAGTACATCTTGTAGCGTAAAGTCTAGAGCATGTCCCATGTGTAGCATTCCCGTAACATTAGGAGGAGGTAAAACAATGCTATAAGAGGGTCTACTTTTATCCCCTGAAGGTCGAAATAATTCATGATTTAGCCAAAATTGATATCTTTTTTGTTCTACGGACTTCGGATCATACTTCGTAGACATCTGCGTTTCTTTACCCATGCGTTCATCTCCTTAAAATAAATAAAACCCTTCATCCATCAAAGGACGAAAGAGTTGTTTTCGCGGTACCACCTTTATTCATCAGCAAACATTCGTATCCAGCTCATGCACTTAGGGCCTGTTAACGGATTGGCTTCCGGTCTACCTTACTATGGCTATACAAACTACCATCTGTTCAGGAAGACAGCTTTCGGGCGACGTTCGATCTAGGTTCCTTAGGAAATCTCTCAGCCGATGGATTTCCCTCTCTGATAGGTAGTGCTAGGTCTACTCTTCCCGATCATAGCTTATCGATATAATCTTTGTACAATATTCTAACGTGAAGAAAAGAGTGAGTCAAATGATATATCTATCTATTTTTATATTATCCACCTATTCCAAAGGTATGCTTCACATGTTCAATCATGCCTTCCGGATTTGCTAAAAAGGTGAACAATAACATCACACTTAATAGCATAAATGCTAGAAAGCCGATAAATAAGGCCCCACGATAAAATTTGGAAGCAACCGTCTTAACAAAACTCAAAATGGAATCTCCTCCCATAACAAACTAGTACCTACATTTTAACATATTTCTTATTCTCTACGTTTTCCGTGTCTATGTCTAGATACACCACAAAATCTACATAATATTGGCGCACATGGTATTCAACCAGTACATTTTATGACAAACTGCATATCTTATCGGGTATACAAGCAAAGTTTCCCTAAGGAAACATTGTAAGCAGAGACCACAAATAGTACGGCTAAAAGATTATTTTACCATAAATATAGAACAGGAGGAGATATGATGTGGGAAGCACTTTTTCTAGCTCTCTCCCTCTCGCTACCCGCCAAATTTATCCGTCGTGCAGTAGATCGCAGATCAAAAGAGAAATAGGGTTGAAGGAAAAGAAAAACCCCGGGGATTCCCAAGGTTCAGTCTCTATCATTGTCTTCTAGGTCCAAATCCGGCTCACTTTCACCTTGTGAAGATGGTTTCATTTCCTTTGGTGCCTTTGTTTCTTTTATTGTCTTTGTTGGTTTTGTTGCCTTGGTTAACTTCGTTCCCTTCGTTGCCTTTAACGCTGTTTTTGCCGCTGCCTTGGTTGATTTTTTAGCTGGTTTCGTACGTACTGTTTGGGATTCCGTCTTCCATAAACGCTTCACCACATCAAACAATGCATGCATCTGTTGGATTTTGCTCTCTAGCTGTACCACAGCATCACTTTCACTCATGATTCTTGGCCTATCATAATACTTGTGAGCGAGACGCAATACGTTCTCAGGATAAGAGAGATAGATAGCAAGCAGTTTCTTTTCTTTCGGACTGAGTGGATTTTCAGACTCATACACTTCTATTAAGTGCTGAATTTCTTCTGGATCCAAATTTCTATGTTGGAACCGGCGTAAAAACACTGCCAGATCGCGGACGGGGGAATCAATTTCCGCATCGTCAAAATCAATCCAATAAAATTGCTCATCATCACGAACTACATTGGAAGGATGTAGGCGTCCGTGGCATAAGGTATATCTAGGAGGCACACCTGATTCAGCTTCTACAAAGCGTTCCAATCCCTTAATCGCAAATGTAAACAATCGGTCCACCAAATCAATTTGTCCCACATATACTTTATCAAATGGAGACTTATATTCCCGATTTTGAACAACTTCTTGATATTCGCTTAATTTAGTTTGATAGCCTTTCCATTTCTCAACTTGCTCCTGCTCTACCTGCTTCGTTCGATCCACATGCTCGCATACCAGGGGTTCTGCTTGTTTGTGGAATATTCCTAATGACCGCACAAGTGCTTCTGGATTATAATCAAATTCTTGCGGTTCTTGTGGTTGTATCCAAGGGGTTAGATACCAACATTTCCCCTCTTGCTCGATAAAGGTTTCATTCTGTTCCGTCTTCTTACACGAAAGTAGATTTGGATAACCTGCATCATGAATCTGATCCGTAATATCATGAATCAAAGCAAGTGTATCTGCTGATTGAGAAGTCGATTTAAGAGCAAACCATCTCTCACCATCAAATACCTGCCAGACATTACGTGGTCCTTTTTGAACATGTTGTGGTTTGAAACGAAACTGTTTACATACCTGTTTAATGACGGAACGTTCATCCCGATTATCTGTTTCTTTATTCACATCTTCCCTCTCCTTCTTAGGAGGTTACAAACAAAATTTCCTAATCTATACTTGGGATACAAACAATCTGACCTTCTTCTAGTTGTTCGGAGTTTAGGTGATTACAATGTTTAATACGAGAAGAAGATACTTGATATCGATCCGCAAGAGAGTCAACCGATTCTTCCTTTTGAACAATAACGAGGCGCATCGCTGTAAAGGTTTCAGGCTTCTTTCCGACTAACCAATAAGACCATTCATTTACACCTTTTTCAGGCTCATCTAAATCATAATCATCTGGCCCCAGATCTGGGTCTCCTCTTCCATCCATCATTTCAAGATCATTTGCAGAAAATCTCCGCTCCATTTCTGGCTGTCTTGCTTCATCCGGAAAAGGATAAACGTACTCTTCTTCTGGTTCATATTCTGATTGCATCGATCGTCTTTCATTACTATATCTCGATCTCGATACTTCTCTTTCTAGTTCATATGGTTCTTGATGCTCTTCTATGTCTGGATGATAGTGGGTAAATAATTCTTGTGCAGAGAAATGATCACCTTCCTCTGACAATTCACTCTCTGATTGTCCAGGTTGTGCCTGGAAGAACGGTTGGCTATCTTCTACCATCGAATCTTCTTCAAGCGATTGCGTTGAATGTTTTCCGGATGCGACTCCGTCAATGAATAGAATCGCTTCAATCTGCAATTCAAATGGAGAGACTAATTGGTAATCAAATGATTCTACTTCTGCTGATACATTGCTAATATCAGCTCGATCTGCCGGTAACGTAATTTCCACAGGAATCACATACGAGATACCCTCTGGTTCATCAGCCATCGAGACTTCCGAATCACCTAACTCTCCTACATAACTTCCGTTTAAACGCAGATAGCCTTGGATCCTAACATGATGACCTTCATCTAATATCTGTACATCTGGAAATAAGTCCAATTCAAGTACACGAACAATGCCGAGTTGTTGTGGATGAAGGCTCACCTTTTCTGAGATATCAAAACGAAGTTGGTTATATTGATTTTCCACTTTTCTAAATTCCCTCCCCAAACGATCTGTCCATACCAAGAATGGAATGTTACTGTATCTATATGCGACACTCTTTGCTATATACCGATTTTCGGATGGGGAGTTATTTTCATAGAAAATAGACTAGGATTGGGTTCCTAGTCTATGACAACTTGCTTTTCTATTTTAACTAGAGTTGTTTTAACGCATTGCGATTTGCCTCAATAGTACGGGCAATTTCTTCATCCGAGTGAGCTGTAGAGACAAACATCCCTTCAAACTGGGAAGGTGGTAAAAATACACCTTCCTCTAACATCAAGCGGAAGTACTTGGCAAATCGCTCCGTATCAGCCATCTTCGCTTGATCATAAGAGGTTACTTTTTCTCCTGTAAAGAACAGACATACCATGGAACCAACGCGGTTAATATGGTACGGGATGCCGATCTCTTCTGCATTTTTACGGATTCCTTCCGCTAGGCGAGCTCCCTTTTTATCTAGCTCATCGTATGCTTCTGGTGTCATCTGCTCAAGTGTAGCGACCCCTGCTGCCATTGCAAGAGGATTTCCAGACAGCGTTCCCGCTTGATAGACAGGACCTACTGGAGCCACCATCTCCATGATCTCGCGCTTCCCACCATATGCACCAACTGGCAAGCCACCGCCAATCACTTTCCCCATCGTGGTTAGATCAGGGGTGATTTGGTAGAGTCCTTGTGCAGAATGGTATCCTACCCGGAATCCCGTCATCACTTCATCAAAAATCAGTACGATGCCGTATTGATCACTCAAGGAACGTAGCCCCTCTAAAAAACCCGGAGCAGGTGGAACTACACCCATATTACCTGCAATCGGCTCTAAAATAATGGCCGCAATATCATCACCAAATTTTTCACAAGCCAATGCTACGCTCTCTAAGTCATTATAAGGCACCGTAAGTGTATGTTCAGCCGTTTGCTCCAGCACGCCTGGGCTATCTGGAAGACCCAGTGTGGCTACTCCAGATCCAGCCTTAATAAGCAAACTATCTGAATGTCCATGGTAACTACCTTCAAACTTCAAGATCTTACTTCGTTTCGTATAAGCACGAGCCAGACGCAAGGCACTCATGGTTGCTTCTGTACCCGAATTCACCATACGAACCACTTCTACAGAAGGCATCCGTTCGACAACCATCTGAGCCATCTGAGTCTCTAGTTCCGTCGGAGCACCGAAACTAGTCCCTTTTTCTGCTGTATCTTTAATGGCTTGTACAACAGTGGGATTAGCATGTCCTAAGATGAGCGGACCCCAAGAGCAGATGTAATCGATATACTCATTTCCATCTACATCAGTAACCCTTGACCCTTTTCCTTGTCCAATGTATACAGGATTCATCTTCACTGATTTAAAGGCACGAACAGGACTGTTTACACCACCTGGGATAATCGTAACTGCTTCCTGAAAGTGACGGATGGAGCGTTCAAATTTCTTCTTTATCTTCTTCACTCCCTCTCTTGTTGTCTTATGTCGAACCTTACTTCTTTAGTATTGTAACGCAAATAGAATAAAAACACACCTATTCACTATGATTTCGTCATTTTGCCCAAGTTTTTTGTAATAAATTGGAATTCAATAGGAGGTTATTTTGTTTTTGAGTCGAATTTAGCACGTTACAGCAGATTGGAAGGAGTCAACAACGATGGATGAGTACGAATCCATATCAAATAGAATCTTAGAAGCTGTGCAAATTCACCATGCGAAGTTCGATAGTTTAGAGCTTCGCATGGCTAGGATGGAGGGCAAAATTGACGGACTCGGGATACGCTTGACGAATGTGGAAGAAAGTGTATCAGGTCTCAAAAATGATTTTAACGAGCACCAAGTTCGACTAGAACGCCACGAAGTAAGCCAACAGATGCTCGCTCAGAAAATATTTTCACATGATACAGATATCCTGCACATGAAAAAAAGATTTTTCGCATAAAACGAAGCCCCAAGGTATTGACCTCGGGGCTTCTTCTCATTACGAGAACACCTAGACGGTATAGCTTCCTTCTTTAATCCAACGCGCTACATCCTTAGCATGGTACGTTAGAATCATTTCAGCTCCAGCACGTTTAAAACCGACTAACATCTCCATTACCACTTTTTGCTCGTCAATCCAGCCATTTTGTGAGGCAGCCTTAATCATGGAGTATTCCCCACTTACATTGTAAGCAACTACAGGTAGATCAAAGTTTTCTTTTACCCGATAAATCACATCCAAGTAGGCAAGCCCTGGTTTCACCATTAATAAATCTGCGCCCTCCATCACATCGGACGTAGCTTCTCTCATCGCTTCACGTGCATTGGCAGGGTCCATTTGATAGGTGTGGCGATCTCCAAAAGAAGGAGTAGAGTGGGCCGCATCTCGGAATGGGCCGTAAAAACTAGAAGCATATTTTACCGCATAAGACAGAATCGGAATATGAGAAAGACCTGTTTCATCTAACCCTTGACGAATCGCCGCCACAAAACCATCCATCATATTAGATGGGGCAATCATATCAGCACCCGCTTCTGCTTGGGAAACTGCTGTTTGCACTAATAGTTCCAGTGCTTTATCATTTACGATCTCGCCATCTTCCACTGGTCCACAATGACCATGATCTGTATATTGGCATAAACAAGTATCGGCAATCACATACAGTTCTGGAGCTTCTCGTTTAATCAAGCGGATCGCTTTTTGTACGATTCCATGTTCATGATAGGCCTGGCTCCCACAAGAATCTTTTGTACCAGGCACTCCAAAGACGATCACAGAAGGGAGACCCAATTCAACGATTTCGTTTAATTCATTTTTCAATTGATCGAGAGAAAAGTGAAATACACCAGGCATAGAAGGAATTTCTTGTTTAATGTTTTCGCCTTCTACGATAAAGATCGGATAGATTAGGTCGCTTGTATGTACATGGTTTTCGCGGATCATGCGGCGAATTTGTCGGCTCGTACGAAGACGACGGTGACGTAAAAAGGTATTCATATGTGGATCCTCCCGTGGCATTTTTATCATTCTTTCACAAACCTAATCTGTTAGACTGGCTAAAGCTTTTTGCTAGATTGTTTTGCCACTCTCAACACTGCTTGAATTAACCCTTCCATCGTATATGGGTCCGCAATGGCAGCAACGTTTAGCCCTCGTTTTATCGCTGCATCTGCTGTAACGGGGCCGATACAGACAAGTTGGGTAGTAGATAGTAAAGCTTGTATATCTGGATGTATGGACTTCATGACTTTGACGAAGTTTTGGACGGTGGAGGAGCTAGTGAATGTGATCATATCGAGTGTTCCTTGTTCAAGATAATGAGCAACTCTCTCAGCATCTCCAGTGTCTAACTGAGTCTCGTACAAATCGACCTCTACGACTATACATCCCACTTGTCTAAGCGCAATCGGTAGTATTTCCCGGGCAAGGTTGCTTCGTGGTAGTAACACCTTCTGGCCAGGCTCCACCATCCGCAATAGTTGCTCTATCAAGTCTTCCGCTCGAAACGAAAGGGGTACTAGATCCACTTGAACTCCTTTGGCTTCAATAACTTGAACGGTTTTAGGACCAACTGCGGCGATTTTCACCTGTTCAATCTCTCCAATATCCAGTTGTAACTCGCCAAGTCGTTGGAAGAAAAACTCGGCTCCATTCACACTGGTCAGTACAATCCAATCAAAATGAGCGATTTCCTGCAAAGCAGTATCAATTTGACTTAAATCGGAGGGCATGACGGTTCGAATCACCGGCATCTCGATGGGTTCACCCCCCAAGTCAGCTAATCTTTTCACCAGCTCGCTACTCTGACTACGAGCACGTGTTACGAGAACTCGATGTCCAAAGAGTGGTTTCTGCTCCAGCTGAGATAGATATTTTTGAATCGAATCATTCACCGTGAGCTACCCCTCTCACACAGAAACGGAAGCCAATAATTCATCTGCCCCTAATTCAATTAATCGATTTGCAAGCTCTTGACCCATCTTGATTTCATTTTTTCCAATAATGGTATCAGCGATCATCTGCTTACCGCTAGGATCGCCTACTAATCCTTTTAAATGTATTTGATCCTCGCAAATCTGGGCATATGCTGCAATCGGCAAATGACAACCACCATGGAAAGCTTGTAGGAATGCCCTCTCTGCACGTACTGCTCTAGCCGTCTCTTCATGATTGATTTTCGCTAATAAGGCTCGAATTTCACGATCATCTTCTCGACATTGAATCGCAAGTGCTCCCTGACCCACTGCTGGTAACATCGTCTTAACGGAAATCAATTCCGCGATGTCCTCCTGCCAAGAAATTCGATTCAAACCAGCCGTCGCTAGGATAATCGCATCAAACTGACCGTCGTTCATCTTCTGTACGCGAGTATCAATATTGCCACGAATCGGCTCTACTCGCAGGTCAGGACGAATCGCTAAAATTTGGGCTTGTCTACGCAAACTGCTCGTCCCAACTACAGCTCCCGAAGGCAATTCTTCTAGTGTTGATCCATCCCGGGATAAGAAGCAGTCCCTCACATCTTCTCGAATTGGAATCGCTCCAATCAGTAATCCTTTTGGCATTTCAGCAGGTAAGTCCTTCATACTATGTACAGCTAAGTCAATCTCACCGCTTAGAAGAGCACTTTCGATCTCCTTGACAAATAGACCCTTCCCGCCTACTTTGGATAGGGTCACATCGAGGATTTTATCCCCTTTAGTAACGATTGTTTCTAATTCAACAGTAAGATTCGGTTCCATCTCTTTTAAACGATCCATCACCCAGTTAGTCTGGGTCATCGCAAGTTTACTTTTTCTTGTTCCGACCACGATGGTTCTCATAACGCGCAAGCCTCCTGTTTCAAACCCTCTATACCCAATGGTGAAAACTCCATCTAGAGAGTAATACATTCCCGATCATAACCAGTATGGCAACTACATTCCACCAAGCCAATCGTTTTCCCTGCCAGCCAATCCGACGCCACTGCCATAAAATCAGGCTATATACAACCAAAGTCAGAAGGGAAGAGATCATTTTAGGGTCTATCCATACAGATGGCTGGATGATCTGAATAGCCCAAATTCCACCGAGTAGAAGCGAAACAGCAAGGCAAGGAAGCCCTACAATAAGAGAACCTGTTGAAAAACGCTGTAAACTTCCTAGACTCGGTAGTTGCGTAAGGAAACGATTCCATTGTTTCTTCTTCAATAAAAAACTTGCTATATAGTATAAAAATGCACTAATACTTGATAGTGAAAAGGCAACATAGCCAATGATCGCAAGTGATATATGGACAAAAATCAGTTCAGAAACCATGATCACTTCTTTTTGAAATGGCACACCTCGTACAAAAAACAACTGAATCGCTAATACGATCAGACCGACAGAGCTAATCGCCATAAAAAATATATCGAGTTTTACGATGTGTTGATAATATAAGGCGAAGGAAATGAGAGCCCACGTATAGAGAAGAATCGGATCAATCTCCGAAATCTGTGGCCATGTCCGCCACATTTCCATCCCAATCAGGGACAACTCAATCCCCCAAACCATAAATAACAGCACAGATGAAGCGATCGTTGCCCTTGGATTCGGCTTAATTAACCCCGCAAATCCAAATAGCAAACTGAGCATATAGGCATAGATCAGAAAGTCGTATAACCAACGTTCAGCAAGCAAATCCCCTCATCCCCTTTCCTGTCTATCAGGAGATCGAAATCGTTGTTTTGAGAGTCTTCGCTACATCCGTTTCTGCCTTTTTCTCGCATGTATCCCCTGTTTTTTGAAGCTCATTTTCTAATGCAAAGAGATGTACAAACAAGTCTAACGCCTCTTCTTTCTGAGGACTTGCTGCTAGTTCTTTCATTCTCACAATGGGATCCCGTAGCATCTGATTAATAATGCTTTTGGTGTGCTTATTCAGCACTCGACGCTGATGCTCTGTCAACTCAGGAAGCTTCCGTTCAATCCGTAACAAAGCCTCTTCTTGAATAGAAATCGCTTTTTCACGCAAGGCTGTAATGAGTGGAACAACGCCAAGTGTTTGTAACCATTCGTGAAATTTATCACACTCGTGCTGAATCCATTCCAACACTTTTTCAGCTTCTTGATGGCGTAATTTCATATTTGCCTCCACAATACCATGTAAATCATCAATGTCGTAGAGGAAGACTTGATCTAACTCATGAACACTCGGTTCAATATCACGTGGAACCGCGATATCGATGATAAATACAGGAGTGCGCCGATTCTCTAACACAGGCGCGATTAACTCCTTCGTAATGACAGCCTGCTTAGCTCCTGTGGAAGAGACAACGATATCCGCCTCTGCTAAAGAGGGAAGAAGTTGTTCCCACGAACGTGCCTCACCGTGGAACCGACTCGCCAGCTCCTCCGCTTTTGCTAACGTGCGATTAATCACAATTACACGTGCGGCTCCATTGGAAGCAAAATGCTTTGCAGTTAGTTCGGTCATCTTTCCAGCACCTATTAATAAAATCGTCTGATTTTGAAAAGAGGAAAATAATTTTTTACCTAATTCTACTGCTGCATAGCTAACCGAAACTGCATTTTGGCCTATTTCGGTTTCAGAGTGCACTTTCTTGCCAAATGTAACTGCTTGTTTAAAGAGCATATTAAATACCGTACCTGTCGTACCTATCTCTTGAGCTTGTAGAAAAGCTGTTTTCGTTTGACCTAAGATCTGTGTTTCACCAATCACGAGAGAATCTAATCCACACACAACGCGAAATAGATGATGTACAGCCTCTTGATCTTGTTTTATATATAGATGTTCTTGAAATTCTTCTTTCGGTATGCGAAACCAGCTCTCCAAAAACGCCTTGGAGTAGTACTCACCCGTATGAAGTTGATCCACTACTACATATAACTCCATGCGGTTACATGTACTAACGATCACACATTCTAGAATACTTTTCATATCTCGCAAGCTTCTTAAAGCCATAGCAAGACGATCTTCCTGAAAAACGAGTCGCTCTCGTAACTCCACAGAAGCTGTCTTATGACTAAATCCAATTGTCAGTATATGCATGATCTATTTCACCCCAATCTCTACAACTTCCCATTTAACGGAAGAAGAGATCATAAAACCATTCAAAACGTTCATAAAAACCAAGACATATTATAACATACAGCGCTTTAAATCTCTCTTCATTTCCTGTGAACACATTTTGAAGCATAACAACAAGTAGTCTTACAAACCCCTTGCAATAGGGTAGATACCCTCTTTTGCCTTTTTGATATCCATCCTTGCTATCGCTTATTTTTCCAATAAATACTAATTCTATGCAATCTCTGAGCGCGAAGCCTCCTCTTATACTCTAGCAAGTAAAAATTTGTGATAAAATAGGAAAGATAAATTCTAATACTTCAGAGGAGAGTTTTTTCATGCAAAAAAAAGCCATTGGGTTCGTCTTGGTTTTAGCTGGCGGGTTATCACTCGTCATCGAAACGAGAACAGCTACGCTTAACACCTTGATTACATGGCCTTTTCTTTTATTCCTTCTAGGTTCCATCTTGGTATTTATTTCTTTTTTGCAGAAACAATCCCAATTAACTGTAATTGGCGGAATTATTGCTGCAATCGGCTTATCCGTATGGGGATTCCGATATATTCCAAGCTGGCCCAGACATTGGAGCATTTTGATGTTGATGATCGGGGTTGTGGTTTTTTTACAATACATGCAGAATAAGAATAATATGACGCTCATTATTTCCTTGGTCCTATGTTTAGCAGGTTTCTTTGCTAATCCTGTTGTTGCCGATATTTCTCTATTTACGCCGATTGCGCATACACTAAATACATACTGGCCGATACTGATCGTGGGATTGGGACTCACGTTTATCATGAAGAGATAAGGATGTGATTGATATTGAACCAACTCATCAAAATAAAAAATCCTGAGCAAATTGAGCGAATGCGGCGCGCGGGCGTCATACTTGCCTCTTGCCATAGAGAGATTGCTAAATTAATCAAGCCAGGAATTAGCACTTGGGAGATCGATGAATTTGTAGAACAATACCTCGCTGAACACAGTGCTATTCCTGAACAAAAGGGATATATGGGTTACAAATACGCTACCTGCGCATCCATAAACGATGAAGTGTGTCATGGATTTCCACGAAAAGCACAGCTTCTAGAAGGGGACATTGTTACCATTGATATGGTGGTAAACCTTAACGGATGGCTTGCCGACTCGGCTTGGTCCTATGCAGTAGGTAAAATTTCACCGGATGCAAAGCGACTTCTTAAGTTGACAAAGGAATCCCTTTATCAAGGAATTGAAAAAGCACAAATTGGCAATCGAATCGGGGACATCTCCCATGCCATCCAAACATTCGCGGAAGCAAATGGTTTATCTGTAGTACGTCCTTTTATCGGCCATGGAATCGGAAGTAAGATGCACGAGGCACCCGAAGTTCCACACTTTGGTCCTGCTGGAAAAGGCCCCATCATCCAAGAAGGCATGACCTTTACGATTGAACCTATGCTGAATTTAGGGAAACATCATGTACAGCTCATGAGTGATGGCTGGACAGCTAAAACCGTAGATGGTAGTTTATCTGCTCAGTATGAGCACACCCTTGCTATTACGGCTAATGGGCCTATTATTTTAACAGATCAAGGCTAAAGACAAAGGCGATAAAGACGAACGACGTTCATCTTTATCGCCTTTTTATCATTTTAACTTTCCAGACTGGTTATCAAAGATTGCTTCTCATCATAACGCTCAATCGCTAATCGAATCAAACGGTCTATTAACTCTGAGTATGGAAGGCCTGTCTCTTTCCACATCACGGGATACATACTAAATGGTGTAAATCCGGGTAGCGTATTCACCTCGTTGATTAGAATTTTCTCGTTATCTTTCCTCAGGAAGAAATCTACACGAGCTAAACCTGTGCAATCTAACGCTTGGTATGATTTAATCGCCATTTCTCGAACTTGCTTCGTCTGCTCTTGAGTCAGTTTCGCTGGAACCTCCATCGCAGACTTACCATCTACGTACTTTGCTTGATAGTCATAGAAATCGCTAGATGAGATGATTTCGCCTGGGAGAGAGGCTTGCGGATCATCATTTCCAAGAACAGCTACTTCGATTTCACGAGCAGGGATAAACTCTTCGACTAGTACCTTACGGTCATAACGATAAGCCAAATCCATCGCTTGCTCTAATTCGCTACGATGATTTGCTTTCGAGATCCCTACACTCGAACCCAAATTTGCAGGCTTTACAAAACATGGATATCCTAGTTTCTCTTCTACATCATCAAGTACTTCTTCCTTCTGATTAAAGAAGTGAGCACGTAGATAATGTACAAACTCACCTTGCGGCAAACCCGCTGAAGCACAAACCATCTTCGCCATTACCTTATCCATCGCCACCGCTGATGCGAGCACACCTGCTCCTACATAAGGCACATTTGCCATCTCAAACATCCCTTGAATGGTTCCATCTTCTCCGTATGTACCGTGTAAAACGGGAAATACAACATCCACAAACTCACTTGTTAATGCGGGGAGTTGTTTTCCGTTTGTCACATTACTAACAGATGGTAGTTGAGATTGAAGCTGATCCAGTTTCTCAGCACCTAGACTTCCTTCTAGCGCAGGGAACGACTGCGTACCCACTTGCCATTCTCCTTCTTTCGTAATCCCGATAGGCAGAACTTCGTATTTCTCCAGGTCCATCGCCTTCATCACGGAAGCCGCACTGATCAACGACACCTCGTGTTCTCCAGATTTACCGCCGTAGATGACAGCAACACGTAGCTTCTTCTGCATCATTCCCCAGCCTTTCTGATAGCCTTCATTTATCTATCTGCACCATCTACACCCTCAACCGAACCATCATCCACACGCCGCATGATCTCTCCCCAAAGCTCGTCCCTTCCCACCTTCGTCTCCGAAGAGAAAAGAATAACCGGATCACTTGGCAAAACATGTAACGTTTGCTTAACCACTTTTAAATGCCTTTGCCAATGCCCCTTCGTAATCTTATCTGCTTTCGTCGCAACGATGATCACTGGTATATTATGATGCTTTAAAAATCGATACATCGAGACATCATCTTGCGATGGGGCATGGCGCAAATCAACGATCTGGATGACCGATCGTAGCGGCTCCCGGTTCGTGAAATAAGCCTCCAACATTCGTCCCCACGCGGCACGTTGTACCTTGGAAACTTTTGCATATCCATAGCCAGGTACATCTGCAAACATCACCTTATTATTCACAGAGAAAAAGTTAATCGTTTGTGTTTTTCCTGGCCTCGAGCTGGTATGAGCCAGTTTCTTTCGATTAATCATGGCATTAATCAGAGATGATTTGCCCACGTTGGAACGCCCAGCCAGAGCAATTTCTGGCAGGGCGTCTTCTGGATATTGACTTAATTTAACTCCACTTGTTATAAAATTAACTTCAGTTATCTTCATTAGGATCCCTCACAAGCGCGATTTCCAACACTTCATCCATGTGTGAAACCGCAGTAAACGTTAAACCCTTCTTAACGCTCTCTGGTATTTCGGCAATATCTTTTTCATTATCTTTAGGAATGACGATATGGGTAATTCCTGCTCGGTGTGCACCTAAGGCCTTCTCTTTTAAACCACCAATCGGTAGCACCCGACCACGTAAGGTTACTTCACCCGTCATTGCTACAAATCGTGACACAGGGATGTTGGTTAATGCGGACACCAAAGCAGTCGCCATCGTAATCCCAGCAGACGGACCGTCTTTGGGAATCGCTCCTTCAGGCACATGGATATGGATATCATTTTTCTCATGAAAATCAGCTTCCACACCTAGCTCGCTCGACCGTGAGCGGATGTAGCTAAATGCAGCTTGAGCGGACTCTTTCATCACATCACCTAATTGACCAGTCAGAGTGAGACGACCTTTTCCGGGGAACAAAGAAACCTCTACTGCTAATGTGTCTCCGCCTACTTCTGTCCACGCAAGACCCGTTACCACTCCAACTTGGTTCGTATCCTCTGCTCGCCCGAAGCGGAACTTCTCTGTTCCCAAATACTGTTCTAAGTTTTTGGGTGTAACGATCACTTTTTTCTTCTCACCTGCTACAAGTTGCTTCGCAGCCTTACGACAAAGCGTACCCACTGTCCGCTCTAAACTACGTACACCGGCTTCTCTCGTATAATTACGAATCAGTTTTAGAATCGTATCACCATGGAGCTGCATCTTCTCCCTAGATAGTCCGTGTTCTTTCAATTGCTTTGGATACAAATATTTTTTTGCTATTTGTTCCTTTTCTACTTCCGTGTAGCCCGATATAGTGAGAAGCTCCATCCGATCTAATAAAGGCCTGGGAATAGTGCTGATCGAATTGGCAGTTGTGATAAACATGACTTTTGATAAGTCATAAGGAACTTCCAAATAGTGATCACTAAAAGTAGAATTTTGGTTTGGATCAAGAACCTCCAATAAAGCGGCTCCTGGGTCTCCACGGAAGTCCATGGCCATCTTATCAATTTCATCCAGGAGAAACACAGGGTTGCTCGAACCTGCAGTCTTCATCCCTTGAATGATCCTGCCCGGCATTGCTCCTACATAGGTGCGACGATGTCCACGGATCTCAGCTTCGTCGCGAACTCCTCCTAAGGAAATACGGACAAATTTGCGATCTAGAGCTCTCGCTACGGATCTAGCAAGTGATGTTTTCCCTACCCCAGGTGGTCCAACTAGACAAAGAATCGGCCCCTTCATCTCATTTACCATCTTCTGAACAGCTAGGTACTCTAAAACACGTTCCTTCACTTTTTCTAATCCATAATGATCTTCATCTAACACTTTTTCTGCTTTTAACAAATCCAAATCATCTTCTGTGAATGAATTCCACGGGACGTCTAATAACCATTCGATATAAGTGCGGATCACACCGCCTTCTGCAGAAGAAGTAGGAACTTTTTCAAGCCGATCTAATTCCTTCTCCACTTTTTCTAAAACGTCAGGAGGAAGATCGACTTCTTCCATCTGGTCACGAAGCCCTTCAATCTCCCCAGCGCGGCCCTCTTTTTCACCTAACTCTTTCTGGATGGCTTTCATCTGCTCACGGAGATAGTATTCTTTTTGCGTTTTCTCCATTTGACGTTTTACGCGACTACTTATTTTCTTCTCTAATTCCAGAACTTCTTTTTCATTATGAAGGAACCCAAGTAATTTCTCTAAACGAGCTTTTACATTGGCTTCTTGTAAAATTTCTTGTTTATCAGCCATTCGAATCGGAAGATGCGAAGCAACCAGATCAGCCAAGCGGCCTGGTTCTTCAATATCCGACACAACCGAATGGGTCTCAGCGGATATTTTCTTTGTTAAACGTAAGTATTGTTCAAAATAATCGAGCACCGATCTCATGAGAGCCTGTAAATCCACACTCTCTTCTACCTCGTCTTTTACAGTGATGACAGATGCCTCTAAATACTCATCTCCATCTTCGAAGCTCATGAGGCGAGCCCGTTCTAATCCCTCAACTAACACACGAATGGTACCATTGGGTAGCTTTAACATCTGTCTAACTTTGGCAACCGTACCAATATCATAAAGATCCTCACGAGTAGGGTCCTCTAATTGAGCATCTTTTTGGGTAATAAGGAGGATTTGACTATCTTCCACCATAGCCTGCTCTAAAGCTTGGATTGATTTCTCCCTTCCCACATCCAAATGAATTACCATACTTGGATATACAAGTAATCCCCGGAGTGGTAGAAGCGGCAGGTTACGTTCCTCTTCTTTTCCAGCCATAAATGCACCTCCACTTGCTGTCTGTACAAGGAACCAAACTTTGTACGATTTTATCCTATTCGATTTCTTTTGTCTATGACAAAGCAAAAGCCGGTACTCGCAAGTATTTCTTAGCACCGACTTTATACCCCATTGATTCTAAAAGGCAGACGTTGTCCAAACCCCTTGAGAATTGGGCAGAATCAAGGGTTCTGTTTTTTCTTGAGCAGCAGGCACAAGTGCATGCTGGAATACCTCTTCTAAGAGTTGGACAGGGATTACCTCAACCCCTTCCATATTCTCTAAAATATCCTGCATATTCTCCAAAGGAATGATTACTTTTTTCGCCCCTGCATGCATCGCTGCCTCTACCTTCGCAATCACACCGCCAATCGGTTTTACCTTCCCATGAATGGAGATCTCTCCTGTCATGGCTACTTCATTACTAATAGGAATTTCCTTTATGGCCGAGTATATGGCAGTTGCGATGGTAATACCTGCCGATGGCCCATCAATAGGCGTTCCACCTGGAAAGTTAATATGGAGGTGATATTCATCCGGATTAACATCTGTACCTCGTAAAACCGTAATCACATTCTCCACAGATCCCCGAGCCATACTTTTACGCCTTATCGTTCTTCCGCCACCGCCCATTTCCTCTTCATCCACTACACCCGTAATTTGAAGAGAGCCCTTTTCCCCCAGAGCTACTGGAGTTGAGGTAACTTCTACTTCTAGAGTCAACCCCATATTCGGTCCATGTACCGCAAGACCCGTCGCAAGACCCACTTTTGAACTTTCGGGCATCCGACCATCTGGGCGTGGACTTAATTGACTACTGTGAACGACCCACTCCACATCCGCTTTTGTTATCATACCACGTCCTTCTGTCATCGCGACACTAACTGCTGTTTGCACCAGATTGACAGCATCACGACCGTTCATGGCATAACGAGTAATAACATGAACGGCATCTGGATGATATGAGAAGTGAACACGTTCTAATGCTTGAGTTGCCACCCTTTCAATCTCACCTGCGAGCAGAGGTCGGAAAAATATTTCCACACAACGAGAGCGAATCGCAGCCGGAATCTCTTGTGGGGTACGAGTTGTTGCACCAATTAATCGAAAATCAGCTGGCAGTCCATTTTGAAAGATATCATGAATATGACTCGGCGTGTTAGAATCTTCTGAGCTATAGTATGCACTCTCTAAAAACACCTTGCGATCTTCTAACACCTTTAATAGCTTATTCATCTGAACAGGATGAAGCTCCCCGATCTCATCAATAAACAACAGTCCACCATGTGCCTTGGTTACAGCACCCGGTTTAGGCTGAGGAATCCCCGCCATTCCCATGGCTCCTGCGCCTTGATAAATCGGATCATGAACACTGCCGATGAGTGGATCCGCAATTCCTCTCTCATCGAAACGGGCGGTTGTTGCATCAATCTCAACAAATTTAGATTGTTCTCCAAAAGGGGAGCAGGCGATTCCCTTCGCTGCTTCCAATATCACACGGGCGGCAGCCGTCTTTCCTACCCCTGGGGGGCCATAAATAATAACATGTTGGGGATTCGGTCCACAAATAGCCGCTTTTAGTGCTTTTACTCCATCTGTTTGCCCCACAATCTCTTCCAAATTAGCAGGTCTTGTTTTCTCTGCTAGAGGAACCGTAAGCTTCATTCTACGTAACTTTGACAGCTTCTCCAGTTCCTTTCGCGACTCACGATCAACCGCACTTTTACTCGTTTGCTGATTCCGTAACAAGTTCCAAAAGTAAACACCAATAATAATCGAAAAGACAATTTGTAATACCATCAACAAAGCAGTAAAACTCATACTCGTCCATTCCTTCCCTATTTGCATATAGCTAGTATGACCGTGGAAGGAAAGGGATATTTACCTTTTTTTCATATACATATCAAAAGCCCAGTGAAGCATTGGAATTACTGGATAATCCCACTCACCCATCAGCTCACATACGTCACCTGCATAGCCTAATCGGAAACGTAACATTTCAAATAGAGGATCTTTATCGTTGAGCGTCGTGCTAACCCCGCGGAAATCATACATTTGATCGCCTCGCTCATAGCTATCTGCAATCATCTTCCAACGTAATAAATAACTAGCTGGATGATCTGATTTACCTAACTTAGCACTGTATAACTCTTCCGTATGACCCTTTACATGAATTGCTAAACAGGCGGCCAATAATTGTTTGTCTTGAACTGCCAGATACAAGCGAATACGTTCTGGTCCCTCTTGCCTCAGCGTTCGAAACATTTTTTCGAAGTATGTACTTTCCCTTGCTTGCGTTTGTTCTTGTTGTGCAGTATGTGCCAAAAGGTGATAAAAATCATCAAAATCTTGCTCCGTTCCAATCCGTACTTCTACCCCCTCCCACTCAGCTTGGTTAATCTTTTTCTGCCAAATGGGATCAAATTCAGAAAACAGGTCGTCCAATGATTTGCCAGACAGCCGCAAACGAAATACATACTGCGGTTGAACCGAATCAAAACTATCCACCACAGCATTTTGGTGCCATCCCATTTCACTTAGCTCTTGTTGGATAAATTCAACACTGTTAAAAGTGGTATCTGAAACCAAGTCTGTAAGTCGCTTATTTTTTATGCCATGAGTTTGGTACTCGAATATTCCTTCTTTAATGGAATGACTTGACCAGGTTCGCTTAATCAAAGGAGGGTCCATCTTCACACTAAAAACATGCCGATTTTTTAAATGGGCAAATAAAGGAGTGAACCAATCCTCTAACTTATAATCCTGTGAGAACCAATCAATGAGTGGCCCGCGAGGTATGTATGCTAAATACTTATTGATTCCAGGAACTTTACGATACAAAACAACAGTAGCGCCTACCATGTGCGCGTCTTGCGAATACCATCCTAACAATTCGCTGGACCATCTCATCTCTGTCTTTAAATCAGCCCATGACGGGTACTGCAAAAAGTTTCGATATGGATGTCTATCTGCAAACGTCACAAATCGCTTCCGATCGACTAACGAAATCTTTAATAACACGAGGTACCGTCCTTTCAAAGAATAGTAACTTTTATAGATTCATTTGCCAAATTAGTGAACTATATTTATTTATGTAAACTATTTTAACATAAATAAAAAGAAAGATGTCAGAAAGAAAGCACCCACCCAGAGGTAGATGCTTTTCATCACTTATTATGCACTTTCTTCTTTCTTCTTGCTAGACTTCCCATCCTTAAGTGTGTATAAGGTAGGTTTTGTCTTATTGATAACCGTCTCTTTGGTGATGGTACACTTCTCAACATCCTCACGAGACGGTAATTCGAACATCACATCAAGCATGATCGACTCAATGATAGCTCGAAGACCCCGCGCACCTGTTTTCCGCTTAATCGCTTCTTCCGCGATCGCTTGAAGTGCATCTTGATCAAACTCTAATTTCACCTGATCCAGCTCTAGTAACTTCGAATACTGCTTCACTAAAGCATTTTTAGGCTCTGTTAAAATTTGAACCAAAGCACCCTCGTCTAACGGCTCTAAGGTAGAGATCATGGGCAAGCGACCTACAAACTCAGGAATGAGTCCGAACTTTAGCAGATCCTCCGGAAGGGATAAACGCAAGTATTCGCCTGGCTTCAAATCTTCTACTTTCTCTTGATCTGTTCCAAAGCCAATTACTTTCTTCCCGATCCGACGTTTAATAATCTGCTCTAAGCCATCAAAAGCACCACCACAAATAAATAATACATTGCTTGTATCAATCTGGATGAACTCCTGATGAGGATGCTTCCGGCCTCCTTGAGGAGGTACGCTAGCAACTGTACCTTCTAAAATTTTCAAAAGTGCCTGCTGAACACCTTCACCTGATACATCTCGTGTAATAGAAGGATTCTCAGACTTACGAGCCACTTTATCAATCTCATCTATGTAGATAATACCCCGTTCTGCCTTCTCCACATCATAATCGGCAGCCTGAATTAACTTGAGCAAGATATTTTCCACATCTTCCCCAACATATCCCGCTTCCGTAAGTGAAGTTGCATCCGCAATCGCAAAAGGCACATTGAGAATACGAGCCAATGTTTGAGCTAGCAAGGTTTTGCCGCTTCCTGTAGGTCCGATCATCAAAATGTTACTCTTCGATAGCTCTACATCATCTGACTTCTGAGAACTATTTACTCGCTTGTAATGGTTATAAACCGCTACAGAGAGAGCTTTTTTCGCTTGATCTTGCCCAATTACGTATTGATCTAGAATCTCACGAATTTCTAGGGGCTTAGGAAGATTCTTCAGGTCAACTTCTTCTTCACTTCCAAGCTCTTCCTCTACGATCTCATTGCAAAGTTCGATACACTCGTCGCAGATATAAACACCTGGACCTGCTACCAGCTTACGCACTTGATCTTGAGATTTCCCACAAAAGGAACACTTTAACTGTCCTTTTTCTTCGTTAAACTTAAACATCCAGATCACCCCTTTCTGATGATTACCGGGTGATTACCTCGTCTACCAAGCCATATTCTTTGGCTTCCCTAGCATCCATGAAGTAATCGCGGTCGGTATCCCGTGCGATTCGTTCGATTGGTTGTCCGGTTTGAACCGACAAGATCTGGTTAATTTGCCTCCGTGACCGCATAATCCAGTCTGCATGAATCTTTATGTCTGAAGCTTGACCACGCGCTCCACCAAGAGGCTGATGAATCATGACTTCACTATTCGGGAGAGCAAAACGTTTTCCCTTCGCCCCGGCTGTGAGAAGAAATGCACCCATACTTGCCGCGAGTCCAATGCACATAGTAGATACATCGGGCTTGATGAAGTTCATTGTGTCAAAAATTGCCATTCCAGCGGTTATCGAACCACCAGGAGAGTTTATGTACAAATGAATGTCTTTGTCTGGATCTTCTGCTGCTAAAAATAGGAGTTGAGCTACTACCAGATTTGATACATCGTCGTCAATCTCCGTACCCAAAAAGACAATTCGATCTTTGAGGAGACGAGAGTATATGTCATAAGAACGTTCACCACGGTTCGATTGCTCTACAACCATCGGTACGACAGGCACAGTGTCCACCTCTCTTATATGTATTCTTATTTAGAAAACAAGGCACGTATGCACCGCGCCTTGTTTTTCTCTCCCTAACTCCATTATGCCGTAACTTTGCTGTTCAATACAAGTAGGTCCACAGCTTTCTTCAAACGCAACTGTGAGCGAACTTGTTCGATGCTACCTTGAGCTTCTAAAAGTGTACGGATTTCTGCTGCATCACGCTTCATTTCTTCCGCCATGATTGCAATCTCTTGATCGATATCTTCTTCACTTACTTCGACATTCTCCGCTTTTGCTACTGCTTCTACAACGAGATCAGCACGCACTTTCTTCTCAGCATCCGCTTTAAATTGCTCTTTCAACGTCTCTACTGATTGTCCAGTGAACTGAGTGTAAAGCTCCAAATTCAACCCTTGATAGGAAAGATTTTGTTCGAAGTTACGAAGCATTTGTTCCACTTCACCATCAACCATAACAGATGGAACTTCTACTTCTGCTTTTTCAGAAGCTAAGTCTACTACAGAAGTACGGATATAGTTTTCTTTATCCTTCTCCGCACGCTCCGCCATGTTTTTCTCTACATCTGCTTGTAGTTCAGCAAGTGTTTCGAAGTCGCTTACATCTTGTGCAAAGTCATCATCAAGTGCTGGTAAGTTTTGGCGTTTGATTTCGTGTAGTTTCACACGGAAAGTAGCCGCTTTTCCAGCTAAATCAACAGCATGGTACTCTTCTGGGAACGTAACTTCAACATCTTTTTCCTCGCCTACACTCATGCCCACAACTTGATCTTCGAATCCTGGGATGAAAGAGTTTGAACCGATATCAAGAGAGTACTGCTCTCCTTTACCGCCTTCGAAAGCAACACCATCTACAAAACCTTCAAAATCAATGACAGTACGGTCTCCTTGTCCTACAGAGCCTTCTTCAACTGGCTCCCAAACCGCTTGTTGTTTTTGCATACGAGTCAATTCTTCTGATATAGCTTCTGCTTTTACAGAGAAGTCTTTTTCTGCTATTTCAAGACCTTTATAGTCTCCTAGCTTTACTTCTGGTTTCACAACAACGGTTGCTTTAAAGATAAGAACTTGGCCTTGTTCCAATTGTTCGATATCCACTTCTGGACGATCTACTGGTTCAATTCCTGTTTCTGCTACTGCTGCTTCATATGCTTCTGGCAATAAAATATCAAGAGCATCTTGATAGAGAGATTCTACACCAAAACGTTGTTCGAAAATGGCACGAGGTACCTTTCCCTTACGGAATCCAGGTACATTTACTTTCTTTACTACTTTTTTAAAAGCTTGGTCAAGACCTTCTGCAACCTTTGTAGAATCTACTTCTACTGTAAGCACTACCTTATTGGCTTCTACTTTTTCAAAACTTGCTTTCATTATTAGCAACCTCCTGCAATCTATTAAGTAAGGAATCACTTTTTCCTTGGCATGCCGCTTCTGTATGCAACGCAACCACTATATTATATGGCACGAGAGCCCTTTTTTGCAACAGAATCTGATGGCCATCCCCTTACTCTCTCATAGTGAATCTATTCTACTACAGAAACTAAGCCCTGAGAAGGCAGAGTAACAGATGGTTTCTTAGTCGAATTTCGAAAAATTTTCACTCTGAAACCTTTAACTTAGTAGTATAATGAATGTATATGAACTAAGTAGATAATTTAGTTGAAAAGGAGTAATTTCTATCAAACGCACATCTAACAAACCCACATCTAACTTTGAAACAGTAGATCTAGAGCTCACTCTTCTACAAGATGAGCCTGAGGAGGAGATGGTGATGAAGCCCAATCAATCCGTAGAACTTCTATCCAAGGGTGATACAAAAGAGAAGATCCATGAAAAGATTAAGCATGCCTTAGCTCTCATCGATCAAAGCTTTGGAACAAGTGTACAATTATATGTAAAAGATGAAACAGGAAACAAGGATCTAATGAAACAATTACTTTACATTGAGCAAGAGCTACGTGACATTCAAAAATTAGTAGATGAACCAAAATAAGACCATACATACACAAAACCTTCGTTCGGCAAATCCGAAAGCGAAGGTTTTTTTACATATAAATAAAATTTACCATTTTAACAAATGATAAGGGCATCATCAATTAGGAGATGTCACACATGAATCATACAAAATCCATTTCTATCATTCATATTTCCATGATCGGTATGGTTGCAATCGGATTCAAAAGTCATGTCCTTGTAATCCCACCCCTTATTCAAACAGCAGGCAGAGACTCCTGGATGACTCCTATCATTATCCTGATTGTCGCCTTACTATGGGCCCCTCTATTAATTTATATAAATAAAAAAACGCAAGAGGAGAACCAATCGTTGATCCTTTGGCTTAGAGATCATATCGGAAAAACTCCTACCTACATTATTTCGTTCCTGATTCTTCTAGAATGTACAGCCATTGTTTCTTTTGCTTTAAACGATACGATTGTTTGGACTAGTATATCCTACCTTCCGTCCACACCTAAATATTTTATTACCGTGATACTAGCTAGTACCGCCTTTTACTTAGCTCTCAAGGGCCTCCGAACTCTGGCTATCGTTAATTTTGTGTTGATCTTTGCCATTGTCGCATTTGGCTTTTTTGCCGGTATTAGTAATCTACAAGTAAAAAACTACTCATTACTTCTGCCTTTTTTAGAAAATGGCATGAAACCTGTTATACAAGGGTCCATCTATCCAGCTTCTGGCATAGTCGAAATGGTTATCTTTATTCTGCTTCAACACAAGGTCAAAAAACCCTTAAAATACAAACATCTTGCTTGGAATATCCTCATCTTGTCCTCCTTAGCACTAGGCCCTCTTCTGGGAGCCATTATTGAATTTGGTCCGAAAGAAGCCGCACGACAACGCTATCCAGCATTTGAGGAATGGGGACTTGTTCAGCTTTCTGAATTCGTCGGGCATCTTGATTTTTTATCTATTTATCAGTGGCTATCAGGGGCGTTTATCCGAATCTCATTATATTTAATCATCATTGGCGAGCTTTTCCCATTGCAGAAAAAAGCTACAAGAAAATATATCATGCTTGGTATCATCACACTCTCTACTATTTTAGTTTGTATAGGGGCAAGCGATACCATATTTTATAAATGGGAAAAAATCTTGTTTTTACCACTTACAGCCTATATATTTTCCTCCATCTCTATCATATTGGCCATATGTGTGTGGTTTGGTAGTAAAAAGTCTAAGAAAAAAGCGAACAAAGCGCAGGGGTGATTTCGTATGAAATTTAGCCTTAGAAAAAAGAAAATGAAAAATAAAGCCCTTAGCGATGAATTAACGTACTCCCATCCAAAACAGGAGCCCCTAAATGAAGGCATTTTACGTAATTTGTTTCAAAAATGCCCCGATGTTTACTTTCAAGAATACCAATCTGGGGATCCAGTCCAGCGAGTTCTATTCATCTTTTGTTCAGGCATGGTCGATCAAGATACAATGAATCGTCTACTGCAAGACCGCATCCATCAATTTTTAGATGCCCTAGATCCTTGCGATGAAATGACGTACTCCCTTATACAAGAACAGTTACACCTACCGAATGTTCAAGAAGTCCATCTTGCAAATGAAGTCATATCTGATGTATTTTCTGGAAAAACACTCATCTACTTTGAAAATACAGGTTACCTTGTTTCGACCAATCTATCTAAGCGACCGCAACGAACCCCCGAAGAAAGCAAGATGGAAGTTACGATTAAGGGGCCCCGTGATAACTTTATTGAAGATCTCACGACCAATATCTCACTCATTCGCAAACGCCTCAAAACAAATTCGATGTGTGTCGAATTTTTCGAGGTTGGAAGACGTAGTAAAACAACCATTTCTCTTCTATACATGGATGATATCGCTAATCCAGACTTACTCGAAAAAGCCCGAAAAAAAATCGAAGCAATCGACATTGATGCCATATATGGTGGAAACCAGCTCATGGAGTTAATCGAAGAAAATGGGAACCTCTTCCCCCTGCATAACTACACAGGTAGACCTGACTTTGTCGTTCAATCTCTTTTGAGCGGGAGAATTACAATTCTTCTCGATGGGGTTGCGTATGCCATCATTATTCCTTCTAATATCTTATTACAGTTAAAGGCGGCAGAGGATAGTGAATACACAGCAATCTACAGCTCCTTAGCAAGATTTCTTCGATTTATAGGGGTCTTCATAGCCACGCTCCTCCCGGCATTTTGGGTGGCTGTTACTGGATTCCATCAAAATCAAATCCCTTTTGCTCTATTGACTACCGTTATTGAATCGCGAATGGGCGTTCCTTTACCGATCCCTCTAGAAGCTCTCTTGATGTTAGTTCTGTTTGAACTATTTCGAGAGGCCGGCTTACGACTTCCGATTGCGATTGGTCAAACATTAAGTGTAGTAGGTGGACTCATCATCGGGGATGCCGCTATTCAAGCAGGGCTAACAAGTCCGGTAACAGTCGTGGTCATTGCCGTTTCCACTATTGCTACCTTTACCCTTGTTAATCAGTCCATCATCGGTGCGATCAGTATTCTGCGCTTCCTGTCTCTCATCTTGGCATCCATTTTCGGTCTATTTGGCTTTTGTCTCTCGTTCTTCTTCATTTTGATTTACTTAGCCAGTCTACATACGTTTGGCTACCCTTATTTGGAAATTGCTACTAGAGCGAGCTTTTCCCATTTCATGAAATCGTTATTCCGTCTCCCTACCAATAGATACATTAGTCGTCCACAGGAATTTCATCCCAAAGACCCGACAAGAAAAGGAAGCGACAAAGGATGAAAAAGAAATTATGGCTCACAATAGTCCTCCTCTTACTGTTCCCACTAACGATTACGGGTTGTTGGGATCTGAATGAACCTGAACAAATGGTGTATGCAAATGGACTCGGTGTTGATTTTAAAGATGGTGTTTATACAGTCTACTCTCAACTGTTTGATCTCGGAACATCTGGAAAATCTGAACAAGGCCGCCCCACCAGCCCTCACGGGGAAATCATCTGGGGGGAGGGACGGGATGTGGATGAAGCCGTTTTTAATGTCTATAAATCAAGTGATCGAAAAATATTTTGGGGTCATCTCTCTTTTGTCATTATGACAGAAGCGGCTATCAAGAATGGAGGGCAACAGCAGATTTTAGATATGTTGGATCGTTTCGTAGAAATTCGCTACCACCTTTGGTTTTATGTTAGCCATGCACCGCTTAGGGACCTTCTCGTAGCATCTAACTATCCATCTAGTTTAGATAATCCTAAAACGATCTTCGAGCAGGGTTCATTTGTGAAACCCGTTACGATGAGAGAAGTGATTATTAAACTAGATGAACCTGGGCATGAAGCAGTTATCCCAACCGTTAGTATTACACCTAATCGGATTGAAGAGAAAGAAGAAGTTACATCGGGTATCCGCCTTCACGGAGTTACTATCATCACCAATCATGCGTATAAAGGATTCTTAACAGAGTCGGAAGGAGTTGGCCTTAGATGGTTAACAGATAAAACAAAACGTGGACAAATTTCCATACACAAAGATGGAAAACCAGCCGCATCCATTATCGTCCAAAAGTTGAACACTGATATTGTTCCATCGGTTCAAGGAAATAAGGTCCAATTTGATATTAAAATCAAGGGATCTGCTGTTGTAAGTGCACTCTATCAAAAAATAGATCTCGCGTTTCTAAATAAAGAGATCTCTAAAAAGATAGAAGAAGAAGTAATGCTTACCTACAATGAATCGATCAAGCAAGATACAGATATTTATCGACTTTCTGAAAAACTGTATCGATCAGATGTAAAATCATGGAAAAGAATTGCACGGAATGGAAAAGTCCCCCTAAACAAAGATTCGATTCATTCTATGAGGGCAGATGTCGATCTTCGTTACACCAATCAGTTGCACTTGGTACCTTCGATTGAATAGAACACCTACCTCGCCTGATGGATTATCACTCCATCAGGCATTTCTATTTTGAATACCCACACTTCTGATAACCTATCTTCATATCTTATAGAGAATACATGTTATAGGGGGTTTATGATTTGAAAACAAAGAAAAAGTCACCATCGTATCAAATCGCCCTTTCCCCTCCTTGGATAACTTTCGCTAACCTTGTTCAAAATACAGTAGGGGCAGATCCAAATGTCCGAGTTCGTAATCTACGCGCTAATGGATCGAACTATACCTTACCTATTGTCGTTCGTAACTTAGGAAGAGCAAGGGCTATCGCTACTCTTATCCAAAATAATGTGCAATTTGGAGGGACTACCGTAACCATCCAGATTCAAACAAACAACGGACAAACAGTAACACCAAATAGTACTATTGCCATCACCCCTCAACAAATCGCACGTCTGTATCGACGAGCTTTTTCTACAAACAATCTCTTCTCCCTTGTCCGAGTTCGCTCCATTACACCTCCATTAGGTCCTGTTGCTGTCTTTCCTATTTTTGAACCAGAAATAGTCCAATTTCCCAATGACGATTTATCCGATTACTACAATAACTATAACAATGTAGCCGCTTTTGCTTTCCAAGCTGTGCTACTTAATACAATCAACAACATCTCCATTAACTTCTCTACCGCCGAATCGTAAAAAGATCGTCCATCTAAAAATAAAAAGACGAACTCCTGTGATATGATATGACCCCAAAAGGTAGCCTACCTAGGGGAATATCCATTCATTTAGAGAGTACGTCTTTTTTATATTGGTTCCATTCCTACTCTTATAATTCCACATTCCCACCACTGAGAATGACCCCAATACAACTTCCTTTCTCAATTTGAAATTTGCGGAACATAACAGCCGCTAGAGCAACTGCACTTGATGGCTCAATTACGATCTTTAAGCGAACCATTGCAAATCGCATGGCAACTTCAATCTCTTCTTCCGATACTGTCACCACTTCGTGAACCATTTGCTGGATAATCGGAAAATTCCTCTCCCCTACCTGCTGGGTTCTCAGTCCATCTGCGATCGTATCCGGCGGATCAATTCGAACTCTTTCCCCTTGCAGTATCGATCTCCTTACATCATCAGCTCCTTCAGGCTCCACACCATAAATCTTCACACGTGGATTCATGCCTTTTCCTGCAAGAGCTGTTCCCGATATAAGCCCTCCTCCCCCTACTGGAGTAACCAAATGCTCCAGAAATGGATGCTCTTGCATCAACTCATATGCCGCTGTTCCAGCGCCTGCAATAATATCAGGATGATCAAACGGTGGAATAATGGCCATTCCGTGTTCCTCCGAATACCTAGCGGCAATCATTTCTCGACTTTCCTTATGTCGATCATAAAAAAGTACATTCCCTCCATAATTTTGCACAGCCTCAATCTTTACCTCTGGGGTATCATCTGGCATCACAATGGTGGCTTGTACATCCAGGATCTTACATGCAAGAGCTAGTCCTTGGGCATGATTCCCTGAAGAAAACGCAATTACACCCCGCTTTCTTTCCTCCTCTGACAATTTACTTAACGCATTATAAGCACCCCGAAATTTAAAAGCTCCACCCCGTTGGAAATTTTCACATTTTAAATAGACTTGTTGCCTAGACAATTCATTTAGAACTCTAGAAGTTAATACTGGTGTACGATTTGCTACTCCACGGAGTCGTTCGACCGCATCAATAATGTCGTGGAATATGATCGCCTTATTCATTCGACCCGCTCCTTTGGTAGATTTATTTATTATTTTATCTGAACTGAATCGAAAGGGGAATGAATTTATATTCATCTTATCTAAACTTGGATAGGAAAATTACTTTGACAGACATATATATGTGTGTTACATTTTATATTGTGAGGTGAATAACTATGGGTAAAACAATATCAACGGATCTGATTCGAGGTCATACAAGTACCATCATTTTAAATGTATTACAACAAGGGGATAGCTACGGTTATGAGATTTACCAAAAGATCATCCAACTTAGTCATCAGCAGTACGAACTAAAGGAAGCAACATTATACTCCGCCTTTCGCAGACTCGAACAGGACGGATATATCAGCTCCTATTGGGGAGATGAAACACAAGGCGGCAGACGGAAGTATTACCGAATTACAGACTCTGGTAATGATTTTTATAAACAAAGTAAAGATGAGTGGAATATAGCCAAAGAGATATTAAACCAACTCATTGAAGGAGTAATCGACCATGAATAAAAATAAAACGCTCGATAGTCAGATCCAAATCTATCTAAATCGTCAATTTGAAGGGATTAAAGAGACACAACATCTTTTCGATACAAAAGAAGAGTTGTTTATGAACTTAAAAGAACGCTCAATGGATTTAATCAAAAATGGAAAAGATGAAGAGGAAGCATTTAGAGATGCGATCGCTTCCATGGGGAATTTAAGCAGTTTAGCTGAAGAGCTACGCCAATATGGAGAAGACCCAGTAAAACAATCCATTCATTCTAGGGCACAAGAAAGAATCTCCACCATGGGAATCATCATAGGCGTACTATTGACGATTTTTGGTATGTTTAACTCTGTCATTGTGTTTTTTATGCACCGTCCTCCCAATGTCGTAGTTGGCTCTGGCTTTTTGTTCATCATGCTCGGTACCGCGCTCATCACTTACAGCATGCTCACCAGAGAAACTCGATCTCGCTTTGCGATGCATAAGATTCGCGCGCTACTCTATACAGTAGCCATCAGCACCATTTTATTCGGCTTCTTTTCATCCGCTTTTAGCTACTTCAGCACTGGAAAGGTGTATGTTGCCATTGCTGCTTGCATGGTATTTGTACTAATTGGATTAGGACTATATCTATACCTTATGCTTACCGAAAAAAGTCGTCTGAAAGAAAATAAATAAGGTTGATTACATGCTTTTGCCTTCCTTCGCACATTCTAATCCTAACAAGTGTGAGGGAAGGTTTTTGAATATGATAAACAACCAACAAAAAAAACAACTTCAAGGGCTTCTAGAACAAGAACAGTTAGAATTACAAAAACGATTTGAGGAACATGGACACTACGGATTAGAAAATTCAATGAATGAATCAGTAGGCGAATTATCCGGTTATGACAACCACCCAGCTGATTTAGGCTCAGAACTATTTGAGCGTTCCAAAGACTTAGGACTACATGATATGGACGAGCACCATTTACATGATATACAAGATGCCTTATCACGCCTAAAATCTGGGGATTACGGTCAGTGCACCGTATGTCATCAAGAGATTCCATTTGAACGACTAGAAGCCGTTCCATGGACCAAGTATTGTATCGAACACCAGCCTGAGCAACATTCCTCTATTCGTCGACCTGTCGAAGAACAAGTATTACACTCCCCCGAGCACACATTCTTAGACAAGCCCGACTATAACGCCTTTGACGGAGAGGATGCATGGCAAGCCGTCGAACAATACGGTACATCCAATCCCCCCGATTTCTTTCGAGACGGAGAAGATTACAACAGTCTATATATAGATCAAGATGAACCACGCGGCTATGTCGATTTAGTCGAAGCAGTCGCAATTACCGATATCACGGGACACGTAACCGGATTTGCCGAGATCACTCACAACGATGCATATCGTCAGTTAGAGCAAGAAGAATCTGGCTATGATGACGAATGGATGTAGATACCTACACCACGGGAAAAATGCTATCTTCTCACCGTGAAGAATAGCGTTTTTTATTTTATATTCGGTCCAATGTTGGCATCTTAGTAATTAGTTTCGTTATAATAAGCTTTGTACATTAAAAATGCGAAGAAGGGATAGGAGAAACTTTTTATACGATACGCACCTAATGTACAATCCATTAAGAAAGGGAGAATTATGAAAAAATTTACGACTGTATTCATGGTATCTGTCACAATAGCCTTTTTATTTATCTTGTGGGGTGCTTTCTATCCTGTACACTTGACTACATACACATCAGCCATTCAAAAATATTTACAAGAAGACTTTGGATGGTTTTACCTTTTATCAGCCACTCTGTTTCTTGTTTTCTCCTTTTATTTGATTTTTAGTCCATATGGAAAAATCAAACTAGGAAAAGATACGGATCAACCAGAGTATAGTACCCTTAGTTGGTTTGCTATGCTATTTAGTGCAGGCATGGGGATTGGACTTGTATTTTGGGGTGTAGCTGAACCACTTTCACATTACCATAATCCTGTTGTAGGAGATCCTCAAACTGCTGAAGCAGGAAGGCTAGCTATGCGGTCTTCTTTTTTTCACTGGGGACTGCATCCATGGGGGATTTATAGCGTATTAGCACTCGCACTTGCTTATTTTCAATTCCGAAAGAATGCCCCTGGCCTGATCAGTTATATCTTCTATCCTTTGCTCAAAGAAAAAGTAAATGGGCCAATCGGTAAGACTATTGATATTATCGCCATATTCGCAACGGTTTTTGGAGTAGCTACTTCACTAGGATTTGGAGCTGTACAAATTAGTGCAGGGCTCTCTTATCTAACGAATATTAGTAACAACTTCACTTCTCAACTAGTGATTATTGTAGTTGTAACTCTTTTGTTTTTAGTGTCTGCAGCAACCGGTCTTAGTAAAGGGATTCAGTATTTAAGTAATTCAAATATCATCTTAGCAGTATTATTGCTTTTATTACTCTTATTTGTCGGACCAACTAAATTTATCATGAATATATTTGTAACAACGATAGGTAACTACATTCAAAGCCTTCCCGCAATGAGCTTAAATATGGCTCCATTTTTCCCAAAAACAAATGAGTGGATACAAGGATGGACGGTATTTTATTGGGCATGGTGGATTGCTTGGGCTCCTTTTGTTGGGACCTTTATTGCTCGTGTGTCAAAGGGGAGGACAATTAGAGAGTTTGTGATAGGAGTTCTTTTAGTCCCTACTCTTTTTGGTGCTTTATGGTTTTCTGTATTTGGTGGCTCAGGCCTACATCTAGAGCTTGCAAAGGACTTTTCTCTGTTTAACATTATGAGCGATCAAGGCACGGAAATTGCACTATTTGCCATGCTACAGCAGTATCCAATGGGCGGGATATTATCAGTATTAGCTATTTTCTTGATTGCGACATTCTTCATTACCTCAGCTGATTCAGCAACATTTGTATTAGGGATGCAATCAAGTAATGGCTCTCTCAATCCATCTAACTATATGAAAGTTACTTGGGGACTCATTATTTCTGCTTCTGCAGCAATTCTGCTGTTCTCGGGGGGATTAAATGCTCTACAAACTGCTTCAATCATTGTATCGTTTCCGTTTATATTCATTCTGTTTGGTATCATATTTTCTCTAGTTCTTGCTCTTCGCAAGGAGAAATTAAAATAGATAAGTATCTAGTAAATGATCCGATAAGACAATGCTATTTTTTGAGTATGGCCCCTACACTCCTTTACTTCCCTATTGGTATCCGATAAGATGCTATATAAAATTTGATACTGTTAAATCAATGACTGAGAGAGTAGATAAAGGGATTGTTTTTCAGCAAGCTAGGGACGCTGCAAGCCTAGTAAACACCTTTCATTGAACCGCACTCATGAGTTGTTACGTTGAACTACAGTAGGCGTATCCGGAAATGATCCCGTTATCGATAAGAGTGGCAATCTTATTTGCAACTGGAGTGGTACCACGGGAAAACTCGTCTCCTTTATGGAGATGGGTTTTTTCTTTATTTTAGGGAGGAATTGAGATGGAGATTAAAAAGATGGTCGTTCAAGCACTTGAACAAACATTAAAAGATCATGTCACTAACACCGAACTCACAGTAGAAAAGCCTAAAAATCTTGACTTTGGCGATTATGCAATCCCTTGTTTTAACTTGGCTAAATCATGTAAGAGATCTCCACAGGATATCGCACAGAAGATAGCTCCATCTATTCATCATTCTCTTTTTTCGAAGGTTACAGCCGTAGGTCCGTACATCAACGTTTTTCTGGATAAGACATACATCAGCAAAGAAATCATCCATCAAATCATCACATTGAAGGGAGCATTTGGCACTAATTCGGATGGACAAGGAAGTAACGTAACCATCGATCTATCTGCGCCCAATATCGCAAAACCATTTTCAATGGGGCACCTTCGTTCTACCGTCATTGGTAATGCCATTGCAAATCTGGCAGAAAAGAACGGCTATACCCCTATCCGTATCAATCATTTAGGAGATTGGGGGACTCAATTCGGAAAATTAATCGTTGCTTATCTAAAATGGGGTAGCGAAGAGCTCGTAAAAAAACAGCCTATTTCAGAACTCCTAAGCCTTTACATAAAATTTCATGATGAAGCTGAAAGGCATCCTGAGTTAGTCGATGAGGGTCGTCGTACCTTCAAAATGCTCGAAGATGGTGATCCACAAACTCGTCACCTCTGGAACTGGTTTCGGGAGGAATCCTTAAACGAGTTCTTTCGAATCTACGATCTACTAGGAGTCTCATTTGACCATATACAAGGAGAAGCATTTTATAACGATAAAATGGATGAAGTGATCGAAATCCTTGATAAAAAGGGCTTCTTGAATTAAGCGAAGGTGCACTTGTTGTCAAGCTAGATGAATACGATTATCCGCCTTGTCTCATTCAAAAATCAGATGGAGCCACCATCTACACCACTCGGGATCTTGCCACTGCTCTATTCCGGAAACGAAAATTTGACTTTGTTCGGTCCTTATATGTCGTTGGAAGTGAACAATCCCTACATTTTAAGCAAGTAAAGCTAGCACTTCGTAAAGCTGGTTTCACATGGGAGAATGAAATGGTTCATATCCCTTTTGGGATGATGTTACAAGATGGCAAGAAAATGTCTACCCGAAAAGGAAGAGTTGTGTTATTAGAAGAAGTTTTAGATGAAGCAATCGATCTCGCACATCAAATGATTAGCGAAAAAAATCCTACCCTCAAAAACAAAGACGAGGTAGCCAAGCAAATCGGGATCGGATCCGTTATCTTCCAAGACTTGAAAAACTTCCGAACCAACGATGTTGATTTCTCATTTGAACAGATGCTTAATTTCGATGGAGAAACAGGGCCATATTTGCAATACACCCATGCCCGTTGTCACTCGTTGTTGCGTAAAGCTGGAAACTTCACTCCCGAATCAGGTTACTCACTCACTGAACAAGAAGCATGGTACATCATCACGCATCTCACTCGTTTTGATGAAGTAGTGAAACAGGCTTGGGAAGATTATGATCCATCGAAAATAGCTCGGTATGCTTTGGATCTAGCCCGTCATTTTAATAGCTACTATGCAAAAGTACGAATTCTAGACTCAGAAGACAGGGAGGCTCGTTTGAGCCTAGTGTATGCTGTAGCAACTGTGGTTGAGGAATGCTTGAGAATCTTAGGTATAAAGGCTCCAAAAGCAATGTAATAAAAGGGGTTCCCCTCAATAGACATGAAAATGAGTATATCCCGTAGAGAGATATACTCATTTCTTTTAGCTCATCGTTTTCTCTATTAACACCTTAGAAATCCGTCTTTGATCTACTTGCTCTACAAGCAATTTATGCCCCTTATATTCAACAAAGTCTCCAACTGTGGGTAACTTTTCTAGCTTTGAAAACAACCAACCACCGATCGTATCATTGCTTGAATCATTAATATCAAGCTGGAGATATTTATTCACTTCATCAATTAGGACATGACCGTGAACCAATGCCCCTTTGGCGGTCTTCAAAATCTCCGGTTCCTCTTCGTCAAATTCATCTTGAATCTCTCCGAAAATTTCCTCGAAAATATCTTCCAAGGTAATGAGACCAGATGTCCCACCAAATTCATCCACCACAATGGCCAAATGAGATTTGCTCTTTTGCATTCGTATCATTACGTCTTTAATTTCCATCGTTTCAGGAATGGAGAGGACAGGACGCAAATGATCCTCAATGTTAAATTCCTTCTGGTCCCAGATATAATCGTAGAGATCCCGAACCAACAGCATCCCTACAATTTCGTCCTTATCACCCCGGTAGACTGGAAAGCGGGCATACTTTGTTGATCGAATGATTTCTGCATTTTGTGCCCAAGAAGCATCTAAATCTAAGCCCATTATATTTACACGAGGAATCATAACTTCTCTCGTAATTCGGGCTGTAAAATCGAACACATTATCAAACAACTTTAGTTCAGTTTGGTCAATCATACCGCTTTTGTAGCTATGCTTGATAACCAACCGGATCTCTTCTTCTGTATGAACGTGCTGATGATCTTCTGTAAATTCCATACCCATGAGGCGTAGAAGTCGATTCGCAGCCCCATTCAAGAAAACAATAAATGGCTTAAAGACCATATAAAACCAATGGAGTGGTCTTGCAGTCCAAAGGGTTGTTTGTTCAGCTTTATGAATAGCTAACGTTTTAGGAGCCATTTCTCCCACTACGATATGCAGGAAGGTAATAATAGTAAAGGCTACAACGAAAGCAATTGGATGTAGTAGGTATTCAGGTACTTGCAAATACGATAAGAGTGGCTCTAACATCTTGGCAATAGCAGGTTCCCCTACCCACCCAAGTCCTAAGGAAGCAAGAGTAATTCCTAACTGTGTAGCCGACAAATACGCATCCATCTTGCTAATTACTTTTTGTGCGATCTTCCCTCTCGAAGTAGTTAAACTCTGAATACGAGTAGATCGTGCCTTTACAATCGCAAATTCAGATGCTACAAAAAAGCCATTTAATAACACCAAAAATAGGACAAGCAATAAATTCAAGATTATTTCTATAAAGTCGTCCAATTAATGAAACCCTCCTATTTACTATTAACCCTAGTTTAAACGAAAGTGATGTGTTTGTAACCACATATATGTTGAAAAGGAAGTACCTCATAAAAAATACCCAATCTTAATATATAGTTAAACATTTTATGGTAAAATTCGCTAGAAACCTTATTAGGGGGAGATAGCCAAGATGTTTAAAAAGATTTTAGCAAGTATCGGACATGGTGGGGCAAAGGTTGACTTTCGTTTATCAAATAGCCAAGTCGCCTTAGGTGAATCTCTACATGGTGAAGTGGTTGTAAAAGGCGGAAATGTTGAACAACATATCAATATAATTGAGGTACACCTCTTCCTTGACTTCCATCATCACGAACAATTACACACTCACAAAATCGAAACATTCTCCTTGCCTGTACATAGGGCCATTCAAGCAAGTGAGCAACTCTCTTTTCCCATTCAATATGTAATCCCCAATAATTGGCTCCTTTCCTCTCCGTATGTTTCCTATTACTTCTCTACCAACCTTGATATAGCTGGAGCGGTAGATGCTTCTGACCGCGACTTTTTAGAAGTTGTGCCAAACTCCCGTATGAATCAAGTATTAAGTGCCATTTCACAACTCGGGTTCTATGAGAAACACGGCTCTAAGAAGTTCAACGGTAAGGTTCAAGAGTTTGAATATGCTCCAGGTTCGTTTTTAGCTGGTAAGGTGGAAGAGATTGAGTTTTTCATGACTTGTGAAACAGAGGGTATCCTTCTTCATTTGGAGCTTGACGCCTTTTCCTTCTCAGGAGAAAAAGAAATCAAAAGGCAAATTTGGTTGGCAAATTCTCTACTTGAAAACACGGATGAGCTCACTGTGTTCTTGATCGATCAAATGGAAGACATGTTACGTAATCCGCACTCTTATGATATCTATTACCACCATGGGCATTATTATCACAGCTCCCATCATGAAGGTAGTGGCATCGGCGGGGTTGTAGCAGGGGCTGTAGGTGGTTTCCTTGCCGGGATGTTAATATCGGAAGTAATCGATGAAGTTTTTGACGAAGAAGATGATGAAGAAAATGACGAGGACGACCCAGATTTTGAGGCTTTTGAAGACGAAGAAGATTAATTTCGTATAACCCGTCCCATAAAAGACCTCCCACATCATTATGAGAAAAAACATAATAATGTGGGAGGTCTTTATTAAGTGGTTTCCCCACTTTTCATTGGCATCCCAGGAGCGATTCGAACGCCCGACCGACGGTTACTACGCCAGAAAAAAAGCATACCTATTTTTAGGCATGCTTTCGATTCTTAAAAATTATTGTTGGTTTTGTTTACGACGACGAACTACGAAGAATAGACCTGCTCCCACCATTAAAGCGGCAGCTCCACCAACCATCGCAATTGGATAACTAGTAGCTGTTTTTGGCAAGTGTCCACCTTCTTTTTTCACTTCTTTTTTAGCATTTTCGTTGGTAACTGGATTTGTAGTTGCAACTGGAATTGGCTTTACAGGATCAGTTTGTGTACCTGTTGAAATTGGTTTTACAGGATCAGTTTGTGTACCTGTTGAAGCTGTATCCTTTTTTGGCATGGTGACTTTAAATGTTGTAGAAATAACTTTCTTTTTATCATCAATCGTACCATTTAAAGTGGCACGCACATAGTAAGTATTACCTGGCTCTAATTTCCGAAGGATAAAATTTCTGTATTTTCCATATGCTGGTCCCATATCATATTCAATGATGTCTTCTTTTTTGAACTCGGGAGTTTTGCTTACCACAGAAGACCAATGACCTTCTACTCTATAGTAACTTTTTAGTGTTGCGGTTACATAAAGCTTTCCATCTTTTACTTCAGTACTAGGGGAAATGCGTGAGAGGCCAGCTTCAGGCTTATATACAAAGGATGATTTTATAGGTGTTCCATTAGACGTTCCTTCGAATCGAAACTCCAAGGAATTCCCACCAGTCTCTTCAATTATGTCCCAAACTCTTGGGAAAGTGTAGAAAGTGAAAGAGGTACCAGCTTGTGCTGAGTGAATTTCTTGGCCTCCAGCAAGCATTGTCCATGTACCCTTTGCTTCTTTAACATCTTTAAGCTGTACTTTAAAATAGTCGTCAGTCTCGGTTACCTTAATATCAACTTTTTTACTATTCACAGCGGGTTTGTTTTTTTCGTTAGCGGGAGTAATTGGAGGATTGAGCGCTTTGTCATCCTTTTGGCTGTTAGCTACTGTTCCGCTGACTTTTGGGTCGACTGTTTTTGTTTCTTGTGCAGCTACAACTCCTTGGAATGCGGTAACAGAAAGTGCTAGTGTTGCAAGTACTGCGAATGGTTTAGTGATACGTTTCATACATTTCATCTCCTATGTATTTCATTATAATTACAATCGTATATTATATATATAAGTTCAAAAGAAAACTAGTTTTTTTATATATAATATAACAAAAAAATACCTATTTTTAGGTATTCTTTCGTCAATATAAAAAAACCCCTGCATTATTCCAAGAGCACGAGTTAGTTTCACTAAGCCGAAAATAGGTACATTTTGACTTTTTGACCGTGATACTGACCGTTGCACTTAGATATACAGAAGGTTGATATGACGCCTTTTTCCCCACTTTTCATTGGCATCCCAGGAGCGATTCGAACGCCCGACCGACGGCTTAGAAGGCCGTTGCTCTATCCAGCTGAGCTACTGGGACACAAGGCTCTTTCTTCCGATCTATACAACGGTCATCTTTCGAACTTAGACCGTGTTCTCCAACTTTGGGTTCTGTCTATCTCGATTAAATATTTAAAAAACTCCAATTTTGTTATATAATATTAGAATAGATGATATTTAGCATGTAAATCGCAGATAGTATTAATACGAAAGGGGTGGCATATAGCTGCCCTTTTTCGTTGGGTTATGGGGGAGATATTGCATCTATGAGAAACAACACGAATAGAAAAAGATTATCGAAATTCTTACTTATTATGATGGTTGTCTTTTTAAGTTTTGGTTACATAGGAAATGGTGTCTCATATGCTGTGGATTTCAACATCGATAATACTCCCATAAATGGAGGATTCAATCAAGACATTGCTCAAACATCAACCGCAACGGAAAAAGGTTGGCTAGAGTCTGCAGGAGATTGGGTTAGTGACAAGTGGGACGGTTTCACAGATTGGTGCGGTGAGCTGTGGGATGATGTAAATAATATCTTGGACGATCTAGGTGCTAAGATTCAGGGTATCATGGACACTGCATGGAAGTGGGCATTAGCAATCGGATCTGCAGCTACATTAGCATGGGCATTATTGAAGAAGCAGATTCCTGCACTACAAGCCGTTGAATGGGCATTCTCTTTTATCAAAGGTGTCTTACGAGGATTGGCTGACATCGTGATCGGGGTCTTTGACTTAGTGGTAGGAGCCTTGGGGCTCATTGGATATATCATCCTAAATCCGATTGAGTCAGGGAAAAAGCTCTGGCATTGGATTACGCACCCAGGGGAGGTTTGGAATAATCTAACTAATATGGTAGGTGGAGTATGGAATGAGATAACTGAATCGTGGGATCAAATGGTTGTGAACGGTGATGCGAATTCTCGTTCAGAGTGGCTAGGATACGCGGCAACACAAATTGTCGGTATCTTCGTTGGATCAAAAGGCTTGGATAAAGCAGGTAAGGCAGGTTTTGTTCTTTCGAAGACAGGCGGCATTTCTAGTAAATTTCCTCTAGCAAGTAAAGCTTTTGATGCAATCTCTGATTCCTTCAAAGGATTCGGTGACAAAGTAAAGTCATTCGGTGATAATCTATTCGGTAATGCCAAGAGAATACTTGCTACCACTACAGCAGGTACGATGTTACTTACAGGGATTACGTTTGTGTGGCCGAAGATTGAACCGTACATAATGAAGTTCTCGGATTGTGTGGCCATACAACAGCAGGATACAGGGCATTATTTTGCTTCGATACAATTGGCAGGGAAGCTTGATTGTCCGAGTGGAAATAGTTCACAGGCTCTTGATGAAACAATCCTTCCTAAAGGTGTAAATGATGATATATTAAAAAGTAGAGGATTCTCTAAACAGGAACTAGACAGCTTAGTGAAATACGTAAATAATGAAGCATCAGCATTAAAAAATTCAGGTTTAACCAAGAAACAACTAGGAGCAGCAGTTGCAACTACATTTGATAAGAAATCCGGAAAGTATTACACTGCAATAAACAATATGGATGGAGATTTACCAAAGGAGTTACATCCACTAATCGACTCAAAAATTAATGGTATGCCAAGTTCGATAAAAGAATCTTATATCAAGACACACGGATCTGGTTCACATGCAGAAGTCTATGCAATTAACAAAGCATTACTCGATGGAGCAAATCCAAAAGATTTAATGACTTATGTAGTTAAATCGGGAGGAACTGTAAAACCGTTAGGCGATCCGTTTCCTATGTGCCCACATTGCTCACATATACTTCAAGACTTTTTTGTTGCTACCAATTGACAGAGGTGAAACTATGGAAGAAATCCATATCGACGATTTAAACATTCTGACTCCGTCTGAGGTTATAAAAATAGGGACAGAATTCGAAGGGGAAGTATGCTTCTCAGGTGAATTTGGACAACAAGTTTTTACTAAACCAATGGAAGAAGGTGGCTCAGTCTTCTCAGGATTGTTATACGAGAAATATCCTAATGGTTCACTTGCATACTATAGCTTTTATGATAATGGAATCCCACATGGGATAACGGTTGGATTTTATCCAGATAAGACTGTTAGTTCCTATAAAAATATGTGTAGAGGTACAGTCCATGGAAAGGAATTTGTTTGGTTTGAAAATGGTTTAGTAAAATCAATTGCGGAACGGAAATTTAGTTTCTATACTCATTTTCGTGAGTGGGATGAGAGCGGGAATTTAATTAATTTAAAGAAAGAGCCTAATGAGTTCGAAAAAGAAATGATTCACAAGTGTGAATTAGATGAAATCAGATGGACTAGTCAAAAGGGCACATAGAGCGTATCGGCTTAAAACCTCAAGCTCTTTCGAACAAGTTGATCAGCTTGCCTTGTGGTTTCTGGAAGCCGGTATTTCGGAGTGGCTTTTAAAATCCAAGCACTTGCAGTAGATAGTGAGATTTTATGACCAATTGAAACAAACACAGGCTTTACATTGTCTTGAGTTCGTAACACATGTCCTACCACTTCATTCCCATCAATAAGAGGTGAGTAATCGCCTCTTTTTTCTCCTAGATCTCCAAATTCCCCTATTAATCTTGTTTTGCCACACCCAATAGATGGAATATCATATAGAACTCCTAGATGACATGCTAAGCCGAAGCGTCTAGGATGTGCTAAACCATGTCCGTCACAGATAAAAAGATCGGGCTTATTTTTTAATAGATTTAGTGCTTTTGTAATGGGTGGAATTTCTCTAAAAGAAAATAAACCCGGTATATATGGAAAATAGCATCTATCTTCAATAACAACAGACTCTATCACATTTAGTGAGTCACTATCTAAAATTACAACCGCTGCAACAAGTATATCTTTATGATCACAATAGGCAACATCAACACCAGCAATGTAATGAATATTGTCAAACTGATCATTGGTAGTTACTAGTTGTGATAAACTTTTTTGAATCTCCAAAGCTGATTTTTCGTCTAAATCCCATGGATGAGTTATGATAGGTTTCATATTATCCACCTTTTCTCAATATTCTCCTACTCTATCTAATTAATGGTATAGAGTCAATAAAACACAACACTCCAGATGAATCAAACCATCTTCAGGTGCTTCTGAAAGTAAATCATTTACGTTCACCTTAACATCTAACAAACCTTTTCTTTTCGTCAACACAAAAACCCCCTGCATTATTCCAAGAGCACGAGTTAGTTTCACTAAGCCGAAAATAGGTACATTTTGACTTTTTGACCGTGATACTGACCGTTGCACTTAGATATACAGAAGGTTGATATGACGCCTTTTTTCCCACTTTTCATTGGCATCCCAGGAGCGATTCGAACGCCCGACCGACGGCTTAGAAGGCCGTTGCTCTATCCAGCTGAGCTACTGGGACACGATTATCATTTCATTCGCAAGTAAGTATGATTATACAGGGTTAACTGTGACCGTGTCAACGAAAAAGTGAAGAAAATAGGCTACTTCTTCACTTTCAGTTGATAGGTTCCCCCGCGCTCGGTGATCGGAGTGCCATCTACTTGATGATAAGTGACTTCAATCTGTTGATCGCTACCAATCGACAACAACGAATAAGTAGGGTATGCAAAACCTCTTGCCTGCTTGATACTTCCCGGATTGATGTACAGTCGTTCGTCTACTTGATCGCAAACTGGATAATGAGAATGCCCGAAGCAAACGATCTGAGCGTCTTTTTCCTCGGCCCGATATTTGAGCGGTAACCCCGACTGACTCACGCGAAATAGATGCCCATGTGTCACATAGAAACGCAATCCATCTACTTCATAAATATCTTCCTCCGGAACCTGCTCCCAATCACAATTGCCACGCACCACTGTTAAAGGAACATCAGGCAACTCGATTAGATCCGTACAAAAATCACCGCAATGAATCGTGTAATCCGGATTCTCTCGTTTAATAATCTCTTCAAGTAAATCTTTCTTCCCATGTGAGTCACTTGTAATTAAGATTTTCATGCCGAATACCACCTCTTGTAAACGTTACGGACTCGCTATTTAAGTAAACGCAATGGTGAGCTTGATCAGTCAGTAAGTTGAATGGAATAGGGACAATGTGTCTGACCATGTCCCTATTCCATCTAGTATCGTACCTACTATTAATCAACATCTCTATGAAAACGTATACGTCTCCTTCAAAAGTTCAACCAACTTCTTCGTCGCAATCGAACGATGACTAATTGCTCTCTTTTCCCCACTACTTAACTCAGCCATCGTCTGCCCTCGCCCCGGCACATAGAAAACGGGATCATATCCAAATCCATTTTCCCCTCTAGGTGCATCAGCGACCATCCCATGACATTCTCCACGTACAAATTTGGATTCTTCTCCCGGTACAGAGAGTGCCATAACACATACATAGTAAGCCCCACGATCAGAATCAGGGAGTGATTCCATCTCGTGAAGCATTTTTTGAACATTTTGCTGGTCTGTACTTCCTTCTCCTGCATATCTAGCCGAGTACACACCGGGAGCCCCGTCCAAAGCAGGAACCACAATCCCGGAGTCATCGGAAAGAACCGGTTGCCCTAACCAACGAGAGATCGTTTCCGACTTTTTCATTGCATTTCCTTCAAACGTATCTTGATCCTCTATGATTTCAGGCGCATCAGGGAACTCATCTAATCCTTTTACGCCAATCCCTAGCTCTAACTGAAACAGATCACGAAACTCTTTTAGTTTATGCTGATTTTGGGATGCGATCAGCACGTAAGGATATTGCCATACTTTTTTCATCTTATATTCCTATCCCTACATAAGAAGCATGTTCACCAAGAGTGTCCTTCTGTAGTTGAATAAGTTCTGCGATACCGGCTTTTCCTACCTCTAATAGCTCCATAAGCTGCTCACTGCTAAATGGATTTGATTCGCCTGTCCCTTGAATCTCCACAAACTTACCTTGTCCCGTCATAATTAGATTCATATCGACGACAGCACTTGAATCTTCTTCGTAACACAGGTCAAGGCGAACGTCGTTTCCGACCACTCCAACACTCGTAGCGGCAAGGAAATCCTTAATGGGAAACTTGGTAATCGTACCCGCTTGTTTCAGTTTCGCTAATGCATCTACCAACGCCACAAATGCTCCTGTAATCGCAGCCGTACGTGTCCCACCATCTGCTTGAATCACATCACAATCAATCCAGATCGTACGCTCACCAAGCGCTTTTAAATCAATCACAGAGCGTAATGTACGTCCAATTAGGCGCTGGATTTCCATCGTTCTACCACCCAGTTTTCCCTTACTCGCTTCACGGATCGTACGTTGTTGGGTAGCTCGAGGTAACATTGAATATTCGGCTGTAATCCATCCTTTGCCCGAATTTCGTAGAAACGGTGGAACCTTCTCTTCTATGGATGCTGTACAGATCACTCGCGTATCTCCCACGCTGATCAATACGGAACCTTCAGCTGATTTTATGTATGGACGAATGATTTCCACTGGTCTTAGTTGATTATTTTCTCGTCTGTCTAATCTCAACAGCATATCCCTCCAAATCCTAGATTTATCTAGTATAGCATAATCAAATGATACTCTCACAAAAAAGAAGATGCCAGGATTACACAGAACCAAGCATCTCCCTCTACTTCTATTCTTCTATGTTAACCTCACATAGAAACTGCATTAATCTTCTCTGGACGAGACACAGGTTCCGATAGCTTTTCACCTTTTGTCATCGTACTCGTGCTATCTTTACCATTCACAAGGAACTTTACTGTTTTCGCAGCAGTATTTTCCGTTAAGGAAAGAACGATCATATCAATCGCATTTTTGGAAGCCTTGTTTTCCGCACTAAACTGTAAGAGTTGCTCTCCGAGGTCAGCTGTGACGGTGTCTCCTTTTAGAGCAACATTATTTACTGCTAAGGTACTATCAACGGCGCTAAGAAGCTTAGAATCTAGCTCAGGACCTCTTACTAGTTCTTGGAGAACCGATTTCGCGCGATTGTCTGCACGGTTAATCATTCTTGTAACCGGAACGTAGTAGATCGTACGATCCTCTGATTGAGCCATAAAATACAGGGTAACCGGCATGCTTTGGGTCATATCGACTCCCTTCGCCATTTCTAAGTTAATCCCATCTTGACGGGAAAGCCCTTGTGTTTTCATCTTGCTTTTCGCAGTGTACGGCTTACCTTCTACGTTCAGATTCACCGTTTTAACATTTCCAAATTGAGTAACAGTCCACGTAATCGCGCTAAAGATGTGCTCCTCTTTCTTGGTATCATACTTGGTAAATTCTTTACTGAAGTCGACGGTTGCAACCCCATCTTTCACTTGTACTCCCTTGATCTTCGTTCCTTTGGGAAGTGCACCTTGAAACCCTTTAGGAACCATTGACTTTGCTTGATCTTCTACCAGATATGATAATGCTTCATTGCTATTTTTTAACTCTTTTGAAAGTGTATACGGAACCACATAGCCCGAATCAGTTAAGAAATATAGCTCAGAACCTTTCACAACCTTTTTATCGCCCGTTTTCTGACTGCTTTTATTCTCTTTATCCTCCGATTTTGAATCGGCTGGTGGTGTTGTGGTTACGACACTAGACGCTTGCTCCATTTTCTTAGCCACATCGGCTGGCGGTGGATCGATTGGCGCTACTGCATCTTTGTCTTGACCCATACATCCAACCAATAAAAGCGGTACGATTAGGGCGGCACATACTTTTTTGTTCATATTTCGTTCCTCCTACAGGACAAGTATTGATATATGTATACGAAGGGGAACTGTTTTTAGGACAACTATTTTTCAAAAAGAAAAAAGCCCATGATATGACTCTGTGGACTTTTTAAGGCAATGGAACTTCTTTTGGTGGAAAATGAACTAGATGGGATGATAATTTTACATGTTCCACTCGAACAATCTGGCCTAACCAATCTTGAGCAATGGCTTGGAAAGATCGTTGATCCCCTGTGGTGAAAAAACGATGAAATGATTTTTGTTCTGATAGAAGCTCTTTATATTGCAAAATGGTACTTAACTCCACTGCTGTCTCCTCAGCAGAGCTAATCAATTCGACATGTTCGGGAAGCACCTTCTTAAAAGAAGATGTCAGTAATGGATAATGCGTACAGCCTAATATTAATGAATCATATTTCTTTTGCTTAAATGGACGAAGCGCTTGCTCGACAACCTGATCAGCAAGTGAAGTATTTCTCCTACCACTTTCTACAAGTGGAACTAATGTGGGGCAGGCCAAGCTATGAACAGTGAGATCAGGATTAAGCCGCTTCAGTGCATGCTCATATGCTTTACTATGAATGGTGCCCACAGTACCGATCACACCGATTTCTCCCCGTTTAGATGCTTTAATTGCAGCCCTTGAACCAGGCTCTATGACTCCGAGCACGGGAAGCTTGATATGTTTCTGCACCTCAACTAATGCAGCAGCCGTCGCTGTATTACAGGCAATGACAATGGCTTTAAGTGGGTATTGGAGAAGATAGTCTATGATCTCAAAAGTGAATTGGCGCACTTCTTCTGTGGATCGAGGTCCATAAGGACAACGAAGAGTATCACCAAAGTAGTAAACCGTCTCTTTAGGTAGTTGTCTCATGATTTCTTTGACAACAGTAAGCCCCCCTACTCCAGAATCCAAAACTCCAATCACATTACGATCCATGCTACCACCTCCTTTTTTACAGTTCCCTTAAATTATCATGATATGATCAATAATACTAGTCTGCTCAAATATATAAATAAAAAGGACCCCTTTCACAAGGGGTTAGTCTTTCATTTTATCAAATAAAACCTGTAGGTAATCTCTCATAATTGTAGCGCTTTCATTTGTCTCATTTTCTAATACTTGTGCCAAGTAGGCTCTGCGCGCTGCTAAAACTTCATTGATTACTTCTGTACCGTATTCCAAGAGACGAATGCGAACCACTCGACGATCTTTATCATCACGAATTCGCGCGACCAACTTATTTTTCTCCATACGGTCAATCAGATCGGTCATCGTACTACAAGCGAGATACATCTTTTGACTAAGGTCCCCAATCGTTAGATCTCCTTCTTCATTTAACCAAAGCAAAGCATTTAATTGGGGCGGAGTAATAGGGAAATTGTGCAAAATTTCACGCCCATGGCGCTTTACAATCACACTAATTTCGCGTAGTAGACGTTCAATTTCGTTGACAGTCTCGGGTGTAATAGAATGTTCTTTCATAAGGCTCCCCTTAATAGTATATTCCCGCTCTACCTGTAGGTCCTTGATGGTTGCAAGAGCTACGACTATTTTAACAAAAGATTACTCTACTTACGAGAGATTTCAGTTCCAAAAGCAAAAGCTCCCCTATAAGTTAGGGAAGCTCTTGCTTTAGAGACTGAGATTTTTTAAGAATCAAACGGTGACTAGCATTTCGGCTCAGGCATAATCATGCAAACTGTTTGCAGACGAATGTAGCAGACACATTGGCCCTCGCAAATCACAAGGTGATCCCGTTTTACTTTTAGCAATTGGCCTCTATATTTTCCGCAAGTTGTTGTGACACACACTTTTCGTCCACACAAACATCTTAAAGCCTCATATAGGTATGGTTCTACCAACTCCATCCGGCTATAACCGGATGGCTGCTCCATCGGCTTCTTAGGTACTGGCATAGGTCTGTATGGTTCGCGTTTTACATCATAATTATTTTCCATGGACATATCCTCCCCTATGTTTAATCACATTCATGTTATGTGACTAAGGTGCATAAGGACTGGGATAGATGCCCAGCTCACAAGGAATTTTTTAAAAAAACTTTCTACAATCTCTCTTGCTTCTTTCGCATACAAAATCCACTTAAAAAAGTCATCATCGTATGAACCGTTGCCCTCACCGTCATCTCAGCAACATCTTTTCTTGGGTCCACACATACGATATCCATTGCTTTCACTAACGGATGTTGGCTTGCTTCATAGATAGCAGAGAATAGTTCTTCTGTCCTCATACCTCCCACTGTTGCCGCCGCAACGCCTGGTGCATATGCTATATCTAAGACATCCATATCGACCGTTAAATAAATCGTATCCACTTCTTGTTCCATTTGCTTACATGCACGCTGAATGGTTTCCACCATCCCTGCCATTCGTGCTTCTCGTAGCGGAATGTAGTGTACTCCTTTTAACTGGGCATAGTCTCGCAGTGACTTCGTATTATAAAATCCATGTAAGCCTATATTCCACACATCTGAGCCCTTTATCGCCTGGCTTTCAATTAAATTACGGATTACTGTGCCGTTACTAGGTCCACTTGTTAGGGGCCGAAGATCAAAGTGGGTATCTAATTGCAACATCCCTATTCTTTCACCCGGATGTGCCCGTTTCCACCCTTTCACGAGTGGAGCTGTGATGGAGTGATCTCCTCCAATCGTAATCGGAAACGTCTGCGGGAACTGCTTTCGGAGCAACATCATGGCCTCTTCAATCCGCTGATGATTGATCCCGATATCAGTAGTATGCTGAATCACATCTCCCACATCTACTATGCGAAGAGGGGTTAAATCAAGATCATAATCCACATGATATGGAACAAAATACTTCCACATTCTACGAAATGCTTCTGGATGCTCACTCGCAGCTGACGCACTGATGGAAGATCTTGATAGAGGAACTCCTAGCAACGTAACATCCCAATTTTGTGCTTGGGAAATGCTTATCCAATCTTCGTTCTTGCGAGAAAAAATCCAGTCACTCACACGCTCCACTGCATCTGTTTCTCTCCAATGAAAGGCAGGCAGTTCGATTACCTCTGATAGTTGATGTTTCAATTATGTCTCTCCTCATTTGGTTGCATCGTAGTTGGATGTAAAGGGTCTGATCCCAGTCCCCATGCGGGAGGATCTTGACTTGAACGTTTTTTTCGCTTCTTTATAAATAAAAAGATCATTCCCACTATCAGAGCAATCCCCATTAGGCCCAGTGCCACGATAACCCACATATTGATTACCGAAACGTGTACTTGGATCGATTTTTTATTTTTTAAGTCCCATACTAACGTCCCATCATCTTCGACGCGATCCGCGTTATGAGAATCTGGCTTTACAGGCAACGTTAACTTAAACCTGGAATTTATCATCCCAGCAAGATCTCCAGCATTACTTAATGCTGTCCCCATTTCCTGCTTGTTTAACTGATAGGTAGTAAACAAGAAGCCCTTTTCTTTCACAAACTTTACACCCTCCGTGGAAGTAGCTCCCTCTTCCATTAAAGCCCACTCTTTTGGATTCGCTATATCTTGAATCTTCTTGGTAAAAATAAAGCCATATTGGCCATCTTTTTCCGTTATTTGTTTCTGATAGCCTTTCTTCTCTAGCTCTTTAAATGGGCCATCTCCCCCAGACCCTATCGATTCCTTCAATTTATTCCATACTTGTTGATCCGTTGTCATCATCTTAAGCTGAAATGTTCCTGTCCCGTCACGGTTAACAGTGGCATGAAGATCCGCATCCACACAACCAACTAGCGCAACCATCATTATGGCGACAATAAAAAGAAAACGAAACTGTCTCCCCATCCGCATGAAAGTACCTTCCCCTTCTTACTACTTATTAATGAACTCCTACTTAGCAAACGATTGAATCATCTCAGCCACTTCTCGAGCGGTACAGGTTAACTTTTGCGCTTTCATATTTTCAATCAGTTGATCCCGTTTCACCCAAGTACTCGTGATAGCATCCAAAAATGATTCATTCGCTAAATCTTCTTCCATTAACACCTCAGCAATCCCTTGCTTTTCGAATAAACTTGCATTCAAAATCTGATCTCCACGACTGGCCGCACGCGATAACGGAATCAAAAGCATGGGTTTATGTAAAGACGCAAATTCAAAAATAGAATTAGATCCAGCACGGGAGACAACCAGATCGGCCATAGCAATCAAATCAGGCAATTCCCAGCTCACATATTCAAACTGCCGGTATCCAGGCTTCCTTAATAATGATTGATCCATGGCGCCTTTCCCAGTAATATGTACAATCTGATACGTTGGTAATAATGCATCCAGATTCTCCCTGACCACTTGGTTGATCTTTTGGGAACCCATGCTTCCACCCATCACTAGCAAGACAGGTTTACTCGACACGAAATCGCATAAAATCAGGCCTCTTTTGCGATCCCCACTAAATAATTCCTCTCGTACAACTGCCCCTAAATACTCACCCTTATTTCCTTTAATATGTTTCATCGTCTCTGCAAACGTGGTACAAACTTTATTCGCAAACGGCATTGCGATCTTATTTGCTAGTCCCGGTGTTAAATCAGATTCATGGATCAGTATCGGCACGCGATTCATCCAACCCCCGAGTACAACTGGAACCGAAACAAACCCACCTTTTGAAAAAATAACATCTGGCTTAAGCTTTCGTATCTTACGGTACGCCTCCCAAATCCCTTGCAACACTTTAAACGGATCTTTTATGTTTTTCAAATCAAAATAACGGCGAAGCTTCCCTGTTGTCACAGGCTCGTACGGAACATTCTCTAACTTTCCAATTAACTCCCGCTCAATCCCATCATAAGAACCAATATACGAAACTTCCCACTGGTCTTCTTGAAACTTCGGAATTAGGGCTAGATTGACCGTAACATGCCCTGCCGTTCCACCACCCGTAAACAGCACCTTTTTTTTCTTCATATCCCCTATGATTCCTCTCGTAAATATAAGACATAGAATGCACGGACATCCCTAACACAGGCGTCCCTTGAATGCATCTACTGTAGCACAAAAAAAATTCCAATGTAAGATCTCACAGGAAGAAGCAATGAAATGTATACAAATAAGCCTCACACACGGCCACATTCAACACTCCTACTCAAATAAATCAACACTCCATTTTGTGATATACTCATCCCTAACAAATAAAAATATCTATTCTCATAATAAATGTAAGGTGTGACCCATCGTGACGCATTCATCCCCACAACTACTATTTGAATTTCCCGATATAAACGGAAAAAGCAAACCCCTAACATTTTTACATCCTGCTCACATCGTAACCGCCTATTCATTAGAAGAAATGATTCCGGCTCTCCATCAGCTTCAGGAATATTTGCAAGCAGGTTTTTATGTAGCAGGCTGGCTTTCCTATGAAGCTGGGGCCGTCTTTGTATCAAGTGATATCAACGATACAAGTCAAGTTCCTTATTTATGGTTCGGTGTATACGACAAGCCCGCGGTAGGAGATTTCTTACATCGACCGCTCCATCCAGTTTGCCATCTTTCTTGGGAATCTACCATTTCAAAAGAGCAGTATCAACAAGGGATTAAAACCATTAAAGAGGAGATTGCGAAGGGCAATACTTATCAAGTCAACTATACCCTTCGAGTAGAAAGTCCATGGAACAATCAAGACCCACTTGCTTTCTATCGACAGCTAACAGATGTCCAGCAAGCATCTTATACATCTTATATCGATACGGGCCGTTTTCAAGTTCTCTCCGCATCTCCAGAGTTGTTCTTTCGAATTGATCAATCTACGATCACAACAAGGCCGATGAAAGGAACCATGGCTAGAGGAAGCACGCCAGAGGAAGATCGCCTAAACAAAGAATGGCTCGCGAATTCTGAGAAAAACAGAGCAGAGAATGTCATGATTGTTGATCTTCTTCGTAACGACCTCGGAAAAGTGGCTCTGCAAGGTACGGTTCAGGTCCCGGAGTTATTTTCCATTGAAACGTATCCAACCTTGTTTCAAATGACATCAACCATTACTGCCAAACTAGAAAAAGAGGCTACACCACTAGAGATTTTCCAAGCCTTATTCCCATGTGGCTCGATCACGGGTGCGCCTAAAAGAAGGACGATGCAAATTATCAATGCGATCGAAGAAACCCCGCGAAATGTATACTGCGGAGCCATCGGATTTTGGTCTCCTAAAGGTGATGCAGTCTTTAATGTTCCCATTCGCACAGTTCTGATCGATCAAGTAACACAACTTGCTACCTATGGGGTCGGCGGGGGCATTACGTGGGATTCTACTGCCGAAGAAGAGTATGAAGAAGTCCTTATGAAAACGGCCATTCTCCAAAAAGCAACTCCCTCCTTCCAATTAATAGAGAGTATTTTATTAAAAGAAGGACACTATTGGCTAGCTGATTTACATGAACAACGAATCGCTCGTTCTGCTAAATCCTTCGGTTTCCCGTGTGATCTATCGGTCTATCAATCCAATTTAGCAAAGTTTGCTCTTCAGCATCCCCATGATCACTGGAAAGTTAAAGTTACCTTAGATCATCTCGGTCACTGGGAGATTACAGGGGAACCGATCCAGCCCACCTCAGAATCACAATCCATCGGACTGGCTACTACCCCCATTTCTCGCAACCATCCCTACCTCTATCACAAGACAACCGAGAGATCGATCTATGAGTTACATAAACAAACAAAATCAGATTTATATGATGTACTTCTATGGAATGAGCAAGGTGAGTTAACCGAATTCACGACCGGAAATCTCGTCCTTGAGATCGATGGCATTCATTATACACCCCCTATCTCATCCGGTCTCTTAAGCGGCACTTTCCGTCAACAACTGATCCAAACAAAAAGAGTACTAGAAAAAGTCTTGCATAAAGATGATTTAACTAACGCTACCCAAATCTGGCTCATTAATAGTGTCCGTGGTTGGGTTCTGTGCTCACTTCATGCCTAATGTAGCTAAACAAAGCCAACTACTCATGCTCACATGGAAGTTGGCTTTGTTCATATTTATTGTAACTTGGAAAACCGACTCTCACGTCCAAGAAATTCACATTCCGGCATTAAAACTCAGAATAAAATGAAAAATGTATAGCGGGTTTTCCAAAGGTATTTTCAGTTCTTCAGTTTCTTTCTTTTTGTGTAAATCATGGTTTAAGCAAAAATATCGTAGAATCTTCCTGAATAAATGTGAATTCCATCATCAAGGTCAACTTGCATAAAATCAAGGAACGTAAACTCTACTTCTTGGCCATTACCCAAATGCATCTTCAGTCTTCTTGCTCTTGTATTGACAGGATTTTCGACAGAACACGTGAGTGTCATTTCATCCTCATCCTTGTGGATCGATGGGTAGACATATTCGGCTTTCAGTACCTCCACTTGAGCCCAACGTTTCAAACCATACAAAATCGGTTCTACTTCACTCGCTTTTCCTTTAATCTTCACTTCTACCACAATTCGATCTCCTTTCAGAATTTGTTAGTTTTCGTAGCGACAAGTCCATCATGCCATAGTATAATTATTTTGACCAATAATGAAAATTCTGTAAGAAATATAGATTAGGAACATTTCCTCACTCTTACACCACCTAAAAAAGTCTTTCAGAGTGAAAATGAAGCAAATAGATGAAGCTTAACCTTTTGAACATAAAATTCATAAAATACGACAAAAAATTTTTTTCGGGAGGAATGAACATGAAAGAGTACATCTATATTCACGCGGAGCTGGGCAAACAGATCCGCTTGGCGCGTAAAAAAAAGAGTCTACGACAAGAAGATCTAGCAGACGACTTAATTTCCACTGGGACCATCAGTAAAATTGAGTGCGGCTCTCATCATATCGGAAAAGAAAAACTGCAATATCTGTGCGATAAACTAGAAATCGGCTTTGATTCTCTCCTACATACAGAAGAACGCCAAGAGCAACAACAACATTTAAACGATCAAATCGTGATGATGGGCATCGAAATGAAAGGAACGATCGATCCGGAACTCAGTTGGGAAGAAATTCGCACGCTGAAGTATACCAAAGATGACCCTCGAATCTGTAATGTTACCTATCTACGTGGAAGATATTATGAGTATAAGAAAAAATGGGACTACGCCCGGTTAAACTACCAACAGTGTATCGCTCTTCTGGACCAACACAAAGAGTTGCATTCTACCAACCTAGCTTCCATCTGCTATTATGCATTAGGTAGAACCCACTACCTTGATAATCAGGTAGAAGAAGCGCTACAGCATACCATAGCAGCTGAACAATGCTTTCATCCGAACGGTGAAAAGGCACATATGATCCATTTCTTTCAAATTGCGAAAGCTATTTATTTAGAGCGACTCAATGTAACAGAAGAAGCCTATGTTATTATCAATGAATTATGGGAACAGAAAGAGCAAATTGACAGTAGCGAGGTATTGTTAAATTTGTACGAGGTACGAGCCCGCCTCTTTAACCGGATGGAACACTACGATAAGGCTATTGAGTGTGCGTTAGTCGGGATTGAAAAGGCAAAATACAACTATGCCTATGATCGCCTTTGTGAGCTATGGACGGTACTCGGCGATGGTCTGATGAAAAAAGGAATGTGGTCAGATGCAGAATATGCATATGGTTGCTCGCTCCAACTGGAAAGCAAATTAAAGAAAAAACAGCCCATTGTGGTGGCCAATACCAAGCTAGGCCTACTCCATTTAAAGCGAAATAATATAACAGAGGCCGAAGAAGTTCTAAAAAGAGCGGTCACCCTTGCTTCTTACACAACAGATGCAATGGACTATGTCGAGGCCCTTATCATATACGGAGAATGTCAATATGTACAAAAAAAATATCCTAAGGCAATTGAATGGTGGGAAAAAGCTCTAAAAATAGCCGAAGATAAAGGCTTATCTAAGCATAAACGAAGAATCCTGATGAAACTAGCAAATGTATGCGCAAATTATGACAAAAAAAAATATCAATTTTATATTGACAAATTCTTACGAATCTCCGTACAATTAGAGACAAGTAAACAGTAAGTATAAAATTTTCCAGTTGTACAAAATGCTGTTTATGTCAAAGAAGGAATTTGTTTGACAAATCATGCCAATTCAAGCACTGATTTTCGTCAAATTCTATTCTACCATCTATTTTACCAATAGGAGTTGATGGACATGTTGTTCACTTTCGGTGACCCACCATTAGAGTAGAATATTCAGATCTATTTTAAATAGGTCTTTTAAAAAAAGGATTTGCTCGCCCTCCTCTTTTGTGGGACAAGCAAATCCTTATTTCTCTTATCCAAAACGACCTGCAATATAATCCTCTGTCCTTTGATCAGAAGGAGTATGAAATATTTTTTCCGTCGTATCAAACTCGATTATTTCTCCTTGTAAAAAAAACGCTGTTTCATCTGAAATTCTAGCCGCTTGTTGCATATTGTGCGTTACAATGACAATCGTGTATTGTTTACGTAACTCTCCGATCAACTCTTCAATCTTGGCTGTTGAAATCGGATCGAGCGCTGAAGTCGGTTCGTCCATAAGCAAAATTTGTGGATTTACTGCCAAAGCCCGAGCTATACAAAGACGTTGCTGCTGCCCACCTGATAATCCATAAGCTGGCTTTTTTAGAATATCCTTTACCTCTTCCCACAGGGCTGCTGCTCTCAGGCTTTGTTCCACAACCTCATCTAGTTCTTTCCGATCTCGCATCCCGTGAATCCTCGTACCAAATGCGATATTATCATAAATACTTTTTGGAAAGGGATTAGGCTGTTGAAAAACCATCCCGATGTTTTTACGCAGATTTTCCACATTCACATCCTCATGGTAGATGTTTTGATCCGCTACTAAAACTTCCCCCTCAATATGCACCCCTTGAATCATGTCATTCATTCGATTTAACGTTCGTAAAAAGGTAGACTTGCCGCAACCCGATGGACCAATTAAGGCTGTAATCGAGCGCTCTTTTATCTCACCTGTAATATTCTTCAAAGCATGATGTTTATCATAATATAAATCAACGTTTTTGATTTGAATGATAGACATAAACAAACCTCCTAGTATCGCTTTTGATATTTATTTCGCAAGTAAACCGCTAGCAAGTTCATTGTGAGAAGGACAACTAAAAGAACCATAATTCCAGCAGCCGCAATCGCTCTAAAATCATCTTGTGGGCGAGAAGTCCAGTTAAAGATTTGGATAGGTAACACGGTAAATGGATCCATTGGAGAAGCTGGAACAAAGGCAACAAAAGTAAGGGCTCCCACTACGATCAAGGGTGCTGTTTCACCGATCGCACGCGATAAAGCTAAAATGACACCTGTTAAAATATTGGGCAATGCAGTTGGGATTACCACACGGCTAATCGTCTGCCATTTAGATGCACCTAGTGCATAAGAAGCATTTCGCATCTGTTGTGGAACACTACGAATCGCTTCTTGTGAGGATACGACAATAATCGGCAAAACCAGTAACGACATGGTAAAAACTCCTGCAAGAACAGCCTGTCCCAGCATCAGGCCTTGGACAAATACAGCCAATCCTAAAATCCCGTATACAATCGATGGGACTCCAGCGAGATTATGAATATTTACTTGAATGAAACGTGTAAACCAACTCTTTTTCGTATACTCCTCTAAATAAAGCGCCGTCCCAACTCCTAGAAAAAAAGCAATCGGGCCCGTAAGTAGGACAATCCAGATGCTCCCGATCAAAGCCGCCGCCACTCCTGCTTTGGATGGAAATCGTGAAGAAAAATTAGTAAAGAAGTCCCAACTTATCCACCCTACACCATCCACTACGATCTGATAAAGGAGTACCCCTAAGAAAGCAATTCCAAATAAGGTAGCGGAGAGGAAGGTTATTTTTGCAAAATGATCCATTGTTTTTCGAATTCTCCATTTCCCTTGATCCATCAATACTCCTCCTTAAATCGTCTCTTCAACCACTGGGCAATCAAATTAATGAGGAAGGTTAAAACAAATAATGTCATCCCAACCGCAAAAATAGTCTTATATTCAATCGAGCCGTGTTGGATATCACCTAGGCTCACTTGGACGATATATGCTGTCATCGTTTGCACGCTTTCAAGCGGATTCATCGTTAATTTCGGAGTTGCACCCGCCGCAATCGTCACAATCATCGTCTCACCAATCGCTCGTGAGATCGCAAGGACAAAGGAAGAGATAATCCCAGAGAATGCCGCAGGAACCACTACCTTCCTCGCTACCTCTAATCGTGTTGCTCCTAGCGCGTAAGCTCCATTTCGCAATGATTTCGGAACAGACACCATCGCATCTTCACTAAGAGATGCCACCATCGGTAAAATCATGATACCTACCACAATACTAGCACTCAGAGCATTAAAGACACCCATGTCCGGAAAAATCATTCGAAAAAGCGGGGTGACAAAGGTTAAAGCAAAATATCCATAGACAATCGTGGAGATTCCCGCTAATACCTCTAAAATAGGCTTTATTACTCTCCTAACCCGATCGTCCGCATATTCACTCAGGTATATGGCTGTCATTAAACCTAACGGCAACGCGACAAGTGACGCACCTAACGTAATCAGAACAGACCCACTTAATAGTGATAAGATTCCAAAGTGTTCTGGTTTAAATAGTGGGGTCCATTTCGTATCTGTTAAGAAAGAGAACAATGAAACGTCTTTAAAAAAGGAGAGTGTCTCCACTAACAAAACAGCTACAATCCCAATCGTTGTCAAGACTGAAACCATGGCACAAAGGAATAAAATCGACTTCACGATCGAATCTTCTCGATTCATTCGTTTCTTTTGGACAATCCTTGAGATTTCTTTTTGCGACTGACTCCCAGTCGAACGATTCCTTGCATTCTTTAACACTGCTTCATTCATCTTCGTACCCACCTCCTTAGGAATAGAAATGTGACGCCAAGGATTGACGCCACATTCTTCCTTGCTTTTTGATTAATTTACTTTACTCAATCCAGCTTGGTATTCTTCCTTTTTTAGCGGTACATAATAGACAGCTTTTGTAAGCTCTTCTGCATTCTCCATGTAGTAAGTAATAAAGGATTTCACTTCTGGTTTCTGGAGTGAATTTTTACTTACGTAGATAAATAATGGCCGAGAAAGAGGCTTATAAGAACCATCTTTAATCGTTTCCATAGTAGGTGTTACAGTCTTCTCACCTGAATCAATCGGAACGAGTTTTAAGTCCTTCGCGTTTTCCTCATAGTAAGAAAACCCAAAATAGCCCAAGCTATTTTTATCTCCTTTTACTCCCGTTACTAAAACATTATCGTCTTCGCTCTGGTTATAATCGGCTCTGCTCTTCTTCGCTTCCCCTACGATCGCTTCGGTAAAATACTCAAACGTACCCGAATCCGTTCCAGGGCCATATAATTTAATCGGTTCCGCTGGCCAGCTAGGTCGAACATCTTTCCATGTCTTCACCTTACTGCCTGGCTCCCAAATTTTCTTCAACTCAGCTACTGTTAATTTATCCACCCATGTGTTCGCTTTGTTTACCACTAGTGAGATTCCATCATAAGCAACCGGAAGCTCTAGATAATCCACTTTATTCGTAGTAGCCTGTGCCTTTTCTGCATCTTTAATCGTTCGTGATGCATTGCTAATATCAAGATCACCCGCTGCAAACTTCTTAAAACCACCACCTGTACCGGATACCCCAATGGTTACCTTTACATTTGGATTCGCTTTTTGAAACTCTTCAGCCACTGCTTCCGTAATCGGAAACACTGTACTTGATCCATCTATCTTGATACTACCTGATGCTTTTGTTGCACCTGCATCTTTACTATCTCCCTGACCACAACCAGTCAAGCTGGAAGCAGTTAATGCCACCGCAACCAAAGTCAAGCCTAGTTTCTTCAAACTCATGGATGAGCCTCCTAAAAGGATTAATTATTTCACAAGCAAATCCTAACAAGCCACTTTTGATTCATTATTATGGAATTGTAAATGTTTATTAAGAACTACACATATGATTGTCCAAGAAGAGCTCAGGAACATCTCAAAAAAACTTGCATAACGTAACAATGTTATGTTACATTGTTTTTGGGAGGGGAATCGAATGGATCAAGAGCTAATTTCTAAGAAAGACTTACTTCAAGATGCCGATATCTCGTACGGACAACTTTATCGGTGGAAACGAAAGCAACTCATACCGGAAGAATGGTTTATACGTAAATCTACCTTTACTGGGCAAGAAACATTTTTCCCAAAAGAGAAAATCCTAGAGCGAATTGAAAAGATCAAACAACATAAAGACGATCTCTCTTTAGATAACTTGGCACAGCTTTTTACAAAAAAAATAGATGAAGAACCTCAGTTTAAAAATATATCCTTGTCTCACTTACGATCAAAGGAAATGATCTCACAGGCAACTCAGGATCTCTGCCAGCTTGAATTAACCAATGTAGATACTCTCTCATATCCACAAGCTTTTACACTATTTGTGATTGAAGAGATATTATCTTCTGGTTCTTGTTCATTAGAAGAAGCGAAATTGGTTCTAACTTTGTTACGTGATCAGGAAGAAAACTTCATTCATAAGCCATATGTCCTTCTTGTATCCCGTAAGTTAGGCGTAGCTACTGCTATCTTGCTCCATCAACATGATGAAGTTCACTTTGATTCCGCTAGTAAGGTCATCCTGAATTTGTCTTTAGATGAGTTACAAGAACGATTTAAACAACCATTACTTACGCACGGAGGGATCTCATGAATACGGAACGAAAATCACGTTTATCCATTAATGGGGTGGCAACCGTTGACGGAGGAAGATATCAAGAAGTAAAAATTGCTGGACAGGGTACGATCAATGAAGATTTAGATACAATCCAGTTAACTGTGAATGGTCACATGGAAGGTCTCGGAGATATCACTACCGAATCGATGACCGTAAATGGAAGACTGGTAACCAAAAGGGATTTATCCGCTAAAAAGGCCCAAGTAAATGGACTCGTCAAAGCATGGGGTGACTTACAAGTACCTCAGTTGCGAATCCATGGAGAAGTGGCCGGCAAGAAAAATCTAACAAGTGAATCCATTCACATCTACGGCTCCCTAAAACTAGATGGTGACTGTAATACGGATTCATTTACAGGAAAGGCTCAGTTTCAAATTGATGGATTATTAAATGCGGACCAAATTGATATTAGTTTATACGGAAGTAGCGCGGCCAAGGAAATCGGCGGGGAGAAAATCATTATTAAAAAAGGTAATAAATGGAATAAATTCCTTCCTTGGTTACAATCTGACCTAAAAGTAGAATGTATCGAAGGCGATTATATCGAACTCGAAAATACACAAGCTAAGATTGTCAGAGGAAAGCAGATTATCATTGGTAAAGATTGCACCATTGACAGAATCGAATACCAGGACTCCTACACTGCTCACACAGACTCTAAAGTAGGAGAAGCTATAAAAGTATAGCCTTTATATCTAGGAAGCGTCTCATGCACCGTTGAGACGCTTCTTGTTTTTTTACATAAACAAATTCGTATCACGGAAAAATACTACTTGACCAAATGAATATACGCCTATAATATATTTAAACATAGTTAATCATTATCTAAAGAAAATATTTATATATATATAACTAAAATGGAGGTCGTAATATTGAGCCATACGGAACTTCAACTAGACCGGATTCTGAAGTCCCTTTCTGTCTTTATAGATAAAATTCGATCCGAGATGACCCAATTTAAGGATTTAAACTTGACTCCCCCCCAATATCACGTTTTGAAATACTTATTAACAAAAGGTCCTACGAAGGTGAAAGAGCTAGCAGAAAAAATGGATGTAAAACCGAGTGCGATCACGGTTATGATTGATCGCTTAGTTCAAAATAATTACGTAGTACGACATCACGACTCTGATGATCGGAGAGTGATCTATATTAGTGTAACGGATGAAGGTAAGAGAGTCCTTCAGACGATTAAGAAACGACATAAGGCGACCTTACAACGGTATTTAGTTCATCTTGATAAACAAGAACTGGAAGCCTTTGCCGACACATTCGAAAAGCTCTCGGAACTACCTATCCAATAAAAAATGATCAGAAGTACCGAAACTTGGCATACTTTGATCAACTGACCAAAACACGAAATGAGGTTATTTCGATGGAAGCTGAACTCACAAGAAAAAATACAGAACAACAAGGAAAAAATGGCTTATTAATCGCTGGACTCATTATTGCCATGCTATTTGCAGCATTAGATGGAACCATCGTCGGGACTGCTATGCCCCGCATCGTCGGTGAGCTAGGCGGTCTTAGCTTAATGACTTGGTTAACTACCGCTTATATGCTGACATCGACCGCTGTTGTGCCTGTCGCAGGTAAACTGGCGGACTTACTAGGGCGTCGTGCGATCTATGTAACAGGATTAGTTATTTTCATGGTCGGATCTGCTCTATCAGGTTTATCTCAGACGATGGAGCAATTAATTATTTTCCGTGCGATCCAAGGGATTGGCGGTGGCGTGATGATGCCGATGGCTATGATTATCATCGGTGATTTATTCTCAGGTAAGGAGCGGGCCAAGTGGCAAGGGATTTTTGGTGGATTGTATGGCCTATCCTCTATCCTAGGACCTCAAGTAGGCGGATGGATTGTAGACTACATGTCATGGGAATGGGTTTTCTACATTAACCTTCCAGTCGGCATTTTAGCCACTATTTTCATCGCTCTCGGCTTGAAAAAACATAAAGTCTCAGGACCCATTTACTTTGATATCCCTGGGATGCTTACTATGATTATTGGGGTTGTCAGCTTACTATTAGCCCTTACATTTGGTGGAAAAGATTATGCCTGGGGATCATGGCAGACGTTAAGCTTATTTGCACTCGCCCTCGTCTCTCTCGTTTCCTTTGTCTTTATTGAATTACGTTCAAAAGACCCTATTTTACCCGTTCGCTATTTCCGAAATCGAGCATTTGTCACCTTAAATGGAATTGGTTTCTTCATGGCAGTGGGCATGTTTGGAGCCATTATGTTCGTTCCTCTCTTCATGCAAGGAGTAGTGGGTGTAAGCGCCACCGATTCCGGCACGATCATGACTCCTATGATGATCACCATGATTATTACTAGTATTATCGGGGGCCAATTGGTTCAAAAAGTCGGTATGAAGCCTCAAATTTATGCAGGTATGATTATCATGGCCATCGGGTTTAGCCTATTGATGACCATGAATCTAGAAACAACGAAATTAATCGCTACCGGTTATATGATGGTCATTGGTCTGGGAATAGGTCTTGTCATGCCTTTATTAACACTCGGATTACAAGAAAGCTTCTCCAAGGATGAGTTAGGTGTGGTTACCTCTTCCAGCCAGTTCTTCCGCCAAATCGGAGGTACATTTGGGATGACCATCTTAGGGGCTGTGATGAATGCGAGAACGGCTGATTTACTCAAAACAAACTTGGTTCCTACTTTAGAAAAACTACCTGCTGCGGCTCATGATTTTGTAACAAACATGGAATCAATGATCTCCAAAGATGCTCAGAGCGTTTATTCCATGCTATTTAACCCAGAGGCATTAAGCAAGATTCCAAAACCGATTTTGGATTCCATTATTCCGATCATGAAAAGTTCCATGGTCGAATCATTACATTCCGTCTTCCTCTGGGGACTGGTATTCATCGTACTCGGTGGCATGATCACCTTCTTCCTACCAAAAATCAAGCTATCTGATGAATCACAAAGCAAGAAACAGGAAGAGGATTCAATCCAAGTAGATCCTGAACCTGTGAAGTAATAGATCCGAAAAAAGTCAGCTTTCCAATAGGAAAGTTGGCTTTTTTCATATACTGTGAAACTAGATATAAAAAAACAACCAACTCCTCTATTAGGAATTGGTTGCCTCTATCAAACGAAGACTATCTCGATTTTACTTTGCCACGATCAGATCCCCCGCGTTTGCCTCCGCCAGAGAACTTCCCGCCACCTTTACTACTACCTTTAAAGCCACCTTTACCGCTTCCACCCTTACTGCTACCGCCTCTGTAGCCACCCTTGTCGCCTTCACTACGAGAGCGATTCGATGAGGAAGAACGGCGATCCCCAGAAGGACCATCTGAGAAACTACCGTCGTTATAGCTAAAGCGATTACGATCGTTTCTTGGTTTACCACCAAATGAACGATCTCCACCGCCACGACGATCCCCACCACGACGGCCACCACCACGACGCATTGAGTAATGATCATCGCTGATTTGGACTGGTGTTTTGTCTGGTTCTCTGGTTAGCAGTTTTAGAGCTGCTGATAGTAAGGTAACCGAATCGTTGGACTCTAAGAGCGCTTCTGCTGATTCAATATAAGAAGTAATCTCTTCCTCTTTCTCAGCAACCTCGAGCAAGCGTTGTACCGCTAATCTTTGTTGGCCTTCCACTACTTCATGAATGGTCGGAACCGACAAACGATTCATCTTACGCTTCGTTTGTTGTTCAATCATGCGAAGATGATCCATTTCACGGAAGCTAGCAAACGTAATGGCCATTCCTTCTTTACCGGCACGGCCCGTACGTCCGATTCGGTGAACATAGCTTTCTGAGTCTTGAGGGATATCAAAGTTATATACATGGGTAACACCCGAGATATCCAAACCACGTGCTGCTACGTCGGTGGCAACCATGATATCAATCGTTCCTTCTTTGAAACGACGAATCACTGTATCACGACGTGCTTGAGAGAGATCCCCATGGATGCCTTCGGCGGAGTAGCCACGTTTGGTTAATCCCTCTGTAATTTCGTCTACACGCTTCTTAGTGCGTCCAAAGATAATCGCTAACTCTGGAGATTGAATATCAAGCAGATTACATAATGAATCAAACTTTTGTTTCGGTGCTAGTTCGATATAGTACTGCTCGATACTAGGCATGGTTACTTCTTTTGCTTTAATCTTGATCTCTACCGGATCAATCATAAATTTAGATGCCAGATTACGAATGCGTGGAGGCATCGTTGCAGAGAACAGAAGGGTCTGACGTTCAGATGGACATTCCGAAAGAATCGCCTCAATCTCTTCTACAAAACCCATTTGTAACATTTCATCTGCCTCGTCCAATACAACCATAGCAAGGTTTTGCAGACGAATGGTACGACGTCGCATATGGTCTTGCATACGACCTGGTGTAGCCACGATAATGTGTGGATGCTTCTTAAGAGAACGAATTTGACGATCGATCTCTTGACCACCATAAATCGGCAGCGCACGCACTTTTTTCGATTGACCTACTCTGTTTAACTCTTCCGCTACTTGGATCGCCAACTCACGAGTAGGAGTCAGAATCAAGGCTTGTACATGCCCAGAATCAAGGTCCATTTTCTCTACGATTGGAATCCCAAATGCCGCAGTCTTCCCTGTTCCCGTCTGTGCTTGGCCTAAAACATCTCGCCCAGCGAGAGAGACTGGAATCGTTTCTGATTGGATAGGAGTTGCTTCTTCAAATCCCATCTGATGCACCGCTTGCAATAGCTCAGCACTAAGGCCGAGTTCACTAAATTTCGCCAAGGATTAATAATCCCCTTTCACTTCCATATATTCATACGAGCTTATTAGTTTCTAGTTTTAGATATCGTCCCGATCTTATACTTCCTAGAAGCTAAGAAGTTGTATACAATGTATCATAATAACACAATTACAGTCCTGAATGGAAAAGAAAGATGTAGAACTACTTATTTTTTCCACAAATCAGGGCTCCACTACCTTACATTTCCTTACCAATATACTGCATGGGATCCTTTGAAACCCCATTTATATGAATCTCAAAATGCAAATGCGGCCCCGTCGAATTCCCATCGCTTCCCATACTTGCTATGCGCTGACCTTTCTTCACCTGATCTCCTACTTTCACATGAATATCGCCAGCATACATGTGCGCATAGAGAGAAGAGAGCCCTTTTCCATGATCGATGACCAAATAATGACCATACCCGCCTGGATCTGATTTTACAGATGTAACTTTTCCGTCCAGCACACTATAAATCGGAGTTCCCTTTCGGTTCGCAATATCAATCCCTTTATGCGTTCTTCCCCAACGTGGGCCAAATCGGGACGTTACCTTTCCTTCACACGGCCAGATCATACCAACTGATGTATGATTCCCACTCATCTCCATTGAGGGGTTTGCTGAACCCGTCTCTTTTGTCGCTTCCGTTCCATTCGAGGTAATCTTCCAAACTTCTTGTTCATAAGCCCTTGCTTGATTCTCTACACGTTCTACAAAAATCCAATTTGATTGAATCGAATACGCCGCACAAGTTAGCGAACCGCGGTTCGGAGTATGCATTGCTAACTCCTTCATACACTTATCTGAATCACCTGCTTGATCTACCTTAACGCGTGCTTCTTTTAATCGATTTGCTAACTCTTCAATCTCCTTCTTTTGAGCCTCTTCCTTAGATAAGGTTCCCTTCCCCCCATACTCCTTATACAATACAGGAATTTTTTTTACATAATTTTGGGTTTCCTTGAAGGGTGGAACCCCCTTATGCTTTTCCACATTTCCTTCGCCTGCATTATAAGCAGCTAGGGCTAATTCTAGATTCCCATTGTACTTTGTTAATAGACGAGAGATCATCTCCGTTCCCGCCATCACATTTGAAAGGGGATCCAGACAAGTCGTATCGGGATCGAGGTTAAATGCCCTGCAGTTTACAGGCATTAGCTGCATGAGACCCCGAGCACCAGCAGATGATTTTGCTTTAGGATTCCAACTACTCTCCTGCTGGATAATGGCGCGAATGAGCGCCGGATCTACTGAAAACTTTTGAGCAGCCGATTCGATCTCCATCTCAAATTTACTGACTCGTGGAAGCATCACTGCTTTCGCCTTAGGAAGATTTTGATCTAAGGCAGCTAAAAAAGCCCAGGGAAGCTGATGCTGATCAGCAATTTCTTTATATAGGAGCATTAGAGCAGGGTCAATCCCAAATGATTGGGCGGTTTCGGTTTCTTTCAATCGAGCGATAACCGAATAGATGGTAACACTTGTAATCGTTACAAAAGAGATGAAAGGAATCACGATGAGTGAGCACATGATGATCCATTTCCATGATGGTTTCTTGATCAAGGCGATTCGTCGATGGATACTACTTTCCATATTCCTTCCACCTTTCTCACCTGAACCCGAACGATGCCTTCCACTTTCTCACCTCGAAGCACACCTGCAACTAAAAAGCTCCAATGATCCGTATCCAAAGAACGAACCGATACTACCTTGATCTTTTTCCAAGACACAGGCTCGAGTGGTAAATCTAGATTTCCGTGCATCGACTGGTAAACAGGCGTTGTTACCCATTCTGAAAGCCTCTTTAAGCGTTCTTCATTTGACTTCATCGGTTGATGAAGGATCGAGAAAACCTGTCCTGCTACTTTCCCAGCTTCTTTCTGTTCATTGTGATCTTGAGTCAGATCAATCACAACATCTAGCTCAAAGGGAGAATCAATAAGAAGCTTAGAAGCTACTTTAGACTGTTCTTTTGAAGGAGCTAAAGCTGGAATCTGTTGGTCTAACCACCAACCTCTCACCATCGCCGCGAGACTGACTAAAACGATAAGAGAAGTTACTACCAAGACAAAAGGAGCCCTTTTTGAAGCTCCTTTTTGTCTTTCACTCCTTGATCCGTATTCATTCATCTATATGCCTCGGTGGAGGTGCCTCAGATAAAGAATCTTGCTTGCGAATGGCCCTTTTCTTTTTCCATTGCTTCATTCGCGCTCCAATGCTGAACCGTTTTTGGGCACTGCTTAAAGCAATGACAGATGTTCCTTCACTAGTCATGAGAGGTAGATTAATCTTCTCTTCTCTCGTACCACGATTCCAATAGGCTCGTACATTCTTCCAGAGAGTAATCCAATTTGGCTGTGAGATCTCCACTCCAACTAGACCTTGAAGTTGTACCTGGATTTCTTTCATGATCTTCCAAACAGCTAAGAAGCTAGCTAAAACCAGAACATTACGCATTAAAAAGGTAACTAGGTAAGAAAATTCCCCATCATCTGTAATAGGAATCCCTTGAATCACAACAAACAAGGTAATTGCGATTCCCAAAAGCGCGGCAAATAAGACTCTCATGAAGAGTGCATATAAGATCTGCCACAACCATCTGGTAATATCACGTAAGCTTCTTCCTGGTATAGTAGAGAACACAACCGGTATCAATAACAACAACACCCTACCAACCGCCAAGAAAAACCAGTGGAGAAGCTTCCAGCTAAACAAGAATAATAAAACCGCAAAGCTAATACCCATAAGCAAGATAAAAAAGCTATATCCGAAGCGCTTCATAACCCCTGCGCTCGTCACCATTTTAAATTCCTCAGACTGAGCAATTCCTTTTTCATAATCTACATACTTCGTACCTGTTTGTTGATTCGTATCTTCGTTATAGCCTGTAAACCATTCTGTTCGTTTCGAGTCAACATCTCCGCCATAACTAAATAGTTGTCCAATATTTTTCTGACCCGCTTCTACTGATCCAAACTGAAGCACGAGATATGGCTTATAGTAAAATTCAGCCCATAAAGCGGAGGAGACTTTTTGAATCGCATCTTTCTTTGTCTTTTCTACTTGTTCCTTTGTGGGATTTGAAGCACTTTTGTCTTTCTCTGGAGTAAGAGACAAAAAGCCAGCTAATGTATAATCACTCGCTTTGCCTGTAATATTACTTATTTGCGATACAACTGCTGGAATCTGAGTGAAAAAGTAAGAAGCACACGTCAAAATGAGTAGGTTCCGAACGAGTAACGATACTCCCTCTTGATTACGACGACGAAGAAACTTCCATAACGCTACTAGGACCACGAGACCCACTAACCACGGGAGGATCCCTCCCCATAAAAAGGAGTCAGATTTGCCTAATACATCCTTCATCGAACCCGCCATATTCGTCATAAGCTCTAACCGGTAGCTAAACGTTAAGATATAGATAACGGCATAAATGAAGATCGTATATCCGTACCAGACTAAATTAAGAAAAAAAGTAAATCCCTGTTGGAACCCTTCTTGAAACAAACTACTTGTATCACTAGCACTTACTTTTTTTCCTATGTAGTCAAACTTGAAATACGTGGACGGACATTCTGCAAACTCACCAGTTGGTTGCGTACAAGCGTTAGGAACATTCGTCGAAGGGGTTGGTGTTGATATTGATGGACCCTGAGTTGTTTGGGTTGCTGGGCTTATTGGAGTTGCCGGGGTCGTTGTACTCGCCGGAGCTACGGGACTCGTTGGAGTCGCTGGCTTATCCGTCTGTGCAAAACCATACCCTACATCCAAAAAAGAAACGGCAAATAACATCAAAATCGGGAGAAGTAAGAGGATTCCCAAACCTACGAACTTTCTTTTTTGCTTCACTGGATCACCTCTCAGATACTTCTAACTATCTTATTCATCTTAAATACTATGATTAAAATAGGAAACATAAACATTGTACAAATTGGAGATATTTTTACAATATCACTAAAGAAATGGAAACAAAAGAGTCAAAAATGGGAAAATAAAAAAACACTGTCCGCAAACAGTGTTTTATGCCATTTTCCCTTATTACCCACTATGTGATCTTTTTATATAAACCCTCATCCACCCCAGCCAAGAACCGACTTACTTCTCCCCTACTGCATAGGCACAGCTCATGCATAGCCCTTGTACAAGCAGTATAAAAAAGCTTCCTCTCCTCTTCTCGATGATAGCACCGATCAGAAGCGTCAAATAAAATAACAGCATCAAACTCGATTCCTTTTGATAAATAAGCTGGGATGATAATGATTCCTTGCGCGAAGGACAGTGTAGCCTTCTTAATCAACGAGACCGGTATCTCATCTCGAAGCTTCTCAAATACTTGCTCACACTTTTGATGATCTTTACAAATCAGTGCGATGGATTGATGTCCTCGTCCTTGGAGTTCCGAAATCCATTGGTACATTTGTTGATACTGCTCTTGCTCATCTAAAACTTGTGCTACAATAGGCAGTCTACCAGGCCTATCAAACGGCTCAATCCTCTCTCCTCCGATTAACAACTGCTGCGTAAACTCTCCAATCTGCTTCGTCGAACGATAGCTTTTCGTTAACACAACTTTCTCGATGTGTTCACCTACAAATAAGGAGCATAAGGGCTCAAAACCTGCACCATCCTCTGTATGAACATAGATAGATTGATTCAGGTCACCTAGAATCGTCATCGTGCTCTTTGGGAACAGCCGGCGAAGAAAGGCATATTGAAACGGGGAATAATCTTGCGATTCATCAATAAAGACATGACGAATCTTCGTATTAATTTGAAAGCCTAGTAGCAACGCTTTAAAATACACAAACGGAGTCGCATCTTCATAAGGTAATATTTTACTATCTAGTTGATTAACTGTCTGTTCCGCAATATCCCAGAACTTCGAAATGAGCTCACGCTCGGTAAATAATTGTCGATATGTCTCTAACACATCAACAAAAGTGAAGTTCTCAATCTCTTTTCGGAGTGGCTTAGTCAAATCCCTCAGCAACAACTGGGCAAGCAATGTTCGTTCACGATCAAAGTCATCGAAAGTAGAATCTGTAAAGCCTTTTTCCTTCTGTAGGCGTTGATGCACCCGGTAGTACGCCTCATTATCAAGTAATTCGATTTCTTCATCAACCCAATCAGCTTTACGCTCACCCACCTCAAACTGGCGTAACTGCTTTAGAAGCCAATCCGCAGTCAATTTCAAGCGATTTGGTATCGGCAACTTTCGGTCGTAGGTATAAAAATGCTCTTCTATCTCCGATTTCAATACAATCATTTGATCTCGGAACATTAGGTCTTGGAATCGCAAATCCCTTTGACCCAGTTGCTCCATATATTTCTCAATAAGCTCTAAAAATGACATCCCCGCCTTCCAGCGAACCCCTGCCATCCGAATTTGATAGCCAGCTTGATTCACTTGCGACAAAGTATATTCCATCAAGCTAAACGGATCTTCCACCTCCAAATCTTCTCCGACTTGGTGCTCTAAATATTCTTGAAATGTAGTTTGCTGCATGTTTTCTTCTCCCAATTCAGGTAACACCGTCTCAATGTAGCTATTAAACATCGCATTGGGCGAGAAGAGTAGAATTTGATCCGCACTCAGGGTATCCCGATTCCGATACAGTAAATAGGCGACTCGTTGTAAGGCTGCAGACGTCTTCCCACTACCTGCTGCGCCTTGAACGATGAGAAGCTTACTCTTTTCATCTCGAATAATCTGGTTTTGCTCTCGTTGGATCGTGGCCACTATGCTTTTCATTTGCGAATCCGAATTTTGCCCTAATACTTCTTGGAGCAACTCATCCCCAATCGTAACTCCTGTATCAAACATACTCTGAATTTGTCCACAACGAACTAAAAACTGCCTCTTGAGCTCCATCTCCCCTGAAATCCGTCCATCTAAAGTCTGATAGCCAGCCGGACCAGGCGTATAATCATAGTACATACTAGAAATCGGAGCCCGCCAATCATAGATGAGAAATTCATCTGTTTCATCATCGTAAAAGGAAGCAATCCCGATATAGATGGCCTCTTTCTCTTGAACCACGTCCCACTCTACTTCATGAAAATCAATCCGTCCAAAGTAGGGGTTATCCTGAAGACGACGAAGAATTTTTCCTTGTTTATGCATGAGACGATGAGATCTCTCCCGTTCAGACAATACCTCCGCTTGCTGTTTCATACTAGCCGCGGTCTCAATCGCATCGTCCGGACCCTCAAAGTTAACCGAAACATCTTCCCAAAATCGATTCCGAATGTCTACAATCTCCGAACGCACCCCGCCAGCCTCTTCACTAAGTGATTGCTCTTTCTTCCTCGCTTTCTCTGTCACCTGTTCTACCCTATCCTGCTCTTGAGTCCATTCAGGATGATTCTTATTCATAACATCCCTCCAAAAAATTTGTGATAATCAGTTGACAACTCCATATTTAACTGATAAGATATAGTAGAGTAAAACCATAGTAAAATGAGAGATTCCATCGATTGGCATCTCTCATTTTACTATGGTTTTACTTGTGAATCAAGATTTACATTTGGCACAAGAGATGATGAATAAAAATTACACCATAACTCGTTTCAACTGACGTAAATAAAGACTCCCCTTGATTATCCATTTCTTCATGGAATTTCAAACCCATTTTTACCTCGGGTGAACTAGCATTTGGCAGACGTTCACGGGGCCAAAAAGAAGATCGTGACTGCGAATGTGCTGCTTAGGAAATAAGCAGAGTAAGCACGTGCATTTCGTTTGACATTATGAAAAGCGAACTGACGAAAGCTCATGCGAAACTCCCCCTAACAATGACAACTTGTCTATAATCTCTTGGAAAAACGTTTGCCGATTCTTCCCCCGAACAATCTCATTTACTAGTGCTCCATCTTTAATAAAGACAACACGATGGCAATAGCTCGCAGCTAAGGCATCATGGGTAACGAGCATCGTTGTCGTTTGATCTGTTTGGTTGATATCCGCCATCATTTCCATCACGTTACGCGCCGATTTCGAATCTAGGTTTCCCGTTGGTTCGTCCGCAAGTAATAGCGAAGGTGAATGGATAATAGCTCGAGCAATGGCTGCGCGTTGGCGTTGACCTCCTGATACCTCATATGTTCTCTTCCTTAAGATATCGGTAATGGCCAGCTTCTCTGCTACTTCTGCCAACTTCCGATTCATTGCCCGAATTCCTTTGGTATCTAAGGTAAGCGGTAGAACAATATTCTCACCAATCGTTAATGTGTCGAGCAAATTAAAGTCTTGAAAAACAAAGCCTAACTCACGACGACGGAAAACGGCAATATCATTTTTCTTTAAACGAAAGGGTTGCTGTCCATTAATATAGACCTCTCCGGATGTCGGGGCATCAATGGTGGAGACCATATTCAATAGAGTCGTCTTCCCACTTCCCGACGGCCCCATTATCCCAACAAACTCCCCCTTTTCCACCGTGAAATGAATATCTGATAGCGCTTCATATGTGACGTTTCCATTATAAACTTTGGTTAGACCGTCCACTTTTAACATATCCATTGCTACAACCCCTTTTCATGACTATATAACGGTTACTTTAGCAAATAGAATAAAGTGAATCTAACGTTTTAGCTTACTCTGTCTTACACTTTTGTAAGGTTTGTTCAAATCCAAAAAATGAAGTTTACCAATTATAAAACCACTTGCCTACGTAATTAATCCCAATTTTCAACTAAATGAGGAATTAAGTATATGTATATTGTCAGCAAATTAGTTTTATCAGTTTATATTGTTCACAATTTTTTTCATTGATTACAAGCATGTTTTAATTTATATTTAATATATAAAAAGAACCGTAAATCGCTATAAATATTAATATAATTATATATCAAAAAGGAGTTTTTCTTGTGTTTTGTATGAGGTTAAGGAATTTCAAAGCTCTAGCCCTATTCATTTCGATTCTTACTATTTTACTATTTACAAATAATCAATCTGTTTATGCTGTTGCCGTAACAGGCTCAAACCAGATGAGTGATCAAACAGAAGTAGTAGAGAAACGAACCGAAACGTCGAAGACATTTAAGAAAAAGGACGGGCAGACATTTGTAACAGAGCAATATTTAGAGCCTATTCATATTCAAAAGAATGGAAAATGGATTGATATCGGTCAAGCTAAGGAAGAGAATATCTCCGCTAAAACTTCAGATGAGATGATATATGTAGAGAAGGGGAAGGCGCGATTTAGTTTTGCTACAAAATCGGATGCTGCCCAAATCCTTAGCTTTGGGCAAGGGGACTCTAAGGTAGACTTTCGTTATATCGGTAAGAAATCCGTTACAGTTAAACAAGAAGGGAATAAACTTACTTATCCCGGTGTATATCCAGAAACAGACCTCGTTTATCATATAGATTCTGCTGGTGTAAAAGAAGAGTGGATATTACATAAATATTCAGATCGATCTACATTCTCGATGGGCATCCAGATGAAAAATGCAAAACCGGTTCCGCAACAAGACGGATCTATGAAATTTGTGAATCAGAAAGGGGATTCCCTTTTCATTATCCCACGTCCCTTTATGTATGATGCGAATGATGCTTCGTCTCAGGAAGTAAAACTAGAAATCCGCCAAAGTGGAAAAGAAACGTATCTTGACATAAAAGCGGATGAAGCATGGCTCAAAGATCCGAAGCGAGTCTTTCCTATCACCATTGACCCTACTGTTGGTATTCAAGGAGCAAAATCCACTTATGATAACTTAGTTTCTAGCAAGAATCCCACAATAAATTATCAGGTATTTCCATTTTTAATTACGGGAACCCATAATGATTATGGAGCAACTCGTTCCTTTATTAAATTTGATCTACCTACTCTTATACAGGGAGCTCAAATTACTGGAGCTACATTCTCCTTACATCAATACTCAACAGCTCATCCACAACCCATTAATCTACATCCCGTTACCTCTAGTTGGACTAGCAAGGGGATTACTTGGAACGAGCAGCCTAATGTTGGACAGAAAATAAATCAAAGTATAGTAGGCGGTGCTGGAGAGTATTCTTGGGATCTGACTGAATTAGCTAAAGACTGGTATAGTAACAAAACACCTAACAACGGTATTTCCTTGCAATATGAGGATGAGACAAAGGATCGTAAATCTTTCCGATCAAGTGATTATATGGACGATGTCACCCAAAGGCCTAAATTACTGGTTACCTATACAATCGATCCTGAAACGGTTTCTGAACCAAATGTGGAAGCTGAATCATATATTATAATGGATGCTAAAACAGGAAAACCATTATACGGGAAATCTGTAAACCAGCCCCGTCCTCCAGCTAGTATGACGAAAATGATGACAGAATTTGTTGTATTAGATCGGATTAAGAATGGTAAGCTCTCTTGGGAAGATACCGTAGAGGTAAGTCCTCGGGCCGCTGGAATAGATGAGTCACAAATTGATTTAGTAGCCGGCGAAAAGATGACGGTTCGGGAGCTTTTTATGGCAATGGCTGTCTATTCGGCTAATGATGCGACTGCGGCTTTAGCTGAACATGTGGCTGGAACAGAAACAGAGTTTGTCAATGCGATGAATCAAAAAGCCAAGGACTTAAACCTGAATGAAACTCATTTTCGTAATGCAACAGGCCTAAATATGTCCGATTATCAGGATCCACCTAACGTAGATGGAGAGCATGTCATGTCTGCAGAAAATACAGCAAATCTAGCTAGGACACTCTTACAACAGCATCCTGAACTTGAGAAGATCGTCTCTACTTCCCAATATACCTTCCGTAAAGGAACTGATCGGGAGAAAAAGGTCATAAACTGGAATCGCATGTTACCAGGGCTCGATCAATTTTATCCAGGAGTCCTAGGTCTTAAAACTGGATTTACTACTCCTGCAGGATATTGCTTTGCTGGAGTCACTGAACAAGAAGGAAAACGTTTTATTACAGTTGTAATGGGAGCTAAAACACAAGATGCTCGGTTTACCGAGACTAAAAAGCTACTAGACTATGCATTTGCTAAGTTTGGTAAGTAAGAAAAGGTATCGTAGGAACGAAAATACTCCTACAATACCTTCTTTTATTTCACTTTTTTATAGACATAAAAAGTACAATCGTATGCATTTCGATCATCTTTCGCATGATGTTTTCTAGAAATCTCTCTCCACTCCCCTGGCAGATCAGGTAAGTAGGTATCCCCTTCAAACTCCTGCTCGATCACGGTGATATACGCTTTCGAAATGTACGGAGCAAATAGTCGATAGATTTGCTCCCCGCCAAACACAAATGCTGGCTTATCGAATGAGGTGTTCAGTACCTCTTCAAATGTCATCACTTCGCAGTCTGGGACGACAAGGTCTGTCTCCCTGGATAGGATAATATTTCTCCGATTAGGCAACGCTCGTCCGATCGAGTCGTATGTTTTTCTCCCCATGAGAACGGGATGACCCGTGGTTAATTCTTTGACATTGCGAAGATCAATCGGCATCGCTCTTCCCCAAGGCATTTCTCCATTATCTCCAATGACTCCGTTTAAGCTTCTAGCAGCTACTAAATAAAACATTATTCGGCTACCTCCAATTTCATGGTAGGGCCATGTTGGTAATCGATTAATTGGAAATCATCGATGGTAAAGTCGTAGAAATTCTTGATTTCTGGATTCAGCCATAGAGTCGGCGCCGAGTACTCCGGAAGGGAAAGCTGCTCCTCTGCTGATTTAATATGGCGATCGTACAAATGGGCATCGTCGATATGAAAATGGATATTTCCTATCTCGATTCCCGTCACTTGAGCCACCATTCGTTGGAGAATGTAATATTGAAAGTAATTAAATGGCCCTCCTACTAAAATATCATTACTCCGAATCTTAACAGAGAGATGCAACTTACCGCCTTTTACCATCCAATGTGTAGACCACACACACGGTTGCAAAGCCATATCATCTAGGTCTTGGATATCCCATAATGTGGTCATGATCCGCCGAGAACTAGGGTTATGACGCAGAGTATGTAACAAATAATCCACTTGGTCAACGAGGATACCGTTCACCTGACGACATTTTTTCCCCAATTGGTAGCCATATGCCTTCCCTATCGTTCCATCTGCTCGCTTCCACTTCGACCAGATCCCTACTCCTTGCTTTTCGAGATTTTCAACATTATTGTCTTTATCTCTCCAAATCCAGAGAAGCTCACGAATAGCCGTTTTCCACGCTACTTTTTTCGTCGTAAGAATCGGGACTTCCTGATTATCAAAAAGTAGACTCCGATTCATCACACTTTTACTGTAGGCTGATTCTCCATCATCCCACTTAGTCCGTACGTCTTGATCTGTATCCCATAGGCCGTTATCCAGGATATCTTGAACGAGTCGATTATAGACTTGATCTGCTTGACTCAATGGTAAACGTCCTTTCACTCTAGCTCATCGTTAATCAACAAACTCGCCCTTCTCTATAACTATCATACTATCTGACAATAAGAGAAAAAAGAGCGAGCTTATTTGTTAACTATTTCCTTTTACTCATTCGTCAGTGCTAGGAACTCTTCCACATCAGCGGCTACTAAATCAAGCGCATCTTGCCAGAAGTCTGGCTTAGTAAGGTCAACTCCTAAATGGAGAGAGGCTAATTCTTCTACACTCATGCTAGCCGTATCTTTCAAAAGGGCATCGTATTTATCAGCAAATGACGGGCCTTCTGATAGAGCACGGGCATAGATTCCGGTAGAGAACAGATAACCAAATGTGTATGGGAAATTATAAAAAGGCACATCGGTTCCGTAGAAATGAAGTTTAGAAGCCCAGAAGGTTGGGTGATACTCAGCTAATAAATTGATAAAGGCGTCTTTCTGTGCTTGCTCCATTAATTCATTTAGGGAATCTTTACTTACTGGGCCCTTTTTACGAGCTGCGTAGAAATTCGTTTCAAACAAGAAACGGGCATGGATATTCATACAGAACGCGATAGCCGATTGAATTTTCTCAGCTAAGAGAGCCACTTTCTCCTCTTTTTCAGTTGCTTTTGTGATTGCTGCATCGATCACGATCATTTCGGCAAAGGTAGAAGCTGTCTCCGCTACATTCATCGCATATCGTTGCGCTAAGATCGGTAAATCCCTCATCACATATGTATGGTATCCATGGCCTAATTCATGAGCCAATGTAGATACACATCCAGGTGTTCCTGCGAACGTCATAAAAATACGAGATTCACCTTTATTGTTAACTGGGAAATCGGTCATAAAGCCACCTGGACGCTTGCCTGGACGATCTTCTGCCTCGATCCAGCGATCCTCAAAGTTCATTTTTGCAAACTCAGCCATTTGAGGGTTAAATTGCTGGAACTGCTCTGTAATAAATGCAGCAGCCTCATCATAGCTTGCTTTGCTACTTCCAGCTGGTAGAGGAGCGTCTACATCGTACCAACTTAACTTCTCGACACCCATCATCTTCGCCTTCCGTTCAAAGAACGGGGTCAAACGATGCTTATTTTGGTTAATGGTTTCCCACATGGTAGTAAGGGTTTCTTCTGACATACGGTTCATCTCAAGGGGCTCTTTTAAGACACTATCCCATTTACGGTGTTTGTATAAAGCAAGACGATATCCAGCTAGGTTGTTTAACGCGAGAGCGATCAACTCTGATTCATTCGTCCATGCCGCTTCCCATCTCTCAAAGACATCTTTACGAACCGCACGATCTGGACTTTGGAATCGTGTAAACATCTGTCCGACAGATAGCTTTTTCTCTTCTCCATCTTCTTCAAATGGAATTTCCATACGCCCTACAACTGAGCTATACACATCGCTCCATGCATGATAACCACTTACACTCAAGTCGCCCGTTAATTCTTCCATCTCCGGAGCCATTTTGTCTAGGAAAGCTTTGCGCTTTTCTGCTAAGTTAAATGCGATCCTTTCTATCTGGTTATCACTGATTAAAGCCGTAAAGCTTTCATCAGACATCTTAGCTAGTTCTGCTTCTAAAACAGTGGAAGCAGCTAATAAATCAGCATGAATTACTTGAACGTGACCCCCCAAATTTTTTGCTTTATCATCTTTCACATCGGCAGAGGTTAGACAATCAACAAAAGAATATGCTTGAAGGGTTAAACTCATCAGCTTTTGATAACGAGCTAAAAGATCATGCCAGATTTCTACTCCTGCGTCTTCCTTCACCTTCTCCAACTCTTTTTTCAAAGCTGGAATTTCACTTTTTAATTGTTCCAATAGTGCCATAAATACAGGTGAAGAACTACCTCCTTCAAAAAACACATCTAAATCCCAATTCATTTCATATTTTTGAGTCATAGTCATGAATAAAAAAACCTCCACACGAATATTTTTGATATAGAAGCATCTTAAAACCATTGTAAACCTTTCATTGGAAAAGTGCACTATCTATGCCTAATATATTGACATCTATTCAAAAATTACATATACTAAAAAGGCTAAGTTTTCTTAAAATTGAATATTTCTTATCCAGAGTGGCGGAGGGACTGGCCCGATGATGCCCGGCAACCCATTAAATGCTTGCGATTTGATCCAACTTGTCGACAAATTTGATTTATCGACAACTCGATCAGAGAAGGAAGCTTTGATAAGGTGCTAATTCCTGCAGAGAAATTCTCTGAGAGATGAGACCCAAGGATGTTGCCTACTCAACGCCTTTCATCAATCAGAGATGAGAGGCGTTTTATGATGCGATCGATTTCAGAGAGGAGCTAACAACGGTGAAAAATGAGCGACCCACCTTATTCGAACAGTTACAGCACAAAATTTTGATTCTAGATGGTGCCATGGGCACGGTACTACAACAAGCTAATTTAACTGCAGTTGATTTTGGAGGTGAAGAGTACGACGGATGTAATGAGATGTTAAATCTGACTCGTCCCGACCTGATACACTCAGTGCACGATTCCTACTATGAGGCCGGAGCAGACATAGTAGAGACCAATACATTTGGTGCTACCTCTGTCGTTCTAGCTGAATATAATTTACAAGATAAAACTGCTGAGATTAATCGAGAAGCCGTACGAGCGGCCGTAGAGGCACGAGATAAATGGTCAACTCCAGAGTGGCCGCGCTATGTAGCTGGCGCGATTGGACCCACTACGAAAACATTATCTGTTACAGGAGGCATTACCTTTCAAGAACTAGCCGACTCCTATTACGAACAAGCAAAAGTATTGGTTGAAGCAGGAGTCGACACCCTTTTGATTGAGACCTCACAAGATACTTGCAACGTAAAAGCGGCTGGAATCGGGGTTCGACGTGCCTTTGCCGAACTCAGAAAGGAGATCCCCATCATGATTTCAGGCACCATTGAACCGATGGGAACCACACTAGCAGGGCAGAACATCGAAGCGTTCACCCTTTCACTAGAGCATCTGAAGCCTCTTTCAATTGGATTAAACTGTGCAACAGGACCGGAGTTTATGAAAGATCATTTGCGAACATTATCCGCTTTAACTACCAGTTCCGTGAGCTGTTATCCGAATGCCGGCTTGCCTGATGAGGAAGGACGATATCTGGAAACACCTCTCTCCCTCGCCCAAAAGTTGGAAGATTTCGCGGATGCTGGTTGGTTAAACATTGTCGGGGGATGCTGTGGAACAACGCCTGATCACATCAGGGAGATCGCCGAGAAGATGAAAGGAAAGAAGCCGAGAACTCTCTCTCCACCGCACGGGCCTGCGATATCCGGCATCGATCCTGTGTTTCTTGAAGCGGATAACCGCCCCTTACTAGTAGGAGAGCGAACGAATTCGATCGGCTCTCGAAAATTCAAGAGATTAATTACGGAGGAAAAATTTGATGAAGCATCAGACATCGCACGCCGTCAAGTAAAAGCAGGCGCCCATGTCATCGATATCTGCCTCGCTGATCCTGATCGCGACGAAACAAGCGATATGGAACAATTTTTGCCCTTTATAACCAAGAAAGTAAAGACGCCTCTCATGATTGACTCTACCAGTTTAGAAGTAATGAGCCGGGCACTTACATTTATCCAAGGAAAATCCATTTTGAATTCGATCAACTTGGAAGACGGCGAAACCCGATTTCGAGAAACGATACCACTGATCAAAAACTACGGTGCGGCAGTTGTCGTCGGAACCATTGATGAAAAAGGGATGGGCGTTACTCGCGAGCGCAAATTGGAAGTGGCAAAGCGCTCCTATCAGATTTTAGTAGACCAAGAAGGGATACTAGGACATGATATCATTTTTGATCCGCTCGTCTTCCCTGTTGGAACAGGAGATGAACAGTATATCGGCTCTGCACTTGAGACGATCGAAGGAATTCGCTTAATTAAGAAGGAGCTCCCGGAATGCGCCACCATTTTAGGAGTATCCAATGTTTCCTTCGGTCTTCCCCCCTCGGGCCGCGAAGTGCTAAATGCTGTGTTTTTATATGAATGTACCAAAGCAGGCTTAGACTACGCCATTGTAAACACGGAAAAGTTAGAACGCTATGCCTCGATCCCTGATCATGAGAAAAAACTAGCAGAAGAGCTTTTACTCCGCACGAATCACGATAATTACGAGGCCGTACTCGCTGAATTTACCGCTTATTATCGTGGGAAAGTGGTAACAGACAAAAAACCTAGTATGGAAAAGTTGCCTTTAGAAGAACGATTAGCTAGATACGTCATCGAAGGAAGTAAAGATGGCCTCCTTCCCGATCTGGAACTCGCTTTAGCGCAATGGGAACCATTAGAAATTATTAACGGCCCTCTCATGGCTGGTATGGATGAAGTAGGGAGATTATTTAACGACAATCAATTAATCGTAGCAGAAGTATTGCAAAGCGCCGAGGTAATGAAGGCATCTGTCGCTTTTCTAGAGCCTTTTATGGATCGAACGGATTCTGTGAGGAAGGGAAAGATCATCCTCGCTACCGTAAAAGGGGATGTCCATGATATTGGTAAAAACCTCGTAGAAATCATCTTAGCTAATAATGGCTTTGAAATCATTAACTTGGGAATCAAAGTTCCACCCGATCAAATCATCGAAGCAGCACGTCGCGAAAAACCAGATGCGATTGGACTATCTGGCTTACTTGTCAAATCAGCTCAGCAAATGGTTACAACTGCGCAGGATCTCAAAGATGCGGGTATTAATATCCCGATTTTGGTAGGCGGAGCAGCTCTCACTCGCAAATTTACCGAAACACGAATTGCTCCCCAGTACCAAGGTTTGGTGCTCTACTCGAAAGATGCGATGAACGGACTTGATCTCTGTAATCAACTTGTTAATCCCACTGGGCGAGATCAGCTAGAGCAACTGAGGTTAGAGCAAGAAAGCGAACAAAAAACAGAACAAAAGCCTACCTCTGCACCTATTGTTTCTACGCCTGTCAGAAGTACAGTCGATCCGCGTCCCGAATTGTTTTCTCCTCCCGATTGGGATCGCCATATCTATCGCGAGCTTCCACTTTCCGAATTACGGCTCTATCTGAACGAGCAAATGCTATTTGGACATCACTTGGGTCTAAAAGGAAATGTAGAAAAACTGCTTGCAGAAGGTAACGAAAAAGCGGTGGAATTGAAGACTATCTGGGAGGAATTATGGACGGAAATTGTGAAGAACAACTGGCTTCAGCCAAAAGGTGTATACCAATTTTTTCCTGTCCGGAGTGAGGAGAACCAAATATTCCTATACGAGACCGATCAACCAAATGCTCCGATTAGAGAAAAATTCCTCTTCCCTAGACAAACAAAAGACCCTCATCTGTGCCTATCTGATTTCGTCCGCGATGTCTCTACTGGAGAAATGGACTCTATGGCCGCGTTTGCAGTCACGGCTGGCCTAGGCGTAAGACAACTTGCTCAGGAATGGAAAGAGAAAGGCGAATACCTACGCTCGCATCTTTTGCAAGCGACCGCTTTAGAGATCGCAGAAGCATGTGCCGAACGGATCCATGAGATGATTCGCGCACGATGGGGATTCCCAGATCCTGTCGATTTTACGATGAAACAACGCTTTGGCGCACGCTATCGCGGTATTCGTGTGTCATTTGGCTACCCTGCATGCCCAGATTTAGAAGATCAAAAAAAATTATTTGCTCTACTACAACCGGAGGAACTTGGAATACAGCTAACAGATGGATTCATGATGGAGCCAGAGGCATCCGTCACAGCCATCGTCTTCTCCCATCCACAAGCTCGTTATTTTAATGCAATCTAGACAGGAGGACCTCAGATGAAAAGAATAGGAATACTTGAATATCTGAAAAACCATCTTGTAGTAGGGGACGGAGCTATGGCCACCTACCTCTATCAACAAGGAGCACCTGTTGGAACCTGCTATGAGCTCTACAACCTCACACATCCCAAAATGATTGCCAATGTCCATCAAGCCTATGAGCAAGCTGGCTCTAAGCTCATCACAACCAACACATACGGCGCAAATCGCGAACGCCTTGAGCGCTACGGATATGGACATAAAGTAACACGAATCAATCGAGAAGCGATTAAAATCGCACGTGAATCCATTCAAGCAGATACGTATATCGCAGGATCCATTGGCTCCATTGTCGCAGGACGAGTGACCCAATATGACTCAGATGAATATCACGATCTATACGAAGAACAAGCAACAGCCCTTCTCCATGCAGGCGTGGATATCATCCTACTGGAAACGTTTATGGATCTACAGGAGCTATTGATCGCGATCAATGCAATTCGCCCGCTAACGGATACCCCTATCGTGGCTCAGCTCTCGCTTCTTGAAGTTTCTCGGACTCGAGATGGGCATTCTCTTACAGATGCTTTTGCACAACTACAAAAACATGGAGTTACGGGGGTAGGGTTAAATTGTCGGATGGGTCCACTTGAAATCATCCGTGCCCTAGAAAAAACTATCGTCCCACAAGATCTCCTCATCAGTGCCTTCCCAAATGCTGGGCGGCTGGGTGAAAGTGACGGTGAGCTTCGTTATAAATCAGCTCCATCCTATTTCGGCGAAACCGCTCATCTCTTGATTAATCAAGGGGTTTCGATTATTGGCGGTTGCTGTGGAACAACACCTGCACACATTCAAGAAATTGTTCAAATCGCACAAAACCAAACTCCCGTCACTCGCATCAATCCACCCGTAGTGCCAGAAACGTGTGAAGTCCTTTCACAACCACCCAAACGGACAGAGTCAACCGTTTTAGAGAAAGTCGCCCTAGACAGAACGATTATCTGTGAATTTGATCCACCGAAAGACTTAGATGTTCAAAGCTTCTTACTCGGTTCCCAAGAGCTTTATAAATCTGGTGTCGATGCCATCACACTCGCTGATAACTCCCTTGCCTCCGCACGCATGAGCAACCTTGCTTTAGGAGCACTTCTCAAGTCTCAACTAGGAATCGAGCCACTCATCCATGTATCCTGTCGGGATCGAAATTTACTCGGCCAACAATCGCATCTGATGGGGTTACATGCCTTAGGGATCGATCAAATTCTTGTTATCACTGGCGACCCTACTCGAATCGGGGATCTACCAGGAGCTAGCTCCGTCTACGATGTAACCTCTTTTGAACTCATCAGCATGATTAAACAGATGAATCAAGGTCTTGCCTTCACAGGACGTCCACTCAAACAACAGGCTCAGTTTATCGTAGGAAGCGCCTTTAATCCTCACGTACGGCAGATTGAATCGGCTGTCGCCCGGCTAGAGAAGAAAATTCAAGCGGGCGCCGATTATGCCATGACTCAGCCCATCTACGATAAACAGACCCTCATCAAACTACATGAAGCGACTCGTCATCTAGAGATTCCGATTTTCGTTGGCATCATGCCGATTACTGGATACCGAAATGCCCTCTTCCTACACAACGAAGTCCCTGGAATTAAAATCGCAGATGATGTGATACGCCGTTTTGAATCCATCACAGATCCTTCTATAGCAAGGCAAGTAGGAGTAGAAATAGCCAAAGATCTGCTCGATACTGCAATGACCTACTTCCCCGGAATCTATCTCATCACTCCGTTTTCCTATTGGCCTATGACAGTAGAGTTAACCAGATACATTCGTGAAAAAGATGCACGTGCCGCTCAGGATAGTGCATGATTGTTTGATAGCCTATTACACACTCAATATAAAAAATCTCCCTTATTGTATACCTGTTATACAATAAGGGAGATTTTTTTATGTTGGAAGCACAGACTTCCTTCTACTTCGAAGAAGCGAGGGCATTTTCCACTAATTCAACTACCGCTTCTCTTGTTAGCTTCTGATTGCCTAATTCCATAGCCTTAAGCGTCCCTAGAGCAAGCACATACGGAATTCGGCAAAACTCCCATATTTCACGAGTTTGAATGCTTTGGATATACTGGTCAGCAAGTTCTAACTGCTTTCTCGCATAGTCATATAGATCATCTGTATTCCAGCCATCAGGCAAATAATCTACTTCCCGTGCTAAATCTTCCTCGCGGTTCCGAATAATATTGACCACTTGGAGTCCACGACCAAAGGCGACAGCTAGATTCGTATCACACTGCGTACCATCGTGCCATTTCCAAATCTCATTTAATAGTAAACCCACTAGTCCAGCTACATAAAAGGTATACTCATTTAGATCTGCAACATCACGAATATCCCAATGCCGATCACACCACTTCGCCATTCCGTCAGCCATCACAGCAGTAGCGCGGTACACTTCTATATGTAACGCCTCTGGGCATAGTTCAAGCCACTCAGGCAGGAGAAGCGTTACCTCAGGCAATATAGAACTCCATGGCTCAAATAAACGCCTAATATCATCCGCATGAAAAGGTTCTCGTAGAATTAGACTAACACCACGTAGTAATTGAATCTTAATCTCTTTGTTCAAATCAGGATGATCTTCAATCTCATCAATCGCACGCATAGCGAGATAAGCTGATGTAACAGCCTCTTTCAAGCCATCTGGTAGTCTAGTAATTGGAATAAAAAACGTTCGACTCGTTAACTGTAATACATCTAATGCCTTGTCCATTTCCTGGCTCATACCTTGACACCTCCGATTAATCATATTTATATTTTACCAAAACGATCGATTTCTTGCGTATTTAGTATAATAAAATATTAGATCCACTACAAAACGAAGTTAGAACGATTCGCGACAATACGATTCTGTACCAGTAAACGGGGGATATCGATGTATAAAATTATGATTGTAGAAGACGACATCAAGATCACCGAATTGCTACAATCCTATCTCGAAAAATATGGTTACCAAGCTGTGATCACAACTGATTTTGATCATGTCTTAACCCAGTTTAAAGAAGTGAATCCCGATCTAGTTCTGCTAGATGTCAATTTACCGAAATACGATGGATACTTCTGGTGTCGTCAGATTCGGGCTGTATCAACGTGTCCGATTCTCTTTATCTCTGCTCGCTCTGGGAAGATGGAGCAAGTGATGGCACTGGAAAATGGAGCCGACGATTATATCACCAAGCCCTTTCACTTCGAGGTAGTGATGGCTAAGATCGGTAGCCATCTCAGACGGAACTACGGTATCTATGCTCATAAACAAGGGGAGCGGGTCATCGAACTATCTGGACTCATACTCCAGCCAGAAAGACTAGAACTAACCTATCAGGATATAAAAATAGAATTGAGCCATAAAGAAACTATTTTACTCCAAACCCTAATGGAGCGCCCCACCCGCATTGTAAGCAGGGACCGTCTACTTGAGAAACTGTGGGACGGAGAAACCTTTATCGATGCTAACACCTTAAATGTATACATGGCACGTACTCGTAAAAAGCTTCAAGAACTGGGCGTTCCAGATGCGATCGAGACCGTGAGGGGAGCAGGTTATATGTTAAAAGTAACGTGGGGGCAGGTAGAATGAGACTCTTTCTACGGGATCACCTCCCTCTCTGCATTCTTACCATCATTCAAATGTCGCTTACCTTTTTTATTCTTTGGCTCGAAGATGTGAAGAATCTATCTCTCTTACTCTATCCGATTCTCTTAAGCAGCTCTATTCTACTTGTGTACCTAATTTATCGTTTTATCAGCCTACGCTCCTTCTATGACCGCCTATCTAATCCGATCGAGACATTAAACGAATCGGTACAAGTAGTCGGCTATGCCCCGATGGCAGAGAAACTAGATCAATTATTAAACATCCAATTTCATCATTACCAAGACGGCTATATCCACTACAAACAAAAGCTAAGTGACCACATCACCTTTATCAATCAGTGGGTTCACCAGATGAAAACGCCCATCTCCGTGATCGAACTCACTATTCAAGATGAAGATGCTCCTATCTTTACCAGTATCCATGAGGAGTTAGACCGCTTACGAGAAGGGCTAGAGATGGTTTTATATGCTTCTCGTCTAGATGAATTTGAACATGACCTTCATATTGAATCCATCTCTCTACAACCTCTTGTGAGGGACGTGATTTCAAATCATAAGCGCTTGTTTATCCGCAATCAAGTATATCCCGTTGTACAAATCAACCCAGAGGTAAAAATATACTCTGATGAAAAATGGTTGGAGTTTATCCTGATTCAGTTGCTTACAAATGCCGTTCGCTATTCGGCTGGTTCTGGTGAAGAAGTTGTCGTAGCCACTTACACGAAAGAGAATCGAGTCGTGTTAGAGATCACAGATCACGGGATCGGTATTCCCAAGCAAGACATCCGTCGTGTGTTTGACCCTTTCTTCACAGGGCAACACGGGAGGGAATATCGAGAGTCAACGGGTATGGGGCTTTATCTGGTAAAAGAAATCGGTAAGCGGTTAGATCATCAAGTGGAGTTGGAATCTCAAGTGGGTGTAGGTACGACGGTACGATTATATTTGCAGACAGTTGAGGTATAAACAGCTATCCCATCAGGTAGCCGTCTTTTATTCGTCTAGCAGAACCTTACAAAAAAGTAAGATTGATTAAGCTAATTCGTTAGAAACAATTCCCCTTCTCCGGTAAAGTATGAATCATCCAACCACAGCCAAACGGAGGAGAATGTACATGTTACAAGTACAACAACTAAACAAAATCTATACTGGAAAAGTAGCGACGAAAGCGCTGGTAGACATCAATCTAACGATCGACCAAGGTGAATTTGTGGGGATTATGGGTCCATCGGGAAGTGGGAAAACGACACTACTAAACATGGATACGCTCACCATCGCCGAAAAAATTCGCTGCGAAGATAACAGGCAACAATTCTTCCAAGAAATCATTGATATGCTTTCGCTTTTAGGAGGGGACAATCATGAACTTTCGTCAGTTCGCATTTAAGAATGTAAAGCGAAATGTTAGAGCCTATTTGGCTTATTTCCTAAGTAGTTCATTCGCAGTTATGATCTTCTTTATCTATGCGATGTTTATTTTCCACCCCGATTTAGCCAAAACGCGTCTAGGTGAGAAAACTCAAATATTTCTATCTATAGCAGAAGTTATTGTGTTTGGCTTCGCTTTCTTTTTTGTCCTCTACTCAATAAGCTCCTTTTTAAAAGTAAGAAACAAAGAATTTGGTATATTAACCATACTAGGGGCTCAAAAAAAACAGTTAAATCGACTTATCTTTTTTGAAAATATACTGATCGGGTCGTTTTCGATCTTAGCTGGGATCGTCTGTGGGCTGTTTCTCGCCAAATTTTTTCTCCTATTAGGAGCAAAAGTCGTGGGAGTAAATGAACTTCCCTTATATCTTCCTGTAAAAGCAACTGGATTAACGATTGTTTCCTTTTTAGTGTTATTTATCATTGTTTCATCTCTGGTCCTATGGTTGATTCGCTCCCATCGTGTTCTTGAATTATTAACGGGATCAAGTAAGCCGAAGACCGAGCCCAAAGTTTCCATTCTCCTTGCTCTTCTATCAATCGCTTGTATGTTTAGTGGCTTACTTGTCCTCTATCTACCAAAGAATTTTTCGCAGATGACTATGTTATCATTTCTTGGATTAGGAATCATCGGTACTTATTTCTTTTTTACTCAGTTTACTGGGGTCTCGATCCGTCTATTAAAGAAAAATCGTTCATTCTTTTGGCGAAATACTCACCTTCTTTGGGTCTCTGAAATGGCTTATAAAATCAAAGATAATGCTCGTATGTTTTTCATGGTCACGATTATGACAACTATGGCTTGCTCATCGATTGGTTTCTTCGTGGCTCGTAGTCAAGAAGCCGTAGAGAGCTTTAAGCAAGCACCTAACTCGTTGGCATATATTCCTTTTGAAGAAGCACACGACGAAAAAGATTCCATGCCTTATCAGAAACGGGAATGGTATCGTGACGTAGAAAAAATAGATCAGGCATTAAAACAAGCAAATGTAAAGTTTGATAAGGTCATTTACACAGATACCTACATCCCATTCCTTGAATTGGATTACAGTTCGGTCATAAGCTTATCTGACTATAACCAATTGGCAAAGATAGAAAAGCGTAAGGAGATAAGACCTTTAAACCCCAATGAAGCCGTGATCCATGTACACCAAAAAGCAAAGCACGAAGGTTTACAACAACTTAGCTTCGCCAAAGAAAAGATAAACTTACGAATTGCGGAAGATGTAACAAGCGAAGAGTTTGATGTTGTCGTTTCGGATAAGACCTTTCAACAACTAAAAAATCATGGTAGTGCAGATAGCGCTGTTCGATACGTCATACCCGAATGGGATTACAAAACAAACAGAACATCCCCTAATCTCCTATTAACCCATTCGACTGAAATTCAAGTAGCTAAACAGATGCAGACTACAGCTGCATCCAAAGAAGGTTTCATTTCTTCTCGGGGACTCCGTTATCTAACGGATAAAGCAGAGACAAATGTACCGTTATTCATCCTCGTTTTCATCGCAGCGATCTTTTCCGTCTCTGCTGCTAGCTTTATCTACTTTAAACTATATACCGAATTAAGACAGGACCAGCGCATCTATAACGGCCTATCGAAAATTGGGGTCAGCACCAAGGAAATGAACAGATCCGCTACTATTCAAATCGCGATCTTATTCTTTCTTCCTATGTTCGTCGCCGCTTTCGAAACCGTCATTGGACTTATCGTCCTAAACAAACACTTTGGATATAAGCACATGTTTGTCCCTTCTCTCATCGGGGTTGGCTCCTTCTTCATCGCTCAGCTTATCTTCTTCCTCATCGTGCGTTATCGTTACATTTTGCAATTAAAACGTGCGATGATATAAATGCAAAAATGTAAAAAGAAGCACTCATCCCCTTACCATGTGGGAAAATAGTGCTTCTTTCTTATTCCAATCTACTACACTAATTTTCTACGGATACGCCCTGAAATAAAGTCGATTAAGGTTACCATCACAATGATACCTAACAAAATAATCCCTACACGATCCCAATCACGGCTATGCATGGCAAAGATCATCGGAGCACCGATTCCGCCTGCGCCTGCGATACCGAGAATCGTAGCAGAACGAACATTAATCTCGAAACGGTAGAGAGCGAGGGAGAGGAATTGTGGAACAACCTGCGGAACGACAGCAAACCAGAAGGACTTCATCCCGTTAGAACCCGCTGCTGACATCGCTTCCACCGGTCCCATGTCAATCTTCTCAATCTCTTCCGAGTTTAGCTTCCCTAACATCCCAATCGAGTGTAATCCGAGTGCAAGTACTCCACAAAACGCACCAGGTCCAACCACCTTTACAAATAAGAGGGCCATTACTAACTCTGGAAAGGTACGAACAAAGCTAAGTACAATCTTCCCAGCTCCTGAAAAGATCTTCCATTTTACAACATTTTTCGCTGCCCATATCGAAAAGGGAATACAGATAAAGATAGAGATGAATGTACCTAAGAAGGCAATGGCTAAGGTTTCAATCATTAAAAACGTTAAATCCTCTCCATCTCCTGTATACACATAGGCCCAATCGGGATGAAGAATCCCATCTACAATCGCTCGTGACGTTTCTGTCGCAGTATCCTTAATCTCAATACTAGGCATACTAGCAAACGCCCATATACAGATCAACACGAAGATAGAAACCGATCCCCATCTAATAAGGCGCTGCTTTACTGGCGTTTTTGGCTTTTGAACATCTACTATCTTCATACCAGTCTCTCCCTTAACTTCGTACTAATCCAATCGATAATGACTACCACGACAAACATAGCTAAGACAATCGTTGAAAGCTTATCATACTGTAAGAAACCGAGTACTTTTTCATAATTGACACCAATTCCCCCTGCGCCCACATAACCTAGAATGGCCGCCGCACGAACATTAATCTCAAAAGTGTAAAGTACATAGGAGGTATAGGAGGCAAGAACTTGCGGAACCACAGCAAAACGGATCCAAACCAATTTTTTAGACCCTACAGCCGTCATCGCCTCAAGGGGGCCTGGATCAATCGTCTCAATGGATTCATATAGTAATTTTGTAATAATTCCCATGGAGAAAAAAGCAATCGCCAGGATACCTGGAATCATTCCCATTCCAAAAATGGCTACAAACAAAGCAGCAATCAACAGCTCCGGAATGGCCCGGATGATATTTAAAATGAAACGTGCTGGAATCGTAATCCACTTACTAAATAGATTGTTTGCTGCTAGAAAAGAGACTGGAATCGATAAAATAGCACCTAACAAAGTCCCGATAAACGCCATTCGAATCGTATCCAGTACGGGTGTAATAATAGGTTCTACATAACTCCAGTCCGGACTCGCCATACTGACTAAAATCGATTGCATGTTGGGTAAACCTGAAATCAAATCTTCTACATAAGCCTTTGTATTCACTGAACTCGCATAAAATAAGATGAATAACAAAACCGCCGTAAGCAGGTGTTTCGTTTTTCTCGGCTTAGAAAGTAGCTTCATTTGTTGCTCCATCGAACTTCCCTCCCCTCTTAGTTCATCTTCTCTAATTGACGACCATAAATATCCGCAAAACGCTCATCCGTCGCTTCTTCGACTGGTCCGTCAAATACGACCTCACCAGCACGCAATCCAATGATACGAGTCGCATATTTGCGAGCAAGATCGATATAGTGGAGGTTTACAATCGTGGTAATTCCATCTTGTTCATTAATGTGCTTTAAATCATTCATTACTTGCTCCGTTGTTAGTGGATCAAGGGATGCAACTGGCTCGTCGGCTAAGATCAACTTTGCCTTCTGTGCAAGTACACGTGCAATCGAAACACGTTGTTGTTGTCCTCCTGATAATTCGTCCGCACGGGAGTATGCTTTTTCGAGCATATTTACTCGATTCAAGGCTTGAAACGCTAAATCTTTATCTTCTTTTGGGAACATTCCGAGTAACATGCGAAGAGTCCCATGATATGCGACACGACCCGATAGTACGTTGCGTAGTACACTCGATCGCTTAACCAAGTTAAAATTTTGGAAGATCATTCCGATATCACGGCGCATCTTCAACAATTCTCCCCCACGAGCCGCTGTAATCGATTTCCCATCGACTAAGATTTCCCCTTCTGTAATTTCATGCAAGCGATTGATTGAGCGCAAAAAAGTGGATTTTCCTGCACCAGATAAACCCACAATCACGATAAACTCTCCCTTTTCTATCTTAAGATTGATATTTTTCAGGCCTTTTGTCCCATTTGGATATGTCTTAGATACATTTTTAAATTCGATCATCCTGGTCTCTCCCCTATTCGCATAAAAAACGACAACCAAACAGCTTGGTCGTCGTTTTTCTCTGGCTGTTTCACCTGAAACAAATTTTAATTAGTCTTTTTTTGCTTTCGTTTCATACTCACGAACAGATGCAAATTTACTATCGTCCGTCTTCACATAGCCTTCATGTGTGTAGATGCTACGGAATACTTCCACTGCCTTTGGATCATTCGATAAATCGAGGAAAGCTTGTGTTACTTTATCTTTTAAGGCTGGGTCTATACCTTGGCGAACTACAACCGTATCATTCGGAATCGGCTTCGTTACATAGATCACTCTTGTTTTAGCAAAAATATCTGGATGCTCTTTTTTCAGAGTGTTACGAGCATCTTGGAAAGTAGCCGCTGCATCCACATCACCGTTTAGCACAGATAGAATCGCTTGGTCATGACCTTTAAGCGTAATCGGCTTCACGTCTTTAATGGGATCAATGCCTGCTTCTTTTAGCTCAACTGCAGGCCATACATAACCAGCAGAAGAGGTTACGTTTTGGAATGCAATCTTTTTCCCCTTCAAATCAGCGATCGATTTAATTGGTGAATCCGCTTTCACAACATACTGCGCTTTATAGTATTCTACTTTGTCTTTCGTAGGGGATCCATCTTTCTCATTTACTCCATAACGAAGAGATTGTAGGATAACATCCACTGCATTTTTCTGTTTTGCAAGAACATAAGCAGATGGTGGTAAGAATCCGACATCCACTTTCTTCGAAGACATTGCCTCAATAATGGTTGGATAATCTGTGGATACCGAAACTTTTACCTTCATACCAAGCTTGTCCCCAAGCATTTTTTCAAGAGGTTTTGCTTTAGCCTCAAGGGTTTCAGCACTTTGAGATGGTACGAACTGGACGTTCAGTACTTTTTCTTCATCTTTCGGCTTGGTACAACCTGCCATCACACTGGCCGCGACTACGAGGGAAAGGCCGCTAGCCAGAACTTTCTTCATCATGAATGGATGCCCCTTTCAAATGTGAATGAATAATGTCCTCTGATATAGTATCATGTTTTCATACAATCATCAAAAGGATTTGTATATTAATTGATAATAAAATGTTGCATATATGTAAAAGACATCTTATTACTAAGAAACAACGGAGGATATTATGGAAAATAACCAAAGTAAAATGTGTCAAATTCTTGTGACGAGTGATGTTCACGGAACTATCTTACCCTTTCACTATGGAAACAAAGCAACTGATGAATTTGGCCTCGCGAAGATCGCAACCAAAATTCATCAGTTGCAGGATAAAGAGCCTAATACTTTTATCCTAGATAATGGAGATAGCATCCAAGGCACTCCGCTCACCTATCATTACGTCAAAATGAACAAAGAGCAAACCATTCATCCCATCCCTTTACTCTTTAATCATATAGGTACGCATGCCGCTATTATCGGGAATCATGAATTTAACTACGGAACCGATGTCTTAAAGCAAGTTGTGCTAGAGTCTCAGTTTCCTTGGCTCAGCTGTAATATCTTAGACGAAAAAACAGGCGAACCAGCCTTTGGAACCCCTTATCTCATTCACACTTTTCCAAACGGCATCCGCATGGGCATCATCGGAGCCACAACCAGCTATATTCCAAACTGGGAAGAACCACATCATATTCAAGGGCTTCGATTCACTGATCCGATCGTGGAGTTAAATAAATGGGTTCGGGTAATTCGTGAAGTTGAGCAGGTTGATTTTATCGCTGTTTCCTACCATGGCGGATTTGAGCGAGATATAGACAGCGGAGAACCTACAGAACCACTCTCTGGGGAAAACGTCGGCTATGAAATCTGCTATCAAGTAGACGGCATCGATATTCTCATCACTGGACACCAACATCGTCACATTCCAAGCGGCAATATCAACGGAGTTCATATCATTCAACCAGGAAGCCACGGAAACTTCGTCGGTCAAATCGAACTAGAGTTTGTCCTAGTGCAAGGTGACTGGCGACTCTTCCAAATTAAGAGCAGACTCCATGACCTAGTAGGAATAGAACCAGATACAACGATCCTCCAAATGATTCAGCCCTATGAACAAGAAACGCAACAATGGCTCGACCAACCACTCGGGAGTATCGAAGGTGACATGATCGTGCATGATCCGATGCTAGTCAGAACGGGGGACCACCCACTCATCGAATGGATGAACCATGTGCAGATGGAACTAACAGGAGCAGAGATTTCCAACACGGCCCTATTTGACAATATAAGCCCGGGGATGCCTAATAACGTCACCATGAGGGACATCGTAGCTAACTATATTTATCCCAACACCCTAAAAGTATTACGTCTCAAAGGAAAAGATATCCTAGAAGCCCTTGAGCAAACCGCCACCTACTTCGCCCCTTATAACGGTGAGCAAATTGAGGTAAATCCAGCTTTCTTAGAGCCAAAACCACAGCATTACAACTTTGATATGTGGGAAGGGATTGAATACGAAATCAATATTAGCAAGCCTTTTGGCGAGCGCATCACGAAACTAACTCGTAACGGGAAATCATTCGACCTAGAACAGGAATACGAAGTCGTGATGAACAACTATCGTGCCGCAGGTGGAGGCAACTACTTCATGTTCCAAAATAAACCGGTCGTCCGTGAGATCCCGACTGAGGTGTCAGAGCTTCTAGCTGACTACTTCCAACAAAAAGGAACGATTCGTGCAACTCTAAACCATAACTGGAAAGTAGTCGTAGAGTAGAGTAAGAGAATACTAGAAAAACGGTTTAGGAGTGTCCTAGACCGTTTTTTATTTGGATGTTTTAAGTTATTTTTTTGTGATTATCTCTTTCAACTCTCGGATCTGTGTCAAGTGGCGCTCTTCATGATAGCCGATGAACTCTATATATTGCTTCAAATTCAAATCACCTAGAGCTGGATGAGGCATAGATCGCTTAATCAACTCTTCTTCCTTATGTTCCTCTATAAAAGACTGGGTCTGTTTCCGAGTTTTCTCTAGCTTTTGTACAAGCTCTTCCTTTGCATAATAATCTTCTTTTGGAGAAAGCCGATCGGGTGCTTCCACTTTTCTAGATCGATCTGCTACGAAGTGAATCGGCTTATCTGGAGTGTGGGATAGTTCATTCTCCTTCGCCACCTTCGAGATCATAGATACAATATATCCCTCAGTCAAAATGAGGTGATCTAACACTTGCGCAATGCTCCAACAAGAAGAATCGGGTTTCATGTTGTACTGCTCATTCGAAAGGGGTTGTAATTCCTCTAACAAGGCAGTGCGAATCTGTTGTAAATGAGTCATCTAATCAACACTCCATTTCACTTTTGCGATTATAACTTGTCCACTAATACCCAGTTCTAAATCGTTTGAAACATCGCCATTAAATATCCAAAAACAAAAAAATTAAAAAATGAATAATCAACCATTTACATCCGATTCATCTTCATGTAATATTCTAAATAGAAACACTATTAAATCTACATGAACTGTGGACTTGGTTTAGAAACAGCGAAGCCTTCGATTGAGTAGCATCAATCCATCCAGTGGCCGAAAAATACTTTAACCGTTTAACGTATTAATTTTTCACAAAATTAATAAATCTTAATATTATATTTTAGGCTGATCTCATGTAATTCGCTGTCTCCACCTTGCCCAGCTTAGTAGATGCTTTAATGCCGCATGTTGCTAAGTCACAAACCAACAAACAAAACCCACTATGGGAAAGGGGTATGTAAGATGAAGAAGGGGTACAAACGCGTAGGCTCGATGGTAGCCGCGGTAGGACTAGCGCTCTCTTTACTCGCTCCCACTACCGTAAGCGTACAAGCAGCTCCTGTTAGCAAAGCGGCGGAAGTAGCCAAGAATTCCATCATCGTAAAGTTTAAGTCAAACATCAGCACAACCAAAAAAGTAAGTCTCCTAAAGTCAAATAAAGCAAACGTACTCTCCGAGAATAAAAAACTTGGTTTCCAAGTCATTAAGATTCAGGATCAAACGGTAAAAGAAGCAGTTGAACAGTACTCGAAAATGCCAGAGGTTGAATATGCAGAACCAAACCAACTGGCACATGCATTCTGGACACCAAACGATCCGAAATATACCTCCGACCAATACGGACCACAAAAAATGCAAGCACCACAAGCTTGGGATGTAACCAAAGGTAGTAGCAGCACCGTTGTCGCTGTTGTTGATACGGGGGTTCAAGCTAACCATGAAGATTTAGCCGGAAAACTAGTATCTACCGGACGCGATTTTGTTGACAATGATGACAATGCTGAGGATGGCCAAGGTCATGGTACCCACGTAGCTGGAACCATTGCCGCCACTACAAACAATGGTATTGGTGTAGCGGGTGTCGCTCCTGAGGTAAAAATCTTACCTGTACGTGTATTGGACAGCAACGGCTCTGGTACTTATGAGTGGGTGGCCAATGGTATCACATATGCCGCTGACAACGGAGCCAAGGTGATCAACATGAGCTTAGGTGGATCGGGTAGCTCACAAGCATTGGAAGATGCAGTAAACTACGCATGGAGCAAAGGTGTCGTCATCATGGCTGCTGCTGGTAATACCCCTAGCACAGCTCCTAACTATCCTGCCTACTATGCCAACTGTATCGCCGTAGCTGCCACAGATAGCAATGATGCAAAAGCATCGTTCTCCACCCATGGTAGCTGGGTAGATGTAGCCGCTCCTGGAGTAGATATCATCTCCACCAAAATGGGTGGTGGTTATGTCAAGTATAGTGGTACTTCGATGGCAACACCTCATGCAGCTGGGGTAGCAGCCTTAGTCGCTTCCCAAGGCAAAAACCATACAGAAGTACGTGAAATCCTTGAAGCGACAGCAGACAAAATCAATGGAACCGGTAACTACTGGGCACATGGTCGTTTAAATGCTTATCGTGCAGTTATCAACGATCGTAATGACGACGGTGGCGGCGGAGACGAAGAAGATACCTTCGAGCCAAACGACACCTTAGCTACTGCTTACGGTCCAATCAACTCTGGCAAAGCATACGATAGCTTCATCTTCTCCAATACGGATGTTGACTACTACAAATTTAACGTAGGCACAGCTGGCGCAGTCAATATCAGCTTGACTAACCTACCTGGTGACTACGATCTCTCCCTCCACGACGCTTCTGGAGCAGAACTAGCGAAAAGCATCAAAGGCGGAACAAATCCTGAAGCAATCGCTTACAATGCTACCTCGGCTGGAGTCTATTACGTCAAAGTAATCGGATACAGTGGCGCTTTCAGCAAGACACAGGCATACAAACTAACCGCGAACTTCCCGGCGGGGGCTTCCTGGCATGAAGAAGACAAACGTTTCGACACACCTCACCCATACCGTAACTCTGTCAGCGAAAGCCACACCTACACGAAAGCTGGCGCTCAAAAAGTAGCTCTTCACTTCAGTAAGCTCGAAACAGAAGCAAACTACGATTTCGTTCATATCAAAGACAAAGCTGGCGCTACTAAAGCCACTTTCACTGGTACGAAAAATGATTTCTGGGTAGAAGTAGATGGCGACACCATCACAGCCAATCTCGTTTCTGACTGGATCATCACGAAATACGGCTACACCATCGACAAAGTGAAGTACTATCAGTAATCAAGTAACAAAAAAACCAAGGGGATACGTCCTCTTGGTTTTTTTGTTATGCGAATCTTTATAGGAGCGTTAGCGTGTAGTATCCTGATCACCAGGTGTCTAGGTTTTTTGTCCATTTTTCTCTACTTTGGATCAATAATCGCCATCGTACAACGTGAAACACAGAGTAACTTCCTTTCTTCATCTACAATCTCTATGTTCCACACCATCGTACTACGCCCCTCATGAAGAACGGTCGCAATCGCGGTCACGATCCCATCTTTTTTCGAGCGAATATGATTGGCATTAATCTCTAAACCCACTGTCCCTTTTCCCATAGGCGCCACCTTAAAATATGATCCAAAGCTGGCCGCCGTTTCAGCTAGAGCTACAGATGCCCCTCCGTGCAGAAGCCCCATGGGTTGTCTCGTTTTAGGACCTACCGGCATAGTGAGAACCACCTTACTCTCACTTAACTCTACTAACCCAATATCAAGGGCTTCTATTAACGTTCCTTTTATAAACTCTTCCCATTCCGCTCGGTTTATCACAGACTTCACCCCTTTTATGTAAACACCCTCATCATCAACATACTTACTTTAGATTATAAAATAAATGCACTGAAATGAATACCTAATCAGTTTATTCCATAACACACTCCCGTAAAAAAACTGCCTCCCCTTTACCCGGAAGGCAGTTACTATTCTGATACATAGTCCTATAACTCAACTGAATCCTTTATCTCCAAACGAAACTGTTGCTCCACCAACCGCTGATAAAGCAAATGGCTCTTCAATAATTCCTCATGCGTTCCGATCCCAGTCAATGTCCCTTTTTCTAACACTAGAATCCGATCCGAATCTACGACCGTCGATAATCGATGAGCGATAATCAATGTCGTTCTACCCTGCATTAAGTTTTGCAACGCATCCTGGACTACCTTTTCCGAAGTGGAATCCAGTGCAGAGGTCGCTTCATCTAACATAAGAATCTTCGGATCATGTAAGATCGCACGTGCAATCGCGATCCGTTGGCGTTGACCACCCGAAAGCATGATCCCACGCTCGCCTACTTGAGTATCAAATCCATTTGGCAAATCTCGAATAAATTCTGCCGCGTAAGCTAGTTCAGCCGCACGAAGGATTTCCTCTTCCGTCACTTCCCGTTGCATGGCATAGCAGATATTTTCTCGTATCGTTCCTGCCAGAAGGGGACTCTCCTGCGATACGTAGCTAATACAACTTCTCCACTCTCTTAAATCAAACTTTTCTAACGAAACATTCCCGATCCGAATTTTTCCCGAGCTAGGGTGATAGAAACGCTCTACAAGAGAAAAAATTGTCGTTTTCCCACTTCCACTCGGACCGACAATAGCTGTTACTTCTCCCGGTTCGATGGTAAAGGTAACATCATGTAACACTGCCTCATGATCGAGGTAAGAGAAGCTAACATTTTCAAAACGAATCGGTAAGGTAGGATTTACTTTCGGTAGGTCTCTTTCCTTCTCCAGCATCTCGGGTTCACGGTCGTGCTCTAGGATTTCAATGATCCGCTCTGTCGCCCCCATCGCCTTCTGCAAGCTTGTGAAGAAGCGCGTTAACATCGTAATCGGCATCAAGATTTGGAACAAATATAAAATAAAGGCTACCAAATCCCCTGCAGTTAAGTCTCCCGTCGAAACACGATACCCTCCGTATCCAATAATGACTACCAACATAAACATCATCACGAAGCCCATGAGTGGTTGTAAGATAGCGAATATGCGTGCTTCTTTTAGCCCTGTCTCAAAAAGATGATCTATTCCTTGATCCCCGTTTTTGCGTTCTACGGGTTCACCTACATATGCTTTCACCAAGCGAATTTCCGAAATTACTTGTGTAATCGTACTGGTAAACTCGGCTGTTTCCGTTTGTAGACGCTTCGAAACCTGTCTCATCTGCTTGCCTAGTGGCCGCATGATGAGAAATATGACGGGTACAGCACTTAACATCACAAGTGTCATCGACCAATCTAGGTACAGCAAGATGGACAGAGATCCGACAAGTGAAATCATCCCCGTAAAAATAGACACGAGCTGGTTGCTGATCAATTCTTTAATCACAGCGGTATCATTATTAATACGGCTAATCGTCTCACCTGAACGATTTTGATCAAAAAAAGAAATGGGCAAATGAAGCGTTTGTTTCCAAATTTGCTTTCGAATATTAGCTACTACTTTTTCTCCCAGATACGCTAGATAGTAAGTAGAAACTCCGCCGGCAATCCCTTGAACTAAGAAAGCACCTAACAAAAGCCAGATAAATTGGTACTGAAAGTGGTCGAATGAGATCACATCGACTAAGTTTTTAGTAAAGAGTGGAACGATAAGGCTCGCTATCGTAGAAAGCAGACTGAGAGCCAACACTAAAACGATCATGGCTCTTGGTAACGATTTTAGGTTAACCAGTCCCATAAACTTTTTCATATCAATTTTTCTTTTTTGTGATTCCATATGGCAAGGTTCACTCCCTTCAAGTAGATTATTCTGTCCAAGCGAAATTCCTTTGCTTATCCCTTATTTTTAAATTGAAATTTCTCATCTATGTGGATATCTTTCGGTAACGTCATCATCTTCCTTAATACTGTCGTGGCGATAGGCGTACGAGTGAAGAGCGCAAGTAAGTAGGGACGTAATGCATTTATAATGGGATTTCGGTTAAATAGCATCCGTCCCATTCGTATTTGGATTTCATGAATCTTGCGGATTTCTCTATCCCTTTCCTGCTGGACACGTCCTAATGAGCTGGCAGAGACATCCCCATTTCCTAATGAATTATAGATTGCCTCAGCGGCAATGGCTGAAGTGGTGACGGCTAGTGATACACCGATAGCACCTGCTGGTGAGGAACAATGTGCGGCATCTCCTATCAGCAGGCAGCCATCTTGTGCCCACTCCTTCACATATTGTGTCTTCGCTTGTAAGGGAACAAATGAACGGAAGCTGGTGACTGTTTGTAAAAAAGGATGAAAAGCAGAAGACATCTCCGCCAAATCTGCTTTAAACAATTCAATCCCCTCTCGTTGGATTTGCTTCCATCTCCCGCTTCCCAGAACAATTCCGACTTGTAGAAGGTTCGGGTATTTGGGTAAAGTAAGGTAGGGATATTGATCTGTCATATGAAATTGCAATACATCTTGTGGATTTTCAGGTTGATCCATATTAAACCAGATGATATCGCCGGGGTAATCCTCATATTCGAGCTGAAATCCTCCTAATCGTCGAACCGTAGAGAACCGTCCATCAGCTCCAACGGTCACTTTGGCCCGGATTTCCGTTCGTTCTTTATGCTCTGTTTCAATCATGACACCTGTTACCTGCCCATTTGTACGTAGCAACTCTTTTACCGACGCATGAAACTTCATGTGAAAGTGAGGAGAGTCTTTTATAAAGTCAAAATACGCCTGCAACAATATCGGTTGTGGTGTCCAAATAGCATAAGGAATCTCAGGGATAAAACGATGAAAGGCAAACTCCCCTAACTTTCGGCCTTGTTGAAAAAAAGCACCCGCTCTCACTTGGGCATGTGGAAGACTCTCAATGTATGAACGCATTCCAAGTTGCTCCATTAACTGCAAGAATCGGGGTTGCAGCACTTCGCCCCGATATTCGCGATCAAAATTCCCTTGGCTTTCTACAACCATTACATCGACTTCAGCCTGAGCCAGCATCATTCCGAGAACCATCCCCGCTGGCCCACCGCCCACAATCACCACATCTGTTTCGACGACTCCTGATTTTTCACGCTCGTCCATCCTAGATCGCTCCTCACAAGAGATTACCCGATTGCCTAGCGATACCCATTATATACATATGTACGACTATAAGAACCTAAGTTACCAAAATATACTTCCATCAAATGGACTGGATCGGTTGCCATTTCACCTGCTTCAACAGGGCCATCGTCAGAATCATTCCATTGCCATGCCGTATTCGCAGCATTGTCTTTCCCGTTATCACCCTTAAATGTTCCCCAACTAGCAAACGTATTCGGATCGTAACGATGATCCCAGAGGCCGCCGGGGGCAAATGTATTTACTAATGTGTATTTCACAGAGCGATCATTTCCACTGGAAGGGGCTTCTGATGTCTGACGATCTGGATAATAGACAACTCCATCTCCCCCAGGGAAATTCTTTCCATTCCAGTTGTAAATACCATGTCCTTTTGCATCTTGGTAAGTAGTTGGGCGACTCACTCCACCGTAATCCACCATACGAATGCTACCATCAATGTTTTCCTGCCCATCTGTCAACGGACTGCCCGCAGGCGTATACGAGTAGAAGTCGCTATGATAAACCGTTACCATGCCTTCTAACTTACCGTGCGTGGTACCATCCTTCCTTACAATCATCATTGCACCTTCCGCATCATTTTCATGTGTGTCTAGCCCGAAATCAGGATAATCCACCCAATCACGAGGATGATAAAAAGTATAGATCAAGAAGTAATGAGACTGTGTCTCGGTAACAGAATACGTAACCGACCCCTTGAGACGACTAGCATCATCATCCTGATGTTCCCAGTTATTATTCATTATCCAGTCACCATCATAGTTCATAGCCGTGATATAATCTGCATCCGCATCCGTATCATCGGTATCCTGATAATGGACTGGAGCCCAACGATACGCCAAGTCTGTATAATCCGGCGCCGCAAGAGCCGAAACAGAAGCAAACGGGCTTGCAATAATCATCACGGTTAGTAAAATCGTCACAACATACTTCATATACCACTTAGAACCGTTTTTCATAAGCATTTCATCCCCTTTTCTAATGCCAAACTCACTTCTGTCTCCACTACTGATATCCTTACAGTTTTTTAAGATTCATATAAGGTTTATCGATATTTTCTACCTTATATACATGATACATTATTAGCCACACGCACATAATAGGAAAAAGGAGTGACCTTTACATGAACTTTCGTCAGTTCGCATTTAATAACGTCAAACGGAATCGACGTGCCTACTCTGCCTACTTTCTGAGTAGTTCATTTGCAGTTATGATTTTCTTTGCCTATGCTCTATTCATCTTTCACCCCGAGTTGGCAAAATCATCCCTTGGAGATCAGGCTAAAATGGGAATGATAGCAGCGGCCTATGTAACTTTTGCTTTCTCATTTTTATTTGTTCTTTATTCCATCAGTGCTTTTTTAAAGATCCGAAATAAAGAGTTTGGATTATTGACGATCTTAGGGGCACAGCGAAAACAGATTAATAAACTGATTTTCCTAGAAAATATATTGATTGGATTCGCTTCGATTGTGACTGGAATTCTAGGTGGGCTCCTTTTTGCAAAGTTATTTCTCTTATATGGATCTAACGTTGTAGAGACAGACCTTTCCTTTTATCTACCAGCAAAAGCAATAGGACTCACGATAATTGCTTTCTCCGCTCTCTACATTGTGATCTCCTTTTTAACCCTCTTCTTTATCCGTCAAAAAAGAGTGTTGGAATTATTAATGGGGACAAGCAAGCCGAAAAAAGAACCGAAAGCACATATCCTGCTAGTTCTCACATCCATTCTTTTAATCGGCACTGCATACTATTTACTGTATAGAAACTTTAACACCATCCTTTTGGCTCTCACACTAGGGATTCTCGGCACGTACCTCTTCTTTACTCAATTTAGTGTGTATATGATGCGGTTACTGAAAAAAAATCGCTCTTTCTTCTGGAAAGGCACTAGGATGTTATGGGTTTCAGAAATGGCTTATAAGATAAAAGATAATGCGCGGATGTTTTTCATGATCACGATTGTGACCGCGATGGCTTCAGTAGCGATCGGTCTTGTCCAGTCATTCGATTATATGGGAAAAGATTCTTATAAAGACATTCCCTTTGCTGTTACTTTCGATGTTCCCAAAGAGTACAAGAACTGGAAAACTGATATGCAAAAAATTGATCAAGAGTTAGACCGAGCAAGAGTTAAATATGATAAGGTAATTGCTAAGTCAACTACAATTCAGGTGGATGAAAACCGTTCCGCGAATGTGATTAATGAATCTAGTTACCGACAGTTAGCTAAGTCGCTTGGACTGAAGGCTCCAAATAAATTGAAATCTGAAGAGGCAATCTATATCGCTCCTAAGTCAGATAAACAAAAAATACAGGTAGGTCAAAAAGTATCAAAGTATCAGATCGTGGAGCGAGTCAATAAAAGAATGACTGGCTACCTACCCCTTTTAGTTGTGAATGATGAAGCCTATCAACAGATTCAAGCCAATTCCGTTAAAGAAAAAGATCTATCAGAGGGAATATCTGTATATTATTCTATTCCAGCTTGGTCCGGAGAAAAACCCCCTCTCTCTAATTCTGATCAAGTGGAGATTAGTAAAAAGATAGAGAAGGGCTTTATGAGCAAAGATGGCTATGTGTCCACTAGAGCAGGTAGTTATATCGAATTTAAACATTCAACTAGTTTGCTTAGTTTTATCTGTATCTTTATCGCAGCTGTATTCTCGCTTGCCACTGCCAGCTTCCTGTATTTCAAACTATATACTGATCTAAATCAAGATCAGCGTATCTATCATATGCTTTCTAAAGTTGGCCTCAGCACTAGCGGTATGAGGCGGGCTTGCACGATCCAAATTGCTATGCTGTTTTTCATCCCACTTATCATTGCAGGCTTGGAAGCATTGTTGAGTCTACAGATTTTAAATAAAGATATACTTGGTCATCTTCCAATTTGGGAAATGCTGACCCCTTCCCTAATCAGTATATCTGGGTTCTTCGCTGTCCAGCTTATCTATTTCCTTATCGTTCGAGTACTATATCTGAAGCAACTAGATAAGGTTATGGTAAGATCCGGTAAGTAGAGGAATAGGGCTGTCTGAGAATTGAACTGCACCCCAATTGTTGGACATGAAATTAAAATCCAATAGTTGGAGGTGCTTTTTCTATGGCTAAATATTCATTAGAAATAAAATTGAAAGCTGTACAAGCCTATCTCGACGGCGTCGAGTCGTACAAAACCATTGCTCAACGGTATCAAGTAGGAGAAATGGATGTAGTGAAATGGGTGTCTCTATATCAAGAACATGGTTACCAAGCTTTACAGAAAAGATATACAAATCACTCTGTCGAGTTTAAAATGGACGTACTTAATTTTATAAACGAAACAGGAGCGTCCATTAGAAGAGCAGCCGCTGTTTTCAACATACCTTCTCCTCAAACCGTACGGACTTGG
>NZ_FPJZ01000005.1:0-98889 GCF_900119485.1 Thermoactinomyces sp. DSM 45891
GGACCTCAAGGTACTACCGGACCTCAAGGTACTACCGGACCTCAAGGCCCTACTGGGACCTTTGCTACAGGTGATTTCCTATTCACATTCCAAGGAAATACCGGAGCAAGTGGAAGTGCTCCTGTCGGCTTTGGAGATACCATAAACTTTATATCCGACACACTGGAGATTGAAGTAACTTCTGGTTCAGCCAATGTGAAACTAGAAGCTCCTACTTTTACTAGTAATAATCTTCACATACGCAAAGGAGTAGCAGATGTTGTAGATCCAGATACACCGATAGTATTTGAAGGCACTCCAATTCAAAATGGGACTGACATCACTTATTCCCCACTTGTTAATCCGACTACTTTTACCTTAGCTGAGAATAAAGCATATTATATTTCATACAACGTATCATTCTCTAGACTAAACGATGAACCTCTATTTATAACACCAAGTCTAGTTTTAAACGGGGTTACTTCCATCCCTGAAAGTCAGTGCGCTTTCTCAAATGGCAGTCCGCCCTTAAACCTCGTTACTAGCATCGGTACCTCCTTTATTTATAATGCTGTGACTCCACCTAATGAATTGACTTTACAAGTTAGTTTTGCCACTGGTGCCACCTTTACTGCTCTTCCGTATACAAACATATCCTTTATAGAATTGGGCGGCGCTACGGGAGTATAATACAAAAATTCATTACACTCTAAACAACGTATTCATCATCGTTAGAGAGATCCAAGCGGTTGAAAGAAACAAAAACACCCCTCAAGTCCCATTACTCTCTGAAGGGGTGTTTTCTATCTGATTCAACACCAAAAAATCCTCGTCAAATCGGATAAGTAACTGAATTTAGTTTTTCGCGTAATTCAGACGCAAACTCTTTTCGCGTACTAAGATAAAACTGGCTCTCTCCGGTTAGATGAACACGAACAAGGCCGGCCGCTCTCAGTGTCATAATATGATGATGAATATTTCCTTTTGCTCCCCCTATATATTTCAAAACATCTGTAAAAGTATGTTTCTCTACAGAAAGGAACTGTAATATATCTAAGCGCTTTCGATCAGATAGGCTTTTTCCAATACGAATCAGCTCATCTATATTTGATGGTTCCGTTTTAAGTGGAAACCATACAAATATTTTTTCTCTCAAAATACTAAAAGTATGTAGAGGGCTAAAGTGAATAGATGGGATCATAATGACATGTTTTATATCTTTTATTTCAATCTGAAGTCCAGTGGCAAAGTGCTCAACTAGCTGGACGGAAGACATTTGTTCCTTTTGTTTATTGAAAACATGAACCGCTTTTTCTAGCTTATCCTCCATCTTTTCAAATTGAAAATACTGCTCATTCCATTTAGATAGAAAATAAACAAGCTGATTTCGTTGCTTTTCTAAATCTAATAATATCTGTAAATCTACTTCTCTGATATGCGGTGCTAATAATTCATACATTTCAGCCGCAGTTAGCCCTTTCAACCAGCTTAAAAATAACTCTATCTGTTGATTTTGGGGGCACTTTTCAATCAATAAGCAAGCAACATTCCCTAGCGCCAAATCTTCAAACTGCGCTAACTCTTTTTCAAATTCAGCTGTTAACCTCTCTTGTACGTCCGTAATCCACCCTATTCCTTTATCTAGATACTTTAGATTTGCTCTTCTTTTATATAAAAGAAGACTTAAAAGAAGTTCATATGCAATTGAATTTCCTGTTTCTACTTGATAAGTCATATTTACCCCCTAATCTTAGGTATTAAATAAATCATAACACAATAAGTGATGAGCAAAGAACGACAAAATGATTCAATTAGTATTTACATATGTTTATAGTTCAATTATTATTGAACTATAAACATATGTAATATTGTATAGAACTTATAAAATCAACAATCGACCAATGAAAAAGAGCACCTTTGGTATTTTCTTCAAAAAAATCTAGGAGGAATCATAATGAATTTTAGGTTAAACGAACCTACTTGTTGGAATTTGAATAATTTATATCCTGAACCGAAAGAAACTGCCTTATCTAGAGAATTAGATGAATTAGAAGTTATTTCGCATCCACTACTACATAACATGAAACACCCTTCCACTTCAAATCTGATTAAACCGGAAACACTTTCTTTATTATTCCAACTGATTAGACGAATTGAAAAAGCTGACTCCTATTATTATTGTCTTTCTGCTGAAACACCTAGACATACCGGAAACACCTTACTATATAACCGAATCTCTACACTTAAAGCGGGAGTTCGTTCTCTCAGGTCTGATTTAGGACGACAACTCTCCCTGATGACAGATGAACAATTCGCTGATTGGTCTATTCTTCCTGCTATTCGTCCATTTCTTTCTGATTTATTAACTCTCCGTAAGAACTGCCAAACACTCCCTAGCGATCTAGAGGACTTTGCAACAAAACTTGCCGGAGATGGACTTAAAGCTTTAGAACATATGTATATCCAACTTCGTAATAAGTTACAAATTTACATAGCAGATGGGGTTCATGAAACAAAGTTATCTTTTGGTGAAGCAAACAGAATAGCACTTAGTGACCCAAATCCAGATAGACAAAAACAAGTATTTCAATCTCTGAAACAAACCCTAGAACAAGAGTCAGACCTTTTCGCTTCTGTTCTAAACCAGATTACCAATCTTCGTCTAGCCCTTTGCCATGCTCAAAAGCGAAAAGATGTATTAGACGAATCACTGGAATTAAGCGGACTTTCCCGTGATACACTTGATACCATGTGGGGAACCATTGACAGTCTGCTTCCTAAACTAACTCGTTATCTAACCATGAAGGCGACCGAGTATGGACAGGAAAAAATCTCTTGGCATCAACTAAAAACTCAATCCCACGTTTCTACTCAGATTCCTTTCCCTGAAGCTATGGAGCAAATTGTTCAAACATCTAATCAATTAGATCCAGCAATGGGTGACTTCATACATCAAGCTGCAATGAATGGATGGATCGATGCTGTACCAAGTAAACACAAACAGCTAGGTGGCTTTTGCGCTCCCTTTATCAGTGATGGTGAATCCCGTATCTCCTTACATTATGATGGAAGCGTGGAGAGTGGTAGAATTCTAGCCCATGAATTGGGACATGCATGGCATTTTCGACAATTAGAAGATTCCTCCTCCATTGTTCTATTGGAAGATCGATTTAGCATGACCATTGCTGAAACATCTTCTATCTTCTTTCAGTTACGCTTTGTCGATGATATGATTCAAAATTCGAAAGATCGCGAAGAGAAAAAAGCATTACTTAGTTGGAAAATACAAGACAGCCTTATCTACGTGATGGGAATTCGTGCAGCTTACCTATTCGAAACTCAGCTCTATGAAAAACGGAGCTCTGGTCCTTTGAATGCAAGACAGTTAGAAGATATATTCATAGAGACTCAGAGGAAATCTTACGGAGATCAACTTAGTGAATATCAACCTTTTGAATGGATAAAAGCAATACAATTTTATAGACCCTATGTCCCCTTCTATAACTATCCATATACCTATGGTTATCTTTTTAGCTTAGGTCTAGTAGAAGTAGCCAAGCAAGATGGAAAACAATTTGCTAAAAATTTTAATCAATTTCTAAGAGAGACAGGAAAAAAATCAGTAGAAGATTTGTCACTTCAACACTTCAATATTAACCTTTCACATCCAGATTTTTGGCATCAATCGATCCAACGTATTGTAGACGATATCGAAGAATACATTCATCTATCTACAACATAACGAATCTGTGATTACCAGACAATATTTACAATGAAACAACCTCCTGTACACGTACTCATGAAGTATGATATAGGAGGTTGTTTCATTGTATTAAGTTTGATCACTGGATCTCGACTGTTGGCCACAAAGCAAAAAAGTTCGGATGTATTCAACTATAAATAGATCGATTATTCTCCACCCGCATTGTTGGAAACAGCCAACTTATCGACTAGCCTTCTACTAGATGTATTCAAGTTTCGGATCTCTACGGTATTATGTTTTTCACGAAGTTTTATAACCACTTTGTCAATCGCACCTACCGCAGAATCATCCCAGACATGTGAATGGGTAAAGTCGATTATGATGTGTGTATGTTGGACAGTAAGGTCAAATGACCTTATAAAATCTTCAGCAGAAGCAAAAAAGAGTTGTCCCTTAGCTATATACTGAATATCGGAATCAGATTGTTGCTTTGTGACCTGCATTTTAGAAATGTTAGAAGCAAAGAAGATAGCGCTTAAAATAACCCCTGCGATAACCCCTTTGGACAAATCATGTGTATAAACAACAATAGATACTGTCACTAACATTACGATTGCATCGCTTTTTGGAGCTTTTCTTAAATAAGAAAAAGAATTCCAGTCAAAAGTCCCGACAGACACCATAATCATAATCCCTACGAGAACAGCCATCGGTATCTGAATGACGATATCACCTAGAACAATGATGAGAAACATTAAACCCATGCCCGCTACAAAGGTAGAAAGCCTACCACGACCTCCAGATTTTACATTAATTACAGATTGCCCAATCATTGCACATCCAGCCATACCTCCAAAAAATCCTGTGATAATATTAGCTATACCCTGTCCACGAGCTTCTCTATTTTTATTACTATCTGTATCCGTCATATTATCTACAATTGATGCAGTTAACAGTGTTTCTAATAATCCTACAATTGCTAAGGCAAGTGAATAGGGAAAAATAATAGCTAGTGTGTTCATGTTAAAAGGTACATCAGGGATAAAAAAGGTAGGTAGAGATTGATTCATAGCACCTAAGTCACCGACAGTTCGCAAGTCCATATCACTAAATATAGCAACCGTTGTGAGGATAATGATGGCAATAAGCGGTGAAGGAATAGACTTGATATACCGTGGAATCACATATATCATAAGCAATGTAATCGAAACGAAAAGATAAGTCATGCTAGAAATGCCAATAAAGTGTGGGACTTGGGCCATAAAGATTAAGATGGCTAGTGCATTGACAAAGCCAATCATAACAGCACGTGGAATGAACTTCATCACCTTAGCTACTTTACATACACCAAACAAGATCTGAATAACCCCTGTCAGTATCGTTGCTGCTAATAAATAATTTAGCCCATGTTCTTTCACTAACGGAACCATGAGCAATGCCATCGCTCCCGTTGCTGCTGAAATCATTCCCGGTCGTCCTCCAACAAACGAAATGATGACAGCAATACAAAAAGAGGCGTATAGTCCAACCATGGGGTCTACACCCGCTATAATAGAGAAAGCAATTGCTTCTGGAATAAGAGCTAATGCAACCAAGATCCCAGAAAGCACATCTGCTCTTACATTGGAAAACCATTCTTTTTTAAGTTTTTTTACCACTTTCATTTCACCTTTCATTCTAAAATCCGATGATAAATTAGTATATCATTTTTCCCAAAAAAGAGCCATTTTGAGAAAAGATGATATGAATGATTGGATATAGAGATTATTTTACATAGGAGTGCATATCATGTTGATTGGATATATGAGGCCCTATCAAAACGATATACAGTGTAAACAACAACAGGACATCTTAATAAAGACTCAATGTGAGACATTTATTTTAGAAGAGCATGCCACTGCTAAGAATAGAGTCAAGCTAGTGGAAATGATAGACAACCTTGATTCAGGTGATAAGATTGTCGTCACTAAATTATTTGCTTTAGCGGATTCAACACGCCATCTCATGGAACTATTAGAAGTCATTGAGGCAAAAGGAGCTTTCATTTGGTCTATCTTTGAAGATATTGATACAAGCCACCGACCCAAGCATACATTGAGTGACATGGTAAAGCATCTTGTAACATTCCAAAGTGATATGATAAGTGAAAAAACGAAACAAGGTTTGCACGAAGCCAAACAAAAAGGAGTAACTAGTGGGAGGCCTAAAAAGCCTGATGAAAACGTTCAGCGTGCTATTCAAATGTATCAAAGTAAAAATTATAGCCTAGATGAAATAAAGAGAGAAACAGGCATTAGTAAATCTACACTATATAGGTATATGGAAAGTTAGAAATTAGCTGATATCATGACAACTATAATCCAAAAAAGAAAACAAGCCCCTTTAAAGGCTTGTCTGCTTTTCACTCTTCTTTTGCTCTATTTGTCGAAAAATCTCTTTCCGCAATAAAGGTTGGGGATCTTGCCAATGTTCAGGCTTCATCACTTTTCCATCGGATTCTCGATAACGTGGCTTCCCGTCCTCCCACAACTTCGACATGTTCGCACGATGCACGATGTCAAACAGTTCACCTGGGTCGACTCCCATCTCCACCAATGTCCCTAAAGAAAAATACATTAAATCAATCATAGCGTCCGCTTGATCTTCTAATGTTTGTGATTCAGCAAACTCCTGTAATTCTTCCTGCATAAAGCCAATTCGTTGCTTTACTCGATCTTCAGGAAGTAACTGCGGCTCTTCTGGTGCGGCGAGTCCAAAGGACTTATGCCATGATTTTACTTGTTTCCAAGATTCCCTCATCATTTTTCACTTCTCTGTCTCTACATTTTGGTTACTTGCCTCTGGATCACAAAATATTTAACCGAACGAGTAGTCCCCAGTATTATAGCTCGTTCCTCTACCCCAATATTAAACTTTTTCATCGAATCATCAAGATAGCTTATCATTTTCTCATAATCATCGGAGGTTATACGAGCCGAATGATTTCTCAAACCATCTTCCATCCAATGTTCTCTAGAACCCAATATACACGCAAATAGCGAAATCGTAAATCGCTTTACCTTCTGAACTTGGCACAATCGGAAAGTATGATGAAGCGATGGATCAATAAAAACACGGTCGATAAAATCGGAAATAATAGCCCTAATAACTTGGATGCCATATTTATCATACAAATTCATTCGTTGGTCGTCCAACCTCAGCTTCATACACCGCCTTCTCCAATCTATACGAAAAATGGGGCAAAATGTAATTATAGTATATGACAACCAACAAAATTGGACAATATTCCCTGTTGTGAAATATTTGATATCAACCAGTATTTTTTTCTATTTGGAACTCTGTATTTGAATTTTTTACGATGATGTTAAAGAATGATAAAAAATAGAAAGCCACTAGGAGCTCTATAGAAGGGGCTCCCAGTGGCTTATGAAATCCTGTATCTTACAAATCTCCAAAGTCGAGATTGCTTGCTTTTGTGTAATTGGTTACTTTTTGTTCAAAGAAGTCTGTTTTGGTAGCATTAAGGTTGGAGAAGCTCTCTACCCATTTCATCGGGTGCGTTTGAATTTCAGGATATAAAACCTCAAATCCTAGGCGGCTCAAGCGTTCGTTGGATAAGAATTTAATATACTTCTCCAACACCTCATTATTAATCCCTTGAATCTCGTTGTTGGTAATATATTTGCCCCACTCAATTTCATGTTCTACTGCTGTTCTCGTCATTTCGCGCAGTTCTTCAACAAACTCTGGCGTAAATAAGTCTGGATTTTCTTTGCGAAGCTCTCGGATCATGTTTTGGAATAAAACAACATGAGTTAGTTCGTCGCGTTGAATGTACTTGATGATGGTGGCAGTGGCTGTCATCTTTCCTTGTCTCGCTAATGCATAGAAGAAGGAAAATCCACTGTAGAAATAGAGCGATTCTAGCAAGAAGTTAGCCATGCATGTACGGATAAATTGATGATCTGTTTTTTGATCGACGAACTGTTGATACAAGTCAGCAATAAAGCGATTTCGCTTCATCAGATGCTCATCGTTCCGCCATTCGTCGTAGATGTTCTCCCTTGTATCAGGAGAGCATACGCTATCTAAAATATAGCTATACGATTGCGCATGGATCTCCTCCTGAAAAGCCTGCACGTTCAGCAAGGAAGAAACTTCGGGTGCTGTCACATATTCATGGATGTTAGGTAAATTTTCTCCTTGAATAGAATCAAGGAAGTTAAGAAATGAAATCGTTTTATCAAAAGCTCGACGTTCAGCTGGACTTAGTTCTTGAAACTCTTTCGCATCCGAGGCAAGAGGGATCTCTTCTGGAATCCAAAAGTTGTTTAGCATGGTTCGATATAACTTGTGAGCCCAATCGTACTTAATACGGTTCCACTCTCTCAGGTTGGTGGTATTCCCGTTAATGAGACGCTGTGTACCTCTTTGTCCGTCTTCATTAAAAATTTTCTTCCGCTCTAGTTGCATGTTTGCGCTCTCCTCTCGTTACGATGAACAACTTACACATTCTTCTATTTCTACGGATTGGTTGCGAATATAGTAAATGGTTTTCACACCATTTTTCCAAGCATCCACATAAAGCTCTAAAAATTCTTTCGCGTTTGTTTCAGGCGTGATATATAAGTTAAATGATTGAGCTTGATCAATATGGCGCTGCCTCATTCCAGCAGCACGGATACTCCAACTCTGATCAATTTTATGTGCTTCTTTGTAATACCAAGTGGTCTCTACCGACAAATTAGGAGCTGTTTGAGGAATAGATGCCCCCCGCTTTTCTTCCACGAAAAACTTTGCATACACTGGGTCAATTCCCGCGGTAGAGCCAGCGATCAAGGAAGTGGAACCAGTTGGAGCAATCGCCATGACCCAGGCATTTCTCATCCCATGCTCGGCCACTTCTCGTTGTAGCTCTGCCCATCTTTCGCTACTATAGCCACGTTTCTCAAAATAGACTCCTGTCTCCCACTCACTTCCAGAAAAAGCCGGATAGGATCCTTTTTCTTTGGCATGTTCCATCGAAGCCCGAATAGCTTGATACGCAATCTCTTCAAACAACCGATCTGCCTCTTCCACGTGATCTTCCGATTCCCACATAATTTTCTGTTGGGCTAGATATTGGTGATAACCGCTTGTTCCGAGACCCACAGCACGATACTTGTGATTCGTAACTTCTGCTTGCTTGACAGGATACATATTTAAGTCAATTACATTGTCAAGCATCCTCATCTGTACCGGAATAATTCGAGCAAGATCCTCGTAGCTATGCACTCTGCCAAGGTTAATAGAGGAAAGGTTACACACGACGAAATCACCAGGTTTTTGCTTATTAACGATGATTCCATCCTCAATTTCTTCACTCATCCACTCCGTTGCAGACATGTTTTGGCAGATTTCCGTACAAAGATTAGAGGAGTAAATCATCCCTTTGTGTTTGTTCGGATTGGCTTCATTCACTAAATCACGGAAGAAGATGAAAGGAGTACCTGTTTCAAAAGCACTAACCATAACCCGTTTCATAATATCGATCGCAGGAATCTCAATAGAATCAAGAGATGGGTGATTTTCACATTCCTGATAACGTTTCTCAAATTCAGCTCCAAAAAAATCTTCAAGCGAGTATCCCATCACTTCTCTTACTTCGTGTGGATCGAATAAACTCCATATACCCCGCTGTGCTACACGCTCCATAAATAAATTCGGAACGCAAACCCCTGGAAAGATATCATGCGCCTTTAAACGGTCATCCCCATTGTTTGTTTTTAAATTGAGGAAATCTAGAATATCGGAATGCCACACATCTAGATAAATAGCAAACGCACCTCGACGAACGCCTAACTGGTCAACCGCCACAGCCGTATTGTTGTAATTTCGAATCCATGGAATCACACCGCCTGATGCACCTTTATGTCCACGGATTTTAGAACCTTTTGCTCGGACTTTTCCTAGATAAATTCCAACTCCGCCACCATACTTGGAGACTTGAGCCGTTGAAGAGTTTGTCTCATAGATAGACCATAAAGAGTCATCCACTGTATCGATAAAGCAAGAAGAAAGTTGATGAAGAGGCTTACCAGCATTCGCTAATGTTGGAGTAGCAACCGTTAATTCAAGTCTGGATAACACCTCATAAAATTTTTCTGCCCATAACACAGGGTTCTGCTCCTTAGAAGCTAAGTGCATAGCGATAATCATAAAGCGCTCTTGAGGTAACTCCATTACTTTCTGTTGAAAGTTACGTACTAAATACCGATCTGTCAGAACTTTCAAGCCAATATAGTTAAAGAGTTTATCTCGTTCAGGTTTCATAACAGTAGACAAGTAAGCAATCTCTTCTGCACTATATTTCTCCAATAAATATGTACCGTACAAGCCTTCCTCAGTTAGAGTACGAATTAGTGAATAAAAGTCTCCATACTTCTGAGAAGCATCAAATTGACGGTTTTCACCTGCTTGTCGGTAGAGAAACATCACTAAAAAACGAGCAGCCACAAACTGCCAGTCTGGTTCCTCCACACTCGTTTTTTCAACCGCTACTTGAATCAGCAACTGAATTTGCTCTTCTAGCGACATATTTTCTCTTAGCTGTAATCGAGTATCTTCTTCTAAGCTAGTAAAATCGAGGTAATTAAAGTCACGTTCCACCTCTGTTAGCCAATTTCCAATTTTCAGGTTTACCTCTAACCCCTTTATTTCAATCATACATCCACATCCGATCCATATATAGTGACTATTTGAGTATACCCGACACTATATATTGTGCAAGCTATTTGAGAACCCAAAAAAATAAGTTATGATTCATTATCTCGGAATTTCCAATTTGAAACGCTCAATCTCTCCATGTTGCGCACATTTTTGCGAGTTGACGAGAGTGAAAAAAAGAAACCATTTAGATAGTTAACTAGATATATAACCATAAGTATTTATTTTATATAAAACACACAAAAAATCTTATAAAAGAAACATACTCAAGGGCTATCCTAAAGTAGATTTTCTCTTTAAGATAGCCCTAGCTTATTCAAGTATGAATCGCAATGATATAGAATAACAGCCTAGTAAATCATTCTTCATAGAACGGTTATCATTTTATAAACTCTTGCTCCAGTCATCCACTTGGCTGCCCTCTATAAATCGCTCACAGTCTAGTGCCGCCATACAGCCGGTTCCAGCCGCTGTAATCGCCTGACGATAAACATGGTCCTGTACATCACCACAAGCAAATACTCCAGGAATATTCGTGCGTGTGGTGCCAGGTTGTACTTTAATATAGCCTGTTTCATCAGTGTCTAGCTGATCTGGTAAAAAGCTTGTATTTGGAGTATGACCAATCGCCACAAAAATCCCATCTGTCTCGATGACCTCTTCTTTGCCTGTCTCGTTATTTTTCACTTTTAAACCCGTAACACCTTGATCTCCCTTTACTACTTCGATAGGAGTACAGTTCAGACTCCATGTGACCTTCTCATTTTCTCTAGCACGCTCCTGCATGATCTTGGATGCTCGAAGCTCCTCCCTACGGTGTACCACTCGAACTTCAGAGGCAAATTTCGTCAGAAAGTTCGCTTCTTCCATCGCGGAATCGCCACCTCCCACAACAATAATTTTCTTGTCGCGGAAAAAGAAGCCATCGCAAGTTGCACATGTGCTTACACCCATACCAATGCTTTCTTTTTCATTGGGAATTCCTAATAGTTTAGCAGAAGCACCTGTGGAGATAATTAATGTCTCCGTCTCCACTACTTTCTCTTCACCCATATGTAATGTAAATGGCTTGCTAGTCAAATCGACTCGATTCACCCACCCGCGTTCAAATCGTGCACCAAAGCGCTCTGCTTGTTTACGCATATTCTGCATCAACTCTGGACCCATAACCCCTTCAGGGAATCCAGGAAAATTTTCAACTTCCGTTGTAGTGGTTAATTGTCCACCCGGTTCTGGACCCTCAATCACAAGCGGATTCATGTTTGCACGGGCTAGGTATATCGCTGCCGTTAATCCCGATGGACCCGTTCCAAGTACAACTACTTTGTTCATTTGAAAGCCTCCATTTTCATCTAAATTCACTTAGATTATACTATATATTATTAAATAATAACTCTAGTTTATCAGTAATCCATCATTATGGATAGTCTCACTACGTATTTATAGTATGGATTTTCAAGGGCCGATCATACCTTCGAAGACGTATAGATTAAGCGGGAGCGATAGTAGTCTTTTTCTTTGTAGAATTTTATCCTACTTGTGAAGAAAAAAATAAAAAGCCCACAATGGGCTTCATATTATCTAGCTCTTCTACGATTCACTAAGATTTTTTTGTAGACAGTAGGATTCAGTCTTTTAAATAGTGAACTTCCGGGGGTAATATTTACTTCATATATCCAAATTTTACCATTTGGAGTAATAGCTAGATCGACACCAAACTCTCTCCAAGAAGGATACGCTCCAGAAATCGATTTTACCGATTCAGCAGCAATCTGTTCAAGTTGATTTTGCGTTTCTACAGATTGTTGTTGAGAGTAACCTAGTTTGGAACGTAATAATGTGGGAACCAAGATAGTAGTGCCTCCACTCGAACCATTTGTAACAACTCCTAATGATGGTGCTTGTTTGCCAATCAGCCCCATGCAAGTCCATTTTCCATCTATTCGAATGAAATGTGCCCTAATATCAAAGGCGCGTCCTGATTTCATAACACTATTAATTCCTTGTTGCACAAGATATGTTCTGCCTTTCATTTTTCTGGCTAAAATCCGATTATATGCCGCTTGAACACCTGAAACAGTCGCTCTCCCTTTTAAATCTCGATCCTTAATGAGGAATTGGCCATTTGCTAGTTTTTCAACCCTCATGACGCCTTTTCCTTGGCTTGAATCGTTTGGCTTCACATATATCAAATTATACTTCTGACACATTTGTTTAAGGTTCTCAAGAGAGAAACGAAGTGTTTCTGGAAGATGAGAAGCAGTCGTAGAGTTCCGACGAAGTATTCCATAATTGCCAATCTTACTTATCACTTTCCCGTACCTCATAGTTCATCCCCTCTTTCTGAGATAGTATAGGTTATGCGAAAGAGGATGAAACTCTTGTACACTAGCATATTCTATTGATAGATAGGTTTTTCATTAATAGTTAGATAGATTCGAACGTTAAATTAGAGAAACAAAAAAAACCAAGGATCGAAGAATGTAAAAACACTCTTCGATCCTTGGTTTTTTGACAGGAACTAATTACGCTCCCAGTATTGATGGTGGATTACTTTCTTCTTTACACGATCCGTTTGAAATTGCTCTGGATCTGTTACTACCTTTACTTGAATTTCACTCAGGATTCCATTTCGAATCATGATCCCGATCTCAGGAATTTGATCTTGTATATCCAGTTGGATTTGTTTACGAATACAGTCCGTGATAAAGGGACTGTCAATCCAGACCAACAGCTTATTACCATCTACCTGTATCCAAATAGTAGCCTTATCCAGATACCGGAATGCGGCCTCCTCTATATCATAGAAACTAATTTTCTCACCATGTTTCCATTCTGTACCGACTCGTTTTACAAGCGATTGAAAGCTAAAAAACGTTTTATCTGCTATATGTATTGGTTTAAAACCACGAATCACATCATAGGTAACAAAACGAACAGCAGGAAATGTTTTTCTAGAAAATGATGTAAGCACTAGAACCCGTTCATCTTCCCTCAGTAAGTCTGCATCCAATCCAACTTCTTCAGCTCTTATTCCTTCAGGTACTAGGTCTTCTACAAAAAGATAACACCCATGCTCATGCGAGTAATAGGCAATAGTTCCAATTTCGATCGATCCCACCGTATCCATGATATCTTGCCGGTCTATGCGTAAACGAGAAGCCACTTTTTTCTGCCACTCAGCACTAGCCACTTCCCCTACTAATATAACTTTCTGTATCCCAAATTGCTCTGGATGATCGGTAGCCGATAGAACACTTTCTAAAATGGATGGCATTGTATACAGACAATCAGGTCGAAATTGCTTTAGTAATCTCACATGATCTTGTACAGGCAAATGATACGGAATATCTTCACAAATTAATCCTACATTCTTAAAAACCTCTATGGCAGTATTTGCGGCATGCCCTGTGCCCATATCGGACATAGCTGTTCGAATGGGTTTATCTTGGAGAAAACGGGTATAAATCTGTACTTTTTTATCCAAATAGTACTGATCATCTTCCCTTGAGTAAGCAATTTTTTTCCTTTTCTTCGAACTGGTCCCGGACGTTTGATAAATCTTCCAAGCTGGATGAAAATCTTGATGGTAATAGTGTTTTTCTAGAATCCCTCTCGTAATCAACGGCAATTTCAACAGACTATCTGGTTTCATAGAAGGTAAGTAATCCTCATACCAGGGAAAATAAGTAATCATTTCATTTATTTTCGTTTGTAATTTCTCTTTTTCAATCATCCTCACCACTCACTTTCTATCAAATTTCGTTTAAATCATTATATGAATTTGTGTCAGGGCGAATTCCTTCTGCCGTGAACAATTCTGAACTTGTACATATATTGGTGCAAAGGGGTGAGGTTCATTGAAAAGATATTCATTTCGTTTGTCTAGCAAATGGACTAAGACACTAGCTTTATCAAAAAGCAATCATCTTAAAGCTAATATTCCGACAACCGGAATGTGGAGTAAAGAGAATCTCCAAGACTTTTTAACAACATATCAAATGGTGTATATAAAACCAGACCACGGTTCACAAGGAAGAGGAATTATTCGAGCTAGCATCAAAGAAGGAAAGTATGAAGCGCGCTATGAGAAGAGTACTAGGATTTTTTCAAATTTCAACCAATTATATAAGTTTATAAGTAAATATAAAGGAAAAGAAAAGTATTTAATTCAACAAGGAATAACGATGTTAACCCACAAAAAATCTTCTTTTGATTTTCGAATTATGGTTCAACATAATCCCAGCAAGCAATGGGAAGTAACCGGTATAGCTGGACGTGTAGGAAATAAAAAGTTGGTCGTAACGAATGGAAGTAAAGGAGCTACCATTAAACCCATTGCAACTCTTCTAGCACCCTATGTTCCTAATGGGAAATTACAAACATATATACGCCAACTAGAAACATTTAGTGTATCTATTGGGACACATCTACAAAATGTATACCCAAGCATTAGAGAAATCGGACTTGATATCGCACTTGATTCCAATCTCAAACCATGGATCTTGGAATTTAACACCAGTCCCGGCCTCCATCCTTTCGCAAGATTACCTGATAAGCGAGCTCTTTATAAGATGATTCGTTATGGGAGAACCTATGGTCGTACCAAGTACCTATATTAAAGGAACCACCTTTTTTCAAAGGTGGTCCGATCGTTTGTTTCAATCTAATGGGGAGGCTATACTCAGGCCTGCCCGTTTACTTATTTTGTACTAAAAGTGCCTCCAAGATGAGGGAAACATCCTTTTTAGCATCTTTATTGATCCAATCGGGATTTTTAGATGCTACATCTACTACTTTCCCAATTGAAACAAATCCATTTGCTTTATAAATGGTTCCTAGAATCCAATTCCCTTTTGCATATTCCTCATGTGCAAGAGTGAAATATTTTTTCGCTTGATCCGTATGTTGTAAAATAAGTTTTTCCAGCTTGGGATTGATCCATTTGCTGTTTTTTACATATTCATATAAAAAATCTACATCCACTTTTGCCACAGGAATCGCGGCAACCTGGGCTTGTTCCATATTTCCTACTGAATCAATAGAGCGAAATGACAATGATTGCGATTGCTCTCCATTCAAAGATATGGGAGCTAAATACTCCTCCCAATTTTCCTTTCCCTCAAAGCGGTATTCTACTTTCTTCACTGCCGTATCATCTGTTGCTGTTAGAGTAAGAGTGGCTTGATTTAGATAAGTCCCAGTCGATAGCTTGGTCCCTTCTACGGAATAAGTAGTAACAGGGGGTTTTACATCAGAAGGCTCGCCTGGAAGTGGCTCGATCGGTACACGATTAATCGTGACAGCCTTTGAATATACAGCCGATTTATCGAGACGAAGACGGAGGGTAGCCGATCCTGTTGTGGATGGTTTTATTTTCATCGTAAGATTGATTTTCGCTTTTCCTGCTGCATCTGCCTGGATATCAAACGGAGCACTATATCCATAAGAATCTGGCCACGTACCGTCTGCTTTTTTCAACATAGCTACTTGCGTACCGCCTGCTTGATAAATCCCTAGATCTAAACCAGATAATGTCTGACCCGGTGTTACATGATCTACCGTAACACTCAGCCCAAATTCTTCACCATCAGGTAAGACGGATTGATGAGTAAGGGTATAAACGGGTTGAACTGGAGCTGCTTGTGAGGAACCATACGATCCAGGTTTAAAAGTACTAGGGTCCCACCATTTATAACCTGCTTCAGGTGCTGCCCAAGGCTCTGTCTGAGGTTCAGTCGAGGCTGCTGGCTCTTCCATCGGCAGTGTAGGTGTTGGCTGATCTAACTGGAGTCCTTCTACCTGATCCAAGCTAGTATATGTTTCTTTTTTTGCCAACCAATTAACGGTATTTACTAGCAATTTTGCATCATCTTGCTCTTTAAAACCATCATAGGTAGTCTTCTTTTTTCCATTTTCCTCACGTAGATATTTAGGAGTAATATCTTCAACTGGAGAAGAATCACCGATAAAAGCAGCTTTTCCTTGTCCTTTTTTCGATATCGCCATATAAGGACCTTCTGCTACTCCACCACCCATATAGACTCCCTGGTCAACTGAGTGCGCCCATTTAGCATTCGTGGTTGGCAGATATACAAGTCCTTTTGCTTTCTTAGGATCTGTAATCATCAATGTGGAACCTGCATGCATTGCTACATTTGAAACCCCAGAAGTAATCCCAAAGCTTTGTTCAGGAGCTACAACATGGTTTGCCGTCACATCCCCAATTGCATTATATCGGAAGCGAATACCAAACTGATCGTTCAGCCAGTCCGTACTTGTGACATCCTTCATCGCTTCCGAATTTTTCTCCTCGTCACTCATCCCCTTTGTTGGATTTCCAAATGCTCCACGTCGATAGCCATTCATTACCTCGGAACCATCCCAGCGGTTCTTATTACGGTCTGCATTATAGTGATCCCCTATGAAGAAAATACTACCACCTTGCTCTACATATTGTTTCATAGCGGCTTGTTCGGTTTGTTTATATGGGATGTTTGCTTCACCGATAACCAGTACATCGTATCCCTTTAAATCGGTAAGTGTAATCGGAGCTTTCTTGCGCAATTCTTTCACATAGAAACCATCATTAGCAAGTCCATTTGCAAAATCTGAAAACCCACCATCAATTACCCAGTCAGCCGCACCAGCGGTTTGTCCATGAGTATTATCAAATAATACCTTTTTCCCAGCATTCCCATTTACAACCTTTGGACTGATAAATGGGGCAGGATCAGTTGAACCCTCTGCGTGAACAGACGTTTCATTCCAAAAATAAAGTGGAATCGATACTGTCAAGATTGCAAACGAAAGGACAAGCTTTGAAGATTTCCTCAACAAGCTTAGCATAATACTCCTCCTAAAATTAGAAAAATTATGACTACACATTCCCCTTAGATCGAAACAAACAATCCTATCATAACATGAAATCAAACATATAACACGAAATTATCAATAATTTTATACCTTTTATATCGAAAATTTACACTTTATAAACTACTAATACTCATTACGAAAAGCCCTCCATCGTTATCAGCAAATGGAGGGTGAAACACATTTCATTAAATCGCTTCTGTAGCATATTTGATTTCTTGTTCAAGATGTTGCATATGATGCTCTGTGGTCTTCTCATCCCAACTTAATTTCTCTTTCATGTATTGTAGGACAAGCTTTTTCCATTCCCTAACCCACGCTATATCAAATAATAAACTACCTGTTCTACGAATAAAGAAGTCAGCTGGAGTGGCTACCATTTCGTATTCCATTCCGTATGCAAGCGCTCCATATACTTCCGAAGAAAGATGATATTTTTTAGCCTCTTGATCGCCTTTGTTTATGATTGCATACACTTGATCGATATTGCTACCGTAGCGGTTAGCTAGACGTGATGCTTCTTCTCTAGACAATCCTATTTGAACCCCTAGTTCTATTTTTCCTTCAATAAATGCTTTATAGCCATTAGAACCTCCTAGATCCCCGCCAGAGAGAACCATTTTCTCTGTATGGCAGTCTTTGAAGCTTCTTCCCTCTTCTTTTTCAAGCCCGGAGCCAACTAAATCAACTACTCGTTCAGCCATCTTACGATACCCAGTCAATTTTCCACCAGCAATCGTAATCAATCCTGATTCAGAGTGGAAGATCTCATCTTTTCGAGAAATCTCAGATGGAGATTTTCCTTCTTCATGAATGAGGGGCCTCACTCCTGCCCAACTTGATTCTACATCTTCTGCTGTCAAACCAACAGAAGGGAACATATGATTAGTGGCAGCAATAATGTAGTCTCGATCTTCTTTTGTCATCCTAGGATGGGTAAGATCTAAATGGAAATCAGTATCTGTTGTTCCGATATAGGTTTTACCATCACGTGGAATCGCAAAAACCATACGTTTATCATGGGTATCAAAATAAACAGCTTGACCGAGTGGGAATCTCTTTTGGTCTACAACAATGTGTACACCTTTTGTCCAATGCAGATACTTCCCTTTTTTAGAACCATCTTGTTCGCGCAATTCGTCTACCCACGGCCCTGTAGCATTTACAATCTTTTTCGCGTAAATGTCGAACTTCTTACTAGTTAATAGGTCAATCGCATTTATACCGACTAACTTACCATTATCATAGATAAGACCTTCTGCTTTTACATAATTAAATGCTTTCGCACCATATTCAGATGCTTTTTTCATTACTTCTAACGTAAGCCTTGAATCATCAGTACGATATTCTACATAGTATCCAGAACCCTTTAAATCCCCCTTACGAAGAAGGGGTTCTTTCTCGAGAGTTTGCTCTAGGTTTAGCATCTGACGACGCTCATTTTTCTTTACACCTGCTAATAAATCGTAAATCCAAATCCCAATCGAGCTGGCTAACTTACCATAAGTTCCACCTTTTACGATCGGTAAAAGCATCCATTCAGGTTTGGTAACATGTGGTGCGTTTTCATACACAATCGCACGTTCTGTACCTGTCTCTGCAACAATTCCAAATTCCAATTGTTTCAGATAACGTAATCCCCCGTGAACTAGCTTTGTGGAACGGCTTGATGTTCCTGCCGCGAAATCCTGCATTTCAATTAACACTGTGTTTAATCCTCGTGATTGAGCATCCAGCGCAATCCCGGCACCCGTAATTCCACCACCAATTACCAATAAATCGACCTTCTCTGAGGATACTTCTTGCAACTCTTTTGTACGCCCATTAACAGAAAAAACAGTACTCACCCTCAACTACCTCCCTTTTTCTCAAAAAGGAAAAACCACACTACCCTAACACAAATATGTTAGGGTGATGTGGTTGATCTCCTCATCTCATCCATTTATTAACTTGTTCAATTTGTTCCGAAATTATTTAAATGTACGGGTAGAGCTCACAGCTTTCACCCAACCATTATACAGCGTCTCGCGAGTCTTGTCATCCATATCCGACTCATAGTCGCGATCCACATTCCAGTTTTCAGCAATTTCTTGCTTGTCTTTCCAGAATCCAACCGCAATCCCTGCCAGATAAGCCGCACCTAACGCAGTTGTTTCTAGAATGACTGGTCGCTCAACTGGTACACCTAGAATATCACTTTGGAACTGCATTAAGAAGTTATTGGCAGTGGCTCCACCGTCTACACGTAGCTTCTTCAACTCAATCGAAGAATCCGCTTCCATCGATGCTAATACATCTTTGGTTTGATAGGCAAGAGACTCTAGCGTTGCTCTTACTAAATGAGACTGATTGGTTCCTCTTGTGAGGCCGAAGATTGCACCTCTTGCATCACTATCCCAGTACGGCGTTCCAAGACCTACAAAAGCTGGTACCACATATACACCCTCTGTAGAGTCTACTTGTGTAGCAAGTTCTTCTGTGTCGTTAGCTGACTTGATTAATTGTAATCCATCACGAAGCCATTGGATCGCAGAACCAGCAACGAAGATACTACCTTCTAATGCATATTCCACTTTCCCGTCAATGCCCCATGCGATGGTTGTTAATAAACCATGCTGAGAACGAACCGCTTGTTCCCCTGTATTCATCAGCATGAAACAACCTGTTCCGTAAGTGTTTTTCGCCATTCCTGGTTCAAAACAAGCTTGTCCGAATAGAGCAGCTTGCTGATCTCCAGCAATCCCTGCAATCGCGATCTCTTCACCAAAGAACAAGGACTTCTCCGTCACTGTATATACTTCTGAGGAAGAATGAACCTCCGGAAGCATGGACTTCGGAACAGTTAGGATTTCAAGTAATTCATCATCCCATTGCAAATCATAGATATTGTACATAAGTGTACGTGAAGCGTTGGTATAGTCGGTCACATGTGCCTTGCGACCTGATAACTTCCATACCAACCAAGTATCAATCGTCCCAAATAACAAATCGCCATTTTCAGCTTTTTCTCTTGCCCCTTCTACATTGTCCAAAATCCATTTTACTTTGGTGCCAGAGAAGTAAGCGTCAATTAGCAAACCTGTTTTATTGCGGAATAACTCATTATGACCTTTTTCTTTTAGCTCTTCACAAATACCAGCTGTTTGTCTAGATTGCCATACAATCGCGTTGTAAATCGGCTCTCCTGTGTTCTTATCCCATACAACAGCTGTTTCTCTTTGGTTTGTAATTCCGATGGCAGCCACTTCATGCGCAGAAACAGGATGCTTAGCTAGGACTTCAGAGATAACGCTTTGTACAGACCCCCAGATCTCCATCGCGTCGTGCTCAACCCAACCAGCTTGCGGAAAGATTTGTGTAAACTCCTTCTGTGCAGTACCTACTATCTTACCTTGTTTATCAAATAAGATTGCTCTAGAGCTTGTCGTTCCTTGGTCAATGGATAACACATATTTCTTTTCCAATACAAACACCTCATTTATCTGTATTTTAATAGGATAACCTAGGCGTACTTATCTATTAAATAACGAAACCGTATGCAACCGCTGCCAAGATCGCTCCAACAATCGGTCCAATTACTGGGACCCATGCATATCCCCAATCAGAAGATCCTTTACCGGCAATTGGTAGAATCGCGTGAGCAATACGAGGTCCCAAATCACGCGCTGGGTTGATTGCATATCCAGTTGTTCCACCAAGCGACATACCGATCGAAACGATTAAAAATGCTACTGCCATCGTTTGTAGTCCATCAGCAAATACTAGGCCTTTTGCCCCGAATGCTAATAAAATGAAAACGAGAACAAATGTACCGATTGCTTCACTCATAAAGTTCGCAAACGGACTCCTGATCGCAGGACCTGTAGAGAATACTGCTAATTTATCTGCAGGACTTTGTGTTTCCTTCCAATGTGGTAAGTAGTGCAACCATACAAGAACGGCTCCTAAGAAAGCCCCAATCATTTGAGCTACAATCATCGACCCCACTTTTGCCCATGCTAGCTTTCCAGCTACGGCAAAACCAATTGTTAGCGCAGGATTTAAATAAGCTCCACTATAGTGGCCTACCATGTAAGCCGCAAGCATTACAGCAAAACCCCAACCAAATGTAATAACGATCCAGCCCGAATTCTGGGCTTTTGATTTGTTCAAAACTACCCCCGCTACTACTCCATTTCCTAAAAGGACTAGAAGCATAGTACCAATTAATTCTGCTACAAAAATAGACATTTGAGATGCCTCCCTAGTATTTGGTAGTAATGGGATGAGTGTAAAATACAGATTATTTAAACATCAGAACGAAAGAAAAAAGACTCACAACAAAACCCTTCATCCTTCTTCATCCAGAAGCAGAAGACTTTCCGTGACTCTCCTCATCTCATCACTACTACTATTAACTTGTGAAAACGATTTCATGGACTATATTAAATGATTATGTTGCCTATGACAAGCCTTTTATTTAGAATTTCATTTTCCAAAGTTTCTCACTTGACGTTGTAGCCGCAACAGCTCCTGCTTGAATCGCCTGCTTTACTTCCTCTTCTGTCCGAATCAATCCCCCAGCGAGTGCTGGTATACCTGTATGTTCTACAACTTCACGTATAATATGTGGCATAATTCCAGGTAAAACTTCAACAAAGTCGGGTTTAAACGACTCGAGCAATCGATAACTTGTATTTAGAGCATGAGCATCTAAGAGAAAAACCCGCTGAATCGCGATCAGTGATTTCTTTTTGGCCACACTTACCACAGGAGTTCGAGTTGAAATAAGTCCCGCGGGTCGAATCGTTTGACAAAGAAACTCAGCAGCATACTCGTCACTGCGCAACCCCTGTACGAGATCCACATGTAGCAATACTTTTTTCTTATGTTGATTTGCCAAATTCATTAATGCCTGCAATTGAGCTACATGGCTATCCAAGAGAATAATATATTCGAAATTCGTCTTCATGAGCCTCTCAAATTGCTTAATATTCTTCGCAGCAGGCAGGATTTTTTGGTTTTTAAAGTGGTGATTCATCATTTCCCTCCGAAATTTATATGTATATTACCAATTTCGCCTAGGTAAAAGGATAAAATACCTCATACTAATGCAAAATGGACTTCCTTTTTGTTTGTTTAACAAACTAGTTTTAATACATTTGTTATAAAATTACCATTCATTTTCATGTTATCATATCTATATATAGGTAAAATTAGTTGATCACATAACGATCCCTTCTAGTAAACAGAGAAGTACATGATACTCTTTCATGATTAGATAAATAGATTTCCTGAGAGGAATAGATATATAGATGGAGACAGGTCATAAATTAGACAACCGATATGAGCTGGTGGAACAGATTGGTGGCGGTGGAATGGCCACCGTATACAAAGCGATTGATTTAGTATTAGAGCGTTTTGTTGCTGTAAAAATCTTAAATCACTCGTTGTCAGATGATCAAGCATTTGTAAATCGCTTTGTTTTCGAGGCACGTGCTACCGCCAAGCTCTCACATCCACATGTGGTAAAGGTGTTTGATGCTGGAGTAGACTCTCAAAATTACTATATCGTAATGGAACTGGTGGAAGGGCAAACATTAAAACAATACATCTCTGAGCATCGTCCCTTAGAGGAAATGGAAGCTGTACATATTATGAAACAAATTTGCCTTGGACTTGCCCATGCCCATAATCAAGGAATCATACATAGAGATATCAAACCCCAAAACATTATCTACTCTACTGAAGATGCTACCTATAAAGTGGCGGACTTCGGAATATCTCGTGTTATGCAAGAGACAAACTCATTTACACAGACAGGGAAAGTAGTTGGGTCTGTTCATTATATGTCACCGGAGCAAATTACCGAGCAACCAGTCAATTTTGCCACTGATCTATACTCATTGGGAGTTGTATTTTTCGAACTCCTAGCAGGGCGGCCTCCTTATCGTGCGAAAGAAATGGTTATGGTAGCACTCCAACATATTAATGACCCAGTCCCAGATCTGAAAAAATACAATGCTGCCATTTCTGATACATGCATTCAAATTATCGCTAAATTACTCGATAAAAACCCAGACAATCGTTATCAAAGCATAGGGTATCTATTAGATGAATTAGATAGCCTATTGCCTACTGGGCATCAAAAGCTACAAACTAAGGACCTCCGCTCTTCAAAGAAACAGAAGAAACACGATCGCAAGCGATTTACATTTCTTCCTTCTCTGTTAGGAATCATCATGATTAGCATTATCGTGATGATTGGATACTCATTGTTCTCAAACCAAGCATCAACGGCGAACAAAACAGAACAACCATCCACTAATCATCCGGTAAACACAGAAAGCCAAAAAATACCTAGGTGGAAAAAAGAAGAACCTAAGTATTTTATAAATGACGTATTCCTAAAGCACTCTATAACGGGAACGAATGGGGATTATACTGTAAAATTAAAGGTATCTCAAAAGCTAGCTCGTCCGGCCATTTACTACAATGTGTATGTAGTTGGAAAAACTACCTCCGATATAATCATTACTCGTAAAAAGGTCCCTATTCAGTTGAAATCCAATAAAAAAGATACTGATATAACCTTTTCAGTTAATATATCCAAATCTCATATTCCTCCTGAGGGCATTTTTAAAATTGAGATTTTTTGGTTAAGTGATGAAAATGATTACCGTAGAGACCGAATCGAAAACTTGTTAGAGAAGTTTTAGAGTATAATAGAGCCAATTCTGATACATGAATTGGCTTTTGTTTTTTGGTTTCTACTCATATAGTAGGGATAGACCAATCGATTGGATTCATATTGCTTTCTTGTAAAAATTGATTGATGTGAGAAAATGGCTTAGATCCAAAAAAACCTCCCCTTGCCGATAATGGGCTTGGATGAACAGACTCTAAAATCAAGTGATGATTCCTGGTGATAAACTTCTTTTTCGTCTGAGCAGGCTTTCCCCATAATACAAACACAATGGGTTGCTCCCGCTCATTACATTTTTGAATAACAGCATCCGTAAATCGTTCCCAGCCTATCTTTTTATGTGTTAGCGGTGTACTTTCTCTCACTGTCAAAATTGTATTCAACAAAAGCACACCTTGCCGCGCCCAGGATTGTAAGCACCCGTGATTAGGGGCGGAAATACCTAGATCTGATTCGAGTTCCTTATAAATATTTTTTAATGAAGGAGGTACCTTAATTCCTGGTTGAACCGAAAAGCTTAGACCATGAGCTTGTCCCGACCCGTGATATGGATCTTGACCTAAAATAACGACTCTGGTATCAGCATACGAGGTAAACTGAAAAGCGGAAAATAAATCTTCCTGCTTAGGATATATGGTATGTGTTTTCCTTTCTTCCTCTACTCTCGAGAGCAATTGCGTGAATTCATCGTGACGTATCACATCGGCTAATACTTGATCCCAATCATTTTCAAAATATACTTCCACTATGATCTCTCTTTTCTTTATGTATGTTGTCATGCATTTATAATAAATCGAACAAATGTTTCTGTAAATAGAGAAGCTGTATCCGATTAAAAAGGATACAGCTTCTTACATGTTATTTAGATGAACAAGATTTCCCAATCACAGAGTATGGACAAGCTGCTTTATCTGCTAGATAGAGTACAGCCGCTTTATTACGAGATGTTTCTCTAGCAATTGCCTCGTCAGGAGGATAAAACCCTGGGAAAGAACTTTTTGGGTACATTTCAAAAGTAAAGGCAAATATCTTATGAGCCCCATAAGCCCAGTCAGTCATTTCACCATCTGCTATATACAACTCACTCGATTGTTGCGGAGTATATCCGTTTGTACCTGCCATGGTCTTTGCCATCGTTTCAAATACATTATGATCATCCTGCGTCATATCGCTTGGGACCTCAGCATACGTGTAACCGTATGGATACAAAATGAGCTCACTATACGTATGGAAGGTTATTAACGCTTTGATTTGTTGCTTCCCACCCACTACTCGACCGTTAATGAAGTCACGCACGGCTGCAGTCTCAGGAGCAGAGAATGCCGAGGACCCGCGATAAGTCTCACTTGATTTAGACCCACTTGATCCTCCACAACATCCCCATTTGTACCCGTAGTTCCGATTTAAATCGGTTCCTACATAAGAACTTCCTGGGTTGGATTGGCGGTTCTTACGCCAATATCTATAGTTACCAGTAGCAACATCATACTCCCCACCATCTGGATTGACATTAAAGACAATGTAAATTTCGCGCCCATTTACGAGGTCCGTAATTTGCTTATTACTTCCATATTCCTTCGTAAATAGATCAAGTGTATACAATGCCATCTCAACGGTTAGATGCTCTCGTGCATGATGCAATGAGGTATAAAGTACTTCTGGTTCATTCTCATCCGCTTGCACATTGTCGCTAATCTTTACCGCCCATAATTCTCTACCCTGATAAGAACGACCAATGCTAAACTTCTGCACGATATCTGGATAAGCGAGTGCCGCAGCATCGATTTTGGCAACCATTTCATTATAGTTGTGATAACCTGAATCCGATGACGGGAAATCCTCTGGATAAAAGTTTATTTCTTCCTTCACAGAAAACCCTTTTTGCTTGATGCTTTTTATCTCCTGAGGAGTTCCCACTACCTTTACATAATCGGGACCTACCTCTTCAATCGCAACACCTGTGGAAGATACAGCTGTACGCTGCTCTTTTGTTTTCACATTCGATACCTTGTAAAACCTTGTGCCTAATTCGTAAATAGTGGGGCTTTTACTTTGACTAAACCCAAGCACCGGAAAACAAGCAACGATCAACACAACAATCGACACCAGAGAAAGCCATTTTTTATTCATGCTATAAACTCTCCTCATCATTTTGATAAACAACCTTCTTAAAAATAAAAATAATCAGATAATTAATGAAATTATTATTCTATGGGGACAGAAAAAAGAACAGCTCGATACAAAAGTAATCGGCTGTTAATACAAGCTTACCTATTTAAGCAGTAAACTGCTCTTCTTCTGTTGATCCTGATAAGGCAGTAGTCGATGAGGTACCTCCTGAAATAACCATTGAAACCTCATCAAAATAACCAGTTCCTACTTCACGTTGATGGCGTGTTGCGGAGTAACCTAGTGGTTCTGCTGCAAACTCCTCCTCTTGTAATTCGGAATAAGCCGCCATCCCTTGTTCGCTATATCCTTTTGCTAATTGGAACATGCTATGATTCAAGCTATGGAAACCCGCAAGTGTAACAAACTGAAACTTATAGCCCATCTTGCCAAGCTCCTCTTGAAATTTCGCTATCGTAGCATTATCTAATTTTTTCTTCCAGTTGAAGGAAGGAGAACAATTGTAGGCTAAGAATTTCCCAGGGAATTCCGCGTGAATTGCCTCTGCAAACTGTCTAGCTTCTTCTAGATTCGGCTCTGAAGTCTCACACCAGATCAGATCCGCATAAGGCGCATATGAAAGCCCCCTAGCAATAGCCGTTTGCAAACCCGGACGAATTCGGAAAAATCCTTCTGGAGTACGTTCTCCTGTTAAGAACTCAGCATCACGCGGATCAATATCGCTGGTTAATAACTCTGCTGCATTTGCATCTGTACGTGCAATGACAATCGTCGGTACACCCATAACATCTGCCGCTAAGCGTGCAGATACTAGGTTACGAACTGCATGTGCTGTCGGGATCAAAACTTTGCCGCCTAGATGACCACATTTCTTTTCAGATGCCAATTGATCCTCGAAATGAACGCCCGCCGCACCTGCTTCGATCATGCCTTTCATTAACTCAAATACATTTAGCGGCCCACCAAAACCTGCTTCTGCATCCGCTACAATCGGCGCAAACCAATACCGCTCACTTTTCCCTTCTACGTGCTCTACTTGATCAGCACGTTGCAATGCTTGGTTGATACGTTTGACTACTGAAGGAACCGAGTTAGCTGGATACAAGCTTTGATCTGGATACATATGGCCAGATAAGTTTGCGTCTGCCGCTACTTGCCATCCACTTAAATAAATCGCTTTTAAACCTGCTTTCACTTGTTGAACAGCCTGGTTTCCGGTTAGCGCACCTAGTGCACGCACAAACGGATCTTGGTGCATCAGGTCCCACAAACGTTCAGCGCCTTTCTTCGCAAGCGTATGCTCAATCACTAACGAACCACGAAGCTTTAACACCTCTTCCGCCTGATAAGGGCGCACAATTCCATTCCAACGAGGATTTAGTTCCCACTCTTGTTTAAGTAATGTAAGCTGATCTTGAAATGTCACGATCATCCACTCCCTTTTATCATTTTGGTTTTTCACGTTAAAATCTCATAAGCTGGTACTGTTAAAAATTCTTCAAACTCATCCCTGAGGGTCAGCTCTGAAAACAACTGAGTTGCCTCCTGATAGCGACCTTTTATATATCGTTCTTCACCTAGTTCCATTTTTATCTTCAGCAACTCTTCCTCGAGTAACACTTGGAATAACTCAGCCGTTATTTTCCGTCCGTCTTCTAGTATCCCTTTATCATGATGAATCCACTGCCAAACTTGTGCTCTCGAAATCTCAGCAGTTGCAACATCTTCCATCAAATAATTAAGGGCTACAGCTCCAAAGCCGCGCAACCATGCCTCCATATATTGAACACCCACTCGGATGTTCATTCGTAACCCATCTTCCGTGATTGTACCTTCAGGCACAGCTAGTAAATCACTAGCCACAACCTCTACATCAGGTCGCTGTTTGAAGTATTGATTTGCAGTTGGCATAATCCGGTCAAATACTTCCTTCGCAATAGGCACTAGGGCCGGATGAGCCACCCATGTTCCATCGTGTCCATCTGATGCTTCTCTCTCTTTATCTGCTTTTACCTTATCCATCGCTTCTTGATGGAGCGATGGATTCCCCTTAACAGGTATTTGTGCCGCCATACCACCAATCGCCGGAGCATTTCTTCGATGACATGTTTTCACAGTTAATAAGGTATAATCCCTCATAAAAGGAACCGTCATCGTAACTTGGGATCTATCTGGTAAGATAACATGAGCTTGCTTGGATAACTTCTTAATGTAACTGAAAATATAATCCCACCGACCGCAGTTTAATCCCGCAGAATGATCTCGTAATTCATATAAAATCTCATCCATTTCAAATGCAGCCATAATGGTTTCAATGAGCACCGTCGCTTTAACCGTACCTCGAGGAATTTCCATATAATCTTGAGCAAACACAAATACATCATTCCAAAGTCTAGCTTCTAGATGACTCTCCAGCTTAGGCAAGTAAAAATAAGGACCCGTACCACGGGCAAGCAATTCTAGGGCGTTATGATAGAAGTAAAGCCCAAAGTCAAACAAGCTAGCAGGGATTGGCTTCCCATCAATGAGGAAGTGTTTTTCATCAAGATGCCATCCTCGGGGGCGTACGAATAGAACAGCCGTTTTTTCCTGCAATTTATACTCTTTGCCCACCTCATTTACAAAATCAATCTGGCGGCGAATCGCATCTCGAAGATGGATCTGCCCTTGTATACAGTTCTCCCAATTTGGAGAATTAGAGTCTTCTAGGTCAGCCATGAAGACTTTGGCTCCCGAATTAAGAGCATTTATCACCATCTTTCGATCACTAGCTGGTCCCGTAATCTCAACACGACGATCTAACAAATCACTGGGCAAAGAGGCGATGGACCAGTCCCTTTCTCGAACATTTCGGGTTTCAGACAAAAAATCGGGTAACTCGCCTTGATCTATTCGTCTCTGACGATCTACTCTGTTATATATCAGTTCATCCCTACGCTGAGTGAAACATTTTGCTAGCTCCATAAGAAATGAAATAGCATTGGGAGTAAGTATTCGGTATTCTGTTTCACTACAACCTGCTAAAACCGTTACTTCCCCTGGAAGTGCAGACTTTTGATTCAACTAAGTCCCTCCTCTATATAACCTTCTGTTGTATAACAATATCGCTTTTTTCATAATCTATACTAACACAGTATTCTGTTATATAACAATATGTATTTAGAAAATTATTTGTTACCTTATTTTTTGTACAATTACATACTCTTGCTTTTGGTTGCCATACTCCTTTCTTATACATTTGACAAGTTATATAATCATATGCTTATATATGAATGAGGTGATGAATATATGTTGGATTGGGAGCAGTTAGCAGAATGCCATAAAGCCCTAGGAGATAAAACCCGTTTGCATATCCTCTCCCTACTGAAAGTAGAAGAGTTATGTGTTTGTGAAATCGTGGAGGTTCTTCAAATCACACAACCTGCCGTCTCACAACATATGCGGAAGCTCAAAACAGCAAAGTTGGTAAGAGAGCGGCGTAATGGTCAGTGGGTATTTTATTCCTTAGATGGTTCCATCTATCCATTCTTTGAATCGATTGTACAGACATTTCCTGATGTACGAAACGAGATAGAAGAGTTAAAGAAGAAGGGACTCCGGGTTCTTTGTAACTAATTTTGAACCATCACCTTACATTCATCTATCACGAAACGAAAGGTTTGATTCGATGAGTGGAATTATGAGAAATCTCTCTTTTTTGGATCGGTATTTAACATTATGGATTTTCCTTGCTATGGGAATAGGAATTGGATTAGGTTATTTATTTCCTAGTATGGTCAAGACATTGACTGAATTCCAAGCTGGAACGACTTCCATCCCTATTGCTATTGGATTAATCCTAATGATGTATCCTCCACTAGCTAAAGTTCGTTATGAGGAACTAGGTCAGGTCTTCCGTAACGTTAAAATCCTTGCATTATCGCTAATCCAAAACTGGGTAATCGGTCCTATCCTAATGTTTGTATTAGCCATTTTGTTTCTCAGAGATCAACCGGAATACATGGTTGGCTTAATCCTCATTGGGTTAGCTCGATGTATTGCAATGGTTATTGTTTGGAATGATTTAGCGAAAGGCAATCGTGAGTACGCCGCTGGACTAGTAGCTTTTAATTCTATCTTTCAAATTCTTTTCTATTCCGTATTTGCTTACTTTTTTGTTACGGTAGTGCCTAAATGGTTGGGCCTAGAGGGTGCTGTCGTAAATATCACGATGGGTCAAGTGGCTGAAAGTGTGTTAATTTATCTAGGTATTCCTTTCTTCGCTGGCATGATTACTCGTTTTTCATTGGTCAAAGCCAAAGGACTTAAATGGTACGAAACGAAATTTATCCCTGTGATTAGTCCAATCACATTAATTGCCTTACTGTTCACTATTATTGTTATGTTCTCGCTAAAAGGCGACCTAGTTCTACAATTACCCCTTGATGTCGTACAAATAGCCATTCCACTATTTATTTACTTTGTAGTAATGTTTCTCGTTTCCTTTTATATGGGGAAGAAAGTGGGAGCGGACTATTCGAAAACAGTTTCTCTCTCCTTTACGGCTGCGAGCAATAACTTTGAACTAGCAATTGCAGTAGCTATTGGGGTTTTTGGAATTCATTCAGGAGTAGCTTTTGCGGCTGTCATCGGACCTCTTGTTGAAGTACCCGTACTCATTGGCTTAGTGAACGTTGCTTTTTGGTTTAGACGAAAATACTATCAACAACAGTAGAAATCATAAGGAGTCTTAAGATATGAGCAAAAAGCTGATCTACTTTCTATGCACAGGGAACTCTTGTCGTAGCCAAATGGCAGAAGGATTCGGCAAAAAATATTTAGGTGAGCGATTTGACGTTTACAGTGCTGGAATCGAAGCACATGGCTTGAATCCAAATGCTGTAAGAGCAATGGCAGAAAAGGAAATTGATATTTCTCACCAAACATCCGATGTAATCAGCTCAGAAATTTTAAACAGAGCGGATTATGTCATTACCCTCTGTGGGGATGCCAATGATAAATGCCCTATTACTCCGTCTTATGTAGCCAGAGAGCATTGGGGCTTTGATGATCCTGCAAAAACTCAAGGAACGGACGCGGAGAAATGGGTAGTATTTCAAAGGATTCGAGATGAAATCGAAGCACGTATTCGGCGGTTTTCTGTGGAAGAAAAATGAAAAATATACTTGAAATTTTAAGGGTGGCAACACGTCTAGGTCTCACATCTTTTGGAGGACCTATTGCTCACTTAGGATATTTTCGCGAAGAGTATGTTCATCGTAAAAAATGGCTGGATGAAAAAGCATATGCTGATTTAGTAGCGCTTTGTCAATTCTTGCCCGGTCCTGCGAGTAGTCAGGTTGGTATCGCCATTGGAATGATTCGGGGAGGATTCGCCGGAGCGGTAGCTTCATGGGTTGGATTTACACTCCCTTCGGCGCTCTCTCTCCTCATTTTTGCCTTTCTATTCCAGAAATTTCAGATGCAAGAGGCAGGTTGGCTTCATGGGTATTAATTGTTGCAGCGGCAATTGTTGCACAAGCCATATGGGGAATGGCGAGAAGTTTAGCGCCAGATCGCCCACGAATAACCATTGCCTTTCTTGCAACTGTAGTTGCAGTCACTTGGCAAACCGCTTTAAGCCAAGTGACTATTATCGTGTTGGCGGGACTTATTGGGTGGTGGATATTGCCCAGAAGGTCGGTTTCGGAACCATCATCATTGCAGATTCCCTTGCGCCTTCGAACTGCTTTGTTTGCCTTGGGGTTATTTTTTTCTCTCTTGCTCCTCCTTCCCTTGCTACGACAAATCTATTCAGACCAGTGGTTAGCGATATTGGATAGCTTCTATCGAGCGGGTTCATTGGTATTTGGCGGTGGTCATGTTGTTCTTCCTCTGCTCCAAGCAGAAGTTATCGCCGCTGGGTGGGTAAGTTCGGAACAATTCATTGCAGGTTACGGAGCAGTACAAGCTGTCCCAGGCCCCCTCTTCACCTTTGCCACTTACTTAGGAGCCGTCACCAATGGGTGGGTAGGAGCTCTGCTTGCAACAACATCTATCTTTCTCCCCTCGTTTTTATTGATAGTTGGTGCACTACCATTCTGGGATTGGATTCGTAGAAAGCCAAATCTTCAAGCAGTATTTAGTGGAGTAAATGCCGCAGTAGTAGGGATTTTACTAGCTGCCCTCTACGATCCTGTATGGACAAAAGCCATTCAAACTCCCCACGATTTTAGCCTTGCTTTAACCGCTTTTGGATTGCTAACGATTTGGAAGCTGCCTCCTTGGATGGTTGTACTGTTTTCGATCGTATTTGGAGCTATTTTTTTCTAGGATTTCCTGAAAGAGCACAGCACTCATAGGAATGTTCTACACTTTCTATCGAGTATCTTCCTTGAATGATCTTTTGAAAACTCAGCTCTGTTGATTCTCATTCTCTGGAATGACACCTTAAGCATAGATTATCGCATAAATAAAAACCCATCTAAAATGTGATTCTCCACTTAGATGGGTTATGCTAGTTTCTTCTATCCTGCTCTATTTTCTCCAAAAAGCGGAGCAGTCTGCCTTATCTACAATGTTATACTCTATGATCTTCTCGAGTAAGGAGAAATCAATTGGATCATCCCACCGAATTCGTACTAATTGCTTTGTATGTTCATAGCCAGCACGTTTAATTTCATCGGAAAAACGATCGATTACTACCTTTTCAGGGGAAAACGAAAAGTGATGCTTGGCCACACTAAAACCGATAATAAATGTTCCATGATCGGTAAACATCGGTTGATTCCACGCGATTCTAGGTACTAGATTAGGGAATCTTTCAATGACCCAATCTAACACTTCCTCTAATCGAGCCTGATTTTGTTGATTCTCAATCGTAGCTAGATAATCTGCAAACGTTTCCATTGCTTCCTCCTAAGTAGAAAATACGTTATTCCAAAAAGCATCCGGTTTCTTCTCTACTAATCTCGATCGAAATACTCAAAAATATGCATTATCAAGTCAGAAACTGAATTAATCCTGATTATCCAGTCGAATTATGATATGATTCTGTAGAATGTCTATAAAATAGGACAAAGTGAGGTGAGAACTTGCAAGCTACCTATGAATCAACCAAACTTCCTATGGTAGAAGTATTTCAAACTGTTGAGGGCGAAGGAATGCGGGCGGGATTTCCCACTGTTTTCGTTCGTGTATTCAACTGTAATTTGCGTTGCACTTGGTGCGATACACCCTATAGCTATGCGCCAAGCACACCTGAATATCTTGCTACCATTTCAGAAATCCTAAAACAAGTAGAGCAATATCCAGCTAAAAACATTTGCCTAACTGGCGGAGAGCCTCTTATGCATGGACAAAAGTCATTATTGCTTCTTCAGGCGCTAGCGGAGCTAGATCATATTGTTGATATCCATATTGAGACCAATGGTGCGATTGATCTAACCCCTTTTCAAGAATGGCGGCAAACCCACCCACAAGGCCATAAAGTTCGATTCGTCATGGATTACAAATTACCTGCTAGTGGTGAATCGGAAAAAATGAATCTTCTTAATTTTGATCTCCTCCAAGCTAACGACGAAATCAAGTTCGTCATTGGAGATGAGGTGGATTTCCATTCAGCCCTGATCATCGCGAAGCAACATGTAAAACAAGGCATCCCGATGTTTAGCCCTGTATGGGAATCCATGCCTCCACATCGTCTAGTTGAATTAATGCTAGAGCATCAGCTCACTGACATCAAACTAAACCTACAAATTCATAAAGTCATCTGGGACCCAAACCAGCGTGGCGTATAACACGGAGGCCTCTTATGAAGAAAAAAGCAGTGATCGTTTTAAGCGGCGGTCTAGACAGTAGCACATGTATGGGCATCGCCGAGCATCAAGGATATGAATTATATCCGATTACCTTCTTCTACAATCAACTTCATCAACGTGAAGTGGAGCAAGCAAAGTGTGTGGCCGCTCACTACGGAGTAAGTCAAAGTCATAAAATAGTCGACCTCTCTTATCTGGGCCAACTAGGGGGCAGTGCCCTAACTGATTCATCCATCCAAGTTCCCACAACGGGGATTGATGAGGATGAGATCCCCGCCACTTATGTACCTGCACGAAATCTTATTTTCTTATCGCTGGCTACTGCCTATGCGGAGGTAATCGGTGCTAAAAAGATATTCGTTGGAGTGAGTGCTGTAGATTATAGTGGATATCCTGACTGTAGACCGGAGTTTATCCAATCGATGTCAGAGACAATCAATCTAGCTACTAAGCTGGGTGTAAGCTCTGATGCAGAAGACCGTCTCTCCATAGAAGCACCCCTTATTCATCTAAATAAAGGGGAAACGGTAAAATGGGGGCTGGAATTAGGGGTTCCTTATCACCTTACCACCTCTTGCTATCAGGGTTCTGAAGAGGCATGTGGGGTTTGTGATAGTTGTCTCCTTCGTTTAAGAGGCTTTACGGAAAATGATGCGAAGGATCCGATTCCCTACGCACCGCAGGTTTTGAGGTGAGCTTATGCATGGTAAATACACATTAACCAAATACTTTTGGATCTCTTGTGCACATAGTGTGCCTGGTGCCGGCAAATGTGAAAGAATTCACGGTCATAACTACAAAGTTACGTTTTGTGTTGATGGAACAAAACTGGATGAAAGCCAGATGCTGATCGATTTTCGTCAAGTCAAACATGTAATTGAAAAAAAATATGACCATCATCTACTAAATGACTTTCCAGAGTTTAATCCAGAAGTAGGTGGAGCTGCACCATCAACAGAAAAAGTGGCAGAAATTTTTTTCTGTGCCATCGAGCAACTTTGTGAGAAAAAATCAAACCAACCAATCCTTCGCTGGGTAGAAGTCCAAGAAACCAATGAAGCATTTGCCCGTTTCGAACGAGCTTAATTAACGCATGGAGATGAGGATAATATAATGGCTCAACATGATCTAGACTTACAATTACTCGGACAAAAAACAAACTATCACTTCGAATACAACCCAGATGTACTGGAGTCATTTGATAATCGACATCCTGACACTGACTACTTTGTAAAATTTAATACCCCGGAGTTTACCAGCTTGTGTCCCATTACCAACCAACCTGACTTTGCAACACTCTACATTAGTTATGTACCTGATCAGAAGTTGGTTGAAAGTAAATCGCTAAAGCTATACCTTTTTAGCTTCCGAAATCATGGCGACTTTCATGAAAACTGCATTGTGGTCATCATGAAAGATCTAGTCAAGCTACTTGATCCTAAGTACATCGAGGTTTGGGGAAAGTTTCTACCTCGTGGTGGAGTCAGTATTGATCCGTATGCAAACTATGGCAAGCCTGATACTCGCTGGGAAGCAATTGCCGAGCAACGCCTAGCACAACACGATCTCTATCCTGAGACGATTACCAATCGGTAGAGAAGAAAAACCTAGTGATCTATGTGATCATTAGGTTTTTTCAAACTTACATATTTCATCGTATTGGATCTCTTTTACTTCATAAATGGGTTCTGTTCCCTGCTCTGAACATAGTGCAGTCGATATCATGCAATCCTCTTTAGGATGAAAGGTATAGAAGTGATATTCACCATCAAATTCTCTATGATGATTGAGAGGCACAGTAAAAGATAGCGGCTTCATTGAAAAGCCTTTGCCCTCTGCCTTCATCACTGCCTCTTTTCTAGTCCAAATCCAGTAAAAGTGTTGAAGCCTCGTTTCAAGATCCTCCGGCTTTTTAACAAATGCCTTCTCTTCTTCTTGAAATACTAGAGGCATTACTTCCAAGTGATCCTTGAATATGTTTTCAACATCAATCCCGACTTCACCAGCTAGTGTAACCGCACAAGCAACAAGACCGTCTGTATGGGTTAAGTTAAAATAGATTTGCTTCTTATCTTGCAAGTTCGGAGTGAGATATAGCTTTCCATACTTATTTTCTTCGAATCGTATATCTGCCGATTCTATTCCCAAATATTGACCTAGAAGCCCCTTCAACAACATTCTTCCCAACAAGAATTCTTTTTTCTTATGATCAACTAGATAAGAGTTTCGTTTTTCTTCTTCTTTTTGATCTAAAATAGCTGTAAACTTGCTCAATTCATCGGAATGTATAGCGGAGGGAATCTTAGTCCAATAAATTTCTACGGTGTTGTTATTCATTCATTTGATCCTTCCTCTATGAGTTGCTCCCCGATGGATAGAACCAGCAGACGCAACCCCTCACAATCACTAGTAGCCCGATGACTTGGAATATACTCAATGTCTTTCTGCCTTAACGCCCGTGTTAAAGAGACAAAGCATTCATCCCGATGTAACTGCTTGTACATTTTCATCACACACCGCGGATCGTAGCTAATCAATGGCAATTGATACTTCTTACAGGTTCTACGAATCATCATGATATCCGCATCAGAGGCATACATTAATACCGTCTTCCCTTGGATAATGCTACCTACTTCCGACCAAATTTCAGACCATGTAGGAGCATCTTGTACCATTTCATCTGTAATACCATGGATATCCGTGGTACGTTTTGGAATAGGCTGAGAAGGCTTCACAAGCGATTCAAATAAAATCGCTCCTTTCGCATCCGTGATACCGATCTCGATAATTTCGTCCTCCCGCCCCCCTCCTGTAGACTCCGTATCCAGTACTAACCAATCCCGTCTTAGATACCATTTCCGAAATAATTGCTTACTCTGTTCATAATCTTTTTCTATTTCTTTACATTTTTTCTCATAACATATTAGACAAAGATTCACTTCCTCCATCCGTGCACGTTTCTTGCAGCGTTTACATCTTTGAATTTTTGGTTCGTTTTGTGTTTGATTTTGTTTCATATGAGTAAATTTCCCCTTGTGCACAATCCCAAACGAATGTTTACCAGTGTGTATGTATATTCTCTTACTACTATATCCTAACAGGCCCTCCTTACACTATCAAATAAATGGGCAAAAAAGACTACCTTGCCCAGCTAAAAACCTACTATATGATGAAATAATTTGAGGTAAAACATTAGTGAACAGATCGCTTTTTAAAATGTCCTCCTCTTACCTCATGAATATTACCAACAGCAAAAAAAGCTTGTGGATCTATATCTTCTACAATTTCCTTTAGCTTTGCTTCTTCGAGGCGTGTTATAACACAAAAGATTACCTTTTTGTACTCTCCTGTATACCCACCTTCGCCACTCAAATAGGTAACCCCTCTCCCCAAGCGATTTAGTATACAGCTTCCTAGTTTCTCTGGTTCTTCACTCATAATCCATACAAACTTGGTTTCATCAAACCCTTCGATGACAACGTCGAGGAGTTTAAATACGATGAAATAAGCAATAAACGAATACATAGCACGCTCCCAACCAAACAAAAACCCCGCACTTCCCAAAATAAACAGGTTAAAGAACAAAACAATTTGACCGACAGAAAAGGAAGTCGTCTTATTAAAAAGGATCGCAAGAATCTCAGTTCCATCTAGTGATCCCCCGTATCGAATCACTAATCCAACTCCAATCCCCACAATAATACCACCAAAAATGGATGCTAGTAGGGGGTCATTTGTAAGAGGAGGAACTGAATGAAGTGAATAGGTGCCAATCGACATAACTGCCACACCCAACATGGTGGAAAACGCAAACGTCTTTCCAATCTGCTTGTACCCCAAGAAAAAGAAAGGGAGATTCAGTACAAATAAAAAAACACCTAACTTCAGACCTGTTAAATAAGCAAGCATCATAGAAATACCGACAATTCCCCCATCAATTACCTGATTGGGTAACAGGAAAATCTCTAATCCGACAGCAACTAACATAGATCCAAATAAAATCATGATAATACGCTTGAAAAGATTGGTTTTTTTCAACTTTTTACGATTCGGTTTTTCTAACTGAGGGGATGCAAACTCCAACAGAACAGTCTCCTTTTTGTATAGAATTCGTTGGATAGTATCCCCTGTTATTGATTGGTTATGTTAAATTCATCCAAAGATTGTACAAAAAGCAATCCAACCCGTACACCTATTTACTCGAAGGACCTACCCGAATGATCACAATGGTACTGACCCGAACATGTGATGGAATTTGCACGTGTAGAACAACATTCTCCGCGGCAGAGTTTCCATGATTATGAACAGTGAAGGTACCCGTTAATGCATCATTTAGCCCGAGCATAGTTGTTGAAATGCCCCTATGGTAACAGGGAAATCTCCCGAACTTGTGGTTCCTACTACATACATACTTCCCTCTCTACATATATCCCTTTGATTACCATTTGTAGGAATGAGAGAATCTGTTTTATATGTCATTTATAGATGGATCGCTTTAATCAGAACCTTTTTCACATCACATCATATGTATATATCAATCCTATTAGGCAAATGGATGACGACTGGTAAGGAGATGAGCAGATTGTACTATGAATACTTAAATCAACCCGTGTCCATCAATTATCTAGAATCATTAGACAACGTACTTATAGGTGTCAAAAGATCCGCTACTTCCATCGCTTTTTACAAAAAACTAGCCAAAGCCGCACCCGATCAAAAATACAAGGAAGATATCTTGCAAGCGATAGAGAAAGAAAAAGGACTTTGGAGAAAATTTACTCAATTATATATCGATCTAACAGGAAGACACCCTGTATATGAAACAAAAAAAGTTACCTTTCTCACATTTGAAGGAGGACTAAAAAAAGCCTTTGAACGAGCCATGAAGGATTACGAAGAATATCGGAATAGTTATGTCCACACACAATACTTGCCTTATCAAGATATTTTTTTAAAAGCTTGTGAAAACGAAGCCGATCAGGCAAAGCGATTTCAGGCTTTATCGGAGATAAAACAGCGCAATATTCCATTAAGAGATTATGGAAAACAACCCCTTGTTATCAATATTGATGTAGCAGCTAAGCAGAATAATGCTTTTCGAACCACTCTGTGGACAGGAAATTATTTACAAGTGACATTGATGAGTATCGATGTAGGAGATGACATCGGTGTAGAAATGCATCCTGACGTCGATCAATTCTTACGAATTGAAGATGGAAAAGCGCTAGTTCAAATGGGAAATCAAAGAGATGCATTGAATTACAAAACAGAAGCGTACGAAGATTATGCTATTATGGTACCCGCTGGTACATGGCACAATATTATCAACACGGGAAATACGCCACTCAAACTTTATTCTATTTATGCACCACCTGAGCATCCCTTCGGTACAATCGATAAACAAAAACCCAGTCATGCACATAATGATAGTCCATGAGATTATTTTACATTTTTAAATTTTATATAATAAGTAAAGAAGCATTAGATCGACTGTCAACCTAATGCTTCTTTACTTATTATATAAAAGATCGCTATTTTCTAAGAAATAACCCCTAACTCTTTTCCTACCTTTTCAAAAGCGTCCAGTGCTTTTTGAAGATCTTCTTTGGTTTGACTAGCTGTTACAATCGTCCGTACACGTGCCTTCCCTTTTTGGACAGTTGGGAATGCGATTCCTTGGGCATATACACCCTCTTCGAACAATGCATCCGAAAATTTCATCGTGAGGGCATCATCACCAATAATGACTGGTGTAACAGGAGTTTCACTATGACCAGTGTTAAAACCTAATTGAGAAAGACCGTCTTTAAAGAAGCGCGCATTATCCCAAAGTCGTTCCATGATCTCAGGCTCTTCTAGCAATACGTTAACTGCTTCCAAACATGCGGCGGTGACTGCTGGTGGATGCGAAGTGCTAAATAAGAACGGACGAGCACGTTGAATCAAATACTCACGCAATACTTTAGGCCCAGCTACATAACCACCTAACACACCAATTGCCTTGGATAAGGTGCCAATTTGGATGTGTACACGACCATTTAGATCAAAATGATCAACCGTTCCACGGCCATTGCGCCCCAATACACCACTCGCATGTGCATCATCTACCATGACAATAGAGTTATACTTCTCTGCCAGCTCTACAATTTGTGGAAGCGGGGCAATGTTCCCATCCATACTAAATACGCCATCCGTTACAATCAAGCGCATTCGTGCAGATTGCGTTTCTTGTAATGCTTTCTCTAGATCTTCCATGTCCACATGCTTATAGATTCGGCGTCCTGCTTTTGTGAGCCGAATGCCATCGATAATACTGGCATGATTTAGCTCGTCACTAATCACTACATCTTCAGCAGATAGAATCGTTGCCACAACCCCGACATTTGCAGTAAATCCAGATTGGAACACTAGGGCTGCCTCTGTATGTTTAAACTCAGCCAATTTACGCTCAAATTCCTCATGGAGAGAAAAGGTACCCGCAATCGTACGAACAGAGCCTGTACCAGCACCAAATTTTTCTACTGCCTCAATCGCTGCCTTACGCAAACGAGGATGCGTCGTTAATCCTAAATAGTTATTCGATGAAAGTTGAATGACTTCTTTACCACGAATCACAACCCGAGCACCTTGCTCTGATTCGATTTCTGTAAGCGGACGATACATACCTGCATCTTTCCAGCTTTGAATTTCCTCTTCCAGATGTGCAAATGGATTCATGCTTACACCTCTTCTATTATCATATTATCTATTTCATTATAGAGAAAAAACAACTTTCCCACTACGTCCACTTTTCATTAATTCAAATCCCTCTTCAAAATCATCTAAGGATAATCGATGTGTAATAAGTGGCTTCAAGTCTACTGCTCCTGACTCTAAGAAAGAAGCAGTTTGTTGCCATGTCTCATACATGCGACGTCCTGTAATCCCTTTTACTGTAATTCCTTTAAAGACAATGTCATTGGTTATATCTAATTCAATCGGACGAGTAGGCAAGCTTAAGATGGAGATTCTTCCCCCTGGAGTTAACATCTCAAACGCCTGTTTCATCGCGATCGGATGTCCCGACATCTCCAATACTACTTCTACACCCTCTCCACGCGTGATGGCTTGAGTAGCTTTCACTGGGTCTTCTTCATGGGAGCGAATCATATGCGTAGCACCCATCTGTTCGGCAAGATTCAATCGATATTCATTTACATCTAGTGCAATTACTTTAGAGGCACCCGCAGCTTTTGCAACTGCCACCGCCATAATACCAATCGGGCCGCATCCTACTACAGCGACACTACGCCCCGCTACCTCTCCAGATAAAACCGTATGAACCGCATTTCCCATCGGCTCCATTAATGAAGCGATTTCAAATGGAAGACTTGGGTCATTTACCCATAAATTAGATGCAGGAAGGGCAACATATTTCGTAAAGCAACCATCTCTGTCTACCCCGATGATTTGGGTGTTCAGGCAAACATGGTAATCATTCCGTCGGCACGCCGCACAGTGACCACATACGATATGGGTTTCTGCGGATACATGATCACCTACTTGCAAATTGGAAACGTTTTCACCCACTTCTACTACCACTCCACCCAGTTCATGACCAAATACATAAGGTGGTTTAATCCGACTCTGTGCCCATTCATCCCATGTATAAATATGGACATCTGTTCCACATATACTGGAAGATTTTACCTCAATTAATGCTTCATCTGGCCCAATGGTTGGGATCGGTACTTCACGTAATTGTGCTCCCTCACCTCGATGATGTTTAACTAGAGCGCGCATAGTTCCTTCCACTACGGACACTCCTTTCCTTATTCTAATTCGTTTTCATATAAGATCATGAATCATTATAAATGATTTAAAGCGATATGGGTAGTAGCAACTGTCTTTTTAGAGCGGACAAAACTCATTGATTGACCCAGTCGGGACCAGATTGGTATAATGAATTTCGTTATTCGAAAGATATGTAGTAGTTTCCTGCATAAAAAAATAAAAATACGTTGGAGGAATCACCTTGAATGGGAAAAATAAATTAGTTCTTCTAGCCATGGCACTTGGCATTTTAATGGCTTCACTCGATAACACGATTACCTCTGCTGCAATTAATACCATCATTGAAGATATTGGCGGGTTTGACCGAGTAAGCTGGGTATTTACCGCTTATGTGCTCGCTTCCACCAGTACCATGTTAGTTTTCGGTAAAATGTCTGATATCTTTGGGCGGAAATTACTATACTTAATAGGAATTGGGTTGTTTCTCACTGGATCTATCCTATGTGGATTCTCTCAAAATATCGATCAATTAATTTGGTCACGTGTCCTACAAGGGATTGGTGCTGGCTCACTCATGCCAATTAGTTTTACCATTATCTTTTCGTTGTTCTCTGATCCGAAAGAAGCATCAAAGCTCACAGGAGTATTTGCCGGGATTTTCGGGCTGTCTTCAGTAGCTGGACCGCAGTTAGGAACGTGGATATCCTCCTCTTTGGATTGGCGTTGGTGTTTCTTTGTAAATATACCTGTTGGTATCCTAGCATTTGTCATTCTACTATTTGCCTTGCAAGAGTCCCGTTCTCAAGTACGACCTAAGATTGATTATTTCGGAACTGTCTTTATTATTATTACAACCGTTTCATTTATGCTGGGAGTAGAGTGGGGCGGAAAAGAGTACGCATGGGGATCCTGGCAGATCATTGGTCTATTTGCCCTCTCTGTAATCTTTGGAGTCGCCTTCATCATAGCCGAGAAGAGAGTTGCAGAGCCGATCTTGCCACTCCATCTCTTTAAAAACAAAGTAGTACGTGGAACCAGTCTCATGTGCCTGTGCCAAGGCGCCATTCTATTTGCCGCAATTACGTATCTACCTATCTTTGCTGTGGCTGTACTCGGAAAAACAAACTCTAACAGCCTACTCACTCCTATGATGTTTTCATTGATGGTTGGAGCGAGTGTAGCAGGTATCTTGCAAAGTAAGGTCTCGTTCCGTACTTTATCGACAATCTCGATGGTATCCGCTATCGGAAGTTGCATCGCACTAACCATGTTGTCCCATACTGCATCCTGGACTACTATAACACTTCTGATGATCGTATTGGGTGCCTTTGCACTTGGACCCTTGATGAGTACTGCTCAAAATGCTATCGCGGCTAATGTAGAGTCTCGTTATCTAGGAATCACTAGTTCAATCATCGGTTTCTGGCGCAATATTGGTGGTGTATTAGGAGCTTCCATTATGGCAACGATCGTAAATAATCAGCTCCAACATAAAATACAAGATGGTGCAAATAAGTTAGGTATTCCATCTGATAAAGTAGATCAATTAGCAAATCCAGAAATTCTTATGCATTCTGGTGGACAAGTCCCTCCTCAAATTCAACAGTTTCTACGTGATGCTCTTGAACTTGCTATCAATAACGGCTTTTATCTCACAGTCATCTTCTCTATCGTCGGGCTACTTGCTGCGATGAGTGTTGGCAAAGGAAATTTTGTAGAAACTCGCTTTAAAAAGCAAAATGAAGCAGCAGTGGCTACCGCAACCAATAAGGACGATTAGTCCAGATCATACTAAATGGTATTCTTATCTTCTCTGCTGCTACATAGGGTGGATGGATAGGAATACCTTTTTACTTTTTCCATGGCTTCTTAGCTTTGTTGCTAGAGAAGATATTGTGTATTTTTGTTTGTATAGCAAACTAGTCTAATTATATATGGAATTTATGAAGTGACTATTTATGAAAATCTCCATAAAAATAGGACCTCGAATTTTTTCGAGATCCTATTTTGTCTATATGAGAAAGAAAAATGAGGACATAAGACCTTATGCGAATTCAGCCATGAGACGGTCAAACTGCTCTTCTGAAATATTGAGATCTTGTTTTGCCAACCCTTCTTCTTTAAAGCCCTTAATCATCGCTTCATACGGTGGACGCTCTTTGTTTTGATAAAGAATTCCGGTTACCAAGCCATTGTGCTCCATCAATGTTTGCATAGCTTGTGCTCGGTTAGCATTATCATATCCCTCTAAGGTATCTAGGTTTACGATATTTTGCTTAAACCATTCGTAGGTATTAATTTTGTTATATGTTACACATGGGCTATACACATTGATTAAGCTAAAGCCTTTATGCTTTAATCCTTCTTCAATCACGTGAGTAAGTTGTTTCAGGTCACTGGAGAATGATTGTGCTACAAAGCCAGCATTTAAAGATAGTGCCAACTCCAATGGAGAAATGGCTTGTTCAATCGATCCTTGAGGCGTACTTTTGGTCTGGAATCCTTGTGCACTACGTGGAGAAGTTTGTCCTTTTGTCAAACCATAGATTTGGTTATCCATTACGACATAAGTAACATCCACATTACGACGGATCGCATGTACCGTATGACCCATACCAATGGCAAAACCATCCCCATCTCCACCTGATGCTACGACTGTTAAGTCACGGTTCGCTAATTTTAGCCCTTGAGCAATGGGGAGTGCACGACCGTGTACTCCGTGTAAGCCATATGCATTTACATAACCAGAGATTCGACCCGAACAACCGATTCCTGAAACGATTGCTACCTCTTCTGGCTCCAAACCTACATTAGCAAACGCGCGTTGCATAGCTGCGAGTACTGAGAAGTCCCCACAACCTGGACACCAGTTGGGCTTCACTTTGTTGCGGAAATCCTTAAATGTTGCCATGAACTAACAGCTCCTTACATGCGTTTGTAATTTCAGCTGGGTAAAATGGATTCCCATCATACTTACCATAGAATTCGATTTTCTCAGCCATTCCTACATTCATCTTAATTAAGGAGGTCAACTGACCTGTTGCATTGTTCTCAACGACAAGAACTTTTTTCGCGTTCTTCATTTGTTCCGCCAATAAATCAGTAGGGAAAGGCATTAACTGACGTATATGCGCTTGGTTTACTTTTAAACCATCTAGTTCAAGGCGTTCGATCGCCTCAGCAATGGTACCTTTGGTTGAGTTAAATCCAATTACCAGAAGATCTGCTTCTTCATGAGGTGCATCAACTGCTATTGGATTGGTATAGCCGATATCTTGGCTAAGCTTTCCTAGACGTTTATCCATCATGTTAATCCGGTTTTCAGCACTTTCAGAAGGACGACCTGTCTCGCTATGCTCAACACCTGTAACGTGATGAATCCCATTTTTAGTACCTGGAAGCGTACGACGAGAAATGCCATCCTCCGTAAGCTCATAACGTGGGAACAATTCTGAGTCCCCTAATTGCGGGAGATCTGCATCAAATGGAAGTAGCTTTCCGCGGTCGATTTTAACTCGATCATAGGATAACGGATCCACCGTCTGTTTCCCGAGAGATACCGCTAGGTCCGTTAGAATAATAACCGGACATTGATACTTCTCAGCCATATTAAATGCTTCAATCGTATCGTAGAAACACTCTTCAGCAGAGCTTGGAGCGATTACGATTTTAGGAATCTCTCCGTGAGTACTATATAACATAGAAAGCACATCGGATTGCTCTTGCTTAGTTGGTAGACCGGTACTTGGACCACCACGTTGGGTATCCACGATCACACACGGGGTTTCTGTCATACCAGCAAGTCCAATCGCTTCTGTCATCAATGAAAGTCCTGGACCAGCAGAAGCTGTTAACGCACGCACACCACCATAGTTGGCACCGATGGTCATCGTAATAGCGGCCAATTCATCTTCTGTCTGAACAACCGTTCCACCGAACTCAGGAAGTTTCCGAATCAGGTATTCCATAATTTCAGATGATGGAGTAATCGGATATGCAGCCATCAAACGAGCTCCAGCCGCAACAGCTCCAAATGCAATCGCATCATTACCAATCATGTAAAGACGCTTTTGACCGTCCGAGGTTGCTAATTCAAAATCAGGAAGATCATCAATTGTAAGTTCTTTCACATAGTCACGGCCACGTTCGATCGCTTCCATGTTCTTATCAACGACTTTTTGTCCCTTTTTCAAGAAGCGTCCTTCGATTACCTCACGGAACGCAGCAAGTGGCAATCCGAGGAGAGCTGTCGAAGCACCTACCGCCACCATATTTTTCATCTGAGCCATGCCAACTTCTTCAGCGATTTTCGTGAATGGTACCGCTAATAAGTGAGCTGTGATACCTTCAGGCAATGCAGGATCAAACTTTTCATCCGCCAAGATGACTCCGTTTCTGATTAACTCGTGTGCATTAAGATCGATCGTTTCTTGGTCAAATGCAACCAAAATATCGAGGTCATCGGCGATCGAACCGATTGGATCGGTACTCATACGAAGCTTAGTATTCGAATGTCCACCTTTAATCCTAGAGGAAAAGTGGCGATACGCATATAGATGATAACCTTGTCGGTTTAATGCAGTCGAAAGAATCTCACCGGCACTGTCGATCCCTTCACCTTGCTGTCCGCCCACTTTCCACGAAAGCTGCTTAATCATGAACTCATCTCCTTTAAACTCCCAAACACAACGATTACAATATCATTTATATGTTAGATTCTAGATCGGCTCTTCACAAACGAAAAAATACAGTCCATTTTTGTGGTGAGTCGTCTAACGCATTTTCATTTATCATTCTAGACCTGCCCACCTGAAAAAGCAACCGTTTCCCTTCTAAAATTGTTCACATTCGGTTTTGCTATACCAACAAATCACTAAAATTAATTCATAAAAACGTATATTTATACAATGTGTTATGAAAACGCTTTACTATAGAATACATAACTGCTTTTCCATGCCCATTTTTCTACTAAATCAGATGGATAATATTGCAATAGCATGTGGATAAACTGAGAGTACTGTTTTGTCGTTTCTAAACCAGTTACTTTTTCTTCAATTCCATCAAAATCAGAACCAAACATGATGTTATCTGCCCCTCCCAGTTCACAAATATGTTCAATATGCCGTATGACATGACTTATATTTGACTCATTTGCTGGTTGATAAACAAAATACGGGACAAACGTCACACCAATCATACCATCTTTCTGAATCAATGTTCGAATTTGATCATCCTCCAAATTTCGCACATGTGGACATAGAGCGCGTGTATTTGAATGACTCGCCATCACCACTAAATCCGTGTGCTCCATCACATCCCAGAAACTTCGGATGGAGAGATGAGAAACATCGCAAATCATCTTTAGTTTTTTCATCTCTCCCAAAACTTGGTGGCCAAATCGAGTAATCCCCCCATTGCGTATTTCTTGAATTCCATCCCCTACTTCATTTGCATAGTTCCACGTAAGACCCATGGAGCGCACTCCTAGACGATGGAATAATCGCAAATAGGCAATCTCCCCTTGAAGAGCGTCTGCGCCTTCTAGAGATAAGATTGCCCCAATCCGAGTATGGTCGTCTTTTTCACGAGTTACTCGTAAATCATCCAACTCCTCTCGATTTGTAATCAAGGTCATCTTCGATTGATCCTGTAGCACCTTTTGATAAAAAATGTCAATTTGCTGGGCCGCTGCTAAAAATCGTTGTCCTACTGGAATTCGAGGTGGAACGAAAACAGCAAAGTTTTGCATGAAGCTATTTGTAGAGCATAGACCATAGTACGAAACATCTAATGCCGAATCTTCCTCATAAAAATCGTGTTGATCGGGAGAATTCCATAATTTTAATAGAACATCACAATGCCCATCTATAATCCACATGTACGTCCCTCCAAGCTCAATAAAAAAATAAACCTGTCTATTATAAACAGGTTTTTACTAAAAGTTATATACGAATCTGAGTTAGCGAGGTTCTACGATTAGTTTGATCGCCGTACGCTCTTCTCCATCGATTACGATGTCTGTAAATGCTGGAACGCATATGAGATCAATCCCACTAGGCGCCACAAATCCTCGTGCAATCGCAACAGCTTTTACTGCTTGATTAAGTGCACCCGCTCCAATAGCTTGCATTTCCGCTTGACCGCGTTCACGCAAAACACCAGCGAGTGCGCCTGCTACAGAATTCGGGTTGGATTTTGCTGAAACTTTTAATACTTCCATGACTGTACCTCCTCGATGGTTATGAGTGAGTCCACTCCTAATATATTCGACTAAGTTTTAAAAATTCCTTCTTAAAAATGTAGATAGAAATGAAAAATCAGAAAGAATTTTATTTGAAAACTACCGAAGTTATTAATGAAACCACGGTGAGTCTTCGTCAATTCGAATCCTTTGAATTCGTCTAGCCTTTTTAGTCGAAGTATCAAAATCCAGAAGAACAGCATTTAACTGAAACCTACCGCCAGCTACTTCGAAACGAACGGGTAGTTGAGTAAGGTAGCGACGAATGACCAACTCCCTATCCATCCCAATAATTCCATCATAAGGACCCACCATTCCCACATCTGTTAGATAAGCTGTGCCTTTAGGAAGGATTCGTTCATCTGCTGTTTGTACATGTGTATGCGTGCCAATCACCGCAGATGCCTTTCCATCTACAAACCAAGCAAAAGATTGTTTTTCAGAGGTAGTTTCAGCATGAAAATCAACCAAAATATAGTGTTCTGCAGATATTTGTTTATACATTTTTTCAAAACTTTTCATAGGGCAGTCCAAGGTGAGAGGAGACATAAAGCTACGCCCCATCAGATTCATAACCGTAACTTTCCCCTTCGGGGTCGAAAGAGTGGTAAACCCTTTACCAGGCGTTCCTTCCGGATAGTTGGCAGGTCGCACCAAGTGTTCCTCGCCCTCAATAAAATCAAAAATCTCAGACTGTCCCCATGTATGGTTACCTAATGTTAAACAATGCACCCCGAGAGATCGAAACTCTCGAACGATCTCTTTCGTAACTCCTCTGCCATTATTCGCTGCGTTTTCCGCATTTACAACGATCACATCAGGTTGATAAGTGTTTTTTAATTGTGGTACGTACGTTTGAAGAGTCTGTCGACCAAGCCGGCCCACGACATCTCCTATCATTAAAATTCTCATAAATTTAATATTTCCTCCAACCTCATTCAAAACTTAAAAAAAATAAAGCGGCGTTCCAGCCACTTTATTTTGCATACTCTACCGATCTTGTTTCACGGATTACTGTTACTTTGATTTGTCCTGGATAGTCTAGCTGACTTTCAATCTGTTTCGTAATCTCACGAGCAAGGCGACTTGCCTCTACATCATCCACTTCTTCAGGTCGAACAATGATGCGGCATTCACGTCCTGCTTGAATAGCGTATGATTTTTCGACGCCTTCAAACGACTCACAGATCTCTTCTAGTTTCTCCAGTCTCTTGATATACGCTTCTAGCGTCTCACGTCGTGCTCCTGGACGGGCTGCCGATAACGCATCAGCTGCACGTACTAACACAGCAATTACACTTTCAGCCTCACAATCACCATGATGAGAAGCAATACTATTGATTACGACAGGATGTTCACTGTACTTTTTGGCCAACTCTACACCAATTTCTACATGGGAACCTTCCACTTCATGGTCAATTGCTTTTCCGATATCATGCAAAAGACCTGCACGCTTCGCTAAATGAATGTCTTCACCTAGTTCAGCCGCTAACAAGCCACAGAGATGCGCCACTTCCATCGAATGTTTTAGGACATTTTGTCCATAACTTGTACGGAATTTCAATCGGCCTACAATCTTGATCAAATCAGGGTGGATTCCATGAACACCCGTCTCAAAAGTAGCCTGCTCCCCGTATTCTCGAATTCGTTCATCCACATCACGGCGGGATTTCTCCACCATCTCTTCAATGCGAGCTGGATGGATTCGACCATCCGCTACGAGTTTTTCGAGTGCGACTCGCGCTACTTCACGACGAATTGGATCAAAGCCAGACAGAATAACTGCTTCTGGCGTATCATCAATAATGAGATCGATACCAGTCAATGTTTCCAAAGTACGGATATTGCGCCCTTCACGCCCAATGATTCGTCCCTTCATCTCATCATTCGGTAAGGTAACCACAGAGACCGTTGTTTCCGCCACGTGATCCGCAGCACAACGTTGGATACAAAGAGACAAGATATTACGAGCGCGTTTATCTCCCTCTTCAAGAGCTTGTTGCTCCATATCCTTCACAATTTGAGCCGTTTCATGACGCATTTCGTTTTCTACTTTGGTTAGAATCAACTGTCTTGCTTCGTCTGCAGTCAAGTTCGAAATCCGTTCCATCTCACGAACTTGCTTTTGATGCAGGTCTTCGATTTGTTCCACTCGCGCTTCTAATTGGCGTTCTTTGATCGCTTGAGCTTCCTCACGACGTTCTACACCATGTTGCTTTCGTTCGAGCGTCTCCTCCTTCTGTGCAAGACGACGCTCAAAACGTTGTAATTCGTTTCGTTGTTCACGAATTTCTTTTTCTACATCCATCCGAAGTTGATGGGCCTCATCACGTGCTTCAAAAATCTTTTCTTTTTTGGCTGCTTCCGCATTTTGATGAGCCTTTTCAACAATTACCTGTGCTTCCTTCTCAGCACTTCCGATGCGGGCTTCTGCAGTCATTTTTCGAATCCAGTAGCCCACCCCAAATCCTGCCAATAGTGAGGCTAAAAGCAGAATGATGGATTGAATTTGCATCCGCTTTCACCTCCTCTTTTCTTTTATTAAAAAACAAGACCGATCATTTCGGTCCACTAAGCTCGTCCCTTTGTTGTTTGCTCTTTACCAAGTTAGGCTGTATAACCAGCAAATTGATCATTTCATATGCATCATCATAGGAACTCTTAAAACCGAGTACATCTCTTTCGAAGTCATTCCTCAAAAAAGATATAACTTGATTTTATTATTTATAAATTACCATTGTCAAGGAGAGGTGAGAAGCACCAACTCCGACTTCCCACCATGTAGGCGCACTTCATAGACTTGGTCCGCTGATTCGGTTAAATCGCTATTATGGGTAACAAGGATGATTTGTCTGCCATATGTTTGCGATATGAGCTGGAGAAATTGAACCATGGGAACTACATAGTCCTTACTTACATGTTTGCCAGGTTCATCTAAAATTAACGGCCCTTCCACACGGGGTTGAATCGTAGTAATGAGTGCAATTCGCAGAGCAAGAGAAATAATATCAACAATTCCTCCCCCGCGAGAGTCTTGAGGCTTGTTCTTTACCTGTAGTCCATCCCAATCGGTTACAACAAAAAACTCCGCACTTGGATTTTTGCCAGCTTCCGACAATTCAATGATAAAAGAAAATGCAGGACCAAATACCATTTGCAATGCCCTTGTTACTAGTAACTCTAGCTGGGCTTTTGCTTGCTGCCTGGCATAGTCAGAAGCTTTTTGAAACAGAATTCGAACTTGATCGAGTAATTCTTTTTCCTCTTGGTAGAGTTGCCAATGTTTTTCCACTTCATGAAGCTGTTCTAAAAGAAGATCTTGTTTCCCCTTCCGTTCAGACCACTCTGTTTCATACTGCCTTACTATTTTCTCCAGAGCTTCTAGAGAGAGGTCCGTATCCATCTAAACCAACTCCTTAGGTAGGAGATCATTTACTTCTTGGATCCCTCTTTGAATCTCCCTCTCCAGACGTCCTATCTCTTCCTCTAGCTCTTCCGGTTTTACTCCTAACTGCTCTAACTCGTTTAACAACTCCGCCTCTTGCTTCTCTAGATTCTCTAATTTCCCTTCTGCCCGTGTTCTCTGCTCTCTAGCCGCTTCAATTCGGACCTTTAGCTCTTTCATCTTATCTTCCAGTTGTAGCATATACATCCCCTCCTAATTCGCTCATCAGATGTTCCATTACATCTCCATGAATCTGAGAGCCACATGTTGGACACTTCTTATTTACTCGAAGTAACCTTACGTATTCCTCGGTTAAATATTTAATCTCTTTTTCTTGGTCTGTGCAATACTTTCGGCCTTTCATCACTCGTTGATGAAGGTGGACGTATTTTGATTGTTGTTCACGATATAATTCCATTTGTTTTGTATGAGTTTCTAATTTAGGCCATAAAATGCGATAGACTTGATCAATCGCCTCTGTTTTTGTTAAGATCGCTAATTGCTGTTGTTTTTGAGAGTAAAGAGACTGATAGATTTTCCATCTGTGCTCCAACTGATCCCTTTTTTCATTTTCATGAATCATCTGCTGAAAACGCTCTGCGGCTTCTCCAAGCTTCTGATTCCTCTTTAAAACCTGTATCGTTTTCTCATGCTCAGATTTTACATTCTTATAACGATGATATAGGCGGTAAAGCAGTTTGAATCGAGTAGACAAATCCATAATCTCGGCTAAACGTGCTTCTGCTTCTGGAGATTTTTCAAGATGGACAAGTTGTTGCTGGCACTGGCGCTTTTCGCTTTGATGATTCTTCCATCTGATTCGTCTTTGTTGTAGTTGTATATGCTGGAAAGCCATCATCTCTAACTCTGTTTTTTTTATCTCAGCATGTGGGAGTGGTGATAACGATTCTATTATCCCAGCCCAATACACTTGCTCTTGTTTCGCTTCTGTATAAAGATGAGCTGTCTTTCGAAGTTGCTGGAGCCTATGTTGCAACTCTTTGATTCTAGCAATCTTCTTCTTGCTTTCGTCTAGTTGGCGACGTAAATCAATTAAATTCTCATAAGGCTTCAACTGTTCGAGAAGGGATTGCTTGTTTTTCTCTGTCCTTCTTCCCTCCTCTAAAATCGCCTTCCGATCACTGTTTGCCTGCTTTAAAGCTACATCAATAATTTGCGCACCACTGATAAACCCTAACATTTTTGCTTTCGTACCGGGCGATTCCGAGAGTAAAAAAGGCCCGTCCAATTGACTACCAAACTGAAGAAGGATCTCTTGTGCAGCATCTAATTTCACAGGTGTCATTTGATGGATTTCCGTAATTTCATGTGGAACTTCTGAACCAAAACCCTCAAAAACCAACTCTTGTTCGTCCGGTTTGCGTAAAATATAGCGATTAATCGAACCTGTACTACGTATTCGTTCAATCTCTGTACCGTCATCCATCGTAAGGTTTACTAGGCACTTAGTGGTTCCTGTGCGAATATAATCAGCCCCACGAGGCACATTAAACAACACCCAACGTAGCGCTCGTAAAATAGCGCTCTTCCCATTATCAGATGCACCTACAAATACGTTTAGGCCAGGAGAGAGCTGTACGACCGTATGCTCATGAGATTGAAAATTATGGATCTCTAGCTTCCGAAATTGTTTCACGCTCCCTCTCCTTCCCGCATCTCTTTTGCTTTGCTAATTCTTCGTAAGGCATCCAGCCTTACTGATTCCTGAATTTCATCGTTATCTGCAATCGTTTCAATAATCGTATCTACATTTAGTGTCTTTAGCTCTAACGCAGCATCTACTTGTCTCGTAAACTCCGCCCAGCGCTCTTCCTGATATCTTGCTTTTTCAATGTGACTCCGGTCTAATATCTCCTCGCCTAATTGTGCAGAAGTGAGTGGAATCACGGTAACATCAATACAATCTGTCAGTGTAAGCAATACCACTTGAGGTGTTCGCCGCATCTCAGATAAATGATTGTTTACCCGTGCGATCGCCCCTGGGTTTAACACATATCTTCCTTCCCGATGCTGAACCGGAAATCCTGCATGATAATGCCCTGTCAAAACAACATCTACATCGCTGTCTAGCTCCCATAATTGCGAAATCAAAGTATGAGCCACACTATCAGGCAACGGGCGATCAACCAACATACTATGTACCATATGAATACAAAAATGAGCTTCCATCTCATTCTTGACCGCATAATCAAAGGAAATCTCGCGCTTATCTAAATCATAGTGGAAAGGCTGTCCACTTAGTTGTACCACGATGCCATCTTTCTCTAACTTAATACGATTTCCTTCGTGCACGAGTTGCAAGGTACCAAATGCATCCAACAGTCCTAACATCGTACGTGGGAGCGTAATCGGGTTATGGGCATATACATCGTGATTCCCTGCAATCGCATAGACCGGCACTCCAAAACCACGAAACAAACTAGCAAAATCTCCTACTACTGCTGGGGATAGATTCGGATGATCAAATACATCCCCACCATGTAACACATAATCTACTTGATGTATGTTGGCAAGTTCGATGATCTCTTCCATTTTTCTACGGATCGTGGATGGAAAATCATCCTTTCGACTTCGTGGTGAATTCCCTCGAATGTGGGTATCCGTAAAATAGAGTATCTTCACAAACGATCCCCCTTTTCTTGTCGATGAATGGACCGGAAATGTCTTAAGATTGGGTAGACAATACCTGCAGAAAAACCGCGCCTCATTAGGTATTGTCCTAGTTTCCGTTCTACTTTTGGCCAGAGATCGTCTTGGATACGAGAATAGCGCCTCTCGGCAAGGGTCATTGCCAGTTGGCGCTCTTCATCTTGTTCAATGTAGGATAGTGCCTTATCAATCCAATGATCCGCCACACCTTTTTGCTTTAATTCTTGACGTAATCGAGTAGACCCCAATCCCTTCAGCCTCTGCCGCTCCTCAACCCACGCCACAGCATACTGCCCGTCATTGAGATAACCTTGTTGCACCAATTCCTCCGTAACAGCTTGGATATGCTCACGAGAAAATCCTTTTTCTAAGAGATGTTGGTGAACTTGGTGAACAGTACGAGGACGAAAGCCTATATATTTAAAAGAGATTTGACGAGCACGATTCTGTTCCTCAGCAAGCAACCAGTGCTGGCAATCAGCTTCATCTACATCCATGCCCTTATGTAGTCGGAATTTAATTAACACATCCTCATGGATAGAGAGTGCAAACTCTCCATCCACATAAATGTGATAACGTCTACCCAATGCCGATTCCTTTTCGATTCGGGTGATATTCGAACCCACTTTCTTCACCCGCCTTTTTAATCTTCTTGGTCAAGACCTGCTGCTAAAGCTGCCGTAATAATCGGGTCAGAGTCTGCTTGTTCTTTTGATTTACGACCGCGCTGTGCACTTTTTTCCTCTACTGCCGGAGCTGGTACCTGTGCAAGAGGTAACTCATAATGGGTACGAATTCGGTTTTCGATCTCGATAAACAATGCAGGGTTTTCTTTCAAGAATAACTTTGCATTTTCGCGACCTTGGCCCAAACGCTCCCCTTCAAAGGAGTACCAAGCACCACTCTTATTTACAATATCCAATTCTGTGGCAATATCAAGCGCACTACCTTCACGAGAGATTCCTTCTCCGAACATAATATCTACTTCAGCCGTTTTAAATGGAGGAGCTACTTTGTTTTTTACCACCTTAATCTTCGTACGATTCCCTACCATGTCCGTACCCTGCTTAATTGTTTCAGCACGACGAACTTCAAGACGAACACTTGAGTAAAATTTTAACGCACGGCCACCTGGAGTAACCTCAGGGTTGCCAAACATAACCCCTACTTTTTCACGAATCTGGTTAATAAAAATCGCGATGGTCTTCGATTTATTAATAGCTCCAGAAAGCTTCCGAAGTGCTTGTGACATCAAACGAGCTTGAAGACCTACATGGGAATCTCCCATCTCTCCTTCAATCTCTGCCTTAGGAACCAATGCTGCTACGGAGTCGATTACGATCACATCAACGGCCCCACTACGAACGAGTGCTTCTGCAATTTCCAAAGCTTGTTCTCCTGTATCCGGTTGAGATAAGAGCATCTCAGAGATGTTTACACCTAACTTTTGAGCATAGGCCGGATCTAGTGCATGTTCCGCGTCAATAAATGCAGCTTGTCCACCCATTTTCTGTACTTCTGCAATCGCGTGCAGAGCAACCGTCGTCTTACCTGAAGATTCTGGGCCGTATACCTCAATAATTCTTCCACGAGGGAATCCACCAATTCCCAGTGCGATGTCTAATGCAAGGGCTCCGGTTGAAGCTGTCTCTACTTGGGAAACTGATTCTTCACCCATGCGCATAACGGAACCTTTTCCGAATTGTTTTTCAATTTGTCTAAGTGCGATTTCTAAAGCCTGACGACGATCTGACAATGCGCCCACTCCTCTGTCCTTTTATGTACTAGTATTATCATACCTTGTTTTTCATTTACTGCCAATACTATTTTACGAACATCCATTCGTTTTTTATTTTCTGTTTGGCTATGGTACATTGAAAGAAGGAAAGAAATTGAACATCGATGGGAGGCTATTATCTTGAATCAAGAAGCAATGAAAGAAGCTATTTTAGATGAATTAGAAAACGTACTTGATCCAGAACTTCATATCGACATCGTAAACCTTGGGCTTATCTATAACCTTGAAATCGATGACAAGCAAAAGGCTACCGTCACGATGACACTGACAGCAATGGGGTGCCCTCTCTCTGCTACTATCCACGGTATGGTCACGGAAGCGGTCATGAGAGTAAACAACGTCCAAGATGTGGAAGTCAACATCATCTATGATCCTCCTTGGGACAAAAGTCGCATGTCTCGCTATGCCAAGATTGCTCTCGGGATTGCAGACTAGGCATTACCATTCATCAAAAATTCCATATTACATATAAAAAAGGAACCATCCAACAAGATGGTTCCTTTTTTATGGTTACCTTACCCTCTAGGTCGGACTGTACGCTCAGAAGGAGGAGTGCTCGTACGCGGACGTGCAGGTTCCATGTTCACACGTGCACCGTTGATTTTAGACTGACGAAGTGCTTCATAGACGAATGGAGCTACATCTTCTGGCACTTCTACAAAGGAGAAGCGGTCATAGATATTAATTCGTCCAACCTGGCGCAAAGCAATTCCTGCATGATCCGCAATGGCTTGTGCCAACTCTTGTGGACGCATATTTACATTACGCCCCACATTGATAAAGAAGCGAACCATACCTGGCGAAGCACCTGTTTCTCCAAAATTATACCCTGCATCAGGGCCTTTGGAGAAACGCTCTGAGAAGGACAGGTAAAGCGCTGCGGCCGCTACCTTCTCAGTGGAGTATTTCTCACTCAATTGTCCTAACATCTCTTCGAACAGGCTAAGATCCGTCTCAGCTTGGATTACTTCCCCTATTTGAGTCATCCAAGTCTGCTGTTGTTTCGTAGCAATTTCTTCTAGAGTAGGGAGTTCTTTTGATTTCAAACGGTTACCCGTTTCCTCTTCAATCGTGCGCAATTGCTTCATCTCACGTGGAGTTACGAGAGTTAACGCAACACCCGCACGACCTGCACGACCTGTACGACCAATACGGTGCACATAGCTCTCTACATCTTGGGGAATATCAAAGTTAATTACATGCGTTACACTTCCAACATCAATACCCCGTGCCGCTACATCAGTAGCTACAAGCAATTCAATCTCACTATTACGGAAAGCGCTCATCACGCGATCCCGTTGATATTGTTGGAGATCTCCATGTAGTCCTCCAGATAGATAGCCACGTGCCTGAAGTGCTTCTGCTAACTCATCTACACCTTTTTTCGTTCGACAGAAGACAATTCCTAAATTAACTTCCTCACTATCTAGAATTCGGCAAAGCGCATCTATTTTATGATTCTCAAGTACCCGGTAGTATACTTGCTTAATCATAGGTACACTCACATCGCCCCGATTAATCGTAATATACCGTGGTTTGCGCATATACTTATTCGCTAATTGGCGAATAGCAGGAGGCATAGTAGCTGAGAAAAGAAGAAGCTGGCGGTCTGTCGGTACAAAACGTAATACCGATTCGATGTCCTCAATGAAACCCATATCTAGCATCTCATCTGCTTCATCTAAAACAATTACCTCAATTGCATCCACCTTTAGTGTCCCACGACGCAAATGATCTAGTAGCCTTCCCGGAGTACCAATAACAACATGGACTCCCTGCTCCAATGCCTTTACTTGTCGTCCGATAGATTGTCCACCATAGATTGGAAGTGTTTTAATCCGACCTGGCCGACCGATACGCCGTAATTCTTCAGACACCTGAATCGCTAGTTCACGAGTAGGGGTAAGGATAATGCTCTGCACTTGGTTCACTTTGGTTTGAATACGATCTAATATCGGAATTCCAAAAGCCGCAGTCTTACCTGTTCCTGTCTGTGCCTGCCCAATCACATCTTCCCCGCGTAATACAGCGGGAATACACTCGATCTGAATCGGAGAAGGCTCTTCAAAGCCAATATCGTAAATTCCTTTTAAAATATCAGGTTGTAGTCCAAATTCATCAAAACTCTTCGTCATGTTGTAAAATCACCCTTTTTTTAATCTCTGCCATAGATGGAATAGAGCATATTTTGCTGCTAATAACTGAACTCGTTTACGTTGCCCTCTAATCATATGACGATAGACCTCTGTATTGCCATTTTTCGCGGCAATCGCGATCCAGACCTCCCCAACAGGTTTTCCTTCCGAAGGTGTTGGCCCCGCAAGCCCTGTTACACTGATGGCAAAATCACTTTGGAATTGAGCTCTTGTATGCTCTACCATCTCAGTCGCCGCTTCTCCGCTAATCGCACCATATTTTTGAAGTGTATCTGCTGAAACGTTCGTCATACGTTCTTTGATTTCATTGGTATACGTAACGATACCACCCAACACAGCTTGACTCGCGCCAGGCACGGTGGTTAGTAGATACGTAAGGAAGCCACCCGTACAACTCTCTGCCATCGCTACAGTCTGCTTCCGATCCTGCATAATAGATAAAACAACTTCTTCTAAAGTCTCTTTTTTCTCACTAAAACAAAACTCCCCTACACGATGAAGGATTTCCTGTCTGATCAGTTCAATTTTTGCCTTAGCCTCACTCGCTGACGCAGCCTCCACTGTAATTCGCAAAACAACTCCCGCTTCTTCAGCATATGTTGCAATAGTTGGAGATGTTTCTGATTGGATCAAATCCTTCAATCGATCTTCTAATAAAGATTCTCCAATTCCAAAAAAAGAAAGAGGATGAGATACAATTACCCTTCGACTAGGGATGAGAGAAAGAATAAATTCACGAATCTGTCCTTCAAACATGGGGAGCATTTCACCGGGAGGACCTGGCAAAAGGATATATGTAATCCCTTCTGCAGTAACAGCTAGACCGGGAGCAGTACCTCTGGAGTTTAAAAACACAGTCCCATTCGGAAATGCATATGTTTGTTTCAAGTTGTTCTCTGTCATTGGGATAGAACGTCCAGCAAAGGCGGATTGCAATGCTTCAAAAGCCGCTGGATCTTGAATCAATTCAACACCCAAGAACTCAGCCAATGTTTCTTTTGTCAAATCGTCTAACGTTGGACCGAGTCCACCGCAAACGATTACTAACTCAGAACGAGCCTTAGCGAGCTGAAATGTTTGGTAAAGTCGATCACGATCATCATCTACAGAAGTATGGAAATAAACCGGTATCCCCAATACGGCACATTCCTGTGATAGAAAGCTAGAGTGAGTGTCTAAGGTATAACCCATTAACAATTCTGTTCCAACGGTAATAACTTCCGCCTTCATAAGTGAGTCTCCTCTTTACTGTTTCGGGTTCGAAGTAGTAAGTGAAACAAATTTCCTATTTTTATAGAAATAATCGACGCCTGATACAACCGTAATGATCACTGCTAGCCATTTCGCTAAAAAGGCAAACGGAATCGCATATTGAGCAAACGGAACATTATTCAGCATTAGTGCCACGATTGCTACGATCTGAATGATCGTTTTCGCTTTCCCTAATGCACTAGCAGCGATAACCTTCCCTTCCACTGCTCCAATCAAACGCAATCCTGTAACAGCAAACTCTCGACTAATAATGACGATAGCCATCCATGCCTCTAAACGATTCATCTCTACAAGTGAAATGAGTGCGGCTGTAATTAATAGTTTATCTGCTAGAGGATCAAGAAACTTCCCGAGATTGGTTACTATTTTATTCTTTCGAGCTATATATCCATCCAAACCGTCTGTAACAGCCGCTAGAACAAATACCAATGTCGCAATCAATTCACTCACTGTTATCGTGACTTGACCAAAGTGTATCGATCCAAGATCAAAACGAACAAGTAAAAAGATCATGACCACGGGAACAAGAAAAATACGTGCCATTGTTATCTTGTTGGCTACGTTCACTGTGATCTACCTCCTGGACAATCCATTGATTTGGTTCTTGGAGGAAATCCTCTCAATGATCCCTTGTGTGGGAGAAGAAACGAACAGGATTGCGACTGAATGATACGCAGGTATATATTTCATGTGTGATCAATTCTTCCAAATATGTAGTAGATAGCAGATAATCCTTCCGTAAGTATAAACTATGCAAAAGTAAGGTGTCAAAAGCTTACCCACAAAAAGCTCTTCTCTTTACGAATCTTTATTCAACTAAGAAAAATCGATATGATTGAGCATTTTTTGTATGAGATGTATCAATTTGAATCCCATTTACTCTTAATTGAACTTGATCAGGTTTCTCTAAAAATACATACAATTCTATTTTATCTTCTATTTTTTCTACATTGTTTACCGAAAGCTTCCCTTCTTTTAACAATCTACCTTTCGATGAATCTCGATACACCTTAAAAGAAGCACTACTCTTGGTTGAAAGGGAAACCTCAACTTTGCCCACATTACCTAAGCGATATTGCTCAACAGAGTCTTTCCCTCCCGACTGAGGCTGCAATTCTATTTTCGGTCTACCCGGATTACCTTTGCCTGATTCCGTTTCAGTATGGACAGGGGGAGACTTAGCTTCTCGATTAAATGCACTTCCTTTGAAGGCATAAAAGCCAACTGGTATAGCTAAAGCCACCAGCACTACACCAAACCATGCGAACCAAGGAACTGATCCCTTTTGTATCTTTCGAGCATGTTTTTTTCTTCTACTTACGAACTGACTAGGTGTTTTCTGTGATAGTGATTGCTGCTCCATATCTACCATAGCTGCAAAGATATCCTCCCATCGCTCTCCATTTTGATGTCAGTATATCCTAGGAAAAACAAAAGAAAAAGCCTGCTAAGAGGCTTTTTCAGGAACATTTCTTTAACAATTTTATTATTCTTTTACTAAAAAGGTAAGGTCTTTAACTGGATTCACTTTATTAATGGATACATTTCCATTTGCCATAATCTCTACATCATCTGGTTTGGCGATAGAAATGGTTAGCTTATTAGCATCTCCAGAAAACGTATATAGAACATCTGTTTTAGGATATTTGGTGCTCAAAACAAACGCAGGTTTAATGTCTTTACCCGCTGCATCTTTTAATACAATCTGTCCGCTGGTAGAAGTACCTTGCTTTAATTTGAACGAGATCTTCACTTGGTTCCCTTTCGAGACATGATAAGTTCCAGCTCCTGATTTTTCAATCTCAACTGGACCTGATTCCGTTACAGACTGCGTACTAGGAGTCGATTCCTTTGCTTCACCTTCCGGTTTCGTTGCTTGTTCAGGAGCGATTGGTTTAGATGTGTTGGTTTTCTTGGTATTATCTCCACCAGAAAAAACATATATCAACACCCCAACAACGAGGGCCAAGAGTCCAAAAGCTCCCGCAATCCAATACCATTTCACAGGAAACAAATCGACTTTCCACTTAGACTTAGAACTACGACTCGTTTTCATTGCACTACGACTCAGTGTTTTGAGAGACTCTACATCTTGTGAGTAGCGTGAGTCCTGTTTTTCATCACGTGAAGAACCAAATTTCTCACGACGTGTCATGACCGTATCAGAGAGAGGAACCAAACCTGTCTCCAATTTGGGCTCCGTTTGATTTGTTGAGTCAAATCGAGCAGTACTAAACCGAGGGTCGCGCCTCGTTTCTAGACGAGGGGGCGACTCCATTTTTTTCGATCCAAACCCAGGCATAGTAGACGATAAATTTGTTGCACCCAACTTATGATCTTGGTCTTTTACCATCTCAAATGGTACCGTTTCCTGTCCTGCCGGGTCTATCTTTGTGTTCGCAGGAGGAACCTTTACAAGAGGTTTTTGGGTTGTTTCCTCCGAACGAACCTTGTGATCCTTAGCAATCGTCATAGATTGTTCGCGCACGGTACGACTAGGTCGATTTACTCCTGAGTTCTCTAATGCCTTTATCCGCTGTGTTTGTGCCGGATTGAAGGGTGGCATAGTCTGCGTTTTTCCAGGCTCAAATGGTGGAGTCATAGCAGACATACTCTGAGCCTGATCAACTGCCCGTAGTTTCTGTGTTTGAGCAATCCGATCCATTACCGGTGCCGTATTTACTTGCGTGTTAACGCTCGGCTTCGCAATCGTAAGTGCAGTATGAACTTTAATCCGATTTGAACTTACAGGCTTCTGGATTGTCGTCTGACTCAAGGAAAAATGACCCGTTTGCTGTCCCACAGCAGGCATAACAGCAGTATTTTGCTGTACTCCATACCGCACAGCCTGCTCTTCTTTTCGATAGTGACGCAAAATATGATGAGGCTCTACCTTGACTTGATTGGCATAAGAACGCAGATAGGTCCTCACATAAAAAGGGCTCGGTAGTTTGTCAAAGTCACCATTTTCAATCGCTATAAGAAAAGGTTTTTGGATCTTTGTTTTTTCTTGTAATTGGTCGAGGGACAGTCCTATCGACTCCCGGGCCTGTCGAAGATAATGTCCAATCTCTTCAGACATCCCAGACACCTCCCAAAGGTTTGAAAACAAATGCTACATGATCGTACAAGAAGCTACTTTGTTCTTCAACCTGACTGTTTGTTATTTCAAAAAATACGCATAAATTTGATACAAGCATATCAAAATACATATACTCTGTCAAAAAAGCTCTCTTACAAGAGCTAGAACGGCTGTATGTGTTATGTACCTAAGAGCTAGTTATTCGCAAATACAGAACATAGAGAGCTGCAATCGCGAGAACAACTGCCCAAAACATTAAAAATTTCGTGTAAAACGTGAATTTCTTGTTCGATTTCCCCTTGCGCTCTCTCAAACGAGAACCTAAACTCACAAACTCATTCTCTTCCGCGGATCGTTTTTGACGATCGTTACGAGATAAGCTTTTCAAATTTTGTAAAGCCTGAAGTTCCTTAGAACGAGTGCTGGGTTTCGTTGAAGGTTGTACAGGACGCTCTGATGGTGCGACTACCGGTAATTTACTCGATTGACTTAACCGCTCGGGTCTCCCCTGTTCTCGGAGTCTCGCGAGGCGATTAGGTGAAGCGGTAGTAGCAGCCTGTTCTTGCTCTGCTTCTTTCAAATGATTTTCAACGCGTTTTACATCCCAACGAACCGTATTCCCAAATGAACGAGTAGTAGCGAGCTCTTTTTCTGGTTGCCAGCGATTTTCATTGGCCACTGCCACACCTTGCTCCGATATGCTTGGCAAGCGTTGATTACGAGGCCTTTCAGAAACAGTTGAGACGGGTTGTCTAGAATTTTCTTTAGCAGCAGATTGTGTATGCCTCACTTGATGTAGTACTTTATGTGGATCCAGACCTACCGATAGAGCATACGTGCGAATATAAGACCGTACATATATTGAACCTGGCAACAGGTGGAATTGACCATTTTCAATTGCTGATAAATACTGCTTTTGAATTTTAGTATGGGCTTCTAATTCTTCTAAACTAATACCAAGAGATTCACGAGTGCTTCTAAGTTGTTGTCCTACTCCCATTATGGTCACCTCCCTGAGCTAATTATTGGTTTCTCTTTAGGAAGCTTCTCTACCTTCTTAAACCCCACTAAAACATAGAATGACGTTCGTCGATCAAATCGTAAACAATCTCCTCATCAGGATGATTTCTAAGCTCAATCATATAGTTAAAATCTTCTAGTCGATACTCCGAGTTTCTGACAAAGATATCAGGGTGTTCAATCACCTTTGTTGTCTCCATCGCCATCACTTCTCGAAGTAAACAAACATGCTCTTCCGAAAAACGACGTGTAGAGACGATCCCATCTATTATGTAAACATGGTCAGTCGAAAGCTCATTCGCATCTAATTGTGTACGAATCGTTTGTCGTAAGAGTGTTGAGGATAGGAAAGACCACCGTTTATTCGCACATACACTAGATGCCACGATAGACTCTGTCTTTCCAACACGTGGCATTCCTCGAATTCCAATAAGCTGATGCCCTTTTTTCTTCATTTGTTCGGCTAGAAAATCTACTAAAATACCGATCTCATCTCTAATAAATCGGTATGTCTTAATGTCATCGCTGGAGAGTTCAACATATTTCCCATGCCTCACAGCAAGACGATCGGTCACATTAGGCTTTCGCAAAGCAGTTACATGGATATGATCCATCCGATGTAGGATTTGGCTTAGAGCCTCTATTTTTTCAGGTTTACTTGTGCGCAGGATCAGACCACGACGATCAATGGTTACCCCGTTAATCGTCACAATATTAATCTTTAGCATTCCGAGTAGTGAGGCCAAATCCCCCAACAAACCAGGACGGTTTTTATTTTTGTGAATTTGATATTCAAGATACCATTCGTGATCTTCCATTTCACACCTCATTCTCTCATCTAAAATACAAGTGTAAGCGAATGTTTTTTTCAGTATAGCACATACATGTTTCTGAACGAAGAAAGATTCGTGACTAATTCCTTACATAAAAGGCGTTGTCCGTTAAAAAATAAAATAAAACAAGTCTCAATCACAAGACTTGTTTTATTAATTAAACATACAGTTATTGTTTGCCATCGCTTACCATCTTCACCATAAGCTCTGCCATCATTTTTTGTTCCTCTGGTCCTGCTACCTTCCATAGATCACGTAGCAACAATTCTTGTTCATTTTGAGGCTGAACGTCTTTTGCTAGATAATCTCCTAACTCATAGGCGATATCTTGAATCGAGTTATCATCCATTCCTAAGCTTTTCGCTTGGCCTACACGCTCGGATAGAAAGCCTTTCCACTCTTGAAAATCATCAAGAACTGACATGTTAGATCACCTCCTACTCGAATAATATGGTCTAACATCAAAAAAATTATGTATACCAACCACCATTTACATGAATAACCTGACCCGTTATATATCCACTCTCAGGATCGCATAAATGACTAATCAGTCTCGCTACTTCTTCAGGCTTTCCTAGACGGCCCATTGGGATTTCCTCCGCTAACTCCGCTTGTTCCTTGTCTGCTAATTGCGCAGATAATAATGGAGTCTCAATGGCTCCAGGAGCCACTGCGTTTACCGTAATATGAGACCTAGCTAGCTCTTTGGCCAGTGACTTCGTTAGTCCTTGAATGGCTCCTTTGGCGGCTGAATAAATAGCTTCACCAGCCCCTCCCGTTTCTCCCCAAATCGAAGATAGTAAAATGATACGGCCTTGTTTTTGTTGAATCATACTAGGTATCACAGATTGCATCATCTGCACTGCTCCTCGGACATGTGTGTCCATTAGCTCATCATACTGCTGCATGGTCACATCCTGAAGTAGCCCAACCTGAGTACCCCCTGCAGCGTGAATCATGATGGATGGTGCTCCTAATGTCCAACAAATTTGCTGATAACAATTTCGCACCGATTCTGCTTGCTTTACGTCCAATCGAAATGCCTCAGCCTGACCTCCTAATTCTCGGCACCTCCTTACAATCTCTTCTGCCCGACTAAGGGAATGATGAAAACAAACCGCGACTTTAGCACCTAACTCAGCTAAATGGATCGCTATGGCACTCCCAATACCCCCACTAGCTCCTGATATCCATACAATCTGTTCTTCTAATGACTTCACACTGTCACCTCCACTTCTACTCGTATAAAAAGTCGTGCCTGCAAGGTAGCAGCACGACCACATTATTTAAGCAGTAGGGTTCGTCAATCCAATGGACGAACGGTAGAGACCGCAAATCTTGCAAAGTCAATATGCTCTCTCATTCTTTTGTTGACATCCTCTAGCGTAATCGCCTCTAACGTTGGAATCATCTGGAACAGATCCGACTCATGAAAACGATAACTCGTAAATTGGTTGGCGATCCACTCAACTGAATTTAGTGAACGCAAAACACTTCCGATTTTCTTTTTCTTTACTAACTCAAACTCCTCAGCAGAGATTCCCTTTTTTACTTTCTGAGGAAATAGCTCTTCAATACGGGATACAAGTTCATCGGGCTTTCTTGTATCCCCACCCATCATCGTAAATCCATAGCCCTGTTCGATCGAGTAATCGTGTCCAAATGAGTCATCGATCAACCCTTCATCATACAAGCTTTGATACAACTCTGAAGATGATCCGACTAACGACTCCATAAACAACTGTGTAGTTAGCTCCAGCTTCAACATATCATCACCAGAGACTCCTACAGTAGTAGGTGCTTCTTTAAATCCAAAGTAACACTTGGGAGCATTTACACTTAAACGCATCTCCTTTCGCTTCTCTGCAACTACATCGGGTTCTTTATCAAAAAAGCGTTTAATCTCACCTTGTGGCTCAAATTTCTTCTGACCTTGATTTTCTTTTACCAGCTGAAAAATACGACCCGGGTCCACAGCTCCGATAACAAATAGCAACATATTACTTGGGTGATAGAAGGTGTTATAACAAGTGTAAAGTGTCTCTTTGGTAATTTTGGAGATCGATTCAACTGTACCAGCGATATCAATTTTGACTGGATGATTTTGATACAATGCCTCAATTAAGCCGAAGTAGACCCTCCAATCCGCATTGTCATCATACATGCGAATCTCTTGGCCAATAATCCCCTTCTCCTTTTCCACATTCTCATCTGTAAAATAAGGACTTTGTACATAATTTAGCAGTGTGGTGAGATTGTTTTCCACTTGGTCCGTACATGAGAATAGATACGATGTACGCGTAAAACTGGTAAAAGCATTTGCCGATGCACCTTGTCTAGAGAACGACTGAAATACATCTTCTCCTGACTCTTGCTCAAACATCTTATGTTCTAAGAAATGTGCAATTCCATCCGGCACATGTACCTTGTCTTTTCCAGGAACCTGAAACGTATTGTCGATGGATCCATACTTGGTAGTAAAGGTAGCATACGTTTTAGCGAATCCTTGCTTAGGTAGCACATACACATCTAACCCATTCGGCAGTGTCTCATGATAAAGTGTCTCTTTTAGCTGTTTGTATTCAATTTTTTTCATCCGCTTCTCCTCCTTGATCTCGTAAGAAGTAGATTGTGTCGAGCTGAATCTTTTGTGCTACTTTTTGCACATCCTCTTTCGATACTTGTGAAATCTCTTTTAAAATCTGTTCTAATGGGCGGTTCGTTCCGCTTAGTACAGAGTGATAGTGTGATTGAACAATCTCATAAGCGCGATCTTGCTGCTCACGGAACTGGTTAGAAAGGGTTGCTTTTGTTTGCTCTAATTCTTGATCACTCACTTGCCCCTGGCGCATTACTTCCATTTGTTCTTTGATAATGGTTACAGCCTTTTCAAAGTTTTGAATCTCAATTCCTGATTGGATGTGCATAATCCCTTTATGGCTTTCAAGTCGCGACGAAGCATAGTAAGCCAGACTTGCTTTTTCACGCACATTCATAAACATCTTGGAGTGCGGAAAACCACCAAGAATCCCGTTATACATAAGCAAAGCAGGGTAGTCGGAATCTTGCACTGTTATATGGGTTCGACATCCCATATTTAGTTTTCCTTGATTTACAGGTAAGCGCTCCACCACCGTTTTCACTTGTTGTACAGATTGTGTTGTTTGAGGGGGATTCAATTGGTTTCGTTCGGAGGTAAACATCTCAGAAGGAAGGTATTTCTCGAACAAGGAGACCACTTTTTGAATATCCACGTCCCCGACACAATAGAGATCAAGTGGACAATGGTATAATAGTTCTTGATAATATGTATAAAGATTATCGGCTTGAATCACCGGAAGATCCTCCACTTGCCCATTTATAAAAATGGCATATGGCTCGTTCTTACACATCTCCTCAATGCTACGCTGTGCTGCATACTGGATTTTATCATCCACCAAGCCTTCAATTTGCTGCTTTCGGTTTCGTTTCTCCGCCTCTACATAACTTTTCATAAACACATCTTGCTCTAAGGCTGGCTTCGTAATCACTTCGCATAAGAGGCCAACTGCTTCTTCGAGCAACGGTGAAGCATCATGAAGGTATTTTTCATTTGCGATATCTACTCCAAAGTGGAGTATTTGCCTTTCGCCACGTTTAAAAACATCCCCAAAGAGACCTGCACCATACAGATCATTTTGCTTCTTTTTTAAGTCTAACATCGTAGGATATTGTTCTGTTCCTCGAAGCAATACATTTGAAAGGAGAGCTGTTTGGGTTACGTATTTCGTTGAGAGCTCTTGCTGAAACATCGCCACCAACATCGTGGTTTTAAACTTTGTACTCGGACAGACATGTAGACGTACATTGCCTATTTGCCTAGTCTCAAATTGTCCGGATGACATGCTCCGTTCACCTCGTTTATTAGAAAATATTACCTAGTCTCCATTATAGACTAAAAAAAAAGAACATGGAATTGTAAGACCTTACAACAAGGAAATTTCTCCTATGCTTAGTAAGTTTCCTACTTCCATGTTCTTTAGTCATATACTCACAATATGACAAGGCAAAAAATTATTTAGAAGGAACAGTAATCTCACCTTTAATAATTTTTTGCTTGTACTCTTCCACTTGCTTCATTACCTCAGGAGAGACTTTTGAGCTTTTAGAAAGGCCGACACCTTCATCTTTCAGACCAAAATTCACTTCTGTACCTGTTTTGAGAGATCCTTCTTTCGCTTGCTTTGTAATCTCAAATACCGCTACATCAACACGTTTAATCATAGAAGTGAGCGTATGCTCTGGTGCCAAACGGCTTTGGTCCATGTCTACACCAATCGCCCAGTATTTTCCTGCCTGACGAGTTTTCACTTCATCAAAAAGACCTTTCCCTACGCCACCCGCTGCATGGTACACAATGTCTGCTCCACCATCATATAGTGACTTTGCCAACGAACGACCTTTCGTTGCATCTGTAAATGATTCGGCATAAACAGCTTTTACCGTCGCTTTCGGATTCGCTTCTTTCACACCTGCTACAAATCCTGCTTCAAACTTCTTAACGAGCGGAGATGAAATCCCGCCAATGAAACCAACTTCGTTTGTCTTAGTAGTCTTACCTGCTGCAATTCCTGCTAAATAAGAACCTTCCTCATCTTTAAATGTTACCGCTACAACATTTGACGGAATTTTACCACCTAAGTTGTCATCCACAATCGCAAACTTACTATCTTTGAATTTATCTGCTACTTCTGGAAGTGCTTTACTAAATTTGAAGCCTACACCCCAGATGAGATTTCGTTTGTCTTTGGCAAAGCGAGTTAAGTTAGGAACATAATCATCATCTTTTTTGGATTCTTGTGCCTTCACATCCACTTTTAAATCGTTCTTCGCTTTCTGAAGACCCATATTAGCAGATTGGTTAAAGGATTCGTCGTTTAAGCCACCCGTATCCGTAACAAGACCGACAGAAAAGTCTCCTTTTGCAGTCTCCTTATCTTTATTACCGCCACAACCAACAGCGAATGTTGCTACTAGAGAAACCGCTACGAGCGAACCGAGCCAGCGCTTCATTTGCATACAAATACCCCTTTACTAAAAGTGTTTGATTTTGTACTGCAGGGAGAATGATGTTAGTAGTATGAACCAGAGACGAGCGGATATTTGCTGTTTCACTAGGAAATTAAATCCATTTTTTCTCTGTGTTACAAACTAACCAAATGATTCCAATTAACTCCTAAGCTTTCACAAAAAAACGCTTACAACTTCTTCTCTTATTTTATACATAAATGACTTTATATCAACAAAAACTTTTTTCTTTCAAAAACTTTTCTCTTTGTTTAAAAATTTTTCCATCAATCCTAACGACTTCCTTTTTCATATAGTTTCCCAATTGCCGCTGGAGCATTCGCACGCCCCACAAATCCTGCAAGCGCCAAGATAGTTAGTACATATGGAAGCATAGTTAGAATTTCGGAAGGTACATATTCTGTCAGTCCCCAAACCTGACCCGTTAAAGATAGAGCTACGGAAAAACCGAAGAAACCTGCAGCTCCTAAAACTCCAAATGGTTTCCATTTACCAAAGATTAATGCTGCAATAGCAATAAACCCTTGACCTGCAACAGTAGTCGCACTAAACTCACTCCCGATCGAAGTGGAAAGTGAAGCGCCTCCAATAGCCGCTAAAGCTCCGCTAATCAAGACAGCAATATAACGCATTTTGACAACGGATACACCCGCCGTCTCGGCAGCATGTGGATGCTCTCCTACTGCACGTAAGCGCATACCAAATGGGGTACGGTACAGCACAAAGTAACTAACAAAAACCATGATTATGGATAGATAGGTAATAGGTGATGTATTAAAAAGTGTATTTCCTAAGACAGGAATATCCTTTAAAACAGGGATCGCCCAATCAGTGAATTTATGATCTACAACAGGCGTTTGTCCTGCACCATCATAGAGAGCTTTTACTAGGTATACAGATAATCCAGCTGCCAAGAAGTTAATCGCAACTCCACTTACGGTTTGATCAGCTTTAAAGGTAACCGTAGCAACTGCGTGAATCAGCGCCAGAAGAACACCTGATACTACTCCTGCTAAGAGTCCGATCCAAGGACTTCCTGTATTGATCGCAACAACAGCTGAGGTAAACGCACCGATGGTCATAAGGCCTTCTAATCCAATATTGATGACACCCGAACGTTCCGAGAACAAACCACCTAATGCCGCTAAAATTAGGGGAGTTGAGTAAAGAATAGTGGTCTCTAAAAGGTTGGTCATTGTACTAAGCACTAGCTTTCTCCCCTTTCTTTTTACGGTTCTTTCTACTTCCTAATTGTTTTACGAAATTAGCTGCTACAAAGAGAATAATAGCTGCAAATACAATTCGAATCACTTCAAAAGGTACTCCTGCGACATACTGCATGTTGCTTCCACCATTAAATAATCCTCCGAACAACATGGACGACAACACCACACCAAATGGGGTATTCGCCCCCAAAAGTGCTACAGCAATCCCATCAAAACCAGTTCCTGGAAGAGATGCATTAATGGCTAGATACTCACTCGTTCCAAGTAGTTCAACTGCTCCAGCAAGACCTGCGATTCCACCTGAAATCATCATAGAAAAAATAATATTTCTCTTTACACTCATTCCCGCGTACTCAGAAGCATCCGGGTTCAAACCAACCGCACGCAACTCATAACCTAACTTGGTTTTAAAGAGCAATATATAGACAAAGATCGCTGTCAAAATAGCTAGAATAAGACCTAAATGTACACGCGCTCCATCAAACAGGTCCGTTAAAAAATCAACACGAATGGATGCACTCGGATGAATCTTTTCAGTGGAATCACTATTATTTGAAAGAACTTTTCCAACCATGTAGTTACTTAAGAATAAGGCAATCCAGTTCATCATGATGCAGACAATCACTTCATGTACACCACGAATTGCTTTCAACAATCCTGGAATGAGCGCCCATACCGCACCAGCTAATGCACCCACTACTAATGCCACAACCGCATGCAATACAGGTGGTAACTCTAACTTCAACCCAACAAAAGCGGCTGCCATACTACCAATAATTAATTGACCCTCTACCCCAATATTGAACATCCCTGTACGGAACGCTAAGGCAACTGCCAAACCCGCAAAGATAAGCGGAGTAATCGTGCGCAGGGTTTCACCCATGTCAGAAGCAGAACCAAATACACTGTTAAATAATGCACCGTAAGCTGAAATCGGATTATATCCTGATAATAGCATGGCGATTGCCCCAACCAACATCCCCAAAACAATTGAAATAATGGATGATAGGAAGGTAGAGTTTCGGTTTAATTTCCCAATCATTGTAAAGCACCTCCTTTCACTTTGCTTCCCGCCATTAAGAGCCCGAGCTCTTCTTCTGTTGCTGTTTTTGGATCAACCCAACCCTGAATTTTCCCTTCATAGATCACGGCTACTCGGTCACTTACTTTCAGAACCTCTTCCAACTCAAGAGAAATGAGCAGTACTGCATTCCCTGTATCTCGATGTTGAATAAGACGTTTGTGGATAAATTCGATCGCTCCCACATCTAGTCCGCGAGTAGGTTGCGCTGCAATCAGAAGGGAAGGGTTTCGATCCACTTCACGCGCAATGATCGCCTTCTGTTGGTTACCACCTGAAAGCGCGCGTGCTGGTGTATCTTTATCGGGTGTTCGTACATCAAACTCTTGAATCAATTTGTTTGCATAGTCACCTACTGCTTTGTAATCGATTCCAAAGCCATTTGAAAACGGTTTCTTATAATAGGACTGTAAAATTATATTCTCACTAACAGAAAAGTCTAGCACCAAACCGCGTTTATGTCGGTCTTCTGGAATGTGCCCAATCCCTGTTTCAGTAATTTTCCGAGGAGTCAATCCTGTAACATCTTTATTATTTAAAATGACTCTTCCTGATTTCGGTTTCATAAGACCACAAATCGCTTCAATGAGCTCAGATTGACCATTACCGTCAACCCCTGCAATTCCTACGATTTCACCCGCTTTCACTTCCAGATCTAAACCGCGAACAGTTGGATTATTACGCTTATCATCCACTTCCAAGCCCTGAACCTTTAATACGGGCTCCTGTGGATTAGCAGGTTGCTTATCTAGTTCAAAGGAAACCTTACGACCTACCATCAAAGATGCTAACTCATTTTCATTGGTTTCAGCAATATTAACCGTGTCTATCATCTTCCCACGGCGTATGACGGTACAACGATCACAAGTGCTCATAATCTCTTTTAACTTATGGGTAATGAAGATGATCGTCTTACCTTCTTTTACCAGTTTTCTCATAATTTCAGTTAGCTCATGAATCTCCTGAGGAGTTAATACAGCTGTAGGCTCATCAAAAATAAGAATATCTGCTCCACGATACAAAGTCTTTAAAATTTCAACACGTTGTTGCATTCCTACCCCAATATCTGCAACAACCGCTCGTGGATCGACTTGAAGTCCATATTGATCTGATAAGACTTGTACCTCACGTTCAGCCTTTTTGTAATCAATCACTCCACCGGAAGCTCTTTCGTCACCAAGAATAATATTTTCGGTTACGGTAAACGGTTGTACTAACATAAAATGTTGATGGACCATCCCAATTCCTAGCTCGTTTGCCATCGTTGGACCCGTGATCGCAACTTCTTTTTCTTTAATAAAAATCTTACCTAGTTCTGGTTGGTATAGACCAAACAGGATATTCATTAACGTTGACTTACCTGCACCATTTTCACCAAGTAGGGCGTGAATCTCACCCTTTTTTACAACTAGATTTATATTATCATTGGCTGTAAACGAACCAAAGCATTTGGTAATGCCTCGCATTTCTACAACGTTCATCCGTGTCCCTCCCCTGCATTAGGATAAAAAAAGCCAGCGGCATTTGCGCTAGCTCGCTTTTTTTAGTTTGCGTAATCGCTACCAAAAAATCAAGAGATTTTTTTTTATCTTACGTATTGGAAATTTCTTGAATAAGCTCTTCTGTGACCAGAACCTCTCTCGGTTTGCTCCCTTCATAAGGGCCCACAATTCCTCGAGCCTCCATCAGATCAATTAATCGTGCTGCCCGGGTATATCCAACTCGAAGCCGCCTTTGAAGCAATGATACCGATGCAGTTCTCGCTTCCAAAACCAGCTGAACCGCTTGAGGATACATATCATCATCTACTAAATCTGCCCCTACATTCTCTGGAACATCCGGAATCATCTCTTCATTATAATGCACTTCTTGTTGATTTTTAACAAAATTAACCACAGACTCCACTTCTTCATCTGTTACAAATGTGCCTTGTACACGAATCGGTTTAGGCGCACCGATCGGCATGTACAACATATCTCCCCGACCTAGTAATTTTTCTGCTCCCCCCATATCTAAAATAGTGCGGGAATCAGCTTGTGAAGATACTGTGAACGCGATTCGGGAAGGAATATTTGCTTTAATAACCCCTGTGATCACATCTACGGAAGGACGTTGTGTAGCTAAAATCATATGAATACCTGCCGCACGTGCCATCTGAGCAAGGCGGCAAATGGCATCCTCTACATCACCAGGCGCAACCATCATTAAATCTGCAAGTTCATCTACAATCACAACTATGTACGGTAAAATGGGCATAACAGCCTCGTCACTTCGATCTCTTGCCAACTGATTATAACGTTCCAGATCCCGTGCCCCGTTTTTAGCAAATAATTCGTATCGCTTCTCCATCTCAGAAACTACTTTCTTTAAAGCAATGGCTGCCTTTCTGGCATCTGTTACAACAGGTACAAGTAGATGTGGGATTCCATTGTATATATTCAATTCTACCATCTTAGGGTCGATCATCATTAGCTTTACTTCATCAGGTCTTGCTTTATACAGTAGGCTGATGATAATTCCATTTACACAAACACTCTTCCCTGCCCCTGTCGCACCTGCAACTAACAAATGAGGCATCTGAGCTAGATTGGCAATCACGGCTTCTCCTGATATATCTTTTCCAAGTCCAATTGATAGCTTACTTGGATTCTTTTGGAATCCTGTAGAATCAATTACATCCCGCAAGCCAACCATTGCTGTTTCTGAGTTAGGCACTTCGATCCCGATCGCTGCTTTACCTGGAATCGGCGCTTCGATTCGAATCGATTTTGCCGCTAATGCTAGAGCAATATCATTGGATAAGCGTACGATTTGACTTACTTTCACCCCTACTTTGGGCTGAATCTCGTATCGCGTTACCGCAGGTCCTTGTTGAACATGGTTTACCTTTGCTTTTACTCCGAAATTTTCTAACGTCTCTTCCAATTTAGATGCTTTTGATTTTAAATCCTCAACATCCAAACTATCTCTGTTCTTTAAGGCTCTTAAAATGGTGGATGGCGGGATTTTATAATGGTCCAAACGCTCTGTAGTATGAAATTTCACTACCACATCTTCCCCATCATTTTGATTTCCTGGTGATTCAGGATTCATCTCGGAAGTTGATTTTAATGAAAGGGTCAACTGCTTTGGTTTTTTTACAAGCTCCATATCAGGAATTGGATCTGGTTCATAGTAGTATGCAATAGTAGGCTCTGAAGAGGATGATGACTCCAACTCTTCCTTAAACTCTGAATGAGGATCGCCCTCTGCCTCCCGATTATACGATTGCTTTTTTTGCCCCTTCGCTTTTGCATTTTTTTCCAATATTGAATTGACATTCTTTTTAACACTGGCTCTTTGACGTTGAAAAAGAACATATAATTTCTGTAGAAATTGGATATATGAAATCCCAAATACTAAGAGTATCCCCGCTAACAAAAATGCGGACAAAACAATGACAGTACCGACATCATCAAATAGGAAATGAAACATGCCATAAATAAGTCCACCAATCATCCCACCGCCTATGTCTGTAGGGAGTCTAGATGAGTATTCATTTATCAGAAGATTCCAGGTGGTATCCATAACAGGGCCCGCTTTCCCGGCGGCTTGTAAGTACTGAAATGTATTGAAATGAACAAAACCTAGTGTACACAAGAGAATCATCAAGACTCCTGTCATCTTAGGGGTCCAGTTTTGCGGCCACCTTCGTTTTATCATGATGTATAAAGCAAGGCATATGGATACGATTGGTATAAGAAAATCCCATGTTCCAACTAAAAAACGGGATAAATATGTTAGGTTTCGTCCGATTGCTCCTAAATTAGCTAAACTAATTACTGCAAGTGCTATCATAGCAATTCCATAGATTTCAAATAGCAGGTCATGTTTCACTCGACTAGTTCGTTTCACGTCTTTTCGTTTTTTCTTCTTGGACATCTTATCCCCTTCTCCCGAAGCAAAACAGTCTTCTGAACATTATACATTTATTTGCCATATTTTTGTAGATATAAGTAGTATAAAATCTTCAGTTTTTCAATGATGAGTGTTGCTAAAGAACAAGGAATGGGATGAAGAATGAGGAATATATCTCTACCACAACTCAAATAGTGAGCTACGAGGATGTGAACAGAAAGTCCGCTCCGCCCTCGAACACTCACTTTTTGACCTTTTGATATCATCATTCGTATTACAGTCATTGAAAAAACGAATCGAAGTCATGCTAGTCCATCATGTTTTGCGATGAATATGTAGACTCCAACAAGGGATATAAGGTAATCTCCGTCCCAGGTTGGTATTTGGAATTTAGATAGTCTTGTGGATCAGGACTTAGGAGACGGTTGATTCGAGCTTTTCCAGTAGGAAGAACTTCAATCACCATTTGAATCCCGTCGATGGTGCATTCTTGAAAGTGGGGCTCGTAGGCTTGATCTGTCTGATCATTCAAATCAGATGGAAATATAGTCCAGTGAATCATTGAAGATACTCTCCCTTTTTCTCTTGAATCAAACGATCTAGTTCTTGCAAAGCACTCGAAATCCCGCCCACTTTATCAATCAGTCCCATCTCTACGGCATCTTTCGCTACTACGTTTGTGCCAATATCTCGTGCCAGTTCTCCCGTTCGAAACATTAAATCTCGCAACTTCTCTACCGTAACCTTAGAATGGCTAGAAATAAAATGAATGACTCGATCTTGCATTCTTTCCAGATATTCAAATGTTTGCGGCACACCAATCACTAGACCTGTCAATCGAACTGGATGAATCGTCATCGTGGCTGTCTCCGCAATAAATGAGGTACAAGCGGAAACGGCTATAGGTACCCCAATGCTATGCCCCCCACCTAAGACAATCGAGACAGTCGGTTTACTCATCGTCGCAATCATCTCCGCAATAGCTAGGCCCGCTTCCACATCTCCCCCTACAGTATTTAAAATCAAAACAATCCCTTCAATCTTCGGGTTTTGTTCAGCAGCTACAATTTGAGGAATGACATGTTCGTATTTCGTTGTCTTATTTTGTGGTGACATCACCATATGCCCCTCAATCTGTCCTATAATCTGGAGACAAAATATATTAGATTCCAACTGCGGGACATTGGTTTGACCCAAAGATTGTAGTGTTTGAAGCATGTTTTTCTTCTTTAGTTCATCCGCTATCGCTCGATCGGGTACCGTTTCTGGCGATTCCGCATTTGGTTTTAGCTCTTCATTCATTTGGTACATATTCATTCTCCTTGCTTAGCTCTCGTCTATAAATGTATACTCTAAGCTAATTTGCTTCCAATTAGTTATCTTATACCATCATGATTGTAAAAAATTACTATTTTCTATATACTAACTAGTGAAAGATGTATAGGAGAGGATGTCAGTTGGAATCTTTTGTTTATACCATTTTGGCGATCTTAGCGAGGGATAGTGGATCTAGCTTTGAGATTGCCAAGAGAATGGATCTGTGCTGGCAAACAAAACATAATCAGATTTATCCGATTTTAGTAAAACTAGAAGAGCGTGATTTAGTAACTTGTACCACAATACCTCAATCTGGGAAACCTGATAAAAAGGTGTTTTCGATTACAGCACAAGGAAAAGAAGTGCTTGCTCAGTGGATGCCTAATGTTTTTCAAGAGCCGATCATTCAAGACGGATTTCTCGCGAAAATCTATGCCCAATGGTTATTAACCCCCGACACAATGGTTCAGTTGTTAGAAGAGCGGATGAAGTTTTTTCAACACAAAATGGAAGAACATGAATGTGAAATTGCACAATTAGAATCAGAAGCAGGCTCTTCCCTTAAGGACCCTAGTAGTCCCCACTTTGGACGCTATATCCTCCTTATGCGCAAATTACAAATGGAGCAAGATGAAGCAGACTGGTGCGCTTGGGCACTTGCTTTTTATCAAAAACAACCGATGATCCAATATGAATAATAAAATACCCTACAAGCCTGTTCCGAGACAGGCTGTAGGGCATTTTATTATTTATAAATGATTGTTAGTGTCCATGATGCCAGCCTATGGAAACCATTTCAGTTAACGCAGTTAATTTAACAGAAAATTCATGAGTATCTTTTACAGTAAACCACAGCACTTTCTCCTTCTCCACATCTACTGAAATTTCGAATCCCATCGGTACAATGGATAATATGTCTTGAGTGTATTGAATACAAAAAAGTATATTGTATAAATAAGTTGTATTATACGAACTCGTATCTTTCCAAAAAATCCAACCTGATTCTTCTTGAGTTTTTAAGTTGGTAAATGTATTTTGCATAGCAACCGTTAATGCCTTAGCTATCTGATCTTCAGGAAAAGGTACCTTCAGATAATTTTTTAATATATCCATTACTTGATTCACCATGGTATCTATTTGGATCGTATTACTAATAACTGTTTGATCCAGTTGTGCCGCTACTATCGCTCTACTATTATGTGAAACCAGCTGTACTGCCTTATTTAAATCAAATTGATTTGTTACAGGATCAATGGCCGCATTGAAGACCGAAGCTTCTTGTAAAGCACTATTTATGACACTTTGGTCTACAGCATAAATAAAACTGTATTTATCATTGCTATCTAAATTCGAAAAAAGCATTATACTCATTTTATCACCTGCTCTTCTACAGATATGGTTAGTTTAATCTATGAAACGATTTAATCTTTATTACACCAAAAAATAAATAACAAATAAATCTAACAAAATAATTTTAAACAATGATCTGACAAAAACACTCTACATAGAAGGAATATACTAATATTATTTGAATATCAATACATAACGTCGAAATACGATGCTATTCATTCACTATAAGATGAGGTGTTACTCAATGTCTGGTCAAGATATTAAAGTAATTAACTACGGAAAATGCAATAGTGATATTGAACAAGAAATATTGGGGATTTTTCAAGATACACAGGAGGATCAAAATAGCAAAAAAAGTTTTCATGACATTATGAACAACCTAAAAGAACAAAAAAATATTTTAATAGAATCTATATTCAGCCATAATTTTGATAAGAAAAACATCACATTACAAAAAGCGAAGACGGAAGTTTCAGGTTTTTTAAACACAACTCTTCTGTCACACTTAACTCAATCACTTGATTCAAACTTGGTTGAAGAAGTACTAGATCATATCTTGTTCACCCACGACAGCCAGCAGAACCACCTACAGATTATCAATCAAAGCGATAACTTCATTGAATATGGTTGTAACTTGGCATTCATCGATAGTGACTCTGGTTTTTTAACCAAAATCATTATTGTTTCTTTCCATGTGCTAATAACTATGAGAAAGAATAAAAAAATGATTCTAAAAAAAAGTCATGATTATGTAGACTTCAACATATCTTATGATGCAGTGAGAGCAATACATTTTATTGGATAGTTACACAATTTCATGCTCTTATGTAATTTTTCCGTCATCTTTTGCATATAGTGTACTGTTGTTCATTTATACTGAAGGAGAGTGGTATGAGTATGTATAACAAGGTGATAACATTTGTGGTGCCTATCCAAAGCGAACAGGAGGGTGTCTTTACTGACGTTACTCATGTTGATAAGCAATATATCCCACAAGCTTTAAGACTTGCAGCATTGTTTAATCCATGTGTTGACGTTGTTAACAAGACCTATGACTATGCCAAAGCAAACCAAATTGCAACAGACAACGGCTTACCAATTGTTGCTGCAGTCAACCAAACCGTCTACAACCAAACAGCTGAAGTACAGGTTATGCTTGATAAAGTTTTGAGTGTTCTAAAAGCAACCCTTGGTGCCCTTGGCGCTATCGAGGATCCTGCCTTAATAGGAGCATTGACAACTGCCATACAAAACACCTTCCTCAACTTACAATCACAAGAATCGGGTGCTTGGATCTTATGGAAGTCAGAAGAGGCGCATAAGACTACCTATCTGTACCAAGTTATGTTTGGTATTCAAAATGCTGACACAGGAGCTGTTATGCTAATATGTCCTGTATCATTCTATATTGAAGCTAATATGAGTAAGCACGAACTCTTTGGTATTACCACCAGTTCCAATGAATCGTTTTCAGTTCAAATGCAATCCATCACTGTAGCGCAAGCATTACAAACCCCAGACCAACATTTCTATAATGTTTTCAGTAATAAAAAAGTTTATCAAAATCCGATATTATCGACTATCTAAAATAAATTTGTGATTAGTCTATAAAACCTTGAGGTTGTAAATTTTAGATTGTAGAAGAATGTCCTTAAAAAGGGCACATCTTCTACAATCTATTTTAATTTTGTCTTCGGTCTGACATGGCTCTAAGTACCCATCTTACCAACAGACAAGCGACATAAATCATCCGAAAAAGAGGGACAAAATCCGGGATTCTGATCACACATTTTCATAGCAAAATTCGGAATCTGCAAACGAACAGCATTAAAATAGTTTGTCAAAGTATGATTTTTACCTAGTGGGATATCGAGCGGAGTCGATTCTTTATTACATTGAAACGAAATGGGAAATAGATGATGGACATGAGAGTAAGAAATCGTCTCTTCTGTAAAGGGTGGGGTTATTTCTGAAATTGGATTCAAAGGAATATAGTCATGGATATTGGCGATGCGCACACTTTGAGGGACTAGAGAATTATATGAGTCGACAAACCTAGGATCCCCTACTTTTGGAGAACCGCTGTGAGAAACACAGACTCGCGGATAAGGACCATTTACCGTTAAATCTAGAGCAGCTAGTGTGGATAAGGCGGCTCCTAAACTGTGGCCAGTAAGGAAAATTGTTTTCTCATTAGCAGTAGGAACAAGGTTTGAAAGGATAGAAAAGATCTGTTTTCTTAAAAGTCCATAGAGATAAGTAAAGCCTCTATGCGTTTTCCCTGCTCCCATAATCCAAGGAAATAGAGTTTGATATATATCCATATCAATACTAAGATCAAACGGTTTAAGCGAAGTCGCTTTGAAAGCAATTACGATACTATCATGATTTTCCATGATAAAACCAAAGCCCTCTGCATCTAGAGAAGGAGGAATAGCCAGTTTCTCCACCAGCTGATATCCATAGCCACTGGGGATGACAAATTGATCAGGACGATCCAGATACTGTGTTTGATAACTACAGGCCATTAAAAATAGGACACGTTCGAGCATAGTGATCCTCCTCTACTGGGCGTTTATCTTCACATTTTATGCCCAGCAGTCTGAAAGAGTTAATCGAATTGTGTAGGAGCATAACAAAAAGCTGAGTCCCTTTATTAAAAGGACTCAGCTTAAGTAAGTGTTAGAGGATTATACCTCCATGATAATTGGCAGGATCATCGGACGACGACGAGTACGTTCAAATAAAAATTTGCTTAGAGAATCACGAATGTTCGTTTTCAACGACGCCCATTCGCTTACTTGATCTTTCATACAACGTTCCATTGTATTACGAACCACATGATTTGCTTCATCAAGAAGCTTTTCAGACTCCCGAACATAAACAAAACCACGTGAAATAATATCAGGTCCAGCAAGGATAGTACCGTGTTCTTTACTTAGGGTGACCACTACTACAAGAATACCATCCTGGGATAAAAGCTTCCGATCTCGCAACACAATATTTCCAACATCACCGACGCCTAGTCCATCAATTAGAACTTTGCCAGTTGGAATTTTCGGACCGTAACGGGCTCTACCGTTTACGATCTCGACAGTGTCTCCATTATCACAAATAAATACATTTTCAGGTCGTACGCCTACCGCTTCGGCAAGTTGGGCGTGAGCACGTAGCATACGATACTCACCATGAATCGGAATAAAATATTTTGGTTTTAGTAGACTGAGCATTAGCTTCAGATCTTCTTGAGAACCGTGACCAGACACGTGTACGTGGGAAACTGCACTATATACTACATCAGCACCAATTCGGAACAACTGATCGATCGTTTTACCGATCGCGCGTTCGTTACCGGGGATTGGGGTAGCAGCAATCACTACTGTATCTCCTGGTAGGATTTCCACCTTACGATGTGATGAATTTGCCATACGTGTAAGTGCTGACATCGTTTCCCCTTGGCTTCCAGTGGAGATTACCGCTACTTTATGTCCAGGAAGTCGATTAATATCATCGGTATCAATAATTAGATCTTCTGGCATTTGAAGATATCCAAGCTCAGTAGCAATATTGATTACATTGATCATACTACGCCCCACAACAGCTAATTTTCTTCCATAAAGTACACATGCATCCACCACTTGTTGGATACGATGAATGTTAGAAGCAAAAGTAGCAACAATCACGCGTTGTTTCGCATGTCTGAACGTTTCTTTTAGGCTTTCACCAACAGATTGCTCAGAACCTGTAAAACCAGGACGTTCTGCATTCGTACTATCCGACAGAAGGCAAAGCACACCCTTTTTCCCAAGTTCAGCCATCCGGTGCAAGTCCGCATACTGGTCATTCACTGGAGTCATGTCAAACTTAAAGTCACCTGTATGAACAACCGCTCCTTCTGGTGTATCAACACAAACTCCTACTGAATCTGGAATGCTATGGTTTGTTTGGAAGAAAGTTGCCTTTAGTTGTCCAAGTGTCAGTTCCGAATTCACATGAATCACAGTGCGCTTAATATCATGAACATGAGCTTCACGTAGCTTGTGCTCAATTAACCCCATTGTTAATTGAGTAGCGTAAAGTGGTACCTTTAACTGTTTTAAGATATAAGGCAAGCCACCGATGTGATCTTCGTGTCCATGTGTAATAATAATTCCCCGTACTTTATCTTGGTTCTCAACAAGATAACTCACGTCTGGGATCACTACATCTATCCCCAGCATTTCTTCATCAGGGAACATAAGTCCAGCGTCAATGACGACGATATCATTCCCATATTGAATTGCATACATATTTTTTCCGATTTCATCCATCCCACCGAGAGCAAAAATCAATAATTTATTGCCTCGTTGGTTCTTACTCAATTTGTAACCTCCTAATAAACTTTCGTATCACCCTAAACCGCACAAATCACACTTGACCTTATTATATACGATTCAAATTTAATGTTGCAAGTGAGAACAAAAAAAAGATACCTCTTTGGTTGATCATAAGAGATATCTACAGATAACTATAAAATGCTTTTGATCCAGACGTCTGCTATTGCTTTTTCCGCAGAAGTTAATGTTACAAGGGGTAAACGGACGTGCTCTTCCATCAACTTCATACGGGATAAAGCGTACTTTAAAGGTCCAGGACTCGTTGTGGAGAAGAGTCCATGGAATACTGGCGTTAGTGTATGATGAATTACTTGTGCTTTTTGATGGTCATTCGACAAGAAGGCATCAATCATTTCTTTCATCTCTATTCCCACTACATGACTCGCCACACTAACCACTCCAGATCCACCTAATGCTAAGACGGGGAGAGTTAAGGCATCATCACCACTATAAACTGCTACATCCTTTGGAACGAGACGAATTACATCAGAGATCTGCGATATACTTCCACTTGCTTCTTTTATTGCCACTATATTTGGTAATGTGGCTAATCGCACCAGTGTCTCTGTAGCAATATTTACACTCGTTCGCCCTGGAACGTTATAAATCATTAGAGGAAGTTTCGTCTCGTTATGAATGGCGACAAAATGCTGATAGAGCCCTTCTTGAGAAGGACGGTTATAGTAGGGAGCTACCAACATAACTCCATCTACACCCATTTCCTCTGCTTGCTTCGTTAGGGCAATCGTATCTGCTGTGGAGTTACTTCCTGTTCCAGCGATTACTTTTACCCGCTTATTTACTTTTTCCAGTGTAAAGGTAAATAATCTGCATTTTTCTTCTTTAGTAAGGGTAGGAGATTCTGCGGTCGTACCCGAAACTACAATCGTATCTGTACCAGTAGCAATCAAATGCTCAATGAGTGCTTCTTGCCTGTTCCAATCGATTTGTAAGTTAGAATCAAAAGGGGTGCACATCGCCGTAACCATTCGTCCAAATTTCATAAAATCTCCTCCTGCTCTGCTCAATCATTAACACGGTGCAACTCAAATTTACGGTGCAAAGCTCGAACCGCACGAATCATATCTTCACCTTGAACTAGTACCCAAATCGTAGTATGAGAATCAGCCGACTGTAACACTCGAATATCTTCTTCCGTTAGTGCTTCTAAAATTTTCGCCATCACTCCTGGAACTCCTGTTATACCAGCGCCTACGGTGGAGACTTTTGCGCAGTTTGGGCTTAGTTCTGGCTCTAGATCTAATTCACGTAAGATCTGTTCTGCCTTTCCTGCTAAAGCATCATGTACGGTGTACGCGATCCCACTTGGATTTACACTAATAAAGTCTACACTAATCCCGTGGTCGGCCATCTCTTTAAATACTTTTAGTTGTAAGTCAAATTGCCCCTGCTTCGCGGCAATTTTGATTTGAGTCACATTGGCCATCTGTGTAATCCCTGTTATTAAGCGATCACTCAGTTCGCCCGCTAACCGATCCGCTTCAGGGCGACTCATCACCAACGTACCAGGATGATCAGACATAGTGGAACGAACACGAATCGGAACATTGGTCTGCATCGCAATTTCAACTGCACGTGGATGGACAACTTTCGCCCCCTGAAAGGCTAGATTACACATTTCAGTATAGGTTACTGTATGGAGTGGTATCGCATCCTCTACAATTCGTGGATCTGCCGTTAAAACTCCTGCTACATCCGTAAAAATATCTACATAATCAGCATCAAGAGCTACTCCAAGCGCTGTTGCCGAAGTATCACTTCCTCCACGCCCTAAGGTTGTGATCTCTCCCTCCTCAGTGATTCCTTGGAAGCCAGCAACAACAACCACTTTTCCTCGTTGCAATTCTTGTATGATTCGCTTTGGCTTTAGATCAACAATCTGTGCATTGGTAAAGTTATCATTGGTGATAATTCCCGCTTGTCCACCCGTTAATACAACATGATCGATTTCATTTAGATGTAGCATGCTTGAAAAAACAGACGAAGATATTAGCTCTCCGCAGTGAAGTAGCAAGTCTAATTCTCTTGGTGCTAAACCAGCTCCATTATGATGGATCAATTCTAAAAATGTATCAGTTGCGTATGGTTCACCTTTTCGTCCCATCGCTGAAAGTACAACTACCAAGCTGTACCCATCGGTTAGAGCACTTTTAATATGATGCAATACCCGATCTCGCGTTTCGGATGTAGCAACGGAGGTGCCCCCAAATTTTTGTACTAGAATTTTCATGATTAACCCCTTCTTACCAGCCCATCTTCCACCAGCGCTTCAGCGATTTCAATGGCATTGGTAGCTGCGCCTTTCAGTAAATTATCCGAGACGATCCACATGTTTAGTCCTCTTTCATGTGTTAAGTCACGGCGAATACGACCTACAAAGGTTCTAGTGTCCTCTGCACTCTGAAGTGGCATCGGATACTCTTTCTCAGATAGATTATCTTGAAGCACTACTCCATCCGCATTTGCTAATAGCTCCCGTACTTCTATTAGATCAAAATCCTGTTGTAATTCGACATATACGGATTCACTATGCCCGCGGAATACCGGAACTCGAACGCAAGTAGCTGTTACACCAATACGATCATCTGCAAAAATCTTTTTTGTTTCATTTACCATCTTCATCTCTTCATTGGTAAACCCATTATCGAGGCCCACATCAATCTGCGGAATGACGTTAAAAGCGATCGGATAATGTAAGCTACCTTGAGGTAGAGCATTACATTCCATCACTTCGCCTGAGAGCACTGACTTTGATTGTTGCTGTAATTCTTCAATTGCTTCCCAACCAGCTCCCGATACAGATTGGTAAGTAGATACGATCACTCGATCCATTCCATAGCGATCATAAAGTGGCTTTAACGCTACTACCATTTGAATAGTAGAACAGTTTGGATTCGCAATTAAACCATTATGTTTTTGCAAGGCATAGCGATTGACCTCTGGAACAACAAGTGGTACATCGGGTGCCATGCGAAATGCACTTGTATTATCAATTACTACTGCTCCACGCTTTACGGCTTCTGGAGCTAAACGCTCACTAATACTACCACCTGCACTGAAAAGGGCGATGTCCACTCCTTCAAATGCTTCTGGAGTCGCTTCTTGAATGGCAATTTCTTGCCCACGGAATGTGATAGTCTGTCCAGCAGAGCGTTTTGATGCTAGTGGACGTAGTTCCCCAACAGGAAAGTCTCTTTTTTCTAGAAACGAGATCATTTGAGTCCCTACTGCTCCTGTAGCTCCTACAACTGCAACTGTGTAGCCTTGCTTTGACATGAATGTCCTCTCCATTCCTGCAAACAGTCAATTCAATTGCTGTCTGATCGATATTTTTAATAAAAAGGCTAGCCCTTCAAAGTGCCAGCCCGCACACCATATATCTGTTTTATTTAACCAGTTACAAACTTAATAAACATCCTCTTCTATTATGACGGGAAGTAGCGATATTTTTCAACTATCAAAGGCTGCAATTGTCTTCCTTCAATCGCTTCTAGGACTGTATCAGGTATGAGTTCCATACGTGCTACCATCGATTTGGGTTTTTTCTCAGGTGCATCCTGACCAAATGGAACAAAGTAAATATCTTTTGCAGCTAGGAGACGAGCTAGGTTTTGTGCATTCAATCCAAGAGCATCATTGGTAGAAATCGCCAACACCACTGGGCGATGATTTCTCATCTGGGCTTTGGCAGCCATTAAAACAGGTCCGTCGGTTAAAGCATTCGCTAACCTTGCTAACGTATTTCCGGTACACGGCGCCACTACTAAACAGTCTAACATTTTCGAAGGCCCGATGGGTTCCGTTTCTTGAACAGTACTAAAGGGACGTTTCCCAGTAATTTCTTCAATCTTTGCTTTCCAGTCTTCTGCTGTACCAAATCGTGAATCTACGGTCGCAACAGTATGAGAAATAATGGGGATAATGTTAGCACCTAATTCCGTAAGTCTTCTCATTTGTGGTAAAACTTCATCATGAGTACAATGGGAACCTGACAATGCGAATCCAACAGTCAATCCACTAAAGTTCATTGCAGATTTCCCTCCTCGACTACATTCTCCACCATCAATTTCATCATCGTACGAGCAATGATTTTACCCGCTGTTTTCGGTGCAACAATACCTGGTAAGCTAGGTGCTAGAATCGCTTTAATACCCCGCTTTTCAGCGAATTCAAAATCCACCCCACCCGGTTTCGAGGCTAAATCGATAATCACCACATCATAGGGAGAATGACTTAATACAGTAGAATCTAAGATCACAACAGGTACGGTATTAAAGATAAAATCCGCATTCTCCACTTGTACTCCTAATTCTGATGTATAAAAAGGATTTAATCCCATCTCAAAAGCGCGGGCATAATCATCCGACTTGCGTACACCCACTTTCACATGGGCTCCGATTGCTTGCAGGACCCTGGCTAACGATAATCCTACTCTTCCTAATCCGAGTACGATGGTTTGCGAATCATGAAGGGTAATATCAGCATTTTGAATGGCCATCATAAGTGCACCTTCAACTGTCGGAATCGAGTTGTAGATTGCCACATCGTCTCGCTTCATTAGCTCAAAATAGGTTACTTGATTGCTCTCGCATAGGTTTTTTAAATATTTTTTTGCAAGTCCTGTAAAGAGAAGACAATGACTTGGGAGTGCTGCTATATGTTCTTCCGTCAAATATAATTCTTCTGAGGTAAATACACTGCTTATTTTCCCTTGATCATCTGTTCCGATGATAGGGAGAACGAGGATATCCGCTTGGGCTAAGACATTGTTCGTTAGTTGGCGTTGGGTGGCTCCACTAAATGGACTCTGCAAATTATCAAAGCCAACTAGGCTGACTTTTGCATTCATTTCGATGCAGCTTTTGATGACTTCCAGTTGCCTGGCATCGCCACCGAGGAAGACGACATGCTTGCCAATCAGCATCGCTTCTACTCCTTTCCCCAAGTAGGCTGTGGATCCTCCCTTTTTGGGCTATCTATCAGCATCATATGTATACACGCCCAACACGGTTACCTTTTTTTAGGATCTTCTACCCGAATCGATAATGACCATCTCAGGCCCTACTTTTCGAATCATTCCCCATGCCACACGTACCTCATGACTTCTCTTTTTAAAGACCGAGGTTCCACCCATTGGAATTAAAATACTTTCAATCTGTCCGCTATTCGGGTCAATCACCAGATCAGCATGGGAAAACGAACCTAGACGCTCCCCACTTGTAAGATCGATACACTCCTTATTCGCCATCTCACTCCAGCGCATGTTCCGACTCCCCTTTGAATTCGCTATATTGGTTTATATTTATGTGAGCAGACATAGGACAATGATCAATTTTTGAAAGATATAAATCCATTAAAAATACCCTCAACCAATGGTAGGGGTATTTTTAATGAGCTAGAGTATTCATTTAACCAACTTCATTTTTTCACGTTGAATCTCATTAATAAGGAGATCTAACTTTTGACTAATGCTTAAAACTCTCGAGTCTTTCAGGTGAGCAGGGTTTCCATTGACCATTCGATGTAATTTGGAGCGAAGGATCTCAATCTCCGCTTCTAAACGTTTCATTCGCAGTGTACCCGTCAAGTGGACACCCTCTTTCTATTTCCCTGTATGTCCAAATCCACCTGTTCCTCTAGCTGTTTCTTCTAGTTGTTCTACTTCTATCAACTTTACAGATGCAACATATTGAAATACTAACTGCGCAATTCGGTCCCCACGGTGAATTTCAAATGTCTCTTCACCTAAATTTATGAGGATTACCCCAATCTCGCCGCGGTAATCTGCATCAATCGTCCCTGGCGTATTGAGAACCGTAATCCCATGCTTTAAAGCCAGTCCACTCCTAGGGCGAACCTGAGCTTCTAAACCGATCGGCATCGCCAAAGCCAAACCCGTCGGAATCAGCTTTCGTTTTCCTGGCTCTAGTGAGATGCTCTCCGAAATAGCGGCTCGCAAATCAAAGCCACTAGCGCCTTGAGACATCTGTTCGATTTTAGGAAGATCTTCATTTCCTGGTAAAGTCACAATTTGTATGCGTTCCATATCCATTTCTCCTAGCCTCGAAACGAATTAGGTACCTTGCCATCTGGTGAGATAATCGCCAAAGACATAGGTGATGAAAGGGTGATACGTGCCATTTCATTTAATTCGTCGAGTGTTGTACGTGAAACAAGCTCCATCATTTCGTCTAATGTATAATGTCGTCCCAATAAAATTTCATTACGACCCAGTCGGCTCATACGATTACTGGTGCTTTCTAAACCCAACACGATGCTACTCTTTAATTGGTCTTTTGCTTTTCGAAGCTCTGCATCGGTTATGCCATGTGCAACCACTTGATCCAGAGTATGGTGAATTACGTCCATAACTTCTTCTTCCTGTCCAGGTGCAGTCCCTGCATATATAGCAAATACCCCTGTTTCCTTATGTGCGGAGTGATACGAGAAAACTGAATAAGCAAGACCTCGTTCCTCGCGAATTTCCTGGAATAACCGCGAACTCATATTCCCGCCCAAGATATTATTTAATAAAATAAGTTGATATAAACGAGAATCCCCTATTGCAAGACCAGATAAACCAATACAGAGATGTGTTTGCTCTGTTATTTTTTGTTTTATTTTTTGTTGCGGCGTAAAAATAGGTTGATCCATAGCAGACTGAACATGACTGCCTGAATGGTTTGCAAATTTCTCTTCAATCTGCTTTAAGAAGTCATTCGGCAAGTTCCCTGCAATGGAGACGATCAGATTATGTGGATGGTAATGATCATTCATATAAGATAATAGTTGATCTCGTGTATAAGACTGGATATTTTCAACTGTACCAATGACAGGAAGGCCGAGTGAATGATTTCCAAGAGAAGCCTCTGCTAATAAGTCATGCACGAGATCATCTGGAGTATCCTCAACCATGCGAACCTCTTCGATAATCACTTTTTTCTCTTTCTCAATCTCCTCTGAGCCAAACTGAGAGTGAAATAGCATATCGGTTAAGATGTCTAAGGCGGTTGAAAAATGCTCATCTAACACTTTTGCATAATAACAAGTCATCTCTTTTGCAGTAAATGCATTTACTTGTCCGCCAATTTCATCAAAGCTTTCCGCTAACTGACGTGCCGTTCGAGTTGTCGTTCCTTTAAACAACATGTGTTCGATAAAATGCGAGATCCCATTATTTTGAGATGTCTCTCTTTCAGAGCCCGCTCCCGCCCAAATTCCCAACGCAATAGAGCGGACATGCGGAATAGACTCCGCCACAATCCTCACTCCATTGGGAAGAGTATGCTTTATGATCACTGTCATCCCCCTACTCTATCTATAAAAGCGAGCTAGAAAAAACCTTGCCAACATCCCCACTATAGCAGAATTGAAAAGATCGCTCAATTAGTCGATTCGCTCTGGAGATAGAACTTTTCCGACACTTGTCAGAACAAGTCCTTTTTTCTTTACTTCTTGAATAATGTTAGGCAGTGCATCCACAGTACGATCTGTTGGATGCGTTAAAAGGAGCATTCCTGGTCCCACTTTCTGAGCACGACTAACGATCTTATCGGGTGTCGAACTCTTTTTCCAATCGATCGTATCACACGTCCAGAGAATGGTTTTCATTTTGTACTTCTCTACCATCTCCACTACTTGTTGATTAAAGTCACCAGCCGGTGGAGCAAACCATTTACTATGAATACGTAGAGTTTGATAGATTAAATCCTCTGTTCGGGTGATTTCTCTTTCCACGCGCTCTTTCGAAACTTGACCCATTAATGGATGAGTATAGCCATGATTCCCTATCTCATGCCCTTTCTTTACCAACTCTTTTGCGACTTCTTGATTTTTATTTAACCAAGATCCATCTAGGAAGAAGGTGGCTTTCATTCCTTCTTTATCAAGAATGGCCAACATCTCTTTTAAGTGCTCCGTACCCCAAGCTACATTCACCATTAAACCCACTGCTTTTTGCTCTGAATTCCCTCTATAAACAGGGGCATTTACCAAATCAGATAAGCGTTTTTTAGGAGCCAGCTTTTTATATTTCCAGACAATCTCTCCGTTTTTCTTTTGCATAGAGGCTTTCAAAGAGGCCTCTATATCTACTTCTTGTCCATCTAACTCTGGAATTGCTTGCCATACGGAATCCATTTTGGCATCAATCGGTGCTTTGTAGTGTTTAGATGCATCCTCTTTAATCTTTTGTAAGTAGCGTTTTTCCTCGTCTGTATATTGAACGACAGAGAAGACGGAGTTACTTTTCACTTGCATGACAAATTGTTGGATAGAATCTGTTTGAACAATGGATATCGCGATAATAAAAGAAATAAAGATGGCTATAACTCGTTTGGAATCATTCACTTTCGGACACCTCCTATGCTTACACGGTATGCAGGAGTTGTCCATTTCAGCACGTTTTCCATATAAAAAAGAGACAGATCGCTCTGACTCTTTTACGAGTTTCCTATGAAGGAGTGTCCGCTTTTTTCTTTTCTTCTTCCGCCTTTAATAATACTTTTCGTGAGAGGTTCACACGTCCTTGATCGTCAATTTCCGTCACTTTTACTTCAATTTTATCGCCTACATTCACGACATCTTGAACTTTCGCAACGCGATTTACGTCAAGTTGGCTAATGTGTACTAATCCTTCTTTTCCTTGGAATAACTCCACAAAAGCTCCGTATTTCTCAACACGTTTGACCGTACCTAGATAAACCTGTCCTACTTCTACGGTACGTACTAGGTCTTCAATGATTTGTTTCGCACGATCATTTGCCTTCGCATCTGGAGAAGCAATATAGATTCGCCCATCTTGCTCGATATCGATCTTAACACCTGTTTCTTCAATAATCTTATTGATTACTCTTCCACTAGGTCCGATCACATCGCGGATCTTATCAGGATGAATTCGCATCGTCATGATTTTAGGCGCATACTGCGATAGCTCTTCACTCGGTTCAGAGATGGTTGCCTCCATGTTATCTAATAGAAGGAGACGTGCTACCTTGGCTTGCTCAAGTGCGCGTTCTAAAATCTCACGATCAATCCCTGAGATTTTGATATCCATCTGTAGTGCAGTCACACCATTGCGAGTACCAGCCACTTTAAAGTCCATATCTCCCAGATGGTCTTCCATACCTTGAATATCGGTTAGAACTGCTACTTGATCTTCCTCTTTAATCAAGCCCATTGCAATTCCCGCAACAGGAGCTTTGATCGGTACACCAGCATGCATTAGCGCTAGGGTAGAAGCACAAATACTTGCCTGAGAACTAGAACCGTTGGACTCTAGTACTTCCGACACGCAGCGGATGGTGTAAGGGAAATCCTCTTCTGTTGGAATCACCGGTTCTAATGCACGTGCACCTAATGCACCATGGCCAATTTCACGACGTCCCGGAGCACGGAGAGGACGGGCATCCCCTACACTATAAGGTGGGAAATTATAATGGTGCATGAAGCGCTTTGACTCCTCTAAGTCAAGTCCATCTAAAATCTGGACATCACCCAAGGCACCTAAAGTACAAATGCTTAATACTTGTGTCTGACCACGACGGAATAGACCTGATCCATGCGTACGAGGAAGAATGCCAGTCTCACTCACTAATGGACGAATTTGTTCAGTCGTACGTCCATCTGGGCGCTTCCCTTCCTCCAAGATCAAACGGCGCACCTCTTTTTTAACAAGTGAATCCAGAACGATATGGATGTCCTTACTAACAGCAACAAATTCTTCTTCCGAAAGCTCTGCTTGGAAAGCTTGAATAACTTCGCTTTTCACTGTATCGATCGCTTCTTGGCGAGCTTGCTTCTCGATCACTTGAACAGCAAGAGTCGTTTTAGAGAGAGCCATTTCTCTAATCCGGGCTTGTAATTGGGAATCCACCTCATATAAAGTGGTCTCCATTTTACTTTGGCCTACTTGCGCCACAACCTCTTCTTGGAATGCTACCAAACGACTGATTTCTTCATGGCCAAACAGGATTGCTTCTAAGATCGTCTCTTCTGGGATCTGTTTGGACCCTGCTTCGACCATATTAATTCCATCTTTGGTACCGGCGACTACGAGATGTAAATCCGAGTTATCCATCTGTTCAACAGTAGGGTTTAGCACAAGTTCACCGTCTACACGTCCTACAATCACACCCGCAATTGGACCTTCAAACGGAATATTTGAGATCGACAACGCTAAAGATGTCCCGATCATCGCTGCAACCTCGGTGGAACAATCCTGATCTACTGACATAACCGTATTTACGATTTGTACATCATGGCGATAACCATCTGGAAATAACGGACGAACAGGGCGGTCAATCAAACGACTAGCTAATACAGCTTTTTCGCTTGGACGTCCTTCTCGCTTAATAAAGCCGCCTGGGATTTTCCCTACTGCGTATAAGCGCTCTTCATAATTCACGGTCAAAGGAAAAAAATCTAAGTCCTTCGGCTCCTTGGATGCCACAACAGCGGTCATGACAACCGATTCTCCGTAGCGAACAAGCACAGACGCATTCGCTAACGTTGCATATTTGCCAATCTCAAAGGAAAGCTGCCTACCGGCAAGCTCCGTTTCAAAAACAACAGGTTGATGTTGCATATGCCTGTTAAATCCTCCTCTCGTCAACGAGACAACATTCCAATATTCTTCATTTAAACAGTATTTCCTTCTCGTACGTCATTTAATATAAATAACAAAAAGCGGGGTGCAAAACCCCCGCTAATCGAAACTATCGACGCAAACCAAGTCTGCCAATCAACTCGCGGTAACGAGTGACGTCCTTGTTTTTAAGGTAAGTAAGCAAGTTACGACGATGACCTACCATTTTCAAAAGTCCACGACGGCTGTGGTGGTCTTTTTTATGGTCTTTCAAGTGACCGTTTAACTCATTGATGCGATAGGTCAACATAGCGATTTGCACTTCTGGAGACCCTGTATCGCTTTCGTGAGTTTTATACTCACTGATGATTTCACGTTTTTTATCCAAAGACAAGCTCATTAGCATGTCACCTCCTGTTTTATTACCGAAAACCCCTGTAACCCAGATTGTCGTCGAGGCAATCGAGCGATCCGAGCTAAGGTTGCATCAGTATACCTGAAGCATTATATCATAGAGAACCTTTGTTATACAAGGGTGGTCGAAGTATGTGTAGAGAGCCATCCTATGGCTTGTTGTCTATCGATTCGAATCTGCTCTACTAATGCATCCATAGAGGGGAACTTCTGTTCTGGACGAATATAGTGAAGATATTCAATATCTAACACCTGGTCATAAAGGTCTCCTTGAAAATCAAGAAGGTGGACTTCATACCGCTCTCTCGGCACTGGATCTGTAAAAGTTGGGCGAATCCCGATATTCATAATCCCATAACTTTGACGTTGTTCATGGAAAACACGAACCACGTACACACCGCGATTCGGAGGAAAATAAGAGTATAATTCTTGTAGATTTGCAGTCGGGAAGCCCATTAATCTCCCTCGTTTATCCCCATGTATGACCGTGCCTCTCGTTCGATACGGTCGACCTAGCATGTGATTGGCTAACTCGACCTGTCCAGTGGTTAAAGCTTCCCTGATTCGCGTACTACTGACTGGCACTTGATCGATTAATACAGGGCCCACTTGTCTTGTCACGAATCTCCCTTGTCCAAGCCGTTCTAAATCTTGAGGAGTTCCTGCTGCAAAACGACCAAAGCGGTAATTAAAGCCTGTTACCACTCCTACCACTCCCAGCGGAAGCAAAATTTCTTCCACAAATTGATCGGCAGAAAGCTTTGCGAACGGCTCATCAAATTTCATAATATAAGCGTGCTGAAGTCCTTGTTTCTCAAAGAGCTGCATTTTCTCGGGAAGAGGGGTCATAAAGCGCAAATTAGCTTCTTTACCTAGCACTTCACGAGGATGGGGGGAAAAAGTCATCACGGCTGGCTTTGCTTGTAGCTCTTCAGCCAATCGGCTCGCTTCAGCGAGTACAGCCTGGTGTCCCAAATGAATTCCATCAAAGTAACCTAAAGCCATCACAACTCGCCCGTTATTCACTTGTCGTATAGGGTACGTAATATGATTCCTTTGCATACTATTCCACATCCCGAAATACTTTTTCCGGTTTTGCTACGCCATCCTCCATCAATCGATAAATGGCACAAAATCGCCCTGCTTCTGTATATACTCTTATGAGTTCTGCATCACGTGTCACTAACTGATCCACTCGAATCGGTTTGCCATCTAGCACATCACACCCCTCTTGCTCAGACACAATTAAGCTAGGGAAATGTGAGATCGCCTCACCAATGGGAACCAGCGCATCATCCAGACGGCCCTTTGCTTGTAAATCTGCTACTTCTTCCAGAGTAAAACAAGACTCTGATTGAAAAGAACCACTTTCTACACGTGTTAAAGAAGTCATATGAGAGGGTGTATCCCAAGCTTTTCCGATATCCACACATAAAGTTCGTACATACGTTCCTTTAGAGCACAATACATCAAACTCAATTTCAGGATACTCTCCATCTTGAAAACCGATACATGTTAACTCATAAATGGTCGCTTTCCGTGGTTTACGTTCCACAACCTTCCCTTCACGTGCTAAGTCATACAAACGCTTTCCTTGAACTCTTACAGCGGAGTACATAGGGGGAATCTGCTCAATTTCTCCTAAAAAAGAAGAAAATACATGGTCGATTTCGTCCTTCATCAAAGAACGATTGAGAGGTTTATCTTCGGTAACCATACCTGTCTGATCTTCTGTATCAGTCGTTATGCCCAGCTTTAGTCTACCACGATAACGTTTTGGCAAATCCTGAATATATTCAACCACCCGTGTACCTTGTCCTAAACAAATAGGAAGCACGCCCTCCACTTCTGGATCGAGCGTGCCCGTATGTCCTACTCGTTTCTGACCAGCAATGCGACGGATGCGCCCCACTACATCGTGAGAAGTCATCCCACGGGGTTTATAGATGGGAAGAACACCGTGCCAAGTCATACTGGCAAGCCTCCTAAACGCTCATAAATTGCATGTAAAACTTGTTGTTCTACTACTTCTATCGTCTTCGCATCCATGGAGCATCCAGCTGCTCTAGCGTGACCACCGCCACCAAAACATTTTGCTACTTCTCCTACATCCACTAGCCCGCGAGAACGAAGGCTCACTTTAAAATGATCGCTTTCTTCGCGAAATAGAACCCCTACATCTACCCCTTCAATATTACGGGCGTAATTTACAATCTCCCCAATATCATCTGAAGTAGCATTTAATCCTTTAAAATCGTCTTGGGTTAACACCATCCAAGCCACTTTTCGATTAGACGAAAGGGTTAAAGTCGATAAGGCGACTTGGAGTAGTTGTAGCTCCCGAAATGAAACCGTTTCTAACAGACGATCGGCTAAATGATGACTTTCAATTCCCGTGCCAACTAACTTGGCGGCTTGCATGAGAACCTTTGGAGACGTATTCGAATACCGAAAGCCACCGGTATCCGTTAACAATCCGGTATAGAGAAATGTTGCGATCGTTTGATCGAGCGGAAGCCCTAACTCTGCCATCCAGTCCATCAAGATCTCTACTGTAGAAGATGCATGCGGCACCACAACATTTACTGCACCGTATAAATCATTAGTCGCATGATGATCGACATTGCAAATTTGTACGCCTTCTGAAAACAGATGGCGTACCTTTCCAATACGAGCTTCATCTGCACAATCAAGGGCAAGTACATATTGAAATCGTCTTCCAATCTCTTCAGCCGGTTGAATCTGGTCCACATTAGGGAGAAACAGATATCGATCTGGCACACGGGAATCATTGGCCAATGTAACGCTTTTTCCTAACGATTTACAGATCCAAGCCGCGGCTAAAGTTGAACCAATTGCATCACCATCTGGATGAAGATGCCCTGTAATTAATACATGGTCTGCCGATTGGATGAAGCGAGTCGCATCTGAAAACGAATACATCATGCATCTTGCTCCGGTGTCTTTACATCATTCAGCAGTTTGGAAATATGAGCATGATGCTCCAGAGATTCATCCATCACGAAAACTAACTCTGGAGTATGACGCATGTGGACACGGCGGCCCACTTCAGAGCGCAAGAATCCTTTTGCTTTTTCTAAACCATGTAAGGAATCTTGCTTTTGTTCCGCACTTCCAAACACACTAATGTAAATTTTAGCAATGGATAAGTCCCCACTCATCTCAACATCTGTAATGGTTACAAACCCAATACGAGGGTCTTTCAATTCTTGTTGCACAATTAAACTTAGTTCTTTCTTAATCTGTTCACCGACTCGGCTCACTCGGATGCGTGCCAAGATCAGCACCTCCTCCGTCTAGACAAATGTGATATCGGCATCGAAGAGATGCAGGACTACTTCCGCTCTACTTCTTGGATCACGTAAACTTCGAGCTGGTCGCCTTCTTGGATATCATTATAATTTTCCAAGGTAATGCCACATTCATACCCTGTGGCAACTTCTTTTGCATCATCTTTAAAGCGTTTCAATGCATCCACCTTACCATCATGAACAATAATACCTTCACGAATTACACGTATTTTCCCATCACGGACCACTTTACCTTCCAATACATAACAACCTGCAATCGTACCGACCTTAGAGACTTTAAAGGTTTGGCGAACTTCTACCAAGCCAAGAACTTTTTCTTCATACTCAGGGTCTAGCATGCCCTTCATAGCAGATTCAATTTCTTCTAAGGCCTTATAGATAATCGTGTGAAGACGAACATCCACACTTTCCTTCTCTGCAGCAGTACGAGCGTTATTATCAGGGCGCACGTTAAATCCGATGACAATCGCATTAGAAGCAGAAGCAAGAGTAATATCTGACTCTGTAATCGCCCCTACACCGACATGAATAATTTTTACCCGAACTCCGGCAACTTCAATCTTCTCTAAAGAGCCGCGTAATGCTTCAGCAGAACCTTGTACGTCTGCTTTTACAATGATATTAATTTCTTTAACTTCACCTTCTTGGATTTGTTTAAACAGATCATCCAAGGTTACACGACTTCTAGATCCACGATCCTCTTCTCGTTGCTTCATCTCACGACGATCAGCAATTGCACGAGCTTTTCGCTCATCTTCAAACACAATAAATGGGTCTCCGGCACTTGGAGCTTGAGGTAATCCCAAAATCTCCACTGGTGTGGAAGGAAGAGCTGTTTTCACGCGGCGGCCTCGATCATTTACCATCGCACGGATCTTACCAAAGTAGTTACCTACAACAACTGCATCGCCTACATGTAACGTACCATTTTGTACGAGAATGGTTGCAACAGCCCCGCGTCCTTTATCTAGCTCAGCTTCGATTACTACACCACGAGCGCGCTTATTCGGATTTGCTTTATATTCTTGAACCTCCGAAACCAAGAGGACCATTTCAAGCAATTCGGCAATTCCTTCGCCTTTAATAGCGGCAACTGGCACGAAAATAGTATCTCCGCCCCATTCTTCTGGAACCAACGCATACTCTGTCAACTGTTGCTTAATACGGTCTGGATTTGCATCTAGCTTATCCATTTTGTTTACAGCAACAATAATCGGTACCCCAGCAGCTTTCGCATGATTGATCGCTTCGATTGTTTGTGGCATTACACCATCATCAGCCGCCACAACCAGGATCGTAATATCCGTAACCTGTGCTCCGCGAGCACGCATACTCGTAAATGCAGCATGGCCTGGAGTATCTAGGAACGTAATTTTTTTACCACTTACATCTACTTGATAAGCACCAATATGTTGAGTAATACCACCCGCTTCTCCGGATGTTACATTGGAAGAACGGATCTTATCCAATAAGGTAGTTTTACCATGGTCTACGTGCCCCATAATGGTAACAACTGGTGGCCGCTCTTCAAGGTTGGCGTCCTCATCTGATTCTGCTACATCCTCGAATAAAGACTCATCAATCTCTTCTTTGTAGGTAACTGGGATTTTAAACTCTTCCCCAATTACTGCCATAGTCTCTACATCGATTTCTTGGTTAATGGTAACCATAATTCCTGACTTGATTAAGCTACGAATTACCTCTGATGCCTCTTTACGAAGCAACTTAGCAAACTCTCCTACTGCAAGAGGTCCAGAAACCACGATTTCCTTTGGTAGAACTGGAGCAATTTTCTCCTTCGGAGCCTGTCTTCTACCCTTCTTACCAAATCCTTTACGTGGACCAGAACGAGGTTTGGAGTTTCTGACATCCGAAGAATCATAAGAACGGCTATGTTTTTTAGCTTGCTCTTTCTTCGAAGCAAATGGACCACCTGCACCGGTAGTCGGGCGAACATCAGGAGCTACAAAGGTAGCTGGACGTTGACTGCTTCCGCCTCCTCCTGGACGTGAGTTTCGGTCGCCTCCTGGACGTGGGCCACGGTCACCCGCTGGACGTG
>NZ_FPJZ01000005.1:98934-127944 GCF_900119485.1 Thermoactinomyces sp. DSM 45891
CGTGAGTTTCGGTCGCCTCCTGGACGTGGGCCACGGTCACCCGCTGGACGTGGGCCACGATCACCGCTTGGACGTGGGCCACGGTCGCCCGCTGGACGTGAACCACGATCGCCCGCTGGACGTGAACTACGGTCGCCACTTGGACGTGGGCCACGGTCGCCCGCTGGACGTGGCCCACGATCACCGCTTGGACGTGGGCCACGGTCGCCCGCTGGACGCTGACTACTTTCACTATTATTTCCTTCTGTACTCTTCTGGGTTATTGTCTCTCCCTGAGGCTTGCTCTCGCTTGGTTTTGCGTTTGCTTCCTCTTTTACATTTTTGTTAAATTGCTCCACTTTTTGTATCATTCCTTCGTCCATCACGCTCATGTGATTATTAACTTTCGTATTCATTCTCTCTAGAATCGTGAGAACTTCTTTACTACTCATATTTTGCGCTTTGGCGTATTCATACACACGCATCTTAGCCATCCCAGTCATCCCTTTTCAATTGATTCTTGAAGCATTCGGGCAAACCCTGGATCTGTAATTGCTATGACGACACGTTCTGGTTTGCCAATAGCAAGCCCCAACTCCTGTCTTGTACCAAATCGGAGTAGCGGAACTTGATAAGTACTACACTTATCCGTTATCTTCTTCTCTGAATTTTGGGCCGCATCTTGCGAAAGAATCACAAGACGTGCCTTTTTCGATCGTACTTCTCGCAGGACTAGATCTTCCCCTGACACTACTTTTCCAGCCCTCATTGCTAATCCTAGGCGCTGAGTAAATTTACTCATCGTGGATCACCGTCTTCGCATACTCCCGTAACTGATCATACAAAGCTGGATCGATTTGAACCCGTAAAGCTCTCTCAATCGCCTTTCGCTTTTGTGCTAAATCAATATAATCTTCTTTAGCACAAAGATAAGCTCCACGCCCCGATTTTTTACTCGTAGGGTCAATTAGTACTTCATTATCCGGTGTACGAACGATGCGAATGAGACTTTTTTTAGGAAACATCTCCTGCGAAGCGATACATTTTCGTAAAGGGATTTTCTTTTGTTTCAAACCCTACCACCTCCCTTATTGAGATCCATGGAGTGGCTCTTTATGATTCTTCAGTCGGCAAATCTAAATCTAATTCAGGATCCGTATCTGCCTCTGATTCACTTTTGATATCAATCTTCCAGTTGGTCAGTTTCGCTGCTAAACGGGCATTTTGACCCTCTTTCCCGATAGCTAGTGACAATTGATGATCTGGAACGATCACACGCGCCATTTTTTCTTCTTCGTAGATCGTGACAGAAGTTACCTTGGAGGGACTAAGAGCATTTGCAACCCACTCATCCATTTCTTCTGACCAACGAACGATATCAATTTTCTCGCCTCGTAGTTCATTTACCACTGTTTGTACACGAACCCCTTTGTGACCGACACAAGCACCAACTGGATCCACGTTCGCATCCCTTGAATAAACAGCAATCTTAGAACGGAGGCCCGCCTCTCTAGCAACAGAACGAATCTCCACAATTCCTTCAAAAATCTCTGGTACCTCTAATTCAAACAAACGCTTCAACAATCCTGGATGTGTACGTGATACAAAGATTTGCGGTCCCTTGGTAGATTTCTCCACTTTGGTTACATACGTCTTCACACGATCCCCATGTTTAAAACGTTCGCCGGGCATTGTCTCATTATGTGGAAGAATCGCTTCCACCCTACCTAGATCGATATAGTAGTAACGATTATCAGTCCGCTGAACAATCCCTGTCACAATATCATCTTCGCGCTCAATAAAGTTTTGATAAATGATACTGCGTTCCGCTTCTCGAATTCGTTGTGTAACAACTTGCTTTGCTGTTTGGGCTGCAATCCGTCCAAAATCGGCTGGTGTAACCTCAATTTCAACGATATCCTCTAATTCGAAAGAAGGATTAATCTCTTTGGCGGCATCAAGAGAAATCTCAAGCCGTGGATCAAGAACATCTTCTACTACATTCTTTCTTGCAAATACACGAACCCTTCCTGACATCCGGTCTATATCTACTCGTACATTTTGAGCAGAGTGAAAGTTACGTTTATATCCAGAGATCAGTGCTGCTTCTATCGCTTCGATCAAAATATCTTTACTAATTCCTTTTTCTTTCTCTAATTGACCGAGAGCCTCGATGAACTCAGCATTCATCGCCTTGGTTCCTCCCTTCGCGCTAAAACACAATGGCCAGTCTTGCTTTTGCCACTTTACTGCGCGGTATCTCAATTTCTTTTCCTTGAACGTCTACAGTTAAATAGTCAACAGACACTTCTTTTAAAACACCTTCAAACGCCTTTGTTCCATCAATCGGTTCGTATGTACTTACAAAAACATTCTTTCCAATCGATTTTTGATAGTCATTTTCTTTTTTCAAAGGACGTTCCGCTCCTGGAGAGGACACTTCCAATATATATTCTGCCCCTGGTACGGGATCGTGTTCATCAAGAAGAGCGCTTATACACCCACTCGCCCTAGCACAATCATCCAGATCGACTCTGCCTTCATCGGTTTTATCTATAAAAACTCGAAGAAAATAGTTAGATCCTTCCTTCTTGTACTCTACTTCAACTACCTCTAATTGAAGCTCTTCAAGTGCTGGTGTCACTAACTTCTCAACTGTCGCTACGACATGGCGGCTCAAAGCCAACCCTCCTTACGCTACTCACAGCTTACTTTTTACCCACTAGCAAACGTGAAAGAGTGGGTAAGCACCCACTCTTTCCTCATCAGCCGTATCATTCTAAGTATAGCCAATATGATTATATCACAACCATAAAAAGGCACGCAATCACAATTATCTGACGAGATAGTAGCTCATTAATACCTCATCTGCATACGTTCCATCCTCATATTTCATCGCGCGTGGCCTTTCTCCTATGACTTGAAATCCGAGCTTTTGATAGACATATATCGCACGATCATTATTCTTTAGTACAGTTAGTTGAATCTCTTCCACTTCATTCTCTTTTGCCCATTCAAACAATGTTTCTATTAATTCCGTTCCAACCTTCTGGTTCCAATAAGCCTTACGAACAGCAATCCCCATCGTTCCAATATGGCGGACACGGGATCGCTTAGGACGATTGCAATTGAGTGAACCGACAATCTCGCCTTCTATCTCGGCTACAAGTAATACGTTCCCACTTGATTCAAAGCTTTTAATCCAATTCTCTTCCGAAGACACATCTTCAGCTTTCATCTCTTCTGGCGTTATGATGAGGAAAGGAGACTCTTCTGCTATATTCAGACCATAATCTAATAATCTCTCTGCATCCGAAACGTGTGCCTTGCGAATGATTAATTCCACCCATAGAGCTCCTTTCTTCTAAAATAGATAAATTTCATTTATTCTATCCTACAAGTGCAGCCGACACAAGACCGATTTGAATGCTTCGCGAATCAGGAAAGCACTTCTTACAATGTATTTCAAAATAAAAAGCTAACGGGTTGATAATGAACTGCACCCCAATCGTTAGCTTTTTTATTTTAATTATATCTCGTTACGTTCGATCTGCCTTTTCTAACCATTCAGGAACCAAGTTTCTAATCTCTGAAAGCGATACTTCTTCACTATGTCCGGTACGGCGAGCTTTCATCTCCACCACACCGTTCTCAGCTTTGGATCCCACAATTACACGAACTGGGATACCTAGTAGATCGGCATCTTTAAACTTCACACCAGCACGTTCGAAACGATCATCGAATAATACTTCGATTTTCATTGAGCGCAGCTCTTCGTATAGTTTCTCCGCTGCTTCGCGTTGTGCCTCATCTTTCATATTAACCGCAATTAAATGAACATGGAAAGGGGCAATGGAGACAGGCCAAATAATTCCATTTTCATCATGATGCTGCTCGACTACGGAAGCCATAGCCCGAGAAATACCAATTCCATAGCAACCCATAATTACCGATTGTTCTTTGCCATTTTGATCAAGGAAGTTGGCTTTCATAGCATCACTATACTTTGTACCTAACTTAAAGATATGTCCGATTTCAATTCCTTTTACTAGTTTGATCCCCTCTCCACAACGTGGGCAGGCATCTCCTTCTTGGATATTGCGAAGGTCTACATAGTGATCGACATCGAAATCGCGTCCAGCTTTCACATGGAGAAGATGTGCATCTTTTTCATTCGCTCCTACTACCATGTCTGAAAGCCCTTGAATCGCTTGATCTGCTAGAATGATTACCTTTTCCTGAAGAGAAATAGGACCTACATAGCCTGGGGTTGTTCCTGTAACTCGATGTACCGTTGCTTCGTCTGCCAATCCGACTACCGTTGCATCGAGGAAGTTTTTGATTTTCACTTCATTCACTTCATGATCGCCACGGACCAAAACGAGTACAGGCTTCTCTTCCACCATAAAGAGTAAGCTCTTTACAAGTTGGCTTGGATTGATTTGAAGGAAGTCAGCCACTTCTTGAATGGAACCTTTTCCTGGCGTGGCTACTTTCTCCATTATGCTTGCCTCTGTAGAGGAAGTCACAAATTTACCTACGACTTCTGCCATTTCGATGTTAGCCGAATAATCACAGGACTCACAGATCGCAACGTAGTCTTCACCCGCAGAAGATAACGCCATAAATTCATGTGTTCCCTTACCACCAATAGCACCAGAATCCGCCTCTACAGCGCGGAAATCCATTCCTAGGCGAGTAAAGATATTCGTATAAGCACGATACATATCTTCATAAGTCCCATCAAGCGAGTCACGATCTGCGTGGAATGAATACGCATCTTTCATCAGAAACTCACGACCGCGAAGTAGACCAGAACGAGGTCTACGCTCATCGCGAAACTTGGTTTGAATTTGATAAAGCGTAGCAGGAAGCTTTTTATAAGAGTTAATCTCACTGCGTACAATATCCGTAACCGTTTCTTCATGCGTAGGTCCTAAGATAAAGGAACGTTCATGGCGATCCTGCAACCTTACGAGGTCAGGACCATAGGTTTCGTAACGGCCAGATTCCTCCCAAAGCTCAGCCGGATTAAGCGCAGGCATTAATAGCTCCTGCCCTCCGATCTCGTCCATCTCTTCCCGTACAATTTGTTCCACTTTATTTAGTACACGTTTACCAAGAGGGAGATAATTATAAATCCCAGCCGCTAATTGGCGAATAAAGCCTGCACGCAATAACAGCTGGTGGCTGACCATCTCAGCTTCTCCTACCGTACGAAGGGTAGGGATTAAGGCATGTTGTTGTCTCATGAAATTCCCCTCTATTTCTACTATTCTCTTGTTCAATCATACAAGGAGGGATGTGAGCACTAGACCCACATCCCTAGGATTTTCGTCTATTTAAAGACTAATTTTACTATATCGTTATAAGTCACGACAAGCATCAACATCATTAATAGTGCAAATCCTATAAAATGGACCATACTCTCGATGTTCGGACTAACTGGGCGTCCTCGAAGTGCCTCGATTCCAATAAACAGAAGTCGACTACCATCTAGCGCTGGTATAGGCAGGAGATTAAACAATCCAAGGTTTAAGCTGAGAATGGCCATCCATTTAATTACGATATCAATACCCTGTTGCGCGGCTTGTCCCGTAATCGTTCCCATCTGGATCGGACCACCTAAGTTTTCTAGTGATAGCTGAAAGGTAAACAATTTATAAAAACCATCACCAATCACTTTGATCCAATCATATGTAAGAGTAAAGCCACCACCCACAATTTCCCCAATCGTAGCAGGTCGCTTCCCCTTCTCACTATTAAAATCAATTCCGACTTGATAAATCACATCTCCGCTTTGGGTGACTTTTTTCTCTGGTTGGAGTGGGATCTCTAACTGTTGACCACTCCGGTCGACAGTTAGCTTTACTTCACTTCCTTGGGACTCTAAAATTTGATACTTGAACATATCAAAAGTAGGGACATCTTTTCCATTAATCTTGGTAATAATGTCACCAGATTCGATTCCCGCAGCTGCACTTGGGCTACCTGCTACTGTTTTCTCAACATACAGCCTATGTTCGACGCCAGTCATTCCAATATAGATCGCAAATAAGATCACTGTTAAAATAATATTGAAAACAGGTCCAGCTAAGATCGCCAATGCCTTTTGTCCAGCTGTTTTGGAACCGAATTGACGATCCCAAGGTGCAATCTGTGTATTATTTTTCTCGTCAAAATGAAGAAACATTTTAGGATCAAGCTCATAACGAGTTTCGTTTCCTTCTTCATTTTCGAGAACAACATATAGTTTTCGTTCTAAATCAATCTCTACCACTCGTCCTGCCACTACATTACCTGTGGAGTGATCGGGCTCATAGAGATACATATGATCCAATTTCCCCTGCTCATTTACAGAGGCATATACATGTGCTCCCGCTTTTACTTCAACTGTTTCTGGATCTTCTCCAGCCATGCGAACATATCCACCTAGCGGTAAAAGCCGAATTGAATACAGAGTTTCTCCTCTACGCCAAGAGAAAATTTTGGAACCGAAACCAATGGCAAATTCGCGCACCAAGATTCCAGCACGCTTCGCAAGAAGAAAATGCCCTAATTCATGAATAAACACTAATAAGCTGAGTACAGGGATAAAGACCGCAACATAATACAAAAAATTTCCCATCGTTTCACTCCTTATGTTCTAACCGAGAACAGGGGTTATTTGACTCGCAGCAAATTTCCTTGCCCAACTATCTGCCTCTTCAATTTCCTCTAAAGTAGGATCCGCACTACTTTGATGAGATTCGAGTGTAAGCTCTACGATTCGATCAATCGCTAAAAACGGAATTTCATTACGTAAAAAACGAGCCACAGCAACCTCATTTGCTGCATTTAATACAGTAGGCATTGTTCCACCTGCTCGTCCTGCTTCAAAAGCTAGGCGAAGAGCCACATATCGATCGAAATCCATCTCTCGAAAATCTAATGTTGCAATCTTGGCCAAATCCAGCTTAGTGGTTTGAACAGGGAGTCGATTTGGAAATGTAAGCGCATACTGGATTGGCACTTTCATATCAGGTGTACCTAGTTGCGCCATAACCGCTCCATCTCGAAACTCAACCAATGAGTGGATGATACTTTGCGGGTGCAACAATACATTAATTTTGTCATAGTCAAACCCAAATAACCAGTGTGCTTCAATTACCTCGAGGCCTTTGTTCATCATCGTCGCAGAATCAATCGTTATTTTCGCACCCATCGACCAGTTCGGATGTTTTAACGCATCCTCAACAGTGACATTACTTAATTCTATCCGGGACCGATCGCGAAAAGAGCCTCCGGAAGCAGTGATGATAAGACGTTCTACATCCGACATACTCTCTCCGTTTAAACACTGAAAAATAGCAGAATGTTCGCTATCGATAGGTAATAGAGGAACATTTGCTTTCTGGGCCTCTGTTGTTACAATGTGTCCAGCCGTTACGAGTGTTTCTTTATTCGCAAGACCGATCTTTTTTCCCGCTTGAATAGCTGCTAAGGTAGGACGAAGTCCTTGGCTACCAACCAAAGCAGATACCAGGTATGTAGCCTCTGGGTGGGTTGCTACTTCAAGCAACCCTTCCTCTCCCCAGAGTACTTGTACATCAGACCTTACTTCTGCTTGAACACGCTCCGCTGCCTCGCGGGAAGACATCGAAACGACTTTCGGATGAAATTCACGAATTTGCTTAATCATCAACTCTACATTTGTTCCCGCTGAAAGAGAAATCACTTCAAACTCTTCACGTTGTCCACGTACTACTTCTAGTGTACTAGTCCCGATAGAGCCTGTAGAACCAAGTATCGCTAGTTTTTCTGACATAAAAGAGACCCCTCTTTCTTTATAAAACCTCGATTAATCGTAAGACAACGAAGGTGAAAATCAGACTATCAAATCGATCAAATACTCCGCCATGACCAGGTAAAATGGTCCCTGAGTCCTTCACACCCATTGTTCTCTTAATCGCTGATTCAACCAAATCCCCAAACTGGCCAACTAAAGAAATAATAATACCTAATCCAATGAGAGTGGGAATTTGTCCGAAATTACAGCACAAACCGATCACTAGAGTTAACAAAGTACCAACAAAAACACCACCGAGCGAGCCTTCAATTGTTTTATTGGGGCTAATGGCAGGCCACAATTTACGCTTACCAAATCGTTTTCCCACAAAATAAGCGCCTGAATCACTTGCCCACGTAGTAAATAGAACCATTAATGTTAATGCAAGTCCCTTTTCTTGCCAAATCGTTTCAATCATAATCGCAAATCCATACCCAATATAAAGTGCACCTAATGATAGATACGAAATATGATCGATCGTAACCTTGTTTTTACTTAACACGATTAAAACAAAAAAGAGGACAATCCCCAGCAACCACAAATTAGGAAATGCTAGAATGGAAGGGACGGGGATTTTTAGAAAAACAGACACACTATTCCATAAGATAGACCAAACTAATAAGAGTCCTAATAGTACATGCGGAGCCTTCCAATGACCTAGCTTCATCTGTGCAAATTCGAGAAAGCTAATTGTAGCGAGTACTGCTAGTAGCCCCGAGTACCATGGAGCCCCTAAGAATAATAGAGCCAGGTACGCGATCGCTCCCAAAACTCCTGTTAATACACGTTGTTTCATTTGCGTTCTCCTTGTTTAATCAAACTGCCCCGTATCGCCGACTGCGGTTCTGAAAGTCATAGATTGCTTGATAGAACGCTTCTTTGCCAAAATCAGGCCACAGCGCTTCCGTAAACCAAAGTTCACTATAAGCAATTTGCCATAATAAGAAGTTACTGATCCTCATCTCTCCGCTCGTACGTATAATGAGATCTGGATCTGGTAAGCCACGGGTAAGCAGATGCTGATTCATTACTTGTTCATCTATTTGCTCTTTATCAATATTGCCGTTTTGCACTTCATCTATAATCTCTCGAATCGCTTGAAGAATTTCATCACGAGAACCATAATTAATAGCAAAATTTAATATAAGGCCAGTATTGTCTTTTGTTTTCTCTTCAAATTCAACAAGCGCCCGGTAGGTAGACGTAGGCGTCTCTTCTTTCGCTCCCAGCATTTTAACACGAACATTGCGGTCAATTAACTCTTGAAGATCAGACTTCAAAAATTCGATTGGCAACTTCATTAAATACTCAACTTCTTCTTTCGGACGTTTCCAATTCTCAGTAGAAAAAGAGTAGAGTGTAATCGCTTCGATTCCAATCTCATCAGCTGACCGAATGATTTCACGTACCCTTTTCATACCAGCCAAATGACCAGCGGTTCGAGGAAGCCCTCGCTTTTTTGCCCAGCGACCATTACCGTCCATTATAAAACCAACGTGACGGGGAATCGAATTCTTCCGAACTTCTCTCGTTAATTCCTCTAGGGTTAGTTTCCCTTTGTTTTCAGCAGATCCCATCCAGCGCTTAATCGTTTCTAGCATATGTTCTCCTCCGCCGGCAAGCTCTTTTTCTCATCATCATAGCATAAAAACCCCCTCAGGGGACTGAAGGGGTAACACCCAGATCAATTAGATTTCGGTAATTTCTTTCTCTTTCGAAGCTACAACAGCATCTGTTTCTTTGATAAAACGATCTGTCAACTTTTGGATGTCCTCTGAGCTACGACGAGCCGCATCCTCTGGAACTTCACCATTCTTTTCCAACTTCTTCACTTCATCATTTGCATCACGCCTCACATTGCGGATCGCAACTTTGGTTTCTTCACCCATCTTACGAGCTAATTTCACCAATTCAGTACGACGCTCTTGAGTCAATGATGGAATGTTAATGCGAATGATGCTTCCATCATTGTTTGGAGTAAGTCCAAGTTCCGATTTCAAGATAGAGCGCTCAATCTCAGCCAATGCACTTTTATCCCATGGTTGAATAACCAAAGAACGTGGATCTGGCACTGAGATATTTGCTAATTGATTTAAAGGTGTTTCGCTACCGTAGTATTCTACGATTACTTTATCTAATATGGCTGGATTTGCACGTCCCGCTCGAAGTGTCATCAAATCTTTTTTAAGCACTTGGATCGTCTTATCCATTTTTTCTTCTGCTTGCTTTTGCACTTGATTCACCATTTACTCATTACTCCCCTTTACAACCGTACCGATCATTTCACCGAGAATGACACGGTGAATATTTCCTTCTTCAGAGAGGTTAAACACGATTAATGGAATTTCATTTTCCATACACAAGGTAGATGCTGTTGAATCCATCACAGCGAGGCCTTGGTTCACAATATCAAGGTATGTAAGCGATTCATACTTGACCGCATCTGGATGATAACGAGGATCTGCATTATATACACCATCCACATTATTTTTCGCCATCAAAATCACTTCCGCTTCGATTTCTGCCGCACGAAGCGCCGCATTCGTATCAGTAGAGAAGAATGGATTACCCAAGCCTGCTCCAAAGATCACGACGCGACCTTTTTCCAGATGGCGGATCGCCCGACGACGAATATATGGCTCAGCTACTTGACGCATTTCAATAGCTGATTGGACCCGAGTTGGAATCCCATGAGCTTCGAGTGCATCTTGTAGTGCTAATGAATTCATCACAGTTGCCAGCATTCCCATATAGTCAGCAGTTGCGCGATCCATACCTGACTCTGCACCAGAGATTCCTCTCCAGATGTTTCCACCCCCAACTACAACCGCTACTTCTACTCCTAATTCTACCACTTCTTTAATTTGAGATGCGATAGATGAGAGCACGTGGGCATCTAAACCATATCCCTGCTCACCAGCAAGTGCTTCGCCACTTAACTTTAAAATTACCCGTCTGTATTTGGGAGTACTCATAGGATGATGCCTCCATTCTCCTTGTGCTTGCAAAAAAAGGGAACACATTAGGTAAGTGTTCCCTATACATCTGTCATTAGCCCTTATTGACTTGAGACATAACTTCTTCTACAAAGTTGTCTTCACGTTTTTCAAGACCTTCGCCCAGTTCATAACGGACAAAGCGGCGAATCGAGATGTTTTCACCAATACGTGCAATTTGCTCTTTTACCATTTGTTCAATCGTCTTTTCACCATCTTTAACAAACACTTGGTCCATTAAGCAGATATCTTTGAAGTGTTTAGTTAGACGACCTTCTACCATTTTATCAACAATTGCTTCTGGCTTACCTTCTTGAAGTGCTTGTTGGCGAAGAATTTGACGTTCTTTTTCAACTTCGTCACCTGGAACTTCCTCGCGACGAACATACTTTGGATTCATCGCAGCGATTTGCATAGCCACATCTTTCACAAAGCTTTTGAACTCGTCCGTTTTTGCAACGAAGTCCGTTTCACAGTTTACTTCTACAAGCACACCAATGCGGCCGCCACCATGGATGTAGGATTCCACTACACCTTCAGCCGCAATACGACCTGCTTTTTTATCAGCATTGGCAATTCCCTTTTCACGAAGATATTCCATTGCTTTTTCCATATTACCTTCGGTTTCGTTCAATGCTTTTTTGCAATCCATCATCCCTGCACCTGTTTTTTCACGCAGTTCTTTTACCATAGCTGCTGTAATTGCCATGATGAATCGACCTCCTTATGTATAGAAAATTTTTCTTTTCTTTTTTATGAAAAAGAGGAGGCAAGGACTAGCCAAGCCACCCCATTTTTGATTCTCGATTACTCAGCTACTGCTGTAGCTACTTCTGTTTCTTGATCTTCGCCTTGACGTGCTTCAATAATCGCATCTGCAATTTTACCAGTAAATAAACGAACAGCACGAATGGCATCATCGTTACCTGGGATAATGAAATCCACTTCATCTGGATCACAGTTAGTATCTACGATCGAAATGATTGGTATATTTAATTTGCGAGCTTCCGCAACTGCGATACGCTCTTTACGTGGATCAACGATGAAGATTGCATCTGGCAATTTCTTCATATGTTTGATTCCGCCGAGGAACTTTTCTAATTTCTCATGTTCTTTTTTCAGCAATACAACTTCTTTTTTAGGAAGTACTTCGAAAGTACCGTCTTCTTCCATACGCTCTAACTCATGAAGGCGGTCGATACGTTTACGGATTGTTCCGAAGTTAGTAAGGGTTCCACCCAACCAACGGTGATTTACAAAGTATTGACCTGCACGAATCGCTTCTTCTTTTACCGCTTCTTGTGCTTGTTTTTTGGTACCTACAAAAAGTACAGTACCGCCATTTGCTGCGATATCACGAACACCGGCATACGCTTGTTCCATCATTTTAACGGTTTTTTGAAGATCGATGATGTAGATCCCGTTACGTTCTGTAAAGATAAATTTTGACATCTTCGGGTTCCAACGACGTGTTTGGTGACCGAAATGTACACCTGCTTCGAGTAGTTGCTTCATAGATACTACTGCCATATTTGTTTCCTCCTTGGTTTTTATACCTCCGCTGAAGATCAAAAGAGTCAGAAACCACTTAGGGCACCACTAACTCCTACTTCAACGTGTGTTTTTACACCACTGATGACTATACCACGAAGTGGGGGTTCTTGCAAGCCATGATTAGAAAAATGAGATTTGGAGTTTATCAAAGGATATACTGGGATAAATCTCGATCCTCCGCAATCGATCCTAAACGATCTTGTACGTACTTTGGCGTAATAGAAATTTCTTCTAGATAAATATCGGGTGCTTCAAAAGAAAGCTCCTCAAGTAAGCGTTCTAAGATGGTGTGCAAACGCCTAGCACCGATGTTTTCCGTAGTGGAGTTTACATGTTGTGCTAGTTTTGCAATCTCATGTATCGCTTCATCTGTAAAGCTAACACGGATGTTCTCTGTTTCTAGCAAAGCGGTGTACTGTTTAATTAACGCATTTTTAGGCTCTGTCAGGATACAGACAAAATCCTCCGCAGTTAGATCTTTTAATTCTACACGAATCGGGAAGCGGCCTTGTAGCTCCGGAATGAGATCAGATGGTTTGGATACGTGGAAAGCACCTGCCGCGATAAATAAAATATAATCCGTTTTAACCGGTCCATATTTCGTTTGTACAGTTGATCCCTCCACGATTGGGAGAATATCACGTTGAACTCCTTCGCGAGAAACATCTGGACCACGTTGATCTTTGCCTGCCACCTTATCAATCTCATCGAGAAAGATAATCCCTGATTGCTCAACACGATCCAACGCGTCTTGAACCACTTGATCCATATCAATCAGCTTTTGGCCTTCCTCTTGAGTTAGTACCTCTCTCGCCTCTTTTACTGAAAGACGACGCTTTTTCTTCTTCTTGGGCATGAATTGACCTAACATTTCTTGCATATTCATCCCCATTTGATCGCCACCTGCACCTGCAAACATATCAAGCATCGGAGCCATCTGCTCCTCTACTTGAATCTCAATCATCTGTTCTTCTAATTCCCCGCGCTCTAGCTTGGCTTGTATATCACGGCGTTTTTGGAGTACATGATTTTTTTCCGTAGAATTAGTTTGAGAGGGTTGTTCATTCTGGTTATTGCCTGAGAAGAACATCTCAAGAGGGTTTTTAAATCCAGAATCACTCTTCTTCTCTGGGACAAGTAATTCTACAATGCGTTCGTTGGCCAGTTGCCTTGCACGTTCTTTAACCAGTTCAAGACGCTCGCCTTTCACCATACGAATTCCCACTTCTACTAAGTCCCGGATCATCGATTCCACATCTCGACCCACATATCCAACTTCCGTAAACTTAGTAGCCTCCAGTTTGACAAACGGCGCCCCTACTAGCTTGGCTAGGCGACGGGCAATCTCCGTTTTACCTACACCCGTAGGGCCCATCATTAAGATGTTTTTCGGTACAATCTCATCTCGCATCTCTTGCGTCAGTAGGCTACGACGATATCGATTTCGCAAGGCAATTGCTACAGAACGTTTTGCTTCTGTCTGCCCAACGATATGTTTATCTAGTTGTTCTACGATTTGTTTGGGAGTCCAGCTTTCTTTCTGGTTTCGTTCAGTCACTGACATCCACTACACCTCTTCCACGATGATATTGCTATTTGTAAAGACACAAACCTCACTGGCAACAGTCAGTGCTGCTTGAGCAATTTCTTTCGCGCTCATATGAGTAGCGTGACGTTTTAATGCACGACCAGCAGATAGCGCAAAACTCCCACCCGAGCCAATCGCTAAGATATCATCGTCTGGCTCAATTACTTCTCCATTACCAGAAATCAGCAACAATTGATCTTTATTCAGCACAATGAGCATCGCCTCTAGATTACGTAGCACCTTATCCATGCGCCATTCTTTAGCTAATTCCACAGCAGCTCTAGCAATATTTCCATGAAACTCTTCTAAACGTCCTTCAAATTTTTCGAAGAGGGTAATCGCATCTGCAACAGAACCTGCAAAACCTGCGAGTACATTTCCTTTATAAAGATGACGAACTTTTTTAGCCCCATGTTTCATAATCATCTGATTACCAAATGTCACTTGCCCATCACCTGCAATGGCTGCTTCCCCATTATGACGAATGGCAAATATCGTCGTAGCATGAAATTGTTCCATGATTTTTTACATCCTTTCGGATTCCCGATTCCCATAAAGCATGTTGTAGACTAGATTGTTGATTGCATCGCAGTCGTAGCAAACGCTTTGATCTCACGTAATGCAATCTCTGCATATTTTTCAGCACGTTCTTTTTTAGACCGGATGCGTTCCGGTAACTCGGCGAATAAACCAAAATTAGCATTCATCGGCTGGAAGTGTTTTGAATCAGCTGTGGTTATGTAGTGTGCTAGGCTACCAATAGCTGTAGTGGCTGGGGGAGTGAGTAACTCTTTTTTCCGTATTAGACGGGCCGCATTGATCCCGGCTAATAGTCCAGAAGCCGCCGATTCTACATATCCCTCTACACCTGTCATCTGTCCAGCAAAGAAGAGATCGTTGCGATTGCGAAATTGGTAGGTTGAATGCAGGACTTTTGGAGAGTTAATAAACGTGTTCCGATGCATGACTCCGTAACGAACGATCTCTGCATTTTCCAATCCTGGTATCAGCTGGATCACTTCTTTTTGCGGCCCCCACTTTAGATGTGTTTGGAAGCCAACTAAATTAAAGAGAGTTCCTGCTGAATTATCTTGGCGTAATTGGACCACTGCATAAGGTCGTTTCCCTGTATGAGGATCATTTAATCCCACTGGTTTCATAGGACCAAATAGCAATGTTTTCCTTCCACGCTTTGCCATCACTTCAACTGGCATACAGCCTTCAAAGTAAATTTCTTTCTCAAACTCTTTTAAAGGAGCAACTTCTGCCTCAATTAAAGCATCATAGAATCGATTAAACTCTTCTTCATTCATCGGGCAATTGAGATAGGCCGCCTCACCTTTATCATAACGAGAAGCAAGAAATACTTTATTCATATCAATACTTTCCTTCTCCACAATAGGAGCAGCTGCATCATAGAAGTATAGATATTCTTCACCTGTCAAATTTTTTAACTGCTCCGATAGCATTTCTGATGTGAGTGGGCCCGTAGCGATCACAGTTGGGCCTTCGGGGATAGATATTACTTCTTCTTTTATCACTTCAATCATAGGGTGCTCATGCAAAGCCCTCGTAACCTCTTCCGAGAAATTTTCACGATCTACCGCTAACGCGCCACCTGCTGGTACAGCATGTTTGTCGGCTGCTTTCATAATGAGCGAATCAAACTGACGCATTTCTTCTTTTAAAATCCCTACCGCGTTTGTTAACCCAGCCGCACGTAAGGAGTTACTACAAACTAACTCAGCAAACTGATCTCCCCGGTGTACAGGTGTTCGCTTAACCGGGCGCATCTCAATCAAGCGAACAGGTACTCCTTGCTGGGCAATCTGCCATGCAGCTTCACTTCCTGCAAGACCTGCCCCTACTACTGTCACTTTCTGCATGGGTTTCTTTCTCCCTCCAAGATGTTTATTTCAAGCCTATGTCGTTATTCCCCTAATTCTTCTCTTCTTCGTAATGACATTCCGTACAAGTGAGGATCGATTCTTTCTTTTTCTTCTTTTCAACCATCAGACCTTGACATCTTGGACAAGGACGGCTAACAGGACGATCCCAGGAAACAAAGTCACAATCTGGATATCGACTACAACCGAAGAACACACGAGATTTCTTACTCTTTCTCTCAACTACTTCTCCCTGTTTACAGGTCGGACAAACAACTCCTGTTGATTTTAAAATGGGTTTAGCATTCCGACAATCTGGAAATCCTGGGCAAGCCAAAAACTTACCGAATCGGCCATGTTTATAAACCATCAGGCGGCCGCATTTCTCACATTCTTCATCAGAGACTTCATCCTGCAACTCTACTTCTGCCATCTCCGACTCTGCGAATGTTAAACGCTCTCTAAACTTTTCATAGAATCGGTCTAAAATGGCAACCCAGTCAACCTCACCATCTCCCACGAGGTCTAAATCTTGCTCCATATTGGCCGTAAATTCGACATTGAGCACCTCAGGAAAAAACTCACTGATCATCCCAATCACGATCTCGCCAAGTTCAGAAGGAACAAACTTCTTCTCCTCTAGTAAAACATAACCGCGTTTTTGAATCGTATCCAAAGTAGGTGCATATGTACTTGGTCGTCCGATTCCATTTTCTTCTAGTGCCCGCACTAACCTAGCCTCTGTATAGCGCGGTGGTGGTTGTGTAAAATGTTGTTTCGGGTCAATTTTATTCTTCTTCACCACTTGACCCGGCTCTAGAGGCGGAATCAAAACATCGTCATCTTCTTTTTCTTTCTTCTTATCATCTGTGCCCTCTATGTATACTTTCATAAATCCAGGGAACCTCACCTTAGAGCCAGTAGAGCGGAATAAAGCATCTCCTGCACGTAGGTCCGCGGTAATCACATCCAACACAGCAGAAGCCATCTGACTTGCGACGAAGCGTTCCCAGATTAGTTTATAAAGACGATATTGGTCCCGAGACAGAGCACTTTTTAGTTCATCTGGAGTACGGAAAACGGATGAGGGACGAATCGCCTCGTGTGCATCTTGTGCTCCTGATTTACTCTTCATAACACGTGGTGAACTTGGCAAGAACGAAGAACCAAATTGATCTGTAATGTATTGTTTTGCTTCATCTTGAGCGGTTGGTGAAATCCGAGTCGAATCGGTACGCATATACGTAATCAAACCCACAGTCCCTTGCTTTTTACCCAAATCAATTCCTTCATATAGCTGCTGGGCAATGGACATGGTTTTTTGAGCACGAAAATTACATTTACGCGCAGCTTCTTGTTGCAAACTACTTGTGATAAAAGGCAGAGAAGGATTCCGTTTTCGATCTGTTTTCTTTACTTCTTCCACAGTAAAGCGCTTTCCTTTTATGGAAACAAGTAATTCGTTTACTTCTTGTTCTGACTTTAGTTCTACTTTCTTTTTTCCATATCCATAAAACTTCGCTGTAAATGGTTCATTTTTCTCTGCAACTAGATGAGCCGTTACCGTCCAATACTCTTCTGGTACAAAAGAACGAATCTCCTTTTCACGATCCAAAACCAATTTGACTGCTACCGACTGTACACGTCCAGCAGAGAGGCCCTTTCGAACTTTCTTCCACAAGAGCGGACTAATCCCGTATCCAACTAGTCGATCTAACACCCGACGAGCTTGTTGTGCATTTACAAGATCCATATTGATTTTTCTAGGTTTCTTAAATGCTTCTTTCACTGCTTGTTTGGTAATCTCATTAAATACAACTCGACATTCTTCATCCAAAGCAACTTTCAAGTAATGAGCGAGATGCCATGCAATCGCTTCACCTTCACGATCCGGGTCAGCTGCGAGATAGATTCTTTTTACTTTTTTACTCGCATCACGAAGATCTTTCAGTAAATCTCCTTTTCCCCGAACAGTGATATATTTAGGTTCAAAATTATTCTCTACATCTACTCCCAATTGACTTTTTGGTAAGTCCCTAACATGTCCCATGGAAGCTTTTACAATATAATTTTTACCCAGATATTTACTGATCGTTTTGGCTTTGGCAGGCGACTCTACAATCACTAATGAATCTGCCACCCTGCATCCCCCTCTTTAGGCTATAAACCCTGTTTTCAAGCTCATAATTGTTACCATACCAGATGGTAAAAACAAAATGCAACTTTTTTGACTTAGATTCGAATATATCGATTCCCTGGCAACTGCTGGATTAATTGTTTCATTTCCAACATTAATAGCGCGGGATGAATCTGCGAAATGGACAGGATTTCACTTACTTTATCCATTAAAATTTGCAGAGAAATCGGCTCATTTGAAAGCTCTCGATAGAGGATTTTTTCATGTTCAGTTAATGATTTCAGCTTGTCTTTCTCTTTTGTTAGCCCAGAAAGATCACTTTCTATTGTAGCAGCCGTTGCAAACTGAGCATATTCTTCCAATACATCTCCAATATGCCGAATACACTTTGCACCTTGTTGGATTAACTGAATCGTGCCTCCACTTTGCTCACTTGTACAAGTTCCAAATAGGTACTTAGAAACTAGTAGGTGATAATTTCAACATCTGTATACGAACTAATCCTAACCTCTTTCACAATAAGTCGTACAAGATGCTGCTTTTCATCAATGCCTAGCCCCATCTGTTTACCGTAATAATACTCTGTTGCGACTTTCAAAACCTCTTTCAATCTGTCTTTCCTCAATTGATAGCTATCAAAATCTGATTGTTCTTTCTTTAGACATTCCAATTCAGATAGTAACTTTGTCCGTTTCTCGGTTACATCTATAAGTTTCTTTCTAACATCCTCTACAAGTTCAGGTGTGCTTAACAACTCAAATAATCTACTTTTCATTTGCTCAATTTTTGAGAGTTCCCTTTCTAACCTTTTTATTTCTCTCTCATATCCAGTATCTAGGATATTATCTTCCAATATATTTGTATCCTCAATACAATCGGGGTCGCTCAATAATTGGCTGATTTGATTCCACACTATATCATCAATATCGGAACATCTAATTGACTTGCCGCATCCCCATTGAGACCCTTCAACATCACACTTACAATAATAGTAATAATCGACTTTATTTTTACGTGAAACCTTTTTCCCTCTCATAGGACGATCACATTCTGAACAACGGCATAGTCCCGAAAGCAGGTATTTATGTTTATTTAGTCCAGCATAAAGCCTTCTTGACACTTGAATTTTATCTTGTGCAATTTCAAAAATAGCAGGATCAATAATAGCAGGGATGTTAACAACTACCCATTCAGAAGGATCTTTTTGTTTAGGAGTAATCCTATCCCTTCCCCTTACTATTCCATTCCAATCGGTTTTATTCTGGATAAATTCCCCTTTGTAGGCACTATTACAAAGAATTCTCCGAACAACACTACGATGCCATTTCCCTACCCTCTTTTTAGTAGGTATACTTTGTTCATTCAACCAACGTGCGATCATGTTGGGGCCACTAATACACGGGTCTGGGTGTACAAATTTATTAAATATTAACCTCACAATCTCCGCTTCTTCGTCATTAATATCGAACATATCTGTTTCTTTATTAAAATTATAACCATATAGGTTGTTTCCTCTTACAATCTTCCCCAACTTCATTTTCTGTTTTATCCCTCTCATACTTCTCTCCCGAGTTTTAGCTCGTTCAAACTCCGATACTATGCCTTTCAGTTGATAAAAAAGCATGCCTTCTGGCGTCTTGTTATAATCACTATTCACAAACATAAGTTTGCAGTATTTCTCTATCTCTTCGGTAAGTATGAGTAGGATAGATGTTCCTCTAGCAAGTCTATCCGGATCTAGTACGATCACCGTATCAATTATTCCTTGTCGAATATCATTACGTAATTTCTCCAAACTAGGCCGTTCTAAGATAGACCCTGTAATTCCATCATCAATATATTCAATGATTTCATTGTCGACCCTTTCTTCCCTCGCCTTTGCCCTACAATCCTCTAATTGGGCTGGTATACTAAAACCCTTCTTCGCTTGTTCGTCCGTCGATACTCTTACATAAATTGCTGTTGCCATTCTTAATCTCCCTTTCTATGTACATTTTTATAATATAATTATACGCCGCTGTTCGGGCCTCCGATAAGCGCTTACCTTCTATAATTGTGACATTCATGCGCCAGCCTCCAATTTTGATTCTTATACTTATACAAGCGCAGGGGGGTCAGAAAAGAGGACAATTTGACTGCATAAAATAAAAAAGAGAAGGCATCGCCCTCTCCATTCAATCCTTCTTTATCGATTCTAATTTGACTAAAGTTGAGTCAAGATTCGATTTTCTTTCTGAAATAAAATCTAACCGATCTCTTCCCTTCAAAAGTAGATTTTCGTACTCAATTCGCTTCCTACGTACTAATTCGCTAATCATCGAAACCTCTTCGGAATTGAACTCAAGACTTTCTGATCGTAGATATCCCAAAATACCCTTTAAGAAGCCTATCTAGTTGAGAATGAAATCACCTTCATCTTGGGGCAATTCTGCAATTAGGTCCTCAATTCGATGTTCTACTACTGTGTCGATCATCATTAATTCATCCTTCGTTAACAATATGGTTTTCATATGGTAACCTCTCCTTTCGTTCTATAATATTGGGACCATGGCAGATCTCCAGTAATAAATTCAGGTTAATGTGACAAATGCGCGATACAAAAAAAGACCCCGTTTATAAGGAGTCCTCTTTCAAATTACTGCTAAGGTGAGTATAGGATATTACCCGCCTACAGGCTCGGCAGAGTGCTTCACTAGATTAGGAATGTCATTTTTAACAACCGGATTGACAGGCAAAACACTTGTCAGAAATAATACAAACATAAGACTAACACCACACTTCTTCATTTAACAATTCCTCCCTATTTTTCACTTGTGCAAGAATCCCGACTAAATCGAGTACTCTTGCATCGTGTCCTAGAATCCTCATACACTCCATGAGAGGTACAATTACTTTCTCGACTAGATTGTCCATTTTTAAAAAAATTGCTGCTTCTAACCCGCTCTCGAAATAAGATGTAGCTGCACTAATATCATTTTGTGATAGCTTTAAACTTCCGAGCGTAAGGTGTGCATCAAAAACTCGTATTTTGTCATTATGTTTTTTACCAATTTTTAATGCTTTTAAGTACAATTTCTCTGCGGCTTCTGTGTTTCCATCCTGTACATGGAGTTTCCCCAATTCAATATAAGCCCCACTAATCACGGATTTATAGGTAGTAAGAGTATCTTCCAGGTCTAAAGCCAATTGATAATAGTTCTCTGCAAGCTCCCTACTTCCAATTAGCTTATACGCCTGACCTAATTGAATAGAAAGATCAACAATTCGTTCCGGACTTCCATTCTTCAGAGATAAATTAAGGCCTTCAGATAACACATTAATCGCTTCCTTAGGTGAGTTCCCCAATAAGATGCGACCGTAAATTTCAAACAAATTCAATCTCGATTCGATATCAATTTCTTTTTTATGTTTCAACATAGCCTCAATTTTAGGCAATATCTTATTCGTCAAGCCAAGTTTCTCCAGATAAATAATTTCATCGACTTGCAAATTGAAAAATAGATAACTTCGCTCACCTTGACCTACAAATGAGTCTATCCCTTTTCGGACTGTAACAACAGCCTGTTTAATATCACTATTTAAATAATGACACACAGCTAGATCCCCATAAGCTGTAGCCTTTATGTTTAGAAAATCATCGTCAGGACAAAGCGAAATACATCTTTCAAAATAACTAATAGCCTTAGATATCCCTCCTTTTTTCCTATACACCTTGCCGTTCAAAAGCAAAAAGTATGGATAATGTTGATTTTCTTTGTCTAATTCTATCATATTCAGAATGTTTTTTATACAATGACTTTCTATGTCTTGTTGATTCACTAGAAACTCACATCGTAACAGTTGATGATGCACTACAATATCAGCTATCTGACCATTCGGTTTGATTAAAGCAGAAATTTCGTCCTCGATCTTACTCAGATCGACCCCCATCTTATCTGCTAAGTACATAACTTTAGGGGATATGGTCTTCAATTTGCCATTTTCAATATGACTAATCATACCAGCCGAAATAGTTTCATCTGCTATATCGGCTTGATTCAAATCAAGTTTCTTTCTCTTTCGTGCAAACACCTTTCCTAGCGCAGCCATAGCATCTTCGCCCATCTATTGTTCACTCCTATTCTTTTAGAAATAGAGAACGATCTTGTAAACTTACAGTTTTTCTAACTATTGAACTGAATCTACCTGCTTTCTTGATGATTTGACCCAGTACACTTCTTCCGAAAATAACCTATCACCAAAATCAAAGTATAAATCACAACAGCACACGGAGCGATTAAACTACTCCAATATGTAAATGTTTCCCACATACTATCACTCCAAATAAATATTTTTTTAGAAAATAGAAACCAATCGAAACACTGCATACATAGATATAATACTAAAAATAACAGGTCGTTCCTTTCTAACAATGGCTAAAACCGAATAGCCAAGCAAGCATGGATAGATTATATGCTCTGGCATCCAAGGTAGTTGAATACGAAAAATCCAAAACAATATATCCACGAAAATCCCTATCAATGAAATCCGAAATAATGACTGCTTCAATTGAAACAACCCATTCTTTAATGTATCTTTGCTACGAATAATTGCTTCCCCGAAATAATCATTTATCTTTTTCTTTGCAGCCGGATCTTCGAAATTAATATAAATAGGTTGCATATACGGGATTTTCTCATTCAACAAATCTCTTCCCCAGCAGAACTCGTCCTTACTCCCTAGCGTCAACGTTGGATATTTTGTAATAGTATCCTGCTCTTTCAACTCTTTCGGATACTCTGGCATGGGAGTCAGTTCCGTATCAATAGAGAAGACAACTCGTTGATCCTCTGTCTTCCCGAAATACTCTTTAGACTTCAAGGTCCTAATATTACTAAAGAGGAATTGGAATGGATATTTGGTAACTCTTGACATCGAAAGATCAACAGGAATCCATCCCTTTCCCTCCACAAAAAATTCATTCCATGCATGGTATTGTCCCTTACCTACCCATGCCCCAAAAAGTGAACGGCAAGGAATCCCTTGTGCTCTACATAATGCTGCGAACAGAAACGAATACTCTCCACAATCTCCTTTACGCGCTTTTAAGAAATGAACAACTCCCCTCGCTTTAGGAGGATAAACGTAGCGAAAATTTTCCTTTATGTACTGGAAAATAGCAAAAGCTTTTTCTTCCACGGTCTTACACTCGTGGGCTATATCTCTCGATATTGCTCTAATCGTATCATTTATCTCCACGAGGGATGTTGATCGAAGATAAAAGTCCCTTTCTTGACCCGATAAAGAACTCGCTTGATTAAGGTAAGGTGAGGAATGAATTGTAATCTCATATGTCTTCACTAAAGATTCTCCCTCATCCAATTCGTAATATGACATCTGGTTAAAATCTACTTCTGTGTGTGAAGTAGAAAGACGATTTGAAGATATTTCTCTTACAGTCTGCACATGATTGGTAGGTGGCTCGGATAGCCAAATCCGTGTAGTCCCTTTTCTTGAGTTTGGAAAGCTAAATGTATATATGTATGTTTCCATTGGAACCTCCGTTTCTAAATAAGGTAAATGCCCCTTTCAACGTTCTATCAAGGAGCATTTTTCCTTTTAGTCAACCTTTTTGACGACAGTAGGTAATAGACAGCCTTTATCATTACAATTTCCTGCTGGAATGATTGTTCGTCGACTAGCGATCCAATCATATATCTTCTGTCCCAAACCTATTTTGACCGAAAGACACAGAAAGGGAACAAATACCCAAAGTAGGGGGATATTTCGAGATATCTTTATCATCGTGTCAATTCCATCTTCGAGTTTATCGTATCGGATATCTAACGAATGAATACGCACCTCTAATTTTTTAATATCTAAACCATAATCTTGAGTAACTGTTCCATCTCTAAACGAAACAAACTCCAGACGTCCCAAAGCATCCCATTTTTTAAATCTCTCTATGCTACTGATGCAGAAAGGACACCAACCATCATAAAAAACAAGAACAGTTCTGATTGACTGAGGTTCTACAGAAGAAGATGAACCCTTCCATTTTCGAATTAAGTTGTTAACTAACCCAGTTATTCTGTTTCCCATTATAACAAAAAATTCTTTCAACCTTCTGTATTCGCTATCTTTCAAAAATAGCAGATGGTTCGCAATCATAGTAAAGGAGAAACTAAATAAGCCCATTACTACAAATATACCAAAATGCATTCCAATAACTCCAGCCATAGCTAAATATTTGGTATATCGATTGAACAGTAGAAAAGGAAAGGCTATCTGAACTAACACAGCAAAGTAAGCACCTACTACCAACAAAGTTTCGGAAGATGTAATAATCTCACGGAAAAACGGATGAGAATACTCGTCGACCTGCAATATATAGTATAGAGCAGTTCCTTTCTGCCAAAGGTCCCCCATTGCTTTATGTAGACCTGATGTTAGGTACAATAAGCTTACTTGAACCACACATGCTAAAACAGCTAGATTATGCAATAAGTTTCGTAGTGAAATTTCATGTGTAGACTTTGTAACAACACCTTTGTTACCTCTACGTCGTCTATAATAGGCATCTACTGAAAAATGAGACGTAGTGTCTGCGAAAAGGAGGTAAAGTAATAAAATTCGTATAATATTATCTCCACCATCGGAAATAATCCCGTTCCGAGCAAATAAAGACCAGACAAAAACAAAGTTCAATATCGAAATGATCCTTCCTCTGTAGCCCAGGGTAAATAATAAAGCAATCAAAATTCCAAGATGGAAAATAACTTCGAAATACAATGATGAAGAAGACAGTTGATAGAGTGAGAAAGAACCTGTATAGAATGTTTCTTTAACAAAGTCTGGAAAGTCAATGATACCGTTTGGTCCCCACAATATGTGCCGTTGCTGGTATTGCATACAATACATATACAAAATGATACATCCAAAAGCGATTCGAATCAAACTAGCCCCGATTAACATTTGCTTTTTCTGATTCCAGCGGATCAAACAATCAAACATAGATTTCACCTTTCTTTCTCTCATAGGATTTCTTTAAAATAAAGGCACACCTGGCTGATAGTCTTTCCAATCAAACTCATACGAACTTTTTTTATTTTGATAATCCCTATCACCTCTCTTGGAAAAGGGTGTAGACTCGGTTTCTACCATCATCACTTGCAATTGTTCAATTTTTTTATTTGGAAATACGCTGGCAAGATACGATTCTGCGTACCGATTTACAAGTTTGGTAGCATATGTCTTTTTCTGCTTTATCTTCTCCCCTTCGAGCAAATCCTTAAATTTTTCCTCATCCACTTTTTTATCTTGGACCTTCTTTTTCAACATTGCTAATACATCATCTTGTTCACCAATCAAAGCAATTGAACTACGGGGAAATCGCAACAGTCTGTTATATGGTGTGAAACGATTTTCTTGATTTTTTTTGAACAGATCAGAGGTTATATCAATCCATCCTGTTATTTTTTCCTGTCCATCTGACTCTTTCATCTTTACTCGAACATAGAAAGTATTGTCGGAAGTAACCGGATCTGGAGCAAATAACTTCCAGTTTTGTGTGAATAGTGGTTCCATATAACCATTAACAACTTGACTATACTTAACCTTTAGCGGATTAGATGGAGATACATACATAGCTGTCAAAGCAAAATGAACAACAAAAGCACCCACAAATCCTACTGATAATACTTTCTTCCACATAACCATCCCCCCTAGTAAATAACAGGGCATCCTAAGATACCCCGTCATCCAATGTATTACTGATCGAATGCTTCTTGAACTGAGTCGTATTCATAATTACTACTAGTATCCAAGCCACTGCTTCCAAACAGTCCAGCAGCTTTTCCTGCTGCCCAAGCTAATCCCATTCCCACACCAGTAGCGGCTGCTCTTACCAGACCAGCCCTTTGGGGTTCAATTGATTGCGACTTATTACTAACTGTAATTACTTCATGGTCTTTGCTCAGAGTAGATGCATGTGCATTTGAGGAACTAAGTACTGCTCCACCCATGAGCATTGATAATGCTAATCCTGTTGCTATTAGCTTTTTCATTAGAATTCCTCCCTCTCTTATTGGTCAAATGCTTCCTGAACTTGTCGATATTCATAATTTAATGTTGCGTGACTACGCCCAAAAAGTGCGCTTCCAACTTTCTCACCAGCTACAAATCCAACAGCCCCTGCAAATCCTCTAGCAAATAATCCACCAATTGACTTTGTTTCAATAGTATCTCGGGAAGACGGATCTTTCACCATGCTTACGTTTTCTGTAACAGTAGATGCATGTGCATTTGAGGAACTAAGTACTGCACCACCCATCAACATTGACAATGCTAAACCTGTTGCTATTAGCTTCTTCATTAGAATTCCTTCCTCTCTTATTGGTCAAATGCTTCCTGAACTTGATCATAATCGTAATTTATAGACTTGTGACCATCTCCATAAAGCTTACTACCAATCACATGCACGATTCCTTTTGCCAATCCTTTAGCAAATGCACCAGCCAATGCCTTTGTTTCAATAGAATCTGAAGCAGACTTTATGTTATCCACACTCACTTTTTCTGTAACAGTAGATGCATGTGCATTTGAGGAACTAAGTACTGCTCCACCCATGAGCATTGATAATGCTAATCCTGTTGCTATTAGCTTTTTCATTAAAATCCCTTCCTTCTTTATTGGTCAAATGCTTCCTGGACTTGACCATAGTCATACCCAGAAGAAAGCTCAACACTTTTCCCAACTACCGCCCTAGCAGCAGCATCTCCGGCTAGTGCTCCAGCTAAATACGCTGCTCCTTTTGCTGCTCCCCGACCAATCGCCGCCCAGAATTGAGGTTGAATATCGCCAGAAGAATAGTTTGTCTCTACTCCTACTCTCTGTTCTGCCACAGAAGATGCATGTACATTGGAAGAACTAAGAATTGCGCCCCCCATAAGCATTGACAATGCTAAACCACATACTAAAATTTTCTTCATTTTTACACTCCTTCAAGAAATTTGTATTTTAGAGAATTTAAAGATCTGTCTTTCATTACATCTCTAACCACCTCCTTAATTAATGATTTCCATATTATCTATCACAATAAATAGAATAGGTAGAATAAGTAGATTTCTTAAAGATATAATAATACATATTTGTATTTTTATCAATTTTACAAAAATAATTAGAATATTAATGCATAGACTAATATAATCATGAATAATATCCGATTTTAGGCTTATATCAACTCAATATAATGAATTTAAGTTATATAAAATTGATATTAAAATACCTATTTCCAATACCAATAGAAAAAAATATATAATGATGGAATCAATTATCAAAATAATATTATTAGTTATTACTAGATATAATATTGAGATTATTAATTTTAGATAGTATAATTTATAAAAAAATAAAAGAGGTGATCTATCTGTGGAGTAAATTTCTGATATTACACGTTAATGTAAAAACACGTTTACTTGATCAATTCCTCCGTAATCTTGCATTTAACATGATTACCCCCTTTATGACTATTTATTTTGCTGGATATCTAGGTGCATTTAATGCAGGACTGATACTCATGATCAATCTAGTATTATCCTTTATTTTAGGGCTTTACGGAGGCCATCTTGCTGATAGATTAGGTAGAAGAAAAATACTACTTTGGTCAGGATCAATACGCTTAATTGCCACTTCAGGAATGGCTATTGCCGTTTCACCTTGGGTTAGTTCGCCTATACTGGTATTAAGTATGGTCACTCTGAATAGTTTGTGCATTGGTGTTGCTCGGCCAGTAGGGTCTGCCATGATTGCTGATTCCAGCCATCCAGATGATAGAAAGTTTATTTACACTATTGATTATTGGTTATTTAATCTTTCCATGGTCATAGGTGCGATACTTGGAGGATTTTTCTTCCAACACTATTTATATGAGCTATTATTAGGGGTCGCATTCTCCGCATTCGTTTCACTTTTATTAATTACGTTTCTTATTAAGGATACTTATCTACCACACAAAAAAAAGGAGCGTGTAAAAACAAATCCTTTAAGAGAGGTAATAACAATCTATCGCGGTGTATTAAAAGACAATGTATTTCGTATTTTCATATTGGCTAACTTAATGAATATTTCTGTCCAAACACAAACCATGGACTACATAGCTGTTCGGCTTAAAGAAGAAATGGCAAGTCAAACTTTATTTACCATTGGAGATTTTTCTTTCGTTATAAATGGGATTAATATGTTTGGATTGCTATATTCAGTTAATAGTTTTTTAGTCATTACTTTCGGGTTGTTTATTGCACAGTTATTTAAGAGGTTGAGTTCCTTGTCTTTACTTAATATCGGACTTCTCCTGTACACAATGGGTCTTACTACCCTTGCAGTTAGCAACAATCCATATCTCTTAATCTTTTCTGAGGTTCTAATCGTTGTAGGAGAGCTAATGTACATACCCATAAAGCAATCTTTAATGATCGATATTATTCCACAAGAAAGCAGGGGGGCTTATATGGCAACCAATGAGTTCGCGATTCTGGGAGCTATGGTAATGGGAGCTCTGGCCGTTTCGCTAGGTGCTCTTTTTCCTTCTTGGTTCATGGCAAGCTTGTTTTTTGTTTGTGGCATCACTAGCATATTTTTATTTGGACGATTACCTAACCATCAACACAACAAAAATAAAGCCGAGTTAAAAGCAAGTTAGATGTTCAAGTAAATATTCAATCGAGTAGGAGGGGGTGATTAACCCCCGACCTCTCACACCACCTAGCATGCGGTTCCGCACTAGGCGGTTCACTTAAGTCTGACGAATCCAGTCATATCTTGCCTTTATACTCTTTAGTCCGAGACCTCGCCAATAGGCGAGATCAAGAGTCCTATGGAGGATCGGGCTACAAGCAATGCGCCAGTATTTCTTACGAGTATTGCCCCATTCATAGGCTTTTTCTTTAGGAATTCCTAAAGAAATAAGCCTTTTAATTTTTGTCTTGGGTTTCTTCCATTGCTTCCAAAGGCACATTCTTAGCCTTCTACGAAGCCATTCGTCCATTTGTTGAAATGAAGTTGGG
>NZ_FPJZ01000010.1 GCF_900119485.1 Thermoactinomyces sp. DSM 45891
CTCATAGCCAAAAAGCCTATCACCACTGAGGAGATAAGAAATACCGTGTAGACGGCTGTTTCGTTACGAAATCGACTCGTTATCAATTGACAAAGTAGAGCAAAAGCCGTGAGTCCTATAAAGAAAAATATCATCATGAAGCAAAGGAGAGTTCCCACGTTTAACTCCAAATGAGAGAAGAACATCTGAAAAAAGGAACTCCACCTAGCATTTATGGAGAAAAACATAGAACCGATTATCATGTGAATGAGAAAATACACAACACAATACAACAAAACAGTCATGATGAGAGCGAGTACTTTTACAATCCACCAGTTACTCCTCTTTTTCATGCGTGTTAGAACGAATAAATCAAATCCACTATTTACATTCATCATATGATACACAAATAAGATAATCGGGAAAACGACACACACCCAAGTTAAGTATTGCAGTAGAGAGTCCGGAAATACGCCTCCCATTGAAAATAGTAAATAATCTACCAACTGCGGCTCAAATTTCTCTCTCTGTCCCAGTTCATTAATCATTGGGATATGTATGAGGGTAAGGAGAATCAGCAAAATCGAAATCCCAATCGCCATTTTGCTTCGAATGCACAAGTTAACGTTAGTTAATATTAGTTTAATCATCTATACCGCCTACTTTGCAAAATCTACTTTTCTAACCTTTATCCATCCTACTACTAAACAAACGAGAATGAAGGCAAGACCACACAACATCGATATACTTGCCGTAAGTGTAGGAATGGGCGGAACAAGTTGATTTGGAAAATGGGCTAAAAACATCAGGTGTGAAGTAGGGAAAAGGAAAGCCCAACTAGTAAATTTCTTGAAAACGATATATCCAGCGTACGTTAGTGCTCCACCTGTTATCCAAGAAACAAGCAAATTTCGAGAATACAAGGAAATCGTAAGGATCAACGCCCCAAATGCAGTCAAAGCTACAATTTGAAAACTGACCATCATAGACAGTATCTGAAATGCATTTGCCTTAACCAAAAAGGAAGAATGGGTATTCACTACAGGCTCAAATGGCAACCCTAAGGCCATACCAGCCAAAATATACCCTACTGCTACGGCGATCGAAAAGACAAATGCTACACAAAAAAGAGTCGCATACTTTGCGAGATACCAATGGGTACGGCTCTTCGTTCGTAGAGTAGTAAAAGAAAGATAAGAACTACCAAAGTCACCTATATACAAATCCCAAATCAAGATCAAAAAGACACAGGGGAAAATGAGCAGGCATGTAAATATGTGAGTCGAAGAATTGAAAACAAAATCCCAGATGGTAACAGGATTTACTTTACCGTCAAACTTTCCAATTACAAACGAAAGCACCAACATCACAAGCACACAAGCAACAAATCTCCACTTTCGACGCTGAAAATACTGAGTTATCTCAAATGTGATCATGGTGCATGCCCTCTATGTTCGTAAACAAAATCTCATTCTGCCTTAAAAAGTCACCTAACTCCTCTTCACTAGCCCATTCTCCCTGAATAATTCCAACTGGATTTCCATTTTCATGAGAACTAATTTGCACAGAAGAAGACAGTTTATATAATTTCTCAAACTCTTGAAAGCTAGATAACTCCACTGCCCATCGTTTTTCTAACTGCTCCCTTAGTACTGATAGAGTGCCATTTTCGATGAGATATACTTTATCACAAAGCTGTTCAATCTCTTCTTTCACATGCGATACCAATATGATAGCCGCTTCTCTCTTCACGCTATCACGGATCAGTTCCTTAAACATCTGAACACCTTGTTCATCTAAACCATTCGTCGGCTCATCATATAAGAGAATATCCGGGCTCTCCATAAATGATTGTGCAATCCCAAGTCGTTGGCGCATCCCAAGAGAATAAGCCCGTACCTTCTTCTTGTTATTCGGATCCAGCCCAACTCGTTCCATCGATTGCATAACTGTTTGCTTATCGATTTTTTCTTGAATTCCCGCCAACATCAATAGGTTTTGCAAACCAGTATATTGCGGTAAAAAAGAAGGAGCTTCAATCAGTGCACCAACGGAAGTAGGTAATTGACCGAGTAAACCAGGTTGTACGATATCTCCGTTGACCGTTACCTTACCACTGCTAGCATACATCAATCCGGTTATAAGACGGAGTAACGTTGTTTTTCCCGATCCATTCATTCCAACAATCCCGATGACTTCACCCTTATGAATGCTTAGATTGATATCTGTAAGCACCTGATGCTTTTTAAATCTCTTTGATACCTGACTAAATTCAATCATTGGAATTTGTGTCATTTCATAAGCCTCCCTTTGTAACGAGCAAAAAAGATCCCATATACTGTAAGCACCAAAACTGCCCAAATAGAAGTAAACAGTACTGAAATCTCCCAAATAGAGTAATCTATTCCTATTACATAGGATCCCACTAAATCTACTGGAGCATAACGCTCAACATCGTACATGTAAAAAACGACTTGTAAAAAGCAAAATAGTAACCATGGAAAACATAGAACAACGTAAATATTTTTTGTAACATTGGAGATGAGTACTGAAATCATTACCACAACCATGCTGAACAATGTAATGTGGGCGATGATTAAAAACATATAAAGAAATGGATGATGAATAAATAACTCCTGCGCGTATGTAGGAGTTATCCCCTGCTCAATAGATAAGGCTGCTGGAACGGGAAACGTAGTTATGCAGTACAAGAAGCCAACGATCTGTGCACACAGAGCAAACACTGCTGTAATAATAGATGAAGCGAGTATTTTTCCTAGAATATACTTCTTATATGACACACGTAATAAGCTCATTTGATAAAAGCTAGTTCTGCGATCCCAAACAAGCGTATCTCCTGCCACCAATGGGACAATAAGAGCAAAAGCCAAGGGTAGGATCGGTCTAGCTCCATTTCCTACTGCATATAAAAAAGCATTGAATGGATTATGGACGTTAGGATCAAATGGAACCAATTCCCCCGGACGGAAAATTTCTACTCCTACAATTATACATCCAACAAACAAGACAAAAGCAATCCACGTTTGCCAACGTAATATGGCCCTCTTGAATTCTACATTTAGAATATGTAACAACGATCATTCACCTCATTTGATAAAACATATGTTTAAAAAAACGGATGGAGATTGTAAAGTCTCTCCATCCGTTAATCTTCTATTTACGGTGCCCAAGTGTAGCCGAAGGTTGTAACATCAGGGTTATTGTAAGCTGTTTCAAAATGCATCCTAATCAATTGCCCACGCTTTGCTGTGCTATGCAGAGCTGTAGTTACATCCTCTACACACTGTTTTTGTGGAGATATATTATTCTTGTTAACATCATTGGTCATACAGAAGACACGACTAGTTGCCTTATGTACTCTTACAAGCTGAGTTTTAGGATCCCCTCCACCGTGTCCTGCGGGGCGTGGAACAGAATAATGGTCACCAGTACCATTTCCTCCGATGTGCGCACGATCATCATACGGGAACCAGGTAGCAGAAACTGATCCTAGTGAAGTAACTAATACTCCAGCAGCAACTAATGTTCCGACTAATTTCTTTTTCATTCAAATCAATCTCCCTATGTAATATTTATTACGGCTTAAGGCCATCAGTAATTTTATAAGAATATTTTATGAAAGTCAATAATAATAATCGTATTTTTATTGATCACAAGGAGAATTTGTAGGATGATATCCTACCGCAAAATATGCTCCAAAATAGCCGTTTTTTAGACCAATAAAACGCTTTAGCATGATAAAGAAATGTATGATTTACCTTGTTTTTTTGCTATAGCTGGAACAGGTAGCAAATAGGAATTGTCAGACAGGAATAATCCAGTAATACCAAGGGTTGAGAGTACCTAAACTATGACATTTAAGGTCAAGTAGTATATATATATTTACAAAGGAACCTTAACTGTCATTTCCTACAGAGAAAAAGGAGATGGAGGAGGGGCGAAAAGGTTGGGAAGGGGATATGTTAGACTGTAGGAAAAAATCAACCACATTTTTAGATGCAGTGTTTATGGGTTCGATGGGGTGCATTGTATACTATATATAGTGGATGAAGTATTAATGAATAGTAATTTAATACTGTATATTGATAGATTAACTTTTTTATAGAGAGGGTAGGGGTAAAATACTGGATGGAGATTGTAAAGTCTCTCCATCCGGTAATCCTCTATTTACGGTGCCCAACTGTACTTGAAGATATTAGCAGGATCAGGGTTATTGTAAGCTGTTTCAAAATGCATCTTAATCCATTGCCCACGATATGCTGTGCTATACAGGGCTGTAGTTGTATCCTCTACACACTGTTTTTGTGCAGATATATTATTTTCATTATAATCATTCGTCATACAGAAGACACGACTACTTGCATCCGTTACCCTTACAAGCTGAGTTCTAGAATCCCCTCCACCGTGTCCTGCTTGGCGAGGAACGGAATAATGGTCTCGTTGACCATTCGCTCCCAAAATTGCAAACTCATCATGATCATTGAACCAAGTAGCAGAAGCTGCTCCCATAGAAGTAACTAACATTCCGGCGGCCACTAATGTTCCGACTACTTTCTTTTTCATATAAAATCAATCTCCTTATGTAATAATATTACGGCTTAAGGCCATCCGGTAATCTTCTATTTAGGGTGCCCAGCTGTATCTGAAGTAAGTCTCATCAGGGTTATTGTAAGCTGTTTCAAAATGCATCTTAATCAATTGATCACGCTTTGCTGAGCTTGTGAGAGCTGTAGTTGTATCCTGTACACACTGTTTTTGTGCAGATATATTGTTCTCGTTATAATCATTAGTCATACAGAAGACCCGACTAGTTGCCCATCTCACTTTTACAAGCTGAGTTTTAGGATCCCCTCCACCGTATCCAGCTTGGGCTACATGCGAATAATGGTCGTTTTTACCAAATCCCCCGATAGTCACAATCCCATCACTCTCGATCCACGTAGCAGAAACTGCTCCTAGCGAAGCAACTAATACTCCAGCGGCCACTAATGTTCCGACTACTTTCTTTTTCATATAAAATCAATCTCCTTATGTAATAATATTACGGCTTAAGGCCATCCGGTAAAATTGTATAAGAATAGTTTATGAAAATCAATCATAATAATCGTTTTTTATTGATCACAAGGAGAATTTGTAGTCGGATTTTTAGACCAACAAAACGCTTTAGTATAATAAAGAAATGTATGATTTAACCTGTTTTTTTCCTATAGCTGCAACAGGTAGCAAATAGGAATTGTTAGACTATAAAATCCAGTAATATCAAGGGTTCAAGTTTCCTGAAGGGTGACACTTAAGTACGCGTTGAAGCAGCGCGGTATTACACAGAGCATGTCCTACAAGGGAAATTGCCTAGATAATGCCGTCATGGAAAACTTCTTTGGTTTGCTCAAAAGTGAATTGCTTTATCTCCACGAATTTGAGAGTATGGATCATTTCAAACAGGAACTAGAGGATTATATTCACTATTACAACCATAAACGCTTGAAGATAAAACTAAAGGGCATGAGTCCGGTTCAATACCGAACACATACCCTACAGGTTGCTTAAATCTTCGTGTCTAACTTTTTGGGTTCACTTCACTACCTTGTACTTTGATTTCTTGATTAAAATAGCACTTCGATTGTCTTTTGAACAATCAAAGTGCTATTTTCTCTGGCCTACCCCCATTGCTAGTACTTATTTTGCTAAGTTTCCTAGCACATCCAAGGTAATATTCAACGAATTTTGTAAGTCTTCTTTTTGAATTTTATCAATGGTATCGTTATCCTTGAGTAGTTCTTATCTGTTTGATAGAATATAAGGGCGGTCGGAATCCCAGCATCTTCAAATGGGACTTGGTCACTAGCCATGAGGGTACCACGTTCATACTTAATTTTCATTTCTTTCGCTTTTTGCACGAAGGCATCCATTAGATGTTGCTTTGATTCAGGATAAGAGGTATATATACCTAGTGAATCTCCTACTCCTACCATGTCAAAGTTAATCATCCCGGCTATGTCGTCTTTTTGTTGCTTTGATAACGACTCTACATACTTTGTGGAACCTACCATCCACGCTTCTTCTGCTCCAAATGCCATGAACTGAATATTATGGTTCAATTTTTTTTGACAATTGCTTTGCTATTTCCATCATCGTTGCTGTACCAGAGGCATTGTCATTGGCGGCTGGGTTATCCACTCCATCATAGTGAGCACCCAAAATATAGGTTTTCGGATTTTTGGCCCCTTTTTGTGCCTTGAGTGTCGCGATAATGTTTTGTGAATACGTTTTTCGTAATTCGGTTTTTGTTTTTAATGTCACTTGTACATTCTTATCTTTTTTAAGTGCATTTTCTAAATCGAGACTATCCTCCATCGTAATGGCTGGGATGGGATCGATGTAAGAGTGTCTTACACCTTTTTTACCCCCTCCACTTATAATAATACCCACAGCTCCCGCTTTATGAGCTTCTACTGTATACACATTCTCTTTCATCATAGCCTTCTGTATGAAAACGATTTTACCTTTTACATCTAATTTGGAGAAGTCTGGTGCTTTTGCATTCGATCCTACATCTACGACGGATGCTGTAATTCCTTCATCGGGAGTGCTTGGAGAAGTATGACAAGGTTTTGCTTTGATTCTTTGTTCTCAACTTTTAAAGAGGTGCCCAGGTCTTTCGTCTGATCGATAAACGGAAATTTTTGTACTTCAACCTCTAAACCAAGCTCACGAAATCGTTTTGAAATGTAGTCAGCAGTCCGGAATTCGCCTTCCGTACCTGCTAGCCTAGCATCATCTTTGTTAGCTAAATAAGTAATGTCTTTCATGATACGATCGGTAGGACTACCTGTGTCAGTCGATTCATTTTTTGTAGAAGTAGAAGTAATATTGGCGGGGTTACAGGCAGTAGTAAAGACTAAAAAAACAGATAAAACGGAAAACGAAGAGATGAGTCTTTTTAACATTTGAGTGCTCCCTTACGAATTATTTTGAAAACAATGATGAATAGTTCGGACTTGTGTAGTAGATTATACTTATATTTTTAATATTTATATATAATTTTTTCATTATATTAGATTGTAATATTTGGTATTAGATACTACATGATTACATAAGGTAAATTATATCAATGAACTTTATAGGTGGAATATACTCCATTTGTGTAATTCGTGATCAGATATTTTTATGTGTATAAAAAAATCCCCTGATCTGAAGTTCAGAGGTATACATAATTTATTTTTTCCTAAAATGGTTTATCTTTTTCAGTTTCAATCACGATGAAACTCAGACCTCAATATCGAATACTGATACTCATCGATCCATTCTCTTTTTGACATATAATTTTGCAATAAATGACCCTCGCGCCTCATTCCTACGCGCTCTAGAACCGCAATCGACTTGCTATTTCGGACATCTGAGAAGGCAATTGCTTTATGTTTTCCTAGTGAGTGGAACACATACCGTAATAACGCACTAACAGCTTCAGTGGCATATCCCTTTCCTTGGTAGTCTGGTGAGAGTGTGAAGCCGATCTCTACGATACGAGGCTCCAAAGCAGGCGTATGGAGGGCGCAATCGCCGATAAGTTGGTTTGTTCCGGCTAACGCAACCGCAAACTGGAACCAAGTCCCCGGTTGATTCGGTTGATGATTCATCTGTTGATTTACAAATGTTTGCGCCTCCTGATACTGATAATCTTCCCACGACTGAAAAGTAGCCACTTCCGGATTAGAACGATAGAAATGAAAATACTCTATATCGCTTGTACTAAATTTCCTTAAAATAAGGCGATCCGTTTTTTCAAAGAATGTAGATGCTTCCATGTATGTACCTCGATTCTTGTACAGTCTGCATTTTCTTATTTTATCACGAATATTGCGGCTTCTATTAATAAAGGAAGAAGCTAGTTTTCTACAACTAGCTTCTTTGATGTTTGTAGGTTTTCGTTCTCAGGATTAGATTACGGAATCAAAGGAATAGGCTAGGGGCAATGTATCTGGCCACAGCGATGTTAGTGAGCCACTTAGCGTAGTCCTTCGAAGCTAGGGCATTTTGTGGCAATGTTTGAGCGTTCTTTGCGAGTTTTGCCACTTGCCCGAAGCGAAGAAGGATGGAGCGGACTTGCTTTTCACACCCTCGTTGGCTCACTATATGAGCTGTGGACAGATACATGCCCCGGGCTTTCTTCGGAAGGCTAATATCATTGGAACTTGAAGATGTCCTACTTCTCCCTAACCTTCAACAACCTCAACGCATTAGCCGTCACAAGCAAGGTCCCGCCTAAATCCGCAAACACAGCCATCCACAAAGTCAAATACCCCGGAATAATCAACAACAGAGCCAACAATTTTAACCCAAACGCAAATGAGATATTCTGCTTAATCACCCGAAGAGCTTTGCGGCTTAATCGAATCGTAAACGGGATCTTCTGCAAATCATCTCCCATGAGGGCGATGTCCGCTGTCTCGAGAGCTGTATCCGTACCAGCCCCGCCCATCGCAATTCCTAGATTAGCGGTCGCCAGCGCAGGTGCATCATTAATTCCATCTCCCACCATCGCAACTTTCGCCCCTTGATTCCGCAATACTTGAATCCGTGCGAGTTTATCTTCTGGCAATAGCTCTGCTTGAATCTGACTGATGCCTAGTTGTTTACCAATTACTTGTGCCGTTGCTTGATTATCTCCCGTTAACATAACGGTTTGTCTAATCCCAACACGGTGCAATTGGTCAATCACGTCTGCACTGTTTGAACGAATCTCATCTTGAACAGCGAACAGTGCTAGGACTTTCAGATCGGCTGTTAACAACATAACCGTCTGTCCTTTTGCTTGTTGGTGCTCAACTGCTTGCTGGACAGGGTTAGGGAGGGCGTTTGTGAGCGATTCTGCTATATAAGACGGCTTCCCTAAGCGATAGAGTGTTTCTCCTACCCTACCTTCCACACCTTTCCCTGTGACAGATGTGAATGCAACTACTTGTTTTTTCACTTTTCCTCCGTGCTCCTGTGCATAGCGTGAGATTGCGGCGGCAATAGGGTGCTGGGAGTTTTTTTCTAAAGCATAAGCAATATCGAGAAGGGTTTCCTTCGTTTCTGCTTCGGATAACATTTCAAAATGGGTAACCGTTGGAGTTCCTTTGGTCAGAGTTCCTGTTTTGTCAAAGGCAATCGTATCAATTGATCCTGCTGTTTCTAAGTGAATCCCGCCTTTAATGAGTACGCCATGTCGAGCCGCATTTCCAATCGCGGTGACGATGGCGACTGGTGTAGAAATTACGAGTGCACAAGGACATCCTACAACGAGTAGCGCTAAAGCCCGATAGATCCATTCAGACCACCCACCGACAAAAAGAGGAGGGAGAACGGCGATCAATAGAGCAAGTAACATGATCGCAGGTGTATAGTACCTGGCAAAACGATCGACAAAAGCTTGTGCAGGGGCACGCTCTGCTTGAGCCTCTTCTACAAGGTGCACAATCTTAGAAAGAGTCGTGTCTTTCACCCGTTTGGTTACTTGAATTTCCAAGTAACCCTCTTGGTTAATGGTTCCGGCGAAGACGTCGTCTCCTATATCTTTGCTGACAGGAATTGACTCACCTGTGATGGGAGCCTGATTTACATAGGAAGAACCAAGACTTATGATACCGTCCATCGGGATTTTTTGTCCCGGTTTTACGAGCATCAGATCGCCTACTTGAATCTCATCGACTGAGAGAGTTATTTCTTTACCATTCCGCCGAATCGTAGCTTGCTTAGGTGCAATTTCCATTAAAGAACGAATCGATTTTCTCGCACGTTCCATCGAGTACCGTTCCAACGATTCGCTGATGGCAAATAAGATGACAACGGTTGCGCCTTCACTCCATTCGCCAATCGCGGCCGCCCCGAGGATCGCAATCGTCATTAAAACTTTCATGTCAAATTGTAGTCGAGCCAAATTTTTTAATCCACTTAGGAAGAGCTTCCATCCACCTATTACAATGGAGCCAATGTAGAGGAGAATGGTGAGAACTTCTTTTTCTCCAAAAGTAGAAGAGGAGAGAGCACCTAGGAGTAGCAACACCAAAGAGAATAGGAGCTGAAGATTTTCTCGATTTCTCCAAAAAGGTACCTTCTTCGTTTCCGCAACCCACTGCTGATCTGTTCGAACTTTAATCTGATCGAAAGCACCTGCTTCTTCTAATTCAGAGATCGTTGTTTTACCGTAGACTGTCATTTTAGAAGCACCAAAATTGACCTTACAATCCTGTACATTTGGGAGTGACTTTACATTTTTTTCAAACTTGGCCGCGCAGGAGCCACAAGTTAGGTTATCTAATCGATATACGGTTTCATCTTGTTTTATTTGAGTCATTTCATCTCACCTCTTTCTGATGGACAAAAGCAAGTTGAATTAATTGGCTTACATGGTCATCGTCTAAGGAGTAGTATACGAGTTTTCCTTCTTTTCGAATCTTGGCAAGCCCCATTTTTTTAAGCAATCGTAAATGGTGGGAAGCGGTCGCCATAGAGGATGAGATGATCTCAGCAATATCACAAACGCATAACTCTCCTTCTTGATGGATGGCGTAAGCGATTTTGAGCCGTGTTGGATCGGCCAATGCTTTAAATAGTTGTGCAGTACCTTCAAAGTCTTCCGCTTGCAGATCTTGTTGAATACGTGCCACTTTGGGCTCATCAACACAGATACTTTCGCATTGTTCGGCTGATTCGAGAGAAGGTGGTTTCATCTATACTCAATCCTTTTATATTCAAGTATGTGTTTGATTGTTATTATATTGCTTTATTTTTTATCAGTCAAATATTTGTTTGAATGTACAAGTCCATCATAACTCGTCCGAATGAACTGACTTGTCCTTGAATAACATGTACAGAGCAACATGGGACAAAGGGGGAACTATGTGTGTCGGACACAAAGCAGTGGATTGATCTTGATCCAGAACGAGTTGCACAGGAGCTGGGAGTTGATCCAGAAAAGGGACTTACAGCAAATGAAATCAAAAAAAGATTGAAGCAAATAGGGCCGAACCAGATTAGTGAAGGTGAAAAAGCCTCCTTAGTATCTGCTTTTGTAGATCAATTTAAAGATTTTATGGTACTGGTTTTGCTGGCAGCTACCTTGATTTCGGGTTTATTGGGTGAGTATACGGATGCTATTGCGATTATTGCGATTGTGATGTTAAATGCGATTCTAGGATTTGTTCAAGAGATCAAGGCGGAAAAATCTCTAGCAGCGCTTAAAAAGCTTTCCTCCCCTACTGCACGCGTGATGAGGGAAGGGAAATGGGTCCGAATTCAAGCCGAGGAATTAGTTCCAGGTGATCTTATTTTTATTGAAAGTGGAGATCGGATTCCAGCAGATGTTCGCTTCTTTAAGGCAGTTTCGCTACGTATAGAAGAATCAGCACTGACAGGGGAATCGCTCCCCGTTGAAAAAATATCCAGTCGTTTACCTCGTGCCGATGTACCTTTGGGTGATCGAAGAAACATGGGATATATGGGGACTTTAGTGATTCAAGGTACTGGTATTGGTTTAGTAGTAAACACAGGCATGCAGACCGAGATGGGGAAAATAGCACATCTGATTCAAGCAACTGAGTCGACAGAGACACCCCTTCAGCATCGCTTAGAGCAATTGGGAAAAGTGTTAATCGTGGCGGCACTATTTTTGACCGCTGTGGTGGTTGGAACTGGGATTTGGCATGGGCAAGAGATGTATAAGATGTTCTTAGCAGGTGTGAGTTTAGCAGTTGCCGCGATTCCAGAAGGGTTACCAGCCATTGTAACAGTGGCTCTGGCGCTTGGTGTTCAGCGGATGATCAGGCGAAGGGCCATCGTACGCAAGTTGCCTTCTGTGGAGACTTTGGGTTGTGCAACGGTAATTTGTTCGGACAAAACAGGAACATTGACACAAAATAGGATGACGGTTACCCGTTTATGGACACTGGGGAAGGAAGTAGAGGTAGATCTGAGTGCTTCCGCTCATAATGACTGTTTTCGAATTCAAAATCAAGTTATCTCTCCCCAGAAAGATTTAGGCATTACTCGACTGTTAGAAATATCGGTCCTGTGTAATAATGCTGTTTTAGAGCGCACAGGTCCAGATCGGGTGGATACTTGGCAAGTAGATGGTGACCCGACAGAAGGAGCTCTTCTAGTGGCTGGCGGAAAAGCAGGTTTATATCAAGATGTTTTAACGAACTCATGGAAACGAATGAGAGAGTTCCCATTTGATTCGAAGAGAAAAATGATGTCGGTCCTGTTGAACAGCCCATCGGGTCAATGTTTTCTGTATGCTAAAGGGGCGCCAGATGTACTTCTAGAAAGTTGCACGCACGCCCTCATCCAAGGAAAAGTGACTCATCTTTCCGACCAACTTCGTGCGCAAGTCCAAGAGCAGAATGAAAGTCTAGCAGGTCTGGCACTACGTAACCTAGCTTTTGCTTACCGAGAAGTAGGGAAAGGGGAACAACAAAGTCCTCAAACGGCTCTTGAGCAGAAATTGGTTTTTGTCGGACTAGCTGGAATGATGGATCCACCTCGTCCGGAAGTGAAAGATGCAATTGAAATATGCCGAAAAGCTGGCATAAAAACGGTTATGATTACAGGCGATCATCAAGCAACAGCGGAGGCAATTGCTTGGGAATTAGGAATTAAATCAACCTCTGGAGTAACGATTAGTGGGCAACAACTAAGCGAGATGAACGATGAGCAACTACAAAGTAGCGTGAATGAAATAGACGTGTATGCGCGAGTTTCTCCCGAGCATAAATTACGAATCGTTAAGGCATTACAGCAAGCAGGTCATGTAGTGGCGATGACAGGAGATGGTGTAAACGATGCCCCGGCTATAAAAGCGGCCAATATTGGGATTGCGATGGGGATAGCAGGAACGGATGTTAGTAAAGAAGCTTCCTCTCTCATACTAGCGGATGATAACTTCGCAACGATCGTTTCCGCGATTGAAGAGGGAAGGCATATCTACGATAACATCCGCAAATTTATTAGTTACTTGTTAGCGAGCAATGTGGGTGAGATTTTGGTCATGTTTTTTGCGATGTTAGCAGGGCTTCCTCTCCCTTTGTTACCCATTCAAATTTTATGGGTGAATTTAGTTACAGATGGTTTACCTGCGATGGCACTTGGTGTAGATCCTGCTGAGGAAAATACAATGGCTCGTGTCCCGCGAAACAGTAGGGAAAGTGTTTTTGCCAGGGGAGTAGGCTGGAAGATTCTCACACGCGGATTATTAATTGGTTTATGTTCATTACTTGCTTTTTGGGTAACTTTTATACAGTATCCAAACGATCTGATCATTTCCCAAACAGTTGCTTTTGCTACATTGGTTATGGCTCAGTTAATTTATGTATTTGATTGTCGCTCAGAAGGAACGATTTTTCAGAGAACCCCATTTAATAACAAGGCTTTACTCTTGGCAGTAGCTTCATCAGTGCTCTTGTTGTTAGCGGTCATTTACTACTCACCTCTACAACCTATCTTCCATACGGTACCGCTTGGACTTCGGGACTGGATTCTCGTTACAGTTACGGCTTCTCTACCTGTACTCTTTGCAGGTTTGTTAGATTCGGTAGCCCTTACAGTCCGCAAGCTATTTAAGTTAAGAACGAATTAATCCCAGTATAACAAACAGACAGATGGGCGCATCTGTCTGTTCATTTTTATAAATCCTCTTTTCAGGATAAATATTTTTTGATATGTTGAGTGAGTTAATCTTTCTCACAAAAGGGGATTTTTCCGTATGCGATTTACGAAAATGCATGGTCTTGGTAATGATTTCGTGATCGTAGTAGATCGCGAGGGTGTACCGGGCAATATAGCTCAACTTGCTGTCGCCATTTGCGATCGACATACAGGGATCGGGGGAGATGGCTTAGTATATATCTTGCCGTCTGAGGTCGCTGATTGTCAGATGCGTATTTTTAATGGAGATGGTAGTGAAGCAGAGCAATGCGGAAATGCGATTCGCTGTGTTGCAAAGTATTTTTATGAGCGGATATCAAGCGGGAGGACAGAACTTACGATTGAAACCAAAAGAGCGATTCAGCCGGTTTGGCTTACTGTTAGAGAAGGAAAGGTGACTCACATTCGTGTGGATATGGGTCAGCCAATTTTGGAAGCAAGCCAAGTTCCCGTGATCTCAACCCAAACCATTGCCCAAGATGAGCAATTGGTGGTGCAAGATCGTGAATTTGTATATAGCGCTGTATCTATGGGCAATCCACACGCTGTGATTGAAGTGGAGAACGCGATGGAATTTCCTCTTCATCAGTACGGTCCGCTAATTGAAAGTCATCCCTATTTCCCTAATCGTACCAATGTAGAGTTTATCTCAATCCATTCTTCTAAATCTGTTACGATGCGGGTCTGGGAGAGGGGAGTGGGGGAGACTTCTGCTTGTGGTTCGGGTGCTTGTGCTACGGTGGTAGCTGCTGCTCGTAAGGGAAAGCTTGATCGTAAGGCAACGGTTCATCTAAAAGGCGGAGATCTTCTCATTGAATGGCGAGTAGAAGATGACCATGTTTATATGACAGGACCTGCCGCCTATTCCTTTGATGGGGATTGGGAAGTACTGAAGCCTGTTCATCTTGCATAGATTTTGTCGTCAATGCATAGCATAAGGTAACCGAATGGGTACGAAAGTCTCTCGTCTAGGATGTATACTGGATGAGGGGCTTTTTTATTTCTTAGCACTTTTTCGCTTTTTCATAGTCGTGAAAAGAACAACCCCAAGGAATAGAAGAGCTAAGAGGGATAAAATACCGACCGTGATGGGGTTTGGGATTTCAGCTGTCATGAAGATTGGATTCTTTTGTCCGAACTTTAAATCCCAACCTAATGTCTTGCCTTCATCGCGAACTTGACTTGCATTGCTATTATCTGGTGCGATAGGTAGAGTGATCTGAAACAGTAAAGAGGGTGGAGTTTCATTCTTTTTACCAAAATAATGCTGATAGCTAGCATATAGTTTATTAACAGGTAAGCGAGTTAAATCTAGCTCTGTGTTTCGATATCGGATTTGAGTGGTAAATAAATCTGAATTCCATGTTAAGTGCTTGTTTGGTTTCGTTTTACTTGGTGCAGAGTCTAGTGATTGTAGGCTAGGGAGGTCGCTTTGTAGGATCGTGGTCCATGAATTCATTAGTTGTGAGAAGTCGGGGAAATCTTGCTGGATGGGGCTATCGAGAATATTTTTGACTTTTTTTTCAGCAGAGAACCCGATCTCTTCACTTGTTTTAATGGAAGTGATCAGGTAGCCTTTTTGCCTATAATGATCGGATAGCCAATTTGTTATTTTACTTAGCCTGGGATCATTGACGATGCGAAATGAATATGTACCGGATAAGTCCCAATTGATACTCATATGGATATCGGCTTGTGCACAGCTAGTTAGGAGTAGACTACAACATAGTCCGATGAAGAACACTTGAATTTTGTGGATGAAGGACATGGGAATATCTCCTTTTCAGGGTTTATATGTTTTGAGATGGACAATATAAAAAAAAGAAAATGATACTCGTGGAGGGCATTTATGAGTAATATTCAGTTTCAATTCCAGACAGCTAGTCCATTTTTAGAAAATCATGAAGTAATGCAACTTGCGCCTGCGATCCAATTAGCACACGAACAAGTACATAATGGAACGGGTGTAGGCTCTGATTTCTTAGGGTGGGTCAATCTGCCATCCCAATACGACCGAGAAGAATTTGCACGAATTCAAACCGCTGCAGAGCGAATTCAAGCGAATTCGGATGTATTAATCGTCATTGGGATTGGTGGATCCTACTTAGGTGCGCGTGCGGTAATTGAGATGTTGTCTCACTCTTTCTATAATATGCAAACAAAAAAGCAGCGAAAAACACCCGAGATTTACTTTGTAGGTCATCATATAAGTTCTCACTATGTTGCGAACCTCCTTCAAATGATAGAAGGAAAAGATGTAAGTGTGAATGTGATCTCCAAATCGGGAACAACGACAGAGCCAGCCATTGCCTTCCGGGTGTTCCGTGATTATCTAGAAAAACGATATGGCTTAGAAGAAGCTCGGAAACGGATTTTTGCGACTACCGATCGGGAGAGAGGAGCACTGAAGACACTTGCTACAGCAGAGGATTATGAAACATTTGTGATTCCTGACGATGTGGGAGGGCGTTACTCCGTTCTTACTGCAGTTGGACTTCTGCCGATTGCTGTATCAGGAATTCCAATTCAAGAGCTAATGGAAGGCGCTCAAGAAGCAGAAAAACAATATGAAAATCCGGATCTGGCATCCAATCCATGTTACCAATATGTTGCCGCCAGAAATGCCTTATATCGCAAAGGGAAAACGACCGAAATACTGGTTAACTATGATCCAGCACTCCAATATTTCTCTGAATGGTGGAAGCAGTTGTTTGGAGAGAGTGAAGGAAAGGATCAGAAAGGATTGTTCCCAGCATCGGTTAACTTCACTTCCGATCTTCACTCGATGGGGCAATATATCCAGGAAGGGCTTCGTACGATTTTCGAAACCGTTCTCTTTGTGAATCATTCCTCGCAAAAGATCGTGATTGAGAAAGCAGCGGATGATCTAGATGGATTAAACTATCTAGCGGGGAAAGATCTTGACTTTGTGAACGAAAAAGCATTTGAAGGAACCTTGCTGGCTCATACTGATGGGGGAGTTCCGAACCTTGTCTTACGAATCGATGAGCTGACTCCGAAGGCAACGGGGCATCTGATCTATTTCTTTGAAAAAGCTTGTGGAGTTAGCGGCTATCTACTAGGAGTGAACCCATTTGACCAGCCTGGGGTAGAGGCTTATAAGAAAAACATGTTTGCTTTGCTTGGTAAGCCTGGTTATGAGGGTGAACAGCAACAGCTGTTGAAGCGTTTGGAGTCGAAGGGGTAAAGAGGACTATTTATGTAGCCTTACTAACATCATTATGGCCCTTACACTAGTTTTTTAGAGGCTTTGAATATAAATAAAGAAGTTGCTCCTTCCTTCATAAAACAGATCCACTTATCTATTTTAAGTGGGTCTGTTTTTTTGAGAAATTTTCGGATTACGATAGTACAATTACGGGTATAGAGAAAGGAGTTATGGATGAAATGAGGAGACTGCCATGCACATGGATGCAATTTGGCGTTCTTGGGATGAATCAACATTAGAACATCTATCTTTTGACATCAAAGATACACAGATTATTGCGAGCTCTGTTATCACAGCAACCAGTGGAGTTCATCCTATTTGTATCTCATATCACTTAATTTGTGATAAAGAATGGAGGATACGAGAAGTTTCCCTTCTCGTTTCACATGAAGAACAACCCAGGTTTCTCCACCTACTCTCAGATGGGGAAGGGAACTGGAGCTATCGAGATGGAGGTCCGATTGAGGAACTAGAAGGATGTATTGATATTGATCTTTCCATCTCTCCCTTTACTAACATCCTACCCATTCGTCGACTTCACTTTCCCATTCGGCCTACTAATTCCATGCCCGTTGTCTATATCGATGTACCGAGCTTGTCTCTCGAGAGAGGGTGTCAACGTTATACGCATTTAAAACGTAATGGCCCCTTAGTGAAGTATAGCTTTGAAAATCTATATAAAGGATTTACCAAAGAGTTTTGGGTTGATGAGCATGGACTAGTAATAGACTACCCTGGTTCATTTCGCCGAAAAGTAGAGGTAGAAGTAGAAGTCGCTGAATAAGCGGCTTTTTGTTTGGGGATTATACCTACTAGTATAAATAGCCTATTAAATTTATGCCTAATCATCACTTGACTACATAAAAGCATTTATGTAAAATAGCTTAAAGCTAGCACATATTAATATTTCATAGAATATTAGTCTTTCGAATTGTTCAAATTGTTGTGTTTTAGCTCGATAGCGAATGGGGGGACTATCTTGAAGTCATCTACGGGGCTTTTCCGTAAAAAAAGTATTCAAAGTTTTGTGCAAGATGCGCAAACAAAGTCAAAATTACAAAGAAATTTAACTGCATGGGATTTAGCCTTGCTGGGAATCGGTGCCATTATCGGTACAGGAATTTTCGTATTGACGGGGAAAGGGGCGTTAGACGCTGGTCCAGCACTTACAATCTCTTTCATACTAGCTGGTTTAGCTTGTATGTTTGCAGCGCTTTGTTATGCTGAGTTTGCATCGCTCGTTCCAGCATCTGGTTCAGTTTATACCTATAGCTATGCCACACTAGGTGAGTTTATTGCTTGGGTTATCGGTTGGGATTTGGTGTTAGAATATTTGTTCGCTGTTAGTTCGGTTTCGGTTGGTTGGTCAGGTTATTTTCAAAATCTCTTAAGCGGATTTGGGATTCATCTACCGAAGGCATTAACAGCAGCATATGATGCAGAACAAGGTACATTATTTAACTTACCTGCCGTCTTAATTGTCTTATTTATCACCTTATTATTAGCTACGGGAATTCAAGCTTCAAAAAGATTAAACAACATTATGGTACTTGTAAAAGTAGGGGTTGTCCTTCTCTTTATCTTGGTTGGTGTATTCTATGTACAACCAAGTAACTGGGTACCATATGCACCATTTGGTTTTGGTGGGATTTCACTCGCAGCGGCTACGGTATTCTTTGCTTATATTGGTTTTGACGCGGTAGCGTCTGCAGCGGAAGAAACGAAAAACCCACAACGTGACTTACCACGTGGGATCTTATGGTCACTTGGAATTTGTACCCTTTTATATGTAATTGTTTCAGCAATTATGACTGGAGCGGTTCCATATGCTCAGTTTAAAGACATTGCTCATCCGGCTTCCTTTGTAATGGATCAAGTAGGACAGAATTGGGTTGCAGGTTTTATCGATGTAGGTGCTATTTTGGGTCTAACAACCGTTATTCTGGTTATGCTGTATGGACAAACTCGTATTTTTTACGCTATGTCTCGAGATGGTCTATTACCGAAATTCTTCTCTGACGTAGATAAAAAACATGCTACTCCTTATAAAGCAACTTGGTTAGTTGGGATTATTGCCGCGCTAATTGGGGGTCTATTTAAATTAGAACACTTGGCTGAAATGGTGAATATTGGTACACTCTTCGCCTTCATGCTTGTTTGTATCGGTGTTTTGGTACTTCGTAAAACGGAGCCAAACTTACCACGTAAATTTAAAACACCATTGGTTCCATTGGTTCCGATTTTAGGTGTATTATTCTGTGGATACCTGATTCTACAGTTAAAATTGATTACTTGGATCGCATTTGGAATCTGGTTTGTAATTGGACTCGTCGTATACTTTGGGTACTCTCGAAGACATTCGTTAATTGGCAAAGATCCGATGAAAGAGGAAAACTAAATGATCGTAGACAAGCTATAGGAGCGAAAGTTCCTGTGGCTTGTTTTTTGCTTTCTATTTAGGAAAGATACGCTTGTTATTAGGTACTTATTTTTATATACTAAGTAATGATTATAAAGTATAGTTCTAGTCTCTATGCGATTAGAACAACAGTACTAGGGAGGAATATGCATGAATACCAACTTTGAAGTAGTGAAAGATGTTATGCTATCTCGTGGTAGTGTAAAACGATATGATACATACGAAATGCCAAAGGAAGAATTGGATGAGTTGTTAACACTCGCAGCAAGTGCTCCATCCGCTTGGAACCTTCAACACTGGCGTTATCTAGCTATCCAAAGCGAAGAAGCGAAACAACGCTTGCTTCCTATCGCATACAGTCAAGTCCAGGTGACGGAATCTTCTGTCGTGATCGTGATCTTAGGAGATACGGAAGCAAACCAAGCAGCCCCTCTCGTGTATGGAGAGGAACTCAAACAAGGACATATGACACAGGCGGTTCATGATATGTTCCTAGGACAAATAGAAGGTGCTTATCAAAACAAACAATATGCACGTGATGCTGCTTTTTCAAATGCAAGTCTCTCAGCTATGCAGTTAATGCTGGCAGCAAAAGCAAAAGGGTTTGATACTTGTGCTATGGGTGGGTTTAATAAAGAGGCATTGGTCAAGGAATTTAATATTCCGGATCGCTATGTCCCAGTGATGATCATCACTGTGGGGAAAGCAGCCCAGCCTGCCCGTCCTACTAGTCGCTTGAATCTAGATACAGTCGTGTTAGAAACATTGTAAGATGCCACAAAGGGCCGTCCTAAAATTAAATTTTCTACTAGGATAGCCCTTTCCAACACGATTGAAGAACCTTCTCTTCAGCAGGTTCCGGGTTGCTGAGGAATGCGAATCTCTATGCTTTCGGTAAACTTGAATGGCTAACTAGAATTCTACAGAATCAGTTAAATGGGAAGCAACTATTCTGTATGGCTTTTATAGCAGTTACACGAACTGAATAAGTATGCTCATCTTTAATAGTGATAAATAGTACCTTCTCTTTTTCAATATCAACTGAAATTTCAAATCCCATAGGAAAGCATCCTATACAGTCAGGAATGTCACCGCTTTGAATGGCAAAAAGCATATTGTACAAGTAAGTTGTGCTATGAGCTCCTTCATCTTTCCAAAAAATCCAAGCTGAACTATCTTGCATATTTAAATTTGTAAAAACATTTGTCATAGCAAGGGTTAATTGATTTGCTATCTGTCCTTCAGGGAAGGTAGCATTAAGTTCCTGACTTATTGCCTGCATAATTTTTCCTACCATATTATCAACCTGAATAGTCTGGCTAATAACAGTTTTATCTAGTTGGGCCTGAGTTGTCATATGTTGGTCGTTCGCGATTTGTATTGCCTTATTGAGATCAAACTGAAGAGTGAGTGGATTAATAGCACCATTAAATCCTGCTGCTAAGGATGCTGCCTCTTCTATCAGACTAGCATCTAGAGCATAAATGTAGTTATATTGATACGAGCTATCATTTCGACCTATGATGGGGATTGCACCAAGTATTCGGTTTCGGCCTCTGCTTCGGCAAGTCATGATGTTCCTCTCCTTCACACACGCTTTTATCTGGCATATACAAAATATTATATGAATGAGCTTATGGGGGTATGCCCAAGGAATATAGCCAAAAGTAAGGGACGGAGATGCAGTTCTATAGTCCAAGAACTGTATCTCCGTCCCGAATTGTTTTAAGAACCTACATAGTAATAGAATGGGATGCGGATCGGCACGTTTTTCTCATTCACGATCGTAATATAACCTTGATAGTCGCCATCAGCTTTCTTCTTTGGATTTACCGTTACATTAAATGTAGTGGATTTTCCTTTGGCAAGGGTAAGCAAGGTTTTATCCGATTTCACGAGGGAATTTCCTTTGATTTGGTACACTTGACGCTTGGAGGTTGGATTTTTCAGCGTAACTTGGAGCTTCACTTGATCGCCTGTCTTGGATAGTTTTCCGAAGCTCAAGCTTGTTGGGTTTGCCATCAAGACTGGATTTAGCGCTTTTCCTACGTTGATTACACCGGCACCCACTTCTACTGGAAGAGCGGCACTTTTTGGATTAACGGCTGTGCCCATCAATGAAGATTTGATGTCTTGTGGAGTCCAGTTAGGACGAGCTTGGGTCAAGAGAGCAGATGCACCGGCAACGTGAGGAGCAGACATGGAAGTACCATTGTAAGCAGCTAGTCCACCACCGACAACACTGGAGTAAACATTTACGCCAACTGCCGCTACATCAGGTTTCAAGGTGTAGTTAATCGTTGGACCACGAGAAGAGAATCCTGCGATTTGCAAAGAATCTGGTGTAAAGAATTCATTGTCAGGACCAGGACTGAATTTAACAGATCCTTCTCCACTTGTAAGCCATGTTCCGTCTACATCGGAAACCATCGCAACAGGTACAGTCACATTTGTTTCCACGGATGGAGAGGTAGGCGCACCGGACTGATTATTTACAATTAGTACACCCACAGCCCCTTTTGCTTGTGCATTCGTTGCTTTTTGGGTAAATGTACATTCACCACGCTTCACGATGGCAATTTTTCCTGTTAAATCACTTGTGAGTGGTTCGCAAGCAAGATCGAGATTGTCGGAAGCATCCTTGACTGGTTGTAGTGGAGCTGTTACTTCCTTTTCAACAGTTCCACCCGGAGAAGCAGAACCGACTGGAAGTGTTTTAGCTTGCCCTTTTACGGTTGCTTGGATCGCTTTTCCGAAGAAATGGCTGTTACTGACTGCAGCTACTGTAATAACATCCGATGCAATTCCAGGTGAACCGATGGTTTGTGCGCCAGGACCGTTATTACCTGCGGAGATAACGGTGGTCATACCAGCACGAGAAGCAGCATTGACTACTTCTACAAGTAAGTCAAAACCAGTAGTAGCAGGGCTGCCTAAGCTTAGATTTGCTACATCCATGCCATCATTTACAGCATCTTCTACTGCTTTTGCGATAAATGTGCTATCTGCGCTACAGTCGTCGCAAGGGAAGACGTTATAGTTTCCTAGGTATGCTTTTGGTGCAACGCCACTTAAAGGAGTTTTTGCTACACCAGATGGGTCCTTATATCCTTCAATTCCAGCAATCGTACCCGCTACATGAGTTCCATGAGAACCGATTGCTTCTGGTGTGCGAGTCCCTTTTCCATCTGCTTGATAGTTCATTGCTTCTGGATGGTACACTTTTGCTGTGATTACTTTATTGCTCGTATATTTTAACCATTCGTCCATCGAGCCAGTTCCGCTTAAGTCAGCTTGTACTTTTGGGAATCCTTCTGGCATTTTAAGAGAAGAATCTTTAAAGAATGGGTGATTCTGATCGATTCCAGAGTCAATTACGGCTACTTTTACGCCGTCCCCTTTATACCCAGACTTCCATGCAGGAAGAGTATTTATGAGTTCAAGCGATTTATTCATGGTCGGGCGGTATTGTTTACTTTGCACAACACGCTTGACACCAGGTGCTTTCTCAAGTGTTTTGACATCTGTGCTAGGTGCTTTTACCGAGAAGCCATTGAAAGTGGTACTGAACTCAGAAACGACTTTTGAATTGGTTTTTTCTTTGATGTATTTCTTTACAGAGTCACGTTTCTTCGTAAGATAAGATTGATAATTCTTTACATCAGAAGATTTTGTGTTTAAATCCTTGTCTGGAGCTGGTTGTGTTGGCGCAAAGCCTTTAATGCCTCCATCGTATGTAGCTACTGGCTCATCTGCTAGCTCTACAAAGTAGTAGCCTGGGGTAGATGGGATAGAAATTTTTGCATCGGTGTTTGGATCATTTGCCAATACACTTGATACGCTGGATAGTACTAATGCTCCACTTAGAAGCATAGACGCAGGAATACGCCATTTTCTCTTCATGAATTGCCCTCCCAAAGGTGAATATTGACCCATGATTCAAGTCATAGATATATAATACTATAACTAACATTCAAATCCTTCTTTTTTATTTGTAAATTATAAATTTTATTTGCAAATAAAAAATGCTAGAAAGAATGATTTATGTTCTTTCTAGCATTTTCGCTTCATTATCGTTGTAAGATCCGTAGACGGGTAAAGAGTGTAATGATTTTCCCACCCATTGGAATCATGCGAAGCTCCCTCTCTGTAAGAGTTCGAGTGATAACGAGGGCAAATAAATAGACAAACGATCCAATCAATACCATAGCCAAGCTGATAAAAATATAAAATAGGCGACTTGGTTTATCGATTAGGAAGATCATGGATTGATAGCAGAGATAGAGGATAGCTAACATAATTCCAGTGCTAAGGAATGGCTTTAAGACATAAGTACTAAACCGAAAGTGTATACCTGTGATTCGTACCACTTGCCACAGATTGAGACCACAAACGACAACATAAGCGAGTACCATTGCCAATGCGGAGCCCCGAATCCCCATGGTAGGAATAAATACGAAGTTTCCTATCACTTTAATGCCAGCACCGATTAATAGATGGCGGACAGGGAGTTTATTAAACCCTAATCCTTGCAAAACCCCCGAGCAAGTAACTGCTAGCGTACTGAAGATGGCAGAGAACGCAAGGATTGCTAATGTGTCTCCTCCATTATTATTCTTGTACATGGCTATGTTAAGAGGTTCTACTAACATAGCTAACGCGAGGCTTGCTGGTAAACTAATCACAAGTGTCATTAGCCAAGATTGCGAGATCTTATGCTCTACCGCCTCGTATTCCTCACGAGACATATGCGCTGCAATCGCTGGGATTAGTGCAAGGGTAAGGGAGCTGGAGAAGACGGAGATCACATTGACAAATGGCTCTCCTCGTCCATAGATGCCGAACAATTCGGTTGCTGCTTTGTCTGTTAGCCCTGAGTCCATTAATAATCGAGGGACAGTAAAAGAATCAATGAGTCCGATTAAGGGGAGCACTAGTGTTGCTAATGAGATCGGGATGGCATAGGCGATAATTTTCTTCGATAGTCTCCTAAATGATTCAGGACGACGCAAGGGAGGATTCCATTTTTTATAAAGTTGCTCTTTTTTATCACGGCGATTGTACCAAAGCATTACGATTAGGCCTGCGATCGCACCAAATAGAGCCCCAGCCGTTGCTCCGGCCGCTACGGTTGCAAGGCTCATACCTTCTTGAACCATCCAGTATGTTAGTCCAATAAGGACTCCCACTCGCACAATTTGTTCGATTAATTGTGAGATCCCAGTGGGCACCATCTGCTGTTGTCCCTGAAAAAATCCACGGTACGCACCCATGATCGGAACAAATAAAATCGCACAGGCCAATACCTTCATAGAGGAGGTCGCTGCTGAGTTTCCTAAGATCACCTTAGAGATATACTCTGCTCCAAAAAACAGGATACAAAAAGAAAGAATCCCTGTTAGGGTTAAGATAAGAGAGGCAACCCGTAAAACGCGACGTGCCCCGGGATAATCATCTTGAGAGAGGTGCTCTGCTACAAATTTCGAAACGGTGATCGGAATGCCGGCAGTTGCAATCATTAGAAGAATCGAGTAGAACGGGAAAGAGATTCGGTAGATTCCCACTGTCTCGTCCCCTGCGATATTTTGAAACGGAGCCCAAAAAAGGCTCCCGATAATTTTTGTAAAAAGGGTTAATATGCTTAGAATTAGCGTTCCTTTGACTAACTTATTTGACATGTATTCATACTTCCTTTGTGCAAAAAGTGCATGATGTTTATTTTAGCAGGTTAAGTATATTCTGCATATGTACGAAGATGTCAAATTTGAAAAGAAAGAAGAGTGTTATCCTACTCCTGATCAGCCTCAAAACCAAATAAATGGAAAAAATCTTCTCGGAACCCTTTTAGATCTGTGAGTTCATATACATTTTTCGAATTCACCTTCGCTAAAATTTCGGACACTTTTTGCTGGACGTCTGCACGCATTTCCCAATCATCGATACGAATTCGTCCCTCTTTATCAAGTTGAGGCGACTGATTCGAGTAGAGAAAATCTTGATAGAGACGGTTCATTTGCTCGATACAGCCTTCGTGAATCCCCTTTTCCTTCATCACCTTGTACAAGGCAGAAATATAGAGCGGGATAACAGGGATAGCGGTGCTTGATTGGGTAACCAGCCCTTTACATACCGTCACGATTGCTTGCCCGTTTATAGATGAGAGCTCCTTACTTAATTCATGAGCTGTTTCTTCTAGGTGATCCTTCGCCCGTCCGATCGTTCCATTGCGATAAATAGGATGCGTCATCTCTGGACCGATATAGGAGAAGGCGATGGTTTTCACACCTTGACTTAAAACATCTGCTTCTTTTAGTGCAAGCATCCACGAGTGCCAATCTTCTCCACCCATCACTTTTACCGTATCGGAAATTTCTTCCTCATTTGCTGGCTGTATTTCCACATTCGTTACTTCTCCTGTATGGAAATGTACCGTTTTGTTTTGATAAGGCGAGCCAATTGGTTTTAAAACAGAATAATAAGCCTCTCCCGTTTGCGGATCGGTCCGCTTGGCAGTAGCGAGGCTATAAATTACTAAGTCAATTTTGCCTAGATCTTGTTTAATCAGTTGAATGGTTTCATCCTTTATCTCATTAGAAAAAGCATCTCCATTTACATGCTTGGCATAGAGACCTTCTTGATGAGCAAATTCTTCAAACGCCATTGAATTATACCAGCCGGCTGATGCTCCGCGTCTAGAGTTTCCCTGTCCGCCCGAAAAAACGCCAATCGTACTTGCCCCTGCTCCAAAAGCAGACACAATTCGTGCCGACAGCCCGAAGCCCTTCGAAGCCCCGATGACCAGCACATTTTTAGGGCCATTCGTTAATCTAGGTTGTTTTTGAATAAAATCAATCTGTTCTTTTACTTGCTCTCTGCACCCCTCAGGGTGAGCATTTGTACAAATAAAGCCACGAAATCTAGGTTTAATATCCATGTGAGCGTTTCCTTTCTGTCTATGCAAAATATCTTGGGTTATCATAACACAATGGAAAACAAAAATCGCGTTGAGTGGATACGGATGGAGATTCAAATGGATCTTCCCATTGCACAAGGGCTATTTTTTTTGTCACAATAGAGATATGAAACCTATACAAACAGCTACATCGTATACAGTGAGTATGACAGGCTTTGGACGCGGTGAGGTAGCTACGTCTAATCTGCAGTTTATTACTGAGATTCGTACGGTAAATCATCGATTTTTGGATTTGATTCTTCGCGTGCCTCAAGGATTTGCGGAGCAGGAGGAGTCGATTCGTAAGCAGGTGCGGGAGTCGATTCGTAGGGGACGAGTGGAGTTATCGATTTATATAAAAGAGGAAGGGGGATCGGGGAAGCATGTTGTATTGGATGAAGAGTTACTACAATCTTACCTAGCGATTAGTCAAAAGCTATGTGATGAAGGGATGGTAACGGGATCTGTAACGATCCAAGATGTATGGAAGAAGCATGAATTGTGGAAGATGGAAGAGACGAAGCGGGATTGGGATGAGTATGGTGAGTGGATACGAGAATCGATTCAGCAAGCTCTAACTACGTTGCAAGAGATGCGGATGCTAGAGGGACAGGCTCTGGAGCGGGACTTACTTACGATGTTAACATCTTTCGAGGAGACGGTGGGGAAGATAGCGGAGTTGGCACCTCAAGCTACGAAGCACTACCGTGAGAGGTTGCAAAATCGTTTGCTTGAGTTAGAGATGAATATGGGAGATTTAGAGGAACGTTTGTTAACAGAGGTGGCCATCTTTGCAGAACGGACGGATATTACGGAAGAGATTACGAGACTTGTGAGTCATAGCCAGCAGTTTAGGGGTTCGTTTGAACGGGATGAATCGATTGGTAGAAAGCTTGATTTCTTGATTCAGGAGATGAATCGAGAGATGAATACGATTGGTTCTAAATCAAATCATGCACAAATTGCGCTGTGGGTGGTAGATTGTAAGAGTATATTGGAAAAAATGAAAGAACAGGTTCAAAATCTGGAGTAATTCGTTATGAAACATAGCTAACTCGTTGATTCTTGACAGAAAACGGTCTACAATAGCTAGAGCAGGATGAATTCGAGAAGAACGAATAAGCCAATTCGACATCATCTAGGATTGTTTACATTAGGGCGAGGAGGTACCAGAGTTGGGAATCAAACTTATTAATATCGGCTTTGGTAACATTGTTTCAGCAAACCGAATTATATCGATTGTTAGTCCAGATTCTGCCCCCATTAAACGAATTATCCAAGAAGCTCGGGAACGCGGAGTCTTAATCGATGCTACATATGGTCGTCGCACAAGAGCGGTCATTATTACAGATAGTGATCATGTAGTCTTGTCTGCGGTTCAGCCAGAGACAGTAGCCCATCGCTTAGCAAGTAAAGAGCAGGCGTCGGAAGAAGTCGCGGATTAGTAGAAAGGTTGACAAGATGAAAGCAGAATATCATCAATCAGGTCTTTTGATCGTAGTCTCTGGTCCATCTGGAGTAGGAAAAGGAACAGTATGTTCGGCTCTTCGTAAGCGATTGCCTAACCTTGCATACTCTGTATCCGCTACTACTCGTCAGCCTCGTGCAGGGGAACGAGATGGAGTGAATTATTTTTTTAAGACGAGAGCCGAATTTGAACACATGATTCAAAATGATGAACTCATCGAATGGGCGGAGTACGTAGGAAACTACTACGGAACACCTCGTGGGTATGTGGAGGACACACTAGCATCTGGGAAAGATATTGTGTTAGAAATCGAAGTACAAGGTGCTTATCAAGTAAAAGAAGCATTTCCGGATGGAGTGTTTATTTTCCTTGTTCCTCCTTCAATGGACGATTTACGTACTCGTATTTTACACCGTGGTTCTGAAACGACGAGCTCTCTGGAAAACCGCCTCGGTGCTGCAAAAGACGAGTATCAACATATTCACCGATATGACTATGTGGTGATAAATGATGAAGTGCAAAAAGCATGTGACCGTGTAGAAGCGGTTTTGCTAGCGGAACACTGCCGAGCAGATCGCTTGGTCATGTCAGAGTAAGAACAGATAGGGGGTTAGAATATGTTATATCCATCCATTGACCAATTAATGGAAAAAGCAGATAGTAAATACGCTTTAGTCGTACTTGCTGCGAAGCGTGCTCGTGGTCTTCTAGAAGGGACAAGCGAGCTCCAGTTAAAGCCACATTCGAAAAAGTATGTAGGTGCCGCTCTCGAAGAGATCGCGATTGATTTAATTGTCACACCAGGAAAAACGAAAAACGCGTAACGAATATGATGCATCTAAAAAAATAACAACCAACTGTGGTTGTTATTTTTTTAGATGATATGAAGAGGGATGAGCGTTATGAAGGGGAAACGAATACTGCTTGGGATTACTGGGGGAATCGCTGCTTACAAGGCGGCTACGATTGCGAGTCAACTTTATCAGCGCGGCGCAGATGTCCGTGTTATCATGACGAAGTCGGCGACACAATTCATCACTCCTCTTACATTGCAAACTCTTTCTCATCACCAAGTTTATACAGATACGTTTGACGAGCGTGATCCAGAAGTGGTCTCTCATATCGACCTAGCGGATCACGCGGATCTGATCGTAGTCGCACCCGCAACGGCAAATATCATCGGAAAGGTAGCATATGGATTAGGTGATGATATATTGTCTACCACTTTGCTGGCTACAACGGCGCCGGTCGTCATTGCGCCAGCGATGAATGTTCACATGTATGAAAATGTAATCGTTCAGAAAAATATCCAAATCCTACGGGAAGTAGGAGTGCAGTTTATTGAGCCAGGTTCTGGTCAATTAGCATGTGGCTATGTAGGGCAAGGAAGAATGGAAGAGCCAGACGTGATTGTGGATTGGATTGAACAATATTTTGCCCATGAAACTGAGAAGCCTTTAGCGGGGAAAAAGTTATTAATCACCGCAGGTCCCACAATGGAACCGATTGACCCTGTTCGCTACATGTCTAATCATAGCTCTGGCAAAATGGGTTATGCGATTGCAGAGCAAGCGAAAAGGGCAGGGGCCGAAGTGGTACTAGTAAGCGGTCCTGTTATGATATCTCCTCCAGAAGGGGTAAGGGTAATCGAGGTAAAACGGGCAGCAGAGATGCTGGATGCAGTGATGAGTGAACTGGCTACATCCGATGTTATTGTCAAATCAGCGGCAGTAGCCGATTACCGTTCTAAGGTTATATTTGATGAGAAGATAAAGAAGAACTCGGAAGAGCTTACTTTAGAGTTGGAAAAAAATCCAGATATAGCCGCAGAAGTGGGACGTGTAAAAAGACCCGATCAGATGCTAGTGGGATTTGCCGCCGAAACGGAACAGATAGAGCGGCATGCGAAAGGAAAGTTGGAGCGGAAGAACATGGACCTCATCATTGCCAATGATGTTACGAAGCCGGGTGCTGGATTTGGAACGGATACGAATATTGTAACCATCTATGATAGCAGTGGAGATAAAATCGAACTCCCACAGCTTTCTAAACAAGAGGTGGCGCGCCATATTGTGCAAGTGATTGGAGAGCGATTACATGCCAGAGCGTAATGGCTGGATGGCGGATGTATATGTGGAGGTACCTGCGAAAGCGGTCGATCGTCCCTATAGTTACTTAATTCCTGATGAATGGCGAGAAGAAGTTCAGATTGGGAGCCGAGTGCAGGTTCCCTTTGGACCACGGACGTTAATTGGGTATGTAGTCGATGTGAGAGAGGGAGAACTTCCGCCTCGGGTAAAAGCGATTCAAGAGGTGCTAGATCTACAACCACCCCTTACACCTGAGTTGGTCCGGATTGGGCGACGGATGGCGGATGAATATCTTTGTACGACGATTACCGCTCTGCAAGCAATGGTTCCCTCGGTCTTAAAGGGAACGTATCAAAAGAGGATTACTCTTGCGACGGATTATGATCAGAGGGAAGTGCCAGCATCGCTGGAAGAAATGTTTGTTTCTCTGCACCAAGCGATTTCACAAGGAAATGGAGTTGTTTCTTGGGAAGAGGCATGCCAGATTCAGGGCATTCATCGTACCATCCTAAAACGATTATCGGAGCAAGGATTGATTCGGATTCATGAAGTGGTTGGAGATAAGATTACGAAACAAACCACAACATGGGTCTGGCTCGCATCGTCTGCTGATAGAGAGATGACGTTACGAGATTTACCGAAACGAGCGATGAAGCAGCGAGAAGTATTTACGTATCTGCTAGAAAAAGGTGAGGAAGTATCTCTTCCAGAGTTGCTTTCTGCTACGGCTACAGCCCGCACTACGGTGAAAAGTTTGGTAGACAAAGGGTTCGTTTCATGGGAAGAGCGGGAAGAGTATCGTGACCCTTTTGCGCATCGTACCTTTGAACAAACCATAGCACTCTCTTTTACAGATGAGCAGGCTGATGCGTTTGAGGCGATTATGAAGCCGATTGAAAACGGTCAAGCTGAGACGATTTTGCTTCACGGTGTCACAGGGAGTGGTAAGACTGAAATCTATCTGCAAGCGATCGCAGAAGTGTTAGCCAAGGGTAAGGAAGCAATCGTGCTTGTACCCGAGATTTCCCTCACTCCGCAGATGGTTGATCGATTTAAAGGGAGATTTGGCTCACAAGTGGCTGTCCTCCATAGCCGACTGTCTAGTGGCGAACGCTTTGATGAATGGCTGAAGATCCGTCGTGGGGAAGTTAAGATTGTTGTAGGGGCTCGCTCGGCAATTTTTGCTCCTTTTGAGCGATTAGGCATTATTATCATTGATGAAGAACATGAATCATCTTATAAACAAGAAGAGAATCCACGTTACCATGCGAGAGAGATTGCTCAGTGGCGAATCCTAGAACATCAAACCGCTCTCGTTTTAGGCTCCGCTACCCCACAAGTAGAGAGCTATTTCGCCGCTCGGACGGGAGAATATCGTCTCGTTAATCTACATAAAAGAGTACATGGTCGACCATTGCCAGAAGTGGAAGTGGTTGATTTACGAGAAGAGTTAGCTGGGGGAAATCGCTCGATGTTTAGTCGATCGTTAAAGACAGAACTGATCGAGTGTATCCACCGCGGGGAGCAAGCTGTTTTGTTTTTAAACCGTCGTGGATACTCTACCTTTGTGATGTGCCGAGATTGTGGAGAAACGCTTGCTTGTCCTCATTGTGAGATCTCGTTAACCTACCATGAGACGAATCGTACAGTACGTTGTCATTATTGCGGTTATGCGAGCCAACTTCCTAAGCGCTGTCCACAATGTGAGAGTGAGCACATCCGTCATTTCGGTACGGGTACGCAAAAAGTAGAAGCGGAACTCAGTAAAGCTTTCCCAGGGATTCGCGTAATAAGGATGGATGTAGACACGACTTCGCGTAAGGGATCTCATGAGCGTCTATTAAACGACTTCGGTGCAGGACGGGCAGATGTTCTTCTCGGGACACAGATGATCGCGAAGGGGCTTGATTTTCCCAAAGTGACATTAGTAGGTGTCATAGCCGCAGATTCGATGCTACATTTGCCTGATTTTCGAGCAGCCGAGCGAACCTATCAATTGCTCACCCAAGTAAGTGGACGTGCGGGTCGTCATGAGTATCTAGGAAAAGTGATTATCCAGACTTATTCTACTGATCACTATAGTATTCAGGCAGCGGCAGAACATTGGATTGAGGATTTCTACCGCCAAGAGTGTCAGATGCGAAAGCTACATCTCTATCCACCCTTTCGCCGTCTTTATACGATGGTGATTAGTCATCCAGATCGTCTGCGAGTATTGCAATACGGTCAGGAGATAGCACGTAGCCTAAATCAAGGTACCTTTCAATATGATTATCAAGTGTTAGGGCCTGTTCCGGCTATGATTCCGAAGATAAAAGATCGTTATCGTTTGCAAATCATGATAAAATATGAAGCCAATCCAGACCTTAACACATATGTAAAAGAGCGCGTTCGGCAAGCAACTCAGATGCAGGATGATTCCCATCTACGTATTCAGATACAACGCGATGGCGTATGATAGAGTATCATTGTATGTTTTTTGAAGAGGAGAGAGTGAGATGTCCGTCAGAAATATTGTGCAAATTGGAGAACCGATACTAAAAGAAAAAGCAAAGCCTGTGACGAAGTTCCATGCTCGTTTACATAAACTGTTAGATGATATGGCGGAAACGATGTATGATGCCAACGGAGTAGGATTGGCAGCTCCTCAAGTTGCTATTTCGAAACGGGTCATCGTGGTCGATGTAGGTGATCAATTATATGAGGTGATAAACCCGGAAATCATAGAAAAGCGTGGCGAACAGTTCAATCCACCAGAAGGATGTCTTAGTATCCCGAATCTACTTGGAGAAGTTCGACGTGCTGACTACATCAAGGTAGTAGGTCAAGATCGTAATGGACACTCGATTGAAATCGAAGCAGATGGATTTTTGTCCCGAGCTTTTCAGCATGAAGTAGATCATCTAAACGGAATTTTATTTCCTGATGTGGCTGAGCGAGTGTTCCGCCCAACCGAGGGGGAATAATCGATGAATAACATAAAAGATACACGAATGGTTTTCATGGGCACACCGGATTTTGCTGTGCCCGTTTTACGTATGTTAGTAGAAGAAGGTTACAATATTGTTCAAGTGGTGACTCAACCAGATCGCCCGAAAGGTCGGAAGCGTGAATTAACCCCTCCCCCGGTCAAAGTAGCGGCACAGGACTTAGGACTACCTGTATATCAGCCAGAAAGAGTACGGATTCCGGAAGAGATGAAACCCATTATTGATTTGAACCCTGATCTCATCATCACTGCCGCCTTCGGCCAAATCTTGCCAAAGGCTTTGCTAGATGTACCCACACACGGGTCTATCAACGTACACGCTTCCTTGCTTCCCAAGTATCGTGGGGGTGCTCCGATTCATCAATCGATTATCGATGGAGAAAAGGCGACAGGGGTTACCATTATGTATATGGTAGAAGCGTTAGATGCAGGGGATATAATCGCACAAAGTTCCATCCCGATTACGCAGGAAGATCATGTGGGGACGTTGTTTGAGAAGCTTTCTGTTGTGGGCGCTGATTTACTGAAGGAAACCTTACCGCCCCTGCTGTGTGACGAGATTCAAGCAGTGCCTCAAGATGCGGGACAGGTTACCTTTGCCCCTAATATTAAACGAGAACAAGAAATACTAGACTGGAATCGTACCGCTTTGCAGTTATATAACCAAGTGAGAGGCATGCACCCTTGGCCCGTTGCATTTACGCTATGGAATGGACAACCTATGAAGGTTTGGTGGGCAGAGCCTTTAGCGGATGAGAAGAGAACTCAAGCACCGGGAACCGTAGTTGCGTTGCAAAAAGATGGGATCGTAGTAGCAACGGGAGATGGTTGCCTCAAGCTGACTGATTTACAGCCATCTGGTAAAAAGCGCCTGACGGCTGAGCAATTAATAAATGGTCGTCAGATTCATGTAGGAGATCGATTAGGAGAGTAATCATGAAAAAGAACAACCAGCGACAATCTGCAAGAGATGTTGCGCTTCATATACTAATTCAATATGAATCAAAGGAAGCGTTTAGCAATCTATTATTAAATCAATCGCTAGAACGAAGTGAATTAGAGCCTCGCGATAAGCGACTCGTTACGGAATTGGTTTATGGTATCATCCAGCGACAAAACTCATTGGACTGGGTGATTGATAAGCTCATCTCACGCGGTAGTAAATCAGTAGAGCCATGGGTGAAGCAATTACTACGTATGGGCTTGTATCAAATGATCTACCTCGATAAAATTCCGGAGAGAGCGGCGGTCCATGAAACCGTAGAAATCGCCAAAGCTAGAGGACATAAAGGGATTTCAGGGCTAGTTAATGGAGTCTTACGCAACTTCTTGCGAAATAAAGAGAAGTTCTCGCCAATGTTTCCTCCTACTTCTCACCAAGAAGAAGCGATTGTCTATTCCCATCCCTTGTGGATGGTGCAGAGACTGCATGAAGTGTATGGGGAAAAGGAAGCGGTAAAGGCGTTACAGGCGCAAAACCAACCACCTAAGGTAAGTGTGCGGATCAATTCCATGAGATGGGATCGGGATGCCTTTATCGAGGCTTGGAATGAAGAAGAGACAGGGGGAGCTTCACCCTCTGAACTAGCCCCTGATGGTGTCATCTTGAAAGGAGTCGGTAATGCGGCATCCCATTTCTACTACCAAGAGGGTGCTTATACTATTCAAGATGAAAGCTCGATGCTAGTGGCACGAACAGTTGATCCGAAGCCAGGTATGCGAGTATTAGATGCTTGCGCTGCTCCTGGTGGGAAGACAACACATCTGGCAGAGCGAATGAATGATGAGGGAACTGTCATAGCCTATGATGTCCATAATCATAAGATGGATCTCATCCGTGAACATGCGCGTCGCCTCGACCTCCAGCACATCAAGACAAGAGTAAGGGATGCCAGAGAAATCGAGTTGGATGGAGAGCCTCTATACGATGCTATTTTATTAGATGCCCCTTGTTCGGGTTTAGGCGTGATTCATCGTAAACCTGACATTAAATGGAGCAAAGAAACAGAGCAAATTCGTGACCTCACTAAAATCCAGAGTGAACTACTTGATCGTATGGCTACCCTCGTCAAACCCGGTGGAACGCTTGTTTACAGCACTTGTACATGGGAACCGCAAGAAAATCGGGAGCAAGTCGAGCAGTTTCTGAAGCGCCACCCTGAGTTTGAACTAGACCCGACGATTTTTGAATTATTGCCTAGGATAGTAAAAAAACGTGGGATTGCAGGAGATGGATGGGTACAGCTATTGCCACATCATTTCAATAGTGACGGATTCTTTATTGCTCGCCTGAAGAGAAGAGCTTGATAAAAAAACACCCAAAGGAATGCTATATCACCTTTGGGTGTTTTTTTTGATCTTAGTTAATGTCATCCATTTTTTGTATTCAACCGAAACGTTACATTCGGTTTCGAGTTTCGTTGGACAAATATGACTAAGCCGCATGGTGAATTAGATTTTCTATCGGTCGTAGTAAAAATGGATATTATGGAATGATCCTAAGTGATCAGGGGGTTTGTTTGTTTATTTTTATCTTCAATTTATCTTCATTTCATCTTTATCTTATTTTGATCCCCATGGGTTACTATCAATTGTGTAAGTAAGCCATTATTTACTTTATATAAATGACTTACAAAAATGTAAGGTTCTATTAAGGTAAATTGGTAGAAGGAATTCCCTTTTTCATATAAAGTTTAAATCATTCGATTGGTCAACTAATAGATTATAAGTTTTATTTAACATATATTTTACTGTTTATATGTAAGTAAATTTATATAAAAACGGAGGAAGTTATGAATACACAAGTATATGTTCTGTATGGTGGAAAGTCTGTTGAACATGAGATTTCGAAGCGGACAGCATTAGCGATTATAAATGCGTTAGATAAAGAGAAGTACGATGTTTATTCAATCTATATAAATAATGAGGGAATTTGGTGTAATACAGGAAAGGTAACAGAAGAATTGAAAGAGCTAAGAGAAGGGGAAGTAGATGTTGATATGACTCCCACACTCTCATTAGCAACCGTTTTACAGGAGTGTTTTTCACCGGGAAGAGAACATGTAGTCATCCCTGCTCTGCATGGTACTTATGGTGAAGATGGAACGATACAAGGGCTATTAGAATTAATCGATGTTCCTTATATCGGGAATGGAATTATGCCTTCTGCCATCGGCATTGATAAAGCGATGACAAAAGAAATCTTTTCTAAAGTAGGAATTCCACAGGCGGAATATGTATTCTTTACGATTCAGGAGTGGAAGAGACGTGCTAACCAAATTTTTGAACAAATTGAAGATGGAATCGGCTACCCATGTTTCGTCAAACCAGCAAAATTAGGATCGAGTGTGGGAGTTCACCGTTGTCAGAATCGAGATGAGCTAATAGAGGCATTAAAGGATGCATTTACCTTTGATCAAAAAGTAGTGGTAGATAAAGAAGTAATCGGGCGCGAGATGCAAATAGCCGTGATCGGTAATGAAAATCCCGAGTGCTCTGTTGCCGGAGAATATATTTTAGAGAAATCGTTTATGGACTATAACGCTAAGTACGTAGATGGAAAGTTGATTCCGGTTATACCAGCCAATATTCCGGATTCGCTCCACACAAAAATGCAAGAAATCTCCCAGCAAGCGTTTCAAGTATTAAATGGTTCTGGATTGATGCGTGTGGATTTCTTTGTTACCGAAGAAAATGACCTATATGTAAATGAAGTAAATACATTCCCGGGATTCACAGGACACAGTATGTTCCCGGCTTTGTGGGAAGCAACAAAGGGCATGACGTATCCTGAGATCATCGAAAAATTTATTGACCTTGCTATCGAACGTCATCAGAACTCAGGACAAATTCAATACACAAGGGGATGAGTAGGCATGATAAAACGAACGATACATCAAATAGTAGAGATGTTGGATGGAGCATTTTGTCCGATCCTAGATCAACATATAGAGATTCAAGGAGTTTCCATTGATTCGCGAACCGTGCAGTCTAAAAACCTATTTATTCCTATTAAAGGAGAACATTTCAATGGACATGAATTTGTGCAAAAAGCCATTCAAATGGGTGCTGCCGCTACACTGTGGATGGAGGGTGAGCCATCTGCACCCACCGAAATCCCGGTTATCTATGTAAAAGATACACTTGTTGCCATACAAACGTTAGCGAGAGAGTATCGGAAGCAACTACAAACCAAAGTGATTGGAATCACAGGAAGCAACGGTAAAACATCTACGAAAGACATATTAGCTAGTCTACTGGAAACGCAATATAAGACGCAAAAAACATTCGGTAATTTAAATAACCACTTGGGAGTACCCTTGACTATTTTACAGTTGGAACCTGAAACGGAGATGGCTGTGATCGAGATGGGGATGTCTGGTTTAGGAGAAATTGAGCTATTATCCTCTATTGCTTTACCAGATGTGGCGATTATCACGAATATTGGAGAAGCGCATCTGGATCAATTAAAATCGAGAGAACGGATTGCCCAAGCTAAGCTAGAAATTCTCTCGGGGTTAGAACCTAACGGTATCTTCATTTACGATGGGGACGAACCCTTATTACAAGAAGCGGTTCATAGAGAAAATCTAGGTGATCGGGCGGTTACTGTAGGGTTGAAATCCAGTAATTCGTACCGTCCATTCTTTATCTCGATTGAACGAGAAGGAATCTCATTTTCTCTACCGGTGCAACGCCCTATATTCTATCTACCAATGTTAGGAAAATATCAAGTGTTGAATGCTCTATCTGCCATTGCTGTCTGTCACCATTATGGAATTTCGAACGAACAGATTCGAAACGGATTCCTACAAGCTAAAATTACGGGGGGACGTAATGAGCTTATTAAAACACCCAAATATACCATCTTGAATGATTCATATAAATCAAACCCATCAAGCCTTTGTGTTTCGTTAGAAACGCTTTCAACCTTATCGTATAAAAAAAAAATAGTCGTTCTAGGCGATATGAATGGATTGGGCAGTGATGAAGTCTCCTTACATGAGAAAGTAGGAGCTGAATTAGATCCAAAGCACATCGATTATGTTTTTACAGTTGGCAAGCTTGCTGAACACATCGCTAAGGTAGCAAAAGGCCACTTTCCAGAAGGAAGAGTAGCTTCCTATCAGTCAGCAGAACAAGAAGCGTTAATCGACCAATTAAGAGGAATCGCCGAAACGGAGTCCATCATTTTGATTAAAGGATCCAGAGAAAATAAATTAGATACGCTAGTAGAAGAGTTGAAAGATAGCAGTGCTCCTATGAGAGAGGCAGTGGAAGTCTTATGAACACTTCTATGATACATCGTGATGCATGGGTCGAAATTCATCTGGATTGCATAGAGGAAAATATCCGTCAGATTCGTGGCCATTTACCTCCTTCTACTCATTTCATGGCAGCCGTAAAGGCGAACGCATATGGTCATGGAGATATTCAAATAGCGAAAACCGCTCTAAAATCAGGAGCAGATTCGTTAGCAGTAGCTCTGCTTAGTGAAGCGATTGTATTACGTAACCACGGAATTAAAGGTCCTATCTTAGTGCTAACACCCATCCTACCATCTAATGTAAATCTGGCTATCGACCATGATCTGACACTTACCGTTTTCCAAGCATCGTGGTTAAAAGAGATGAGACAGTATAAGAAAAATACAATCCCCCTTAAGATTCATCTGAAAATGGATACAGGACTCGGGCGGATCGGAATTCGTGAAAAGTCGGAATGGCTCGAGATCGTCCCTCTATTACAGGATCCAGATGTGATCGTAGAAGGTGTATATACCCACTTTGCAACTGCTAACAGTAGTGATACGACTTACTATCATAAGCAGTATGCTCGCTTTCAGGAAATGATGGAGTGGGTAAAGGAAGCAGGGATATCGGTCGATTATTATCATTGTGCCAATAGCGCATCCTCCCTGTGCTTCCCAGAAAACGCACTCGATGTAGTCAGGATTGGTGTGTCTATGTTTGGGATCTATCCATCCCAACATGTGAAAGACAACATCCCATTTTCTCTACAGCCTGCCTTATCTCTGCACTCCAAAATTGCTCATATCAAGAAGCTCCAAAAAGGCGATTTTGTTGGATATGATAATGCATATCAAGCAAGAGATGAGGAATGGATTGCCACGATCCCCATTGGATATGCGGATGGCTGGTTTCGCTGTTTCCAAGGAATGGATGTATTGATAGATGGTAAAAAGATGCCAATCATTAGTAAAATATGTATGGATCAGATTATGGTACGTCTACCTTGCAAATATCCACTTGGTACCAAAGTAACATTGATCGGAAGACAAGGGGAGGAAGAGATCACTTTATATGATTTAGCAGAACATATCGGTAGCGTTCCTCAAGAAATCCCTTCGATGATTACGTATCGCGTTCCGAAAATCTATTATTATCACGGAGAAGTAGTTGAGATTGTAAGTGAATTCAATGGTAATACGAAACAGTCGTATGCATTACAAAGTTGATAGTAGGCTAGTGATAAGGTAATGATTTTTCCGAAAACATACTTCATATATCGTGCAAATAAGATAGAATGACAAAGAAGACCCAACTTGGGTTTTTCTTTGATTTGAGATCGATTAAAAGAAGTGTGTAAGGAAATGTATTTTATTGTGCTGTTCTGATTTAAATGGGAGGGATAGAGGGATATCATGTACTTTACAAAAGATGAATCCATTTCAAAGAAGCTTTCTAAAAAACATTTTACAAACTTTTTAAAAATGTTTTTTAAAGATTGTACGATTCTCTCATATGAAATGTTGCCGGATGGAGCGGAGAATACGTGCTTTTTGGTAAATACTACCGAACGTTCATTACTAGTACGAATTTCAACGATAAAGTCAACTCACAAAATGGTGGATAGGGCCCGTTTCACATTGGATGAAGAAATGCGCTTCATGGAGTTTTTACATAAACAAGGAATTCCTATTCCAAGTGTATACAGGCAACAAGAGAACAGTCAACCATATTTAGAGTATCAAGAACAAGATCAGTGTGTCTTTGTTACCGTTACCGATTTTATTATTGGATCTCATGTGAACTATACAATGGAGGTCGTTGAATTAGTTGCCGAAGTCCAAGCACGTATGCACCGTTTAGCTAAGAATTACCAGCACTATCTTTCGATTTTGAATGAGGAGCACTCGGCCATGAGTATTCGCATCAAGAAAGAGCACCTTGATTCTGATGGGTATCAGAATCAACCTTCTGGTCCATTATATCGACGGTTGTTAGACGTATATCTGGAAAATGTAGAGCATCTAAAGGAGTATTTTATTAGGAATGAGAAGCTACTGATTCATTGTGATATGAAGGCTGATAATATACTAGTACTAGATGGTCGCTTGTCTGCTGTTATTGACTTTGGAGATATACGTGTCTCCGTGATCGCGGAAGATTTAGGCGTTTTTATATGGGACCTTTGCGATCACTTGAACCGTGACCAGATTGATTTTTCACCTTATATTAAAATGTATTTTCAAGCTTATAGTCGCTATTCAAAGGAATTATCACGACTTGAGAAGGAAATGGCCATACGTTATGCAATCGATCGTTATTTAAATATCAATATCTATTATCTTATGGAAAATCAACCGTTTCCAGAGAGAATGAAATATCAAGTAGACAAGGCGGAAAGGCAATTTGAGATTATCCAGTGCTTGCTAAAAATCTTGCAGGAGGAGTTTTAACATTGAAGTAGCACGGATCGTGTTCATTATTGAATTAACTAAAAAACTGGGGCGAATTTCCCAGACGGTGAACTTATTTGGCTTGAATTCGTGGATCTTGCCATAGGTCTTCACTAGCTGGTTCGAAGCGAGATGGAGCTAGTAAGTGAGCCAAGTGCTTGATGCCGACTAATAAGCGGGGGGAGGGTCGGCAGAACCAGCCTTCATCGCAGATCTGAATGAGGTTAGGGTCAGCTAAAGGGGTGTTTTGCCAATCGGGCCTAGTTGTAAACATATCCTTCTTGATTCGATGTTTCTCAATACCAGTCCATGCAACCATAACGAGGTCTGGATTACGTTTTACCACCTCGAGCCAATTTGTCTGAACACTTTCTTGAAGATAATCGGCAAATATATTGTAGGCTCCTACTAGCTCACATACTTCGGTTAACCAATTTCCTTGTCCAGGTGTAAATACTGGCTTGGGCCACCATTCCCAATAAATGCGGGGAATGGACTGGGATGTGGACATATGTTTACGGATCATTTCTACGGTTTGGGTCAAATGAGCAACTAGTTTTTCAGCTTCTGGTAATCGCCCAATATAAGATCCGACAAGTAAGACATCTTCGAGGATATTATTCCAAGATTTTGGATTGAGCGTAATATGGGGAATCCCTCTTTCTTCAAGCTGCTTAATATTCTTCTCCATTCCAGGAACGCTCAAAGAAGCGATGACGAGATCCGGTTGTAATTCTTCGACTAAATCCATATGAATCGATAAATCAGGGCCTAAACGTGGTAGATCAGCATAATCAGGGGGGAAATCTGAAAAGTCATCTACTCCGACTAGAAGATCTTTTGCCCCTAAGTAATGGAGAATTTCTGTATTACTAGGGCAGATGGATACGATTCTCACAATTTCTCCTACTTTCTATAGTTCTGGCTTGATATCAGAGGATGGTTAGCTTGAGAATCTGCTGTAGATTCTCAAGCTATTTTTATTTCTACCACAATCATCGTGATAGATAGTCATCCCGAAAACGCTGGATGTCTTTGATCGGGGGTAAGCCGAACATACGGGTATATTCACGACTAAAGTGTGAAGGGCTTTCGTAGCCGACTTGAAAAGCGGCATCTGCGGCTTCTATCGATTCGGTAAGAAGAAGCCGACGAGCCTCTTGGAGCCGGATCTGTTTTTGGTATTGGTTGGGGCTCATTCCGGTTACTTCTTTGAAGTAGTGATATAAGGAGGAGGCGCTCATGCGTGCTTCTTTCGCTAGTTCATCAATGGGCAGAGGTAGTGCGAAGTCGGTTTTAAGTAGCTCGATTACTTTTGCGATCCGATTCGAGTGACTGCCGATTAGCGCAAACTGCTTAAGGGAAGCGTTTTGTTCGTCCTGAAGAACACGGTAGATGATCTCTCGGATCGTATAAGGTGCCAGTACGGCGATGTCTGCCGGAGTTTCTAACAATTTGACAAGTCGTAGTACTGCATCATAAAGCGTATCATTCATCGGACTTATCACTAGGCCGCTTCCGGATTCACGTTTGGTTTTTACTGTGTGTTCGGATGCTTGCATAACATCGAGAATCTGATTCATATCAAAATTCAGTTGGAGACTTAGATACGGTGTCTTTGGGGAAGCTTGGAGGACTTGCCCCGTGATGGGTAAATGGACAGAGGCTGTTAAAAAACTGCCCGGATCATATTGATAACTTTTTGATCCCAGCATGACTACTTTTGATCCTTGCGCGGTGATGCATAGGGAGGGTTCATAGACGGAATAGATGGGTTCGGTTATCTGGGAAGTTCGAATAAAGCGCATGGCAGGAATTGCTGTTTCATGGATACCATCCTGTTTTGCGAATCGATTGATTACCTGTACCAGCTCTCCCTTTGGCTTTACGGATTTATCCATTTCTGACAACCTCGATTCGATCTCATTTTGTAAAGAATATAACCTTTTGGAGGATTAGGCAATAGTGATGAATCATCCGACTACCGCCTTACCTTTGACCAGAGTCATAATGGATTTATATCAAGTAATCAATTTGGCAAGGAGAAAACGATATGCAGATTATAAATAGACTTCTTGTCATCATGATTATCACCATGATGCTTACAGCCTGCCTGAAGGCGTCAAACCAATCGAATAGGAAAGAAGGGGATCAAATGAAAACGGGAAATAAAGATCTGCATTCCTATATAGGCATGTGGGTAACGAAAGATGGGCACATACGGCATGAATTACTACCGAACGGTCGGTACGATGAAGCACGCGGTAGTCGGAAGAGTGCTTATCAGGGCAAGTATACAATTGAAAACAATCATATCGAATATGTAGATGATACAGGATTCACGGCAGACGGAGATTTTCGAGATGGGATACTCTATCATGCAGGCATGGTGCTGTACCGGGAGAAATAGGGAGTATTATATAAAAAGGGAGATGTTAAAATGTCTGGGGTTAAAGGAAAAGTGGTTCTGATTACGGGGGCAAGTAGTGGGATAGGGGAAGCGACGGCACGATTGCTCGCGAGTCAGGGCGCTCATGTCGTTATGGGAGCGAGACGTTTGGATAAGCTAGAAGCTCTGGCAAGTGAGATTCGGGCTGAAGGTGGCTCGGTGGTATATCAAAAGCTGGACGTAACTTTATTGAATGAAATGAAAGCAATCATCGACTTAGCTAAAATTAAGTTTGGGTGTATTGATGTACTCATTAACAACGCTGGTGTAATGCCGGTCTCGCTTTTGGAAGTACTCAAGATCGATGAGTGGAATCGCATGATCGATGTCAATATTCGCGGTGTTCTACATGGGATTGCCGCTGGGCTTCCGCTCATGAAAAAACAAGGCTTTGGACATTTTCTTAATGTTGCTTCCACAGGTGCCTATGAGGTCACTCCGACAGCTTCTGTGTACTGCGCTACCAAATATGCGGTTCGAGCGATCACTGATGGTTTGCGGAAAGAAGTGGGGCAAAATATACGCGTGACGCTCGTTTCACCTGGTGTAACAGAGTCGGAGTTAGCTGACAGCATCACTGACGAGGATGCTAGGCAAATGATGAAAGAGTATCGACGTAATGCGCTTCCGGCACCAGCTATAGCACAAGCCATCTCTTATGCCATTCAACAGCCAGTTAATGTGGATGTGAATGAACTTGTTATTAGACCTACCTCAGCTTGATTGAGTATATGTAAAATGGCTTGGGAATCCGTAAAGGATTCTCAAGCCATTGTTTATTTAACGAAAATGAAGTAGTGCCTTGTAAGCATTTACTCTTCCGAATTTCCAATATTCACCCGTCCCTGGGATTTTATCTGCGCTTTCTTCGAGTGCAGACCGAATTTGTGTGGAAGAGAGTCCTTTGGAGGCTAAGAGTGCGGCTACGCCTGATACGTTAGCGGTAGCCATCGAGGTTCCCTCTTTTGTCGTATAAGGGTCTTCAGGGGCCCAGTTGGTTGGAACGGTCGACATGATGTCAACCCCTGGTGCTGCTACATCTACTGTGGTTCCATAGTTGGAACGGCTCCATTTTGCATCGTTTGAATCCGTTGCCGCTACAGAGATCGCATTTGGGTAGGCAGCTGGATAGTAAGGCTCGGAAGTAGTAGAATTTCCTGCCCCTGCTATTACCACGACACCCTTATTCCAAGCATAGTTGACCGCATCTTCTAATACTTCGGCAGGGATGGACATCGCGATGCTTAGATTAATGACTTTTGCACCATGATCAACGGCATACGTAATTCCGTTCGCAATGACTTCGCTATATGAATATCCATTCCGATCTAGTACACGAACAGATAGTACTTTTACATTTGGAGCGACTCCAGCAACTCCAATACCGTTATTGGTTTGGGCGGCGATGGTTCCTGCTATATGGGTTCCGTGTCCCAGTTCATCATTGCTTGGATCATTATCATTTTGTACAAAATCGTAACCCGGGATGACTTTTCCCTTTAGATCAGGATGATTGCTTTGAACGCCTGAATCGACAACTGCTACTACAGTATCACTGCTTCCGCGGGTAATATCCCATGCTTCTGGAATCTGCATTTTTTTCAAGGGAGCGGTTTGGTTTGAAGAGTAGTAATGATCGTTTGGAGTCCATACTGCTTGGGAGACTTTGCTTGTCTCTACATATTCTACATTTGGCATTTTACGATATTCTTGCAGGGCCTCTTGTACGGATTGCCCTTGTACCTGAATGACCTCAAAGCCAATTTGTGAATTACGGGAGATTACTTTTGCATTTTTCTGTTGATAAAGACTATTTTTTTGTTCTGAAGAGACCTCTTTTTTAAATTTGACAATGAGCTTTTCATTTTCAGTTGTTGTTTTATTAGGAGTTGCCTGTACAGTAAGAGAGTCTGATAAAGATAAGGATGAAATCAAGACTACGACCAGTAATAAAGAGTACCAATGCTTTATATGTTTCATTTTATTTCCCCTTTTCCTGTTAGATAGGATCAAAAATACACACTATAAAAATTTCGATTATTCCTCCTTTGTTATTTATTTTTATAACAATAACATTTTCATTAAGAAAAATGAACGAAATTACATAAATACCATAAATAAAATGAGCGTACGAATATGCAAATCGATACGAGACATACCCAACCTGGGCACATTGTGTATGCTTTCTATTCATCACGCACATCATAATCTTGTGGCGGTGATGCATATGAAAATGAGACAGTTGCGCTTTCTACGTGATCAGAAACGGAAGAAAATATTAGAGCAACATAGTAAAAAGAAAGTGGAAGAACGATCTGAAAATAAAGGTATTTCCAAGAACCTGGGTGAGAATCTGGATTTTCTAAAGAATGTATTTGGAAACTCGACCGATATTATAACGCGGACGTTTACGATGAAAACACCAGAGCATTCGACGGGTGCGGTTATTTATATCGATGAAATGGTGAATAAAGATATCACTCATAACTATATTTTGAGGCCTTTAATGCAAGAGGAAATAAAGGATCAAACGGATATTTGGAAAAATATCGTCCAGAAGTTGATCGAAGCGGGCGAGGTCAAGGAAATCACGAAGATGAAGGATGTCATCAACGGGATTTTAAGTGGTGACACGATTTTCTTATTGGAAGGGACAACCCGAGCTCTCGTTATTGGAACGAAGGGTTGGGCAACGCGGAGTGTCGGGGAACCGCGTGCGGAGTCTGTAGTGAGGGGTCCGCGTGAGGGTTTAAGTGAAACGTCTACTTTTAGTCTGGCTATGATTCGGCATCGGTTTAAAGATCCAGATCTTCGGATCCAATCCTTTGTGATTGGAGAGCGGACACAAACGGCTGTTTCTCTTCTATATGTAGAGGGTTTAACGAATGAGCAGATCGTGGAGACAGCTAGAAATAGGTTAAAGGATATCAAGATTGATGGGATTTTAGAAACAGGGTATCTGGAGGAATTTTTGCAGGACCAAACATGGACACCGTTTCCACAAATCCAAAACACAGAGCGCCCGGATTCGGTAGTGGCACACCTTCTAGAGGGAAGAATTGCGATTTTGGTAGATGGATCTCCTCATGCTTTGATTGCTCCTGCTGTTTTTACTCAATTCTACAATAGTCCAGAGGATTATTATGAGCGTTATCTTATCTCGAGTTTTTTAAGACTGATTCGTTTATGTAGTTTTGCCATTGCCTTGTTATTGCCTGCTTTTTATATCGCCTTTGTCTCGTTTCATCCGGAGCTGATTCCAGACCAATTATCGATTGCAATGGCCGCAGGAAGGGCATCTGTTCCTTTCCCGTCTATTGTGGAGGCACTGGTGATGGAAGGAAGTATCGAGGTGCTCAGGGAGGCAAGTATTCGTTTGCCGGGACCGATTGGGCCCACTATCGGCATCGTAGGGGGATTAGTAATCGGTACTTCAGCCGTACAAGCGGGCCTAGTTTCGCCAGCGATTGTAATTGTAGTTGGGATGACGACGATTAGTTCGTATGCCAACCCTAGTTATAACGCGGCGATTAGTATTCGTTTGCTGAGATTCCCACTCATGATTGCCGCTTCCATATTAGGGTTGTTTGGTATTATGATTTCTCTTATGCTGATGGTTCTGCATATGGTTCAGATTCGTTCATTTGGTGTACCGTATATGACTCCATTTGCTCCGTTTCGTCGTGGGGCAATCAGAGACACCTTAGTACGGGTTCCGTGGAAATATATGAATACGCGTCCTAGTTTCTTGAAGCCACAAGATCGATATAGACAGAAAAACCAGAGTTCAGAAGAAGCAGTGAAGACAGGGAGGGATGCATCCAATGACACCAAATAACTCATCACACTCTCCTGCTTCTAAGAAGGTCGATCATCAAGGCAGTCTTTCTTCTTATCAGATCTATGTTTTGATTATCCTTTCTATTATTGGAGCGCCTTTACTGAACTTTCCCCGCTTTGTAGCAGCGGAAGCAGGAGCGGATGGAGTCTGGTTGAGTGTGATCTCAGGATTGCTAGTTACAGGTTTCGTTTATATGGTCAGTAAGCTATGCCAACGATTTACAGGCCAAACCTTTGTACAATTTATCCCGGAAATTTTTGAAACGAAGCGGATGAAGTGGATTGGTAAGGGAATTGCTAGTTTGATTATTATTTGTTTTGCGTTGTACTGGATGAATCAGATTTCGTTTCAAGTGCGGCTATTTAGTGAAGCGACAAATACTACATTGTTGCCTAAAACACCGATTGAAGTTACGATTCTGACATTATTGCTGGCGTCTACCTTCGCTTCTTATTCTCGGCCGGCAGTGATTGGGATGCTAAATGAATTTTTATTTCCGATTATCTTACTTCCCTTTTTATTACAGTTATATGTTGTGTTTAAAAAAGGGGAATGGGTTCATCTATTTCCTCTCCTCCAAAGTGATTGGAGGGGATTGGGAAAAGGGATATTATCAAACGGCTTAGGGTTTTCTGGATTTGAAGTATTGTTTTTAATAATGGGCTACAGCCAAAAGGTGGAGCATTCTGCTAAGGTGAGTGCTAAGGCCATTCTGACTACTACGGTTTTACTGTCTAGTACCATCATTGCCCAATATCTTGTTTTTGGAGTAGATGCATTATCTAAAAATCTATGGTCGGCCCTCGATTTTTACAAAGAGGTGAGGCCTGAGTTGTTAGTCATCGAGCGAATTGAGGCATTTGTGTTAGGAATTTGGGTCGTGATCGCTTTTATTGCAATTACAAATTTACAGTTTGCCTTAGTTCGTACCATCTGTGAAGCATTTCAAGTAAAAGAAGAACAAACCAAGTATGTGGCTTGGGCATTACTTCCTTTTTTCTATGGTGGAGCGATGGTTTCAGAAAATATAAGTGATTTCTTCACCAAGTTTCAAGAATACAGCTATATTGGCTTTGTTTTTTCAATCGTGGTACCAATCGTTTTATTTTTACTGGCGATCATTCGTCGTAAGAAAATCCCGTCTAAGAAAAAAGACCAGAAAGGAGAAGAAAATCATCATGCGACATCTTCCTAAGATCATAATTCTCACGTTGATTTTCCCTCTTTTGGCTGGTTGTTGGGATAGGAGAGAGATAGAGGATCGGTTATATGTATCGGCTATTGCTATTGATAGTACAGAGGATGATGATATAGCAGAGATTAGTGTTCAAATCCCAATTCCAAATCAAGTAGTGGGAGGAGGGGGCGGTGGTCAAGCGGAAGGAGGGAAAGGGCCGAGTGGGCCGTTTGAACTACTGTCCGGAGTTGGAAAGACGTATTCGGAAGCTATGCATCAAATTGTTGTCTCTTCTAATGATCCATTATTCTTTGGGAATATGCAGGTGATTATGATCTCTGAAGAACAAGCTAAGAAGGGGATCGAGCGCTTTATGGATGCGATTAAACGTACTTCCGAAGTTCGACGCCAATTGTATCCAATTGTAGTGAAGGGAAAAGCAAAAGATGCGCTTAATGTGAAAGTGCCATCTGAAGAGATTCCAGTCAATTACATACGAGGAATGTTGCGTTCTGGAACGAGAAATGGCATTTTTGCCGATATTACACTTGGACAACTTCTAATTGATATGGGGCTTCCGGGGTGTCAATTTCCTATTATGAATTATATGGAGCCCACGGAAGGCGGGTATAAGTGGGATGGGATCGCTGTATTTAAAGGAGAAAAAATGGTTGGAGCCATCCAGGGAAGAGAAGATGTTGCCGGCGTCCTTCAAGTTAGAACCAATCAAAAAGGACATGTGGTAATCGTACCACGTAAGGATGGCATGATCGCATTTCATCCTTATAGTAGCAAACGGAAGATTAAGGTGAATCCAGATGGTTCCGTGGTCATTGACATAGATGTGACTGGACTGATTCAAGAGAAAACATCCACAGATGATTTATCAAAAACGGAAGTGCTACAGGATGTTAGTAATCAAGTATCAACGATCTATCAAAGGCAGATGAAAGGTTTAGTTAATCATTCTCAAAAAGAGTTAAAGGCAGATGTTTTTAATTTAGGAGAGTATGTGAGAGCGTATCAACCGAAATTTTACAATAGCATCAATTGGCAAGAGGATTATCCGGACATCCCCATTACAACCAAGTATCATGTAACCATTCATCGGTATGGAATTAGCTCAGACTAACTTGTCAAAAATTCGAAACAAGAAGGGCTGAAAAAGGGGGTTATTTCCTTTTCTTTCCCGTTATGGATTGATATAATAGGGAAAGTTTTTTAAAGGATAATGAAGAACAATTTGAGGAAGATCTGGTGAAAAAGTTTATGAAACCATTTGCATATGATTTGGATTTACCTAATTGGAAAGATTGGATGAAAGAGCATGGTGAGCCAGAGTTCCGCGCTGGACAAGTAATGGATTGGTTATATGGAAAACGAGTGAATTCGTTCGAAGAGATGAGCAATCTTTCTAAGAAGCTCCGTGATAATTTAGCAAATGCATTTGAGCTACAACCATTAAAAATTATTACTTCTCAAGAATCGCAAGATGGAACGATTAAATTTTTATTTGGATTAGTGGATGATCACGCGATTGAAACAGTGGTTATGCGCCATAATTATGGTGTAAGTGTTTGTGTAACGACTCAAGTAGGTTGTCGGATTGGTTGTACATTTTGCGCCTCTACTCTGGGGGGGTTGAAGCGGAACCTAACAGCGGGTGAGATTGTGGCTCAAGTGATAACTGCCCAAAAAGCACTTGATGAATCCGAAGAGCGAGTGAAGTCGGTTGTGATTATGGGATCTGGTGAACCGTTTGAAAACTATGAGCCTACGATTCAGTTTGTTAAGATTATCAACTCACCGAAAGGGCTAAACATCGGGCAACGTCATATTACAGTGTCGACCAGTGGTGTGGTTCCGAATATTTATCGTTTTGCTGATGAAGGTTGGCAAGTAGGACTAGCCATCTCCCTACATGCTCCTAATCAGGATTTGCGTTCTAGTTTAATGCCGATTAACCGTAGACATCCGTTGGCAGAATTATTGGATGCTTGTTGGTACTATCTACGGACGACTGGCCGCAGGCTCACATTTGAATATGCTCTTATTGGTGGAAAAAATGACCAATTGGAGCATGCACATGAACTAGGGAAATTATTACAGGGGATGAACTGTTTGGTAAACTTGATTCCTGTCAACTATGTACCAGAGCGCGATTTTACACGGACCTCTCGTAATCAAATTTTCGAGTTTAAAAAGGTATTGGATTCATATAAAATCAATACGACGATTCGCCGTGAGCAGGGGCACGATATAGATGCTGCTTGCGGACAGTTGCGTGCGAAGCACAATAAGTTAGTCTAACTTAACCCAAATCGTTTACAATATAATATAGAGTTAGAGTACCCTGAACGAAGGAGGAGATTGTAGCTCCTATCTTCTTCTTCCATTTTCAAAACGATAGAAATGAAAGGTATTTCTTCACATATGGTTCACATGAATTTAGGAATGCCGATGGGAAAGGGGTAAGCCGCAATGGAGATTGCACACCGAACAAATGTCGGTCTCGTGCGTGACTTAAACGAGGATAGTGCTGCTCTTGTCCGCCGTGAAGATGGGTCAGTACTTGCAATTGTGGCAGATGGCATGGGTGGACATCAAGCTGGTGAAATTGCCAGTCAGACAACAGTCAAGGTAATTGAATCCATCTTACAAAGTAAAAATTTCCACTCCACAGAAGAGCGGACCGATTCCATACTAAGTGCGGTTGGGAAAGCAAATGCCGAAGTATTTTATCTATCTCAAAATAATGAGCAATATCAAGGAATGGGCACTACAGTTATAGCGGGTATTATGGATTCATGTGAGGTCGTATTGGGACATGTAGGGGATAGTCGGGCTTACATGTTACATAAAGGTGGCCTCTATCAGCTAACAGAGGATCACACATACGTGAATTTGTTACAAAAATATGGGCAAATCACGACAGAAGAAGCAAAGAATCATCCTCAACGAAATATGGTCGTTAGAGCGATCGGCACCGCTGAGGACGTTGAGGTGGATCTCATTCACACTCCCTGGAACCCAGATGATATGTTGCTTTTATGTTCTGATGGCTTAACTGATATGGTGGCCGAACGCGAAATCGGATTAGTTTTATCAAGCGAGATAACGATTGAAGAAAAAGCTGATGAGCTAATTCAGCAAGCCATCCAAGCGGGTGGCAAAGATAATATTTCCGTAATCCTACTAAAGAATACAGAGATATTGTAAATAGGCTGAGGAGGAGCAAGGTAATTATGCGGATGGAAGGGAAGAGACTGAGTGGTCGTTACGAGATCCTAAATAGGATCGGTGGCGGTGGGATGGCAGTCGTATATAAAGCTAAAGACATGTCTCTTCATCGTAATGTAGCAGTGAAAGTGCTCAGCGAATCGCTCAGTAATGATTCAGAGTTTATTCGTCGCTTTAGTCGGGAAGCTCAAGCAGCAGCTAGTTTGTCTCATCCGAATATTGTAAATGTTTACGATGTGGGCCAAGACGACTATACGCAATTTATCGTAATGGAATTAATCGAAGGTCCAACGCTTAAACAACATATTCAAGAACAAGGACCTCTTTCTGTAGAAGAAGCAGCGGAGATCGCCATTCAAATCTGTGATGGCTTATCTAATGCGCATGATAACGGTATTGTTCACCGAGATATCAAGCCACATAACATCTTACTCGGTGGGAATGGCCGAGCAAAAGTAACCGACTTCGGGATCGCGAGAGCCGCAAGTTCCTCAACGATTACCCAAACAGGATCGGTTATGGGATCCGTACACTATTTCTCACCTGAACAAGCACGCGGCGGAGTGATTACCGAGAAATCAGATATCTACTCTCTCGGTGTTGTGTTTTATGAAATGCTTACAGGAAAACTTCCTTTCGATGGTGATTCTGCGATTGGGATTGCCCTGCAACATTTACAAGAACCCGTGCCAGATCCAAAAGAGCTCAATCCAGACATTCCCGATAATATCGTAAAAATCTTGCTCCGTTCGATGGAAAAAGATCCGGAGATGAGATACACGTCGGTAAGAGCGATGATGCAAGATATTCGCTACGCGCTCCAAATCGGACATCGCAATGAATTTACTTGGGGCAATAGCAAGGAAAAGTCACGGACGAAAGATTTCTATGCAACCGTTCCATTGACAGGTGATACGAACTTTTCAAACGATCAATCCGAAACCGATTCGATACCCAAGAGCCGTAATAAATTCCGTGGTGGTAGTGAGCTACAGGACGACGGGCGGAAATTTGATCGTCCCGCTACAGGGAAGTTTGGACTAACGAAAAGTCGAATTGAAGGACTTCGTAACATCCCCGTTGGAGAACAGACCGTTCTTCAAAAAACAGTTGTCTGGCTAGACGACGTGCAACAAAAGCTACCATGGTGGAAAAAAGCAATCTTCGGACTCATTAGCATCGTACTCATCTTCACCCTCGCCTTATGGCTCTTTAACACGGCTATCGGATTCCTCGGTCAAAATAATAAAGGTGGTGCGGCTCCCGTATCCGAAGGCAGTTCTCAGTCTCAAGAGAAAGAGCAAAAGAAGGCCACTGATTTTAAGGGAAAGCCTTTTAGTGAGTTACAGAAGTGGGCGAAAGCTAACAAAGTCAAGATTGACGGAACGCAAAACTTTAAGACAAGTGATGAACCGAAAAATACAGTGCTTGAGGTTGAGCAAAAAGGTAATTCGATAACGGTTACGTTAAGTCTTGGACCTAAAGGTGGAATGGATACTGTTCCGGAAGAGATTATAGGTGTTTATCAAAGCAGTGTTAAAAACTGGGAAAGTAGATACAATATTATAATTCAAAGTGATAACAGCCACTGTGGAAATGATACGTCTGGAAGAACTTCCCACGGTCAAATTATGGCAACTGAGCCTGCCCCGGGACAGCCGATTCCAGCAGATCGTAAAGTACGAGTATGGATAAATGTTCAAAAGAAATGTTCAGTGGATCCGCCTTCTCAATGATGTTACTCCGTTAAAAGAGTAAAGGATAGAATGATTTTTCACTCACAAGAGGTTGCTTCCGTCTCATAACAGACAAAGGCAACCTCTTATTATATAGTGTGTATAACCAATGGATATATTTCTAATTATGATATTTCATACCGCTTTTAATAATGACTGTTGATTATTTTGTAGACGGGAAATGAATAGTGGTATGTTAGAGTTTAACTAGAGTCGACGAGTTATCAAAATAGTAATAGTAAATGTACAGATTAGGTTCATAATAGGAGGTATGTATGCCATCAGGTCAAATTATCAAAGCAATCAGCGGATTTTACTATGTTCGAACGGAGCAAGAAGAACTTTATGAATGCAAAGCCCGTGGTGTATTCAAATTTGAGAAGAAAAAATGTAAGCCACTAGTAGGAGATTATGTACAGTTTGACGAAACAGATGCGGGTAAAGGATACATAACCGCAATCGAATCACGGCAAACCGAGCTAGTACGCCCTGCCATTGCCAACGTGACGCAGGCAGTAGTTGTTTGCTCACTTCGTGAGCCTTCGTTCCAACAGATGCCATTAGACCGCTTCTTAGTCCATGCGGAATATGCTGGACTCGAAATCGTGGTTGTACTAACGAAACTAGATTTAGTAGAAGACCCAGCTGAACTAGAAGCGATTCGTGCTCGTTACGCACCTACAGGCTACCCTATCGTGGCTACCAGCATCGAAACGGCTGATGGGATCGAGCAGATCAAGCCATACTTAAAAGATCAGACTTCCGTGTTTGCAGGACAGTCTGGGGTAGGAAAATCATCTTTGCTTAACAAAATCATCCTGGATCGTGAGCTGGAGACGGGCGCAGTAAGCCATAAAATTGGTAGAGGACGACACACCACCCGTTCCGTGGAAATCATTCCACTTGAAACGGGCGGATTAGTGGCAGACTCTCCTGGATTTAGCCAGCTTACCTTCGACGGCATGGAACCTGTGGACCTCGGACATTGTTTTCCTGAGTTTCGCGAGAAGGCGAACGGATGCCGTTTTCGTGGATGTCTACATGTAAATGAACCAAGCTGTATGGTGAGGGACGCGGCGGAGACAGGCGAGATTGACCCAGAACGCTATGAACACTATGTAACATTTTTAGAAGAGATCAAAGAACTTCAACTTCGGAGGTACTAACATGAAGATTGCACCATCGATTTTATCAGCAGACTTTGCTAATTTAGAGCGAGATATACGACTGATTGACCAAGCGGGAGCAGATTGGATTCACGTAGATGCGATGGATGGTCACTTTGTGCCTAATATTACGCTTGGGCCACTTGTGGTAGATGCGATTCGTCCTCATACGAACTTACCGCTTGATTGTCATCTCATGATTGAAAATCCAGACCAGTATATTCCGGCTTTTGCGAAGGCAGGAGCTGATTTCATTACGGTTCATCAGGAATCATGCCCTCACCTTCATCGTACGATTTACCATATTAAAGAATGCGGAGCAAAAGCGGGAGTGGTACTGAATCCAGCTACGCCTGCATCTACTATTGAATCGATTCTACCTGATGTGGATCTTGTATTATTAATGACTGTTAATCCAGGATTTGGCGGGCAGAAATTTATCCATTCCGTTCTACCAAAAATCCGTCAAATACGGGATATGGCCAATCAATTAGGAATAAACTTGGATATCGAAGTAGATGGCGGTGTGAATAGAGAGACAGCCGGGTTAGTGGCAGAAGCAGGCGCAAATGTGCTTGTTGCAGGATCGGCCGTGTTCGGTGAAAAAGATCGTGCTCGCGCTATTAGGGAGATTCGCGATGCGGCTTTATCGGGCTCTAAGTAAGGAGTGGAGCCAATGAAGCGAGTTGTCGTGATTGCGGGGGGAGAAGTGACCCCTGAAGATTTACACCTCATCCGAGCAGATGACTTTCTTATTACAGCGGATGCAGGAGTTGAGCATCTACTTGATCGAGGAATGCGCCCTCATTTAGCTGTGGGGGATTTTGATACCACGAAGCAAGACTATCTATCCCAGCTCCAAGAATTGCAGATTCCGTATCGTACATTGCCATGTAAAAAGGATGTCACGGATACGCATTTTGCTCTAGAAGAAGCAGTTAAGTTACAGCCCAGTGAGATTTTACTGCTAGGAGCACTAGGTGGATCTCGATTTGATCATGCTCTAGCAAATCTATATTTGTTAGAGTGGCTGGCTACTACATCTATTTCTTGTACGCTTGTTTCGGGAAAGAATCAGGTTCGATGCTTAACTGGTCCAACGACGGTTCGCCTAACGAAAGGGGATACTCAGTATATGTCCCTTTTGCCGTGTAGTGATCAAGTTGTTGGGGTCACTTTAAAGGGCTTTCGTTACCCTCTAAACGATGCTACCTTGATTCGTGGAGGCAGCTTAGGTGTAAGTAATGAAATCGCTCAGGAATCGGGTGAGATTACGATCCGCTTGGGTAAATGTTTTTGTATACAAAGTGCTGATCTCCAACTTTCCTAAGGGAATTTTCTTTCTTTGTTCTAGGTACATAATAGTGAGGATAGAATATAAATAAGTGATGACACGATGGGGCTCGTCATCGTGCGGATCCAAACGCTAATAGAACAAGGAGGGAATCGGGGTGAAGTTCTATACCATCAAGCTTCCGAAATTCCTCGGTGGGATGGTCAAGGCATTGATCGGGGTATTTAAAAAAAGCTGATAGAAATAATCTGATAGGGAATTATAAAGATACAAAAAAGCACCCGTATAATCGAGTGCTTTTTTCAATATGGATTGGGCGCTAAAAAACCCACGATATCTACACGCGGGTTACTTTGCCAGATTTTAAAGCTCTGGTGCTTACATAAACGCGTTTTGGTTTACCATCTACCAAGATGCGCACTTTTTGAACGTTCGCGCCCCATTTTTTACGACTTTTACGGTTAGAGTGGCTAACTTTGTTTCCAGTAGAGCCTTGTTTACCAGTAATAAAACAACGACGAGCCATTTTTGCACCTCCTACCTGAACCATCACAATCACGTACGATCGGTCGGTATAAATCACCATGCAATTCTAACACACATGCCTTTTCTCTGCAAGGCAGTTTCTATTATTGAATTTGCTAGATGCGAGTATAATAGCAGATGAGGCTTTTTCTCTTTCTTTATCAAGAGGGTTGTTGTAAAATTGTCCTAGTAAAAACGCCTGAGAAACCTTCTTCAAGGAGGAGTAGTCATGAGTATTGATGTTTCGACCAACCTAGGTCAAATCGAAGTTTCCAATGATGTTATTGCTACTATTGCAGGGATTTCTGCGATGGATTGCTATGGACTCGTAGGAATGGCTTCCCGTAAACAAATTAAAGATGGAATTGCGGAATTGCTCGGTCGAGAGAATCTCAGTAAAGGTATCGAGGTTCGTCAAGAAGAAAATGAACTGATCGTCGATATGCATATTATTGTGGGTTATGGCACGAAAATCTCCGTGGTAGCACATAATGTGCAAGCAAAAGTGAAATATACTTTAGATCAATTAGTAGGAATTAAAGTAAACTATGTAAATGTCTTTGTTCAAGGTGTTCGATTGGTGAATGAAGAGTAAGGAGGAGCCCAGTTGGCACAACGCGAAATTGTTGCAAGTCTGTTTTTACAAATGATGCGTGCGGGCGCGAACAATCTTAATCGTAACGTTGAGATGGTAAACGCCCTCAACGTTTTCCCTGTTCCAGATGGTGATACTGGAACCAATATGAGTTTAACGATTACATCTGGTGTAAAAGAGATGGAGAAGTTTGCACATGAAGAAAACATCGGGAAACTAGCGGAAGCGCTTGCAAAAGGATTACTGATGGGTGCAAGAGGAAATTCTGGTGTTATTTTGTCTCAGCTGTTCCGTGGGTTTTCAAAAGCACTAGCAGGCAATGAAACGATGAGCCCTCGTCAGTTAGCAGAAGCGTTTCAACGAGGAGTGGAAACGGCATATAAGGCAGTTCTCAAGCCAGTTGAAGGAACGATCCTCACGGTTGCTAGGGAAGCGGCAGAGGCCGGTGGGAAACGTTCTCGGAGTACAAACGATCCGATTGAAGTATTAGAAGCGGTTGTAAACGAAGCAAAAGCCACTCTAGACCGTACACCTGATATGCTTCCGGTATTAAAGCAAGCGGGGGTTGTGGATGCGGGTGGAGAAGGCCTGTTGCTAGTATATAAGGGAATGCTCTCTGTTTTAACAGGCGAAGTGGTTGTAGATCAAGCAGCAATCCAAGAGAATCTTCCTAGTTTAGAAAGTTTAGCTGAAATGGCTCATGATAATGCACAAGCGAAAATTGATCCAGCTACGATTGAGAATGGCTATTGCACCGAGTTTATGGTGGATTTACAAACAACTCGTCGCCCGGTAGATGCATTCTCTGAAGGAGAATTTCGCGAAGAGCTATCTCAGTTCGGGGATTCCCTCTTAGTGATCTCAGATGAAGAGCTTGTAAAGGTGCATATTCATGCCGAACACCCAGGTGATGCTCTTAGTTATGCTCAAAAATATGGTGATCTCATTAAGATCAAGATTGAAAATATGCGTGAACAATATGCAACAGCAACGGAAGGGCATACATCTACTCATTCTCATGGCAAACAAGTAGAAAATCCAGTCATAGAAGTAGAAAAAAAGCCATATGGGATTGTATCAATCGTGGCAGGCTCTGGAGTAGCAGATATTATGCGTAGTCTAGGAGTCGATGTAGTCATCGAGGGTGGTCAAACGATGAATCCAAGTACGGAAGATATCGTCAAAGCGATTGGCCAAATCCATGCTGAGCATATAATCATTCTGCCAAACAACAAGAACATTATTTGGACTGCAGAACAAGTTGGCGATGTAGTGGACGTGCCTGTAACGGTTCTTGCTACTAAGACGATTCCCCAGGGCTTAGCTTCACTGTTGGCATTTGATAAGGATGCTACTTCTGAGACAAACAAAATGAATATGACCTCTGCTTATCAGGCTATCCGGTCCGGTGAGCTTACTTATGCCGTGCGTGATACGCAGATTGATGAGCATCAGATTAAACAAGGTGATTATCTAGGGATTACAGAAGGTAAGATTGAGGTAGTGGGGAAAGATTTGATGGATACTGCCTTGACACTGTTAGATGAGATGGCAGTTGATGGAGCAGATGTAGTTACTGTTATTTACGGGCAAGATGTTTCTACCGATCAAGCAGATGAGCTAACAAAAAGGCTGGGAGACGCATACCCGGATGTAGAGATTGAGGTTCATGATGGGGGACAGCCACTCTATTACTTCTTATTTTCTGTTGAATAGCGAGGTGCCTTATGGGTCAGGTATATGTAATTTGTGATAGCGCAGCTGATTTACCTCAAGAGTTAAGGGAAGAGCTTGGAATCAGTCTTGTTTCGATCCCGTGTCATATTGAAGGAACAACGTATTATGATGGTGTTGACATCTTTGCTGACCAGTTTTATGCAAAACTAGCAGAGTGCAAGGAGATTCCATTTACTTCTCAGCCTTCGCCGATGGATTATGTAAATGCATACCAGAAGGCGATTGATGAAGGTGCGAAGAAAATTTTTCTCGTTTCTCTTTCATCGGGTTTAAGCGGATCTTATCAAACTGCTGTTCTCGCTTCTACTATGCTGGAAAATCCAGATGTGGAGATTGAGATATTTGATTCTCGCTCTGCTTCTTTAGGAAGTGGCTTACAAGTCATTGCAGCTGCTCGTGCGGCAAAGGCGGGTAAGTCTCTAGAGGAAATCAAGGAGCTTTTGGAATCAAATCGTGAGCATACTTCTATTTTTTTCTTAGTGGATACATTGGAATATCTTCAAAAAGGTGGACGAATCGGGAAAGCATCGGCGGTTGTCGGCTCACTTTTGAACATTAAACCCATTTTGTCTGTAAACCAAGAAGGTGTTGTCTATGCGGTAGATAAAGTTCGGGGAAAAAATAAAGCGTTTGAACGATTATTTGGACTTATCAAAGAGCAGATTCAATCAGGAGCTGTATCGGTTGGGGTTATGCATGCACGCAATCCAGAGGAAGCTGATAAGTGGGTGCGACGAATCGAGCAGGAGTTTGAAGTGAAAGAACTAATTTTGACGGAAATCGGTCCGGTTATTGGAACGCATGCAGGGCCAGGTACTGTTGCGATCTCAGTAGCACCGTATCTAGAAGTCTAACGAGGTTCTATGATGAAATCCCTTGTACCTTTTTTCATGGTCTGATACATTTGTTAATAATTAGGATTTGGTAAGAGGATTTTGTAGATCTTAGATGGATAGGGTGCGATTGCATATGAAATATCGTACAGTTTTCGATATCATTGGGCCTGTTATGATCGGCCCTTCTAGCTCACATACAGCAGGCGCAGCAAGGATTGGTAGAGCGGCACGCACCATGTTTGGGAAGATGCCTCAGCGCGTTATCATCATTTTGTATGGCTCTTTTGCAAAAACGTATCGGGGTCATGGAACCGATATCGCCCTAGTAGGGGGATTGCTTGATTTTGATACGTTTGATACACGTATGGCTGAGTCCTTAGATATTGCCAGTGCAGAGGGGATGGATGTCGAGTTCATCGAGTCGGATGAACTGACAGATCATCCGAATACGGCTCGTCTGATTCTTCAAGAGGGTGACCATCGCTTAGAAGTGGTCGGCATCTCAATTGGCGGTGGGAAGATGGAGATTACGGAACTAAACGGCTTCCAACTCAGTTTATCGGGAAATGCTCCTGTTTTGTTGGTCTACCATCACGATCAACATGGAGCGGTCGCCGCTGTGGCTACGATTCTAGCCAAGCATGAAATTAATATTGGATATATGCAAGTATCTCGTAAAGAAAAAGGGTCTCAAGCATTAATGTCGATCGAGACAGACCAAGTTGTGGATGAATCACTCCAAGAAGAGATTCGCAAACAACACGGCATGCTTTCAGTCACCGTTCTTTCATAAATCATAACTTGTAACCCAAGCAAGAAGGCCTTTGAAAGCGTCTTTTTCTTGGGTTATTCTACTGTTAGAAAGGGGAGTTAAACATGTTGTTTCGCTCAGTGGCAGAACTAGTTGAATATGCAGAATCAGAACAACTAAAAATTTCGGATGTGATGATGAGGCAAGAATCAGATGTTATGAATCGTCCGATAGAAGAAATTTATCGTGAAATGGAAGAAAACCTTCGAGTGATGGAATTAGCCATTGAACGAGGTACAACCGAGGATCTGAAGTCCAAAAGTGGGCTATCAGGTGGAGATGCACGGAAGATTATGAGCTACCGGGAGAACGCTCCTGTTCTGTTAACGGGATTAACTGTTTTAGAAGCGGTGGCTAGTGCTACAGCGGTATCGGAAGTAAATGCGGCGATGGGGATCGTCGTTGCGACGCCAACAGCCGGTGCTTGTGGGATTTTGCCTGGTACGATTTCAACTGCATCAAAAAAATTGAACTCGAGTCGTGATGATATGGTACGAGCGTTATTTGTAGCGGGTGCGATTGGTTTTTGTATTGCAAATAATGCTTGTATCTCCGGTGCGGCGGGTGGATGTCAAGCTGAAGTAGGCTCTGCAACTGCGATGGCCGCGGGGGCTGTGGTCGAGATGGCTGGAGGGACTCCTTCGCAATCAGCACAGGCAGTTGCGATTGCGCTAAAAAATATGCTAGGACTTGTCTGTGATCCTGTAGCGGGCTTAGTGGAGGCTCCGTGTGTCAAACGAAATGCAATGGGTGCGGCGATTGCTATGGTAGCTGCTGACCTTGCTATGGCGGGGGTTGAAAGTGTGATTCCGACGGATGAAGTGATTGATGCGATGTATAAAATCGGTCGAGATATGCCGGTAGCATTGCGCGAGACAGCGTTGGGCGGCTTAGCCGCTACCCCGACAGGTCGTAGTTTGGAGAGGCAAATTTTTGGAAATGAGACATCTGAATCATGAGTTTGGCTCAGTATCCGGTTGATGTGTTGTCGGGTGTTGGACCTCAACGGAAGCAACATCTGGAGGAGCTAGGAATTTCTACGATTCAGGATGTTTTAGAGTATTATCCATATCGTTATATCGACTATCGGGTGACAGATTTAGGGGAGGCAGAGCATGAATCCCAAGTAACCGTTCAAGGAAAAGTGTATCAAACCCCTAGCTTCCGGTGGTTTAAAAAAAATAGCTCCAGGTTATCCGCCCGTCTAGATGTGGATGGAATTATTGTGCAAGTGGTATGGTTTAATCAACATTTTTTAAAGGACAAACTGATTCCCGGAAAAACGATTATGGTATCGGGGCGCTTTGATCGTCATAAACTGGAGATTTTAGCGAAGCGGACATTTGTGAGTCAGGCTGAGCAAGAGAAGCAGGCAGGTCGCTTAGAGCCTGTTTACTCTGTAAATGCGAATGTACAAATAAACTGGCTACGCAAATTGATCGAAGAGGCTTATAGGCGATTTGGAGGGGAAATCGAAGAGATTTTACCTTCTGATATCATCGACCAATACCGTCTGCTTCCCCGTGCCACAGCGATGTACTACCTACACTTTCCTAAAGGACAGCAAGAAGGTCATCAGGCACGCAGACGGATGGCCTATGAAGAACTCTTCCTTTATGAAGCAAAATTACTTTATCTCCGAAGGCTTCAAAAAACAGAAGTAGAAGGTATTTCCCACCGTTTTGACCATGAGAAGGTCGAGGAATTGGTTTCCAGATTGGATTTTCCATTGACAAGCGCACAGAGGCGAGTCGTAGATGAAATCTTAGATGATCTACAAGCTGCTCCTCAGATGAATCGATTATTACAGGGGGATGTGGGATCTGGAAAAACCGTGGTTGCCGCGATTGTCTTATATGCTAACTACTTATCTGGTTACCAAGGTGCGCTCATGGTTCCAACGGAGATCTTAGCGGATCAACACGCCGAATCGTTACGGACCATTTTAGGCCCACTAGGTCTTACAATTGTCTCCCTTACAGGGAATATGAAAGCAAGAGAACGCCGAGATACGTTAAGCCAGATTCAAATGGGACTAGCCGATATTGTAGTAGGGACACATGCTCTCATTCAAGAAGGGGTTGTGTACCGTCAACTAGGTCTCGTGATTACGGATGAACAACATCGTTTTGGTGTTAAACAACGTGCATTGCTCCGTGAAAAAGGGAGTAATCCAGATGTCCTATTCATGACAGCGACTCCGATCCCCCGTACTCTAGCCATCTCTGTCTTTGGAGAAATGGATATTTCTACGATCGATGAGATGCCAGCTGGACGACAACCGATTGATACATATTGGGTGAAAAAAGACTTGTTTCCCCGCATCGTTACCTTTTTTGAAAAAGAGTGCCAGACAGGTCATCAGGTATACGTGATTTGTCCACTTATCGAAGAGTCAGAGAAGTTAGATTTGCAAAATGCGCATGACTTATACGAACAACTGACCTTGGAGCTTTCTCCTGTGCGGGTAGGCCTTCTTCATGGGAAAATGAATTCAGCGGAAAAAGAAGAAGTGATGCGAGCATTCTCGGAAAATGAAATTCAGGTTCTAGTCTCCACGACAGTCGTTGAGGTAGGTGTAAACGTTCCCAATGCTACGGTGATGGTGATCTATGATGCCGATCGCTTCGGCCTGGCTCAGCTTCACCAGTTGCGTGGACGTGTAGGGAGGGGTGGTGGCGCATCTACTTGTGTTCTAGTTGCCGATCCACGTTCCGAGCAAGGGAATGAACGGATGCGTGTGATGACCGAGACAACTGACGGATTTGAGATCTCACGACGTGATCTAGAGATGAGGGGGCCTGGCGACTTCCTAGGCGTGAAGCAGAGCGGGCTTCCTGTGTTTAAAGTTGCTAATTTGGCGGAGGATTTGAAGATCATGGAGGTAGCTAGAGCGGACGCGGCTCTAATCGTCAATGACCCTGAGTTTGGCTCCAAACCAGAGACGAAGCTAATTTATGACCGTTTGCAGGCTGAGGGATTGGAGAGTAAGAGTTTTGATTAAGATGAGGTGGTTTTTATATGAAACTAAATAAAACCTAACTGATCGTTTGGTTAGGTTTTATTTAGTTGGAAGGGCCAATAAATATGACCTCTTGGTGGTGATGCAAAGAGGCCATTCATAGAATAGGTGAACTTTATGACGAAATTATAATCAGAAAAACGAAAATCGCAGCTGTTACTGGTTTTGTTTGTGCGCTTCTATATTATTATTTGGGTGATGGGTTGGATGGTCTAATCGGCTATACTGTCATTACGAGTTGCATAGTGATTTCCTTCATTATCCATAATCATTTCTTTTTCGAAATACAATTATTTTCTTTCATAACGTTCATTTATTAAATATTCTTAACATATAGTGTGATGATGGATGTAACATGAGCTCTCTTGAATATCAATTTTAATCTGGAGGTGTTTTTTATGAAATATCCACGTCAAAGAATATATACCATTTCAAGTATTAGCAAAGGTGATGGGACTATTTTAAGGACTCCTCGTATACAAGAAGAGGTTCCCTATGAATATAAGAATCTGATGGGAGTAGAGCTGGCTAAACTTCAACAAGCACTGATACAGGCATCCAAGTTTAATCGAGCGATAAATCCACTATCACACTCCCTTAGCTTATCCAAGGCAAATGATATAGCCAGACGCAATCGAATGATGGTGGTAGACAAAAAAGAAACAACCTTAATCAAAAGCAAGATAGAAGTAGGCAAAATGGTAAACCACATTTTTCATTTCTTAAAGAAATTTATAGGTAATTCACTAAACAAGGGGCTCTTTAACGAATTATCGTTCTCTATACAAAAAATTTTTACTGATTTATATCTCGAAGAAAGCTCTAATTGGATTTTTTGGAAAGCTAAAAGTGCACGCAGTACTACATATATATATAACATGCTTCTGGCTATTCAAGAATTGGATAGCAATCATTTAATTATTGTACCAATGAGCTATGAAGTCCATGTTAACACGAGTATGGAACAGGTTCTGAATTTAACTTATAAGGATATTCATGACTTTGAAGTTAAAATTTCAATTCTTAAGGTATACAGTGTACTGTGAACTACATCCTGTACAAATTGAATGAGACCTATAGCATCTTTTTTTAAGATATAGAGGGGGATATAGATGAGTACTTTGATTGTTTCTAACAGAGATAGCGACACTAAGTATAATTTTATATATACCGTAGAAGAACGTTATCTAGGTAATGCGATACAACAAGCAGCAGCATACGATGCAGCAATCGATCCTCAAACGAATGGATTTGACCTAAATAAAGGACTAGAAATTGCAAATCGTAACGGAACTCTTATGGGCCAAATAGATCGAACCATTATTAGTCAAACAATTCAAGTGGACTCCATGGTAAATCAGGTGATGGGTGTAATAAGGGATTTTCTGGGAGTAAATTTCCCTGCAGGTCAGATAACCAATGAATTAACTGCTTCTATGCAAAGTACATTTACTGACTTGCATACACAGCAAGATTCAGCTTGAGTTTTTTGGAGTGACGAACAGTCTTACAATACTACTTATCTATACAATATGCTTTTTGGTATTTCGGATGTTGTAAATTCTAAATATGTATCAGTTGTGCCTATGGGATTTGAGATTTCAGTTGATATCGAAAAAGAAAAAGTATTATGGATAACCGTGAAGGATATTCATCGATATTCTGTTAGATTGACAGCCTTGCATTCATCAACCTACGTTGGTGAAAATAATTACTGTCCTGGCCATGTTATTTGCTGACAGAATAGCCCGCTGGTTCTCCTATAATAAATGAAAACAGCCTAACCGGTATTCAGTTAGGCTGTTTTCATGTTCCCACTCTTACTTTTGCCCTAGCAACATCTCCAGCTCATCTAAGTACTCCTTAAACACGACAAATGCCTCACGAATTGGCTCTGGGGAGTTCATATCGACGCCTGCATGTTTGAGGATATCGATCGGACTTTGTGAACTTCCTGCTTTTAAGAAGTCTAGATAACGGTCTACTGCTGGCTGTCCTTCTTCGAGAATTTGCTTAGACAAGGCAGTAGCTGCACTAATTCCTGTGGAATACTGGTATACGTAGAAGTTGTAGTAGAAGTGAGGAATACGAGCCCACTCTAGAGCAATTTCTGGATCGATTACGACACCTTCACCAAAGTATTTCTTGTTTAGGTCATAGTACATCTGAGAAAGCACATCTGCTGTTAACGCCTCGCCAGACTGATCTTTTTGATGAATCAGTAGCTCGAATTCCGCAAACATGGTTTGACGAACAATGGTGCTACGGAATTTATCCAAATGATGCGTGATTAGATAGAGACGCTTCTGTGGATCTGTTGTGTTTTTTAGTAAATAGTCGTTCAACAAGTTTTCGTTACAAGTGGAAGCGACTTCCGCTACAAAGATCGAATAGTCTCCGTAGACGTGTGGTTGAGTCTTCCGAGTGTAATAACTGTGGACCGAATGACCAAATTCGTGAGCGAGTGTAAATAGGTTATCAACGGAGTTCTGCCAGTTCATGAGGATGTATGGATTGGTGCCATAGGTTCCAAAAGAGTAGGCCCCACTTCGCTTCCCTTGGTTCTCGTACACGTCGACCCACCGGTTATCAAAAGCCGTTTGTAACACTTGTAGATATTCATCCCCAAGTGGATGCAAGCCTTTAAGGAGTAATTCTTTTGCTTCTTCGTAGCTAACCTTCATCTCAAGTTCAGAAGTGAGAGGAACGAATAGATCGTAGAGATGTAGCTCCTCGAGACCTAGTGCTTTTTTTCGGATATCGAAGTAGCGATAGAGAAGTGGCAGGTGTTCATGAACGGTCTCGATTAGTTGATCGTATACAGATTCAGGGATTTGATTGTCATTTAGTGCCTTTTGGCGAGCAGATCCGTACTGACGAATTTTCGCAATGAGGTTTTGCTTTTTCACCTGTCCAGATAATGTACTTGCAAGCGTGTTGCGTAATTTGCCATACGTTTCATAGACAGCTTGGAATGCTTCTTTACGTACTCGAGGATCTTTATTTTCGAGAAGCTGAATGTAACGACCATGGGTGATTTCTACTTCTTCGCCCTTTTCATCAAGAATCGAAGGGAATGTAATGTCGGCATTGTTTATGTAACTAAAGGTACGGCTAGATGATCCTAACACCTCGCTGGCTTGTGCGAGTAGTGATTCTTCTTTTTCGGATAAGGTATGGGAACGGAAACGATTTAGTATTTCCAGTTCATATCCATATAAAGAAAGTTTTTCGTGTTCTTTTACAAAAGAGGTGACTTTTTCTTCAGGAATTGCTAAGATTTCAGGGCGATAGTATGACATAGAATTACTTGCTTCCGTCATTAAGCTAGCAGCGCGGTCGTTGTATGCTTGATAATGAGAGTTGGTGGTGTCTTGATCGTAACGCATACGAGCATAGACAAATACTTTGCCTAATCTCTCTGAAACTTGGTCACGAGCTTGTAATGCTTGAAAAAGAATATCGGCTGAACTTCCTAGTTTTCCTTGAAACTGGGTAAACCGAGGAAGAGTTGCTTTAATCTCTTTATATTCCTGTTCCCATGCATCATCTGTGGCAAATATATCTTCCAACCGCCATGTATCTGGAGTGGCAATTTCAGATCGTTTTGGTAATTTTTTTGCTTTCGACTCCATCGCAGACCCTCCTTATGATATAAAACGTTAAAAATGGACATTCTTATCTTATTATACCTATGTGATGATGTGGGGTAAATCGGATTGCAAGAACGCCGAATTTTCCAATGGATTTTTATGCAATAAATGTATGATAGTATTCTCGTGCACAAGTGTCATCATTTTGACTGAATGGGTAATTCCCGCTGAAGGACTGGTCAAGCCTAGAAAAAACCTTTATGATTAAACCGTTACCTGATTAGAAAGGAGCAAACATAATGGCATTTAAAATGCATGAAATTCGCGAACTTATTCGATTGATAGATGAATCTCAAATCGAAGAATTTGAAATCCAAAATGAAGATACCACGATTAAGATGAAAAAAAATAATGGGGTTATGGTACCAACTACCAGCTTCCCTGTTATAGCACAACCAGTGGTTCAACATGCGGAACAACCAACCCCAGTTGCAACACCTGTTGCGACAGAGGTGACAAGTTCAGCACCAGTGGTGGAAGCAACCCCTGCTGAAGTAGCACCTGATGTGGAGGATGCTAATTTACATAAAATCGTTTCTCCGATGGTGGGGACGTTCTATCGCGCACCATCCCCTGACTCTCAGCCTTATGTAAAAGAAGGCGATCAGGTTCAAAACGAAGCGATTGTATGTATCGTAGAAGCGATGAAGCTGATGAATGAAATAGATGCAGATGTAAAAGGGACGATTGTAAAAGTGTTAGTGGAAAATGGCCAGCTAGTAGAATATGGACAACCATTGTTCTTGGTAAAAACGTCCTGATCGTTCAGGAGGGGAACTGTGAATGTTTAAGAAGGTACTAATTGCAAATCGCGGCGAAATCGCTGTTCGAATCATCCGAGCTTGTCGAGAGCTAGGGGTTGCCACTGTAGCGGTTTACTCCGAAGCGGATCGTGAGGCATTGCATGTGAGTTTAGCAGATGAGGCTTTCTGCATCGGTCCGGCTCTGTCTCGTGAAAGTTATCTAAACATGACAAACTTGCTGAGTGTAGCAACGTTGGTCGGAGTAGACGCGATCCATCCTGGATATGGATTTTTATCGGAAAATGCCGATTTCGCCGAGCTTTGTACGGCTTGTGGCATTACCTTTATCGGCCCATCGCCAGAAGCCATCTTAAAGATGGGGGATAAGACCACTGCTCGTGAAACGATGAAAGAAGCAGGAGTTCCGGTCGTTCCGGGAACGCAAGGTATCATTGAAAATATCGATGAAGCCGAACAGATTGCTACTTCCATTGGCTATCCAGTTATCGTAAAAGCAACAGCTGGTGGCGGCGGAAAAGGAATGCGGATCGTACATAGTTCAGAGGAATTGCGCCATGCGGTTACGCTAGCGCAGAAGGAAGCCGAGGCTAACTTTGGTAATCCAGGTGTGTATTTAGAGAAGTTCCTCGTAGAGCCTCGTCATATTGAGATTCAAGTTTTAGCTGATTCCCATGGAAATGTTGTTCATTTAGGTGAACGGGATTGTTCGATTCAACGTCGATACCAAAAACTGATTGAAGAAGCCCCATCTCCAGCACTAGATTCAGAGTTGCGTGAGCGAATGGGCCAAGCCGCGATCGCCGCAGCACGCTCTGTCGATTATCAAGGGGTAGGTACGGTGGAGCTGCTCCTTGATCGTGATCGTAATTTCTACTTTATGGAGATGAATACTCGAATTCAGGTGGAACATCCTGTTACGGAGATGATTACAGGGATTGATCTGGTGAAAGAACAGATTCGTGTAGCCGCAGGGGAACCACTCTTAGTGAATCAAGAAGATATCGTGATCAACGGCTGGTCGATCGAATGTCGGATTAATGCTGAGCGGCCTGATAAAAACTTTATGCCATCACCTGGTACGATTAAAACGTACCTAGCTCCTGGTGGTATGGGGGTTCGAGTAGATAGTGCTTGTTATCAGGGCTATCGTATTCCGCCATTTTATGATTCAATGGTAGCAAAGTTAATTGTTTGGGGAAAAGATCGTGAGGAAGCACTTGATCGCATGAATCGTGCATTACATGAATTTGCGATTGACGGTGTTCATACTACGATTCCTTTCCATCAACGAATGATCCAACACCCAAAATTTCGCTCCGGTGATTTTCATATTCAGTTTTTGGAAACGACTAATATATATGAGGAGGGAACATAAGCTAATATGGAACATCAACCAACGAAAAATGGCAATCTAGGCAAAGTAGAGATTGCACCAGAAGTATTACAAGTTATTTCTGGTCTAGCTGCGACTGGAGTCAAAGGGGTTATTGGTCTAAGTGGCAGTGTCGTCGAGAACTTTAATCAGATGATTGGTCGGAAAAGTCTGCGCCAAGGCATTACGGTAAACCTAGATGAGTCCACTACGATTGAGGTATCACTTGTTGTTGAATACGGGGTGTCGATCCCGGAAGTAGGAAAACAAGTACAAGAAAGTATCAAATCGGCTGTGGAAACGATGACGGGTATAGAGGTAGATCAGGTTATGGTTCGTGTCGAAGGGATCAAATTCCCACAACCCGAAAAAACAAAAGATGGGGAATCTAACCCAAAAGTAAGGTAAGATAGCAGGTAAGAAGTTGCATCGAAACCGGGCCCAAAAAGGTGGCTCGGGTTTCTTTTTGGAGGATTTTACATGAGTCGGAGATTATCAAGAGAGATAGCGATTCAATCTTTATATCAGCAAGATGTGCATCCTGAAGCAGACCTTCAAATGATTCGTGAATTGGAGAAGAAGGTTCAGGGGGAAGATTTGGATTTTTATCGCGTTCTCGTGCAAGGTGTGAAGGAATATCACCCTCTGATTGACCCTATTTTGGAGCGATATGTAAAAGAAGGTTGGAAGTTGAGTCGCCTTTCTGCCGTCGATCGAGCTGTGCTACGTGTAGCTACACTGGAGCTACTTTATCAACCAGAAACGCCATCTGGTGCGGTGCTAAATGAAGCAGTAGAGCTTTCCAAGGCATTTAGTGGAATGGAAACAAGCCGCTTTATCAATGGGATTTTAGGTAAATTAGCGAAAGATCTAGATCAGTTACGGGAAGAAATACAACAGTAGGGGAGTAGAAGCGAATGTTGCTTCGCTCTCTTTTTGTATTGTTCGGATTATCCTTTACAGCTTTTGTAGAAACGAATAAACTAAGATGATAATATGTGGTTCCATGGCATATCTAAAACTACGGTCTATAAGGGTGATGACAAATGGCACAATTGATCGATGGAAAACAAATCGCAAGTGATATTCGTCAAGAGTTAAAAGAGGAAGTCGTACAATTACAGAAAGAAGGAATTCGTCCGGGTTTGATGGTGATATTTGTTGGTGATAATCCAGCTTCCCAGTCGTATATACGTGGGAAAGTTCGTGCTGCCACGGAGGTTGGGATTGCATCAGAAGTACTTCGGATGGGTGAAGGGATAACGGAAACGCAACTTCTTGATAAAATTGAAGAATTGAACCAGGATGAAGCGGTTCATGGAATTCTAGTGCAATTACCTTTGCCAAAACATATTGACGAGTTAAAAGTGATCGAAGCGATTTCACCAGAGAAAGACGTAGACGGATTTACCCCGATTAATGTAGGCAAAATGATGACTGGATTGGAATGTTATCTACCTTGTACGCCATTTGGAATTATGCAACTTTTAGAGCGTTCGAATGTTACAATAGATGGAAAGCATGTAGTTGTGATTGGGAGAAGTAACATTGTGGGTAAGCCGGTTTCGATGTTACTGCAACGTGCAAATGCTACAGTTACGATGTGCCATTCTCGTACTCCTGATTTAGCAACCTTTACCCAGCAGGCTGATATTATTGTGAGTGCTGTGGGGAAGGTTGGGTTGATTACAGCTGACCATATAAAAGATGGTGCGGTTGTGATTGATGTGGCGATGAATCGGAATGAGGAAGGTAAGTTAGTGGGTGACGTGGTGTTTGATGAGGTATTTAATAAGGCATCCGCTATTACTCCTGTGCCGGGTGGTGTAGGGCCGATGACGATTGCGATGCTGATGCGCAATACGATCGAGGCGGCGAAACGTGCGAGTGAAGATCGTGTTAGTTTGATATCGGTAGAGTGAGGGATTAAATAGAGTTGCTAGGGATTAGCATGTGGATGATCTAGGGTAGGATGTCCCGAGGAAATGTATCTGGCCACACTCAAATAGTGAGCCCGCAAGGATGTGGACAAGCAAGTCCGCTCTCAAACATTGCCACAAAACGCCCTCGCTTCGAAGGACTATGCTAAGCAGGCTTACTAACATCGCAGTGGCCAGATATATTGCCCCTACTCCATTTCCTATTTCCTAGCTACGTAACAGGTGTGTTGAGGGACTAGATGTAGATTGTATGGACAAAACCGATTAGAAGAAGCTTTAGGGGTGAATGTGTCTTTCTTCTGGTCGTTCTGTCAAAAGCCAAGTCCAATATTAACCCAAAACTTATACATATAAAGATAGTGAGGAACCAACATGCCCCATCGCAAAGAGCGCGAAATCTGGAGTGTATCGGAGCTTGTTTCACACCTCTCAGGATTAGTAGATCGAGATGAGCGCAGTAAAGCGGTCTGGATTCAAGGTGAGATTACGAATTTTGTTCATCACACTTCCAGTGGACACATGTATTTCTCCATCAAAGATCAGTCTGCGAAGATGAAAGCTGTTATGTTTAAATGGTCGAGTCGTTTTATTCTCTTTAAGCCAAAGAATGGAGATCAAGTAACGATTCGTGGTGAACTATATGTCTATGAAAAAGACGGACAAGTTCAGCTAAAAGTCTTAGAGATGAAAAATAGCGGGCAGGGTGATCTATATAGTAAATATTTGCAGCTGAAAGAACGTCTAGAGCTAGAAGGATTATTTACACGTCCTAAGCGACAAATCCCCATTTACCCACGTCGTGTTGGGGTAATCACCTCAGCGCAAGGAGCAGTAGTCAGGGATATTATTACAACGATGAAAAGACGCTATCCACTTACACAGATCGTGTTGCTCCCAGTGGCTGTTCAAGGAATGCATGCCGCACGGGAGATCTCAGAGGCGATTGTGGAGATGAATCGATTAGCAGATGTTGATGTATTAATTGTCGGCCGAGGTGGTGGTTCGTTAGAGGAACTGTGGGCCTTTAACGAAGAAGTAGTGGTTCGGTCGATAGCTGGGTCCCTCATCCCGATTATCTCGGCAGTAGGACATGAGACCGACAACACACTGAGTGATTATGCAGCAGATCTCAGGGCGGCTACTCCAACGGCGGCTGCGGAGATGGTGGTGCCTGATTTTCAAGAGATTACGCAACGGTTTCAATCTCTTTATACAAGACTTCATCACGCTTCTATCAAGTTGATAGAGGGGAAGCGGAGTAAATTAAATTCTACACTAGAACGTCCGATTTTCCAAAAGCCAGGCGAACGTTTAGAGCAATACTCGCAACGTCTTGATTATCTAGAGCGGGATCTTCGCAATCGTGCACAGTCTAAGACAGCAAAAAGTACATTGAAAGTAGAGCAGTTATCTTCACGGCTAGATCGGCTCCGTCCACATCAGTCGATTGCGCTATATCAAGAGCAATTATCTCGATTATGCCAGAATCAATTTCGGTCGATGAAGGTTACGATGGAGCGAGAAGGAAACCGTTTGGAACGTAATGTAGAAAAATTAGATGCCCTTAGTCCATTAAAAGTATTGAAACGAGGCTATTCAGTAGTGTATCGTTTTCATCAACCAGATTTAATCGCATCTACTTCTCAAGTCAAACTAGGTGATTTATTAAAAATACGCATGCAGGACGGGGTATTGAAATGCCAAGTATTTGGAACGGAGGAACAGGGCGATGAGTAATAGCCAAAGTGTACAACCCTCTGAACCCACTTCATTTGAAGAAGCAATGGAGCGTTTAGAGGAAGTAGTGAAACAATTGGAGCAAGGGGAAGTTCCGCTAGATCAAGCAATTCGTTTATTTGCTGAAGGAAACCAATTAGCATTTTTTTGTCGAGAAAAGTTAGATTGGGCGGAGCAACAAGTGGAGATGTTAGTTCAAGAAAACGGGGAGTGGAAAAAGAAACCTTTCCAGAATGAGGAGGAGCTATAGACTGTGCCGATTATTCGTGACTATATACAACAAAAAGCACAGCTCGTGCACGAAGAGCTTGATACATATACAAGAACGCTTACTGGTATTCCACAACCGCTATTAGATTCGATGCGTTATTCGTTATTAGCAGGGGGTAAACGGATCAGGCCGGTTCTTGCCATTGCAACGGCAGAAGCGTTTGGGGCTGAAGAAGATCAGGTACTTCCTTTTGCGTGTGCTGTGGAGATGATTCACACCTATTCGCTGATCCATGATGATTTGCCTAGTATGGATGATGATGATTATCGTCGTGGTAAATTGACTAATCACAAGGTTTATGGAGAAGCGATGGCAATCTTAGCAGGAGATGCGTTGTTGACGGAGGCATTTGGATTGTTGGCTGATGGAGTTACTCAGGCACATTTGCCAGTACATACTGCAATGGCGATCGTGAGAGAAGGAGCGAACTTGGCGGGTGCAAGGGGAATGGTTGGAGGGCAAGTAAGTGATCTACTAGCTGAGGATCGACAAATTCCCTTAGAAGATCTCCAGTCTATTCATAAACGGAAGACAGGCGACCTGATTGCATATTCGATTCGGATGGGGGCTCGTGTTGCTGGGGTATCTCCAGGGTCGATGAGCTTTTTAAGTCAATTTGCTTATGGAATTGGATTGGCCTTCCAGATTCAAGATGATATCCTAGATGTAATTGGTGACCAAGAGAAGATTGGGAAGCGTGTGGGGAGTGATGAGGCAAATCACAAATCCACATACCCGTCTTTACTAGGACTGGAAGAATCAAAGAAGAAACTACATCAATGTATTTCCCAAGCAAAGGTAGCACTTATGAATATTCCAGATTGTAACCCGGGGAGACTAATGGAGATAGCAGATTACCTAATGTCGCGTGATCGTTAGATTATGGTATAATAACAATTACGTTTAAAAAGAATGATATGTACATACATAGTAGATTGAGGTCGTACCGGTTCGAACAAAGATTCGTGACCGGCGTTTTTCTGATATGATCATCTCAACAATAAAAACGTCAATTAAAAATGCTATACTTTGTGTATAAAGAAACTAGAAAGAGAGGCGATCGCGATGCTCTTGGAGCAGATGCAATCACCAGACGACCTGAAAAAACTACCAGTAGAAGAATTACCTAAGTTAGCGGAGGAAATTCGTCAGTTTTTAATCGAAAGTTTATCCAAGACTGGCGGGCATCTTGCCTCTAACCTAGGTGTGGTAGAATTGACCATTGCTCTCCACTATTTATTTGATAGTCCAAAGGATAAGTTTTTATGGGATGTAGGTCACCAAGCCTATGTTCACAAATTATTGACAGGTCGTATGGATCTTTTCCCGACGCTTCGTCAATATAAAGGCTTATGCGGCTTTCCTAAGATGAGTGAAAGTGAACATGATGTATGGGAAACGGGACATAGTAGTACATCTTTATCGGGTGCAATGGGAATGGCGGCTGCACGTGATTTAAAAGGTGAAGATAATAAAGTGGTTGCCATCATTGGAGATGGTGCTTTAACCGGCGGTATGGCTCTTGAGGCACTTAACCATATAGGTGAAGAGAAAAAAGACCTCATTGTAGTACTAAATGATAATGAGATGTCGATTAGTCCGAATGTGGGAGCGCTTCATAACTATCTCGGGCGTTTGCGTACGAATAAAACGTACTCGAAAACCAAGCATGATGTGGAAGCACTCATTAAAAAAATCCCATCTGTGGGCACCCCGTTTGCCCATTTAATTGAACGTGTCAAAGATAGCTTGAAATTCTTAGTTGTAGATGGAGTTTTATTTGAAACGCTAGGTTTTACCTATTTAGGCCCGATAGATGGTCATAATTTAACGGATCTAATGGAGTGTCTACGTCAAGCAGCACATACGAAAGGTCCTGTACTAGTACACATTGTGACTCGTAAAGGGAATGGATACCAACCTGCGGAAGAAGATCAAGTGAATTATCACGGGGTAGGAACGTATAAGATTGAATCCGGAGCATTTGCCAAGAAGGCAGGTGGCCCTGTAGCCTACCCAGCTGTTTTTGGAGAGACGATGATCAAGCTAGCAGAGGAGAACCCAAGGATCGTAGCGATTTCTCCGGCCATGTTAACAGGATCGAAACTGGAGAAGTTTCAGCAGCGGTTCCCAGATCGCACGTTTGATGTTGGGATTGCGGAACAACATGCAGGTACTTTTGCAGCGGGGATTGCCACTCAAGGGATCATCCCAGTCTTTTCGATTTATTCGACGTTTTTACAGCGTGCATATGATCAAGTCGTCCATGATATTTGTCGGCAAAACTTACATGTCGTGTTTGCGATAGACCGTGCTGGGTTTGTGGGAGAAGACGGTGAGACTCATCAAGGAATCTATGATATTGGCTTTATGCGTTCCCAACCAAATATGGTTATGATGATGCCAAAGGATGAAAATGAACTTCAACATATGCTCTATACGGCAATCGAATATGGAAAAGGGCCAATTGCGGTTCGTTATTCGAAAGCAAACGGTACAGGGATTGCGATGGACGAGGAGTTTAAGCTCATTCCTATTGGGAAATCCGAAGTCGTGCAAGATGGGGAAGACGTGGCCTTGGTAGCGTTTGGATCGATGGTCGGGCCAGCTATTCAGGCAGCAGAATTACTCCAAAAGCAAGGAATTAGCGCTAAGGTAGTGAATGCTCGTTTTGTGAAGCCATTGGATGAAGAAATGCTCTTATCTCTTTACCAAAACAACATACCTATCGTCACACTGGAAGAAGGGGCCTTGCAAGGTGGCTTCGGGAGTGCGGTATTAGAGTTTTTTGCTCAAAAAGAGATGTATGATGCACAGGTAAAGTTATGTGGGATTCCAGACTACTTTGTGGAACATGGAAGTATGGCCCAGCAGATGGAGGAAGTAGGACTAACGCCAACTCAAATTGCTGAGCAAGTAACCAGATTTGTAAAGAAAAAACAGGAAGTATAAGAGGATACACAGTGAAAGAGCGAATTGATGTGTTACTCGTACAACAAGGCTTTTATGAAAGTCGCCAGCAAGCCCAACGTGCCATTATGGCTGGGCTTGTCTTGGTTGAACAAGAACGAATTGATAAGCCTGGGACTAAAGTACCCATTGATAAGAGAATTACGATTAAAGGACAAGTTTCTCCTTACGTGAGCAGAGGTGGATTGAAGCTTGAGAAAGCGCTGGAAGTCTTTCCTACCTCTATTCAAGATCAAGTCGTACTCGATATAGGTGCTTCCACAGGTGGATTTACAGATTGTGCATTGCAAAATGGTGCAAAACAGGTGTATGCGATCGATGTTGGGTATGGGCAACTAGCGTGGAAGATTCGTGAAAATTCCCGAGTGATTGTCATGGAACGGACCAATTTTCGATATTTAGAAAAAGAGCAACTGACAGGTGAACCTCCTACCTACGCTACGATAGATGTATCCTTTATCTCTCTTTCTCATATTTTTCCTGTTCTGGGGCGGCTCCTACCAGTTGGTGGGGGAACCATTGCTTTAGTAAAACCACAATTCGAAGCAGGAAGAGAGCAGATTGGGAAAAAAGGGATTGTGAAAGATCCCAAAATTCATGAGCAAGTATTAATGAAATTTGTGTTTACAGCTAATTCCAATGGCTTTTCTGTAAAAGGAATTTCGGGTTCTCCTATCACAGGAGGCGAAGGGAATATTGAATTTATCAGCTTCCTTGAAAAGAAAGAGACACCTGTTCAGGAGGATTGGGTGGCGAAGATCCCAAAAATCGTACAAGAAGTACATCAACGTTTTTCCTAAGAATAAAAAGGTTTCTTTTTCATGACTCCGAATTAGTAGGGGAAGGGGGAGGTGCGTATGACACGTTCCGGAGATCCGATCGTCTTATTCCTATTAGTTGGAGTCATCTTCTACTTTTTCCTCAGAAAATGGTTTTCGTTTTCTTCCATGAAAGATTGGGTTTTTAATACTCGTCCGGATCCTGAGCCGCTCAGGGGAGAGATTCCCACCATCCTACAGGAGCATGGATATGAAGCATATGCAGAAAAACAGAAGATCTCCCTTCAAATTAAGGTCGGGGATGAAAGCTTTGAAAGTCGGATGTTTATCGATGTATTTGCAACAGATGAATATGGAAACCGTTACGCCGTGATCACTTCAAGACGAAGAAGACCGCTCAAAAAAATTGGGGCATCGCTACGAGATTCTTTTCTTGCTTCTTACTTATTAGCAAAACCGATGGGTTTGCTTTATGTGAATGTAGAGGCACGAAGTGTGGAGGAAATCACGTTTCAATATGAATTTCCCTCCCATAAACGCGCCCCTTTTCCGTGGAGTTATATTGTTGTGTTTGTGCTCGGAATGCTTGTAGCATGGTCGATAACCAAATAGAAATGGGGTAGGAGTTGTGAAGCGAATCGGCATTATGATGAATGCCAGCAAACCACATGCTTTGCAGGTTGCGAAGGAATTAATGCAACTCCTCTGTGAGAAAAATGCTTTTGTGTTATTAGAGCAGGATTTAGCAAGCGTGTTGGGACGAGATGATTGTGGCATTCCGCTGAAAGATTTTCCCAATCGTGTGGAAATCGTATTTGTCTTAGGGGGAGATGGTACACTTTTAGGAGTGGGCCGTGAGTTAGCTGGAGCAAAGTTGCCAATACTAGGGATAAACACAGGGAACTTAGGATTTTTGTCTGAGGCGGAGCCTGAAAATCTAGGAAGTGCGGTTGATCGAATTCTAAACAATGATTTTTGTATCGAAGAACGGATGATGATTGATGCAGAATGTGTCCGAAATGGAGAAATAGTTCATCGCGGTACTGCTTTTAATGATATTGGAATCGCCAAAGGATCATTTGGCAGAATCGTAAACTGTTCTGTTAGTATGGATGGGATGTTTTTAGGCAGTTACTCAGGCGACGGGATTATTATCTCCACTCCAACCGGTTCTACGGCATATTCGTTATCTTGCGGAGGCCCGATTGTGTGGCCAGGTTTTCAAGCGATTCTACTAACTCCTATCTGCCCACATACCCTTACTTCTCGTCCGATGGTGTTACCAGCCGAGAGTGAATTGGAAGTAAGAGTTTCTGCCACACACCACGAGATGGGGATGACAATCGATGGACAAATTGGTTTTGAGATTCATGAGGGAGATTTGATTCGGATTAGAAGATCTCAAAATCAAACCTATTTAGTAAAGTGGAAAGAACGCTCCTTCTTTGAGGTAGTACGTAAAAAGCTTCATGGCGACGAGAAGGGGTAACGACAGGAGGTAAACAACTGTGAAGGCGCAAAGGCACATCAAAATCCGGGATATTATCACTCACTGTGATATCGAGACACAAGACGAGCTGGTAGAAGAATTAAAAAAAGCTGGTTATAATGTAACGCAAGCAACTGTATCTCGTGATATTAAGGAATTACATCTGGTAAAAGTTCCTACCAATAGTGGCACGTATAAGTATTCTCTTCCTTTGGATAATCGCTTTAATCCCAATCAAAAATTGAAGAGAATGCTACAAGAAACATTTGTTGGAATTGATCATGCAGAAAATTTAATTGTCATGAAGACCCTACCGGGAAATGCTCAAGCGATTGGAGCCTTGATGGATAATTTGGAATGGGATGAGGTAATAGGAACCATTGCAGGTGATGATACCATCATGTTGATTGTACGTAATAAGGAACTAGTACCCGTTATCGTTCAACGATTTTTAGATATGCTTTAGGAGACGATGAAAATGATTCGGCAGTTATCAATTCGTCACTTTGCCATCATCGAAGAATTACATATTGATTTCTCTCATGGCTTTCATGCGTTAACAGGAGAGACTGGCGCTGGAAAGTCCATCTTAATCGATGCTCTTGGATTAGTGGTGGGTGATCGGGCTTCTGCTGATTTTGTCCGTCATGGGCAGGAAAAAGCCGAGATTGAGGCTGTATTTGATTGTGAGCCGAATGAGCAACTAACTTCTCTGTTTGAAGAGCAGGGGCTCGAGTTAGAAGAGGGTAGTGTATGGATCCGCCGAGAAGTGTTGGCGAATGGAAAAAGTAGTTGCCGCGTGAATGGTAGGTTGGTTACGCTCGGGGTTCTCAAACAAATAGGCACTCATCTCATTGATATTCACGGTCAGCATGAATCCCAAAAATTAAATCAAATTGATATGCACCTTGATTGGATTGACCAATATGGAGGCCCTGAACTTCTTACTATACGGGCAGATTACCAAGAAAATTATGAAAACTATATTCAAATAGAGCGTAAGTTAGCAAAGTTAAATCAAGACGAACGAGAACTTGTCCAACGGATTGATCTATTAGAGTACCAATTAGAAGAGATCCGAGATACCCAGCTCATTCTAGGTGAAGATGAAGTGTTAGAAACAGAATGCCGGAAATTAGCGAATACAGAAAAATTAATGGCTCATGTAAATCACTCATATCAGTGTCTATATGGAGAGCAGCGAGGGCTAGATTTCCTTCATAAAGCGTCGTCTGAGCTCGCGAGTGTAGCAGATCTCGACCCGAAATTGCAAGAACTACAGGAGCAATTACTTAGCGTGACAGATCACTTGGATGACATGATTCGAGATTTGAGCCATTATCAAGATACATTAGATTTCGACCCGAAGCGGTTAGCAGAAGCGCAAGAGAGAGCTCACCATATCGGGCAACTAAAGCGTAAGTATGGAGAAACGATCCCAGATATAATGAAATATGAGGAATTGATTTCATCCGAGCTGTCAGAGCTATTGGATCGTGACATTCACAGGGATGACTTAGAGAAACATCGAGATCTGTACAAGGAACGTCTATTTATACTCGCTTCGCACATCACAAAGCTTCGAAAGAAGGCTGCACGTAACTTAGAAGTGGAAATGGAGCGTGAATTGGCAGACTTGCATATGGGATCAACTGTTTTTCGTGTTCATTTTAATGATGGAGATGGTTCACAGCAACGGCTTACCCGTACAGGACAGGATGAAGTTGAATTTCAAATTGCTCCCAATGTTGGAGAACCGCTTCGTCCATTAGCTAAGATCGCTTCTGGCGGCGAGATGTCTCGTATTATGCTGTCACTCACCTGTATCTTTGCCGATATCACACAAGTTGATACGCTGATTTTTGATGAAGTGGATACTGGAGTAAGCGGACGGGCTGCACAGGCCATCGCAGAGAAAATTGCCTATATTGCGGGACGTTGCCAGGTCCTATGCGTAACTCACTTACCTCAAGTCGCTTGTATGGCAGATTATCATTATGGTATCTCCAAACAGAGCTCAGATTCTGTTATTCGAACAACAGTGGATCCTTTAGATCACTCTGCCCGTGTTTTAGAGCTAGCGAGAATGTTAGGTGGAGCTGAAGTTACAAATAAAACCAAAGACCATGCTACCGAGATGATTCGATTGGCAAATATGGTAAAAGAAAAGATAAAACAGATGGCTGGAAGCTTTTGATTAACATAAACAAAGTCCCTTAAGGTTACTTTAAACGTATGGTACAAGATGTAATTGTAATTGCTTGGGCTGGTGGTTTGGCAGGAGGCTCAGGAGAGTGATTCATCGTGCGTAAAGACAGACAACGAATCAAATGTTTGGGTGTTCTCCTGGTGCTTCTCCTCGTAATAGGAAGTACATCTTCTTTTTTTCAACAATATTTCTCCTTTCCTCGAAATCATAACTTAATTCAGGGAAGGGAAGATCTCGTATTTTTATCAATTCCGATTACAGCTACAGTAAGTCCCTCTACTCGAAGCGTTTTGCATAGGGGTAGTAGGCTTTCTGTGCAGACGATGGCAGGGCTCCAAAAAAGCGGAGATGATGCTACAGAGCATTCAAAGCTACAGGTGATTCCTGGAGGGCAATCCATTGGAGTAAAGCTAAAATCATCGGGGATCCTAGTTGTAGGGCATCACTTGGTTTCGACAAAAGAGGGTGACAAATCCCCTGGTGAACAGGCGGACATTCACGTTGGGGACTACTTGGTTGAAATAAATGGTCAACAAGTGAGAAGTACGCAGGATGTAGCTAAGATTGTCAAAGATGCAGGAAATACTACGAAGTCACTACAAATCGTGCTGAGACGTGATGACAAGCAATACAAAGTAGTTCTTCCATTAGCACTTGATGAGAAGGATCAACAGTACCGAATGGGTCTATTCATTCGTGATTCTGCCGCGGGTGTAGGGACGCTTACCTTTTATGATCCACAAAAGAAAGTGTATGGTGCACTCGGTCATGTCATTTCTGATTTGGATACAGGACAACCGATTCAAGTTGGAGATGGGAAGATCGTTCACTCCAGTGTAACTTCGATACAAAAGGGTGCTTCTGGTAAGCCTGGAGAAAAGAGAGCGATTTTCTTTAACGAAGATCAGGTGCTAGGAAACATAAAAAGAAACACGCCTTTTGGCATCTTCGGGAGCATGGATGAGAAGTTGCAAAATCAAGGTGATCCGATTCCAGTCGGTTTTTCTGATGAAGTGAAGGAAGGTCCTGCGAAGATCTATACTGTTGTAGAAGGACAGAAGGTGGAGGAATTTGATATTCAAATTACTCATGCCATTAAACAGAAATTTGCTACCACAAAAGGACTTATCATTAAAGTGACGGATCCTCGTCTCCTTGCCAAAACGGGGGGTATTGTTCAAGGAATGAGCGGAAGTCCGATTATTCAAGATGGAAAGCTAGTGGGGGCTGTTACTCATGTTTTTGTAAATGATCCAAGCTCTGGATATGGAACTTATATCGAATGGATGTTAAAAGATGCTGGAGCATTAGAAAATCAATCAGCGGAGACCTTAACAGGTAGCCGCTTTTTGTTTCATTATCAAAAAAATGGAAAAGTTAGGGAATTAAATATAAATAGAAGGAATGATTTGGTAAGTTGTCGAAAATGTACTCTATCCAGTTATCGGGACAGGATCAACGAGGGGAGAAAGGTTATGAATCAAATACGAGTTGTATTAGCAGATGATAATCGAGAATTTACTGAGCTTGTAAAGGAACATCTATCTTCACAACCTGATTTAGAAGTGGTGGGAGTAGCTTATAATGGCGGAGAGGTCATTGAAATTTTAAAAAAAGAGGTACCTGACGTACTTGTATTAGATATTATCATGCCTCACTTAGATGGATTAGGCGTATTAGAACAGATCCAAGAATTACAACTTCAACCGATGCCAAAGATTATTATGTTAACTGCGTTTGGACAAGAAGAAGTGACTCAACGAGCAGTTTCATTAGGTGCTTCTTACTATATCCTAAAGCCATTTGATATGGACGTACTTACCGAGCGGATCAGGCAGATGAAAGGGATAAGTAGTGTCATCAGATCACGTACCAATACGATGGCTACTTCAGTATCGCCTCGCTCTAATCATCTCGATGCTAGCATCACTAGTGTGATCCACGAAATTGGCGTACCAGCTCATATCAAAGGGTATCTCTATTTACGAGAAGCCATTACAATGGTATATAATGAAGTCGATCTTTTGGGTGCGATTACGAAAACCTTATATCCCCGGATTGCAGAGAAGTTTAAAACAACTCCTAGCCGAGTAGAGCGCGCGATTCGCCACGCGATTGAAGTAGCATGGAGCAGAGGAAACATGGATTCGATCCGCACTTTGTTTGGCTATACCATCAATGTAAACAAAGCCAAGCCAACTAATAGTGAGTTTATCGCTATGGTTGCGGATAAATTACGAATTGAACATAAAGTGGGTTAAGTCGAAAGTCGATCTGATTGTCCAACTTTCAAACACACTTGCATCCAAGGTGATTGGGTTCAAGTGTGTTTTTGGTTTGCATAAGGAGGTATAGTTTTGATCTATACAAGTGAAAAGCATGAGCGTGATTTTATTGAAAAAAGGCTTGGTGAATATAATCAGTTGCATGTCCCTATTACGGCGTCTCCCATAGGATTTCACATGAAGGACTCCGTTGGAAGTGTTATAGGAGGGATCAATGGGATTGTCTATTGGAAGGAACGCTGTTTGTTTATTACTGTGTGTTGGATTGATGAAAAAGGTAGAGGGGATGGATGGGGTTCAAGATTATTACGTCACATAGAAGACAATGCCAGGGAAAAGGGTTGTAAAATGGCTCATCTAGACACATTTGATTTTCAAGCGAAAGGTTTTTATCTGAAAAATGGATATGAGATTTTTGGGGTCCTAGATTATCCAGATCAGCATACACGTTATTATCTAAAAAAACAGCTTATGTAATCTATTAATAATACATAGTATAGAAAATACATAAATTAAATGTATTGCCAACGTAAATAGAGTATGATACATTCAAAACAACAACTTTATACGATCAAATGGGAGCCTGGAGATAGCCAAGCTGAGAGGGTGGAGAACTCTGCCACCGACCAATAACCTGATCTGGATAATGCCAGCGTAGGGATGGACAAGATTCGCTTTTACTTTTTAGCGAAACTTTTCTGATCTTGTAGACTTCTAATACTCGAAATTAGAAAGTCGTGCGCTACTGGCGTGCGGCTTTTTTTATGCCTATTGAATTAGATTTCTGGGCTCTAGCTTGCGTATATGAGTTGATTTGGATGGAGGAGAGGAGAAATGGACGTGAATGCATACCCATTTCCAGCTAGTACGAAAGTTTATCTGCAAGGATCTAGGCCGGACCTTCGTGTTCCGATGCGCCAGATCGCACTTTCACCTACTAACGATTGGCGAGGTGAAACGGAGAATGAGCCTGTTCAAGTGTATGATACCAGCGGCCCGTATACAGATCCAAAAGTATTGATTGATATTAACAAAGGCTTATTTCCACTTAGGCTCAACTGGATTTTAGAACGTAATGATGTCGAAGAATATGAAGGACGCGAAATACTCCCGATCGACAATGGTTATCGTTCTGAAGAAAAAGTAAATCAAGCTATTTTTCCCTCTAATCATATCCAGCCATTACGTGCCAAACCAGGCCGAAATGTAACACAGATGCATTATGCTAGACAAGGAATCATTACGCCTGAGATGGAGTTTATCGCGATACGTGAAAAAATGAATCCGGAGTTTGTAAGGGAAGAAGTAGCAACCGGACGAGCTATTATTCCGGCTAATATCAATCATCCTGAGCTAGAACCCATGATTATCGGAAAAAACTTCCACGTTAAGATTAATGCCAATATTGGGAACTCTGCAGTTAGCTCTTCTATCGAAGAAGAAGTCGAGAAAATGACATGGGCTACACATTGGGGAGCAGATACGATTATGGATCTGTCTACTGGGAAGAACATTCATACCACTCGTGAATGGATCATTCGAAATTCGCCCGTACCTGTAGGCACGGTTCCCATCTATCAAGCACTTGAGAAAGTGAACGGAAAGCCCGAAGACCTCACTTGGGAAGTTTATCGGGATACATTGATTGAGCAGGCAGAGCAAGGTGTGGATTATTTCACCATTCATGCAGGGGTAAAGATTGCGTATATCCCCCTCACTGCGAAGCGAGTGACAGGAATCGTTTCTCGTGGCGGATCGATCATGGCAGCATGGTGCCTAGCTCATCATCAGGAGAGCTTCCTCTATACCCATTTCCGTGAAATCTGTGAGATCCTAAAAGAGTACGATATATCGATTTCGCTTGGGGACGGACTTCGCCCCGGTTCGATCGCAGATGCGAATGACGAAGCTCAATTTGCTGAATTAGATACGCTTGGAGAATTAACTAAGATTGCTTGGGAATACGATGTGCAAGTGCTGATTGAAGGCCCAGGTCATGTTCCGATGCATAAGATCAAAGAAAATGTAGATATACAGCAGGAAGTTTGTCAGGAAGCACCATTTTATACACTAGGACCTCTTACGACCGATATTGCACCTGGATATGACCATATTACTTCGGCGATCGGTGCTGCGATGATTGGATGGTTTGGCACAGCCATGCTTTGCTACGTAACACCGAAGGAGCATTTGGGATTACCTAATAAAAATGATGTGAAGGAAGGGGTTATCGCTTATAAGATTGCGGCCCACGCTGCCGATCTAGCAAAAGGGCATCCTGGAGCACAAGTAAGAGATGATGCATTATCCAAAGCTCGATTTGAGTTCCGTTGGGTAGATCAATTTAATCTTTCGTTAGACCCAGAGCGAGCTCATCAATTCCACGATGAGACGTTACCTGCCGAACCAGCGAAAACGGCCCATTTCTGTTCGATGTGTGGTCCGAAGTTTTGTAGCATGAGAATTACACAAGATATTAGGCAGTATGCAGAGCAGAAGGGACTCAGTTTAGAGGATGCGATGCAAGAAGGTATGAAAGAAAAAGCAGAGGATTTCCAAGAGAGTGGCGGCAAAATTTACAGTTAACAAGGTTAGGAGTGATCGGGATGAGGTTGCATTTGATTACACCTGAGAACAGTTCATTTCAAACTTTGATTCAGGCTATACCGCCCATGCAAGATGCTTTTGATATGCTTCACTTGCGACTCCATACTTTTTCTGATCAGAAACTACTTTCCCTTGTAAGGGAACTTCGAAATCAATCCTTTCCAGACGCTAAATTAATTCTTCACGACCGTCCGCATCTGGTTGCGGAACTCGGGCTTTCTCATGTGCAAATAGGCTTTCGAAGTCCGCGATTTGAAGTGGTGAAGAAACGTTATCCTTTTTTGAAAATTGGTGTCTCCGTACATTCAACCGTGGAGATGGAGCAGGCAAAAGAAGCAGATTTCTTCATGCTAGGCCACATTTATCAAACTGCTTCGAAGCCAGATAAACAGCCACTAGGCGAAGAAGAGACAGAGAAAATCATGAAAACCATCAATCAACCTGTCATCGCGATTGGCGGGATACAGCCTTCTCATATCGCTACCCTACATCAAATCGGCTTTCATGGATTTGCGGTAATGAGTGGAGTTCTAAATGCGGACAAGCCTGCCGAAGCAATCGCCTCTTATAATCGAGCAAGGAGGGAACTGGATGTATGATGTGATTATCGTGGGTGGAGGGGTCATCGGAGCTTCGATTGCGTACCATCTGTCTCGATTTCAGAAACGAATCCTTGTGATCGAACGAGATAAAATCGGTTCCCATGCTTCCTCCGCAGCTGCAGGCATGTTAGGTGCACAAGTGGAATTGAATCCAGATAATCCGCTGTTTCATCTAGCAACAGAGAGTCAGCTTCGTTTTGTGGATTTGGTTAGGCAGTTAGAGAATGTGACCTGCGAAAAGCTTTATTTAAATCAAAATGGCATAATTCGTCTCGCTCGTACAGAAGAAGAGTTGATGGAATTAGCTAAACTTCATCAGGCTCAGGCGGCAATCGGACTTTCAAGCCAGTTTCTCACCTGTGATCAAATTTGTGATCGGGTTCGAGGGGTCTGCCCATCGGTAAAAGGTGGAATCTATGTTTCAGATGGGCAACTGGAAGCCTCGCGCCTCGCACCATCCTTGATGAAAGCAGCAGTGGGGCAAGGGGTAGAAGTTTATGAAGATACCACCGTTTTGTCGCTAGAAATTCATCAGCAAGAGATTCGAGGTGTCCATACGACGAATGGGAAGTATTTTGCTGAAACGGTAGTCTTAGCAGGAGGTGCTTGGACAAACGATCTATTGCCTGAGGATTATCATGTTCCACTCTATCCTGTAAAAGGAGACGCCTTTTCCCTTCGATTTCCTGGAATGAATCTGACACATACCTTGTATACCCCCGATTGCTACATCGTTCCTAAAACAGGAGATCGTTTGCTAGTAGGCGCAACTGAATCCCCCTATGAATGGGAGTCTAATGTGAAGATAGAAGGGTTATTTCAACTCTTCTTAAAAGCAGCTAAGATGTACCCGACAGTTCTGGATGGGGAGCTTGAGAAGACTTGGTCAGGAATCCGGCCGCAAACAAAAGATGGCCTGCCTTATCTAGGCTTGGCCCTTGACCTCCCTGGGCTCATTTATGCTACCGGACACTATCGAAATGGAATTTTACTTAGTGCCATCACGGGTGAAATCGTAACCGACCTTATTGTGCATGGGAAGAGTTCATTTGACTTACAGCCATTTTCACCAGAGAGATGGAGGCAGAAACATGCTATATTTGAATGATTATTTGCGAGAATTTACTCCGATGCCAGAAACAATTGAACAGCTTCTCATCCAGCTAAGCCTAGAAAAAAAGCGACTCATCATTGAGCATAATGGCACGGTTATTTTACCTGATCAATACGATGCTACTTTACTTACAGATCGAGACCGGATTGAAATCATTCATTTTGTGGGAGGTGGCTAAAGCATGTTACAAATCGGACCTTATGCCTTTCAATCTCGCTTATTACTGGGGACAGGTAAATTTCCGGATGCAAGGACACAAAACCAAGCAATTGAGATATCCGAATCGGAAATATTAACCTTTGCTGTTCGTAAATTGCCTTTAGATAATCCAGATATGCCTAACTTCTTGGAAGCTATTGATTTAGAGAGATTTCATTTGCTTCCGAATACCGCTGGGGCCAAAACAGCGGAAGAAGCGGTCCGAATCGCTAGATTGGCCCATCAATCGGGATTATGTCATATGATTAAAGTAGAAGTGATTGGCGACGATCGTACTCTGCTGCCCGATCCGATTGAAACCTTGCGTGCCTGCGAACAATTATTGGAAGATGGGATGATTGTGTTACCATACACTTCCGATGATGTGATACTAGCTCGCAGACTTCAAGAACTCGGGGTACATGCAATTATGCCAGCTGGAAGTCCGATTGGTTCTGGAATGGGGCTACTTAATCCGCTTCATCTTTCCTTTATTATCGAACAGGCTACTGTTCCTGTTATTATCGATGCGGGGATCGGTAGTCCAGCAGATGCTACGTTAGCGATGGAGCTAGGAGCAGATGGAGTATTATTAAACACAGCAGTATCAGGTGCACAAGATCCTGTTAAGATGGCACTTGCCATGAAATATGCAGTTATGTCTGGCAGACTTGGCTATGAGGCAGGAAGAATCCCTAAGCGCCCTTATGCAACAGCAAGTAGTCCTGAGTGGGGCGTCCCTGTATGATCACTGAAAGGTATTCACGGCAGGAGATGTTCGGACCCATCGGTACTCATGGACAAGCTATATTGAAAAAAAAACATGTTCTCATCATCGGGATGGGGGCTTTAGGAAGTTCTCTTTCTGAGATGCTGACTCGATCAGGGGTTGGAACGATTACGATTGTAGATCGAGACTACGTGGAGCTGAGTAATTTACAACGCCAAACTTTGTACACAGAGCAGGATGTAGCAGAAACGTTACCTAAAGTGATTGCTGCGAAAAAACGTTTGGAACAGATACATTCAGAAGTGATGATTCATGCTCACGTTAGCGATGCTACGGTTGATAATATCTTCTCCTTTGTGGAGCAAGTGGATCTTATATTCGATGCGACGGATAATTTCGAGACTCGGTTTCTAATTAATGATGTATCTCAAAAGAAGCAGATCCCTTGGATTTATGGAGCTTGTGTAGGGAGCTATGGAGTTACTTATAGCATTCTTCCAAGGATTACTCCTTGCTTACGTTGTTTGTTAGGAGATGAACCAATCTCAAGTGAAACATGTGATACAGCAGGTATTATCGTGCCAGCAGTACAGAGGGTTGTGGCGGAACAAGTCACAGAAGCATTTAAAATATTACTTGGACAGACCGAACATTTACGCCAAAAGCTTTATTCTTTCGACGTTTGGAAGCATGAGGCTTCTGCTGTTCCGGTCGGGCATTTAAAACGGAAAGACTGCCCATCTTGTGGCCCAGATGCAACTTATCCAGCTCTCCAAAAAGACAATAAAGCTAAAATAACCGTCCTGTGCGGGAGGGATACTGTTCAAATTCGACCTATCAATCATCAAGTCTTCAATCTTACTCGTTTACAGCAACTGCTTCAAAGAGAAATAGAGCATCTTTACTTAAACGACTATTTGCTAACTTTTAAAGTATATCAATACCGATTTGTTGTATTCAGAGATGGCCGTGTGTTAATCCACGGCATCCATGATACGAAAGTAGCAAACAATTTATATCAAAAATATATTGCTATTTATAAATAAAGAAGCCAATAAGGAACAGTCCTGTAAGAGTGGATTGTTCCTTATTGGTTTAGAATACAAATAATCATGATCAAAAAACCTTCTTCTTACCCCGCTCGTCTTTCAGGATATCCACCGCCTCTCTGAAACGTTGAGAGTGAACGATTTCTCTTTCTCTTAAAAACTTCAGGGAGTCATTCAAATCAGGGTCATCTGATTGATCGATAATCCACTGATAAGTAGCCCGGGCCTTCTCCTCCGCAGCAATATCCTCATACAGGTCTGCAATGGGGTCGCCTTTCGCTTGTATATAGGCAGCTGTAAAGGGAACACCCGCAGAATTATTGTAAAATAAGGCACTGTCGTGGGCTACATAATGTGAATCAAGGCCTGCGGCTTTTAACTGTTCGGGTGTAGCGTCTTTTGTAAGTTTACAGACTGTTTCTTTTTTGCGATTATTCCGTTATCATTATCTTATAATTATATACTGTTGAAAAACAAGGAGCAAGGAAATGGAAAAAAAGAAAACAGTTGCTGTATATGTCCGTAAGTCTAGAGAAGAAGAAACCGAAGACACACTACAACGACAGCAAGCAGTTCTCGTTGACTTGTGCGAACGTAACCATTGGAACTATGATGTTTACAAAGAAGTTGGTAGTTCTCAAGAGCTAGATAGACCCGAACTTCAGAAGATGATCTCCAGAATTAAGCTCTATCATTATGATGCTGTTGTTTCCGCAGATCAAGATCGTTTGAGTCGTAATGTTGGACACTTAGATCAAATAAAACAAACTATGGTGAATGCTGGTTGTTTGTTTGTCACTCCTTCAAGAGTGTATGACTTTAGAAAAGATGATGACGATTTTATCTCCGACATTCAAAGTGTCCTTTCTAAACAGGAATATCAAAAAATCAAAGCTAGACTCGTCCGAGGTTCTAGGCAGTCAGCCCGTGACGGTAATTGGTTAGGAAAAAAGTCTCCTATCGGTTACAAGTACAATAGAGACACTAAAAAGCTGGAGTTATCGGAAGATGCTCTTGTTATTAGAAAGATGTTCCAACTGTACGTAGCTGGACTTTCTACTAAAGACATAGCGTACAAATTCACACAAGAAGGAGTTAAGACGACAATTGATATGATTTGGTCTCCGGCTGGTGTAACAAGACTACTTTCTAATGTTGCATATATCGGACACTCTCTGTATGGTAAAACGAATCAAAAAAAAGTCGATGGGAAGCGCACTGTATCATACACCGACAGTTCAGAGCAAATCTTAGTTGAAAATACTCATGAACCGATTGTTTCTCAGGAACTCTTCGACCAAGTTCAGCAGCTAAAAAAAGACCGAAATAGTAGACCTCCAGCTTTGAAACTAGGAAAGCATAAATTTAGCGGTCTGATTCGTTGTAGTCAATGTGGAGGTATCCATTCGTTTCAAGGAAGTAGGTATGGTGGAAAACGAATTTCATCTTGTCAGACAAGGATATACAGTGGGGATTCCTATACCATGTGTAAGAATGGTGGAATCACTCTTTCAAAGTTTGAAGAGACTTTTCATTATTATTTTTCTCAGCATGTGAAAAAACTAGAGCGGTATGCTGATTTGATAAGAGAGCATAGTTCTGATGATGAACCAGATTACGCACAAGAGTTGGAATCAAAACTAAAGCAGATTACAAAGCTAAATAATGACATTAAGAGAATACAGCAAGGTTTTATGATGGAGATTTTTACACAGAGTGAAGCAAGAGAACAAATTCAACAGATCAAACAACAAATCAAGTCGCTAGAAGGGCAAGTACGTGAACTCGAAGAGGAGGGAAGTACCACTGAGTTAGACAGAGTAGAAATGACACTTATGAAAATGCGTAGATTCCTTGCTCATGGTGATAAGCTTTCAGAACGTGAAGCTAACACGGTTTTGAGAGAATTAATTGATGTCGTTATGTACACTAAAACAGATGAAGAGTTTAACATCGAGATTACTATGAAGTAATGGATGATTGGGATTCCCTAGCTTTTTGTGTGAAATTAACCACTTTCCTAATGGCTTCCCCGGGTTTCTTTTCTATTAACCAAGTTGGGAATCTCATAATTGTCCAGCCTTGTTTCCTTATATAGGCATCTCGGATTTGATCCTTCTTTTTGTCTTGATGGTATGTAACTCCATCTAGTTCGATCATGAGCATGTATTTTGGTAGTGCGAAGTCTGCCCAACGGTTACCGATCGGATATTGAGGGATAATTTCCTCTTTTTTGTAAACTCGGCGTAGATCGTAGTACATGGCTCTCTCTAAAGGGGATTCTGTTTTAAACATGTTTTTATCCAGAGATGGAAGATATCCGCGGGCAATCTGTTCTTTTAGAAATCTAACTGCAAGAAAGGGTAATTTAATCCAACGAATAATTTGTTCGATCATTCGTTTTTTTACAATGATCTTGTGACGGGTTTCATGATCTTTCTTATCCATCCATTTGTTGAATTGTTTCTTTAGCCATTTTTCTTTCCTTATCTTCACTTTAATATCTCCCTCTATCTATTGATGTATATAGATAAATTCGTAAGTTGTTTACAATTGCCCTTCCTACTATGCATAAAAAAAAGAGAGGAATCCCCTCTCTTAATTATTTTATGTATCCAATTACACATACGTCTGCTCCAAAATGCTCCACAGAAAGATTGCTTAATTGAGTAGCTAACCCCATTCGATCATATCCTTCACCAGAGATTGGAGAAATACTGTTTCTTCCCCCTAGTAACTTGGGAGCTATAAATATAACAGCCTTTTGTACCAACGAAGCTTCTAACATTGACCAATTTAAATGGCCCCCACCTTCTAATAGCACAGACTTGACTCCATTGTCTCCCAGATACTTCATTGCATTATGTAAATTAACTCGTTGCCCACTACCTGTACGAACTATTTTCACACCATGCTCCAACAATTGTTTTTCTTTTTCCATGCTGGCTTCATCTGTACAAAAAATCCATGTTTGAGCATTGCTAGTATCTAATAAAGGAGAGTCTAATGGTAATCGTAAGAAACTGTCTGCAATAATTCTAATAGGATTTCTTCCATTTCCTTCGGGTAGACGTGTGGTAAGCTGTGGTCGATCTTTAATGGCTGTTTCCACGCCTATCATGATTCCATCATATATATGACGTAGTTCATGTACATGGTGCCTTGATTCTTCTCCTGTTACCCATTTACTATCCCCTGTAGAAGTAGCTATTTTTCCATCCAAGGTCATTGCCGATTTCATAACCACAAATGGCATTCCTGTTGCTTTATAGAATGAATAAGCCTCTTCCTCAAGCCCTCTAAGTTTTTCCATAAGTAATCCCTCCGTAGTTTTTTACAGTGTAAAACGATATGTGAAATTGTATAGGTCTGTACGACTTGTTAACAAGCAGTACTCTACAAGGTGGCTAGAGGAGTCAAATGTCTTTCTAACAATCCTTGCTACAGGAACATCGTCTGGCATCTGTAAAATCTCTTTCTCTTCAATAGACGGTTTGTCTATAGTAATGGTCTCTTCACAATTAATAGGCTTTCTCCCCATAGACTCCAAAGTTTTGTACAAACTTAAAGTTGGATTTTGTTTAACCTCATCTAGGATTTTTTTCAACCTTTTAAGAGGAAGAGAACTAGGAATATAGGACTCCGAAATTGTCACAGGTACATCATTTCGTAATTGAAGAACTTTATAAAACAATAATGGAGACTGTAGTTCCTTACATACATTTTCAGGCAATCCCTTTAAACTATTAAATATTTGTAAATCTAGATATTTCTTTGTAGCCTTGTTTCCATGATCTCTACCAAACCCCCTACGAGTTGATTGAAATTGTTCCACTGAATAGTTTACATCTGTTCTACCAAGTAAATAATCAGTAGAAGTATCAAAGAAATCAGCCAATCGTTGTATTGTTTCAGCATCTGGGGTTCGATCACCAGTTTCCCACATTGCAACAGTACTTCTACCTACTCCGAAATCTTTTGCAAACTGTTCTTGAGATAGCTTATTTTTTTTGCGTAATTCCACAATTCTTTCTTTTAACATTGCCATTGCATCTTCCATCCTTCCAATCACATTATATCACCAGTTGTGACAAAATAAAATGTCTCAAGATGTGAGAATATGTATTGACATTATATAAAATCTCACATATAGTGAGGGTAAGGGTAAGCAAGATGAAAAAATTATTATGCAAACTTGATTATAGGGAGAGTGAACTTTATGAATCATGTTCTATCCAAAATCGAATACCGCTTAGAAGTTCTTCAATTTCAGGTCGAGACCCACTCTATGGGATTTCTACAAGGCATGTGGGAAGATGGCAAAATCGCGCAGATGAAAGAAGAACTCCAGTTTCTTAAAGAACTGAAACAGCAAATCCAAGTCCCTATAAGGAAGGCTTAATGATGAAATACCAATACACACTATATTGTCTCAGGTGCCTAAGAAAAGGTTTAAAAGTTGAAGTTACTGAGATGTTAAAACGTTGCGTTCGATGCTATCACGATCATTCACGAGATGAAGTTTCCGAAATGTTAGACAACCACATTATCAACCTCTCTCACTACTTGACAGATGACGAATTACAAAGCGAACTCGCCTTTATGATTGAAAAATTAATACCCACCCAAAACTAGGAGGAATTCAAATGAATCAAGTAAACCTAATCGGTCGTGTTACACGAGAGCCTAAGTTGAGCAAAACAACAAGTGGAAAGTCCTATATGTTTCTCACCATAGCGGTGGATGGATACTTTGATCGCAAAACCAATGAAATGACAACTGACTTTATCCCACTCAAACTATGGGGAAAAACAGCAGAACGTTGTATTCGTCTCATGAAAGGCTCTAAGATCCGCGTTACAGGTCGTGTAAGTGTATCCCAATATAAAGACAAAGAAACAGGAGAGCCTCGCTATAGTATGGAGATAGTCGGTGATGATGTTGATTTCTTAAGCAAACCAAGAAACGCCTTAGAAACATCTGCATGACATCGGTAACCATACTAAAACCAAAATAAAGGGAGAGATTTTAATGTGGAAAAAGCTGAATGAAGAATTGCAAAATGCCGCTAAAAAGGGTTATGGGAACCAGATCAACATTGCAACAGGAAACAATGCAAAAATCATCGCAACCAAAGTCATTAAAAAGGAGAATAAAAAATGGTGATTAAATCCGAGTTTATCTCATTGCAAGATTGTCCCGAATGCTCAGAGTGGCAAGGTGTTATAGCTCATACAGGTGTAAAAAAGAGAGTTTGTGTTGTTTGTGGTTATAAGGAAGATGAGAAAAAGGAGGAAAAGAAATGAGTTGGTTTAGTATGAACGAACCCCAAGACGATTGGATCAAAGCATTATTTCTACCCGCATATGACCTTGTCACCATGGAAACCGATCACACACGAAAAGCAAGAGCAGATCGAGAACGCAGAAAGAAGGAAAAAGCGATAGCAAAAGAACGCAAGCTTCAAGAAGAAATACTCTCTGCTAGCAATTCTATCGGAGGTGATCTATTTGGCACAGAAGAAGAAAATCCCGTTTTATAAAAAAGAAGACATTGTATTCTATCATGTGAGTGCCTTCTTATACAGTAATCTCCTATTGTGGTTACCACTCCTTGCAGGGTTCGCCGCAAAATCAGGTATTCCTTTCTACTTCTCAAACGCATGCTTAGCGACGGGGCTGTGTTTTCCTCAGACACGCCCCTATATCTTCAAACTAGATCGCTTCTTTCGTAGCTACTGGGGTCGTCACAGGGAAGGAGCCAAACTATCCAAGAAGTTACGGGAAACCTTACTAGGATGCGGTCTAGGCTATGAAGAGAAAGTACGAAAACAAATCGGTAGAGAAACGGTGATTGAGTCTAAATACACCTTTCCGAAGATTGAGATATTAAAAGATGATTTCAATTACTACATTCGGTTTCGTTTGATCTATGGACAGATGTCAAAGGAATGGTTAGCGAAGTCCGAAACATTCCAGCATTCGTTTAAGCTTCCGCTTGTTAAAACCATAGTAGAAGACGGTTACTGCATGATGGTCTTTCAACACCAGCAACTCGACGCATCGTATGTACCGCGTAAGGAAGATGATAGCCACTCGATCGGGTTAGGTTACCGCTTAGGGGAACGCTTTGACTGGGAATTTGACCAATACCCTCACTGCTTAGCTGTTGGTCTCACGGGCACAGGAAAAAGCACCTTCTTACGAAACCTCCTCATCCAGTTCGATCCCGATTGGACACTAAAAATTGCAGATGGAAAACTAGTCGAATTTAACTTCATGAGAAAGTTTGGGTATGAAGTCGCATCCAGTCAAGAAGATTTTATCTCGTATGTAAATGAAACACATCAAGAAGTCGTTCGACGTTTCGAAGATATGATGCATCACGATGTCAATGATTATAGAGATTTAGGTCATAAACCATATTTTCTATTAGTGGATGAGTTTATTTTCTTCGCAGAAAACCTATCTACGAAAAAGGATAAGGAGACTGGAAAGACAGAGAAAGAATTACTCTTTGACAAACTACGTGACATTGCTCTACGAGGTCGGGCGGCAGGAGTCAATCTAATCCTAATCTTACAACGCCCGGATAGCTCCTTTTTACCCACCGTGATTCGAGAGAACTTAACCACCAAAGTTGTATTAGGAGCAGGCTCCGATACTGCCTACGAGATGGCATTTGGTTCCGAGAACAAGAAGCTGAAAGCACTCAAATTAGGTGAAGGCTACATCATGAAAGGGCAAGAGTTGACCAATTTCAGCTTTGCAGAATACAAGCTAGAGGATTTCAAGAAAGATTTACAATCACGAAATGTCGAGGATATCGAAACCTATAAAGCTCGGAAAGAAAAGCCTGAACCTATCGCAATCCCAAGGAAACGAATCCAACAAGGCTAATCCATTCGATTCTCGCACATCTCTTCATAAAAGAGATACCTGTTGACGATCTGGGGTTCACGTAGAAGCTGGAATGATCCTACAAAGTAGAACACAACGCAAATGAACCTCACGTCCCATCGGGCAAAGTGAAAATGATCTTTTTTCTAGATAGATCGTTTCTAATCGGTTTGTTAAGGGATTCGGTTCCGATCCTCTCGGATTCCCCTATGATTGTCAACAGCCCGGATCAAGCATTTGGCATGGAGCATATACACGGGTTCTGATTGAAGAGCGTCAGCACGGGGGTTCTTAGATGTCGGGTTCTTTTCCCGACATGCCAAGCCCATATGGAACCTGCAAACAGTATCCAATCGCAAATTAGACTGGTCAAAGCATTCATGACCGCAACCCACACCCCCCATTGCCAAGCCAAGACGTGAAGAAGCTTGATAGATCATTGGAGTTTGCGGACGACAGGATCAACATGGTCTATAAATTCGATCAAAGAGAGGAAGATGAACGATGCACACAATAAGCAACTTGCCCCCGTCCAGTAACACGGGGGCACAAAATACATCCCGAACTGGCTTGAGAGCGCTTGTAGACTGGGTTGGAGCCACTTTAAAAAATGTCAGTTTGGAAGCATTAATTGAAGGCATTTTGGATCTAAATAAGGATGACTTTGCAGAGCTGGATCGAGGTGGTAACGGATATCGGAAATCCCTTCGATTGGGCAATATAACGATCTACTATGATGGTAATGAAGGAATGGGGATTCATCTGAAAATGTCGGGTCAAGGTTGTAGGGAGTATGAAGGCTATGGAAAGAGGAAATGGCCTCATCTTCTAGCGATGATTCTGGATCTTGATTCAAACATCACACGACTTGATCTTGCTCTTGATGATTTCACAGGGTATTTCAAAATCCCTCAGATTGAAAAGAAGGTCAAATCGGGTGAGGTTCAAAGCAAATTCCGAGAAGCAACCAACTATGAAAAAATCCGACTCTCAGATGGATACAGAAAAGGGCAAACCATCTATCTTGGTTCTTCTTCTTCCCTACTCAAAGTTCGATTTTACGATAAGTACAAAGAAGCCCTGAAGGACGGAAATGAGAGCGAATTAGAAG
>NZ_FPJZ01000022.1 GCF_900119485.1 Thermoactinomyces sp. DSM 45891
TCTGCTGGCTTGTCCTCTTTCGGCTTATCGCCAGTAGTTGGTTTATCTGCTGGCTTGTCTACTGGCTTAGGATCAAAGACTACTGTAGTATTACCTGTCGGTTCTGTCACAGTAATGACTGGTGGCTCAACTACTACCACTACTGGAGGATCTGTTGGCTTATCTTTCGGCTTATCTTTGCCTGTTGGTTTATCGACTGGTTTATCTATAACAACAACTGGAGGCCGTTCGATTGGTTGAATTGGTGGTTTCGTTTCGACTGGTACATCTTTTGTTGGTGGATCAAAAACCAACGTTTGTAGATCAGGTGACTCGGTTGACTGATTACCACCAAAGGCAAGCACATCTCCTTGAGTAGTATCAACTTTCGGTGTTTGATCCACCTTTGCTATGGCTATGTTCTGATCACGAGATGGAACATTGTCATCCATCTTTCCTAGAGCAACAGCAACATGATTAGAGAGATCGTCTGATTTCACATGATCAACTCGTTCCTCGATCTGTCTGAAATCATCCTCTGTTAATGCAACATTTTTTTCATCTGAATCATCAGGTTTTGCTTCCACCTCTACATTAGAAGGAGTTGGTGTTTGCGTTTGCGTTGTAGCTACTTCCTGATTTTGATTCGGTTTTGAATCAGTCGGTGATGCATCTTTTCCACTTGAACATCCAGTGGCTGCAATTGCAACCAGCGAAACCGCTGCAAGGGACATCCCGATCTTCTTATAGTTCTTTCTGAAATCTTCTTTGAGTCTTATCAATTTTTGTTGATTCAAATAATCCATCTCCCTTTCTGATTTAACTGAGCTATCCACTTCTGGATAACTCATTCATACTTTATATCACCTCCCTCAAATCAAATAAATCTGGGAGACCTCAACCATCTTACTGCTACCTAGCTGGATCAATACACTTTTCCCACTAGATATAGATTGGAGACATTGATCCTGTTCCACTGTAATCAATTTACCATCAGCACCTTGAGATACGGTCACTCCAACAAGACTCTTATAGAGTTGAATCTCTTTTTCAGTACCCTGTAAACCAGTAATAACATGTTGTTGAAAGCCGCCCAATAAAGCTAAGATTTTGTCCTCTGGTACCAAGTGTAAAGTTGGGATTACTAGACTAACTTGCACCTTATATGACCGACATACATGTACAATTTCACTTAACAAGTCGTAATCCATATATAGATTGCTGTCGTCAAAAATAAGATGAACAGCATTACCTACTGATGAAGTGTCTTCCTCAAAATCTAGAAGCTCTTTATAAACAGTTACTATCGATTCTTTTGTAAACACATCTTGATCGATAGGCATTCCAATATAATAGACTACTTTTTCGCTTCTTGACTCCTTCACAATTTCCTTGAAGATTTCCTTCACTTGCTTCGGATCTTCGAAATCATAACCATCGTTGAAGTCAAACGATGCAACCCGATAACCTTGTTCGATTTTCTTTTCTTTGGTTGCATCATAGACTTCTTTTTTAGATCCAAAAAACACAATAGACTTCTCTTGTTCAAATATGATGTTAGGAATCACATACGAGGTAGTTTTACCAGAAGCTGCTTTCCCCACAATCATGGTATTACTAGGATAACTCTCATCTAACACAACAAACTTGGAGTATGTTTCATCCCATCCTAAAAGCAATCCTGATGTCTTTTCTAACTCATTTTGATCTACAAGTGTCAATGACATATATGTATCACCTATCCTAAGAGGAATTTTTGTAGCCTAATGTTGAGACCAAGCAGAACTGTTTCTTTCGATTTAGCATCCAGTAATTCATTAAATCTGTCCGAAGTGATAAATGACAATCGTTCAACACTATCCGGTTTATTCCATCGAATTAAAGCTGATTTCATTTCTTCAAATGTATGGATCTCTTCTCTTTTTGACAGATGTTTCATCACTTCTGTCAGTAGCATTGCTTCACATTGGCTCCAAAAATCTGTACTTTCATCACCAGCGTAGATTTTATCAACCCAAACTTTATACGGTATATATAAAGTTTCTTTTCCCTCCCCCAGGATGCCAAGTATGATTTCATTCTGGGTAACTTCACTTTCATTCCAAGTAGAACATGATGGTTTTGTTTCCATATTTCACACACCCCTTTACATATTTATATTATAAATGAACAACGCAAGAGTTGCAATTATGTGTTAACTTTCGTTTTCTCTTCATCTTCAACATCTTCTAATAAAGAATCCAACTCCAAATCCATATCTTCGTCCTCTATGGAGTCAAATAGATCCATTTCTACTGCTTCTTCCTCTACATTTTGATGAGCAACTTCAATGTCACCATGCAGCTCATCTAACTGTTGATCTACTTCCTCCGAATTAATCTCCTCATCCATTTCACTTTCTTCCTTGACTGCTTCATCCTCAACTCCATCCAGATTAGAAACGGCAACTGATAAACCCGAAACCAGTTCATGGATAGCAGGAACAACTTCCTCAATTTGTTCCCCTGTGCCCTCAATCATCTCGTCCATCTGATTCATATCATGCTTGAGCTGATCCATGAACGAAAGTGGCTCAACTGTTTCGCCAAAATCAATCATATCCTCAAGAGTCATTCTTGGTTCTGGTAATCCATCTCTCTCTCTCAGAAAATCAAATCGACTTATCTCCGTACCCTCACTCAATATTCCCTTGAAAAATTCAAACTGAAACACTTTATTAAGCTTGATCACATTCATTCCGACAACTAGAAGAATTCCTTCTTTCTTGTTCAAACGTGTTAACTCATCCGGTGTGTACAAACTACGTGCGCTGTAATTAAGAGAAGTGGAATCACTGCCTCCACGACTATTTTTTGATGATGATGAGGATCTTGTTTCGACTGTTGTTTTTCCAATGAGGTGCGAGAAATATTCAGCCGTTAACTTATCTCCAACACCCAGTAGATACCGTAATGAACAGTTCCCAATAATTGCATCCGCTTTTTCTTTGCTATATTTTGAAATGAGCTGGCCGATCGACTGGACTATGGTACTACTACTAATCCCATAACCCCGACACGTAGCTAAGATCTCTTCATAACCAGGTATTGTACCTAAGTTCGGGAATTCATCTAGCATTAGATTTACTTTCACAGGAAGTTTACTAAAGTTATGATCTGCTACGTCGTAAAGCCTTTGAAACATCTGTGTAAAAAATGTGCTAATCAGCGGTTCCCAGGTTGGGTCAGCCACTGGTAGAACACAATACACTATCATCTTTTTCCTACCAATGTCGTCTAATTTAAAGTCACTAGTTTCCATAAACTTACGCACATCGGCTGGATCGAATTTCGATAGAGTGATACCCAGTGATATAAAAATGCTTGCTCTCACTTTATCATCGGCCATTCTTACAATCAGATAGGCTTGATAGGCTGGATGATCACGCTCTAATCGATCAAAGAATTCATCCATTTCTTCTGGAGTTCTTCCTTGCTCTGTCAGAATTTCCTTTACCTTTGCCATAGTCGCATTCTCTGGACACTCTTTTTTGACATAAAGCAAAAGGGTTTTCAAGAGGGCCACTTCAGCTCGTGCCCAGAAATCAGGATTTTTCTGATTACTCACCTGTGCATTCATTACAATCGTAGTTGCGACTCGTTCTGCCTCAATCTCCTTGTCAATATAATCAATCGGATTATATCTATCCGAAACCGTCATCTCTTTAAAGTTGATCACTTTCACATCATATCCTTGCTCCATTTTCAAACGTGCTGTTTTTTCAAGGATTTCAGCTTTCGGATCTGTGACTACTATACTTCTTTCGGTTTCATGGATAATGTTGGTCAGAATATACGATTGAGTTTTACCTGATCCTGGCGAACCGATGATGAAAACATTGCGGTTAGGAATATCGGTTTCTTCATGAAGTATCACAGGGCGATTGTTCATAAGCCCAAAAATCAAGCCGGAGCGGTTCATAAGATTTTCATTAGGAGATTTACGCCAAGTCTTTTTAACAAATTCACGATCATTAAATACTTCGGATGGAGTTGCAAGAGTGGCAGTACCATAGGCTCCGTAAGATGCATCTGTCCGATACTTCCCTTTCCCCACTAGTACTCCATAGATCTTTACAGTAAAGAGAATAAACAAAATCGGAACGATAAATTGAAAGGAAACAAATGGGGATTCGTTTAAAGCACTTCGAAAAATTTCAATCGGATGCTTCATCTCCGCCCAAATAGTATCAAATGATTCAATCTGACTGGTTCGTGGAGTCCATACAATAGCTGTTCCTATTATCCATTCGACAATAGATATACCAATCATCGCAAAGAGAATGGCTCCTACCACCTGTCTCTTTGTCTCTTTTAAACGTGTCAACATTCGCCTCATCTCCTCTATTTTCCTTAACGCCCTCGTCCAGATCCACGGTCTCGACTTCTTTTGGATCGACGTTTCTGTTCTTCCGCTGCACGATCCAGATCTGACTTACCATTTCTAGTATCCGCTAACAGAGAGCGAATCCCTTGCGCCAATTCATTAACGAATACATCGGATGTACTCTGCACTGGTTGGGATGACAATTCCCTTGAATTTCGCTCCATCGTTCTATCCAAAATCTCATTTTGAGATACAACCCGACCCTCTTGTTCATTCAAGATCAGTAATTGCCTAGCCGTTTTTGGATCTACTGATTCTATCCAAGCCTCGCCAGGGTATTGTTTCTTAGCCTCCTCAATCATCAACTTATCGACTATGGAGAGCGTTGTTTTGAGCTTTTTCAGTCGTTCCGCAATAATGCGACGTTCCTTTGTAATTTCACCCATCGTTTTTGCAAAAGTCTTGGGATCACTTATTTTGATTGGGGTTACTTCCTTTTCTCTTTCTTTCAACTTCCGCTGCCAGTTAATGAGGAAGCGATTGTCTTTAACCAGCTTCTGATATTGCTCGATTACAGGTACCGTCTTTTCTTTTTCTGGCTGTCTTCTATCTTTTAAGAAGGCTTCAATTTGATTAATCGGGACTACTAATCCTGTTTTATTATGGTGATCTACTAACCGATGAATCTCTATCGGATCGTATTTAAGCAACTGATCATGATCCGCTTGAGCATAGATCACCTTCGCTTCTTCCTTCACCAGATGCGAGAATGTCTGGATGGCCGTGTTTGTCATTTCAAGCCCCTCTTGAACATATCCCTTTTGTTTGTTTATCTTATCCATCTCTTGTTTGACAAGAGATGCACGTTGCTTAAGCTCATTTCGGAAGTCATCAAAAGTGAAACCAAACTTAGCTAATTGGTCAGAAGTTTCTTCTCGATTTTGGGAGTTTTGATATAACTCTTTGGCTCTTTTTAGGTTAGATACTTCCTCTCTTAACTCCACTTCCTTCTTAGCAAGTACTCTCTCCCAACGTTCAATAGATGAACGACATTCCAATGCCACACCTAAATTGACATCCTGTTTCATTCGTTTTTGAACGAAAACGATTGATGTCTTCTCTACATCATTGAGTTGACCCCATTTTCCAGATCGCTCTAGTTGATAACGGAGATCTGACTTGCGCTCTTGGATTTTTTTCTCTAGGGAAATAATAATTGCTTCGCCTTGTTGGATTTCCTTTGCTATCTTCTGGTTAAGCTTTTTAATTCGCTCATTCAAACGTCCATATTTTGTAACAGGACGATACTCTTTCCCTGACATGGATGATTCTTCTAAAGCTTTCTTCTCCCTCAAATGATCGGATGAGCCTATATGCTTTGTTGGAACTAGATCCAATCCTTGCTTTGCATAGCTTCTATGGTCAATTCGAGTTGAAAAACCAGCACGTTCTAAAGCACGATTCGCATAGTTAGACCACTGTCCACGAGCATCCACCAACGAATCGGAATCCTTTACGAAACCTCTCCCATCAAAGGAATGTGATTTCCCCCTATTGGCGAACTGTGGATTCCAGCTCCGATTTTTCAAGCCAAATCCACTTTCCGAAATATCACGCATGGTAAGCATTACATGGAAATGAGGATTGTTTACATCATCCCTGTGAATCGCTACATCAGCTATCATTCCTTGCGAAATAAACGTATCCTTTACGAACTCTTCTACAAGAGTTCTTTGTTCCTCATTAGTAAGCTCTCTAGGCAAAGCTATATTCATTTCACGAGCAAGTTGAGAGTCAATTCGCTTTTCTGCTTTTTCAACTTCATTCCAAAGTCGCTCTCGATCATATACCCAAATAGGAGCATGATTAGGAGCCATAATAAAAGATTCGGGAGGTGTGAGTCGTCGGTAGTTTTTCACTTCTCCAGATTCCTCATCTAATAGTTTCTCACCCGAACGATATGCAGCCATAGCGACTGCATTTTGCCCTTTTCCTCTAGACACTATTTGCATTGATAGATGATAGATAGCCAACTTTCACACCTCCCATATTTTCAAAAATCGAATCTGTAAACTGCAATCTATATATAAGCCCCTGCGGGAAAAACAAATTTTAAAAATGGTCATGTAGCGAACAGCGAAATTGAGATTTTTAAAACCACCGATCCAGAGATCGGTTCGCACGACATTGCATAGCAATGTATAAGTGCGCCCTGTCAAAGTACTACAGGGATATTATACCCCGAAAACTGTTTGATGTCACTTAGCTTGACCTTGAAGTAAAATTTTTCTATTATGAACTTAAAGTATCTAATTTGATTGGGGTTTGGAGGCAAGAAAAATGGATGAACAAATGAATAAGGAATCAAAAAAACAAAGTAAACTTGAGCGATTATATATACAACTCGAAGAAGATATGAAAGATATTGAAAATGCAAAAAAGAAGGTAGTCACTGCCAAGAAAAAAGCGAAAAAAACACAGCATCAAATTTCGGAAGAAAAAAGAAAGCAAGACACAAAAAAGAAAATTGAAATGGGAGCAATTTTCATGAAGACGTTCGGGGTAACAACGAAAGAGGATGCCTTAAAAGTAGGATATAAATATGGGCCAATAGTCAAAAATGATGAATCATTAAACCCTCCTTCCTCTTCCGATGAATGAGCATAAAAAATAGAGATTCCCGACAGCATTTAAGCCCCAGGAATCTCTATTTTTTATCGTGTGAACACTTCTCTCTCAATCGTCTGTTCTACCACCACCTCGACTTGTTTAGTAGACTTTTCCAATGTCTTTAGGAGACTGTCCTCCTTTTGACTACTAGCATATTCCTTCAATTTTTCAATTCCCTTCTCAGTCACCCTTTCAGCTGCTATCCCCACCGCTACCGATTCAGCTAGAGATAGCTTGCTAACCTCCATGTTTGGATACTGAGCTTGTAGATCATTTTTCACTTGAATCTCTAGCTTTTTCTCCGCCCCTTCTAGTTGCTTCAGCTGACCGGCTATCCTCTCTTTTTTTCCTTCCAGCTGCTTCTTGAGCGTTTGATATTCTTCTTTCCCTATCTTCCCCTCTAAACGAACATTTTCCAACATCCCGATCTTCTCATTTACTGTCCTTTCTGCACTCCTTAGCTTCCCTTTAATATTCCCAATCTCGCCGCTTGTTATGGAAGCTTGTTTTAATAGAGTTTCCCTGGAGCGTGAGATCGACAGCTCTATCTTCTGCTGTAACTTCTCTCGATATACTTCCTCCACTGGTCGCCCATCTCGTTTTGCGACTTTTTGAACTTCTTTAAGCGTTTTCAGGACATCCGACTGACTTAACGAACGGTAATACTGTAACGCTTCTAAACGTCCTCTTAATTCCAAACTAACATTCAAATCTTTCGGCTCCACTATTATTTCTTTCTGTTCACGATCCGTAAAAACAATATTTCCGGCATTTATTTCTTTGAAGTGCAGCGGCCCCTCTGCTCTTTCTAAAACAAAGCTCTTGTTATAAAGATCTTGCTCTAAATCCTTTTTCATATCAGTTACAACTTGTTTATGAACCGACTCTCCATTATGATTCTGTAGTACATTATTTTCCTCTTTTACAATTCTCTCAATTACTGGTTCATTATGATTTTTCGATCCCTCTCCCACTTGCGGATCGTTACCAGTAGGATGAACGACAAGATTTTGCTCTTTTAACTCTGATGTTAATTGTCTTTCAAGAGTATCAATCGTCTGATTATGTAACTCTAGAAGCTTTTTTTCTTCTAGTTGCATCCGCTCATTTCTACGAAAGATTGCTCGTACAAACTCATCAACAACTTGTGAAACACCATTTTCAATCTGCTGACCAATCTTTGACATTATCTTTTCTTCCTCTCTGTGTATATGTTACTAATTGTTCATTTATAATAGTAATATAAAATCCTCAGACGAGTAAAGGTATCTGCATCGAACTTATTGTAATATTTTAAAAGGAGTACATTAAGGAGATTTTAAAACTAGAACCTATAATTGGAAGGACGGACAGCCATGAGCAAGAAAGATTATACCAGGATATCCTATCGCTTAACCCCAAAAGCAAATAAGCTTTTAAGTACCTACACTGCTAAAATGCAAACAACTCGATCTAAGCTAGTTTCCTTTATACTCTACGATGCACTGATTAAAAACGAGATTTCCGTAAATAAATTACGCGAAATCATGGAGACCATGAAATCAAGAGATTTACTCCCTGATAATCTCCCCCTACATACAGCGAATAGTACATTTGATGCCATCGAGAAAGCGAGAAAGAACGTACCTGAGTTTACCTCATACAGAAATGAATTTCTGGGTTGGTTGCTCTCCTACCATATCGAACTACTTCCCCAAAAGCTTAAAAAAAAAACGGGTGAAGCCTTAACTCAGGATGACTTCATCCCGGAACAGACTGCGTTTTTTTTAAATCCAAAGCTGAAAAAGAAAATGGGGAAATACATAAAAAAATACCGCCTTACTGTGCAATTTCTAGTTTTTGATATTCTATTTAACGAACATTTCTCCAGCACAGAATTTCTAGCCAATATAACCATCTCAAAAGAAGAAAAGAAAGCACGATATCTAACTATGCTTCCAAAATTCCTATATAAAGAAGTTAAAAACTCGCCGATTAGCATTTCTTTTCTGATTGAGGTTTCAGCTGAAAACTATTTAAAGAAGTACAAGCACCTAGCCTAAAAAATCAGCCCCCTGCCCCCTGCCCCCTTCCCATTAAGAGAAGAGATACAGGGGATGGGAATCGTGTCTTAAACAGGACAATCTATTAAAATCCGTTCCATTCACGTCTTAACTCGTCTTGTTCATTGTAAAATGCTTCGATCTCTTTTGCTTGCTGTTCTTGTCTGGCATACTCTTCTTCTCTCAATTGTTGTACATACTCTTTATCATCGTATGGATGACAGTAATCACCTGTATAGATATGGCTAAAGTTAGGGTCTTTTTCCTCATCATAGCCACAGTAATACCACCAATTCTGTAGCCTATTCAAAATTCTTTTCACTTAAATCACCCCGCAAAACCTCAAATTTGAATTGATTATCAGCCCCCTAGCCCCCAATCATGGGGGGACTATCGCTCGCCACTGGGCACCCCTTCCCATTAGGGGGAAGGATAAGCAATAGCTTTGGGGCTGGTAGGGATTTGGAAAGGGTCTGCGCCAGAAAAGCACTGGCTTGATCTAAAGAGGCTACAGGAAAGAGATTTGCGCAAGAACACCGCAAACTCTTCCCCTCTGCCCCCTTCTCCAAAGAGTTAGCTATCTTTTGATTAGTGGACCACTGATATTTCTTTGTTTGGTCTTCTCCATCTTCTCTTCCTCAGACATCGTATCTGCTACTGCAATTTCCTCTTGCGCTTCATCTCGTTTGAATAGATTCTTTATGCTATTTAATACACCGTTATTAGGCTTATAATGATGCCAATCTATTACCTTGTTGCTATCATAAGCAAAAACCTCGCAATCATTCGGGATATCTGGCTTAGATCCCCTTTCAAACACAATGAATATGTTTTGTTTTGATCCTTTCTTACGACAAACAGCCATAAGCATGTCATTAGATTGCTCCATCTTTCTATCCCCTCACTTTAGAATAGGTCTCAATCTACTTTTTCAACCACTGTCTGGCAGATGAAGAACCGGCCCTTTTTTTCTTGGCTTCGTCCTCTGCATCCTTGCTCGGCTCTTCCTGCTCAATTTGACTGACCTCACTTACCGGATATATAGGGTGTGGGTTCATTGGTAATTGAGGAGCGAAAAAGAATGGTAGAGTAACTTGTCCACCAGGAAGCCGTCCAGTATGGCAAACCATATAAAATTCAACACATCTTTTAAGAAATTGACTCTTATTCACTGCTCCATGCTGCTCAACAAAATCATGAATTGCTTTGTCATATGGATCTAATTGATTAATTGTCATCTGGTGATTGGCTTTCTGGCTAGTTGTTCGATTTTTCACCATTCCTCTTCCCTCCGTTCCCTATAATGACCATCACACTTCTTCCGTAACCAGAGCTTCCTTGGCCACCATATATGCGCCCAATGCATTTGCAAACCGACCAGCATCATCACGACGTTTTGGTTCGTACAGACCTAAATCAGAGGCTTGGAGAATACCGATCTCATTAATTAGCTTCCCTTGTGACTGTTGGTCAGGTTGTATCTCACAAAGTACTTTTCCAATACTTTTGTAATTGCCTCCGATGGGTACTAGTACTCCTTTTCTTGCTGGCTCATCCCAGTTCAACTGATTCATTTTGTCAACAATGAATTCAACAAGTTCATAATCATCATCGAATTTTTCAGTCTCTAAACCAACCGGAACCGTTTCAGTCCTTGCCTCGATCAGTTCACCGCTTGGATCAATAGCAGCTAGTGTCATTGTCCGTGCCCCTACGTCTACTATGTAAACGTATTTACCTTCTGTCCATTCCACAGGAAGTCCGTAATACGCAGAAATCGTTTCAGGCATAAGAAGAAGTTCCTCAATGTTGTAATTGAAGGCCACTCCATTAATCTCAAGAGAGTGATTCCCCTCCACAAGCTTCTTCAAAGCTTCAATCTCTTCATCATCAAAGGTGGAGTATGGGATCAGTGTAACCACTGTAAATCGGCCTGAATGATATCCGGCACGGTATAAACTCGCAAGAATCAAGTATAGAGTCTTTGGATCTGCTTTACTTTGAGACCACACAGACGTGGAAATGTCTGACTCTTTTTGTGCTAGTTCGCCGATAAACCAATGTTCAGGTTCTTCATTGATTTGTCCATCCTTACCATAATATTTAAAATCAATGTCACTAGGCGCATAATCTGTCAATTTCCCAATTAACTTGCGCATTTTCCCTTTCTTAAATCTACTGGGAACAAAAGCTGTTTTCATTTCGTGATCAATCGTTTTTCCACCAGATCTACCAGTATCTACCGAAACCAAAATTCTTTCTGTATACATAGTTCAAATCTCCCCTATTTTTTATTATAAAATTCTTATTATTACTGTAGCATTGCTGGAGCAATATTTCAAGTATTTACTTGTTGTTAAATTCACTATTTTTTCTTCGGTTCATGATTTTCATTATTATTTATATTGCTCCAGCAATGCTACAACACTATTTATATAGTAGCTACTATATAGCCACTGCTACACAGCTATTATATATAGGTAAAATAAAAAACACTAAGTGTCGTAGCTACTATTTAGTTGATCGCTATAAAAAAGCCTTATTTTACGTGTATTTAAGTCGGGTCACTATATAGCTACTGCTATGATTCTACAACTATGATAGTCATTAATTTACAATATGCAATTGCAGCCATGATAGATAAATCAAGGAAAGTATAGCTACTATCTAGAATTGATTAAGGGTGGGTGAAAAGAGGGAGGTGAGTAGGGTGAAAGAAAACTTACCGAAAGAATGGCTGACTGTCAATCAAATCATTGAGTTAACAGGAATTCCGCAGCGTACACTTTCTGGATACATCAATACATACGGTCATTTTATTCAAATGAAGAAGCCAGGTCGATTCTACTATATCCATGAAGATTCGATCCATGTGATCAAAGAGATCCGGAAATTATCAAACAACAAATGGACACGAGAACAAATCGAAGATCATTTAGGGAAAAATCATCATGCATTCTTCCTAGTTCCAGAAGGGAATTCACTGGTTCCTTTAGGCCAATCTCTATACGACATCAGCCAAGACGTGAAACAGTTCAAACAAGACGTGAAACAGTTATTGCAAGCCTCATTAGAAAAACAACAACAAATGCAAATGGAGAACCAAGCCTCATCAAACCGACAACAACAAATGATGCAGGCGGAAATCCAATCACTCCAAAAGGAACTATATGAGACGAAATCCGTAGCCTATGCTCATCAAAAAGAGTTAGAGAATATCCATCAAGAATTAAAAAAGAAGTCGAAGCGAGGATTTTTCTCCTTATTTAGTCGGAAAAATAAAGGCAAGCGAGAACAGCAAGAGGATACAGAATGAGTGTGATTGGTGGGGGAACAGGAAAAGGCATAAGCAGTTACTAGTCTTGTCGATAGTAAACCGCTTATGCCTTTATTTTGTTTCAGAGGGAGTGTCCTTCTTACGAACAACCTGTTCTAGATCTAAATCAAACATGAACATCAGTTTTTCAATCAGACCCGTTGTCACTGGGAATTTGTCATTCCAAATTTTTGAGATCATTGGAAGGGAGATTTCTGCTGACTTTTGTTGATAATCAGCTACAGAAAGACCTTTCATTTCTGCTGGTGTTTTCTTCCGAATCACTTGATGAAGGGATAAGTTATATCCCATACTCGCTGCATACAAAAACAACTTATCAATGGTGTCAGTACGGATAGGAAAATTATCATCTCGAATACTATGTACTGTTGTCCAGGAAAATCGACACTTCTCTTGGAGATCCTGATTTGTTAGCTTTTGTGATTCAAGCCACTCTCGGAATGGGGCTAGGGTGAGTTGTGAGTCACCAATTGCAAAGTTACTTTTTTCTCGTATATCCTTCTTTTTTATAGGCGGATCTACCGATTCGAACCACTCTCGGAACGGTGCAAAGGTGAGTTGTGTGCATTCGGGACTGTAATCAATTGGCTTAGGCTTGGATAACTGTATGTCAATTGTAGCAGGCTGAATATCAATTGTAGCAGGCTGAAAATGGTCTTTGATCTGCACAACCTCTTCTAATTTTAAGTCAAACAGGAGCATCAGTTTCTCAATCATGTCAGTCCTGATCGGAAAAACATCCATCCAGACCTTAAAAATGGTTTCGGTTGATACTGGTTCCAATAACGTATGATTATCTCGTACAGAAAGCCCTTTCATTTCCTCTTTCGTTTTGTTACGTATCAGCTGATTAAGGGGTAATTCATATCCCATATTTTCTGCATATATTAATAGCCTATCAATGGTATCTGTATAAAAAGGAAAATCATCCTTCAAAATTTTATGAATGGTACCATATGAGAATTGCGTATTCTCTTGGAGATGCATTGTCGTAAGCTTCTTCGATTTAAACCACTCTCGAAATGGCGCAAACGTAAGTTGTGAGTCACCAATTCCAAAGGTGAGTTTTTGTCGTATATCTTCTTGGGTCAGTTGGTGCTCCAGTTTTTGTTTTTCGAACCACTCTCGAAATGGCGCAAACGTGAGTTTAGATTCATCCAAGGCAAATTTTTTCACCATCTATATCTCCTTCCATCTTTACTTATAAAATGATTTAACTAGATTATGTAAACTATGTCCACCCATACAATTTTTTCATGCCCACAAATAGGATGCCTTGCCCTGTTAATCCTAAAAACATGAGACCTGACAATGACGGATTTACAAACATAAAGACGATCCCCATAAGAGTAATCAAACAAAATGGTAGAAGGAGAATTGCAAAGATCAATTCTTTTCTCCGTCTTCGCTCCTTAAGATCAGCTATTGTATCTACACCTGCTAAAACTCCCAATACCACAACAACTAAGGTAAACAATATTGCAAAAATAGCTAGGAAAACCTTCACTAATATCCCTATGATCTCCATAATCATGTTGTCTAACACTTCCTTTTATCTGATCCGTGAGAAGGGAAGAGGAGGTATGTGAAATACCCCCATTTCTTCTACAGTGTATTCAATTTTATAACATTTTCATATCCTCAATCAGTATTTCTTCCATTTATCAAGAAGTCTCTGCTTCTCTTTCTCTTGTTCTTCCAAGGCTTTTCGCTCAATCAAAAAAAATAGATAGGTGCAACCACCCAGATAAACACCAGAAATTAGCATACCGATAAACATTCCATCATCTAGTTCCATGTCTCTGATTATAAAAAACACACCCCAAATGAACAGAATAGTTATAATTAAAAAGAAACTACTTATGATACCCACAACTATTTTTTCTTTCCTATTCATTCCTTCCCCTAATGCTAATACAAGCCACGAAGTAATAAGCATGAACAGAAATACGATTTTGATCATATCTACCATTTTAAATCGTCCTCCTACTTTGTTCTCCAAAGGGTAAATCAGTATTTCTTTTTCCATTCGTCAAGAAGCTTTTGTTGCTTTGTTTTAAATAGCTGCGATATTACTTTAGATACTTTACGTTTAAATAATATATACAAACAGTACCAAATAAACAGATAGAGCAGAAATGACAGTATCCTAATAGTAAAGCTATCAATGATATCCAGACCTAGAGCTAAAGCCATCTTACCGCTGTAATATGCTTGAACAGCCAACATCATAAAGAAACAAAAGACCGCAATACTAGCAATAATGACCCCTTTAAAACCCCACTCATTTCCAATTCCAATACCTAACGCTAAAATGATCAATATGAAAATAAACACCGTAGTATACAATCCACTCATCTCCTTTATAGTCGGAAAGAGGGGGAAACATAATCCCCATCACCCTAATCAAAATCAAAAGTACGAACGATCATCACCATCAATGCTGTTTATATGCTCGGAATCAAACAACATATAAACATCTTGCTTGCGTTCCATTCTGATTGTGTACAAGGTATTAACTGAAATGAGAGTCCCATCAAGGCCGATCACTCTCATAACTTGTTTGAGTGAAAACTTCCTCGCATAGATACGACCGTAATCTACTCCAGGTTTCCAAACAAAAAATATAGGATCTTTGGATGTGATAAAGTATCCAATCATATAAGCCTCCATGTAGTCGGCAATCTCTAGCTCTCTCTCAATCACTTCAGTTCGGCGGCTACATTCTTCGCAGTATCCATGCTGATTCATGACATGGGTGTAGGGCTTTGTTCCACACTCATAGCAAAATTTATCTTCATAGGTGCGAATATCCATTACATCATGATTGACGGTAATAGAAAAAGTGTTGTGTTTCTCATTCACCTGGTAGCGACGTTCAGGAGGTTTGTTTAAGTTGGCCCAATCATCCTCACCATCATCTTCAAAAAAACTAGATAGCCAGTGCCGCCAGCTCATCATTCATTCCTCACCCTTCTGCCCATACCCTCGCACCCCTAAAGAGACAACGATCTCTGTAGGGATATACTTGAGTTGACCCACCATACCAGCCACCACAAGACAGCTCTTTTCAGACTTGTAGTAACGGAACACCTTGTGATAGTCCACTTTATGATTCCATAGAAAAGGAATTTCTTCTCCATTGGCTAGGGTTAGCTTTCCTAACAATCGCCCTTTTGTTCGGACAGCTCGTTCTCTCTCAATTTCGCTCTCTAGCAGGTGCTGCTCAAACCAACATTTTACGCAGTACCTTCCTTGTGGAACAATGATTTTCCCCATTCGCTTCTTGCACTCCAAACACGCAGCCTCGTCCCGATTAAGGATTAATTTATCTTTCAATGTCTCTGGAGGCTGTGAGATGATTCCTTCTGCATGCTCGATTCGTTTTGTGTACATTTTTGCGTTTTCCATGAAATCAAGCCAATCTCTCATTTCACCGGATGATGCATGGTTGGACATCGAATTCAGCCTCCTCTAGTATCTGCTTGATAGTTTTGGTCTCGACTCCGTATTCTCTAGCTAGAACAGCCATTCCAAACTCCTTTGATCCAGGACGACATATATGTCGGATGAATTCCTCATCATCAGGAGATAGAAGGGAGGAGGGAGCTGACAGCTCCTGAATTAGCTTTTTTTCCATGATGGGACTTTGTATGAAGTCTTCTCTTGTAAGATAGAAGGATAGGTTATCCAAGCGATTGTTCTCCTTATCCCGATCAAGATGACCGACTGGATAATCGGGATCTCGAATTGCTTCCTCCCAAAAACTGAAGGCAACCAACCGATGAACGTAATGTCGTTCGCCCTGTCCATCTCGATGAAGCGTTACATACAATGGACCGCCTCGACGAATGGGGTTTGATCTAAGAATCATTGACGGAAAGACCCGACGATTACCGTAACGATCTGTTCCGACTCTATGCTTCCTCATCACTTCTCCCAAACTACTTACCATATATAAATCCTCATAATGAGGAATGTCTCGCCAAACTTCTCTCATATTTTTCATTGGACTCATTGAAAATTTGATCAAGGAAATGTCCCCTCTCTCTCGGCTCAACCTCCTCTGATTCAGGGCAAATCACAGAAATTCGCAGGTAGTGTAGGCAGAGGAGGGAAGCGAGAATGCTGTTGTATTCATTACTGACGTTTTGTAAGTCGAGAGAGGCTAAAATCTCTTAGAAGACCCCTCGTCGACGATTTTTTTATAAAAAGTCAAATTTTCAGCGAAAACAAACCGCAAGCTTGCCAGTCTGTACAATGCTTTTGACTACTCATTCTACAAGTAGATTGGTTCAAGTGCTGACAATCACCACATGTAACAGCGATCCAAGTTGTCCCAAATTTTGTTGTCATCGGGTTCTCTTCCAGCTGATCGGGAAGGCAATCCGGATTGATATAGAAACGGCTTCCGTCTAGAAGGAAAAGTTCGATCTGGACGAATCGTGATACATCAATCATTTTTTTCTCGCTCCTACTTGTGGTAGGATAGAAGGGTGATCTGATTGTCGGATCAGATCACCATATTTGCAATACCACCTGTATAGAGCTTCTGGAGAGTTGATCTTCAGAAGCTCTTTGACTGCCCGAACCGACTCCAGTTGAATCAATTTCCCCATTACAATTCATCCTCCAGTTCAGCAACTTTTGTTGGCTACTCCAAAATATAAGAGCCAATCAGATTCCCACAGTTGCGGCAATGAAAATCGATTCCTCCATCTTTCCTGGGCTTTTCCTCCCACAAGTAGTTTCTTGGAGAGTTACCGCACATTTGACATGTCGCAGGGTTCACTTTCTTACCGTCAGACAAACATCTAACCGTTTGATCGGAGTAATTGTGGTAAGGCTTCAGACAATCCCAACACACATAAGATCGGCTTTTAAGGCCATTGTGAGACTCAAGACAATGCGTAGCAGGTTCAGGACATTCGTTACATTTCTTCATATCCAATCCTCCCTAAGATTGCTTTGATCGCTCTAAAATCAACTGTGCCTGCATCTCTCGGATTTCCATTTCATCGTCTCTAGTGACACAGTTAGAACAAATGCCTGCGTACTTGTTGCCAACTGGGGCTGAAGTCCGAACAGCCTTTTGACATCTCGGACAAGTCACTAATCTCATTCGTATCACCTCCCCGTTGACCGTGTGGTGTAAATTCGTAAGGAGCTTTTACACTTCGTCGTCTTCATAATCTCCATAGTCTTCATAGTCTACAAAGACTCTTAACTTACGCTCATTCATTCTAGCCAAGTTCTCGGCTTGCTCTGATCGTGAACTTCCTTTCGCACCATCTAAACACTCATCACAAAAGTAGTAATCCTTCATGGTCGGTGACATCCAGTAGCGAACCATGCCTTGGTCTAAGAATCTACTTGAAAAGAGAGTTTCACCTTGCTCTATTTCCGACTTATGACATAAGCAACAATGATGAAAACCTGATAATATTGACATTTAATTCATCTCCTTAAGAAACTCTCTGAATCTTGATGAACCGAAGGACATTTTTACATTTAGTCTGATGAGCCAAATCTTGTACGAATTGAAGTTTTTCCTCATCACTTTTCATCAGCCACTCACGAGCCTTGATTATCATGTGTCCTCAACCTCCTTTATATCTCTATTATACATTAAAACAAAATATTAGTCAACACTATAATTTATAAATAGATTCACTAACGAGCTACTGGAGACATGAAGTAATTCTACATTAAAATAAAGAATATAAATTTTATAGTTGATATATATTTTGTTTTAATGTATAATAAAAGTATAAGTTAACAAGGAGATGATTGATATATGCTTACAACAACAAGTGCTAACAGACTACAACAAATCCTAAAAGGTTTAGAAACAGAAGATACCCAGAAAGAAGACCTTATTATCTCGGCTTCGGATCTTACTTATAGGGAAGATGGATTACTATACGATCGGTATAACCGGATTAATGGATATTCCCTAAATGATTGGTCAACAGGTCAGTTTGCACAGCGGTTAAATATTCCATCAAGATACTTCAAATCATGCCCTCCAGAATTGAGATCAATCAACGCTGCTCACTGGATGCAAAAGCTTGAACCTGATACAGATTGGATGTTACGAACAATGAAACATGGAGTAGTAAGAGGCTTAATGAGTGACAAGTATGTACCCTTTGACGACTTAGATATATTGGATGTTCTGAATGAAATACTGAAAAAATCCGGTGCCGAGTATAAAATCGAAATGTGGAATCGAGATGATTCAGGCTGTCACCTACGAATCACATTCCCTGATTTAACAACTAGTGTTGGAAAGCTGGAAAATGGTAATCCAGACACTCACCTTGTCGGCTTCCATTTAATGAACTCAGAGGTTGGAAAAAGCTCTATACGAATCAGTCCTATGGTATACCGACAAATATGCACGAATGGTCTGATGGGATGGCGGAAAAATGGGGATGCCTTCCAACAAAGACATATCCATCTACGGCATAACGAAATCTACACAAGAGTCCTGGAAGCAGTTGGGCAAGCAATCCAGTTAGGCGAGTCAATGATTAACGAGTTACTAAAAGCGAAAGAAACCGAAGTAGAAAACCCACTAGCAATAATCAAAAAATTGGCAAATGATAATAAATACAGCCAAAAATTCACGAATACCATTCAAGATTCTTTTGCCAGAGAGCAAGGAAACACCGCCTTTCATGTTGTCCAATCGCTTACCTTGGCGGCTCAAACTCTCGATACAGATAGTCGAACAGAGATAGAACGAACTGCAAGTAGATTGCTCTCCAAACTAGTTGCATAACAAACAAACTTTAACCCATCTACCCAAAAATAGATGGGTTAAATAAATTTTATAGTTGATTTTTATTTTGTTTTAATGTATAATAAATATATAAGGTTAAGACATCGCTTTGAGCGGAGTGAGCCAAGACCCCCCTAAGTTTAGAGGGCGAGCCACCACGAACCGGAAGGTTACGCCACGACAAGCGTTACACACTACAAACCCTCTGGAGGATGATATATATGGTAATCAGTAGAGAAATGGTAAAAGTTAACGAAGTACATAGTTTTTCACTAATCGAGATGGAAGAATGTTGGTACCCAGGTGAAAATTTTGAGATAGCCCATTATACAAATGGAAAGATGTCTTTCACACATATAGTAGATGTAGAAAGATTCCCGACAAGAGAGGAGGCGCTCAAAGCAATTAGGCTACATAGCGCGAGAATTACTGGGGATTATAATGGTACTCCATTTAGAACATACACAAATGTAACAGAGGAGGAACCCTTACAAGTTGGTGACTTAGTAGCCGATGAGATCAAGGACGATTTTGAAAATTGCTTGCCTCCTGCTTATGATTCACCCTATCTCATCCAAGTGGGCGAACCTTACAGCCATGTGAATGGTAGAGATACCTATTCAACTCTTAAAAGAACCTCTGTTGGTTGGGAATACTGTGGGCATTGTCATCATGGGGAGATGGTTGAACCAGTACGGACAACTTAGCCAATCGGTTAGGATGTCCGTTTTTCTTTATTAAATATTAATTTTATAGTTGATTTTTATTTTGTTTTAATGTATAATTTAGATATAGGATAACAACTTAGGAGGAACAAAATCATGAACCTTACAGAAAAAACTTTTATCCACACTGGAAATTCGTCCACAGCACAGGAGTTAGGCTATCCAGTTTATAGCGCAAAGTGCCAGCATACATGTATTGACCTGAGTCAAAAAACGAATCACACGTTATCAGTGAAGCTCTCAAATGGTGAATTCATCACTTTTAATTTTACTCAACCGTATTTAAACGGTGGCAACCTTGATGTTATATATCATGGGAATTGAATATCAACACAGTTGCTTTTCGTGATGACAACGATGGAATCAAACATCCAAAGCATGTGGTAGACAAAGGAAATTTTTGTTTGGTTAGCTTTGAAGCTACTGAAAGAGATTGAGTAAAAGGAGGCTTCCCTATGAATAAGCAAAAAATAGATTTCCGGATAAACAATAGAGAGCTATTATTTCAATACTCACTATGGTTAGAAATGACAGAAAGGGAGTATGACAAATGGTTATGGCAAGGAGTGGGGGGAGAAGATGATTTCTCCCAAGAGGAGTTAGACTATTTTAATCAGGGAAAAAAGAAGCTGAACATCGAAAGGGAACGTGTCAATTCAGCCCTTTACAACTACTAATTTTTAGGAAGAAAACCGAATCAAAAAGATAGCTAACATCTTTGGAGAAGGGGGCGGAGGGGGAGAGTTTGCGGTGTTCTTGCGCAAATCTCTTTCCTGAAGCCTCGTAAGATCAAGCCAGTGCTTTTCTGGCGCAGACCCTTTCCAAAGCCCTACCAGCCCTGAAGCTATTGCTCATCCTTCCCCTAAATGGGAAGGGTTGCCCAGTGGCGAGCGATAGTCCCCCCATGATTGGGGGCTAGGGGGCTGATCTTTTTTAGGTTCATTTGTTCGATGATTTACTCTTATTAGATTTTATAATAGTATTATAAATGAACAATCTTATACAGAAGGAGTGGAGGTTTGTAATGGTTGTTATTCTTGCAGAAAAACCAGACCAAGCAAGAAAGTTGTCTGCACCATTTCCACACAAGAAAGAGAAGACTTGTATCCAGATACAACCTTGTACGCAATTCCCACAGGGAGCCATTGTCGTGTGGGCCATCGGCCACCTTTACGAGTTAGCAGCTCCGGAAAAGTACAATGCTGAATGGAAAAAATGGAATCTAGAAGCACTTCCGATCATTCCAGAGAAATTTCGGTATCAACCCTCTAAGGATAAATCTCAACACTTGGCAGAAGTAAAAAAACATCTCCAAAGTGCGGATGAAATCATTATAGCGACAGATCCAGCACGAGAAGGGGAGTATATTGCTAGAATCATCATTCAAATGTCGGGAGCTGCTAAAAAAATCATAAAGCGGCTGTGGTGTTCGAGTTTGACAGAGGCAGCCATCCGAAATGCCTTCCAAAACTTGCGACCAGGAAAATCAACGGAACCGCTATTTCATGAGGCTTTAGCACGATCTCAAAGTGACTGGATCGTAGGAATGAATAGTAGTCGGGCTTATACGCTTCTCATGCAACAGAAGGGGGTCTCAGAGGTTTTTTCTACAGGTAGAGTACAAACACCTTTGCTTTCTCTCATTAGAAGCAGAGAAGCCGATATAGAGCGTTTTAAAGCCGAACCTTATTGGGAACTTGAAGCTAATTTTGAGACCAACCAACATCAATATAAAGGGAAGCACCAGGAACGCTATTTCGAAAAAGAGAAAGCTGTAGCTATTTTACATGAGATTCAGGGTAAAAATGGCATGGTAGCCACAGTCAAAACAGAAGCCAAATCTACCAAGCCACCACTATTACATAGTCTCTCAACGCTACAATCCAAGCTAAACAAGAAACACAAACTAGCACCAGCTCTCGTGCTAGAGTTAGTTCAGTCTCTGTATGAGCGTGGCCATGTTTCGTATCCACGTTCTGATTCACAACACGTTACACCAGCCGAGGTATCCACTTTTCCAGAAATCATTCATGCATTACAATCGCAGTATTTGTTAGGGAAAGAATCAAAGTTGAGGGACATCGGTTCTGATAAACGATATGTGGATGAGAAGAAAGTCAGTGATCATTACGCCATCATCCCAACAAATCAAGTCCCCAAATTAGATCAACTCTCACCGGATGAAAAGAAGGTGTATGATGAGATCGCCAAGTCCTTGATTGCTGCACATTGTCCAGATCACCGTTACAACCAAACGACCATCCTAACCAATATTGAAACCTATGAATTTAAGTCGACTGGAAGACAGATCATTGAAAATGGCTGGAAGGATATATTCCAAGATGAACCAGAGAAAAAAGATCCAGAGAATCAACAGCTACCTACTCTTAATGAAGGCCAACAAGTAAAAGCCGAACCATTCATCAAAGAGGGGATGACTAAACCCCCCAAGCATTACACAGAAGGGGATCTGATCACTCTCATGAAAACGGCTGGCAAGCATATTGAAGACGAGGATCTATCCAGTATGAGGGGAATGGGACTTGGGACGGAAGCAACACGATCGGGTATGATTCAAACCTTAAAAGATCGCAAGTACATTATCGTCACCAAAAATACGGTTGCCGTGACTGAAAAGGGGAAGCTCCTTGTGAGTGCTGTTCAAGGCTCTCCGCTTGCAAAACCCGATATGACTGCTAAGTGGGAACAATACCTTTATCAAATAGGACAGGGACAAAAGTCAGCAGCTCCTTTTATCGAAAAGTCCAAGGACTTAGCGAAGATGATTGTGGAACAAGCAAAAAGGAGTTCTGATGGTTGGAATGTTTCAGCAGCTGTAAAGGAAAGTGAAGCAAAGTTATATGTGGGAAAGTGTCCTCTTTGCGGTGAAGGCGTAATAGCACGAAAAAGCTTTTACGGATGCACTGGCTACCAAAAGGGATGCAAATTTACTTTACCTGGTGAGCTCTCGGGAAAGAAGATCTCTGAGGCAAATGCTAGAAAATTGCTTGAGGGAAAGAAAACTGGATTGATCAAAGGCTTCAAATCATCAAAGAAGGATACTACCTACAATGCTTCCTTAAAGCTAGAAAATCATAAGATTCAGTTTATATATGCCAAAAAATAATGAGGTGGAGCTATGAATAAAAAGAAATATGTCATGTTAGAATTTGATGAGGAAACAGGACAAGTCGACATAAAGCTAGGAAATATGCATGTGAAAAATCCGGATGATATCTTTATGATTCATCAAGCAATGAAAGAATACACAGAGCGAACAGAGAGACTACTAAAAGTCCTGATTCAAATGGAAAATATAAAAGCTCCACAACAGAACCTACAATGATTGTCGCAATCCTAAGTGTTGCTATTGCAGTCTTTGTAAGCGCATCGCTCATCTCAGCTCTGTTCGGAAGAACAACATTGCTTAAAAGATTGTTTCAAATCACTGGTACTCTATTGATACTGGGCTTTCTTTTCTCCTTTTTGCTCATTCTAACCTTTGTTTTGACGAAAAAATAACGAACCACAATGCCTAGTTAGAAAGGATGGTAAGGGAATATGTTTGTAAACAAAAATATACTGACGTACTCTTTAGCTGGATTGATCGTGATCATAGTCGGTTTGGCAATCTCTTGTAGTCGTGGATCATCCCTTGATGGAAGTTGGAGCTTGCCAGATAAACAGTCAGGGTGCCCTCGTAAGTATTCATTTCTAAAGGATAATACCGTTTCGTTTCTACCAGGTAGAGTAGATGAAACCGCAGCAGGAACATACAAAAAATTGGAGAGCGATAAATACAAATTGGATTTCGGTGTAATCTCGATGGTCTACGAAATCAAACAAACTGGAAATACGATGACAGTCAGAGAAGAAGGACAATCTGGCGTTTGTACATACAAAAGAGACTAGTGGAATCAAATCAAAATGAACTGCACCTCCAGTTATGGGAGGTGCTTTCTATTATATCCTCTGCCACCATTTCAAGTGGATCCCCGACTTTTGGTTGATCTGCTCCACACATGCATGTACGTTGGAGTTAACCTGCTTGCCTGTGAACCTTATTACTGTCCAACCGTGCTTCCGCAAAACCGCAGTTTTCTTCCGATCCAGCTTCTTTTGATAGTCAGATGAGTGGTATGCAGCTCCATCCGTTTCAATAGCGATCCTGTATTTCTTGATAACGAGATCCACTTGATACCCGCAAGTTTCGTACTCTGCTTTCACTTTGTAGCCTTCCTTTTTCAATGCTAAGTACAAACGCTTTTGAATGTAACTTCGATCACAGCGGATGAGCTGCCAGTCGGGGAGCCGTCTTGTGGTGACTAACTCTTTAATATACTTGTAGCACCAGCGAATAAGGTCTATGTTTCGTCGCCACTCAACTTCCAATCTCGCCATTGTCACCATCCTTTGGTGTGATGATGTCCTTCACATACAATCTATCTAAAGCCCTCAGACCTTGATCTCGAAGCGATAGCCTGTCTCTTGATACAATCGACTATCCAAGTCCTTAACTTCCTCCTGATGAGGCGCAGATTCGACCTTAACCGTAACCACAGCTCGATCTACGTGGATAGATGGATTTTTACTAACACCCCAGGGAATTAACTCTTTGGATCGCTGTAAGATCTCATTCTGTTTAGGATTCTGACTATAAGTAACCTCCATTCCTACCTCAGAGGCTAATTCCGCTAACTCAGACTCATAGCGTGCTGCTATTTGAGGGGACACAAAGTGCAACTCCATCGTTTTATTGCTTCCCTGTTGATGAATACCCGTCTTATATATCTTTATTCCGTGTTTCTGTGCCCATTCCTTAGCCACTTCAATTGCTTTATTGTTCTCTAAAGGCTTCTTACCATCTGGTGAGAAGAAATTTGATTGAGAGATCACCTGTGCTCGTTTTAATGCCTTCAAGGAGAGTGAAAAACCTGTTTCTCTCAGGAATGCCTCTTGTATATCAGACCAATTACTAGGTGGATCAATAGACACGACTACTCTCTTTTGATCTAGATGAATCGAGGGTGGTGAAGGAAGTGCTTGCTCTAAAAGAGCAGATAGTTTATTCGCCAGCTCCCCCGAACGGATCGAACTCGAATAGATAATCTCCCACCCTGTTATCTCCAGTAAGTGTTGAGAAATCTCCACTCGCTCCTTCTCATCAACTGCATCCGGAAAATCAAAATGGATCATTACTTTGGCATTTTCAGTCCCCATCTGATCAATGCCACATTTTAAGAATCGAGGATGTTCTTCCAATTCCTGACGTACTCGTTCCAATGCTTGAGTATGGTTTTGTTTGATATAAGGGATCGGCAATTCTAGCTTCTCTAAGCTGGTTAATGTTTGCCGGGATAGTCGGTAAGCTCTCTCGCCCGAATGCTGAAACTGACTTTCTGCTGGAATTGAAAGCAATGCATAGGCTACAGCCAGTTTATATTTCATATCCTCAATCTGTAAGCTCTCATAAATGGATTGAATGGTATAGATCCCTTCCTTCAACTCCTGCCATGCCATTCCTTGTAGATAGGGACGACTACACTTCTTCACCTTGGTCACTTTCTTTTCTAGAGATTTCATGGATAAATTCCATGGGGCAATGGTTTCGAGGATCTGCTGAGGAGTCACTTGAATACTCCGATCTTTCCCAATCACATAACCGGATAGAGCTTTGGTTTTCGGATGAACTCGTGTACATAATATGGCTCTAGGTGGCTTGGCAGGATCTTCTTCCACTAGCAGGATGTGATCTATTTTACTCTGGAGGCTTACTAGTTCCGGATCCACTCGATATCGTTTTCCCTTTACCCCTTTTCCAGATGAACGCTTTTCAAACGTGTACGTGGTTCCATTCTCAACTAGTGTAGGATTAAACCGATGATCAATCTGATGGCTTAGCTGGTTTCTCGCATCATCATCTCCATGTACCAGTAATGTATGGGTAGGATTGGTTTTCTCAATGAATCGAGTCAGCTCAAGCGAATCAGCATGTCCAGACAAGCCGTACTTGTCCACTCTACATTGGACTGGGTAAGTAGAACCATTTAGTTCGATAGATCGGTTCTCGCCTTCTGCCAGGGCTAACAGTTTCCGTCCTGGCGCTTCCTCATCCTGATAGCCTGTAATAAAAATCGCATTCTTCGGATCGTTGATTAGTCTCTCCGCATACCAGACACTTGCACCCCCAATCAACATACCGGATGAAGCTACAATACAAGCTGGTTTCCCTTGTAGAATCATCTCTCTTTGCTTTAGATCCCGAACTGGGACACATCTGCCTTCTGCGAAGAATGGATCGCCATTGGACTTAATTCGATGAGCTAAGGGGCCTTTGAGATATTGCGGATAATCTCGGTAGATTTTACTAATAGCAGTAACTAAACCATCTGTATAGATCGGGAAAGTAGGAATCAATCCTTTCTCCATGTAGTCTTGAAGAATAATTAGGACTTCTTGCGCTCTCCCTAATGCGAATGCTGGAATCAAGGCGAATCCGCCACCAGCGATTACTTCCGCCACATGATCGGCAAGACGTTTCTCTTCCATATTGCGATCAATGTGGGAACGGTTACCATAAGTAGATTCAATGACCACTACATCTGGGTTTAAATCAAACGGTACCTTCGCTCCTGGGATGGTGCGCCCTGCCCGAAAGGATAAATCTCCTGTAACAAGCAAACACTCTCCTCCACCTGTTATCTCTAGCATTACAGCCCCTAGAATATGCCCTGCTTGATGAGTCTTGATTGTAATCTCACCAATCCGTAATTCTCCGTGAGGAAAAACGAGAATCGACTCTAGTAATTGTTGTACATGCTGTTCTGTATACGGTGGTAGGGTCATACTTTGACGACAACGTGCTTCCAGTATCTTAAACGAGTCAGTAAGCATAATTTTCATCAAGTCATAGGTAGGTGCTGTTGTGTAGATAGGAGCGTTTGGATATAACGAATGCACGAGTGGAAGCGCACCAATATGATCGGCATGAGCATGGGTAACAAAGATCGCATCTATTCCTCCGTGCTCCTCGATTAGGCCAATCATAGGGAGTGCATCTTCTGCATGCATCCTCATACCAGCATCTACTAGGATTCTTGTGTTATTGAGTTCGATGTGTAGGCAAGAGGCTCCCACTTCATTTCCGCCACCTAAAATGGATATATTCACAACTTGTCCGCCCCTTGCAATTGTTTTCCTTTAACCTTTTCTTTAATGACAATATTAGGTTTTGGTAGCCCTCTCGTCCGCTCTTGTGGCTTGATTCTCACACGAGGTTCTTTGTACATCTTTTTGATTGCCACAACTACAGAAGCAGGGAATCCCAAGATGATCACAAATGTGCCTATACCTGGTACCCAGTAATCTCTTTTTCGATTTTCCCAATTCAATATCACACCATTTGCCGTTAATAATTCCTGAAGTAATTCTTGAGTTTCATCTTTCTCCATCTCAAAATGATGTGAAACTTGATCCAAAACTCTATCTGCAATGGCTATGTTATGAAGTGGATCTGGTCTGCCTTTCCAACAATCCACACAAAGTAGGTGGAGATTGTCTGCTACATATCTTTCAGATGAATTGACACGACAAGTACGAGTCAATCTTTTATCCATTGCACGTTTGCAGTTTTCACATCGTCCATCTTCTGCATGCCATACTGCAAATTCGATCTCTTGTTTGGTTGGTTTTGGCTTTCTTGGTCGTTTTTTCGTTCCTAACTCTATCTCAATTCGTTTGATCCCTAGCTTCTTGAATGCTAAATAGCCAGCCCAACCATCCACTAGCTCCTTTGTTTCAGGGTGAACAATGATAGGGTTGTCCAATTTACCAAATTGCTGAATGTATGATTTCTTCTGCTCAATCTTTTCTTGTCGTGGCATGGTCTTCATAAAAATATCGGGAATAGAAATATCCACTAGTTGCATTGTATTCGTTTCTTTCTCTGTTTGTTGTATCGCCATAGATAGTCCTCCTATTGATCAAATTCTGTCTTTTAAACATTAGTCTACATTGCGTATATGTCAACACGGTTTCTTTTGGCAAGAGCTTCATCCATTTCTTTAAGCTTTTCTTTTAAACGTTTTTCATTTTGTTCCTTCTCTTCGGGACTCACGGTTGAAAACCCACCATTTTTTTCTTTCTCTAATTGCATAGCAACTGCCTTAGGAAGCTGACTTTTAGGTGGTTTATTCCCCTTGCTTCCATGTTTTGAATCTCTTCCCTTTTTGTCGGAAGAGATTTGCTTTCTTTTTTCATAAAACTCTTTCTCATATTGATCCAAAGCTTCGACAGTTTGAATTTCTGCTGACTTCCACTTTTTAATGACATTTTTGATATAAGCAATCGGGTTGGAGGCTTCCCCTATTACTGCCCTTTCAATCGCTGCTTCTACGAGATGCACAGGCATATCCTTACAAAGGTCTGATAAGGTTATCTTTGCATACTTGCTCGCCTTGTCTGGAAAGAAATATTTAAATTTGTCGATGACATCACCTACATACATACATACATAAGTATTAAGTACAAAAGCTTTAGTATGTACTAAAGTACTTTCATCCTGATTTTCCGTATCCGGACTTTCCGTATCCTGAAAATCAGGATGTGGATTGTTTTCCTCATTTTTCACCATATCCTGATTTTCAGGATGTAGAGCCTTCTTCCTTTTCCCCTTCCCATCCGTCATAACGAAAAATTCAATTCCTTTCCCTTGAAGATATTCTTTCAAGGATTCTAACCCTGCTTGTACCTCTTCCTTTATGTCACTGAAAATATAATAAATCTTCCCGAATTTTTTCTTCCCGGATTCTTGCTCTTTGTCGATAGGCACTATCGTTCGTACTCTACATAAATATCCATGCTGTTCTAATTCGTTCGCATAGTTAAAGTGGGCATCTCGTCCATTAGCTGAGAGTTCTGTGAGATTTTTCAATTCCAGTTTCTTTGGCTTTTCTGGGTCATGAAACTTATCTACTGAAAGAATGACACACAAAAGCCCTTTTGCTTGAACTGTAAGGTTAGCATCTTGCAAGAATGCATCGTGAATTGTTGTGTTATCTCGTTTCCTTGCATTGATCCATGTTTCGTTACTCATGATAATATGCCTCTCCCTCGGTTCCGACCGAGAAAGGATGTCGCTTTTCCTACACAAATAGCCAATTTTCCCCTATTGATTTCTACCTAGATTGGTATATAAAATAGAGTCATAGGATAATTATGTATATAACGATCCCTTTCCCATAGGATCGATTAGTTAACGACCTTTCTCGTTTGGTCGGTTTATATTCGAGTTTCAATAGTGTCGACTTTGGCGAGCTGGCACTATTGAAACTTTTTTCCATTCTTAATTCTTTTTTTGTATAAATATATGATGTATCAAAATGAAAGCCTTTTCAACAACTTTTCAACAAAAAAATACAACCAAAAATCTTTCCTAAAAGTAGACCTGGGCAGGATTGCTTACATTCAACTCACCGAAATATTCTTACTACATGTTGATTGACTGTATTGACCAATATCCAAAATACATGTACAATATTAGTGGTGAGTTTTTCGAACAAACAGAAAGTTGATATCAACAACTTCTGTCAAGAACGTAAGCGATCTGTTGACCAGCAGGTCGCTTTTAATTTGTCTCTATTCTATCATTTTTGATGGATTCTACAAGAGTGAATCCTGATAATTAACAAATACCTATCCGATCAAAGATAGGTATTTGTTAATTATGCTCAAGATCCGTCCTGTCGCACTCTGATTGTTTCCTACCATTGATGATTCGATCCAGCACCATATATCGTAGTTGGTACTCTTTTTCGCCATTCTCCCACTCTCTAGCAAACACAGGATCTTTCAAGTTCTCTTTAATCATAACTTGCAACCATGTGCTCAGAACCCGATTGATGATGTATGGATCTCAATATCTTGATCGTGTGCATCTAGACGTTCACTAAATTGGATCTCTAATTCAGTCATACCTAACACACGTAGTACCCGATCATACATATCTGCCGAAGTACCAGCCGACCCACCTTCGATTTCAGAGATAGTGGATTGATGCATGGGCTTTCCTGTGACTTTTTGAACCAAGTCAGCTAACTTTTTTTGAGTCAGACCTAGTTGATTGCGGCGCTTTAGAATCTTTCTACCCATCCGTTTAGAAAAACTATCTACATGTTCCTTAACACCTGGTATCGAGTCTAGGAACTCCGTTAACTCTTTATACGTTTTCGGTTTCTTGCTCAACTTTTTCCCCTCCTAAATACTTTGATGGATCTTTTTTGAAGTCTTGATATATGAGATAGGAAGCCTCAGCAATTTGTTTGAACTCACTAGAAGAGCGTTCGGTTTTGATAACAGCATCTGTGAAGAGGACATATTGGGTACTCTCTTCCTCGTGTGTGAATAAGATCATTCGGAATGCTACTCCTTGATCAACTGGATCTGCTGGCGAATATCGCCAGTTAATACGGAATTCGATCAATGGAAAGTTATAATCTAATCGCTTGAGCAAATTGAAAGTAACTTTGTACCCCTTACTGGTAATTTCAACTAGACGATAGTCATTCACTAGATGCCATTCCGGAATTCCTGTCTCTTCAAGTGATAACAATCCTTTTCGGATATAAGTACCCAGGTCATAGTAAAAAGGATCCCCTTGTATACCTAACTGACCGATAGAAATGATGGTTTCTAACGCTGGTTGACTACCATTTGGAAATTCGACAAATATGAATTCGATATTCTTATCCATAGTATATCACTTATAAGCGATAAATTGACACATAAATTATTGCTTATAAGCTATATTCCCCCATTCCTTCCGATTTATTCACTTTCGTTCGTTTCTAGCACGACAGTTGCTTTCTGAATGATGAGATTTTCACCGTTCTGAGTGAATGCGATCATTTCACCTTCTTTAATACCTAAGATTTTCCGCACTTCTTTTGGGATGGTGGCTTGTCCCTGTTGGGAAATTCGGGCTGTCCACATGAAGTAACACTCCATTCTTTAAATACTTAATTCTTTAATTATTTAATTCGGCAACTAACAGAAGAATCCCTCTAATAACAGTAAAAAGGTAGCCTTGAAATCCCAAGGCTACCTCATAGTTCTAACCCACTTTTTTTCGAATCACACTTCTCATTACAGTAGATGCGGCTCCGATTGTAGCTCCAGCAGCTGCACGTCCCGATCCGGTACTATACATCCACTCCTTGAGGAATCCAGGAGCTTTGATAATCAGAAACACAAAACCAATGGCAAATACAAAATTCTCTAGATTCGCCGCTCTCGTTTCAACAAAGAACGTTGTCATTAAAACGATCATGAGAACTTGAAGAGCCTGAGTAAATACGGTACTTAATAAGTGTCTCCACCAAACAGGGAACAGATTGTATTCAGAATTCACATTTGTGGCGATACAGAATGGCCCCAAGATCAAAAGTAAAATTAGTTCTGCGCTACGTATCGACATTTGGAAGCAGATTACAAGCATCATCACTGCTAACAGTAAGAGACAGATAATTAGAACCGCTCCTTCTACAGCTGCTGCACCGAACGTTTTACTAAATTGCTCCATCTTTAATCCACCGTCCGCAAGACCTTCTACCATCCAGTTATTCAAGTTAAGTAGCCAGCGAAACACGGTCGGAAGAGAACCAATCATAAAGGCTGAGAAGATTAATTTTCGTAACAGTAACTTAAACTCAGCTGGATTCTCCTCCACGTTATACATCACAATAAATCGTATACACTGGTAAATCAAAAACAAGATGAGGAACGTCCATGAGAGATCTTCGAAGTAGCCATAATACTTTTTCACAGTTGTATTTTCAAGTATCGTAGCTGGTTGAACAGTAAATTTCCCTACTAGTGCCAGAGCATTCTCCATTAACCACTTGGCACTTTTATATAGCCAAGCCTCGAAATAACAAGAGGGATCAAGCTTACAGTTTCCAAATCCCCCCTCCAACTTTTTTTGCTCTTCTTCAGCTTGCTCTTTTGCTACTTCTTCATCGGTCTTAGGCTTGCTTCCCCAAGCACCACCGCTATTTTTGGGATCAATACTTGCAGGTGCTGGTTGCTCTGCCAACACGATATTAGAAACCACAGGGAAAGTCAGAGCAAGGATAAATATTATAAACAATGGGATCTTTAGCCATTTGTAGATCGTTGACCATTTTTTCACTTACCTCCACCCCCATTCGAGAGAGGAGTAACCGCTTCTAGCTTATAATGATCCACTTTGAGCTGATCACCATTTCGAATGATATCTACTACCATTTCATAGTCGTTCCCCATAACCTTCTTGTCCACCTGGTACGAAACCTTGTATCTCACTAACACCTGATATCGTGGGGAGTCCTCTGCTTTTTTCTTCAGGTAGGTAGCATCAATAACAAAGTTCTCTTTCACACCCTTTGGTAATGCCCCCTCTTCCCCTTCGTATTCCTCACCATGTTCATCTGAATCGGATTCAGATCCCTGTATGAGATTTTGTGCCTGGGAGGTAGTGAGCTTTTTAATTTTTTCTTCGTTCCCTTTAGCATCCATCAGTAATCGGACAAATTCATTAGCAACATCCAACGATTTCTCTTGCATCCTTGCTTTGGTGACCTCTTCTTCCAACCCACTGATCTTTGAATTCTGTTTCATAGTCCATCCAAGAGAAGCAACTAAAGCTAAGGCCAACAGTGCTATATATATCCATTGTCTATTCAACTAGTTCACCTCTCCTACTTTAGATTCACATATTTCTCCGCATCTACTTTCCTAGCGGATTGCACAGGAGTCCCCAAGCGGATCTCAAAATGAAGGTGTTCTCCAAAGCTATGGCCTGTGTTTCCGCATTTTCCAAGGACTTGTCCCTGTTGAACAGTTTGACCAACCTGAACGTTTCGAACTGACATATGACCGTAGAGTGAGGAGACCCCTCCACCGTGATCAAGGACAACAACATTCCCATAACCACCGTAGCCATCACCACTAACAGCAGATCTAGACACTACAACAGTTCCAGCTTTTGATGCGTAGATCGGCGGATTCCCCTTGTTACAGGATATATCTGTTCCTTGATGGGGCTTACCGTTCCTCATCTTTCCGAATGGTGAGGATATCTTATACTTCTTATCAATCGGGCGAGCGAATCCACTAGCCGAGGCTGGCCCCACGTCTCCTGCTCCCATTTCGGGTTCACAAGCATAGGACAACCCACCCAATTCCCCAATGTATTTTGATACGGAAGGAACCCAATGTCGGTTTAAACTTGTAGGGTCATTGGCAGCTCCGATGGGAGCATACTTAGGCCCGATTGTTTCAGGTGTGGTAAGACCTTCTTTAATGTACAACCGATACAGATTTGAGGTCATTTTGTCGATACCCTCATCCAACGAGGAGAAGGACATAAGTCCTCCTTTGCCCATCAGGCCCCCCGGATTGTTTCTGGACTTCACAGCCTTAGAAGAGCCTTGTCCAGTCTCATGAAAGGCGATAGCTACTACTAAAACTGGATCAACCCCATGTCGCTGCCCTGCTGCTATGAATGCATCAGCTTTACCCTCAAAGACCCCTTTTCCTTGGAGCTTTTGATTTAACTCTTGAGCAGAGATAATAGTACCACTAGGTCTGCAAGCTGATGCATTGGCTGTTTGGGACTGTTGCATGGTTGCACCGCCAAAAATGAATACACCAGCAACCAACAAGCTAATGGATAGGTATATACCATATCGGATCAGCTCAGCTGTCAAACGAGCCTTAATCATCGCTGATCACTTTCCACCAAAGCTATTTTATGTCTGTATGATTTCTCGTATCTTTCTGGATCCCAGATACGGAGTTCTTCTGGAGACAATTCGATTTGGATACTAACTTTTTTGGATCCACTCACATAGATCCCTTTGCCCGCATTTTTCGTGCGGTCTGCATCTCTTACCACAAGAAGCCTTTCTTCTTCCTCTGAAAAATTCTCCGATGTGCGACTCTTGATCGTGTTGATTTCGTCCTGAAGCATAGGGAGATACAGCTTTGAAATCGACTGTGATATGACAGCCTCACCATAGTTTTTGCTGCCCTCAACCGCTGATAAGAAATCGCCAACCTGTTGCGTAGCTGATGTACAGCCGCCACGGAATCCTCGGATTAGCTTGTACATGGTTGATAAGAATTTCATTGCCATTGGGTTTTGTGGATCTGCCAGGATATGTGCCTCGTCAATGAAGATTTGCTTTATGCTTTTGTCCTTCAATGCATCGTCTTGGAGAAACGTTAAAATATTAAACATAGCCACTTGCTGGAGATCCCCTTCGTCACGAAGATCAAAAATATCGAACACAATCAGATCATTCGATAAATCCACATTGGTGTGACCATTAAACACATTCGAGTAAGAACCCTCCACATATGGGTACAGCACCTGGTATAGATTATCTAATCGCTTATATCTTTCTTCATTACCACCGATCAATTTTCCCAATTGGTCATATAAGTCTTGGAGAATTGGGTAGTCTGTACTTTTCAGCTTCGAAAAATCCGTATCCCAGGTAATCCCCTTGTTCTTATACAACTTAACTAATACCTGTTCCAGTAGTGACTCTTCAACCTGGCTAGACTTCAGATCTCGATAGATTAAGCTAAATAGTGTCTTTAGACGTGAGATCTTCTGATGAAGAAGAGAAGATTCATGGGCCTTCCCATTTTCATCTTTCGGGATCGTTGTATAGATAATCTCAAATAGATTAATTTTGCTCTCACCTGTTGGAGAAAGCTTGATCCATTCTCCGCCAAGTTGCTGAACTTTCTCCCCAAACTCACCCTTTGGGCAGATCACACGAACGATTGTCCCTAGAATCCATCTTCTAACTATATCGCCCCACAGATAGGTAGACTTTCCGCCTCCAGCCATCCCGATTACCACTTCGTTCCGATTAAGTAGCTCATCATGATCAACCATAACGATGCTATTTGTCTTCAGGTTTTTTCCCTTGATGACTCCCCTTTCCGAATAAATCTCGCACTCATCGAAGGGGAATAGAGACGAAAGTGCCTCAGCATCGAAGTTTCGATATGTTATCTCTCCTAACCGATGTGATTGAATCGGTAAAACACTGTAGAATGCTTCCATCATTTGAAAGTTTGGCTCTACAAGTTTCAAATGCTGACTATTTTGCGTTTTGAGTGAATGAGTGATTAAATTCAACTCATCCAGGCTACTAGCTTGAATGTGAATTAACATATGTTCATTAAACAGTTCTGTTTTTCCCATAGTTAAGTTTGTAAGAAGGATCTCGGCATTCTCTACATTTTTTTCCGCCCTGATCCGATCAACTGGTCTCACATAGGGTTCAGAGCTTTTGCTTTGGTTTTCTATAATCGAACGGTTCAAGTGTCTTTCCATAGCCGAAGACGAAGCCGGTTCAATATGATGAATCACAGAAACATTTGCATTGACGTTGTGTAGTCGCTCTAAGAAATTAGCTTCTACATCGCTGGAGAAGTGAGCCACAGCAAGCGTGCGACAATAGTTACCTCCTAGCCGGATATAATTTTGTTGTTCCTCCACACTATCTGGTGATACCATATTTAAAAAACCTGAGTTATCACCAATCATATTTTCAAGGCTTACTTTTTCCTTTTTCTTAGATTTCCAAAAAGCCACTAGCTTTCTCTCCCTTCCTAATCAATCCCAGTCTTCTTTTTTCTTTAACATCTCTGCTGCATCCATGAGATTCCTTTTGCCGATCATGTAGCTGTATTCCTTTGCATCATCTTCGGACATAGAATGCAATTGAGCATGTTCATAGTCAAAGAACATATGGATACACTTGCGCAGCTCTTCATTTGTAAGTTCCGATACTTCTAGTTTCTGACGATAAAGCATCTCTTCCAACTTGAATTTCAGATCTTGAACCCTTGTTTTCAGGATCTGCATTGCCTTGTCTTTTGATTTTTCGTCACTAAATGACTCACTGATAATCACATATCGGCTACGGCGGATCATGTCCCTATCCTCTTGTTGCTTCTGAGCATATGAGATGAAGCTTTTCAGCATATGTCGTTTGTATGGGTTTTCAGTGGTTTTCAACCTTTTTTTGAGATCCATAATGTAATCTTTTAGGTCAATGGGTTGCGAAACACGCGCAATCTGAATGGGCCTGTCCAACGTTTTTAAGAAACTCTCGTATGAGAAAAAAACTTCTTTCAATTCCGAATACGACATCAGTTGAATGTTAACCGATGTCACTGAAAGCACTTTAACAAAACGATTGTCCGTGGTCTCGATCATTTCACTATAGATCCCTCGTACTGGAACTAGATCTTGGACGGATTTCTCCATATCATTTTTCTTTTTTTTGCTCATATTCATCTCTCCATCCACTTCTTCTTTCTGAAGTAAAACACTTTTTGTCTTTGGCGAAATCGTATCACCCAAATAATGAATTGAAATAGATTTACATTCTTTCGAAACTTAATTGGCCTCATAAAAGTTCCAGCGATCCCAAGAGTCAAAGGTAAAAACGATATGATCATCCGAAATTGCTGATAAAATCCATCTCCATCAGGGAAAAGCTGATATATGAAATAACCAAGCCCCCCAAGGGGGACAAGTACAAGCAAATGACTAAATTTAAGCGAGCGTATGAAATAAAATCCTTTATCAATTTGGTCGGGAATTTTAAACTTCTTCCTTCCTTCCATTAAGGCGATACCTCCTAATTGAATCCTGCTTTCAACCATTCAACAATGACTTTCGCCATGAGAGCGACAACGGTTGCTCCGCCAGTCCACCAGAGTCCTGTTCGAAATTTCTGTCGTTGATGTTCATCTTGAGAAAACATGACCATCAGTGACAAACCAATAAATGCTAAAGCGGAAACTGTAGGAATGATAGTTAATGCCTTATTTACCAGTTCATTGTCAATAAAGGTCTTAATTTTATCAATCGGATTCGTGGCTAAAAAAAACTTCACAAAGACACCTTCTTTTCTCATTTTTTACTTCATAGGTATGTCCTTTACATAAAAATATTGTAATTGAACAATATGCAATTTTCAAATCTAAAATCCTTGCATCCCAACAACACATAATGACCGACTATCCTTTGACGGAGTAGTCGGTCATTACCCATCTATCTAAGACTTTTTCCTAAGACTTCTTCGCTACCGTTTTGTGAACGTAAGCTACATAACCAGCTTTTGTTTGAATCTGATACCATTCTTTGTTTTCACCAATGAGAGTCATTTTTGTCCCCTTGGATACTTTCTGACGAACTTGAGCCGTCATAGATGCCTCGGATCGAACATTAATCACATTTTCAGTTGCTACTATACTGCCAGATGCCTTAGAAAAGCCATTTGAATTTGATGAGGTTGTAGATGTCGACCCCGACACCTGGGTTACAAAATCCTTACGAATGAAGCCTGTTTTCCCAGAACTCATTCTGACTTGGTACCAATCACCAGACTTCCCAATCATATCTACCACAGTACCATTATTCAATTGAGTTACCACAAATGCCCCTGTTGATGGGCCTGTGCGCACATTTACTTTATTTCCTTTGATCTTTAGTTTTCCATTAGCAGATTGAACCGTAACAGAAGATTCGCCTTTCCATTTCGCTGTAGATTTGCCGCTATGTATCCACACAGGTGTCCCTTCTGGAATTAAGCTATACAATTCTAGTAGATTCGCCTCATTCATACGAATACAACCATTGGATACATACTTTCCGATAGATGAAGGTTGATTCGTTCCATGGATGCCATAAACACGGCCATTGTCACCTTTTACACTGAATCCGATCCATCTTTTCCCAAGTGGATTCTTTGGATCTCCACCAGGAATGCCTTTCCAACCAGGCTGAACAATTTTGACCACCATTGGAAATGTTCCCTCTGGTGTGAGATCCTTGGTTCGTCCAGTAGCAACAGGATACGTCTTTGCAACTTGTCCATCTTTGTATAGATAGAGTTTGTTGGTAGATTTGTTGATCTCTACTTGGAACTTACTAGAGGCAGCACTAGCAGAGAATCCAAACCTTCCCCCCAATAAAACGGTAAACATAATAGATAACACGACTAACCATTTAATTCTCTTCAAATTCTCTCTCCCCCTATACAGGTATATGTTTATTCTACAATAATTTGTATTTATGTAGCTTAATAATATTTTTTATAATTATTGACATTTAATATATAGTAAGAGAGAATGAGAGTGCATAGTAAGAAAAATCTCCTATATATAGAAACAAGCTATCTCTTCGGTTTGAAGTGAACCCAAAAAGTTAGACACGAAGATTTAAGCAACCCGCAGGGTATGTTTTCGGTATTGAACCGGACTCATACCCTTTAGTTTTGTCTTCAAGCGATTATTATTGTAGTAGTGAATATATACATCCAATTCTTGTTTGAAGTGCTCCATACTCTCAAATTCGTGGAGATAAAGCAATTCGCTTTTGAGTAAGCCAAAGAAGTTCTCTATCACAGCATTATCGAGGCAATTCCCCTTGCGGGACATGCTTTGTTTAATACCTTGTTGCTTTAAAGCGTGCTGATATGTCCTCATCTGATAGTGCCATCCTTGATCTGAATGAAGGAGGGGAGCTTCGCCCTCTCCTAGTTGCCTGAAGGCTTTGTCTAGCATCTTGGAAACAAGAGAATATACAGGGCGCTTTTCCACCTGATAAGCAACAATCTCACCATTGTATAAGTCAAGAATAGGAGATAAATAGAGCTTTTCACCATGCAGGTGAAATTCAGTTATATCCGTAACCCACTTCTGATTTGGCTTAGATGCTTGAAAGTTGCGTGCTAGGATGTTAGGAGCGATCTTTCCTACTTTCCCCCGATAAGAACGATATTTCTTCATACGTATAAGACATTTCAATCCTATCTTCTTCATGAGACGAAATACGGTTTTATGATTTATGGAATATCCTTGGTTTCGTAATTCCCATGTGATACGGCGATAACCATAACGACCTTTATGCTCATGAAAAATCGAAGCGATTTTTTCTTTTATCTCTTTATATTTATCCGGTTTGTTCATCTGTTTGATCCAGTAATAATAGGTGCTACGAGCAATGTCAGCGATTTTTAATAGAGCTTTTACAGGGTAGTCGTGCCTTAATTCATAGATTACTTGGGCTTTGTCTTGTTGGCTGACTTTTCCCTTTCGTGAATTAAGGCATTCAACTTTTTTAGATAGGCA
>NZ_FPJZ01000041.1 GCF_900119485.1 Thermoactinomyces sp. DSM 45891
TTGGTGGCAGATTGGGTTGCTTTCTTGACATTGTTTACAATTTTCTTGACGGCAGACTTGACCACGTTTTTGACATAACTCTTGGCCTTGTTTACAATCTTTTTGACTGTTTTCCTTACTTTCTAACCTTGTTGTAAACTTTTTTGACTCCACCCAGTCAAAAACGGTTGTCCTATGCTAGAACAACCGTTTTTGATCTTGATGACTTACCCTTCTATTTCATCACGGATTTTTGATCGGGCCACCTGAAGTAGATCATCATATTTTGAATTTAATGGGGCAGCAAGCTTTGACTCAAGTATCGATTCAATGTCCCACAACACACGTTGCTCTGCTTGATCTTCAAACTCAGTATACTCTTCCTCGTTGAAGCGGCATATCCAGTCGTAGAATACTATTGCTTCTTCTGGAGATAAACCAATAGTAATTTTAGATTCCTTCATGACTCTAACAACCTCCTTAATAAACTACACGAAAATTTCACATCTTATTGGACATTACCGTTTTTCAGAAGATATTCAATTTGCTTTTGACCCAACTCCCAACCACTATGGAAATTTCCAGCTGCATCAGACATAACATTCAAGCCTGTATTCGGATTAAAATAGTGAGTTACAGGCATCTTACCACGATACGTACCCGGGATTACTTGGGTATCGGGATTTTTTATGTGAGCTTGCATTGCCTCTTCAAATTTAGCTGCATTCGCTTTGTTATAATTACCTTCAACACCAAAATCTTTTGCATGCTTAAATTTCTTCTGAAGTTGTCCGGAGCTAAAATTGATTGGATTGCTAGATCCCCCTCCACCTCTAGAAAACATACTAATCAATTCACCAATATCTTGCCCCAGATTCTTCGCTCCACCACCTGCAACTCCTGTACCCCAAGCGGCTGCTACGGCACCCGGTGCGGATGCAGCACAGGCTGTCGTTCCACAGGCTACAATGACTTCACCGCCTCCACCTACTGTGGCAGATACACCTACTAGCATGGAGACGATATCACCTGCCACGGCTCCTACGTGATAAGAGACTCCTTTTTTCCTCGTTTGGATCACTTAAATCTGCAAGTCCCAGAGGGAAGATATTACTGTTGATTCGATCTCGTGCTCCATGGTAAAACTGCGAAATCGATTTCACAGCAGACTGGGTTGCTTTCTTGATAGCTTTTTTATATTAAAATTGCATGAAATATTTTCCGTCCTACTGTGTCTACTTTTTCGACATATAATCATTCTTAGATATCCACCATGATCTCATAACGATGTCAACATAAGTGGCTTCCCCTATACGAAGAAGCCACTTCTTTCCTTTATTACTGAGACTGGCTATTCCAATACCAGTTTACGCCTGTTTGACCATCGCATACGATAAATTCACAATTAGCTGATCTTAAAAACCCCTTAATATCCTCATCTGTCGTGAAAAAAAGCGTTGTAAATGAATCATGCAAATTCATAAAAGCATAATTCATATCCATATCTGTCAAAATCAATTCATTATCTGCTAAATCACAGATGTCCAAAGGGGTCGTACCATTTATATTCAATACTCCGTTCCGCCCCAAAAGCGGATCTGAAAAGCAGAGCTCCTTAATCCCTTTTGCTGAAAATAATCTTAAAAAATTATCCAGTATAAATACAGATGTATTATCTTCTGTCGGGTAATAAATCTCTGGCTTAAGATTTGAATTTAGCTTACTCGCTAAATCTTCTCGTGCATATTCTTTCCTTAAGGCATGAATAGAGGTTTTTAGAGCTAGTGCTACTTCATCATGTGAAGTTAACCCATTATCAGACATAATCTCCTGCCAAGTAACCGGATATCCATAATCTAGTATTTCTTCATTACTAGGATATATTCCGTCATCAGAACTCCTTTCTTTTCCCCATTCAAAAGGCATTTTGATAAACGGGTGGAATAATATTGCCGCAAATTTAAATCTATTGGGCAATTGATTTAGAATAGGTGTCTTTTCATCCAACCAAATATAATCTAACAAATCATAACCTCCTAAAAAGAGCCTGTAAAAAAGAACAGACTCTTTATTTTTAACAACTCGATCAATCTTTTTCTAGCTACCACACATCAGTCATCATACCTAAATTTAAACGATTTTTTCCCATCATAAACTTCTAATGTGGGTCTTTGTTGATCATCTTCTGTTTGATTATTTCTCGTAATTGAGTTAAGCTCAGCTCTTTCGATTGCCAGTCATAGTCGTCATCATCTCCAACTGGTAAAAAGCAAACTTCATTATCCTCATCGTGCCATTGCCAGCCATTCGATATGAATGCATCAAACAAGTTCATTTTGTTCTGTCCTTCACCATATCTCACTTGAAAATCCAAGGATGCCTGTACTGACATAATCTTCAACTCCTAATCAAGCCATTCATACCGTCCGGATCTTTTAACTATCACTACTCACAAAAGGCTTAACAATATCCCTATTGCCAATTGAACCCTGATCCAACAAAAGTATTTCTATTCCGTATAACTGCTCTGAAATAACATCAATATTACAAGCATATTTGATCTTCCGAGCTACTTGTAAATCCTTATCAAATAATATTTCTAGAGTCCTTCCTGACTCATTAATAATAGCTTCATGCATTGGGAATTCAATCTCCTTTAATGGAGGAAGTTGAATGGGTCCATTAAAATTTTCATTACTGACCTCTAGTCCAATCCAATTATTTTTATCATCAAATAACAAACAGCAGTTAACAGAGAGGTATGTATCTTCTACAATACCAAATCCATTTCTCTTCAGAAAACTTATATAAATATATTGACCATTCTCTATTGTAATGTTCAATTTCATCATCCCCTCAATCATATTTAAAAATCATTGAGTCATTTGTTCAAAACTGATAACAAATGACTCAATATGTAATTATACTAACGCATAATTACCATGGAGAATCAGAAAAGCCCCCCTGATTTCTCATCATTTTCTGAACAGCATTCCAATCTGGTAAGGTATTACTTCCTTTTCCACCACCAACAATACTAACTATGTTCTCACTAGAGTCCAAGACCACAACATGATACCCATCTTTTTTTCGTTTTCCATAGACAGTTCTCCCGCCCGGCTGATACCCCTTGTTGGTCCAATCATCAATAATATCATCGACATCTTTTGACGAATATCCTCTTTGATTAGCTCTCTCAGCTGCGTGTTTAGTAAATGTCCTACCTCCTGGTGTTACATCCCCCGGAGTAGGAATAGATGTCCCTTTTCCTTTCCCAGAAAACATATTAATCAATTCACCAATATCTTGCCCCAGATTCTTGGCTCCTCCACCTGCAACTCCTGTACCCCAAGCGGCTGCTACGGCACCAGGAGCGGCTGCGGCACATGCGGTCGTTCCACAGGCTACGACGACTCCGCCGCC
>NZ_FPJZ01000044.1 GCF_900119485.1 Thermoactinomyces sp. DSM 45891
TTAATAAACTGCGAAACCGATTTGGTGGCAGATTGGGTTGCTTTCTTGACATTGTTTACAATTTTCTTGACGGCGGGCTTGACCACTTTTTTGACAACATTCTTCACCTTGTTGTAAATTTTTTTGACTCCACTTTTGACTGTATTCTAAATCTAATCACTGCAGTGATTTATAATGTAAATAAGTTAATATTAGCGCGGAATATCACACTCAATCTTTACCTGGGTTAACATCAGTCAACCTTATTTCACCGTAGTGCGTGGTCAAAATGTGGCATTGTAGTCAATGTTATCCAACCTTTTTACTGCGTTGGAAAAAATAAAACAAGGGTGCTGTTTTCTATAGCATCCTTGTTATCTCATTTAAATCCTCTACATGACTATCCCCTGATTTACTCTGTCACCCTATTTGTTGCTTGTTCCGATTTTTCTCTAATCAAAAAGGCTTCTTCGTTTTGGAAGAAAGCCATCAAGATAGAAACTTTGTTTAAGTCGATTATCTTCTAATATCATCAATCCGCACTAATTCGTACTATAGGGTCTTGATCATGGAATCCAATACATAGAGGGATATTCCTGTCTGTTCCATAACAAACACTCGCGAATGCGCATACAGTTCTAGCAGTTAAGTACAATGTAATTCCGATTGCCTTGCTAGAAGAATCAAATCCATTCTCAGAGTAGATTTCAGCAAATTCTTTTAGATTGGGCCCTTTAACTACATCCTCCCAGTCACAAGCCCAATCATCATCTTGTTCAGCAAGGGGGCGATAGTTACTACAAAGGAAGAAATGGCTGTCCCAATTATTATCAAGATCATATTCATAATATATAGCCCTAGTCAGTCTCTCCTTAGACAAATTCAACACTTCCAACAACGACGTTTCTAACTCTCCTTTGTACGTTTCTAAATTAATTGCTTTGATACGTTCTGCATCTTCTTTTGACGCAAAGCCTGCACATAGGTCATAGTATTTATATTCTACCTGTTGTATCGCATCTAAGAATAAAATATCTTCCTGAAATTCATGCAGGTACTTATATATACTCAAACCATCCCCTCCTTCAATTCATGAAGCGTGTGAAGGAAGAGCTCTAGATCACATATATTTGGCTCCACCCTTCACACACTCCATTTACAACTTATCAAGATTCGAAGTTACTGACGCTTATATCACCTTTACTTCTAAAAAATCAAAACCAGTCAGTTTATTCTTCTCAACTTCTTTCTTGAACTCTTCAGACACAAACAATGGAAATTCATCACCATGTAATTTAAAAACATGCTTGTTCTCCAAACACGGTTTGTTCAAAGCATATTTTTTCACTGAAATCAGCTTCTGATTATCACCATATTCAAATACACTGTAATCTGAATGCTCCAAGTTTAAAGCATCTAGGACATTGACCACATTCGCCACAGAGTATCCTCCTAAGCTGCTTTCTTCAGTCTCTTTATTGTAAATTCTAACAGGGATATATTGTACTCCACGTTCTTCCAATGTATCAAACACCATCTTCACTCTCTCGGACACAAGAAACCAATTTTTGTCACATACTAAATAATCAGTTGAGCGTTTTCCTTCAGCTGGATTGAAATTGAATACAATTTCTTTTTCAGCTTGAAAGTTAACATACTTCCCTTCCTTCAACTCATACTTTCAAATCCACCACTATCACTGCAATAACATACAATGGCATCCTGACTACCTTTATCACTTGTTAACACTTTGTAATATTTCATCACCATTCACCACCGTTAGAGTATTGGAGAAATCTTAGCGATCTCTCCAGTAATTTTTGTAAAGCATATCTGGATTTGTTCTGATTTCACTTTTAAGACCTTCAAACAAATTCAAAAATACATCTCTATCCCCTTTCGCAATACTATCAAATCTTTCCAATTGAGATAAAACATGATTATGGTAAGCATATGATGTCTTCCTTGGTGTGGCAATGCCTCTTTATTCCAAGCGGCATCGAGATCAAGTCCATACTTGTCTGTGATTTCTTTCATTTTTGGTGTATAGGTTTAGAACCTCCACCTCTAGAAAACATATTGATCAAATCCGAAATATCCTGCCCCAGATTCTTCGCTCCACCACCTGCAACTCCTGTACCCCAAGCGGCTGCTACGGCACCAGGAGCGGCTGCGGCACATGCGGTCGTTCCACAGGCTACGACGACTCCGCCGCCTCCACCTACTGTGGCAGATACACCTACTAACATGGAGACGATATCACCTGCCACGGCTCCTACGTGATAAGCGACTCCTTTTTCCTCGTTTGGATCACTTAAATCTGCAAGTCCCAGAGT
>NZ_FPJZ01000020.1 GCF_900119485.1 Thermoactinomyces sp. DSM 45891
CCAAGTCCGTACGGTTTGAGGAGAAGGTATGTTGAAAACAGCGGCTGCTCTTCTAATGGACGCTCCTGTTTCGTTTATAAAATTAAGTACGTCCATTTTAAACTCGACAGAGTGATTTGTATATCTTTTCTGTAAAGCTTGGTAACCATGTTCTTGATATAGAGACACCCATTTCACTACATCCATTTCTCCTACTTGATACCGTTGAGCAATGGTTTTGTACGACTCGACGCCGTCGAGATAGGCTTGTACAGCTTTCAATTTTATTTCTAATGAATATTTAGCCATAGAAAAAGCACCTCCAACTATTGGATTTTAATTTCATGTCCAACAATTGGGGTGCAGTTCAATTGGTCTACAGGCTTACGTAGTTCTTGTAGTAGATTACTCCATCGAATACGATCCCACTGCAGATAATAGTACTCACACCACTGTGCCTCATCGGTATCATATCGCTGTTTTCTCGGTACAATGTGATCGTCCATATGAATGATGGTAACAGGGATGTTGCTCAGCAAACACAGATCTTCCAGTTGGGCTGTAAGGGTTGTTTTCCCTGATCCGCTCAACCCATCGACTCCTAATAAAAAGGGCTGGTTTAAATGGTATCTCTCGAGGCATCGGTCTATAATATGGGATGCTCTTGAAGTCGTTTTCAATGTTGTTCCCCTTCCGTTGTTCTTTCCAAAAACACTTCTTCATCAAACTATCTTCTCATCCAAGATCTGTTGATTAACGATAAGGAAGTACAGACTAGGGACAATGTGTCTGATCACTCATTGCGGGTTTCGCCACTTGCCATTGCTAGCGGACTTGCTTTTCACATCCTCACAGGTCCACTATTTGAGCTGTGGTCAGATATATGCCCCAGGCTTACTTCACACTAATCAACACAATCACTTCTTATACACAAACCGACAAACCGCTTCAATATGAGCTGTTTGCGGAAAAAGATCCACCGGAATAATATTTTCTAACTCGTAACCCGCTTTTAATAGTTGCTCACTATCTTTAGCGAGTGTAGCTGGGTTACAAGACACATAGATAAACCGTGGAACCTTCACTTCGCATAATGTATCTACCATAACCTGCCCTAATCCTGCACGCGGGGGATCAACGACGATCACATCAGGTGTCAGTCCCTGCTCTACCCACGAAGGAATCAATTCCTCAGCTTGTCCAAAATAGAATTCGATATTATCGACCTCATTGATCTCCGCGTTCTCTTTTGCATCTGCCACTGCTTCTTCAATGCTCTCAATCCCCATTACTTTCTTCGCATCTGCAGCTAACCAAATCCCGATCGTTCCCACTCCACAGTAGGCATCAATAACCGTTTCGGTCCCTGTCAAAGAAGCCACTTTCTTTACTTGGTCGTATAAAACCTCTGTCTGCTGTGGATTTAATTGATAAAAGGCCCGTGCAGATAGGTTGAACATATAATCACCAAGACGATCTTGTAGCTTCTCTTCTCCCCACAGCACTCGTGTCTCTTCGCCAAATACCAACGAGGTATCCTCTGGATTCCAGTTGTACACGATACTGACTAACTCAGGTGCCCGCTTACGGATCCCTTCCACTAGCTGTTCCTCTTGCTCCAATTGACGAATCGACGATACGATAACGAGCTGAACCTCATCCGTGCGAAATCCTATCCGCGCAACTAGATGCCTGATCCCTTTACTCCGCTTGCCACCGTCAACCACAGGGATTCTCAGGCGCTCCACTACTTTTCGACAACGCTCTAAGATATCATTTAGCTTCGGATGATGTACTTTACATTCACTTGCATCTACCAGATGATTCGAGTCAGCTGTATACAATCCCATCGCTACTTTTCTTCCTATTTGCTTTACAGGAAGTTGGGCTTTATTGCGGTATTTCCACGGGTCCTGCATGCGAATCGTTGGCTCTATCGGTAATTCAGTCAATGAAGTATAGCGCCTAAACGATTCTTCAATCTGTTCCCGCTTCAGCCTAGCTTGGAAGCGTTTATGAATATGTTGAATCGTACATCCTCCACATCGATCATACACAGGACACTCCGGCTCCACACGATAAGGGCTACGCTTGATTACTTTCATTAACTCACCATAGGCAAACCGATCCTCAACCTGACCTATGCGAACTTGGACCTCTTCTCCCGGTATCGCGCCCTCTACAAAAACCACTTTCTTTTGAACGTGTCCTACTCCTTCACCATTAATCCCTAATTTTCGAATCGGAATCGTAACAACCTGTCCTTCTTCTAAGCGGCTCTCCTTCGATTGCCGTGTCTCTTTTCTCATTTGCTGTTGTTGCTGTTGTTTTCGAATAATCTATCGCTCCCGTTCTCTAAGAAATAAAAACCCTCTCCTATGGATGGAGAAGGTAATGATACTAATCCCTACTAATCCGATTACAGAGTATACCTAACCGCTCAACTTCTAACTCTATGATATCACCTGGTTCTAGATAGCGATGTACCTCTGTACCTAATTCTAATAAACAACCTGTGCCTACTGTCCCAGAACCAAATACTTCCCCTGGAACCAACTCACAATCTTGAGAAGCATGGGAAACCATCTCAGAAAATGTCCAAGTTAAATCGCGTAAATTCCCTTTTGATACCTGCCTCCCGTTAATTCGGGCAACCATTTTCAGATCCCAATGGTCTCCTTTTCGTCGATCCTCTAGTGCAGAAAGTGGAACAAAGTAAGGCCCCGTCGATGTAGCAAAATCTTTTCCCTTAGAAGGGCCTAAGCCCACAGCCATCTCTTTTCGCTGGATATCCCTAGCACTCCAGTCGTTTAGAATCATCAAACCAGCTATGTGATCACGTGCATCCTCTACCGCGATATTTTTGCCACGCTTTCCAATTACACAGGCAACCTCTAGTTCAAAGTCTAAGCAAGTTGTATAGCCTGGTTTTTTAACCTTATGATCCATTCCCACCATGGCCCGATGATTCGAGAAATAAAACACAGGGAGTTCATACCATTCTGGAATCATGCTAAGCCCGCGCTTCTCACGACATGTTCTCACATGCTGCTCAAAACCATAAAAATCACGAAAGCTAACTGGCACTGGGAGTGGAGGTAATATCAGAAGTTCATCTGATTCAAGAGCAATTCCTTCTCCCTCCACTTTGCATTTAGAGACATCAAACTGTGCCACTTTGTTTACGACACTTTCTAAGATGCGAAACTCATTCTTACCTCTTTCTAACAAGGTTAGTAAATCCGTTGGTAGCAAATGTGGAAACACTTCCTGCTGTTCCTGAATCAGCCATTGCTGAGCGAATACCGCATCTACAACCCAATCATCTTGCATAAAGCCTAAGCGGGAACTCGCTACATCATGGGTTTGGATATTTAATTCATCCGCCTTTATCTTGTAGGTTACAATTTGCAAAGAAGTTTCCTCCCCTTTTCTAATATCTAGAAACTTCGTCACTTACAGCATATAAATTTTATTAGGGGTTAATGCAAAAGTTGCTTCTAATATTTTTGATGCCGAATCTGAAGATATAATTCCTTCAAAACGATCCACACACTGACGGGAGTTAAAGCCTACTAGAAATTGCTTGTCTAATTGCAAACAAACCGTAGCTAATCGTGTAATGACGGCAACACGATGCTTCACTAAATATGCTTGGTTTGCTTCTTCTTGACCCGGAAAAGCCTGAAATAAAAACATAGGTAAACGTTTAGCAATTGCTTCGGTAATCGTAATGCCACCTGGTTTCGTCACCAGTAAATCCGCCGCCGACATGTACAAATCCACTTGATCACAATACCCCAACAAACGGACTGGCGATGCAAACAGGCGTTTACTAAGTCTCTCTAATAAAGCTTCATTGCGACCTGTAAACACAACAAACTGAATATCAGAAATCGAGCTCATCTCCATCACCATCTGCTCCATGGGTCCAAGCCCCATTCCGCCACCCATGACTAGTACAACTGGCTTCGTAGCAGGTAAAGCGAGTTCCTCACGTGCTTGTTCCCGAGGAATCGTTTGATAGTAACGAGGCTGAATAGGAATTCCGGTTTCTATTACTTTACACCCTGATTTCCATGTAAGTTGCTCCATCTGTTGCTCATCTAACAACTTTTTAGGCACACATAAAACATCTGGCACCTGTACAACCCACATAGGATGAAGTTCATAATCGGTAACCACACCCACTGTGGGAATATCCCTCCATATTGGTGGTAGCAATAAAAGAGAGAATGGGTGTGTAGTCACAATTCGTGTAGGATTAAATTCATTTAATAAGGACAGGACTTTTTTTCGAATTGTGCGCCCCAATTTTTCAATAATTTCACTAGATAATTGCCGTATCACTTTCGATTGATAAGTCCAGTCATAAAGATAATGATAAAAAAATGGAACCTTTGCCAACATCCCATGATAGCCTGATTGCACCAAAGGATGAAGGGACTTAGGAATCAACTGTAATAGGTCAACTGTCTCCGCTTCCACGCCTGGTACTTTACTAAATTCCGCTTCCAACGCTTTGGCCGCGGCGTTATGTCCTGTACCAAAGCCCATGGTAAGCAGTAAGACTCGCTCCATTTTGGATGACTCCCCCTTAAATATGCTACCCCCATTATACTAGTTTCCACTAAAAAAACTGCTGTTTTTCTTTATTTTTTAAGTCAGCGGTTCTTCGAAAGCGTTTCCATCGACATCCGCACTAACTCTTTTACCAGAATCCCGCCCATCGTTCCACCCATCTTACCAGCATCCTCCGCCCTCATCGACCGATTCGATCCTTTGCTTTGATAAGGAATATCAAATTGTCTCGCTATCTCCACTTTGAGGTCCTCTCTACTGGTAAATGCGGTTCCTAACTTGCGATTTAACACATCTGTTTGGAGCCGATCCACCTCAGACCTAGCCGATCCTACTAACAAGCGTTTTCTTTTGCGTGCCATGAAACATTCCTCCCTTTTCGTTATTGTGTGTCATATAGAGAAATTTCATGAGTACATAAAAAGCCATTCCTTCACATACAAGGAATGGCTCGAAAGAAATAGCTATTATTGCATAAAGACATGGTTACCGATACGTTTCGTACTACTTTTCTCCGCTTTACTTTTCATCCACTTGGAAGTAGCTGTCTTAGGATTATAATAATACAAAGCTCCATCTGTTGGGTCAGATCCATTTATTGCTAATTTAGCCGCCTGATAAGCTTCTGCATCTGGCTTCAACCAAAACTGTCCATCCGAAACAGCCGTAAAAGCATTCTTTTGAAAGATCACCCCTCGGATACTTCGTGGAAACGCCCCTGATTCTGTACGGTTAATAATGACAGATGCAACAGCAACCTGGCCTTGAAACTCTTCACCACGAGCTTCACTGTAAACAGCACGGGCGAGTAATTCTAAGTTAGGTTGATTATCTATTTTTTTATTTTTACGATCTTTACTCATCTCTTGACTCTTATGCGCAGACATAGCTGTCTTCTTCTCTGGTGTTGCTTTCGCAATGGTTGCGCTCATCGCTTGATAAACATCAGTAGGAGCTGACATCGTAGAAGGCACAGCAGGCTCTATATGGAAAACATTAGAAAATGTTTTTTTGGCAAAAACAGTGGTGCAGGTTAGGGCAATCATCATCCCCAAACTGAACAGACCCCATCTGCGAACGAATCGTTTGATATCCATTCGTAGTTCCTCCTTTCAAATATGAAATTCGGCGTCTTTGTTTGAAACACGTGTTTCATTATATGGGACGAACCAGACCTGAACAATAGGAAGTCATTCCCTGTAATCCATTTCCATTGACAAAATAAAAAACAGCCTCCTACATTCATAGGAAACCGTTTTTTATGATGATTTAGTCTTAACCTCGAGCGGCAAGATAACGTTTGTTTGCTTCATCCCAGTTTACTACATTCCAGAAAGAACCGATGTAGTCAGGGCGTTTGTTTTGGAATTTCAAGTAGTAAGCATGCTCCCAAACATCTAAACCAATAATAGGAGTTGCACCTTCCATGATCGGACTATCTTGATTCGCTGTGCTAGTAACAAATAACTTACCATCTTTTAACGCCAACCAAGCCCAACCAGAACCAAAACGTTTCACAGCAGCATCTGCAAAGAGTTTTTTAAACTCTTCATAGCTACCAAATGTTTCTTTCATAGCGGTTGCTAGATCGCCAACTGGCTCCCCGCCACCATTTGCACTTAGGATTTCCCAGAACAATGTGTGGTTTGCATGGCCACCACCATTGTTACGTACGACTGCACGAATCGATTCTGGTAGAGAATCCAATGAAGCAATCAAATCTTCAACTGATTTTGAAGAAAGTTCTTCATGCTTCTCTAATGCTGCATTTAAGTTATTTACATATGTAGCATGGTGACGATCGTGATGGATCTCCATGGTTAGAGCGTCAAAGTGTGGTTCCAAAGCGTTAAAAGCATAAGGTAAAGCTGGAAGTTCATGTTTAGCCATAATAATAGTCCTCCTTTTATGCCTCACTCAAGTTGAACAGTTGAAACAACATACAAGCTGCCCATATCTATTATGCTTAAAATGATTTCCGTTAGTCAATGTCGAATATATCCAGAATTTCAGTTACATCATTCAAAATGTAATCTGCCGCAAGCTCCTCAAACTTACTTCGAGCAGCTTGTCCGGTAAGTCCTGTTAACGTAGCGGCAAAGTCACATCCCATTTTTCTAGCCGCTAAATAATCGGCAACCGAGTCCCCTACTATTAGAATTCGTTTCCCTTGATTCGGAGGGAGAGGAAGGGATAACTGTACACACTCCTCTACTGTCGATTGCTTTGTTAAGTATCCTTTTACATAAGTAAAGGGACCCGGCTTTCCAAGAGGGGCATAGTGTGGATACTCTTGTTCAGCCTCCACAACATCCGTTGCACTAACAATGCGATCTTCTTCAAAGTAATCGTACAGGCCCAGTTCTTTTAAAGGAATCTCCGTCTCAATTGTTGGGCGACCTGTTCCAATCCCTAGCCCAATCCCTTGCTTCTTTAACTTTTCTATCGTATAACGAATGTTTTCCGGCTCTGCTAAAGCAATCTCTTGATATACATATCCTTTCTTCCCTCTCAATCTCGGTACTTGTGTAGATAACTCCTCCCCCAAGTACCACTCTTGGAATACAGAATGCCCGATCTTCCATAAATCACTATTGCGAGAAAATTGCCTTGTATCAACATCTAAGCTTTGCTTTGAAAATGAGTTAAAGTAACACAACAACTCTTGTCGATTTAACTTAGCCTCATTTTCTTCAAAAAAATGAAGGAAATTCTTAAAATTAGGTTGAAAAGACAGACGATGTTGTCTCATTAAACTTCCACATTCTCGTAAAGCATTCTCATCGATTCCCTCACGTAGCCATAAAGTTACCTTCTCTTCCTCCACTTTCTTTATATCCCTAAGCATCAAACATAGTTGCACAGTAAAAGTGAGATATACCATATCCCAATTCGCATTAATACCGCGATCCTTCATCCACGTTAACACTTGATCATCACAAAAAACTTCTCTACGAATCCGCCGAATCTCTTCTTCCATCGGGTTTACCGTAAAATGTTCCCCGCTTAGTCCCAAAAAATGAGATCCATAAAGTAGCTCCCATACTGCTAAGGCAGAGGTATCGAAACAGCGCTCTTCACTTAAGAAAACTCCATCTACATCAAACAAAACGAGATCATATATCATGTAAACACCCTATCCATGGATTGATATTGTAATACTATGTCGCTTCATTGTAATGAAACATATATACCTAGACAAGTTATTCTTCATAACTTCACCTTGTTTTTCAATTATAATTATTTATTTATTCTAAATAATCTAGTATCATGAAGTCATAGCAAAGATAAGGAGAGGAACAGAATGAAAAAACGTCATTGGTATTCTTGGGTAACGCTTGCTCTCATTTTCACCCTCATCATCGGCCTATATCAGCCCACTCAAGCCCAAGCCGCATCAGCTCCCGATTATAAAATTGAGATTAACAAAAAAACCAACTACCTCTATTTGTACAATGGGAAAACCGTTATCAAAACATATCGAGTCGCCACAGGAAAGACAAAAGCACTTACCCCTGAAGGAACATTTCCTCTAGCAGTCAAGATTGTGAAGCCTGGTTGGAAAGGGATTCCGGGTGGGGTTCCGAACAACCCTCTAGGTGAACGCTGGAACGGAATCAGTGTAAATGGTGATAATGGCCGTACGTATGGAATCCACGGAACGAATAATCCAAAATCAATCGGCACTCACGCCTCAAGTGGCTGTGTACGCATGAAAAATAGTGATGTCATGGATTTGTATAGTCGTGTCTATGAAGGAACCCCGATATGGATTCACAGTGGGAAAAGCAATAAAATCTGGCGAGGCAATACATCCGTTGGGTTAAAAACAGCCTCTGGGACACTAAAAACAACCACAACGGTAAATGCTCGTACAGGTCCTTCTACAGGATCATTCATCGTTACGACACTAAAGGCCAAGGTGAGCCTACCCCTCATTGGAAAATCAGGTGATTGGTATCACGTGAAGTTATCAAACGGCCGTAAGGTGTTTGTTCATAAAAACTATAGCACAATCTCTATACCCACGCCTCCTAGCAGCGGGAAGGCAACCGTATTTGTGGATGTAGCTAATATTCGCTCAGCACCGTCTATGTCAGGTTCGATAGTAGGGAAAGCAAAGAAGGGCACTTCCTTTGTGAAAACAGGAATGAAGGGTGATTGGCATCAAGTAAAGTTGTCGAATGGGAAAACGGCTTATCTTCATAAAACGGTAGCTAAGTAAGCAAACGATTGATTATTTGCCCAGGCCTCTTTTCCCAAATAAACCGATTAATCCATCATTTCAAAATGTCACATAAATGTTACATTCCTCACTCTAAAAAGGATTTTCCGTATTGTACAGTGAATATCTTAAGCTTGGTTTATCGCTCTCATCATGTAGGAGGTTACAGAATTGAAATACACCAAATGGTTCCTCGTATTCGCACTAGCATGTACAGTTTTACTAGGAGGTCTAATCCCGTTCTCAACTGCTCAAGCATCAACGCATGAATATCAAGTGGAGATTAATAAAAAGACCAATAAGCTTTATCTTTATCAAGATGGGCGAGTTACGAAGACGTACCCTGTCGCAACAGGTAGAACCAAAGACCTTACTCCTGAAGGTACTTTTACCATGGTAGTCAAAATCGTGGCTCCTGGCTGGAAAGGAATTCCGGGTGGCGTACCTGAGAACCCACTTGGCAAGCGTTGGATGGGCATTTCAGTTAAAGGTGACTCAGGCCGTATCTACGGAGTTCACGGCACGAATCAACCTGCATCGATTGGTTCAAATGCTTCCAGCGGCTGCGTCCGTATGGGTGAAGAAAATCTACTTGAACTCTATCAACTGATTCCAGAAGGGACACCGATTTGGATTCATAGCGGAAAATCAACAAATAAATGGCTTGGAGATTCCTCCTATGCTGTTCAACCCTCCACAGGTCAACTAAAAGTAAAAGGAAATAAAGTCAATATACGAACAGGCCCTTCTACAGGAGCCTTTACCATTGAACAAGTAAATAACGGTCTCGTCCTAGAAAACACTGGATACGTAAAAGATTGGTATCAAGTGCGTCTTCAGTCAGGAAAATTTGGCTTCATCAACAGCTCCTTTGCCACAAAACTGGAGGACCAAAAACCATCAAGTGACTTTACTGATGCGTCTGGCAAGATTGTAGCAATAGAGAATGTCGTGAATATCAGATCCAATCCTTCTCTAAGCGCTTCCGTCGTTCAGCGAGTATCAAAAGGCACTGCAATGACCCTCACGGGTGTCAGTAATGAATGGTATCGAATCAAAACATCCTCCGGTGCGACTGCCTACGTCCATAAGAGTGTAGCAAAAAAGGGATAAACATAAAAAGCAAGGGCATTTGTTCAAATCTGCCCTTGCTTTTTTATCTTTTTTATCTCAGCATCAAAGTTGTTTTGACCGAATAAAATCTCGATCAAATATCTCTACATACTTTGCACGCACGTCCTCTGATAGATATGGATTTGTACATTGCGAAATTCCTAATATACGCTGTTCCCCGTGCTCTTGGATATATCCATTGATTTGAGAATCACGCTCAGCTTGATCTATAAATGAATTCTCATGAATCAAAATACCCCATTCATAATATGTTCCTTCTTTCCACGCTTCATGATTATTCCCCTGATCTGCGTGTCTCCTGAAAAAACTTAATGGTTCTGCGATATATACAACATCTCCATGATTAAATAGAGTCAACCAACTAGCAATGTCAACAAGCGCAAAATACCGAATCCCTTGATAGTTAGCCCATCCTTGCGGCAGAGCACTTTTCCGAAATAAGGCCGTTGTAGGCTCCCCGACAAAATTGATCCGGTGCTTCATGAAAAAGGACCCAAATTCCTTACCAGTTACAAGGGTGTCCTCAGAAAATACTGGTCGACTAAATCCTTCTACAGGCAATGCATTTCCATTTGCATCAATTAACCCTCGATAGGAAGTAACTAGCGAAACATTCGGATGCTTTAAAAAGTAATCCATCATCTTTTGTATCTTCTCAACATGAAAAATATCATCATCCATTAGAAAATTAACAAACTCTCCAGAAGAAACTCGAAAACACTGGGTCATATTATCGTAAGGTACACTCGCAGCTCTTCTAAAGTACTTTATGTAATCATATTGCTTTAAATAAGGTCGCAACATATTTTCTGTTTCGTTATTCGTACTATCATCGCCTATAATAATTTCGATATTCGAATACGTTTGAGCCAAAGCACTATCTAAAGCTAGTTTCAAATACTCTGGTCGATTATAGGTCGGTATTAAAATACTTACTTTCGGAAGACTTCTACCTTTCCATAAATCCATATCCATGCCCCCTCTTTGGGTTCAATATCTCGAGCCTCTCCTATTCATGTATATAGATGGTTCTTTTCTCTTATGTCTTGAACCCATGTTAAGGGTCATAATCCACAGCTTTCCTCCATATTATGTGGTATGTGACTTAAGGGAGAGGGGCTTGTAACATGATATTCACGCATAAAGATCAGTCAAATACAGATTCAAATGCAGAACTATATCTCGAGTTATTAAAAAAGACAATTCTATTTGAAATTTGGCTGGAAGTAGAAAGAAATTTTCATAACCCAGATAACATCGTATTTGACCCTACAAAAGAAAAACGACAAAAAGGGTTAGACTGGCCCTCCATTGCACACAGTATGATTGGCCGAGAACGTATGAATAACTTACATCAATGTATGGATTCTGTAATAAAAGAAGGCATTCCAGGTGATTTCATTGAAACGGGAGTTTGGAGAGGCGGCTCATGTATCTTTATGAGAGGATTTTTAAAAGCCCATCAAATTACAGACAGAACCGTTTGGGCCGCTGATTCATTCGAAGGATTACCAATGGCTGATCCAAACTATCCTGCTGATCAACACTCCTTAAGCGTTGCTTTCCATACGATGAACTTTTTAAAAGTTTCATTGGAAGAAGTACTTGAGAATTTTAGAAAATACGACCTACTAGACAATCAAGTTGCCTTCTTAAAAGGTTGGTTTAAAGACACCTTGCCCGCCGCTCCGATCCAAAAAATTGCGATTGCTAGACTAGATGGAGATATGTATGCCTCGACTTGGGATGCCTTAAGCAATCTCTATGATAAAGTCTCTTTAGGTGGATATGTGATTATTGATGATTACTTCTTGCCCTTCTGTCAGGAAGCAGTACATGATTTCCGAAATCAATTCGGCATAACAGACACTCTGGTCGATATTGATGGATCTGGTTCTTATTGGAGGAAAACAAAAGAGCGCTCCACAGCAAGTCCTAATCAACAGCAACAGCAACAACAGCAACCTCCTACTGGTTTCCCTAGCGGTTTCTATAATTAAAATAAAGCAAAAAGAAATCGCCTATTGTCAAACGGCTTAATATCGCCGCCCTTTACAATAGGCGATTTTCTTATTTTCTTGAATTCGTATTAAATATTTCTAGATACCTCGAACGCATCCCTTCTGCAATATACGGATTGGTACATTCAGATATGCCATACACAAACTGCTCTCCATGTTTTTGGATATACGACTCGATTAAAGCCGCTCGTTCAGCCCGATGCTCGTCAAGAAAATCACTATCATGAATCAACGTTCCAAATTCATAGTAGGCTGCCTGCTGCCACTGTAGACTATGATTACCTTGACCCGAGTGGATTCGAAAACAACTTAATGGTTCAACGATATATACAAAATCCCCTTTAGTAAGTAAAGTAAGCCAGCTAGCCATATCTACAAGGGCCACATACTGAATCCCTTGATAATTCGCCCATCCTTCAGGAAGATCCCTTTTTCTAAACAACGGAGTGGTCGGTTCACCGATAAAATTAACTCCATTCCTCATGAAAATGGTTCCTAATTCCTTCCCGTTAAACACTGTATTCTGAGCAGCGACATGTTTATGAAAACCTGGTATATGAATGATATTTCCATTTTCATCGATTAAATCTCTGTATGATGTAACTAATGAAACATTTGAGTATTCGAAGAAATAGTCCATCATTTTCGCTATCTTCTCTGGATAAAAAATATCATCATCCATCAAAAAATTAATAAACTCTCCAGACGCTAATTGAAAGCATTCTGCCATATTATCATAAGGCAGGCTAGCTGTTCTTTTCAGATACTTGATGAATGGATACTTCTTTAAATAAGGTTGTAACATCTCCCTTGTCTCGTCATTTGTACTATCATCACCTATAATGATTTCGATATTCGGATACGTTTGGGCTAATGCGCTATCTAAGGCCAACTTCAAATAATGAGGACGATTGTAAGTAGGGATTAAGATACTCACCTTTGGAAGGCTTATTTTCCACTGATCCATACAAATACCCTCTCTTCATCATTCTAATTCATACTATCTATCTTATTCTTTTTTTGATAATCCGTTCCCCTATCTAGTTGATTTCGTCATTACACAAAAAAATTATCGTCTTTTTTAATATTTTAGTTGACCAAACCGGATTACTAATGTAATATAATAAATAAGGATTACAACAGTAATCTCAGAAAGGAGAAAAAACAAATGGGAGAGTTACCGAAGATATCTCAATCCGAGTGGGAAGTCATGAAAGTTCTTTGGTCGAAGTCACCACTGACAGCCAATGAAGTGATCGAAACACTTGCGGTACATACCGACTGGAAACCGAAAACCATTCGAACGCTAATCAATCGATTGGTTCTAAAAGAAGCGATTTCGTACCATCAGGAAAATGGCAGTTCCTATGCGTACTATCCGTTGGTTTCGCAAGCTGAATGTGTCCAAGAAGAAACAACCTCGTTCCTCAAACGCGTCTCTGGTGGAGCACTGAAACCGTTTCTAGTAAACTTTCTACAAAAAGAAAAACTATCCACGGAAGAGATTAACGAACTAAAACAGATTCTCGATGATAAGGCTGACAAGTAGCATCGGCAGTAATGAAAGAAGGGAAAAAACATTGTGAACACTATGTACATCTATCTCCAGTACTTTTTTAGTTGGGTATTAGACGCATCGATCATGGCGAGTGTCTTAGTTGTCCTCGTGCTATTGATGAAGGGGCTATTACGAGACAAGTTAACAATACGGTGGCAGTATCTGTTATGGACCGTCGTCATGGTACGATTGCTTCTCCCATGGGCACCAGAGAGTTCGTACAGCATTTACAACTTTCTTCCCTCGATTCATGACGTTTCGTCCCTATTTGATGATGCCGTTTCAAACCAAGAAACCGCAACAACAGATGTCTCGTCATCTGAGAAAGCAAACCTTATTTCCGAAAAGAATGCTGTGTTCCCAGTGGTAGGGGAGCAACAGCAAAACCCATACAGTATTTCACATTATATCCCAAGTGTTCCTAGCGATATCTCTTTATTATACGTCTGGCTTTCTGGTGTCGTCTGTCTAAGTGTTTTACTTATGTTTATTCACAAACGCATTAAATCCAATCTAAAAAAACAACCGCTTATCACGGATGAACGAGTCGTTCAAGTATTTGAGCAATGCAAAAGGGACATGTCGATGATGAATCAACACATCCCCTTAGTTCACTCAAATAAAATTCCGGGTCCAGCTGTCTTCGGTTTTTATCGTCCTCGCATCATCCTATCCGATACACATATCCGTGATCTGGATGACGATGAATTACGATATATTTTCTATCATGAATTATCTCACATCAAACGTAGAGACGTGGGAGTAAATAGTCTGATGAACGTGTTCCTCATCTTGCACTGGTTTAATCCGATTCTCTGGTACGCATATTACCGTATGCGTGAAGATCAGGAAATCGCCTGTGATGCACTAGCTCTCACTTTTGTTGGATCAGAACAAAAAGAAAGCTACGGACACACCATCATCCGACTACTCGAGAATGAAATAAAACCTCATTCCCTCTCGCTCTCCATCTCAGCGCGACTTGTGGGAAAAAAATCACACCTAAAAAGGAGAATCATCATGATTAAAAAATTTAACAAAAAAGCATACCGTTTGTCAATCTTAGGAATCGCCGCCGTTGCCGCTCTATCTGTAGGAGTATTCACGAATATCAGCAGTAATGACGCTCAAGCCAAAGAAGGAAAGCAAAGTACCCAAAGTGAGAAAAAGCAAGAGTTGAAGTTGGAGACAACCGTTCTTGGATCTATATACAACACGTTTGATACAATTGAGTTTCCCACAAAAATTAGTGGCGTAGACCCAAAAACCATGGATGGAAAATGGGAATTAGATCTACTAGAGGTCGGGAATTCGCATCCAATTGACGGGTCGGGCGCATTCGAAGTTGATCGAACTGAGAAGGGGGACCCAATTAACTATTTCAATGCGGGTTTTGATGCTACTAAAGTATTAAAGCAAGGTACTAGCTACAATTACGTTGTTACCTTTAAAGGGAAAGTTGATGGAAAACAAGTATCACTAAAAAGCACAGGCAAATTTAAGTATGTTAAGTTCCCTACAAAATTACCTGCTGATAAGATTGTTAAGTCTGTGTATGGTCATGATCAGACAGCGTTTGGTCCCTACTTTAAAATTAGTGAGTAATTGAAGAGTTGCCGTTAGTCAGCGATGACTAGCAATCTGACAGTAGACCTTATGGGCGGGTCTACTGTTTTTTATAAAAAAATCCTCCCCTATCCGGGCAGGATCGCTCACTGTCATGCTCTTCTCTTGAGTTTCCATACATCTTTCTTCATTTCCACTTGCTGATCGTTAAGAAACTCCATGTTTTCTTGGAAAGATGCGATATCCTCTTTAACCTCATCGACTTTTACGTTTAAATCAGCAATACCCTCGCTGTTTTTGATTACCTGTTCTCTTACAGAGTTCAGGTCCTGTTTGATTTCATCCACCTTAGACTCAAGGCTATCAAAACGGGTGTCCATCTTGTCCAAACGCGCGCCCATCTTGTCTAGGCCTTCCGTTACTTTTACTTCCATATTATCAAAACGAGAATCCATACTATCCAATCTCGAAAGAATTTTTTCTAAGACATCTTGGGATTTATCCATACATGTATCCCTCCTTTTTACTAACAAATCTTCATAAGCTCTTTTGGCGGATAAGACATTCATTTCTTATATAAAACAGTATCACGTGTTGTGTTTCTGTTTTTCGTTCTCTTTTTCCATGATGCATCCACTTCGAAAAAATCCTCTGCTGAAACCATATCACATAGTTGACAATATCTACAATATAAAAAAACCGAGCCTCTTTCTGTAAGGATCTAAACAACCAAAATCCTCTGATATCGATTGAGTTCCTCCGATTCTTGAAACGGTACACCATTCACTTCTACCCATACCCATGCATGAGACGAAAAAGGAGCTAGCTTCACTCCTATACACCAATCAATTGCTTTCCCATTCATGAATGCTAGTAACACAAATGCTAACGATTCTTCTAGACAAGCAACTCGCACAAAGAAAAAGGGCTTTACTTTCTGAATAGCGTGCCAAAATTGTAGTGCTTCTTCTTCTGTTATAGATGATAATCACCCTTTTATCTATAGCTATAGTCTATTATTACTATACCATGCTCTAAATTGAAATCCATCCAAACAAAACGGGGGGACTGCATTAACTTGAATATCTCCATACCATTACCGAAGGACTACTCCTTTGAAAAAACAGCACATCGAGTAAAGACATTTGAAAAAACAACCGAAATAGAACATGATGGAAAACTATGGCGAGCCCTTCGTCTTTCTTCTAGGGCAATTGTGACAGGCGTCTGTTATAACCAAGGTAAACATTTGCTTATAGAATCTCATGATGATTTAAGTTCGGCTGAGAAAGTGGAGCTAGAGAAATGGATGACATATCGTTGGGCTACGAATGTAGACCTATCTGACTTTTACATTGAGATGTCCAAACATCCCGTGCTTTCTACCATTGTGAAGGAACGCATCGGGTTACATATTGTTCGTGATCCCGATCTATATGAATGCCTCATTCGAACCATTATCTCTCAGCAACTCAACCTTGCATTCGCAGGTACTCTGATTAATCGGTTCATTGATCAATTTGGTGAAAAGATTTTATATATGGATAAGTGGTTCCCTGTATTTCCAACAGCGGATCAGATAGCAGGTTTACATTATCAAGATCTTACTAATTTGCAAATGACTCTACGAAAAGCAGAGTATATTATCGATCTGTCTCGATCTATAGTAGAAGGAAAAATGGATTTATCATTACTCCATAAAAAATCGAATGAAGAAGTGATGGACTACTTATTATCATTTCGAGGAATCGGGAGATGGACTGCAGAGTGCCTCCTTATCTTCGGATACGGTCGATCTAACTTATTGCCAGGCGCTGATATCGGGCTTCGCAATGCACTTCAAATGGTATACAACCTGAAAACACGGCCTAATGAAGCCGACGTGAGAATACTAGCTAGGGATTGGAACCCATATGCAAGCTATGTTACCTTTTATCTCTGGGATTTCGTAACTCAGCAGAACAAGCACCCAAAGAAGTAGCAGAATCTCCTAAAAAAGCTATCTACAAGTAACATTCTACTCGTGGATAGCTCTTACATCATGCAAATAGTCTACTCATTACACTCAATCTTGTCTTCAAAGTTAGAAGAATGCATATAGGTATCTGCCCACCAATTGTGAACCACATACCATTTATCTGATCCGTTTACCATTTCACCCTTAACAGCACCTGCAAACATATGCGTACCATAAAATAGTTTCGTTGGCAGACTTTCATGAGGCTTCGAAGAAAGGGACGGAGCCATTAGAGAGACAACCCCACCTTTATCAGCCACTTCTTTTTTGATCGTTGCATTAAACTGGATATCAGCTCGTGTACAAGTATGATCTTTCCCTGTATATAGAATCGGTTCATAAGGAGCCGGCTCCTCACTAGCAAATGCTTGTCCGCCCATTGCCATGCCTATTACCGTACAACATCCCATTGCCAATAGTAAAAGTTTCTTTTTCAACTAAATCACTCCCTCTTAATATATGGTGAAACCTCTACTCAATATAACGAATCATATTTACTTAAAACAGTTCGCAAAGTTGCATAAAAAATAATAAAAGGACACAAGATCCACACGAAACTCAAGTATTTTGGTTATCATAAGGGGAAGAACAAACATCGGGAGAAAATAATATATGAAAACCGGAATTGTATTTAAGTTATTTTCATTTACAACTGGATTATGCATGCTTATTATTGCAACGATTTTTATAGGGCAAACTGTGTTCTTTAAAAAATATTATGAAAATCAAAAAGTAGCAAATACGAAAGAACGAATCGTAGCCTTACAGAAGAAATTTGAGGCAGAAAACTTCTCTAATATTAAGGACCTTAAACAAGAGTTTTATCGCGATGCAACTTGGATGACCATATTAGATAATCAAGGAAAAATGTTATATTCGGATGACTTCTCCCTAGAAGTGCAAGTAGACCAAAAACGGAATCCCGCTCAGAAAGAGCCACGAGTCCTGCATCTTCCCCTGTACTATTTTTTTACGATAGATGAGATAAAGAATGACGAGTCTGTAAAAGTAGGCAATGAAATTAACTTTGGTGGGTTCGAAAAAGACGACACCTTGATTCCCACATGGGTAGTACTCGGAGATAAAAGTCAACGGTCTAAACGGAATGAACAGTTAGATAATAAGCTACGACGTGAGTTAGGAAATCAAAGTCAAGCCCAATTCTTAGGAACGATCAAACATGTAGAGTTCCCGACTATGTCATCCAGCTATATTTACTCAAATAGCCTATTCCTTGAAAGAATTGTATCTTTCCAAGGCACCATGGCCATGAAAAAGCCACCTCGTATGTATACAGAGTCCACTGAATTAGTGGAAGAAAATGTAGACGGGGAGGGCGTTAAATATAAATTCTTAACACAACCATTTAAAGGTCCCGAAGGAAAAACATATTACATTAGCGCCATGACTTCACTACAGCCTGTTAGCGAAGCCGTTCAAATGTTGGAAGGGTATTATATTTATCTCGTTATTCTAGTACTCCTTCTCACCATGCTCCTTTCCTTTTATTATTCGAAACGAATTGCACGCCCTCTTCTTCAAATCAATAAAACGACGCAAAAGATAGCACACCTTGATTTTTCAGAAATGGTACCCATCCATTCAAAAGACGAAATTGGTGATTTATCAAAAAACATTAATGAACTATCTAATAAATTACAGTCTTATATCGAGAAATTACAGGATGATATCGAAAAGGAAAAGCAGTTAGAGGAGACTCGAAAAGAGTTTATTGCCAGTGTCTCTCATGAACTGAAAACCCCTCTAAGTGTGATGAAAAGCTGTGTATCGATACTAAAGGATGGGGTTGCTGCTCATAAGAGTGATCATTACTTTAATGCCATGGAAAAAGAAGTAGATAAAATGGATATGCTGATCGTAGATATGCTCGAGCTAGCAAAGTTTGAATCGGGTACATACAAAATGGAGATGCAACCCTTTTATATCGACGAATTGGTAGAACAAGTTTGTGATCAGTTATCATGGGAAGTAGAAAAAAAGCAATTGCAACTGGATCGAAAGCTGGATCACATTCAAGTCATTTCCAATCCAAATCGGATCGAGCAAGTCCTTACCAATTTTATCACCAATGCCATTCGATATACCCCAGAGCAGGAACGAATCATCGTCTCGATCGTAGAGGAGAACGAGCAGGTAAAAGTGTGTGTAGAAAACAAAGGAACCCATATATCACAGTCACAAATCGATAAAATTTGGGATCGTTTTTATCGAATTGATGCTGCGCGTAAGCGTTCAACAGGGGGGACTGGATTAGGTCTGGCTATATCCAAAAAAATATTAGAATTGCATGGTTCATCCTATGGTGTACATAACACAGAGGATGGCGTGCTATTTTATTTCTATTTAAAGAAAGCATAGGTAAAACAGCGGCTATAACGAAGGGAATCCTTCTGTTACAGCCGCTGTTTCTATATTAGACAATCACACAGCTAACATCCGATCTAACGCTACTTTTGACCAATAAATCGTATCTGCATCCACTTCAATCTGGTTCACTGGATTACCTTCGATAATGCTATCGAGTGTCCATAGTAGATGGGGTCGGTCAATCCGGTTCATCGTAAGACACGGGCACATCGTCGTGCTGAGTAGCTGGATGTGTTGGTCCGGGTACTCTTGAGCGAGACGTTGGACAAGGTTAACCTCTGTTCCAATCGCCCACTTCGTTCCTGGAGCGGCCGCAGCTACTTTTTTGATAATGTAGTCCGTCGATCCGTTATAATCCGATGCTTGAACCACTTCAAAACAGCACTCTGGATGAACGAGAATATTAATTTCAGGGTCTAGTTTGCGCAGGCGCTCGATCTGCTCAACAGTAAACTTCTGATGAACAGAGCAATGGCCTTTCCAGAGGATCATCCGAACATCTTCTAGATCCCCTTTTTGTTGTTCAAATTCACCGCTTCCCGGACTCCAGATCACCATCTCTTCCAGTGGAACTCCCATTTCAAAGGCTGTATTACGTCCCAAATGTTGGTCAGGGAGGAAGAGAATGCGCTTTTTCTGTTCAAACGCCCATGTTAACACCTGATGCGCATTAGAAGAGGTACAAGTTGTTCCTCCATGCTTCCCAACAAATGCTTTAATCGCCGCAGTGGAGTTGACGTAGGTAACCGGAATCACAGTATCGCCAAATTTCTCGGTGATCACTTCCCATGCTTCCTCTACATCCTCAATATCAGCCATATCGGCCATCGAACAACCTGCTTTTAAATCCGGTAGAATGATGATTTGTTCATCTGCCGCCAGGGTATCTGCTGTTTCCGCCATGAAATGAACTCCGCAGAAGATGATGTACTTCGCACCTCGTTGCTCTGCACCAATTCTCGCCAGTTTTAACGAATCCCCTCGATAATCAGCGTGCAAAATGACATCATCCCGTTGGTAGTGATGCCCAAGGATAACAAGATCATCTCCTAGCTGTGCCTTAGCTACACGAATCCGGCGATCTAGTTCTTCATCTGATAAGCTACGGTACTCTACTGGTAGTTGGTCAGCCACATTTGGAACCATTCCTACTGCCATGAGTCTCCCTCCAATTCTTCCACAAAGTCTAAACTAATATCGAGTGCCTGTGCTGAATGGGTTAAGAATCCGAGAGACACAGCATCTACACCCGTCTCTGCAATCCCTCGAATGGTTTCAGGCGTGATTCCCCCGGAAGCTTCCACCCACACTTTCCTATCAATCATGCGAACGGCTTCTCGCAGGGTATCGACAGACATGTTATCAAGTAAAATCGCATTTACATCTACTGTAAGAATTTCTTTCACCTGCTCCAATGTATCGGCCTCTACTTCCACCTGCACCATATGACCGACACGCTTTCGAACAGCCTCCACTGCCTTTTGGATGCTTCCTGCCATCGCGATATGATTATCTTTTAGCATCACACCGTGGCTAAGTCCAAAGCGGTGATTCGTTCCGCCACCCATGCGAACGGCGTACTTCTCGAGTTGCCGCAAACCGGGGGTCGTTTTCCGAGTATCTAATACGTGGCAAGGAAGCCCCTCTACTAAGTCGACTAATTGACGGGTCAACGTTGCAATCCCAGACATCCGTTGCAGAAGATTAAGTGCGACGCGTTCACCTGTTAAAATCGTACGGGTAAACCCCTTAATGCGAGCGATTTCTGTTCCTTTACCTACTCTCTCGCCTTCTTCCACTATCATGGTGAAGCGAATGCTTGGATCTAACTCTTGAAAGACCATCTCTGCCACCGGCAATCCTGCTATCACACCATCCTGTTTCGCAAGTAAAATCGCGACACTCTTATGATTCACAGGTACAATGGATTCAGTAGTTAAATCTCCCGAACCTACATCTTCGTTCAATACATCACGAATAAACTGACGCAATTGAATGGAATTCATCTTTTTATTCTCCTAGATTACATGATGTTTTTCTGCCCAATTATCCTTCGTTTCTGGGAAATCTTCCCTATAATGACCCCCACGACTTTCTTCTCGAGCGAGCGCAGATTCTAAGATGATTTGTGCAGTAATTAACATATTTCTACATTCAAAAAAGCCACGTCCTATTTTATCACGTAATTGCCTAATGTGTACCAATCCTGTTTCTAAACGTTCTTTATTTCGCACAATTCCACAATGATCCCACATAATCTCACGAATCTCGTTTTTCCAGATCTTCGCTTGTTCTGGATCTGTGTAATCATGAACATATTTTGGAAGATCGATTTCTTGCGTAGGAAGATCAGGAAGAGCAGAGATGCTATCCGCCACTCGCTGGGCGAAGACAGCACCTTCTAATAAAGAATTACTAGCTAAACGATTCGCGCCGTGAACCCCTGTACAAGCCACTTCTCCACAGGCAAATAGTCTTTCTATATTAGTCCTACCATCTAGATCGGTCTGAATTCCTCCCATAATAAAATGGGTAGCGGGTGTCACAGGGATTAAATTCGTCCGAGGATCGATCCCATGCTTCATACAATGTCCGAAAATCTTCGGGAATCGTTCCTGAAAGGAGTTCCCTATCCTGGTAGCATCTAGGTATACAGAGCGGCCTTGTTGCATTTCTGTATAAATAGAGCGAGATACGACATCACGAGGGGCTAAGTCTTCCCAGTCATGATAATGTTTCATAAACCTCTCACCCACATCATTCACGAGAAATGCGCCTTCCCCTCGAACCGCTTCGGAGATGAGAAACATAGGATTTTGTTCCACTGCGAGTGCAGTTGGATGAAATTGGATAAACTCCATATCTACTAACTTCGCACCAGCTCGATGCGCTAAAGCAAATCCATCACCTGTGGTAACAAGATCATTGGTTGTGTAACGAAAAACCTGTCCACAACCACCAGTAGCCAAGATAACCCCTTTGCGGGCAGTGAGGACTTGCCGACTTCTTTCTGCATCCATCATGACGACACCGTGACAAGTTCCATCCTTTACGATTAGTTCCTGTACCACTGTGTGCGGATATAATTGTATATTTGATTGTTCATGTACTTTTTCTAAAAGGGACGAGGTAATCCCAGCACCCGTAGAGTCTCCTGTTACGTGCAAAATCCGTGAGACACTATGAGATCCTTCTCGACCTAACGACCAACCATCATCTGAGCGATCAAAACGAGTTCCCCACTCAGATAGCTTATCGATGGTGTTCGGTCCCATCTGAACTAACATGTTAACGGACTCGACATTACATAGTCCTACCCCTGTTCGCAACGTGTCTTCTTGATGTAATGTAGGAGAATCATCTTTCCCAACAGCAGCGGCAATTCCACCTTGGGCACGCCAAGAATTACTCTCTTCTTGCTTTGCCTTTGTGAGAATCATCACATGACCAGTACGACCAAGAGACAGAGCAGTAGTAAGACCTGCAATTCCACTGCCGATAACGATATAATCGGTTTGTACCATCGACATCGTTAGGCATCCTTCTTTCACAAAATGTTAACAATTTACTTCAGTTTCATTTTCTCAGGAAATCAAATAATGTCAATAACCAATTCCACAAACCCTCCAATTTCAATCTTAGAAGAGGATGAGTTTGATCTCTAATTCGGTATAATGAATAATAAAACAGACCTTACAAAGGGGAATCTCGCATTGAAGACCATTTATTTAGACTACGGTGCAACAAGTCCCGTCCGCGAAGAAGCCCTTCATGCTATGATGCCTTATTTTCAATTAGAATATGGCAATCCAGGAAGCATCCATGATTTGGGACAACGATCAAGCGATGCGATTCAACATGCAAGGACCCAGATCGCACAAGCGATCGGTGCAACGCCCCGTGAAATCGTCTTTACCAGTAGTGGTACCGAAGCCAACAATCTAGCCATCATTGGTGGCGCGAAAAAAAGAAAGCATCTCGGTAACCATATTATTACCAGTTCCATCGAACATCCAGCTGTTTTAGAAGCTTGCCGTTATTTGGAACGAGAAGGTTTTCATGTAACCTATTTACCTGTGGATTCATACGGACAAGTAGAAGTAAAAGATGTTGCAAATGCCATAACCGAAAAAACGATCCTCGTCACGATTATGTCCGCTAATAATGAAGTGGGAACGATTCAGCCAATTGCGGAAATCGGTCAATTGTTACAAGATAGTTCCATTTTGTTTCACACAGATGCGGTACAATATATAGGAAAGGTTCCTTGTTCAGTCGCAAACCTAGGAGTCGATCTCCTATCCATCGGAAGCCATAAGCTATATGGCCCTAAAGGAATCGGTGCTCTTTATATCCGGAAGGGAGTGCGGATTGAACCCCTTTTCCACGGCGGTGGACAGGAGAGAGAAATACGCCCCTCTACTTTGAACACACCCGCTATCGTTGGCTTCGGAGTAGCAACTACGCTAGCAGTACAAGAAATTCAGCAAGAATCCGAGCGTTTAACCGCGCTACGAGAGTATGCTTGGTCGCGTATTCATCAGGAAGTCAAGGATGTGGACTTAAACGGACACCCAACCGACCGCCTCTCTAACAACATCAATCTCAGTTTCCATCGAGTAGAAGGGCAGGCAATCCTTCTAGAGCTAAACCGCCAACAAATCTATGTATCAAGCGGTTCTGCCTGTAGCGCCGGAAAACATCGTCCTTCTCACGTACTCCGTGCCATGGGTCGATCAGACGAGGTCGCTCATCAAAGTATGCGTATCACCCTAGGAAAAGAGACCACCAAAGAAGATATCGATATCATGATCCATCATCTCTCACAAGTGCTTACCTACTTACGTTCCTTGTTCATATAACAAAATTGGTTAATGACCCTGTAACCCATCACTTTAGAGAACGGAGGGATTCTTACAAATGAAACTTGCTAGGTGGCTCTTTAAACTATCCCTATTTGCTATCCTCACTGGAGGAATATGGACCCTACTCATGTACGCCCAACAAATCAACTATCATGTATCCAATCAAAGCTATCTAATGAGTACCCATCTCTCATATACCATCTTTTTTATATTTGCTCTTCTGCTTCCTATATTCTTGTACAACATCTTTCGAAATCGAAAAAAAGTCACCGCGCTCAAACACAGCTTCTACCTATTTACGGCTTTTTATTTTATCATGGCTCCAACCGTCGTTTTAGCCTTTGATAACTACTTACTGGCTACACCTCAAGGAATTACATACAACACGTTTACGAGCTTAAATCAAAATGAGATTGAAGAATGGTCCAGTATCGAGAAACTAACGTTAGACTATAGCAAGGAACAGTCGTTCACTGGAAAAGACGGATATCGTCTCAAGTTTATCGTGGACAGCAAAGATCGTGACCCCATTGACTTAAATAATTATAATTCTCCACTCTATAAGAAAGGCCAGTTTTTAATTATCTACGAAAGAATAGCCAGTCACGGTGTCCCAATCGAAATGGCCCGTCCATTGCCAAAAGAAGGTGTTGATCCAGACTCACTGGTAGCAGAAATATATCAACTCGCACAAAAACAAAAAGAAAGACCGTAAGCAGTTCAATTTGCTTATAGGTCTTTCCATCGTTTTCAGGAAAAATTATTTCGCTAATTCATAGATCGCTTGGGCATAAAGCGCCGTAGCGCGAACCATATCGTCCCATTCAATAAACTCATCTTTTTGATGTGCTACTTCGAGGCGTCCTGGGAACAAAGGCCCAAATGCCACGCAATTTTGTGCTGCACGTGCATAAGTAGCTCCCCCGATTGCCATCAATTTAGCTGGCTCCCCAGTCTGTTCTTCATAAACACGAGAGAGTGTGGATACAAGCGGGTGATCTGGTGAGAGGTAATGCCCTCGTTTGCGATCATAATGATCAATCTCTAGATCATACACGGCTAGTTTCTCACGAAGTTGCTCAAGTAACTGATCATCATCAATCGAAATGGGATAACGAATGTTAAGTCGTATCCCTTCACCTTCACCCATTGTATAGTTGAAGACTCCAGCATTTACAGTAAGTGCTCCCGTTCTCTCATCCTCTTGCGCAATTTCCATTTTCTCACCAAAAAAGCTATCAACCAAATAGCTATCAATCAGCTTGATATAACGGCCACCTACTACATCCAACTTGATCGTCGTTAAAAACCGGGCCAATTCTAACGCGGCATTTAACCCTTTTTCTGGTTCCGAACCGTGATGAGAAATTCCGTGAACAACTAAAGTCACATGCTCATTCGACTCTTCCGCATATCCTTGAATTCCCTTTTGTAATAGGAAATCTTGGAATTGCTCCTTTAACTCAAACACGTCCTCGTCTCCTACAAGCACAGCCTTAGCTAAATCAGGAACCATGTTCACACGTTGTCCTGATTGGAACGACTCCAGCGTCCAGACATCTGCTACAACTTCCTTCACCGAAGCCGCTGTCGTTCCATTTGCCTGAATATCATAAAACCCTTTTTCCGCATTGATAATCGGGAAATCAGCGTCAGGCGTAAAGCCCATCGAAGGCATCTCTTCCTTAGAGAAATAGTGCTTCATACAACGCCATAGGGACTCTTCATCTCCCCCTAAAATAAGACGCACACGCTTAGATAGAGGTAGCCCTAAATCTTGAATCAATTTCATTCCATAATAAGCCGCCATCGCAGGGCCTTTATCATCAATCGCACCCCGAGCATAGAGACGTCCATCCCGGATCTCTGGCTCAAATGGAGGGGATGTCCAACCTCCGCCAACTGGTACAACATCCACATGAGCTAACACACCAATCAACTCAGAACCTTCTCCCATCTCCACATGCATTGCGTAGCCATCTACATTTTTCGTTTGGAAGCCATCTCTCTCTCCTAGATTGGCTACATATTGAATCGCATTTGCAACCTCTGCACCAAATGGTGCTCCCTCGTGAGCAGTCGACTCATCTAAAATACTAGGAATCGATAATAATCCTTTTGTATCTTCTAATAATTGGCTTTCTCTCTTCGAAACTTCTTCCAACCAATTGATCCGCTTTTCCAAAAGAAAATCCTCCTCTTATGTACACACCAAAAGCCTTATAGATATCTCTTAGTATCCTATATGCCACATATCATAGCATGTTATCTGAAAAAATACACCGATTTCGAGTATAGAAAAAACCTGAAGTCAAGCGACTCCAGGCTTAATGTTCCAAGAAACTAAGTACGGTATACAAGACATAACCCATGATAGCTGTCCCTGGTAGGGTGAGAACCCATGCATACACGATTTTCTTCGCCACTGTCCAACGAACACTGCGAATTCGTTCCGCTATCCCTGTACCGATAATCGACCCTGTAATCGTATGCGTCGTACTAACCGGAATACCCATCCCTGCAACTGTCGTCAAGATTGTAGCTGCCGCTGTCTCAGCAGCAAAGCCATGTGGTGTCTCCAAGCGGCTCAAACGGGAACCAATCGTTTGGATCACCTTCCACCCACCGATTGCTGTACCAAATGCCATTGCAAATGCAGCTGAAACCTTGACCCAAGTAGGGATATTTAATTCAGTTTGATAACCGCCTACTAGTAAAGCAAGAGCCATGATTCCCATTGCTTTCTGAGCATCTGCCGCACCGTGACTAAACGCCATAAATCCAGACGAGAAAATCTGCAAAGGCTTAAATATCCTTTTCACACGAGAAGCAGGCTGATTTGCATAAATAACTCGAATGATCTTCATAAAAATATACGCAACGAGCGCGCCCAACACCGGCGATATAAGCAAACCAATCAAAATCGTAATAAGTCCTTTGCTTTGCAGAATATCAAATCCTGCCGAAGCAACGGCCGCACCTACTAAACTACCAATTAACGCATGCGATGAACTAGTTGGAAGACCCATTAATACGGTAACTACGTTCCAGATAATAACAGCTGCCAGTGCCGCCACTAACACTACCAACGTCACCGCTTTGGGATTTACAATATCTTTACCGATCGCCTTTGCTACAGCTGTCGAGAAAAATGCGCCTACTAAATTAAGACCTGCAGCCATCAAGATGGCGGTATATGGTTTTAACGTACGCGTCCCCACGACTGTCGCAATCGCATTTGCCGTATCATGCCAGCCGTTAGTAAAATCAAAAATTAACGCTAAGGCAATAACAGCTACGACGAGCCAAAATGGATCAAGCATACTTCAAAATCACACCTTCCATAACATCCATCAAATCTTCAAACAAATCGGTCACACGTTCTAGTTTCTCGATAATTTCTTTCATCTTAAATAATTCTAATCCATCACTCGGATTTTCAAATAGAGTATATAAACTATCGCGCATCAATTTATCACCTTGGTTCTCCAGGTCATTGATTTCAATCGATATTTTGCGTATGCTTTGAAAATCTTTCTTTTCTAGCGCGATAAATGATTCTTGTAACAATTGAGCAGAACTTACAATAATCTCAGCAAATTGAACTAAGTACGGAGCTGATTTATCAACATGAAAATAAACAAATCGAGCCGCGCAAGCTTCTATACCATCTAATACATCATCTAGTTTAACAGCTAAATTTAAAATATCTTCACGATCTAACGGAGTAACAAACGTAGAATTTAATTCTTTAATCAACAGGTGGGTAAAAGCATCCCCTTTAGACTCTAATTCCTTAAGTCGTTCTGCGTACTTTTCCTTTTCCTCTAACGTCTCCACATTTTCACGGAAAAGCTGTACCGCTTCCACAATATTGCTTGCCGCATCGATAAGGGTTTGATAGAAGATACGATCTTTGGTACGATTAAAAATCACAATTACCCCTCCTGTACTGAATTTCCATTAAATAAGGCTAATCTTACTCTTACTATTTAGGTATTGAAAAGAGAGAAATTAATAATGCATGAATAAATTTAATCTAAGTTAAAATAATCTTTACAAAAACTTAACACTATCCTGTTAGGTACTTATTGCTGTCTTATTATGGGATTAAACGTTTGAATTCATACAAAAAAAAGCCAGTTTTGGCTCTGTAACCAAAACTGGCTTTTTTTGTATATCATGAGTGAACACTCTGAGTCACAAAAGACCCTTCAATATGGAGAAATAGAATATTTAAATCACTAATTCGACTAGAAAGATCGTTTAATTGTTCATTAATAGCAAAGAACAATTTTTCATCTTCTACCTCTTTAAGCGAATCAAAAGTCATAAGGTATTCAATCTCGAAACACTTTATCTGCTCTGGAATACACGCACATACTTGTTGACAAAGAAGCTCAAACTCCGCCTGTACATCAGACTCTAATTCATCATAATCAACATGAAGAATCGGTCGACGAATCTGTAAGCGACTATCATAAATCATCTCATATGGCATATTCAAATCGCGGTTCATTTCGCATCACCCAAAATCTCCGTTTTCTTTTCAGCAAATGTATTGGGTGTATTTTTGGGATTTGTTTTATCCCATGATTTTTCCAAGTTATCTACTTGAGTTAACCAATCTTTACGGAGCTTTTTATCTGATTTCTGATACTGCTTTTTGATATGTCCATCCACTTGTTCATATCTCTGATCGATCCACTGACCAATACGTTCATAATCTGTCTTTTCAATTTTAGATTGATTAAAAATGTATTCATTAGCCGCTTGTAGGTGCTCTTGCTCATTTTTCGTCGTCTCACTCACACTTTGGTGCCCATCTTTTAACTGCTCACGCGTGTTTTGAAGGGTTTTAGCCGATTTTTCCAAAGCACGCACCTGCCACGGGGTATCCATCTGTCTAATTTCTTTTGTAACGGATTGGAGAGCCTGTGTAAGTTTCTCCCCATCTTTAATAGAGATAAACTCTCCTCCTGATTGACTTGCAATCGAAGAACCCTGCTTTTCTTCTTGGAGCTTTGAACCAAAGGAAATCACATTAATAGCTGCGTGTAAATCAGAATCACTCAACTGCTTTGCTTGTTGAACTGGATTGGTATTACATTTATCTACACCATCGGTAATGAGAACAACACGATTTTCACGACTTTTCTCCTTATGAGCAGATAAATCTTTGGTACCTTCCTGAATCGCTAAGCCGGCTGGATTCCATCCTTCTTTTGATTCCAATTGATTCATCGACTTTGACCACACAGGTACTGTCCATTCAACCCCTGAGTATAGTAAAGAGGTATCTTTACAAGATTGCCCTGGATCTTTATCATTCACTCCGCCCTCTTTTCCAAACATCCTCACATGAATCTGAGTACCTTTTGGAATCGTTTTGGTCACTTGAGTGAGTGCTCCTTTGATCCATTCCATCTTACTTTTACCCTGTATATCTTTTCCCATCGAACTACTTGCATCGACGAGAAACAAAATTTGGTTATTTTTCACTGCTCCTGCATGGATCGCAGCTTGTTCTTCAGCCGTAGGTGGCTTCGCTTGATGGTCTTTCGCAATCTCAGATAGTACTCGTGCCTGTTCTTTCAAGTCAACCATCTCTACATCATCATAAACGGTTACAAGTTGCTTATAATTTTCTCCCAGAAGACCTAGTAAATATTGAAAGGCAGCATCTCTCTCTAATCCAATCGGCATCTGATCCAACGCTTGATATACCTTTGATGGGTTAAATTTATTGCCCGAAAAAGATCCCTTGCCTGGGTCCTGTAAAATATCTTCAATCTTCGTATGAGGACCTGGGCTTGCATCGATCTCTTTCATCACTTGCTTTGATTTAATTTCCGTCGGTGCAGAGGCTTTAGATTCTTCCACTTTACGAATCTCATTTCCGGTTGTCTCTTGAATTTGCTGTACGACTGTAGAACAACCGCTCATAAGTACTGTAGCAGCCGTCACACAAATTACTTGTTTGAGTGGTAGTTTCCTCATAAATCCTCCTATCCCTCGGCTCATATTCTTATATGTTTGTTCTTAAAGCTTACTTGATTCAATTCCCTTTGACAACGAATTACCTTGTTTTATCGAAGACTTTTCATAGTTGTTACAGCGCAGAGTAAATTTCATATTAATATATCTATTATATACATTTTGATTTCTTCCTAAAACCCCTTAGGTGATAAGATTTACCAATTCCTTTTTGTTCATTCTTGACTTAATCGTTTATAATAAAATTACATACAATTGACAGGGAAGACAAAAGAAAAGAGATGCATAATGAACAATCAAAATAAACGTGTAGTTGTAGGAATGTCAGGTGGGGTAGATTCTTCTGTGACTGCTTGGCTTTTAAAACAACAAGGATACGACGTAATCGGTTTATTTATGAAAAACTGGGATGATACCGATGAATTCGGCCATTGTACTGCCACAGAAGATTATGAAGATGTTCGCCGGGTAGCCACGCAAATCGGCATTCCTTATTATTCCGTTAACTTTGAAAAAGAATATCAAGAAAAAGTCTTTTCTTATTTCTTAGATGAATATCGCAAGGGCCGGACTCCTAACCCTGATATTATGTGTAATCGAGAGATCAAGTTTGGTGAATTTCTTCAAAAGGCTGAGCAATTAGGAGCAGACTATCTTGCAACTGGTCACTATGCTCAGCTAAAAGAAGTAGATGGAACGAGACAGCTTTGTAGAGGCGTAGACCCTAACAAGGATCAAACATACTTCCTTTCCCAAGTACCACAAAGCAAATTTGCAAATACGCTCTTCCCTCTGGGACATCTAGAGAAAAAAGAAGTTCGTAAAATAGCGGAAGAAGCTGGATTATATACAGCAAAGAAAAAAGATAGCACTGGCATTTGCTTTATAGGTGAGCGTAATTTTAAAGAGTTCTTAAGCAATTATTTACCTGCACAGCCCGGTGACATGAAAACATTAGATGGCACAATCGTAGGGAAACATGATGGTTTGATGTATTATACGCTCGGTCAGCGCCAAGGTTTAGGAATCGGTGGTGGAGCAGGTGAAGGAGGGTTACCTTGGTTTGTCATTAAGAAAGATGTGCTCCAAAACACCCTCTATGTCGCTCAAGGACACGATCACGATGCACTCTATACCAACGGATTAATCGCCACAGAAGTAAACTGGCTAGCAGATACCGAAGCACCCACAAAGCCCTTCTCTTGTACAGCCAAGTTTAGATATCGTCAAAAAGACCAAAGCGTTACTGTAATTCCTCAAGTAAACGGCAACACATGGAACATCCAATTCCATGAACAACAACGCGCTGTCACTCCTGGTCAATCGGTCGTATTTTACGATGGAGAAGTCTGCCTGGGTGGCGGTATTATCGACTCTACCTATGTATAAGAGAAACGGAAGGCACACATTTCGAGGGGATAGCAAATAAAGCTATCTCTTTTCTTTGAATTTATCTTTCATAATTTTGTAAATTATAGTAAGATGTTACCAAATATTGTCGAGGAGGATCAGAATTTGCGAAACGAATTTTATCTAGAAGATCACGATCCAGATCAACACCTATTTGAACAACCGAAACCACGGAGATGGAGGCCGAGCTTAACCTTCTTCCTTATTATCCTGGTGATCGCTGGAAGCACTGTCATCACGTACTTCATAACTCAGACATCCTCCAGTACCCTTACATCCCAGTCATCAAAGCCACAACCAGAGCCTGTCAAGGAACCAATAGCAGACCCTAGTACCCAGACAGAACCCGCTGAACCTGCTTTAGTTGAACCATACCGAGGAGATCAAGCTGGTTTTCCCGAATTGATCGCTCAAGTCCCGAACGATGATGCAAATAAAAAGGATCAGCCAATAAAGGAACAAAACTCCGATCAAAGCATTACACCTGAAAAGGAAAAGATGCCTATTACACCCAAGCCAAAAAATCAGTTAAGTAAAGAAAATAAACCTGAACACACAGTCGTGAACACTGACAAGCAAAACATTTCTACTCAAACTTCTACTGTTGACACAGCGAAGAGAACCAAGGATAAACAAAAATCGTTGAATCCAGAAAAACAAACAGTCTCTCCAACTCAAAAACATCAAGATAATCCATCCGAGAAACAACCCCTCAAAACGGTTGCAACTCCAGAAAAACAAATAATCTCTGCTACAAACACTCAAAAAACAATCACATCACAAACGAGTAACCAGCCGAAAATCCTACAACAGATGATGGCAGGCGATCAAAAGCAAACAACCAGCATTGAAAAAAAGACTTCATCGTCCACGAGCGCCTCAGATAAGTCTATTCAGTGGGTTGTACCTAACAACCCAGAAGAAAACCCATCCAATCAACCAACCAATACCCTTCAACTAGAAACCTACTTACTAAACCAAGCAGGTGAATTATTGCCCTTGCTCTCAACAAAAACAACCGAACCAAAAGATCTGTTGAAGAACGATTCGACTCCATTCATCCAAGTCGAACCACCTACTCGTTTAGACACACTGTTCTTGCAAATACAGAATATCCAAAAATTCATCACTCAAAGTACCGCCTCAGAGGTTCACATTCTCATAAATAATGGACAAAAAGAGCCATCCGAAAAAATCAGCTATATCCAGACCATCCTCACCTCATTCATACGCCAGTCAACTCAGCAGGCAAACAAGAAACTAATTCTACATAAACCTAATACACAATCTACATCACTCTATTTCTCACTCCTTGAAAATGCGGATGGACTCTCCACTCAGATCGAGCCTATTACTACAATTGGTACAAGGCTCAATCGAATCTCCACACCACCCATTAAGGAATAAATAAAAAGAGCCCTTGATGAATCCCTCAGACTGCCTCTATTGTCTGAAAGATTCATCAAGGGCTCTTTTTTGGTGTAAACACTCTATTTGCAACAAGTCTCATCTACTTCCACCAAGGAATTGGAGCAACTCTACTCAGCTTCCGGCTTTCCGAACATACCCAAACCAACAAGAACCTCTAAGGCTGTACTAAACAATTCTTCATAAGGTCAAGTATATGTCGTCGTTACACTATATGACGTTTCATATGCTTTATATATCGGGAATTTGCAAAGGAAAAATAGACAAGTTGGAAGATGAAAAATATGCTTATCCCACTAAAAATAACAAAAGGATTTACACCTAATTGTCTACTCATCACGAGTATAGAGAATCCAGAGTAGAGTACAGCTACAAAAAACGGTAAGAAAAATAGTACAGCGATTTGAATCGTAATAGTCGATCGTAGCTCTGATAAAGTAAGTCCTATTTTAGAAATAGAGTAGTATTTTCGCTGATCCTCTTCTAAGTCTGCGTATAGTCGGAAATAAAGAAAGCTAGCGGCAGCTAAAAAGAATATCATAGCAATGAAAATACCAATAAACATCATCACATCAAACACTTGTTTTGCCTGAACAAGCTGGGCGCCTCGGGCTATGAAATGTTCGTTGATCCCTTTCGCCTCTTGTTGCAATTTCTGCCCTATTTGCACCTCAATCGAATCTCGTTTCGGAATTTCATCATTCCACGAAGGGACAAAATAGTTATAAAGTGTCTCTTCTGTAAGGTAAGTCTTATTCTCTTTCGATGAGAGTAACAACTCGGTGTAGTCCGTATCGTTTACAACAAATTCATATGGTATTTGAGGCCGGACGTGATCTTTTTTAGGGAGTATTTTTCGCTCTTGAATATGGAATTTTTTCTTTCCTACCTGCATAGAGGAAGGGGAGGGTGCATCTTCTTCCATCCTACTAGTAGTGAGAAGGATCACCTCACTCGATTTTAACAAGGGGATAATCTTTATCCCATTACGTTTTGCCCAGTTCTCATATTCAGAAAGCTTCATAAAATCATAGGTCTTATCTAATTGACGATCACGGATAGTTAGAATAGTAGTCGTCATTTTCAAATAGGAAACACCCGCATTTTTTAATTCTTGACCTACCTTTTTATCAAGAGTTGACTCCTTTTTTCCATTCTTATCTTCAAATGGAGTAACTTGAAAATGAAAACTACTATCAAGGGAATCGATAATAAATTCCTTTATAGCTAAGAATCCACCCGCACTGGTAAAGGCAACGGTAGAGACAATCGTCACCAGAAAGAACAGACGAGCATTATCTTTAATCCGATAAGAGAGATCAGATAGCCATAACAGCTTAGTCCCTCCCCAAAAGAAAGAGCGCTTCTGTTTTAACAAACGTATGATGACGACACTTAAATGTGAAAATAAAAAGTACGTACCAATGATCAGTAGGAGTGGAGTAAGTACAATGCTTATTGTATTAATCCCGAGACTCACCAGAAACAAGGCACTACAAATCGTTCCAGCAGATAGTAGAGCTAGAAAAATAGAGATTCTCGGTTCTTTTTTTGGTTTTACAGACCCCTGAATCAGAGTAAGTATGTTGTTCTTTCTGATCATAAATCGAGTGAAGAATGAAGCGATGAGAAATAAGAGAAAAAACGACCCAGCAGTAACCTGAACGGCTGTGATGGGAAAGTAAAACGAGAGTGGAGGCATATCGATAATATTCGTTGCCCCAAGGAAGAATAGTTGCATGAACAATAGTCCAGCTAATATCCCCGTCCCGATCGACATCGCTCCAATGATGATATGTTCTAAAAAGACAAGTCGACTTAGCTTATTAGAAGTAGCCCCCATCAGGGTTAGTAGTCCAAACTCCTTACTCCTGATTTTCAAAAAATTACCTATGGAATAGATAACGAACAAGAACGAAAAGAAATAAATAATAAACTCAGCTACTATCATCCCGATTTGAACGGTATTTCCAATCGTTTCGTCTTGAGTGATACGAGGATGGAAGATAAAAGCAGCATAAGAAAAGAAAATCATAACTGAAAACGCACTACTAAAAAAGAAAGCTAGATAATTCCGTATACTTCTCGAAATATTTCGATACGCAAATTGCCAAAACGTCATGAATCGTCCTCCTGACGTTATAGTATTGGAATATTGTAATCGATCTATTCATTCGAAGATATGGAGTAAGCTTACACCTATCTTACTCTTGTGTAAGATTTAGACCTCGTCCCGACACCATTCTAAAAAAGCGGATTTACAAGAAATCCGCTTTTATTAGTCATTTAAATCTTTGCTTAAACTCTTCCAAGGTTCCATTAAAGACATTGATATCTACATAACTATTAATCCCATTCACTCTTCCTCTATTACTGTACTGCCATAATGCCCACTTTTGTCTACCCAGTGTAGGAAATTTGAAGATATCTCTAATCCAAATATCAAACTCATTCAGGTGATCTTTGATATATGTATGATAGGTATCATATGTAACATATAAGATAGGCTTCGTCTTATATTCTTGTTCCATTTTAAATGCTAGCGTCCGCAACTCTTTTCTTACTTTATCCTGATTATGTTCCAGATGGATCTCCACATCGATCACAGGGGGCAAGCTATCCGACTGCTTCGGTACAGTATTGATAAAATGGATCGCTTGTTCTTCTCCGGAACTCCCCATAGAAAAAAAGTGATATGCACCTGCTAAGAATCCGTATTTCTTTGCCTCTTCCCAATTGGTTTCAAACTTGGGGTCGACGAAATCACGTCCTTCCGTCGCTTTCATATAAACGAATTGAAATTCGTCCGCTTCTTGAACCACTCGCCAATGAATATGTCCTTGATGGTGTGATACATCTAAACCTTTCACTTCATACCCTACTGCAAACAATGAATTATGCCATATTATCCCCTTAAACTCTAAAAAGAACAGAGTAATGATCAAGATTGTAAGGATAACCAACCATCTAGAGCGTTTTATATATATCCATCCTTTTTCTAAATTGATTGGTGAGAGAATTTTGCGCATTCATGAAAAACAAAATGCTTACATCCGATACATTTATTCAACTCGATTTGCTCTAGAGCATAATCAATAGCTCTTCCTGTATGATCAAAGAAATGTTCCCTTCCAATCTCGTCAAATAATCCATTTTTTATCAAGCTTTCTTTTAAGGAGGGGATCATTCCTGATACTAATAATAAGCCACCTTGTCTTTGTAATGAATGAAGAAAGAGCCGAAAAGATGCTTCCCCTGTTACATCCATAAAAGGAACTTGTCTCAAACGTAAAATAAAGACTTTTGGTTTACAGCAGACAGCTTTCATAATGTTTTGTTCAAACAACTGAGCCGTTCCAAAGAAAATAGGACCTTCAACTGTATAAATGCTAATTTGCGGGCAGTCATGAGTGTCATTGACAACATGGGGCAACACTTTTTCATGATTACTACTATGATCAGGAAGTACTTTACTCATCACAAGCATACCACTCATACGCTTGGCAAACAGAAGAACAGACAAAAAAAGCCCGATGCCGACCGCTGTAGTCAAGCTTGTGAAAATAGTAAGGAAAAAGGTTACTAGTAATACAAGGGAATCCCCTGTTTTTGTTTTCAGCACTCGTATAAAATGTTTTCGTTCACTCATATTCCAAGCCACTACCATTAAGATAGGAGTCATACTTGCCAGCGGAATATGTGCTGTGTATGGAGCCAGTAATAGCAACGTCAAAAGAACAAATAAACCATGAGTGATTCCCGAGATGGGGGACATCCCTCCACTTCTAATATTAGTGGCTGTCCGAGCAATAGCACCAGTAGCTGGAATTCCCCCAATCAAAGGTGTGACGATGTTTGCGATCCCTTGACCCAACAACTCACGATTACTATTATGTTTTGTGTGTGTCATTCCATCTGCCACAACAGCGGATAAGAGAGACTCGATTCCACCCAAAATAGCAATGACAAAAGCCGGAACCAACAACATTTGAATTCGTTCAAACGTAATCTCAGGCATGTGGAGGGATGGAAGAGTACTCGGAATTGCACCAAATACAGTACCGATCGTAGGAACATGGCCTGAGAAAAATAACATTGCTATCGCAGTAGAAACAACTAAACCGACTAACGATCCTGGAACTCGGGGAAATAGCTTCGTTGTAAGCAGCATAACCCCCAAACAAATCACAGCAGTAGTAACACTATATAGGTTAACAGAGCTAAGATGATCGATGATTTCTGCGATATTGGCCATAAATTGCTCATGCTTTTCCATTCCCGTCAAACCCAAAAAGTCCGCAATCTGCCCTGTGAAGATAATAACCGCTATTCCTGCAGTAAATCCGATGATAACCGGTTGTGGGATATATTTAATAAATGAACCCAGTTTAAAAATCCCCATCAAACACAGGATCACTCCCGCTAACAAGCCAGCCAACAGTAAGTTTTCATATCCATATGTTAGTACAATCCCTAAGAGAATCGGAATAAAAGCCCCCGTCGGGCCCCCAATTTGAAATCTCGAACCACCTAACAGTGAAATCAATACACCCGCCATAATCGTAGTATAAATTCCATACTCAGGCTTCACACCCGAAGCAATAGCAAAAGACATAGCTAGAGGGAGAGAAATGATACCTACAATCGTTCCTGCCAGAAGATCTTTTCGAAGATGTTTCCATGAATATCCTCTATACCGACTAAAAAATGAGTCTTCCATGATGTGTTGAACCCTTCTTTTCCATATAATTGATATGCGTACATTATAGTATTCAGATATTAGGATGTACAATACTCCTTTGGTCGAATAGCTCTTCATGAGGCCATTTATAGAAGCTCTATGAAATTCAGTAATAGGAATTAGCTCTGCAATCATTTTTTGCTCTCTGGGTCCACCTCCATATAAACTATATGGAAAGGGTAATTTCTTTTCATTCCTATTTTCTATTCAAGATTACTTTTATTAAGGAGAAAAAAATGACTCTAAAAATTAACAAGGTATTCCCACGTAATTGGTATGCTGTAAGTTATTCAAAAGATTTGAAGCAAAAACCAATAAAGAAAAGAGTTTCTGGAAAAGATTTCGTGTTATTTCGGAATGAAAAGGGCCAAACCCAGGCCTTATTTCCTTACTGTCCACATCGTGGTGCTGACTTATCGCTTGGAAAAGTAGTTAATGGTTCACTAGTCTGTCCCTACCATGGTTGGGCCTTCAACGGCTGTGGTACCTGTATAAGAATTCCATCCCAGCCCACTAAACCGATCCCAAAATTTGCTCATACCCTATCCTACCCTGTAATAGAAAAGATGGGGTTGATTTGGGTATACCCTGATAATGAGGAAGCCCCGCCAGAATGGAAAACATTCCACACAATGGAGAAAGTTCCTTTTAAACTCTCCCCTTTCCAGGCCACTTGGAAGGCACACTTTACTCGATCAATCGAATCTGTGCTGGATATTGCTCACCTCGCTTTTGTACATAAAAAAACGATTGGCAGAAAAACAAAAGCTGAATCGACTCATTATAAGCTAGAGGGGACATTGGATCAGTTTGTATTCTCAAACGGTAATGCTTACCTCGAATACCAATTTCCGCATCAATGGATGCTGCATAGTGGAAAACAAGAGAATGAGTCATTTATTCAGTACGTTACGTTTACTCCGATTGATGAAGAAGAAACCTTAATAATGGGATATGCAGGAAGGACTTTTTTAAAGCAACTCTCGCTACTAGACCGTATCTTAACTAGATATAGTCTAAAAGTACTAAAAGAGGATCAAGCGATTGTAGAAAGTCAACATCCTAGACCTATACCAGAAGCATTACAAATGGAAGCCCACGTCTATGCGGATATGGCTCAAGTTCAGTTTAGAAAGCGTTGGTTTCAGTTTCTACAAAGTGAGCCTTGCTTTTCACTTGATTAAAAAGAGATCCCATTCAACTTTTAGCCCCAACACATAGCGAAACCCCGCTTATACCAAGGGATTCTGGCATAAGCGGGGTTTCATTCATTTGGCGTGCCCTGAAGGATTCGAACCCTCGACCTTCTGATCCGTAGTCAGACACTCTATCCAGCTGAGCTAAGGGCACATCTCACTATATGATTCAATTCCTTACTCTAAGAGAGTAGATGGCGTGCCCTGAAAGATTCGAACTCTCGACCTTCTGATCCGTAGTCAGACACTCTATCCAGCTGAGCTAAGGGCACATCTCATTATATGATTCAATCTCTCTACTCTAAGAGTAAATGGCGTGCCCTGAAGGATTCGAACCCTCGACCTTCTGATCCGTAGTCAGACACTCTATCCAGCTGAGCTAAGGGCACATATAACTTGTCAACGAAAATAATCTTACCATATGACAAAATACAATGCAATATCTTTTTCTACTTTTATTACAAAAGAGGAATCTATTCGATTTACGCTCATACACTCGTAGATAAGATACTCTGGTTACAGAAGCAATCCACAAGCATAGTACAAATTACATAGAAGGGACTAATAACATTGAAAAAAACTCTTTCCTTTTTTCTCGTTTTCAGTATCATTCTTATTACAGCAACTAGTTGCGAAACAAGTCAATCCGCTCAAGAGGCAATGAAAAGTGAATCTTCCATACAACCTATTGTTTCAAGTATGAATGAATTGATCCAACAAGAAAACCAAAATGATATATTGCTTCAAAAAATGGCTGTATCTGTAGAGGAGGCAAAACTAAAAACCATTTCCAATCAAAAGGTCACAGAGCTAGAACAAAATATGATCCTTAAAGTAAATCAAGCCAAATCTCAAATTGCAGAATATAAAAAAGCAGTGGAAAGTGTACAAGAAAAATTCAAAAAGGTAAAACAACAAGTAAGCACACTAATAAATCCTTCTATCCAACAACCTGCTCAGCAATTCCTCACAGACTTTGAAACAAGTATTCAGACGGAATTATCCATTGCAACAAAATATGAACAACTACTTCAAAATCAATCAGAAGCAATCCAAGCCATTATCAAGAGTAAACCCTTGCCCACTGACAACTCTGATCAATTAGTGACAGAAATTGATCAATTAGTATCGTTATTTCAAGAGCAGGTGGCTAAACTAAATGCTTCTTATCAGAAAGTATTATCCGTATAAACAATAAAAAGCTTGCTCGTGACTCTTAAAGTCAAAAGCAAGCTTTTTATTTGGAGGCGACACCCGGATTTGAACCGGGGGTAAAGGTTTTGCAGACCTCTGCCTTACCACTTGGCTATGTCGCCAAATAAAGATGGCAGGGGTGGTAGGAATCGAACCCACACTAGAAGTTTTGGAGACTCCTGTTCTACCACTAAACTACACCCCTACGGAAATGCTGGCAATAGGACTTGAACCCACAACCCCCTGATTACAAGTCAGGTGCTCTACCAATTGAGCTATGCCAGCGTATTATCAATCGTGACTGAGTGAAACAAATTCACTACACAGGCACATTTCATATTCTGTACTACAATCTTATAAAGGATGCTGGCAATAGGACTTGAACCCACAACCCCCTGATTACAAGTCAGGTGCTCTACCAATTGAGCTATGCCAGCACATTTTTTATGGTGGTTCGGGACGGAATCGAACCGCCGACACGAGGATTTTCAGTCCTCTGCTCTACCGACTGAGCTACCGAACCATCTGGCGGAGAGAGAGGGATTCGAACCCTCGAGACAGGTTTTGCCCGCCTACACGATTTCCAATCGTGCTCCTTCGACCAACTCGGACATCTCTCCAGACTATCATATTCATCTTAACTGTTTATTGTGCTCTGATTGAAGTCAATCCAGCAACAACTCACAAATAATATAGTACTGTGATTTAAGGATAATGTCAACAAGAAATAGAAACTTTTATATAAAAATACACGCTCTGAGTTATCGGATAGGCCTCTACTATCTCTATCAGGAAGATAAGCTAAGGATTCTTCAACCTTCTAGGGTCCATAACCACCGTTACTCATGTTATATCTTAGAGATACCATACAAATATCTTGCTAGTTCCCAGTCATCTCAATGGTAGCCGCTTCTAAGATAAGATCCTAGTTATATCTAGACAAAAAAGAAACCATATTAAATGATCATTTAAACGTGCTTCTTGCGACTCTGATCAAGTTAATTCCGCATTAGATACCTACACACCATCACAGTAAAAAGACAGCTGTAAAATAAGCTGGTTTTCGCGCTTACAAGCTCTTATTTTCTCACAATCACAATCAACCTATCATCATAGATTGCGAACTAAGTAGTGATAGTGCCTCAGAACTCAGTAACACCGTGAAGATCCGAAGGAGTACACTTCTTGATTCTTCATAAGTAGAATTTGGAATAACAAAAAAGCACCCAGTTCACTGAGCACTTTTTTGTTATTATGTATGCCTGGCGACGTCCTACTCTTCCAGGACCCTGCGGTCCAAGTACCATCGGCGCTAGAGGGCTTAACGGTCGTGTTCGGGATGGGAACGAGTGGATCCCCTCCGCCATCATCACCAGACTAAGTTGTAGAAGGTGAAACACCTTCAAAATTAGATCAGAAATGAGAGAAAGAAAGTTGCATCTCGAAAGAGATGATTGAAATAACAATTGAAGTTCGAACGACTAGAAAGCGTCGTCGAACCGCTGA
>NZ_FPJZ01000036.1 GCF_900119485.1 Thermoactinomyces sp. DSM 45891
CTAATAAATTGTGAAACCGACTTGGTGGCAGATTGGGTTGCTTTCTTGACATTGTTTACAATTTTCTTGACGGCGGGCTTGACCACTTTTTTGACAACATTCTTCACCTTGTTCACGATCTTTTTAACCGTCTTCTTCACCTTGTGATAGGCCTTCTTGACGGTAGTATAGACCTTCTTCGCTACCTTTTTAACCTTGTTGTAAACTTTTTTGACTCCACTTTTGACTTTATTGTAGGCTTGTTTCACTCCAGAAGCTACGGTGTTATATACTTCTTTGGCCCCGGAAACAACGGCGTTTCCGACTGACTTGGCTTTGTCCCATAATTTGCCCCAGAAATGACCGTCTGGGTCACTATTGGAGATCGGATTTCCTCCAGCATAGCCATATAAGTTGTAGTTCCCTGTATCCATCATAAGAGCTAGATGGGCTCCTGCTCCGTTATAAGAGTCACTCGTTAGGAATCGTCCTTCTCCCGGACGATAATCACGGAATCCGAGATCGTACGACTTCGTATTCGGGTCCCAGCGTTTGCCTTCATACCGGAAGGGATTATACATGTCCTGATCGGGCTTGGTTGCGTCAATCTTATCGACACCCGTGAACATGTCTTTGTCGTCTTCACCGTAAGGAGTATATCCGTACGTGCTGCGGATATTCCCTTTCTCATCTGTCAACATTTCGATGCCATGATTCCCTGCTTCGAAGTAGGAAAGTTCTTTCGTATCCTCTTTGAGCATGGTCATCCGTTCTCCCCATGCGGAGTAGGTGTAAGATCTGGTTACTTTCCCAGCTACTTCTTCAGATAGGACTTGATCACTTGTATCCAAGTAGTTAAAGGTAGTCGTCTTTTCATTGGCTGTCCCTACTTTTTCGATCTTGGCTGTGGTACGGTCGAGTGGATCATAAGCGAAACGGGACTTGATGGTAGTAACCTTATCCTTATCCAATTTCGTATGCTCAATCGTCCGATCAAACTGGTCGTAGGCGAAGGTTTCTTTGTCTTTGCCATCGGAGGTAATTTTCTCTACACGGCCCATCGCATCGTAGATATATTTAGATGCGAGTCCTGCTTCGGTTTCTTCGATGAGACGATTTTTATCGTACTTATAGGTAGAGAGTATACCGTCTTTTGTTTTTTGCACGAGGTTGCTATTTGCATCAAGGACGTACTCCTCGGTGGAGGTTTGGGTTCCGGATTTATCATAGCGGACAAGTCGATCTCGCGGGTCGTATGTGTACGCGTATGTGTTGTTGATTGGCTTGTTGTTCGCATCGAGACCGGTATAGACGTCCTTGGTTGGATTTCCATGCAAGTCGTACTCGTAGATATGTTTTTGTAAGGAAGTCCCGTTTGTTTTCTTGGTTTCCCACTGTGCCATGGAGCCGTCTACGTTGTATTGATAATCGGTTACGGTTCCGTTTGGTTTGGTCTCTTGCTTGGTTTGTCCGCTTACCGTGTATTGATAATTATAGATTTGTGGCTTGTCCTGAGCCGATTTCTTTTGTGAGTACTGCGTGACTTGATCTAAGCCATTGTAACTGTACTCGGAGATATTGTTCGAATACTCCTGTTTGAGTAGGTTCCCGTGAACATCGTAGTCATATTGGATGCCCCGTTTGACGATCCCATCGACCACTTCCTGTACCTCTTTCACTTGGTTGAGAGGGGTATAGGCGGTACGATACTCGTCCACTTTTTTATTACTACTAGAATCCTTCATGGAAACGATGTTGTCGTTTATGTCATAAACGTACTCAAACTGTTTTCGCTCGGTATCGGCTGAGCTACCTTTGTTTTGTAGCCCTTCATCCACGTTTTTCTTCAGTTTGCCATCTTGATAGTAATCCCACGTCATCTTCCGTTCAACTTTCCCGTCGGAGCTAGTTATGACACGTTCTACTTGGTTTCCGATTTGGTTATAGTCGTAGGTGGTTTTAACACCCCAGCTATCTGTAACGGTTTTTAGCAAACCATTGTCATAGTAGGTGAAAGTGGATACATTTCGCTCCGTTTGTCCTTCGGAAGGAGGAGTGCTCACTGAGGTGACATTGCCTACTTCGTCGTAGTTGTAGATGATTTTCTGCTCTTCCTTGAAACGCGGATTCGAGCTGTTTGGATCGCGTGGAAAGATGATCTCTTTCACACGACCTAGGTCATCGTAGGTTTTCTTTTGCACGAAGTCGTCCGCATAAGGTGTAGCGGTTCCACGTGGTGGATCAACTTGGATCACATTCCCTACTTTGTCATAGGTGTAACGGGTGGTACGGGTCTTTCCAGACTGGTAAGGTGTTTGCTCTTCCGCTACAAGTCCTCGAATATTGTACGAAACTTTATGGACGTTTCCTTCTTTATCTTTGTTTTCGATGGTCTTCCCGTCCGCATCATACACGGTTTCAATCGATTTTCCATCGACATCCGTTGCTTTGATCGGATTGTTATTTAAATCAAAGGTAGTCGTGGTCACATAGTCATTTGGGTTGTCAGGAGTGAGATTTCCCTTTGGCTGTGTCACTTTCACCTGATTTCCGACAGAGTCATACTCATACGTGATTTTATGCCCTTGACTATTGATGATGGCTACAAGCTGATTCAACTCGTTATACTCATACTTCGTGGTGTAGTCATCTGGATCGTCAGTGAGGTTTCCTTTCGGCTCCACTTCTTTGATCAGATTCCCTAGCACGTCATAGAAGTACGTAGTCTTCTTTTCTGGATCACTTGGATTGTCTTTTGGTTCGATTTCCTCGATCATGCGATCATACTCATCATATTTGTAACGGAATTTCGCACCTGTAGGAGTTGTTTTTTCAATCACATTATCGCTGGCATCATAAACCGGTGCCGGATTGACGATGTATTCTCCCTTAGCTTGATCCTTCGGTATTTTGGCATCAAGTGGACGACCGAAGACATCAAAGTTGAAAGTAGATGTTTTCCCTTGGGCATTGGTAGACGATATCACTTGCCCAAAATCATCGTACTGGGTAATGGTTGTCTCTCCTAAGGAATTCGTCACTTTCTTCGGCTTTCCTGTTACATCGTAGCCGAAGTCGGAGGCATCTGGATCACCAAAGGTCGTCGTTTTGCCGTTGGCATTGGTGATACTTTTGACGAGATCGGTATTTCCATAGTAAGTAGTTGTCGTTTTGTTTCCTTCGGTGTCTTCAACCGATACCAGGTTGCCTAAGGTGTCATACGTATTTTTCGTGACACGACCTTCTGGTGACGTGATTTGAATCAATTCAGCTATGTGCTTGTTCATCGAGTACTGATAGGCGTAGCGAATGGATTTTCGCTTGGATGAATCCGAGATTGCATTATTGACTGGATCTGTCATGGTCAACACATTGCCCATTTCATCATAGGTCCAAGTCGTAATGGCTCCATTCGGATCTTTTTTCCACGTCACGTTTTGATTGGCATCATATTGATACTCTGTCACATTTCCCTTGGCATCGGTTGTCTTGATGAGATTCCCTTTATCGTCCATGAGATACTTGGTGGAGTTTCCTTTTAAATCGGTTTCGATTCGCTCTTTATCCTTATACGTATAGGTGATGATCTCCTTTTCCCGATTGGTCATCTTACTCACACGGTGCTTATTTTCACCATCTGTATAGTAGTCAAACTTGGTAATGTGACCTTTTGGGTCCTTGATTTGATTGATGACGTTGGTAGAGAGCAGGTCATAAACGAACTCGTACGACTTTGCTACATTCGTTCCTGCTCCATCCGTAAACTTAACAAGACGATTCGAAGCATCGTACGTAAATTCAATGACTTGTTGCGGCACATCGGACAAGGTTGGTTTGACCGCTTTGATTTGCGAAACTTTGTGGTTGTCGTTGTACTCGATAGTGAGAGTTTGTCTGCCTGCTGCATCAGTGATGTAACGTAACATTTTCACAGGCTTATTCTGGATCGTTCTCTCCTCATAGGTGTACTTGAGAAGATTCCCTGTTTGATCGGATGCTTCTGTGATATATCCTTTCTCATCAAAGAAGAACTGCGAACGGTTCGGTTCCGTAATCACCCACTTCTTACTACTTGAGCCGCCATGTAGATATTGAAGGTACAACTCGTCTCCCGGTTGCGATTTGAATTCTTTCGCTTTGGAGTCCCATGTGAAGGTATGGCTCGTCCCATCACTATCTAATAGATTCATCGATCCTTGTACGATTTGACCTTGTTTATCCATATAGACTTGATTTTCCATCGAAGAGCCAAGGCGGATAAAGCTAGAAGTATCAAGGGACCAACCAGCCCCGATCACTGAATCACTCGTGTCTAAACTGTTGTACGTAAGATCCACTGTGGTCATGAAATCTCCGCGAGATGGATTGCTGAAGGCGGAGTAGCTAAAGTTGGCATTTCCTCGATATAAATTCATGCTTGCGCTACTACCTGTACCTGTCGCTTCGTCCGTAGAAGCATGGTTCTCATCCACTCCTAAGTCCTTCCCACCATTCGGATCTTCCACCATGACAAATTGGTTCAAAGTTGGAATCGGGTCTTTACTCTTCGATAACCAAGTTCCGTTTAGCTTCAAATCCCATTGGAGGATAAGGCCCTCACGTAATTGGTTTGGCTGGCTAATGGCAGGAGCTTTTACTCTTCCTCGAACGGTAATCGTATCACCAGGCGGGATATTAACCGTAGCAACGGATTCATTGCCATTTGCATCAATCGGTTTAAATTCGGCTCCGATACAGTTATCTTCGGTCGTCCGGTCCGTTCCGTTAGGGAGTGCCCAGTGGCAACCAAGTGAATCGGTGCTACCACTCCATGCTGTATCGGTTGGATTAGATAGGGTAACCTCCACTTCATAGCTTTGGCCTGCCTTCATCGTAGTCGGTGTTTTCGGCGAGTAGTATGAATTGGCGGCTTTCTTATCGATATAGACCACTTTTAGCTTCGGTTTTAGCTGTGGTGCAAGGGTCATCTCACTACTAACTGTGAGTAGCTTCTCTTTCGCTGTTTTGCTTCCTTCATCACTATGACGGATCATGAGACCACGGTTCGATGATCCATCTTTGACCCATCTTTCGGCGGCGGTCGTTACATCCCAATTGAGCCATTTTGGATCGTTGGTGACATTTGTCACGTAATCGAGCACTGAGTGATGAAAGGCATCGTTGT
>NZ_FPJZ01000018.1 GCF_900119485.1 Thermoactinomyces sp. DSM 45891
CCAGTAGGTCCTTGGGGCCCAGTATTGCCTTGAGGACCCGTATCGCCTTGAGGACCCGTATTGCCCTGAGGCCCAGTCAATCCCTGAGGTCCAGTAGGTCCTTGAGGTCCAGTATCGCCTTGAGGTCCCGTATCACCCTGAGGCCCAGTACCGCCTTGAGGCCCAGTACCGCCCTGAGGCCCTGTCGCTCCTTGAGGTCCCATCGCTCCTTGAGGCCCCGTCGCTCCTTGGGGCCCAGTACCGCCTTGAGGTCCCGTCGCTCCCTGAGGCCCGGTAGGTCCCGTTGGTCCGTTTGCTCCCGTCGGAACCTCTAGTCTCACGTCGGCGGAACCAGGTGTTACATCAATTTCTAATGTATTGGATATAAAGTTTAGTATATCTCCGAAGCCCATTGGAGCACTTCCGCTTGCTCCTGAGTTTCCTTGCACCAAAAATAAGAAATCACCTGTAGCAAAAGACCCCGTCGGTCCCGTTGGCCCGGTAGGTCCTTGAGGCCCCGTCGCTCCTTGAGGTCCGGTGTTCCCTTGAGGTCCCGGTGGGCCTCCGCTTGGCCCCGTCGTTCCAGTCGGTCCTGTTGGTCCAACTGATACTGGAATAGATAATGCCTTCTTCAGCTTAGCGTTTAGTTCCTTTTCTAATAAGGTAGCTTCTTGAATGGTACTATTGACGCTCTCATTTATTTGAAGTAATTCGTTAATGGATGTAGGTGGAGATGTAATGCCGGGTAGTGTTCCGAGCGCGTACTGTACTTTCTCACCTTCAGCATTCAAAATATGGCTTAAAGCCAATTCTTCTAAAGCAATAGAGAGTAGTAGGAAATTAATTGCTTCTTCACGGTCGAAAGGAGTGATAGGAGGCCAATTGGAACACCACATAACTAAAACACCCCCGGTGTGTATTTCTATCACCATTACTATATTCACTGTTAAAAATATTGTGATTTTAATATAAAGAATAGGAATGCTCCTCATGCTGTCTGTGGAGTATTGGCGTAATAATTTACTTATTTGTACATAAGGATGTAGGGATATAAGTATGCCTTACCAAGGATGACATGTATGGATAGATTATGAGGTAGTTTTGAGGAGGAGAGAGATTTGTCTGATCATCCACCTATATTAACCATACATTTATGGGTATCTGAGCTTATGAATTTAGACAAATTGATAAAAGATTGTAATGAGCAAAGTATCACAGTAAAAGTGTATGACTCCAAAGATGAACTCTATTTTCATTCAAAAAAACCTAGGGTTTATTTCTCAATAGGTAGAGACCCCTCTTTATTTCCAGCTCTGTGCCAGTTGCCTCTACATGAGCGGAAGCGCTGGTTACATTTTCATTCTGTAGAAGAGATTACTCCCCAAACGGCTTTCTTCTGTTGGTTACATAGTACTGAACCCCTTCCGCAAAATAGGAAAATACCACCTACTACATTTTCTTCAAATACTCCTCTTGTATCCATTTTTACTGTTAGCTACAAGTCACAAAAAAGGATCATGAGACCCTATCAATCTCTTTTAAATCAAACGTATCAAAATTGGGAATGGGTCATTGTGGATGACTCCGACGATCAGGAGGAAACGTATCAGGAGCATTTACTTCCTTTAGAAGATTCACGGGTGAGAAGGTATCGTCCAGATTCGCATAGCGGATATATTGGAGCAGTAAAACGATATGCGGCAGGACTATGTACGGGTGAAATTTTAGTAGAGTTGGATCACGATGATGAGTTAACCTCTGATTGTTTGGAGAAGATGGTGGAGGCTCTACAACGTCATCCCGAGTGCGGGTTTGTTTATGGGGAGAGTGCAGAGTTGCATGAGGGTACGTGTCAGCAGCATTGGTATGGCTGGGATTTTAGCTATGGATATGGATTATACTATCGAGTTTGGGTACATGAAATAGGGTGCTGGCAAAACGTATGTAAAAACTCTAGCTTAAACTGGACTACGATTCGTCATTTGGTAGGATTGCCTAATCATCCTCGTGCGTGGACGAGGGATTGTTATCATCTGATCGGAGGTCATAGAGAAGAACTGTTAGTAGCGGATGATTATGATCTCTTAGTAAGAACGTTTCTTTGTACAAAATATTTAGGTATTCCTGGATTGCTGTATCTGCAGTATCGCAATGAAGGTGGAAATACTACTTTTATACGAAATCGTCAAATCCAGATTTTATGTGGACAATTATCACAATATTATCGATCAAGAATCAATAGTAGGATGGAAGAGCTGGATGTGCCTTGTTTGGATCAAGTGCCTTATGAACGGATCTGGAATCGGTCAGTAGATAGCCCAGCACTAAAAGTAGCTCATGTTGTTGATGAAGATCCTAATCGAGCTTCTTTGATTTTCCCATTTTTGACTCCATGCCAAGGGGAGGATCATGCAAGTCTACTGAAGACGCTACAAAATGGAATTGATACGAATTTCAAGGATTTTGAAGTGATTATTGTAGGAGATATTCATCCAGATGTTGAATTTTTTGCTTCCCGTGCTCCGGGAGGAGCTATTCGTTGGTGGCCTATGGGTTCGGATGAATCATTGGATTCATGCATTCATTATGCAAAGTTATGTGCTTCGTGTGCGAAAAAAATAGTGATTCTCCCAAAATCATGAATCATACAAAGCCACTTGTCATTTGGGGATGTGGTGGTCATGCTCGCGAGGTGAATCATCTTTGTGAGCAGATTGGGTATGAAGTGGTGGGTTTTTTGGACGAACGTCCGGAGATGAAAGGGAAAATCATAGATGATATTCCTGTTTTAGGAGATTTAACGGATATTTTATCTAGGCGAAATCATGTTGAAATTGTATGTGCGGGTGTGGGTGATCCGGCTTTAAAAAGACGATTTGCTAGAAAAACGATAGAGTTAGAATTTTTGATAGCTCCTTCTCTCATTCACCCATCTGTCTATCTCTCTAAGAGAAGCCGTATTGGGGTGGGGAGTGTCATTTGTGAGGGAGTTATTTTAACGACTCAAGTCGAAATTGGTGATTTTGTCATTATCAATCGAGGAGCAAACATAAGTCATGATAATCAGATAGGAAATTATGTAACCATCGCTCCTGGAGTAAATCTTGCGGGTCATGTGGTGATTCAAGAAGGAGCTTATCTGGGAATTGGTTGTTCGATTCGAGAAAAGATAGGAATTGGAGCTTGGTCGATGGTGGGGGGTGGCGCTTTTGTCAATCATGATGTTCCTGAAAGAGTCTTATATGCTGGGGTGCCAGCGCATTTTAAAAAAGAGAGAGGGATAAGAGATGAATAGAGAATCATGCCCATTAGTTAGTGTGTTAATTCCTGCCTACAATCGGCCAGATACGTTACAAATCGCTATAAACTCTATTCTAGACCAAACTTATCCGAATATCGAAATCATTGTTTGTGATGATAGTAGTGATAATCGGGTGGAGGAGATGATGACTTCTTATTTACATCGTTTTCCGCAGATTCACTATTTTAAAAATGAAGAGAATTTATTTATTGGAAATTGGCATAAATGCTTTGATTTAGCCTCTGGTGAGTATATCAATTACTTGATGGATGATGATGTATTTCACAAAGAGAAAATTGCTTCGATGATGTTTTATTATCTTCGCTTTGAAAATATTAGCCTAGTTACTTCTTATCGCCAAACAATTAATGCACAAGGGGAACACATTCCTCCCATCTATGCAACACGAAGACTATACCATGAGGACCGAGTTATGGATGGGAAAATGCTTGGTAATTATGCCTTGTCGCATTGCTTAAATGTGATTGGAGAACCTACAACGGTACTATTTCGGAAAAGTGATTTAGTCGATCGTTACGGTTTCTACCAAGGAAAACAATACGTACTCTTAAATGATATGGCTGCTTGGCTATCATTGTTATCAAAAGGAAGGGCTGTTTATATTACCGATGCTCTGAGCTATTTTCGCCTTCATCCAAATCAGAACAATGAGACGTTGGGGGCAAACCTATTTAGTGAATGGTTGGATCTGATGATTGCTTCCCGAGAAGATGGCTTTTTGGATAGTGATTCTCTATACCAAATGGCTCTTAGTAGCTATCGTGATCGAATCAAAGGATACCCTGCATTTACGAAGGATATTGAACGTATTGATGGGATTTTGTCATGTTTGTAAGGATAAAAAGGTGATTTACCAGGAACACATAGTGATTGACATGATTATTTTTCCATTTCATCAAGCCCCTTTAAAAGCTAAGATAGCTTTTAAAGGGGCTTCTCTTATTCACAAACAGTTATAATCGTCGGCAAATCATTATGTATCCTTGATCCGTCTTGATTAGAATCAATAATAAAAGAAAGGGGATTTTCTACTTCTATCCCAATATAGAAGTAGATTGTGTGCTTATGTTCACCCATCATAGACAACAAAAAATTATTAAGGTCCTATTACAAGATCCAAAGTGGCATACATTAGAAGAAATTTCCCGTCATGTGCAGTGCTCGGTAAAGACGGTTCAACGTGACTTAGCTTATCTGAAAGACCATTTACCCTCAGACTGGCAGATACAGGCTGTCAAAGGGAAGGGGGTCCAACTGTATAAACCACCACACTCTTCTCATACTAGTATGTACTCCTTTTTTAAACAGCAGGATATGCAATTTCGGGTGCTTGGTCAACTTTTAAAAGGAGATATTCGTACGGTTGCAGAGTTGGCCGATGTGCTGTATGTGCAAGTGTCATCCTTGTCTACTGTTCTTCAGCGTGTTCAACGCTATTTAGACCATTTTAAATTAAAATTATATAAGAGACCATTACGCATCGTAGGGGAAGAAGCGCATATCGTATATATGTTCTATGAATTGTATTTTACAACATATACTTGGGAGGATTGGCCATTTCCTGAACAGGTAGAAGTTTTTTCTTATATATCTGAGATTGAACAGAAGTTAGACATTCAATTTTATCCGAGCTATAAGCAGAGGCTGGCCTATTTACTTGCGATTTATGTACAACGAAAAAACCAAGGTCATGTCATGAGGATATTGCCAGTATATAAGGCGCTTGTAATTGAAACGCCTTTTTATCACAAAATTAAAGCAGCTTCTCCAGTACTATGTGGTATAAAACTCACAAAAGTGGATCGTGTTTTAATTACGATTGCGGTCAATTGTTGTATGTTTGTCTATTTGAACCGAAACCACTATAAAAAGGAAATTTTACAGCATTATGATGCAGGCCACTCCACTGTTTATCGATGTGTTCGAGAATTGGTAGAAGAGCTAGAACGAGAGTTTGGTGTAGCGTTTCATCAAGATGAAGAGCTTCTTTTTTATTTATTACAGTATCTTAAACAAATTTCGTATCGCAATTTATTTATACCCACCATTACTTCCCCAACATCGGATTGGCATGATCAAGTGAAACGAAAACATTATGCAACCTTTCAAAAAGTGGGTGTGGTTTATACAAAGTGGGTACAGAAATACTCTCTTCTTCCTTGTGTCAATGAAGAAGATATACTTGCGATTACGTTGCAATTAGAGGCTTCCTTTCATTTATCACAAACCTATTGCAAAAAAGCATTATTATACTTAGGTGATAGCGTCCTGTGGATGCGTTATATACAAGGAGTACTATATGACAAGTTTGGAAAAGCATTACTAATTGTTCCGGAAGAAGTGCTAGATATTCACACCTATGATATTCATAAACTTGATGTGGATTGTATTGTAACGACTGTTCCCTTAGAGAGAATGGATATTCCAGTGATTCAAATATCGGTAATCCCAACCAGGCGAGAATTAGATAGTATCAAGAAATTCTTAGATAAGGGAACAGATAGTGAGGAGGGTATGTGAAAAAGAAAGCTATAGAAAGGGCGGAGTCTGCTTTGAACAGTCCCCAGAGGTAGACAGTTAAGATAATAAAACTGTTACCTAAGGGAGTGACATGGTCAAGCAAAATGAAGCGGCTTCAGTCCAATGAAATATAGGACTGAGGCCGCTTAGACAATTATTATTTTTTGTTGTAGCTACTTGATTGGATGCAGTTCAACTACTAGATACTGCTTCCTATTTTTACGGCGTATTAATTGTATTAAAATAACTCTTTGAGTGTACCATTCTTCACTCGTTCTTCGTAGGTTTTGAGTGGCATTTTACGTGGTGTAGCGTTCTTTCCAATTGGGGTTACTTCTACATCCACTGTCTGATAATGTCCACCTACGCCACTATATGATGAATCTACAGTAGCAAAAACTTTATTATTTTGCGCATCGTATTCATATCCGGCAGTTGGTCCAGGAATATCCCGGCTATATTTAAAGACATCAGCTACAGAGATCGTTTTCGTTTCTTCCCGACTGTTGCCTAAATTTGCAACGTTGATAGATACGGTACCACTGACTTCTGCTTTTCCAGACATTACCCCAGAAAAATTAGCATTTTGCACTTTGCCTATATACTTCGTTATAAACCCTTTTGCACATATTACGTTTTGTGATGGAAATGTAATGGTCGTATCTTTAGTACTTGTGTTTGAGCTAGTATGTTCATATGAAAACTCAGTACTTGCTGTCACCTCTGTGGTACCTGCAGCTACAAAAGGAATACCTACATCTACTTTGGCTTTTACAGATGCTCCTAGTTTAGCTCCTTCTTTATTGGAATAAGTAAAACTCTCTGAGGTTTTCATTTGCTTTTCGATCGTTTTCTGAGTTTGATCACGATCTGATCCATTCCGATAAATTAATAATTCAACATCACCTGCATCGAGATATGAATCTGCTTTAGCAGTTGTACTGAATTGATCACCTGTGAAATTGTAACTAAGCCCACTATAATCAGGATTTTTCCCCCATATTGGAGCATAGTTTGCGTGATCTCGATTACTTAAGGCATGTACAATTAATTTTTCTATAGCAAAATTAAGTCCATCGGTATTTTTGCTTTGAATGCTACCTTGGTTTTGTTTGATCTGAGCTGGTGGTGTTGCGGTTGAGCTTGGTGCTGCAAAAGCGGAGATGGGGCTTGCAAGTAACATACATGCAAGTGGTACCCCAATGACTAATTTTCTATATTTCTTCATAACTGAAACCACTTCCTTTTTATAGTTTTATATCCGCTCGATTGTTCTAGCACGCCGTGTGTAGGATCAATGAGCTTAGACATTACACTATAAGAATTTCGCAGAGTGGTATATATCAAATTTGACTTTTAGTAAAGGTCAAATTTGATTATAGAGATACCCCCCTCTAAACAACAAGTTTAGAAGGGGGTATTATTGAACTGAAATAGCTAACCAACTACATTCTACTTACATAGGTATCTTGGAAGGCTTTTTGGTTCCTCAGGTAACCCTCATGATTCTCTTGATGAGTAAAGAGATGACGATCACCGTGTAAGCACCACGGTTCATTCTGATAAGGAATTCCAACATCGTAACCGTGCCGTAAAAACTCCTGTGTTTGAGAGGAATCGTAGAAGAGCGCTCCATCAAATAAGTCTTCTTTCCATGGTACATCATACTGAGTGGCCATTAAGCAACCATCCATCGCCTGAACGGGAGTATAAGGTGTATCTGACTTCATAGAATGGGATACAATATGGTACAGGTCATCTGGACAATGAATTAATTTTCCAACGAGATAAGGTGAATCCCACCAAATACCACTGGAAGGCATTGTCTCACTACCGATCATTCCAATTAATCCTAACTGAGAATTGGTCTGAAACAAATGTAATAAATCGTGAAGAAAATTTTTATTTAAAATAAATGTATTTTGTTTAATGTAAATTTTGTATTTAGCTGGGTGATTGGTTGCTACATTATAGGCTTGTGCCATGTTTGTTGCCTTACGGATTTGGCAGAAGTCAAATTTATATCCTTCTGGAACGGATAATTGTTGTATGTGATGTTTGCATTTTTGATAGACTTCTTCATCATCAATACAGGTGACAAATAAGAAGGAGTTTTCATCGACCCGCTTGTTGGGATTGATGTTGGCCCTTTTCTTCGCTTCAATGACATAATGATGTGTACGTGAATCCTCATAAAAATGAGAGTCTTCGATATTTAGATCTGACATTACTTGATCTAAACGCCCAATTAGGTCTTCATGGATTTCAGAACTTCGTGTCATGTTTTTGACAGAGGTGATTTCGTAGCCAGCCTTTTCAAACAAGGATATGATTTCTTTGCGTGTAAAGAAGCGGAGATGTTTTTCATTTAGTAATCCAGTGTCTGAGTAATCCCAACGTCCTTGCAATAGATCCATAAGAATCGAAATATGTGCCACATTAGGGATTCTGGCAACTACGGTTCCAGATGGTTTTAAGTAAGATTTTAATTTTCTTAAGGTAGTCCATGGATCATGGAGCTGTTGGAGAATATCACTTAATATGATTTGATCAAAAAACTCATCTTCAAAGGGAAGCGAGCAAGTTTCGATGTCTTCGCATAGAACGTGTGTTAGCTTTTCTGCAGCTTTCTCTGCTAATTGGGGTGAGATTTCGACCCCGTATACTTCCGTTCCAAAATGATTTTTTAATATGCTTCCTAAGTTCCCATCACCACATCCAATATCTAAGATTCGTGAAATATCGGTATTACTAGGGGTTCCCGTTTCATTACTGATCATTTCGATTTGTTCCATAAGTTTTTCCATATGATCACTCCTCACAGAAAATATATATTTTCTTATATGAAAAAAATTCGTATATAGAATAAAAAAAGGGGCCAAAAAATAAAAAAGTATTTTTTGAGGGGGAGAAAACAGCTTTTATTGTACTTTTTACTAGTCATTTGCATATAGATGTTGAAGTGAAAGTTGACTATGTAAGGAGACGATAATATATGATATCGATCAGTTTGTGTATGATTGTAAAGAACGAGGAAGATGTGATTGGTCGGTGTTTAGACACAGTAAGAGAAATAGTAGATGAAATTGTAATTGTAGATACTGGATCGACGGATCGTACGAAAGAGATTGTAAGAGAGTATACAGATCAAATCTTTGATTTTGAATGGATTAATGATTTTTCTGCAGCCAGAAATTATGCTTTTGCTCAGGCTACTCAGGAGTATATTTTATGGATGGATGCCGACGATATTTTAAAACCAGAGGATCAACAAAAATTACGTAATATAAAAAGAACATTAAATAGGGATACGGATGCTGTTTCGATGCTATATATACTAGCAACAGACGATGCGGGGAATGTTACTGGCAGTTCTAGAAGATATAGGCTCGTCAAAAGGGAAAAAGATTTCAAATGGATTGGATTTGTTCATGAATACCTAGCGATTCACGGTAATTTACTGGATAGCGATATGGCTATTACTCACGCATCAACTAGACATGATAGTAATCGTAATATTAAGATATTCGAAGATATGATTGCAAAAGGGAAGAGTTTCACTCCTAGAGATATGTATTACTATGCTAATGAGCTCTTTGATCACGGTAAACGTAGAAAAGCAATAGATCAGTATACCGAGTTTCTTGATTCAAAACAAGGGTGGGTAGAGGATAATATTCGTGCCTGTCACCGCTTATCTGACTTGTATGCTCATTTTGAAGAACGCGGAAAAAGTCTAGAATGGCTCTTTCACGCATTACGTTACGATGCCCCACGTTCAGAAACATGCTGTCGAATTGCCAATTATTTTTTGGAACAGAACTACTATCAAGCAGCGATTTATTGGTATGAGCAAGCTCTTCATTGCAAGGATCACGGTCTTCTAGCAATACGGACAGATGTGTACACAGCATGGGTTCCTCTTCTTCAATTGTGTGTCAGTTATGACAAGATTGGTGACCATGAGAAAGCATGCTATTACAATGAGCAAGCGGCTAAACTTCGTCCAAAGGATCCAATTGTGATTGGTAACCGAGAGTATTTTTCAAATGTTTTAAAGAAACCAATCGTTCCAGCTGCATACTAACATACTATTATAAAAAGGAAAGTCCGCTGTTTCTACCCCGACTAGAAACAGCGGACTTTCCTTTTAGAATGTCAAACACTTGCCTACGGATGTTACTCTTCAAAGCATATCGTATCATCACAGTCGAAAGCATGTTTATTGTTAATTAAGCATAAGATTTTATGAAACTTAAACTGAAGAAGCATTTCCTTATAGATAACATCTTCTAAAATTTTGTCGACTGAATCATTAATGCAGAGGAGCTCAGTAAGAGTGGTTTTGCGATGATGGTGATGATCACATTCGTGGTGATGATCACATTCGTGTAGAGTTCCAAGTGCGTACTGAATTTTCTCTGCTTCTGCATTCACAATGTGGGCATGTGCGAGTTCTTCCATGGCGATGGAAGATAGTAGTAAGTTAATGGCTTGGTGGGTGGTAACTTCAATGATCGGGGTAATATTAGGGATATTGGGTTGAGACAAAAAATCACCTCTATTCACTGCAAAAAAGTAATTGTCTTGATTCACTATATTCGTGAAGAAATTTTTCATTCTCTATTTGACTAATTTAATAAGAAGTTCGAATAAATATGATTTATAGTCATAAATTAGGTAAGGAGTAGAGGGGGGATGATAAGATGAGCATGCCAGAGATTCCAGAACAGCCACATAGACCGCAGTTCTCTGAAGTTATTATTGATCTATTAGAATCAATTGCACTGGAAGAAATAGCTCTTTCCCATCTTATTCATTCTGAAGCTAAGAAGATTAAGGCATTTATAGGTGGACAATTGGACTTTCCCACTAATCCTACTAACCAAGATATCGAAAATTTCAATCAACATATACAGAAATTAGCAGATATTATGGTGATGAAGGATTGGTTGTTGTATAGAAAACTGGAAGGCGTGATTCACCTAAGCTCCGGGCGAACACGAAAAGGACAAAAACAAGGACATCATCCAAAAAAAGATACATATGATTTTCAAAATGATATATATGAGTTCGATGATTTAGAGAGTCCAGAAAATCATTTTCCTTTTGAGTTTTACGATAGGGAGTAATTCATATGGAGATGTCCGAGAAGAAAAGAAAAACAGAAGAGGAAGTAAAGAAGCTAAGTTGGATTGCTATGGGTCAATTAGAGAAAGCAACTATTTATTATTTGCTTATGTTTGTTCAATTTGTCGAAGCATTAGAGTCACGAAAAGTGGATATTTCTCCATATCGACCTGAATCATTATTTATACTAGTAAATCAACTCAGAGTGTTGTTACTCAGAAAAAAAGAGTGCTACTCGCTTTATTGGAAGGATTTAGATCAAGAAGTCTTATTTTCCAGAAAATTTTACAATAATTATGAGAAGTTGATAGTAGAAATACGAAAAAAAAACAAGCGATATCAAGGGCAGTATCCTTGGGATCGCATCCTGGATGAATTAAAAAGGTACAAGGAATATCAAATTTTGAAAAAGGAGCTAGAGGAAGAGGATCAGTCTTTGTCTCCACCTAGTGCCCTTATGACAAAGTTGGACCGTTCAAAATCTACTCCGTTTATAGAAAAACGTAACCCAACTCCGTTCATAGAAAAACGTAACCCAGCCACCAAGAAGAGGTCTGTGGAGTATACAAAGTCATCATCATGGACGAAACCTTCGGAAGGTGATAAACAGAGCATCCAGCCTAAGCCTGTTAAGAGTACAAAGGGATCCCCATGGAAGAAGGTTGAAGAAGATCGGAAGCAGAGTATGCAGAAAAAGAAGGTAGAGAATTCAAAAGTGTCGTCCGTATCATCATGGACGAAGTTTGGCGAGGATGAGAAGCGAAACACACAGAAGATCAAGGATGAGAAACAGAAAAGTTCGATAGAAATTGAAAAGCCCCCGATTGAAAGCGAGAAAACTCCATTATGGAAAAAGTTTATAAAAGACAGAGGCTTTTCTAAGTCATTGGAGCAAGGGAATATACAGAAGCAAGAACCGACCAATCAAAAGGAACAACCTGAACCGAAACAAACGGAAAAGCCTAAAATAGCTTATCCAACGGACCACCGTAAGAAAGAAATTAATTGGTCTAGGACTGGAATACGTATCTTTTTAAATCATAAATCTTAGTGTAGGCGAAGGGGGATATTTGAAATTATGCAAACTCTTTCTTTATGTATGATTGTAAAGGATGAAGAGAAGTGGATTGGCCAGTGTTTAGAGAGTATTCATCGTGTAGTAGATGAAATGATCATTGTGGATACTGGTTCTACTGATCAAACAGTTGAGATTTGCCAATCTTACGGTGCAACGGTTTTGCCATATTCTTGGAATGAAAATTTTGCGGACGCTCGTAACTACGGACTTAAATATGCGAAAAGTGATTGGATATTGTGGCTTGACGCAGATGAAGAGGTGGATCAAAAAGATATTTTTAAATTAAAAGAAGCTTTAGATACAGACGAACACATACTATTGATACAGCTTATTAATTATTTTGGAAGCTACCCTCCTGATCCAGATCAGGCGTTCTTATTAGCACATCATCGTTTATTCCGAAATCATATGGGATTTCGTTTTGAAAATGCGATTCATGAAAAATTAAATGTTTCGGAAGTACTAGGTAATATTTACGAAGTAACCATTCTCCCTGTAAAAGTGCATCACTATGGATATACAGATCCGTTTGTGGAAAACAAGAATAAACTAGAACGCAATCTTCGGATGCTGGAGAAAGAAAAGCAGAAAGAAGGCTATAGTCCGTGGGTGGACTACCATATTGCGAGTGAATACTATCGGGCAGAAAAGTATACTGAGTCGTTTGAATATGTAAATGAGTCTATACGGGGATTTGTCAGGGAGAAACAGGTTCCACCTTCTCTGATCTATAAACTAAAGTATGCTGTTTTATTACTGGTAGGCAGTCATGAAGGTGCTTGGCCAGGGATTGAGAAAGTGATTGAGATTTATCCTGATTATGTAGATTTGCATTTTTATAAGGGTGTTATTCTTTTCTTACGAGAGGAATATGAAGAAGCAATTCAAGTATTTAACCACTGCTTGGAGTTAGGTGAGGAGCACACCATCCACTTGGTTCTTAAGGGAGCGGGTAGTTTCCACCCTTATTACTATATTGGAAGGTGTCAAGAAAAACGTGGAAATATGAAAGAAGCTATTGAGGCATATCAGATGGCAATTGAACAATCACATCATTACGAGCCTGCCATACAAGAGCTACAACGGCTGCTCTCACAGGAGAAAGTAGGAGTAGATCATTCAGTAGCTGTGGCCAGTAGCGAAATGGAAGGACGTGTTTCCGATTAAGGTTAGCATTATTATTCTGACATACAATCAAGTCGAGTTTACAAAACGATGTGTGGAAAGTATTTATCGACATACACCAAGAGATCAATTTGAGTTGATTTTTGTGGATAATGGATCTAGCGATGATACAGTAAAATATTTGACGAGTTTGTCCAATGTAAGCATTATCCTAAACGAGAAAAACATCGGATTTGCCGGGGGTTGTAACCAAGGAGGATCCATTGCAAAAGGAGAGTATATTCTCTTTTTAAACAATGATGTGATTGTAACAAAAAACTGGCTTGAACCCATGTTAGGACGACTCATAGCAGATCCAAAGATTGGTATGATTGGACCTGTTAGTAATTATGTAAGTGGCGCACAAATTGTTCCAGCAAGCTATCACTCAGTAGATGAGTTGGATGATTTTGCAGAGAAATATTGTAAAGCTAATCAAGGAAAAACGAAGAGAGTGCTACGCCTGGTTGGATTTTGTCTTTTAGCTAGAAAAACGATATTAGATGAAATCGGTTGGTTTGATGTGCAATATGTATCGGGGAATTTTGAAGACGATGATTTGTGTTTGAAAGTACTTCAGGAAGGATATCAATTGTGGATTGCCTTTGATTCATTTGTCCACCATTTTGGTCATGCCACCTTTAATGGAAATCCAGATTTAAGTTTTCAACACTTGTATCATGGAAACTATCAGCGCTATATGGAAAAATGGAATATTCCACCTGTCCAACTTTACCCACGTTACGAAATTGTCAAGATGATTCCGCTCATATCGAGAAGAATTTTAGATGTGGGTTGTTCGGTGGGGACATTAGGTGCGGAATTGTTAAATAGGCAGAACTGTGAAGTATATGGAATTGAAATATCTCCCATCGCAGCTAATATTGCAAATGCCTATTACCAGGATGTTCAAATAATGGATGTAGAAAGTATGCAGGATAGTTATTCCCCTGATTTTTTTGATACAATCGTTTTCTCTAATGTTTTGGAATATTTGGTGGATCCATGGGGCATTGTCCAACGTTTTGCTACATATCTTAAGCCTGGTGGATCTATGATCATCTGCGTCCCCAATATGGTACATGCAAATAATCAGCTCAATTACTTGCAAGGAAATGGAGTTAGTCACACACACCTTCGATCATTTACCCCGAGCACGATCCAGTCATTATGCTCTCCGGATCTATTTACGGTTGAGAAGCAGGAGTATACACACTCTCAAGTGGATGGGAATCTTTTGCAGTTTTTATCAGAATTAAAGAGTCTCGGAGAGCAACATGGCTATTCGTTTCCTGTGACGGAACACGCTAGTTGCCTTCAGATCCTCTTACAAGCGGTTAAGAAATAAGAAGATTAGATTTCCAAGGAGGAGGGAATCCAGTGGCTGAAATTAGCTTATGTATGATCGTTAAAAATGAAGAGAAAAATCTAGAAAATTGTTTGTCATCGGTGAAAGATTTGGTAGATGAGATTGTAATAGTGGATACAGGATCGACTGATCGGACAAAGGAGATTGCTAGGAAGTGGACAGATCGTGTGTATGATTTTGAATGGATCAATGATTTTTCTGCTGCTAGAAATGCATCTTTTCAATATGCAACAAAAGATTATATTTTTTGGTTAGATGCAGATGATGTCCTAGAGAGCAAAGAAATAGAAAAATTTAAACATCTAAAGCAAACTTTGTCAGCAAAAGAGATAGATGTTGTTTATATGAAATATTTTCTACCTTCAGATAAAATAGAGTCCCATACCACTCGAATCAGAATGATAAAGAGAGGTCTATCTGCCCAATGGGAGGGGATTGTCCATGAGGATATTTCAGTTCACGGTGAACATCGATATGTATTATCGGATGTCATCGTAACCCATACCAAAGATCTAAACACACGAAGTGAGGATCGACGTCCTTCGCGTAGGAATCTAGAGATTTATGAGCTACATATTGCTAGAGGTCACAAATTAAGTGTTGCTGATATGTTTAACTATGCGAGGGAATGCTCGATTCATAAGGATTATCCAAATGCGATTAAGTATTTTGAGTTAATTCGGGACCATCCGGAGATCTCATTGCAAAATAATATGTTTATTTATCACAAATTGGCTACGTGTTATGTGCTAAATGATCAACCAGAAAAAGAATTGGAGCTTACTCTACAATCGCTTTCCCTGGATATGCCATATCCTGCATTCAGTTGTAGAATGGGGGAGCATTTTATCAAGACTGGGCAACTAGAAGTAGCTATATTTTGGTATAAAACTGCCTATATGCAACCTTTATCTGACTCTTATTCATTCTCGGTTGCAGATGCTACGTACCATACATGGCTGCCCCATCAGCAACTTGCTTTCTGCTATGAGGCATTAGGAGAGAAGGATCAAGCGGACTTCCATCATCGTCAAGCAGAGTACTATAAAAATAGATTGGTAAATCATACGAAAAAAGCTAACACACCCATGTATAGTGTTGATAGATAATCATGATTGTGAGTAATGAGAAGGCAGGTCCGTGGGACTCGCCTTTTCATTACTCTGTTTCGTATAGAATCACTGACGGGAGTGTGAAATTATGTCCCAATCAAATATACCAAATATCACGTCCACCATTGTGATTTCGCGAAAGAATGCAGTGACTCTTCTTCTCTCTTCGATTGCTTTAGAGGAGTTAGGGTTAAGTCACATTCTTAACTCTGAGGGGGAGAAACTTCAATATATATTGGGAAACTTGCCTGGAAATACGCCGGAGAAATCCGCTACAATTAGTGATTTACTAGTGATGAATCGAAGTATTCTTGAGACACTTCGTGAAGTAATGCGGAAAGAATGGGCCTTACAAGGAAAACTAGATAGCATAGTAGAAAATGATACCTCAGGAAATCCCGCATATATGCCTTGTCTCCAGAGGAGAATGGTAGAAAAGAGTCCAATATCCAAAAGGCTGACCAAGTCTATGCGGATAGCAAGAGGAACTAGAATTTATAGCAGAAAAAAATGCATAACAGGGTATGCACAGCTAGCACCAAGGAAGGAGCCGATATTGAGAGGACGATCAGGAGTGTTTTCTCGAATCTAATAGGGGTCTGAATAACGATGCGGTAAGCAGGAAAGGCGGGGAGCCCCTGCTTTTTTTGCGTTTAGGTCCTATAAGTTTACAGTACATGCGTCCACGCATTTCGTCATATACAGAATAGAGTAAAAGGGACAAGAAGATTATTTTCCAGCTCAAGCGGTTTGACACAAAAATAAATGGAGAGGAAGTGTTACCATGTCTCAAGCGAACATACCAAACATTACTCCTACGATTACAATTGCGCGCGAAGATGTGATTACTTTACTTCTATCTTCAATTGCGTTGGAAGAGCTGGGTCTCAGTCATATTCTCAATGCGGAGGGTGAGAAGCTCCAATATGTATTAGGTACTCTGCCGGGAGTGACAACCCCCTTCACCCCTACTTTAGCTGAGTTGTTAGCCATTAACGATAGTGTTCGTCAAACGATTAGGGCATTGAAGAAGAAAGAGTGGATCTTGCAGATGAAGCTTGAGAATGTTCTGAGGATGATGTAAGGAAAGTGATAAAAATTGCAAAAGAAGAGGAGGAGAACCTCTTCTTTTTTTGTTGTGGACTATGGGCACACATCCAGCCCATAGTGAATAGAGTAGGGGAGAAAAGAAAGATGAAGAGGGTTGGAGGTGTGATAAATGTCTCAGGCAAATATACCAAATATTTCCCCTGTCATTACAATCACGCGAGATGATGCGGTTAACTTATTACTCGCTTCAATCGCGTTAGAGGAGCTAGGGTTGAGTCATATTATCAACGCAGAGGGAGAGAAGATTCAGTATATATTAGGTACTCTGCCGGGTATTACGCCAGTACAGAAGCCTACTATTAGCGATCTCTTGGCCTTAAATGCAAGTGTTCGCGAGACTATACGTGAATTGAGAAGAAAAGAATGGATCCTACAAGAAAAGCTAGAGAGCATTTTAAATTTAGAGACGGGTCCTTTCTAAAAAGGGACCTCTTTTTTTTGCTAGAATGGTTGCCTTCACCTTTTATCCTTTTCTGGTTACAATAGGATCATCTAGTTTATAGCGAATACATTAGAGATGACTCATTTTTTATTCAGAAGAGCGATCTAGGAGTGGAGTCTATGAATAACAAACAGATAGTTCGTATTCTAAGTCAATTGGCTGATTTTTTGGATCTGGCGGGCGAGAATTCATTTAAAGTATCTGCATATCGAAAGGCAAGTCGTGCTGTAGAAGCGAGTCGGTATGCGATTGCGGATCATTTAGACCGTTTATTAGAGTTACCAGGAGTGGGAAAAGGGACAGCAGGAGTGATACAGGAGATCGTTGAAACGGGTCAATCTTCTCAGTTGGAACGATTGCGCAATGAATTACCACAAGGCCTTCCTGACTTGCTCACGTTACAAGGGGTTGGCCCGAAAACGATCTATACGTTATACAAGGAATTAGGGATTACGAGCCGGGAAGAATTATTGCAAGCTGCTGAATTAGGTCGAATTCGAGGGCTGACTGGATTTGGAACGAAGAAGGAACAAAAGATCTTAGAGGCAGTAAAGAACTTCGCACAGCGTCCTGAGCGAGTGCTACGGGTACATGCTCTTCAGATAGCGAGGACGATTGAGAAAAATCTTACAGAACTTTCTCTCATTCAGAAGATGAGTATGGCGGGAAGTTTGCGAAGGGGAAAAGAGACGGTAAAAGATCTTGATTTCGTTATCGCAACGACTCATCCGGAAGAAGTAGCTGATCAGATTGTCCAACTTCCGTTTGTGAATGAGGTCGTCAATCAGGGCTCTACCAAAGTAAGTGTGGTCGTGGATGTCGAAGGGATTCAGATGAGTGTTGATTTTCGTCTGGTTACCAGGGAACAGTATGCAAGTGCTCTCCACCATTTCACGGGATCTGCTGAACATAACATTCGGATTCGACAACGTGCCAAGCAAATGGGTTATAAAGTGAGCGAGTATGGCATCTTCCATGATGATTCCGACGAAATGATTACTTTTACAGAGGAGAAAGACTTTTTTGCTCATTTACAATTATCTTATGTGCCACCTGAACTTCGGGAAGACCGTGGAGAGATGGAAGCAGCGGAGCAAGATCAAGTACCTGCTCTGTTCCAACAAGAAGATTATCGTGGGGATCTTCACATGCACTCGCGGTATAGCGATGGTGCTCATAGTATACGCGAGATGGCCGAGGCGGCAAAGGAACGTGGGTATGAATATATCGCAATCACTGACCATTCCCAGTCTCTGCAAGTAGCAAATGGCTTGACGATTACGGATCTTCGCGAGCAGTGGGAAGAGATCGCGAAGGTAAATCGTGAAGTAGAGGGAATTACTGTATTAAAAGGGGCGGAGGTGGATATTCTCGCTGATGGGCGGTTAGACTTTCCTGATGAAGTACTAGCGGAGTTAGATGTCGTCATTGCCTCCATCCATTCAGGGATGAAACAGGATCGTGAAACCTTAACCAGACGATTAGTAGAAGCGATGGAAAATCCATATGTACATATTATTGGCCATCCGACAGGTAGAGTCTTATTTAAAAGAGAGTCCTATGATTTAGATTTTGATCATATCTTCCAGACTGCCAAAGATACAGGGACGATCCTCGAGTGTAACTCAAATGGGCGCCGCTTGGATCTAAATGATGAATTGCTAAAAAGGGCGAAAGATGAGTACGGACTTACCTTTACGATTAATACTGATGCCCACTCAGTACCCGAGCTTTCACGCGTAGAATTAGGAATCTCCACTGCCAAGCGCGCATGGCTTACGAAATCTGATGTGATTAATACGATGGGACTGGACGAATTACAAGAATGGTTGCAGGAAAAAAGAAAGATGAAACGAAAGAAACGTTGAGCAAATAGCTCATTTCTATGATTGTGTCATGGAAATGAGCTATTCTGTGTTTGCGGGGTAGCCGAAATGAGTTGATTTTGACTATAATAGAGCGATGCCGTATACTCTTAATCTTATTAATTGAAAGAAAAATAGTAAAAGGATGAGATTATCTTGCAATTTCGATATCAGATGGAGTTACTTGTGACGGCCCCTCTTGAAAAAATAAGGGAGTATTTGACGAATCCATTTCGTCCCACTACACAGTTGTATACGTTGTTTTTTTATGATCATCAAAAAACGGGTGGTCGGGGTTTGTTTCTAAATCATGAATCCTTTTTTAGGGAGCGCGCCTATACACAAATTATGAGAAATGAGCCGGATCACTTTGTTCTTTATCGAAAACAGGGAGCTAGTTATTATGAAGAGAATTTTCAACTGGAACAAAAAGGAGATCAAGTCCAGATCCAAGCGACTCTAGTTTGGAAAAAGGAATCTTGGTTTTCCCAATTAGCATGGATGATAGGTAGTTTCTGGTTAAGCCATAAGATGAGAAGCTACTTAGAGCGAATGGCGCTCCAAATGGAAGAATATGCAGTTAATGCGATGCAAGTACAAAAAAAATACAATTACCAAGTGCTGCGTATGACGGAACCAGATCTTTCTAAATTGTTTGCGCTTCAAATGGTAGGGATCTCTCTTCATTGGCAAATGTTACTTGCCATTTTAGCGACTTGCTTTGGAGCGATATGGGCGTTGGATCATGATAACTATGGCTGGTTTTTTACTTTTTCGACCTTGGCGATGGTGTTGGTGACTCGATATTTAGATCGGTTATGGATTTATCGGTTGTTGGATTTATACTGGCTACTACTTATTGGATTAACGATCAAATGGCTATTTTATTCATAGAGATCGTGTTCCGAGCCAACTCGAAAACCATGCCTCTTTAATAACGCACTTGTTACACCGTTTCCAGATATCTTCTTTCCTTGAAAATGTCCGTCGTAGATAAATGTACTTCCACAGGAGGGACTATTTTCTTTTAAAATAACCATCGTTGCGCCAACTTTTTTTGCTAGTTGTAGGGTATGATTCGCTCCAGCGATAAATTGTTCAGTGACATCTTCACCTAGCTTGGTTATGACTTTTGCTTTTCCGTCCAAGACATCTTCACCAGATCCTCCTACAATTTCTGCTGGATCTCTAGGTGTAGATAATCCGCCAGATACTTCGGGGCATACATAGATTGCTTTTTTTTCTGTTACTAATTTCTGTGCGATGTCGGCTAAACTTGCTTTGCCATCATATCGACAGGGAACTCCTGCTAAGCAAGCACTAATCAGAATCACTGGTTACACCCCTTTTTCCATCATTTACATGATACAGATAGAGTGCATCATAAAACAAGACTTAGTCCATGGACCAAGCCTTGTTAATACGAGATACCCTATGATCCTACTCGATCTTTGATGGTGGGTGAAAATAGATCGACAATCCCGATGACAAGTGCTGCCACGATTGCGCTAAAGACACCAATCTCAAAGCCGTTTACGATCATGGAGGTTATATATAGCACGACGACCGTACTAATAAACCCAACAATTCCTCTGCCATACGGTGAAATTCGCTCTCCAAACAGCATTTCCATTAACCAACCGAGAAGAGCGATAAAGAGGGCAGCGATAATAGCGGTGCCGAAACCAGAAATTCTGAATCCTGGAACCAAAGCAGCAACAATCATTAAAACGATGACTGATACGATAAAACGGACGATATGACGAATCATAATCCATCCTCCTAATACATGATTGGCCTTAGTATGCACAGATAATGGTTTTTCAAACATAAGAAAATGTGAGATGGGGAAGAGTTTGAATTCATTCGATTATGGGTAAGGAATGATGTTAAGCTGTCATGAAAATGAGCGGAAAAATGATATACTAAAGTTGTTTGCTTGAAGGGAGTGTACGGTTTTGTCTGATTGGACACAGAAGACGTTAGAGTTTATGGAAGTAAAAGAAATGGTAAAATATTACTCTTCCTCTGATTTGGGAAAGTCACTAATTGATGACATAGAGCCTTCTGATGACTGGCAACAAGTATCAGAGCGTCTACATATAACTTCCGAGGGAATAGAACTTCTTCGTCTGAAGGGAGATGTCACTCTCGGTGGAATTCGTGATATCCGTTCTTTTGTTCGTAGGGCAGAGATTGGTGGATTATTAAATGAGGCTGAATTGCTTGATATTGGTAGTACGATCCATGCTGGACGGAAGATCAAGACTATGCTCAGACAGTTGGACGAAGAAATAGCGCCACTTAGCCGTTTGCGCGGGCTAACGGAGCAGATCGAAAGCTTGGAACATATTGACACAGAGATTGCGAATAGTATTGATGACCAAGGTTTTGTACGGGACTCTGCTAGTAGTGAGTTGCGACGTGTGAGACAGGCGATTGGCACGATTCGCTCTCGCATTCAATCAACTCTGCAAAATCTACTCCGGAATTCCAACACTCAGAAAATGTTACAGGAGTCTATTATTACACAGCGTTACGATCGTTATGTGATTCCCGTAAAAGCAGAGTATCGAGGATCTTTTCATGGGATTGTACACGATCAATCTTCGTCTGGAGCTACTCTGTTTATTGAACCAGAGGCAGTTGTACAACTTAATAACCAATTGCGAGAACAGGAGTTAGCAGAGGAACGAGAAGTAGAAAAGATTTTGTATCAACTTACGCAGATGATCGCAGAATCAGTTGAGCCTTTACGATTAAACTTGGATATCTTAGCTCAATTAGACTTTACCGTAGCAAAAGCACAGTTTGCCCGTGCGATGAAAGCGATTGTACCGAAATTATCTCAAGATCGAACGCTTGTCTTAAAAAAAGCACGTCATCCGCTTATTGCTAAGGATACAGTCGTGCCAATCGATGTGGAGATGGGACAGGCTCATCAAGCGGTCATCATTACAGGACCGAATACAGGTGGGAAAACGGTCAGCTTAAAGACGATCGGACTCTTTGCCTTAATGACTCAAGCTGGATTCCCCATCTTAGCAGAAGAAGAGAGCCAGATGCCTATTTATAGTGGTGTATTCGCTGATATTGGGGATGAACAGAGTATTGAGCAGAGTTTGAGTACTTTTTCTTCTCATATGACGAATATCATCCGTATTTTAACGGAGATCGATCACGAAAGCTTAGTATTATTTGATGAGCTCGGTGCGGGTACAGATCCAACAGAAGGGGCTGCGCTTGCTATCTCGATCTTAGAGCACTGTATTGGATTGGGTGCGGCTGTGGTGGCTACTACGCATTATAGTGAACTGAAACTATTTGCTCATACGCACCCCCGCACGGTAAATGCAAGTGTAGAGTTTGATGTGGAAACGCTTCGACCTACTTATCGTCTCCTAATAGGAGTGCCGGGGAAAAGTAACGCATTTGCGATCTCTAAGCGTTTAGGCCTTCCATCCTACTTGATCGAAGAGGCTAGATCACATATCTCCAGTGATGACAGTCGCTTGGAGGAGATGATTACCACTCTTACGTCAGAGCGAAAAGCCACAGAAGATGCGAGAAGGGATGCTGACCGGTTGCGAACCGAGGCAGAAGAAATTCATCAAGGTCTTGAAGCGAAATTGCAGGCATGGGAAGAGGAAAAAACGCAGATTCGTGAAAAGGCTAGGCTGGAAGCAAGACAAATTATTAGTCATGCGGAACGCGAGGCGGATGAAGTATTGAAGAAACTTCGCGAATGGGCAAAGGCTCGTCCACAGGAATTAAAAGAGCATGAACTGATTGAAACACGTAAACGTCTAGGTGCTGCGATACCTGATTTAGAGTTGCACCGTAGGCCGACAACGAAGAAGTCAGGCGAGAAATTAGTGGTGGGAGATGAAGTATTTGTTGCTAGTTTGGGCCAAAAAGGCGCGATCGTAGAAGTGCTAAGCGACAAGGAGTTTCAAGTGCAGATTGGCGCTTTGAAAATGAAATTGAAACGAGATCAACTAGAGAAGCGAGAAAGCAAACAACAACCTCAACCCAAATCCACTTCCTCCATCAGTCGCAAAGCAGATGTCCGCCCAGAGCTTGATTTGCGAGGGCATCTCGTAGAAGAAGCCATTATGGAGATTGATCGGTATCTCGATCACGCGATCCTAGCCGGCTATAAACAGGTTCACCTCATCCATGGTAAAGGCACGGGAGCCCTCCGCACAGGCGTTCAACAATTTCTCCGTTCCCACCGTAATGTTAAGTCATTTCGACTTGGAAGTATGGGGGAAGGCGGCTCTGGCGTAACTGTTGTCGAGATTCAGTAAAGGAGCGAACTGGATGGAACATCTTCCGAAGATCTTGATTCCCATTGCGATCGCCTTCTTGGCGGTAGGGATATATTGGTTTTTTAAATATGCTTGAGAAAAGACACCTTCTGTTTAAAGAGGGTGTCTTTTCTTTATGTGACGACTCACTCTGTCCACGTCTTTTTATAAATAAATCCCTATTGGGATAAGCTAATTATGATTCATTAAAAATATAAGTATACCTAAATAAAAACAAAAACATTATTCTTTACAACTTAAATAGATGGGAGTATGATAAGCGAATTAGCATTTTAATAATAGGATTTAGCCGCTTAATCCGTCTTATAAAAGGAGCGGGGGAACCAAACTTGGGGTGAATCCTTAGTATCGTCTAAGGTAGGGTTACTCTCATAATCCGAATCCGTCAGCTAACCTCGTAAGCGCACATGGGAGGAATAGAAAAAACATGCTTTCTAAGTTGAAAAGACTTTTAATAGGTAAACCCTTGCAGTCAAATGAACTACATAATCGAAAACTTAACAATTTAAAAGCGTTAGCGATTCTTTCTTCAGATGCTCTTTCCTCGGTGGCCTATGGTCCTGAGCAGATCTTGCTAGTCCTTGCGACGATGAGCGTACTTGCTTTCTGGTATTCGATTCCCATTGCTGTGGGAGTTTTGATCTTACTAGCTGTTCTGATTTTGTCATACAGACAGATTATCTACGCATACCCAAGTGGCGGAGGAGCATATATGGTGGCGAAGGAAAACCTCGGTACCAATTATGGTTTGATAGCCGGAGGTTCTTTGCTCGTTGACTATATTTTAACCGTTGCGGTTAGTGTTTCCGCAGGGACGGATGCCATTACTTCAGCATTCCCTGTGTTACATCCGTATACCGTACAGATCGCAATTTTATTAGTTGCACTCATTACATTGTTAAACTTACGGGGATTAACTGAATCGGCTTCCATTTTGGCGTATCCAGTTTATTTATTTGTTCTGGCACTTGTGATCGTAATCATTGCGGGGATCTTTCAGATCTTGACGGGACATGCTACAACAACTGCACACACTGCTATTGGAACGCCTGTAATGGGAATTAGTTTCTTCTTACTGCTAAAGGCGTTTTCATCGGGGTGTTCGGCTTTAACCGGAGTCGAGGCGATCTCTAATGCGATTCCAAACTTTAAAGAACCTGCTCCAAGAAATGCAGCCTTTACTTTGACGTGTATGGGGATTATTTTAGCTGTACTTTTCTCTGGTATTGTCTTTTTAGCATATTGGTATGGAATTGCACCTTCCGGGAAAGAGACTGTTATGTCGCAGCTAAGCGCCTCCATTTTCGGAAGAGACATTATGTATTACTTCGTCCAGGCTACGACTGCATTGATCTTAGTTTTAGCGGCAAACACAGGATTTTCAGCATTTCCACTTCTTGCGTACAATTTAGCAAAAGATAAGTATATGCCTAGAGCCTTTACTGCTAGAGGAGATCGTTTGGGATACTCAAACGGGATTATTACCTTAGGCATGGCGTCGATTTTCCTGATTATCATATTTAAAGGAAAGACGGAGAGTTTAATTCCACTCTATGCAGTGGGGGTATTTATCCCTTTTGCTTTATCACAAACAGGAATGATTTTTAAATGGCTTCGTACGAAACCAAGAAGTTGGGGCTGGAAATTCTCAGTTAATCTATTAGGAGCACTGATCTGCTATCTCATCCTAGCTATCTTCTTTGTTACAAAATTTGGTCAGGTATGGCTTTCTTTAATCTTCGTTCCGGTTGTCGTATTTATTTTCCATCAGATCCACCGACATTATGTGGCTGTAGCAGAGCAGTTACGGATTGACGACTCTGTAAAAGTGATGAGCCTAGCAAAAACAGGCAATCTGGTGATTATCCCTGTGTCGGGGATTACAACGGTGGTGGAAAAATCGCTGCTTTATGCAAAGTCCATATCCAAAGATGCAGTAGCGGTTTATATCGGGTATAGCCATGAGAGTATTGAAAAGATGAAGAGGGATTGGGAAGCATGGGAAACAGGGGTGCAACTTATCACAGTGTATTCTCCTTATCGTGGTGTTATCAGACCTCTAGGTGATTTTCTAGAGGCGATGAGAGAAAAAGCGGATCAAAGTGGTTCGGCGATGACGGTTATCATGCCGCAGTTTTTGACGAAGAAATGGTGGCATCGTTTGCTTCATAACCAATCTGGTTTACTTATCATTGCTTACTTGCTCAAAGTTAAAAACGTGCATATCACGATTGTGCCATATCAATTGAAAAAGTAATGCAGTTTGAAAGATGAACAAGTGGGAATGAATAAGGTAGTTCAACTCATATTATAGGAGGCTTTCCCATGTTAGTAACGACAACAAACACGCTAGAAGGATATCAAGTTACGGATTATGTAGGAGTTGTAAGTGGTGAAACCATTTTAGGAGCAAACGTGGTTCGTGACTTTATGGCCTCGCTTACGGATTTCTTTGGCGGACGAAGCGGTAGTTATGAAGGGAAGCTAGCTGAGGCAAGAGAAATCGCTCTACAAGAAATGCAAGAGCAAGCACGTCGGAAGGGTGCAGATGCGGTTATTGGTGTGGACTTGGATTTTGAAACCATTGGTGGTATGTTGATGTGTATTGCAACAGGTACTGCTGTGAGAATTAATAAATAGATGGTTAGATGCATTTCATGGAAATGACTTGAGTATGGCTGATGCTCAAGTCATTTTTCTATTGAGTTTGAGTCATTCAATCTTTCGTCACAATTTGTTTGTGTATTGTAGGGAAATAGGGTACATTCGTATTATTACGATTGAGGTGAAAAAAGTGTTTAAAATTGGCTACCGTACGATTAAAAGTGCGGTTGGTGCAGGTGTTGCGATTGCGATCGCACAATTTTTACAGCTTGACTTCTACGCAGGCGCTGGAATCATTACGATCCTCTGTATCAAACAAACTCGAAAGAGCTCGTATGAAACAGCGTGGGAACGTTTCTTAACAAGTGTAATTGGTTTGATAATTAGTTGGTTGATATTTGAAAATTTCGGATATCATCCATGGACGATTACGCTTTTATTATTGATCACATTTCCAATCATGGTAGGACTCAAAGCAAAAGAAGGGATTCCTGCTGCCTCAGTCATCATTTCTCATTTATACACTTCGCAACATATTGATTGGCATGTCATGGTCAATGAATTAGGGATTATTGTGATTGGGATTTTGGTTGCATTTGTAGTGAATAGTTACATGCCGAGCTCTGAAAAGAAATTGCTCGAATCACAACGTAAGATTGAACAAAACTTTAAGCGGATCTTTCGAGAGATGGCTATTTATCTACGTTATGGTGAAAGCAATTGGGATGGTAAAGAATTGATGGAAACGGCAGAATGGATCAGAGAAGCGAAAGAAATGGCACTGCATAACATTGAAAACCATAGTGCAGAAGAAGAAAAAGCCATGTATCGATACTTTCAAATGAGGGAGAAGCAATTTGAGATCATGGAACGAATTATGCCAACCGTATCCATGTTGAATCATACATGTGATCAAAGCCAACAGATTGCTAGCTATTTGGAAGAATTAGCAGATGCGATTCATCCTGGTAATACAGCTGATATCTATTTGGAGCGACTTGAACAGATGAAACGAGAGTTTCGTGAGCAACCTCTCCCAGTAGATCGTATCGAGTTCGAAACGAGGGCTTGTTTATATTTCTTTGTTGGAGAGATGAAACGTTATCTGATTATCAAAAAAGCATTGACCCAAAAGAAGCCAACTCCCGATTCGTCTGATAATTCAACGACGAAGAAGATGGACCCATCACCTAACTAAAGTGAGAGAGAATAGGGGAGAGAAGATGACTGACCGTTTTTTACAGGAAGAAAATGACCACTTACGAAAACGATCCTCTGCGATGACAGAAGCTGTCTGGATGGTAAATACAACGGGCTTACAAGATTGGCAGGATAAAGAAATACAAGCTGAGTCACAGTATCGCTTATACTGTTCGGATCCCAAACGATTTGCTGTACTAAAGGATAAGATGGCTTTTGCTCCAGAGGGTTCGATTGAGCGGCGCCAATATGAACGCCTATATCAATCAGCACTAGAAAACCAGCTCCCTACTGAGACCTTAGAAGAGATGGTGACATTATCTTCTAAGTTAAGCAATATTTTTAATACATTTCGCGCTACAGTGGATGGAGAGAAATGGACAGAGAATCAAGTGCGTCAAATCCTTCTCACTAGCACAGATGTAGCTTTACGCGAGAAGGTATGGCAGGCTAGCAAAGTGATTGGGCAAGAGGTCGCTTCGGGACTGTTGGAGCTAATTCGTGTACGGAATCAAGCAGCACAAAGCTTAGGCTTCGAAGATTTCCACCAAATGTCATTTGAATTACAAGAATTAGATCGTGACGAGGTTTTCACGATTTTTGATGATTTGAAGCAGCTAACAGACGGCCCATTCCAAGTGATGAAAGATGAAATGGATGATGAGTTGCGTAGTCAATATGGATTGTCTTCTGATGCCCGTCTACAGCCATGGCATTATAAAGATCCTTTTTTCCAAGAAGCGCCTGTGGTACCAGGGGTAGATGTAAGTCCGTTTCTAAAAGGAAGGAATATTGAAAAGTTAACGGTTGATACGTTTACATCGATGGGAATGGAGATTCGTGACATGTTAGCTAAAAGCGATCTCTACGAACGTGAGGGGAAGAATCAGCACGCTTTCTGTCTAGATATGGATCGAGAAGGGGATGTACGGGTGTTATGCAATATTCGTGATAACCAGTACTGGATGGAAACGATGCTCCATGAATACGGACATGCGGTATATGATAAATATATCGATCGGAACATCCCGTTTCTTTTACGTACACCCGCCCACATTTTCACAACAGAGGCTGTGGCGATGTTTTTCGGCCGTCTTGTAAAGAATCGGGAATGGCTGTTGCAAATTGCGCAAGTAGATCGAGATGAAATAGATAAAATCTTACTTGGTTTAGAGAAGATGCAACAACGTCAGATGTTGATTACAGCACGCTGGGTTATTACCTTTGTCCGCTTTGAACGCGAGCTTTATCGCGACCCGGACCAAGATCTTAACCAATTATGGTGGGAGATTGTAAAGAAAGTCCAATTTGTGGAGCCACCTAACCGTGTAGATGAGCCGCATTGGGCTTCTAAAATTCACTTTACGATTGCACCAGCATACTATCAAAACTATCTATTAGGTGAACTAACTGCTTCCCAATTTGATCAATATATCAAGCAGCATGTAAGCCCTACTTACTTCAATCAAGAGGTTGGTAACTGGTTCCTGAAAGAAATCTTTTTCCCTGGTGATCGGGATGGATGGTCTAAATTAATTGAAAATGCAACTGGCGAAACGTTGAATCCAGCTCATTTTGTTACTCAATTTGTGAAGTGAGAAGGGGAACGAGGCTTGAGTTAGGAAACGAAAGGCATTCTAAAGCAATAGGAATGCCTTTCGTTTTTATTTGACTTCAGGAATGGAATCAGTTAAAATAAACCAAACGGTCGGTTTCTTAAAGGAGGTTTTGAGATTTATGGCTTCTCGCAGATACGATGCCCAGAAAACCAAGCAAGAGCTTGCTATGATTGCGAAAGAATTGTTCATTAAAAAGGGTTATCTGGCTACATCGATTGGTGATATCTGTTGTGCATCAGGTGTTAGTAAAGGTAGCCTATATTATCATTTTCAAAGTAAAGAAATTTTGTTTCTCTATATTGTGGAGGAGAATGCGCAAGATTGGATTTCAAAATGGCAAAAAAAAAGCAATCAATATACCAATGCCATTGATAAAATGTACGGCTTTACTGAGTTTTATGTAGAAGACTTTCGAAATCCGTTCTTACAGGCTTCTGAGGAGTTCTCTGTCAATGAACTGGGCAAGAAAGAAGTAATTGAACAAGTTTTGGGGGTGAAAAAAAAGACATTTCAGATCTTCGAGCAGATCATTCAGCAAGGAATCCATGAAGGAGAGTTTGTATCGGTGGATGTTTCCTTACTTACTCGGACTTATCGGGCCTTGTTAGAAGGACTATCGCTTTCTTTTTATGAAATGAGCATTGAAGAAATGAAAGACTTATATCGAAATGCGATTACTCTATTTTTAGAAGGAATTGCTAAGAAAAAATAGTAAAGTAAGAAATGGAATGTTGTTTTTCTTATTAACCGACCACTTGTTTGATGAAAAGAATTTATCTTATTAGAAAAGGACGTAGAGTATGGATAACTACCAAGAAAACGTCCCATCATCCAAAATAAGCTCTCTTTTCCGAAATCGTTTTGTTCAAGCGATTCTGGTTTCGGGATTGTTTTTACAAATTGGTATATGGGTTCGAAATTATGCCATTCTGCTGTATGTAGTGGATCAGACAAACGGTGATCCGTTCGCAGTGTCGATGATTTCCGTGGCTGAGTTTGCACCGATTTTTCTATTCTCATTTGTTGGGGGCACATTTGCCGATCGGTGGAGACCGAAGAAGACGATGATTTGGTGTGATATTTTAAGTGCCATTTCAATCTTTTTCGTTTTAATAGCTCTCTTATTCTTTACTTGGAAAGTCCTCTTTTTCGCTATGCTATTCTCGGCGATTCTATCCCAGTTTTCGCAACCATCGGGGATGAAACTGTTTAAGCTTCATGTGCCAGCAGAGCATATGCAGTCGGGGATGTCATTATATCAATCGTTGTTTTCTATTTTTATGATTTTCGGACCTATTTTAGGAACTTTTGTTTTCCAACAATTTGGGATTAATGTAGCGATTAGTATTACAGTGATTTCCTTTTTACTTTCAGCGATTGCACTTCTTTTTCTACCTGCTGACCTTATAGTAAAAGAAGAAACACAGAATCAAACCTCCCTTCTCCAAGAGATGAGGGAAGGTGTTAAATATGTTCTCTCCAGCAAGGTTCTTAGATCCTTGGGAGGAGCCTTCTTTATGGCTGGGACTGCGATTGGGTTAATTCAACCGCTAGCAATCTTCCTTGTGACCGAACAACTACATTTGCCAAAAGAAAATCTGCAGTGGTTAATTATGATGAATGGTATTGGTATGTTGGCAGGTGGTGCGTTAGCGCTCTTGGTTGCTAAGAAATTGGCTCCTCAACGAATGTTAGTGATCGGTCTGATCGTAAATGCGATCGTTATTTCCATCTCTGGATTGTCCGAGATCCTATGGTTAACGTTAATCGCCCAGTTTTTTGCTGGTATGGGTATGCCTATTATTCAAATCGGGATTAACACGATGATTATGCAACATACTGCATCTGAGTTTATTGGTCGAGTAAATGGGACGTTAACTCCGCTTTTTATCGGGGCGACTGTCGTCATGATGAGTGTCACAGGTCTGTTAAAAGCAAACCTGTCCCTGACATGGATCTATCAAATTTCAGGTCTCACGATGCTTCTTGGAGTATTATTTCTCTTGCCACTTCTTCGGCTATCAGTTCTGAAACCAGAATTAGTACAGGTTGCTCAGACAGAGACTGAGAAAGAATAGATGTAATCAACGAAATGTAATGAACCATAGAGGCTGGGTGCGGCTCACATAACTGTGAATCGCACCCTTTTCACTCTTGCCTAGAACGAAAGTGAACTTGGATACGTGGAGAGTGTTTGTCTTCTTCTTTTTTTAGATCCTGAACGGACGATTCCTCTGTATCATCCTCAGGATTCTGTAAAAAATGATTAATGTGTACATAGTCTGGATCGATCATACCCATGGATAGCTGGATATGTGGATACAATTCGTTTTTCTGTATTAGATTACGCTTCATATTTCAGTCGACCTTCCAAAAAGAGATTGCGTGATATCCATATATTTCTATGTGAAAATCCTAGAAACGCGAACAAAAAGTAGTCGATTTTTGTCGGCTTTCCATTTACGTTTTTCGGTTTCCGTAGTAATCTTAATAGATGACTACTAAGGAGGAGACTATCATCGAAACATTAATTGAGAATAATAATCAAAATCAGAAGTCTTCTTCCCAGCGTTGGAAAATGGCGATTATTTTAGGTGGGCTTTCCGCATTTGGAGCTTTATCTATTGATATGTATCTACCAGCATTTCCAGAGATAGCAAATGAATTTCAGGCAAGTCCTTCATTGGTTCAAATGAGCCTCACGCTCTTTTTAATTGGGATGTGTGTGGGACAATTATTTCTAGGGCCACTTAGCGATATGATCGGAAGGCGGAAGCCTCTGTTAATCGGGCTATTATCATATGGAATCGTATCTTTATTATGTATATGGAGTCCATCGATTTGGATGTTTTTGCTGTTGCGATTTTTTCAAGGATTAACTGCTTCGGCGGGGCTTGTAATTTCACGTGCTGTGGTTCGTGATCTGTATGTAGGGACTGAGCTGACGAGGTTTTTTTCTTTACTTGCTCTGGTTAACGGACTTGCACCGATTATAGCACCTATTATGGGGGCTCAATTACTAGGTTTTGCGCCATGGCAGGGTGTCTTTATTGTACTAAGTATCATAGGACTCGCTATGTTTGGCATCGTGGCGTTTGGGCTACCGGATACACTTCCTGATGAAAATCGTGCTCAAAGCGGAGTTCGTCCAGCTATGTTAAGCTATTCTCGAATTTTACGTGATCGTACCTTTATGGGTTACGCGATCTGTCAGGGTTTAGTGTTTGCTTCGATGTTTGCTTATATATCAGGTTCATCGTTTATCGTGCAGAACATCTATCATGGAACTGCGACTACATTTAGTGTTATTTTTGCGATTAATGGCATAGGGATTATGCTTGCGAGTCAGGTAACGGGAAGATTGGCAGGAAGATTTTCAGAGCGGACTTTATTTAAGACAGGACTTATTATGTCTGCGTCCGGCGGTGGGTTGTTATTCATCGCTTTCTTGAATCAGGCCCCACTCTATGTGATTTTAATTCCTTTATTTTTTGTTGTATCAAGCGTAGGTGTTGTTGCGACAGCAGGTTTTTCACTCGCGATGGAAAGTCAAGGAAAATCAGCAGGTAGTGCCGCTGCTGTCTTAGGTGTTATATCACTCGCTCTAGGTGGTATAGTGGCTCCATTTGTAGGAATTGCTGGTGAGTATACGGTTGTGCCGCTAGGAATTATCACAACATTATGCGGTATCGGTGCGCTAAGTTGCTACTATTTCTTTGTTGGAACGACGAGTGCTTTAAGAAAAGAAAATAGCTATTAATGGGGGAGATGGTTATCTCCATGAGCCTATTATCTTCATACAAAATGCTGGTATACTTATCCGTAGATGGATTTGTCTACCAGCATTTTCTTTTAAATCGTGCGATATTTCTCCCAACGCAGCCATTTGGGATAGTGATTTTTTAGCAATCCGCCAGAAGCTTTGCCCCATCCGAGTGGATAGCTGTCCACTGTGACAAGAGTCCAGCCGCTTTGTTGATCGGGAAGTGTTTCTCCTTGTAGATATAAGAGTAAATCATTACCGTTCCAGCTTAGGTTACGCACACGTTTTACCTTATCACTCTGTAGGGCAAGGGCGAAAGCATGGGATGGTTGGAAGTGACTTTTTTTAATTTGGCCTAGATGCATTCCAGGACGTTCTACCTTTAATCCTTTAAGAGAAGGAAAACGGGGTAGTGTCCGATAGAGATGCTCTCCATATAGAGTGAACTCTCCTTCAGTCCAAGATGAATCGAGTAAGTGATCTTGGACAAATGTATCATAAAGCTTTTTCCGATCTTTGGGGATGGAGGATGGTTTTCCGATTTTTACTTTCCGAGAGGTTTCGGATTCTCTCTTTTGAAGTACAGCCACAAAATGACCTTCACCGCGCAGATGATGAGGCCATAGGCGACCTGCGAGAGTCAAGCGTGGATCTGGGTTCTTCATCCAATCAGGCCGTCCAGGTTGGTAATGGGGAGCTTGCGGAACTGGAATTAGATTAAATTCAGGAAACTCTGTGAGAAAAGAAGCAACTACCTCTTCATTTTCCATCGGGTTAAAGGTGCAAGTTGAGTAAACGAGTCTTCCGCCGTCCTTTAACATAGGGGCGGTTGCGCGAAGAATTTCCATCTGTAGCTCTGCACACTTTTCGACAAGACGAGGGCTCCAACGTTCTCCGGATTCGTCATCTTTGCGAAACATCCCTTCACCGGAACAAGGGGCATCAATTAAGATTCGATCAAAAAATTGAGGGAAGCGATCGGTAAGATGATTCGGATCTTCATTTAGGACAACTGCATTGGAGACTCCACAACGCTCTAGGTTTTCGACAAGTACTTTGATTCGTTTGCTGTCAATCTCGTTGGCCACTAGGATTCCTTTCCCTTGCATGTGCGATGCGATTTGTGTCGTTTTCCCTCCTGGAGCGGCACAGAGATCTAAAATCGTTTCACCTGGTCTTGCTTCCAGTGCCTCAGCCGGAGACATCGCACTGGCATCTTGGATATAGTATACACCTGCCGCATGAAAGGGATGCTTGCCGGGGCGGTCTGTCTGGTGTTGATAGTAATATGCTTCAAGGCACCAAGGGACGTTTTCCAGTGTGGTGAAAGGGAGTTCTTCTAGTAATTTTTCGGGTGTGGTGCGTAAGCGATTGATACGGAAACTTCTCTCTGGTGCCTGTTCATAAGTAGCAAGGAAGGCATCATATTCACCTTGTAGTCGTTCTTTCATCTGCTCTAAGAACAAGGATGGTATGGTAGGAGACATAAAGGTTCCCCCTCTTTTCTATATATAAGTTTTAAGTATGTTCGGCTGAACTCTTTCCTGCTACGTATCCAGTACATAGGGCGGAGGTGATGTTATAGCCACCTGTGTAGCCATGGATATCTAAGATTTCTCCACAAAAGTAAAGCCCGGACATCATCTTGGATTGCATGGTACGTGGATTGATCTCTTTAATGTGGACACCTCCCCCTGTAACAAAAGCTTTATCAAGTGATAAAGTTCCGTTGATATGGACAGGGAAAGCTTTAATATGTTCAGCCACCTTCCGCTGAACTTCTTTAGACGTCTGTGTGCAACTCAAAGTATCCGAGAGAGTTAGTATTTGAAACAGCACAGGGATCATTCTCTCGGGTAAATATCCTTTTAGGGCATTGCGGAATGCTCTCTTTGGACTTTCGTTCACTAGCTTACGAATTTCTTGTTCGATTTCATCGACGGTATCTGCTGGTTTTACATCGATAGTCAGTAAGGTAGTTGAAGTGCTAAATTTTTTTAGATTCTTGATGACAAATTGACTACAACGAAGAGCAGTCGGACCAGATAGCCCGAAGTGGGTAAATAGCAAATCTCCATCATGACTTACTAATTTCTTTCCTTTTGCATTCCAAACGGTAACGGTGATATCCCGCAATGATAGCCCCTGCATGGATTTATCAAGGATCCAAGATTCTCCAGAGGTAAGGGGCACTTCTGTCGGGAATAATTCAGTAATGGTATGTCCAGCCGCTTTCGCCCAAGCGTACCCATCACCAGTTGAACCCGTTTGAGGTACCGATTTGCCACCAACTGCTACGATTACTTGGTTCGCATGAAAAGTCTCCCCGTTTATACTCTCTACACCGGCTACCTGTCCATCTTGATAGAGTACTTGACGGACGGGAGTGTTGACACGGATGTGTGCACCGCCTTCCTTCACTTTTCGGATTAATGCTTGTACAACGGACTTGGCGCTATCACTGACCGGAAACATTCGACCATTATCCTCTTCTTTTAGGTCGACACCCAGTTCACGAAAGAAGTGTACGATATCCCAATTATTAAATACAGAAAAGACACTGTAGAGAAATCGTCCGTTTCCCGGAATAAACCGGATGAGTTCATCTATATCTTTAATGTTGGTTACATTACAACGTCCACCGCCAGAGATTGCGAGCTTACGCCCGAGTTGATCTCCTTTATCAAGCAGGAGTACTTTGGCCCCATGCATCCCAGCGGCAGCACTGGCCATCAAACCAGAAGGGCCTCCGCCAATAACTATCACATCGTATTTCATATAGCGCTCCTTTGAGGTTAAACATAGCTATGTTTAGCATTTCCTAACTTTCCCTATTGTAGAAGACCCCGTGAAAATTGGGAAGGGGAGTACGGGGAATGATCAAAAAAACATCTTTTTTTAATAAAGTGATTCAAAAGCGTATAAAAATTAGCTAAAATAAGAATAAGGAAATCGGATGGATGATGTGAATACTCATTCATGACAGGAGGGTCCCAATGTCGTATGCAGAAAAAGTATGGCTCAAACAGTATCCATCAAACGTACCAGCAACCATCGACTATCCAAATGTATTACTAACCCAGTTCTTGATCGACGCCGCAAGGGATTTTCCTAAGAGAGATGCGGTTCATTTTATGGGCAAAAAACTTACTTATGAACAATTGTTAGAAGAATCTTATCGTTTTGCGAACTCATTGAAAGAGCTTGGTATACAACCTCAAGAACGGGTTGCGATTATGTTACCAAACTGTCCACAAGCCGTAATCGCGTATTATGGGGCGCTATTTATCGGAGCGGTTGTCGTCCAGACAAATCCGCTTTATATGGAGCGAGAATTAGAGCATCAACTAACTGATTCAGGTTCTGAAACGATTATATGCCTCGACCTAGTGTTACCAAAAGTCCAAAATGTAAAGTCAAAGACTGGGTTAAAGCGAGTCATTGTAACGAGTATCAAGGATTATCTACCTTTTCCAAAAAATGTTCTTTATCCACTGAAATTGTGGAAAGACGGCATTAAACTGACTCATGAGTACGATAAGGATACACATGCTTTTAAGCATCTCATTTCGAAAGCGCTTCCAACTCCGGTGATCCCACCAGAGATTGATCCGATCCATGATGTAGCTTTGCTTCAATATACAGGCGGAACGACGGGCCTTTCCAAAGCGGCTATGCTGACCCACCGAAACCTGATTGTAAATAGCATCCAAGCATCCTATTGGCTATACAAGGTGAAACGCGGAACAGAAAAAATCTTAGGTGTTCTTCCATTTTTTCATGTGTATGGAATGACGGTTGTTATGAATTATGCCATGTATCAAGCGGCGACGATGATTCTAATTCCTCGATTTGATTGTGACATGATTATGAAAACGATTGTAAAAGAGCGTCCCACCTTATTTCCTGGTGCACCTACGATGTATGTGGCCATTATTAACCATCCCAACATTCAAAAATATGACCTCTCATCGATTGATGCCTGTGTAAGTGGATCGGCGGCTCTTCCTGTAGAGGTACAAGAAAAATTTGAAAAGTTAACAGGGGGTAGGCTGGTAGAAGGTTATGGGATGACGGAGACATCTCCTGTAACGCATTCAAATCTAATATGGGATCGTGTGCGGTCATCGACTATTGGTATCCCGTGGCCTGATACAGAAGCGAGGGTAGTGGATTCAGAAACGGGAGTGGAGCTTCCGGTTGGTGAAATTGGAGAGCTTCAAGTTCGAGGCCCTCAGGTGATGAAAGGATACTGGAACCGTGAAGATGAAACGGCGAAAGTCCTAACAGCAGATGGATGGCTTAGTACAGGTGATATTGTCCGTATGGATGAAGAAGGATATTTCTTTGTAATGGATCGAAAGAAAGATATGATTATTGCTGGGGGATATAATATTTACCCACGTGAAGTGGAAGAAGTTTTATTTGAACACCCAGCCATTCAAGAGGCGGCAGTTGTAGGTGTTCCTCATCCGTATCGAGGGGAAACGGTGAAAGCATTTATCGTGTTAAAGCCAGGAATCAAACTGACAGAACAAGAGTTAGATCAGTACTGTCGTGAAAAACTAGCAAAATATAAAATCCCACGCTTATATGAATTCCGTGATGAGTTACCCAAGACATTTGTTGGCAAGGTTCTCCGACGTGTTCTTCAAGAGCAAGAAAAGAAGAAATACGAAGAAGAGATAAAAGAGGCCAATTAGATGAATGTGTGACCTAGCATCCGGAATGGATACGATGTTAGGTTTTTTTCATGTTTGTGTGCGTTGACAAACGTTTTATTTATCCATACAATAATAGTGAATGAATAATCATTCATTATTGTTTATGCAGAAAGGAATTTCGATCCCATGGCGAAACGGACTGGTGAAAAATACGAAGCGATCATCGATGCTGCAGTGCGAGTTATTGCAGAATTTGGTTATCATAATGCACAGGTTTCGAAGATTGCTCGTGAGGCCAAAGTCGCAGATGGTACAATCTACCTCTATTTTGAAAACAAAGACGATGTGCTGATCTCTCTATTTAGCGAGAAAATGGGTTCATTTATCAGCGAGGCGGAGGAAGCGATTCAGCATTTCGATTCACCAGTTGAACAGTTACATCAACTGATTCGCCTTCACTTTGCGTATTTGGAGAGTGATCGTGAACTTGCGATTGTAACACAAATCGAGTTGCGTCAATCAAACCCAGAAGTTCGCAAAGGAATTGGACAGATTCTAAAGCGATACTTGGATATGATTGATCGGATCGTCGAAGATGGGATAAAAAAAGGTTTGTATCGTTCGAATTTAGATGTTCGCATGACTCGCAAGCTGATCTTTGGAACCATTGATGAGACTGTGACATCTTGGATTATGAACGATCGCAAATATAGTTTGCTCTCCCAAGTGGATCCAATCCTAGAACTGTTTGTATATGGGATTGGCAACCAAACGCGTGAGATGTAAGCGTTATCTATCAAAAGCACAGGAGGATCTCTTCATGAATATCCTAGTTTGTTTGAAGCAAACGTTTGACACCGAAGAGCGGATCACGATTGAAAATGGTGTGGTCGTAGAAGACGGCGCAGTATTCGTGATTAACCCTTATGATGAATATGCTGTGGAAGAAGGCATTAAGTTAAAAGAAGAACATGGTGGGGAAGTAACGATTTTGACGGTTGGTCCAGAGCGTGTAGAAGCTTCGATGCGTAAGGCCCTTGCCATGGGTGCAGATAAAGGTGTATGGATTAATACGGAAGATTTTGATGGTGACTTAGATGAGCATAGTATCGCTAAAATCATCCAAGCAACGATCGAAGAGCAAGAGCTTGAGTTTGATATCATTCTTGCAGGTGCGATGGCAGTAGATGATGGTTCTGCACAAGTAGGTCCACGATTAGCGGAACTTTTAAATATACCTCATATCTCCACTATTACGAAGATAACGGTAGATGGTGAAAATGTAGTTGTTGAGAAAGACGTTGAAGGAGACATGGAAGTCATCGAATCCAAGCTACCTCTACTTGTTACCGCTCAACAAGGATTAAACGAGCCACGCTATCCGTCACTTCAGGGGATTATGAAGGCGAAGAAAAAACCATTAGAAGAAGTCGAAATCGATGATCTTGATATCGAGGAAGAAGAGATTGAAGCCAAAACAAAGGTACTCGAAATCTACTTACCTCCTAAGAAAGATGCAGGGAAAATCCTACAAGGAGAACTTGCTGATCAAGTAACAGAGCTCGTTCAACTTTTAAAGGGCGAAGCGAAAGTGATCTAAAGACCTGGGGGGATCAACATGAGCAAAAAAATACTCGTACTAGCAGATGTTCGTGAAGGAAAACTTCGTAATGTGGCTTTTGAGAGCTTAGCAGCAGCACGACTTGCAAGTCAAGGTGGCACAGTAGTAGCGGCAGTCTTGGGAAGCTTTGCGAAAGATCACGTTGAGGCACTTGCCCATCATGGTGCAGATGAAGTAGTAATAGTAACGGATTCGAAACTGGATCAATATACAACGGATGCATATTTCCAAGCAGTAAAGAAAATTATCGAAACAGTAGAACCACAAGCAATTTTCACAGGACACACAGCAGTCGGAAAAGACGTAAGTCCGCGAATTGCGGCACGTCTTGGTTTCGGTCTCGTTTCTGATGTAACTGCTTTAGAAGAAATGGACGGCGAATTGATCTTCACTCGCCCGATTTATGCAGGAAAAGCTTTTGTGAAAAAGGCATTTAAAGAGGATGAAACTGTATTTGCTACCCTTCGTCCTAATAATATCGAGGCTCTTGATGCAGATACGGCTCGCACAGCAACAGCGACAGAAGTAGCGGTAGACTTTGACCCGACTTTATTACGAACCATAATAAAGCAAGTTGTGAAGAAAGCAACGGATGGTGTGGACCTCTCCGAAGCAAGAGTTGTCGTATCAGGTGGCCGTGGAGTGAAGAGTGAAGATGGCTTTGCTCCGTTAAAAGAATTAGCTGATCTACTAGGCGGTGCAGTTGGAGCTTCTCGTGGTGCTTGTGACTCTGGCTACTGTGACTACGCTCTCCAAATCGGCCAAACTGGTAAAGTGGTAACACCGGACCTCTACATCGCTGCTGGAATCTCCGGAGCGATTCAGCACTTGGCTGGTATGTCCGCATCCAAGACCATCGTCGCGATTAACAAAGACCCAGAAGCACCGATTTTCCAAGTAGCAGATTACGGAATCGTAGGTGATTTGTTTGTCGTGATTCCGATGTTGACAGAGGAATTGAAAAAGGTAGTAGTAGGTAAATAGGCGTTTTGCTTGGACTGTAGACTGTAATTGGGTCTACAGTCTGTTTTTATTTTCAAAATCCAAAATATGGCAATTAAAATGCACCTAGAAGAACACTTTAACTTTATTGCTATCCTTGCCAATAAGGTTAGACTATCACGTGATATATTCAAGTTCGATTCTTTGTGAAATTGCGAATGCTTCCTCTAGGATAGGGATAGCAACTGTGTAGTTCCTTTGCTCGTAATAAATTTAACCAAGTATTACTTGAGTCTTACATAGATGGTACTCATCTTCAGACGACTATCTTACTGTGTCACTTCTAACCTTTACTAGACAAAAATTATTTCTAATGATAGGTTAAAATATATAAAAGATTTTCTATTATATTTATTCTAAGGAGAGTGAAATAAATGAATAAAACGGTTTCCATGTTAAGTGTATGTGCAATCTCTGCTGTTACTGCTTTTGCAGTGGGAATAGGCTCCGCAGATGCAAGTGTCCCACGCTATTCCTTCCAAACAGAAGATGGGAATTGGGACGGTTTTATTGGCAATGAGAATAGTGGAAGTAGTATCCAGATCGAGCTGGTTAAGCCTCTCTATAGCAAAAATAGCTCTGGAATAAAGAAAAAATTCACTGACTACTCCAAGCTGTGGGTTCGGTTGTGCAATGATCAAACAAAGGCGTGTACCACTTTTCATAATCTCAGTAACGGAGAATCTACATTTACGAATATGAAAACAGGTAGATATAACGTAGATATCAAAGATGAGCTTCCCTCCGCAAGCATAGTTGGACAACTAGATATTATCTTTCCCTAGATGTACGGTGGTTGGGATTATGATGCTGGTAAGTTTTATGTAGTAAGAAGATATATGTATAAGAAAAAGAGGGACATTCTATTTTTTACCTAGAATGTCCCTCATGTTTGACTATTTACTGTATACACTTTTAGATGCCGCCTCTCTCTTTACCCATCAGAACATTAAAGATCACTTCTGCCACTGTTTTGATTGCCTTCATATTTTTCACCCCCGCGTTATTCTTACCCTTACTTTACCTCGATTTACCCTTAGTTTCTAGCGATTTACCTTTCAGGTTCCTTACTTATTTGTAAGAATAAAATGTCATATGAGAATACATACATAGTGAAAACGATGTATCAATAGTTAATAAGCCCCATTACATAATCGAGTATGATTATACAATGGGGTGTTTTTAGAATCAGGGGGTATGTGGGGATAGCTAAGAATTATCATGCTCCGTACTATGATTTTTATTTTTTTTCCTAGCCTCTATCTGATTGTTACCAATGGCAATAATAGCTTCCCACTCTTTTCCACTTAGTGGCTCCCAAATAGGTATTTCGTTAACCAACTCCAATAAATCTTGTAACGACTCCCCAATAAAATTAATATGCCCCATCTTTCTGCCCTCTTTGGCTACGCTTTCCCCATACCAGTGCACTTTTGCACAAGATGGTAACTTCGCAAAATAATCCAAAAAGGACTCTTGATGTTCTCCTAAAAGATTTACCATGATCCCATGATCGTTTCGAATCGGCTGATGAATCGGAAGCCCTGTTACTGCACGTATGAACTGCTCAAACTGGCAAGTGGTTGTGATATCCATTGTGATATGTCCTGAATTGTGCGGTCTAGGAGCTAACTTATTTACCAAAATAGTCCCATCCACCAGAACAAACATCTCGATAGCAAGCATCCCTACAAATCGCAGTTTGCTAGCCAATTGATATGCAATTTGTTCCACTCTTCCACGAATGCCATCTTTAATCGGAGCTGGAGAAATCGTCATGTGTAAAATTTGGTTTCGATGGATATTCATAACAGGTGGATAAATCTCTACTTTTCCTGACATATCTCTAGCCACAATCACCGAAATTTCTTTTACAAAAGGAACAAATTTCTCAACTAGTATTCCCTTTTCGATTACTTCTACTGGAGGAAATGGATCGTCTAGGGTATGAATTACCCATTGACCTTTTCCATCGTATCCCTTTGTCAGTACTTTTAAGACACATGGGAGTTTTATTTGCTCAATCGCCTCAATCAACTGTGCCTTCGATGTTACAACTTGATAGGAAGTAATCGGGATTTGTGCATCTTGTAATACTTTCCGCTCTTGACCTCGATGCCCCATCCAGCAAAGAAGGTCACTTCCTTGTGGTAAGGGCTTTATGGATTCAATCATTCGAACCGTATCAGGGTCTATATTTTCCAATTCGTACACAACGACATCAGACTTGTTCGTAAACTGTTCTATTGCCATTACAGAATCATACGATCCCACGATCTGTTCATCTGCTATTTGTCCTGCCGGAGAATCGCTATCTGGGTCTAATACAACGAAGCGATATCCTAATCTACGCCCTTCTAGAATGATCATGCGACCCAACTGGCCACCGCCTAATACTCCAATTGTCTGTCCAGGAACGACTAATGGAGAGGGGTTACTTGATTGACTCCGACTAATACTGGATTTTTCTTTAGAAAGACTATTCAACAGGGGATTCCCTAAGTGTGTGGGTTGCATTGTCATATTAGATCACTATCCTTTTACCATACGATCGTGAATCATCTTTCGGCGCCCTCATCGGGCAGAACTTATTTTAAAAAATTAAATTTTGTAAAATAAATATATCACGATTAATTATTTTTGTAAATAACATTTTCTTTAATTATATCTTTCGAAATTTAATTTCAATTAATATAATCAGAGAGTGATAAAAATACATAGAGCATAAATATACAGACAAATGAAACTTTCCAAATCACAAAATTTTTTATTTCGTTTAACGAAACAGTTGGAACTTTTTCGCGAGAGTGGTATACTACTTAGTGAAGATTGCTTGTAAAGGCAAGTCTTTAGATCGATTTTGCTGACTTCGAAAGGAGATTTCAACGATGGCAATCGCTGAATTAAATACACAAAACTTTGGAGAAAAAGTTGAATCAAAAGGAACTGGTACGGTTTTAGTGGATTTCTGGGCCCCGTGGTGCGGACCATGCCGTATGCTCGCTCCGATTTTAGAAGAAGTAGATACAGAAGTAGGATCAGATGTACAAGTAGTAAAAGTAAATGTGGATGACAATCCAGATCTTGCTACGAAATATGGCGTTATGGGGATTCCTACCTTGATCGTTTTTAAAGATGGCGAACAAGTGAAAAAGGTGTCGGGTGTACAGCCAAAAGAAGCAATCCTTGATATGGTGAAGTAACGAAAAAGACTCCCAGTGGGGGTCTTTTATTTAAGTATAATTATTTTATTATTCAATAAACTAATAAATAAACGAATGAATATGATAATATCTTAAAAATAGTTCGCTTTTATGAGGATAATATGTTACGATACATCGGGTTGATCTTTTAATCATGTATTAAAAGCGAACATAATAGAAATTAAACTAATGAAGGGGGCAGATCCGTATGCATTATGATGTAATTGTAGTCGGAGCTGGACCAAGCGGAATATTCGCTTCTTATGAATTATCAAAAATAAATCCAAATCTAAAAATACTTCTCATAGATAAAGGGCATAGTATTCGTCAACGACGTTGCCCAATCTTAGAAAATAAAATTACAAAGTGTCCACCTGCAACCAAGAAGAAAGAGTATGCAGGGTGCTTACCTGCTTGCTCGATTACTGCTGGCTGGGGTGGTGCTGGTGCCTATAGTGATGGGAAATTTAACTTAACGACAGAGTTTGGTGGCTGGATGCAGGATTATTTGTCCCCTTCTAAAGTAATGGAGCTAATCGAATATGTAGATTCCGTTAACCTTGAACATGGTGGTACCACTGTGATTACAGACCCAACTACAGATGATGTTCGTCGAATCGAGAAAAAAGCTGCTGGGGCGGGACTGAAATTATTAAAAGCACGTGTTCGCCATCTGGGGACTGAAGAAAACCTAAAAATACTTCAGAATATATTCCAGACAATGGAAAATAAAATGGATTTCTTATTTAAAACATATGTGGAAGATTTGATTGTGGAAGATCAAGTGGTCCGTGGTGTTCGTTTGAAAAATGGAGATGAGTATACGGCGGATCGTGTGATTATCGGTCCAGGAAGAGATGGCTCTGAATGGCTGAGTAATATTTTGAAACGTAATGGCGTGGAGATGATGAATAACCAAGTCGATATTGGTGTCCGTGTAGAGACTTCAGATGTCATTATGCAGGAAATTAATAAGTACTTGTATGAGGCGAAATTTGTTTACAATACTTCAGTCGGTACTCGAGTTCGTACCTTTTGTTCTAATCCGAGTGGGCATGTGGTTGTCGAAAACCATTCGGGTGTGATGACGGTAAATGGTCACTCTTATAAGGATCCTAAGCTAGGTAGTAAAAACACCAACTTCGCTTTGCTGGTATCTCATACGTTTACTGATCCGTTTGATAAACCGATTGAGTTTGCGAAAGAGGTTAGTCGCCGGGCTAATGATCTCTCAAACGGATCTGTGATTGTACAGAAAGTAGGGGACATCTATAGAGGTAGACGTTCTACACCAAAACGAATTCAAGAAGGATTTTTAGAGCCAACACTAAAAGAAGCTGTACCAGGCGATCTAGGACTTGTTCTTCCTTATAATACAATGCTTTCTCTAATTGAGATGATTAAGGCTTTGGATAAAGTAACACCAGGCATTGCAGATGAGCATACCCTTTTCTATGGAGTCGAAGCGAAATTCTACAGTGCTCGACCTAAAATAAACGATCACTTTGAAACAGAAACGATTAAAGGGCTATATACGATTGGAGATGGAGCAGGGATTACTCGTGGCTTAGCCCAAGCATCGGCTGCTGGTGTACATGTAGCTCGTCACATCCTTCAAAACCAAAATCAATAATTTTGTTGCTTCTACCAATTGCACAAATTTGGGATCATGCGCTAAGATAGTATTAAGGAGACGTGAATACTATGAGAGACCAAATCCACGCATTGGTAGACCTATTGCCAGAAGAAGATGTGGAAACGGCCTATTACTTAATTCGTGAATTACTGGTTCAAAAGCGGATGGATCAAATGGCAACTCAATCGTTACTACATCAATTATATAAACGACAAGAATTATCGTTATAACATAAAAAACGAGCTTCCTTCAGGAGGCTCGTTTTTTATTTACTCATGCCGCAAACAGTCAATCGGGTTTAGTTTCGCCGCCTTATTCGCTGGAAGAAGTCCAAATATGACTCCAAATAACATCGAGAATAGGATGCTACCAAGTGCTACAGGCAATGAGATCTGAGCAGGCCATAGATCTAAGGATTGTAGGATTGTAGTTACTAGTCCAGCAATTGCTAGCCCTATGATTCCACCTATTGATGAGAGTGTAATCGACTCTATGAGGAATTGGGTTAAGATGTTGCCGCGGGAGGCACCTAATGCCTTACGAATTCCGATTTCCCTAGTCCGTTCGGTTACCGATACTAACATGATGTTCATCACACCGATCCCGCCGACTAAGAGAGAAATTCCGCTGATACTACCGATGACGAGAGTCATGATATTGCCAACTTCTTCGATTCCTTTTGAAATCTGTTGTAGATTTTGTACTTCATAGCCATCTTTTTTACCGTGATTCTGATTTAAAACTTGTACTGCTTTCTTTCCGATCTTCTCCATATCGTTGGTATTTTCTACTTGTAGGGTTACCGAATCGATTTGCATTACACCGAACACGCTTTTCCAAGTTCGAGAAGGGAGAAATACCTCATTCATTTTAATAAAAGAGCCGATTCCTTTAGAAGGTTTTGTGATACCAATGACGGTAATCGGTTTGGAGGCTACTTTAATAATTTTTCCTATTGGATCTTCGTTTGGAAATAGCTTTTCTGCTACTCCATCTGTAATGACGGCTCCTGCATTACTACTCTGGAAGTCACTCCCTTGAAAGGATCTCCCTTTGTCTATGGTCACATTGGACATTTCGAGATAGGATGGATCACTAAAGCCGATTATAAAGGTTTGTGCTACTTTCTCTTTTTGGTATTGAACGTCAGACATTGAGGAACCTGTCGTTAGTACTTGCTTGACACCTGGGACTAATTTTAGGCTTTCAATATCCTTTTCAGTAAACACTTTCTCATTTGGATTGGGGATTGCAAATCCGCCAGCATTATCAGATTTTGGCATCAAGTTAATCGAGTTTTGGGTGCCAGTAAATGATTCTGTTAGTTGCTGAGTCCCACCTTGTCCAATAGCTACGATGATCGTAACCGAGGCGACACCAATAATAATCCCTAACATTGTTAAAATTGAACGAAGCTTATGAGAGACAATGGAGTCTAAGGCCATTTTTAGGTTTTCCCATATACTCATAGTGACCCCCGTCCTACTCCATGGGATGGCATGGAATCTTCGATGATCTCGCCATCTCGAATGATAATCTGCCTCTGAGCTCTCCTTGCCACCTCAGGGTCATGTGTAATCATAACAACGGTTCGTCCTTCTTGATGGAGTTCATCAAATAATTCTAAGATGACTTGTCCTGATTTCGTATCTAACGCACCAGTGGGCTCGTCTGCTAAGAGGACATGAGGATTATTGACAAGAGCCCTTGCGATTGCAACACGTTGCTGTTGACCGCCAGATAGTTCTTTTGGTCTATGGCTTTTTCGATCCTCAAGGCCCACTTTCCGAAGGGCTTCTACTGCCTGGCTACTTCTCTTGCTTTTTGACATTCCAGCATAAACAAGAGGGAGTTCTACATTTTTTTGTGCACTTAACCGAGGTAAAAGCTGAAATTGTTGAAAGATAAAGCCAATCATGCGATTTCGTACTTTCGCTAATTCCAAATCCTCCATTTGCGAAACTTCTTTCCCGTTTATTTGGTAGCTTCCTGAAGTAGGGCGATCTAAGCAGCCAATTATATTCATCAATGTTGATTTTCCAGAACCAGAAGGTCCCATAATCGCAACGTACTCACCTTGGTTTACATAAAAATCAATGTTTTGTAGTACGGGTACATGTAATTTTCCAGAGTGGTACGTCTTGCAAACTTCAGTTAGCTGGATCATTTAGGACTCACATCCATCCCGGATGTAATGTTGGAAGATAGATTCACTATCACTTTATCTGTTGCGGTGATTCCGGATACGACTTCTACCATTTTGTCATCTTTTGCTCCCAGTTTGACAGGCTTACGAATGGCTTTCCCACTTTCCACAACAAATACAAATGCTTGGGAGTTATCCTCTTGGATGGATGTTTGTGGTATGCTCATTGCTTTTTTGGAAGAAGAGATAATGTTTACGACTACTTGTGAACCGAGTTTTACAGGGATTTGATCATTTAGATACAACTCGACTGGATAGTTGGCCGCTTGTGCTTTCTCATTTGGTAAGCCACTTGTATTATTGCTTTCGGGTAGGAGTCCTACTTGTGAGACTGTTGCCTTCCATGTCTTGTCTGGAATGGCATCACTCTTCACCGTAGCTTCTTGTCCTTCTTTTACCTTTAAAGCATCATATTCGGAAATCGTTGCTTTAATTTTCAACTTGTCTACAGTGGCGACGACGACGAGTGGCTTACTGTTTGTAGGGCTGCTAGTATCCTCATTTACCTGAGCCACTACACCGCTTTCCTTACTTTTGACAACCAGATTTGCTATTTTGGTTTTGACGATATCTAATTGTTTCTTAGCTTGGCTTACTTCTAGCTTAGCGAGCTGAATTTGTTGATCGATATTTTCTCCGCTAGGTGGCATGGTTGGCTGGACACCTTTACTGGCCCCTTTTTGAGAAGTAAGCTGTTTCAATTTTAATTCCGCCGATTTCACTTGTAGATCGGCTTGATCGCGCTCAGTTGTAAAAGCGGGGTTTTTATATTCTAATAATTTATCCCCTCTGCTTACTTTGTCTCCTACTTTCACCCAAATCTTCTTTAATTCACCAAGCTCGGGTCGAAGGAAGATCGCCTCTTCATCAGCAGGGGTTAGTGTGCCTGTTGACATAAAACTTTCTTGAATATTATGCTCTTGTAACGTTGTTACTTGCACATCGGGCTTTTGGTTCCCTTTCTGTAAGATAGCAATCCCTACTAATAGCGCAATAACAGAAACCACTCCTGCCCAGATCCATACTTTTTTCCTCATGATGACCTCCTGTGTTGAAATATGTACAGCTATCACTCTTTACCCAATTCACTATTGATTTATCATCCTAATTTTCCTCTAATGTAATGAAAAATATGCTTATCTTTATGAAACAGCACCTTTGCTAAACTTTGGTTCGAATGTTATAACGAATAAAGTATAAGAGAACTTCTTTGTTATGAAGTTCTCTTACGCGTATGCTTTATTTTTCGTCTGATTGGTTTGAATCTGAATTTGTGTCTAAATCTGATTTTGGATCTTGTTGTTCAGTTGCTGAATGATTACCAAACACACGAGGTTCAATGATTTCCTTGAGGCGTTTGGTTAGGATTAGCTGATAGATGATTGAGATAGGTGGAGTTATAATCATAACTATTACACCGATTAGTAGACTCATCATAACAATATAGAGTGGATCTGGCTCTGAAGCAGTGCCAGCCATGACAATGCCAAGAACAACTAAAATTCCAAACCCAATCATTAATGCGATCGTTAAGACTAGCAATAATATACCGGTGAGAAAGGTTTGCCCGAATGCACGAGTAAGGGTTTGAAACCCTACCTTTACTGCAGCCCAAACGCGCAAGTCTTTTTGTAAATAAAGAACGGTTCCATGTGCCATCGAGACGTGAAATGGGATTGTTGCGATATAAAATGGAATTAGTAATAAAATCTCGAGTGCAGGAGAATGGTTTGAGATAGCAGATATGATTGTTTCAACCAACATAATAGGTATGTAGAGCACAATCAGATATGCAAGTAGCAGTTTTAGTACTTTCCAAAACTTCTTAAATCCGTGTGTCAGAAAGCCACTTACACTTGATCGATCATGATATACAGCATCATTAACTGAACCCGTCATTCCAGCAGTGAAGAGTGCCATAGATGCGAAATAAATGAGGATCATAAGAGGGATCATGAGAATGACTGCGTAGCCAATTGAATCGGCTAGCTTATAAATGATCTCCATATCAGGATTAGGATTAGAAAAATCTAACTGGCTAATATCAGATGCCTGATAAAAAATGGTGCCTAGAATTCCAAATAGGATAAGCGAAACGATAAGGGTAAGGACCCCGAAGGTAAGAAAACCGAGATATGATCCAGCGATAAGTTTAGAACCATGTTTTTTTAAAATATCCATATGTGTCTACTAGGGTAGTCCCGCTAATAGACAGCACCTCCTTTGGTTGTGAAAAAATAATTGCATTTAGCATTGTAATATAACTCTAAGAAGTTTGTCCATTGTGTAACAAGTATTATCCTTCCTTATTTTATAGAGATCAAAACGAGTATCTCACTTTTATTTGATTTTTTTTTTTGAAAACGTGTTAAAATGTTTGTATAGAACAGATGTACGGTTACAGTATGGAGGGGCGCTTTGTGTCGTTGTTAAAAGATAAGCTTGCCTTACTACCTGATCAACCTGGCTGTTATTTGATGAAAAATGCAGATCAACAGATCATCTATGTAGGGAAGGCGAAGAGTCTTAGGAGTCGAGTGCGCTCCTATTTTACGGGTTCTCATGATGCGAAAACACAACGTCTCGTCATGGATATCGTTGATTTTGAGTATATCGTTGTGAATAGCCCATTAGAAGCGCTGATTTTAGAATTAAATATGATTAAGAAGCATCGTCCTAGGTACAACATTATGTTAAAGGATGATAAGTCTTATCCCTATATTCGATTAACGAAAGAGAAACACCCACGTCTGGAAGTGACCCGGAAGGTGCGTAAGGATGGGGCTAAATATTTTGGTCCTTATCCTCATGCGGGGGCCGCTCAACAGACGAAGAAGCTACTTGATCGTTTATTTCCATTGCGAAAATGTCACAGTCTACCAAAACGGGTATGTCTATATTATCATCTGAATCAGTGTTTAGCTCCTTGTGAACATGAGGTTGAGCCTGAGAGTTATGAAGAGATTACGAAGAAGATCACGCGCTTTTTGGGTGGTGGCTATCCAGAGCTACAAAAGGAGCTCCGCCAAAAGATGGAAGAAGCGGCAGAAGAGATGGAGTTTGAACGGGCTAAGGAATTAAGGGATTTGATACATGATATCCAAGCGACGATGGAAAGGCAAAATGTGATGATCCAAGATCATGTGGATCGAGATGTCTTTGGATATTATGTAGACAAAGGTTCCATCTGTGTACAGGTCTTTTTTGTACGTCGTGGGAAATTAATTGAGCGAGAAGTGTCGATTTTTCCATACTATGGGGAAGCGGCGGAAGATTTTCTTACCTTTGTAGGGCAGTTTTATCATGAATCGCCTGTGTTGCCAAAAGAAATCCATTTGCCTGCTGGAGTCGATGCGGAGTTAGTAGCTCAATTGGTTCCGAGTGTGAAGGTTCGGATTCCTCAGCGAGGGGTTAAGAAAAATCTGGTAGAGATGGCTACAGAAAATGCAAAGATTGCCTTATCGGAGCGTTTTCAATTACTAGAGAGAAATCAAGCGAAAACAGATGAATCGATTCGCAACTTGGGAGAAGCATTAAATATTGGATTGCCAAGACGTATCGAAGCATTTGATAATTCGAATATTCAAGGGGCGGATCCAGTCTCAGCGATGGTGGTATTTATAGATGGGAAAGCAGATAAGAGAGAGTATCGCAAGTATAAAATCCGTACGGTCGAGGGCCCCGACGATTATGGAACGATGCGTGAAGTCATTCGCAGACGGTATACGAGAGTGTTAAAAGACAATCTACCATTACCTGACTTGATATTAGTGGATGGCGGAAAAGGGCAAATGTCTGCCGCAATTGATGTGTTGGAGAACGAATTAGGACTTTATGTTCCGGTGGCTGGGATGGTGAAGGATAAAAAGCATCAAACAGCCGGACTATTGTATGGTGATCCTGCTTATGCCGTTGATTTACGCAGGGGAACGCAAGAATTTTATCTGATCCAGCGAATTCAGGAAGAAGTTCATCGCTTTGCCATCACGTTCCACCGTCAAGCTCGTGGGAAATCGATGATTCAATCCGCTCTCGATGAGATTCCTGGAGTAGGTGAGAAGCGAAAACAGCAACTTTACCGTCACTTTGGATCGATCGATGAGATGAGGAGTGCGAGTCTAGAGGACTTCCGCAAAGCAGGGCTTGGAGACCAACTAGCGAAAACGATTATGCAGGTACTAGGGGAAAAAGGAGAGCAGAGCCTACCGGACTGATAGGCTCTGCTTTTTTTGGTGCGCCCGGCATGGGCGCAGTCTATAGGGTGAAAGTCCCGAATGGTGAAGGTAGCAGTAGCCATAGCTTAAGACAAGGGTGTCCACCGTGAGGTGGAATCTGAAGGAAGTCGGCGGCAAACCTCCGGTCTGAGGAACACGAATCTCATATAAGGCTAGCATTCGCTGGATGAGTCTGCCGAACAAGACAAAGTCCTTGCTACCGAAGGCGGATGAGAGTAAATGAGGCAGATGGATGGAGGGAAAGACTGCGTCCTTACCCGGGGAGATCTGCATGGCAAGCCATGCTCACATGGTAACCTAGACCGAAAGGTTTAGCTGAACAT
>NZ_FPJZ01000023.1:0-22702 GCF_900119485.1 Thermoactinomyces sp. DSM 45891
CGAAGCTCCTCTCCTCCACTCCGATCAAGGCTGGCATTATCAAATGAAGAAGTACCAACATTCCTTGAAACAAAGAGAAATTACACAGAGCATGTCCCGTAAGGGAAATTGCTTGGATAATGCCGTCATAGAAAACTTTTTTGGTTTGCTCAAAAGTGAGTTGCTTTATCTTCACACATTTGTGAGTATGGATCATTTCAAACAGGAGCTAGAGGATTATATTCACTATTACAACCACAAACGATTGAAGATAAAACTAAAGGGCATGAGTCCGGTTCAATACCGAACACATACCCTACAGGCTGCTTAAATCTTCATGTCTAACTTTTTGGGTTCACTTCAAAGTGAACCCAGTCCTTAGATGTCTATTTCTAATCCCACACAATAAGTTCAACACGAGTAAAGACCATTTAATTGACTATCCACACACCAGTCGGTTGAGATCGATAATTTGTCCGCTTTTAATTTCCATTTAGGAGTTTGCCAACTCTACCATCTCTTCTACATTAGATTCATACCATTTAGCCTGCGACATATACATCTCATAATACAAGCCTCGTCGGCTCATCAAATCATTAAAGTGGACTGTCAACAGAAAACTAGACAATTTTTTTAAGGTGTTTGGATTTGTACGCAACAGGAGTGGATCACTCTTACTTTCGTCCCATGATCAGCGCTGCTTGCTTTAAAATATCATTTTCCATTCGTAAGCGTTGGAGTTCTTTACGCATTTGAATCAGTTCATTTTCTTCATTGGTTCTTGACTTGCCATTTTGATATAGTTGCACCATTTGTCTTTAAACTCGGGTGTAAAAGTACGTCTTGCCTTTCTGGACATAGATCATTCTCCTCGTTTCACCTGTTGAAACAAGTTTACCTGACCTTATTTTTTCTGTCTAACTTACTGTAGCCGATCCAGTCTCCCTTTTCGAATAATTCTGTGTTTCTTCTTGAATTACATTTTCTTCAAACACTCGAACTAGGTCAAAGTAGGCATTCGTATACGGAGCACTCTCTCCTCTGGCTCCGATGTGAATATTGATAACCGAGATGAAGTAAGGCAGACGGAGTCCCTATTGATCAGTTGAAAAACTGGAAGCCTCCTACCCATTCCCCAGATGAATTACTCAAGTCGATCAAATCTCTTCATGAGCGACTTCTAGAGGTGGTAACCAAATGAGGAAGGATGTAGTTCAGAGTGAACTGCATCCTTGTTCATCTTTAGCCAAGATCAATACTCACTTCCATTGCAAAAATTGTTCATCAAGTGTAAACTCTGTAGAGAGTTGAGATTTTTGTAGCATAGAAGGGCAGATAGAATTATATCGTCTGATAAGAGCATTTATTGGCTTTAAATCTTTTTTTGTAGCCGACTGGGATTGCTGGAGTAGCTCCTGAATGGCTCTACGTATCTTTAATTGAACCTCAACCCATTCAGGTCGGTAATTTGCATTTTTCAGCATTCTATCCATAATATCTCCCTCTAGCAAATCCTTCTCCAGTTTTTGTCCCTGTGGTACATCATCAAATCCTCCCTTATCCTTATACTCTTGAAACATTTGATCAAACCAATCTCCACTTGTCTGAGTTGTCACACTCCGAGTATGCTTTGCTTCATTCTGTTCGCCCATCATATCACCTACGCCCGTTGATATTTTCGTTGCTCATTCGTAGACTCACTACAGACTAGATAACCTCATTCTACTACTTACTCTTACATTACTTATAGACTAAGATGATTTTTTAACAGAGCTATATTCCTTGAAATAACGTAACTTTGAAGGTAATAAGACAGCGGTCATTAGGGCAACTGAAATCAATATCATGAAATGAGAGCCAATAATATTGATGGTTTTAATAGGATAAAACTGTCCTAATAAGCCCACTCCCATTGTACATGCCACTAGAAACATTCCTTGAAACATTCCTAAGATACTCCCAACTCTCCCCATTAGATCGATTGGAATATTATTCTGATAGAATGTAAGATACCCTGTATTTACGAATGACATAGAAAAAGATAAAATCACAAATCCTACAGCTACCGTATTAAATGAATAGGAGAATGAGTACACCACATACCCTGTAGACACTAGCAAGGAACCTATACCAATCAAATATTTCGTTGAAAAACGATGATTCGTAAAGGAATTTACAATAGATCCTACTAAATACCCTATACCAGTAATACTTACTAGTAAACCATAATTGGTTTCAGATAAACTCAGGTCTTTCCGAATATAAACTGCTTCTTGTGCATCAAGAGCAAAAGCAATAAGCATAGTAACTTGAAATAGTATATATATCAATAGTACATACCTAGCACCTTTGAGATAAGAAAAGACCATTTTCCAATCCTTTTTTATGGTATGTATGGAGAATATATCCGATGTCGATCTTGATGTTGATTCTTTATTAACATTTGGCAGAAAACATGTAACCAATGCTGATAAAAAAAAGGAAATCGCATTTATAAAAATAGCTATCTTGTATGTATAAAAAAGAAGAAGTACTCCTGCGATAGCTGGACCAGTCACAAATGCGCCTGAACTTATCAGAGTATAGAAAGAATTAAACTGCTTTCTCTCCTCCTCTGGAATCATTCTTGCTATGTATGTGTTAGAAGTAGGCGCAAAAAAACAACTAGACATACTAATCAATAAAATACAAAAGTAGACATACCAGATAGAGAACATAAACGGAATGCATGCAATGAATATTCCCCGTAGAATATCAGTTGAAATCATGATTTTTTTCAGATTGTGTCGATCTATTAAACTTCCAGACCAAGGACTTATGAAAATAGATGCAATGGGCTTGATCACATAGATCCCTGCAACCGCTATAGGGGAGTTAGTCATGTCTAAGACTAGGAGATTAATCGCAATCAAATAGATAAAATCACCTATATTTGAGATACCAATTCCTAGAAGTAGTAAAGAAGGCCACTTCCATTTACTGATTGTTCCTAAGACCCTATCTCTCATGTAGTCGTCCTCTTAACATTCAATATGTATCTTGATTTTAACTCTTGTACTAATTGAACGGTGTCTCTCTCAATTTCATTTCGGCTTGTTCCATCTCGGTTGGTATATGGATTGTTTACAATAGAAAGGAGCTGTACCATCGCAATATTAAAAAACCAAAACTTGTCCTTCTCCACTAGTCGATTGTAATTCCTGAAGATCCATTTTGGATACCATTCCAATCCCCTAGAGTCTGTAAAAGCATAAGAGCAGACTAAATTAGGAATAAAGGATGCTTCGTAAGAACCCTTATCTAGTAACCATTCTGTTATATTCTGAGCACATATAGAATCGCAAGTAATTTCCTTCAACATATTGCTAGTTATAGACGGATAACCGAATTCTTTCATGCCTACATTCAGAAAACTAATCCAGTCAGTTGATCTTCGTCTCATTTCTTCATCCATTTCCCTATGAGCAGTGTCCAATATGTTGAAACATTTATCATCAATCGAGTCAGTACTGATTTTATGGGATGTCATCCACCTTAAAGGAAAAAAATCAAAATACGCACGATCTAATTCGTGAAGTTGGTAGTCTGTGCGGATCTCCTTCACTTGAATATCAGTTTGACTGGCAACAAGGGTGATATTTCGTCGAAACGGAAATGCATACAAATTTTTAAAACATCGAGCTAACAATTGAATCATTCTTGCTTGAGGGGTGTTTGCGTCATAAGGAAATAGATGGGTAGGCAACCCCCAAGTATTAGCTACAATGCTCCCTTTCTCTGCCAACCTCAAACGAATTATATTCCAAAATGGCTCCTCTAGAACAAAATCTGGGCAGTGTGTGTCGGAATAGAGATCTACGTATATCAAATCAAATGTAGAATTGACCAGAGAATCAATTTTAGAAGCATCGCCATAGACATAGGTGACTGGATCTAGGGTGGGAAAAAGATGTTTATAAAGAGATGAACAGGATTCTATGACATTTTTATCATAGTCAACCACTGTGATTTTTGCGTTAGGTATGCCAGCTAAAGTTGATCGAATCGCTGCTCCAAATCCGGTTCCTAGAATGAGTACACGGTTCCCGGAATTAATAGAACATCCGATAGAAAGATCATCAGGCTGATTACCTGTAAAAATTCTAGAACCAGATATAAGAGATTGAATGGCATCTAAAAGAAATTGGTTTTTACTATATAATCCAGTTCTCATCTATTCTCCCCCATTGTTTTTCTTATAGGCCTACCTAGTTTCCTCTAGTATCTACTCTTTCCATATCAACTCCGTTCGTAAATGCATTAACAAGGTTAACTTTCCAGAAATATGCTCCCCATAACTCTGCTCCCCTTAGTGCTGTCCTATCCCAATTCGTTTGCCGAGCATCTGCATATTTCAGATTTGCTCTCCGCACATCAGCTAGCTCTAAGTTAGCTCCATAAAGATTGGCATATGAAAGATCAGCTCCTTCTAAGCTGGCCTCAATCAAAGAACATTCTCTCATATTTGCACGTTCCAAGTTACATCCACGGAGATCAGCATTATTCAAATTAGCTCCATATAATCTAGCTCCCGGCAATTGGGCACCACGTAGATTAACATTAGCCAAGCATAGCTTATAACCGAATCTCCTAATTAACTCATGACCATCACATACAGTTATAATGTTGAAATCACTAATCTCTGCAATATTTTCATCTTCCCATAGGATATTCTCTTGTGTCACACTCAATAGGATTAGAGTTTTGATACTGGTTGATAGTTGAAACAGAGTTTGTGAGTTCTTTGCCACAATTAGTGGTGAACGAACAGATTCCTTCACTTTGGAGCCCATCAATATTTGTGAATGATCTAATTTTTTCTGTCCCATTGACGCTGAAACAATAAAAGTCGACATAGTGTCCGAAATCGATGTAGCATTCTGTTGCTTTATTAATTCGAACAAAGAAATCACTCTTATCCCCCCAGTTACTACAAATCTCATCTACGTTATTCTAAAACATTGCCTCATTAAAAAAGAAATTATGAGTAAGGCGAGAGTTATTTGAATTATCACCAAATCCCCTAATGGGAGCATGGTACAACGAGTTCCCTCGTATTAAAACCAAGCGGTTATATACGGGTTCAATATCCTGAACTAACTCCCATAATTCTCTGTTCGTTTTATCACGATGGACAATGAGATTTTCATACTCTTGAGCATCTTCAAATCCCTTTTTTCTTGCTTCTTTATCAGAAGGCGGTGACATCAATCCCGTTTCTCTATGCCTAAAAATGCCCATTCCAGCATCTGCAGGTGCATTAGGTGCTAAAAAAACAAGTCCTGCCCAATCAGTCGCATCCACATGAACGTTTATGATATCACCGGACTCCTTAGTCATTATTCTAAAACTACCGAAGTTTTCTATGTTGTATTCAATTTTTTTCCCCAAAATCCTCTCGAAGGATTCTTTAAGAGCATTCGCGTTTACAAGCCTTTTTTTACTTTGATAACCCGGATAATTATACTGCGCACCACTACTATAAGTCGCATCAAGTGCGAAAGAACGGACTAAATCCGGATCAGCATAGAAATTATCAGTAACAATAATCATCTTATTACGGTCGCCCATTTGATCTATCCTAGACATAAACTATCTCCTGACAATAATAGAATTGGTAGCTGAAGTAGCATTAACACCAAAAAAATCAGTATAATAACTATCAATTGCAAAGTGATTAGATTCTACACCTTGCAACCAAGTCCGGATAATATCAGCTTTGTTGATACTATCCTCAACAACTAGATAATCACCAGAAGTTAACATTTCAGCTATATAATCTACTACCTTAAGCGTATGAGCATGTGCATCCTCGATTACTAACCAAGGTTTTGGGAACGTAGCTATTACTTCTGGAGGTAACAACCCATCAATCCTATTTATATCACCATATATAAAATAAATATCATCAGATAGATGTGAAGGTTTTCTTTTGTCAATGCCTACAATCCTTGTTCCTAACCCGAACATAGAAGTCATATCCTTATACCAATTCAAACTCGTATTTGTAGTACCAATTTCAATGATGGTAGCAGGTTTCCTTTCATAAATAAGCATTTGATAAATAGCAAAATCATGCACACTTTTAAATAGGGGCTCTCCTCGCCAAGTCATGCATTGAAGCACACCTTGACTATAGATACGACCTATAAATTCGAGATCGCTGGCATTAACCTCATCCAGTCTCTCAGATATGTCAATAAATCTATCCCTACTTGCTATTTCATAAGTCCCTAGGATTCTATCCGATACAACATTCTTCTTATGTTCAAAATCAGAGTCTAAAATCACACTATCTAAAAAAGTGCAAATTCCGTCTTGATTTCTAATAACTTTTGATCGAAAGTGGCTTTTTATATCATCCATTGTTTGTCCATTTTGACTCCTCATGCTTTACTCTCCCGTTACTTTATTTCATTAAAGAAAAAATTCTGAGTCAACCGTGAATTAGATATCGAATCGCCAAACTGCTGGGTAATTCCATGAAAATACTCAGAACCCTTAAATAGAATTAGTCGGTTATATTTCATTGGAATCTCATACACTAAGTCCCATTTCTCTATGTTTTTAGAGATCGGCATAATGTATTTCCTATCAAACTCGTTTACTGTGCTACAACCAAATCTGTTAAGTTCTTCTTGTATGGTAGGAACCGACATCAATTTGGTTTCTGAATGCCTAAAGATGCCTAGCCCCCCCTTGCAATTGTGATCAAGTGTTAAATAGATAATTCCAGTCCAATCCACATCCCAATCCAAATGGACACACGTTTTCGATTGATCATTGGACATAGCAAGTCTAAATTTACCAAAAATGTACTTCGCTGGATTAACTTGAATTGATTTTTTAACAAGTTTTTCGAATTTCTCTATGTGTATATTCGTGTAAAATGACTTCTTAGTCTCGGCACCCGGAAAATTCTGAGCCTCGTCAAATATATGATAGTCTGCATTCAAAGCTAATTCTCGAATTTGATCAGGATAATCATAGAAATCATCGATCACCATTACATTATCAGGGAGCAAATTTATACCTCCTATGAGATCATATAATACATAGAGTAAAGGGCTGGGATAACTAACTACCAAAAGAATCCGAACTATCATCGTACAGATTGCTTAACTAGTTATTCGTTTTAAAAGCCTGTTCAATTTTCTTCTGTTCATCAGCTTCTAGTGGTTCAAATTCACCGACCATCATCATATTATTCGGGGAATGCATTTGGTAGATTTCTTTATCGAATTCTTCCATTTTGTTAGCAGAATGTTTCATACGTATCACCTCCTATTAAATGAACTTTATTATCCCAGCCCTTAACTCTAAGTACTATTATCTAAATCGGATAGACTGGATGGAAATTGCGTGTCACAACTCGCTCAGAGCAAGAAAACTAAAGTTGACTGTATATCTCTCTCCATCCAAAACTTTAGATACGTCGTGAAATGATGTCTTACTAAAAGATAACCCAACTGCAGTGTTGTGAATCGGCTCTATAGTTGTCACCAAATCTTCACTTTTATCAGAACTATATATACCAAGGAGCCCTCCATTATGATGATTCCATACCCTATTGATGTAAACAATTATCCTATGAGTAAAACCATATTTATAATTAGAAGGTGTTTCTAAATAGTCATTATGAATCCCAGTTTCTTGTCCTGGAAGGAGCCTGTGTGCCGTCGCAAAGAAATCCTTTTTTAACTTCACACCAAAATACTCTTCTGCATTTTCTAGAATGATTTTTCTGTTCTCATTGTCCAAAATGGGGATCAACTCATCTGACAAAATCTTCTCTGTTAATGGAAACATAGTTTGCTCATAGAAGTCACCTTTAGTACCCACAAAATATGGGTTGTTTTCTAAAAAATCTATTAGCATATTTGAAGTCTTTTGATTGAAAAATTCATTGCAACGAAAAAAAGGATATGGGTATAGATATTTCCTTACTTCGTTAAATTCAATAAATTGTGCACTACTCATGATTTACCAGATCCTTTCTTTGTTGATCACTATAGTAATTCCTGTTCTATTTATTTGATAATTATACATCATACAAATAGTAATTCAATATTTAATTCATAAAATATATTTAATTCTATAAATACCATGTTCAAAAACTGAGATTCTTCTCTTTTTGAGAGAAAATTCAGGACCTCTTTTATCGAGGTGTATCTATTTTGTATCAAAAATATGAAATATAGTCTCTTGTAGTCAATGTTATCCAACCTTTTTACTGTGTTGGAAAAAATAAAAAAGGGCTGAGTACATTTCACTTTATTATCTGTGAACTCAGCCCTTTACATAATGTGAAGGAATATCCTATAAAGATTCTACTTCCCTTTTTAATCTGAATGAGAGCTTTTAATTTCGATACGGCTTGCATCGGGCCAAACTCTCTTTTTATAGACCTAAGATTAGTACTCATACGCTTGACGATTTCGTAACGACTTGATTTGGCTCATCCTTGAGTGTAAAGCACGCAATTTATCTTATAGGTAGCTATATAGATAAGTGTCTAAATCCTGCGCTGTCAGTTCCTCTGTAATTCCTTCACTCTGTAAGAGCTTTGGTAATTTTGTTTGGAATAGATGCAACAAGAAAGTATCGCTATATGCCACAGATAATCCCCATGGATAATCCTGAAATGGGAGACAACGAACTACCTTTCCTTTTACTACTAGTGATATTGTGCACTTATCCTCTGCTGTTTGCTCTAAATGCATGCATGTATTAGTAGGAGGTTCATTGAAGCAAAATTTACTTCTTGGGATACCTGCTAGTTGGAACGCTTGATATATTGGATCTGGATCTGCAACAGTTGGGTCTATATAGATCATATGTTTCCTATTAAAATCAAGAACGATTGTATCCTTATAATGAATAAATAAACTACGCAGGAAATAATAGACCGTGGCCTCATTCTCAGTTGAGAACTGTTTTTTTTCTTGAAAATAAGGGGTATTAGTTCGTTCTATTACCATATATCCATAGACCCATCTTTCCCCTACCTTTTTTATCTCATCATAACCATCGTAAGGAGTTTTTGTGATTTTTCTTAAATTCTGGTTGGCAACAGTTACCGCATATCCAACTTTGTTCAACAGCGCTCCAGCTTGCTCTAATGTTAAGTTCATTTATAGAATCATTCCTTTCAAATCTAGTCCTTTACAAGGTACTCGTGATCCAGCAAGTCTTGCACCGTTGGACTGGTAATTTTCGCACCATTCCTCCCAGTGATGGTTACATTTTGCGTGAAAAACTGAGTTCCTCCCCCTGGTTGATCGAAATACGGTGCAATCTCTCCACCCTCTACAGCGAATGGTTTATTAACCCGATATTTGTAATGATTTGCATGCTTACTATGCACCGCTAAAGCACGTTGTTCATACGGTGTTCCTGCTGGAGATAGGAAATATCCACCTTTCGGCTCTCCATATCGGTCAAGTATCGCTCCGACTTCAAGATCCTTCATACCACGTGTTCCCTCTTGAAACCCATCATCTTTTGGCCAGTTGATTGCTCCTGTTTCTTGGTCATAGTAATCGGGGTTATCAAAAGTCTTTTTGTGTTCGAGATAATCTTTTTCGCTTGGAGGATAATCCCATCGATCAATCTTAACCTTATCGTCGGGACTAATAAGGGATATAGCAGACGCATCAGCCCTCGAACCATTTCCCTCAAACTGATGAAAATCCCCTCTGATCTCTGTCTGTCCAAAGTCGATTTTACCCGCGTTCGGGTCTACTCCAGCTAGCTTCAGAGTAGGGAAGTTACGTTGGAACATCTCGTTCATTTTCGCGGATGCTTTATTAAACTCCTCTGTCGCTTTATTGGCGGCATTCGCAACAGCGGGTGATGGTTCACCAAATACACTCGTCATCACTTTATCCCAACCTGCTTTGAAGGCTGGTTCTGCTTTGGTGATACCAAGGAACATCCCTGCACCGAATACTCCTGCTAACGCAACACTTTTCCAGTTAATCTTGCCTGTCTTACCCCAGTCAAATAAGCCTTGCTCGGTTCCAGCTCCTGCACCAGCTCCAAACATACCGGGTAGGTACTTCCCTAGAATGCCGCCTTTTATAAAAAGACCTGTTCCTTTCGTGACTCCAGCGGCCACTCCTAATCCCGGGATGGCACATAGACCTCCTAGGAATACGCTTTTCGCAAGGTCTTTTCCACTCTCTCCTGTAAGTAAACCCGTGATCCCACCAAAGGCAGAACCTACTAGGACTGCGATCCCCACTCCTTGAAAGCCGGGAATAAACAAACAAGCAACTCCAGCTATGACGAGTGCCACCGCAGAGATAACTTCCCAATTCTTCACAATCCAGTCCCATGCACCGACTACTATATCCTTCAACGGTGCTAATACATCTCCAAGCCAGTCCACAAAATCGGAAGCAGTTTCCACGATTCCTTCGCCGAATTCGACGATACTATCCCAAGCAGATTCCCAAAACCCTTTTTCCTGAGTCGAGTCTTTAGCCATCTCTTTATCGAACTGGCTTTCAATCGGAGTCTGATCGATAAAGCCTCCTGCCACAGCGACTCCATTCCCCATGAAGTATAAGGCCATCATCATGACCAATAGGATCACGAAATCATTCTTCTTTTTCACTGATGCAATCTCCTTTGTTGCAATGTTGCCTTAATCGAAGAAAAGGAGCAGTGTAGAAAAACTACATCTGCCCCTTTTTTTACAACCTATACCGAAATTACATACCGTCTGTTTGGCGGAATTTCGTAGCGATTTGGTTTAAGGATTGGGAAATACTTTCAAGTAATGTGGTAAATTGTTTCATGTTATTTTTTGCTTGATCAAACTCTTGAACGAATTTGTTACGAGTCATACCTTCCCATTGACCTTCCATGCTGGAAATGCGGTTACTTAGTGTGTTAATAATTTGTTCGCTTTCATCACGTTTTGCTTGGAATTCTTTTGCTGCTGCTTCTACTTGATCTGGAGTAATCTGAATACGCATAGTAAGAAAAATCCCCCTAAATACTTCTATAATTATTTATTACTATATAATTATACTACATCATGAGACTATTTTCAATATTTATCATGATATAGAATAATGTTATTTGAACAAATGAGGCGGATTTGTCTATTTATATAAATTTTATAACATTTTAATAATTATTATGAAATATATGGAGGGTAGGGCGACGCCGCCCTACTTCCATATTCTTTGTAGATGCTCCACCCATTTGTCTGGTGTGAACTTGTTTGAAAAGGGTGAAGCTCCTTTGATGCGAGTAAAACGTTTTTTTGCGTAGTACCCTTCGCCTGCTCGTAAGGTTTTCGGCATATGCGGAGATCTTGCTTCGGTGTATGGAATCTTTAAGAAGCCAAGATCATTTGAATCTAAAGTGGAGAATAGGAAACCAGTCTCTGCTCCTCTAATCTCAGATAACCAGTCATTACTGCTATACGGGAAGTTAGACGGAACACCTGCGATTGCTGCGTAAAAATTCTTACGTCTTCCTTGACTGATAATCTTCATCAGACGATCTTTCAGCGCATAGTCATCTAACTGTTTACTGAAGTAATCCGCATCATCGATCACGAAGAAAATAGCTGGATGACTCATAGCATCGGATACATTTCGATTCTCTAGTTTCTCTTCTAGCATCTCTAGCATCGATGGAAGCTCGCTTTGATGTGAAATATATCCCTTCATATGCGGAATCTCTCGAATAACAGATATGCCTTGATCACTACTGCGTAGGTCCATTGCATACACTTCTAGCTCTTGCGGAGAGTGGTTGGATGCAAGCGATAAGATCCATGCTTGCAAGAAGGATGTCTTTCCTCCTTCTGTTGGACTCCCCACTACAAAGTAAGGGCCATCGCTTAAACTGATGGAGTATGGTATTAATTCATCCATCGCTATCGCAACAGGGACGGTAAGCTTGCTAGTGGTTTTAGGCTGTTTTTCCAGTAACTCGTCCAAAGTGAGGACTTCGGGTAGAGTCTGAATCGGTACAGGACGCATACCCGTCCACGATTGATTCAACTGTTGCATAGCCTGCCTAAGATTCTGAGCTCTTTGTAATTCGTCTTCTCCTTGTATCGGAAGAGCCGCCTGGAATTCGAGTGGTGGAATACTCCCTTTTATATAACCACGTCCCTCTGGCATATTCAGTGGTGCCTTTACTCTACCCACAGCAAAGTAATAGTCCGAAGGGTCAGCCAGTTCGAAGGAGATTCCGAGCGGAAAATTACTTCGTACCCGATCATAGATATCGTTCACTTGGTTCGTCGTTACGATGAAATGAATCCCGAAACTTCCTCCGGCTCGAAGAAGTTGCTCAAATTCGTTATGTTCTTCTTCAAAATTCTTCTTCAAGATTAGATAGCCATCTAGTACGACAACAAGTGCAGGAACTGGCTCAGACAACGAGTCACGATAAGCGGTAAACGTTTTGATTCCTGTAGTAGACATTTGCTTCCGTCGACGAATCATCTCTTGCTGTAAGAAACGGAAACATCTCTTCATACGATCCGTCTCATCTTCTCGAATGACAGCTCCGACATGAGGCAGATTCATAAAATCACGGAACATATCACCAAAGTCTAATACATACATCTGCACTTCTTCTGGCGTATGTTGTTGTGCTAAAGAATATAGCAGAGTTTGCACAAAGGAAGTCTTACCTGTTCCCGGCATACCATATACAGGTAGATGCCCTTCATGTAATGGAATCGTTAGAATGTCTTGCTGTTGATTGGCTGGGTTATCATAAAATCCTACCACCGGCTCTAACCAGTTCCCTCGAGAAGGTGATAATTCATCTAAGAAAATCTCTTGTGGTAAAGGAGGTAGCCATGGTCCAGCAAGTGTATCGATATCCATCTCCTTCGCTTGCTCACCCAGATACTCCACGATGACTTGTAATTGCTTGACTTCCTGCACTTCTTCCTCATTTACCGAATCATATATCACGGGGATTCTTTTCCCGCTCTTCGAAACTTCATTCATCACGGTTGAGGTTGCTTGCGCGGCGCCTGGACGGTACGGAGCCCCACTCCAGGCAAATTGAACAAGCTCTAACAGTTCATTACTTCCTACCTGTAGGTACCCTCGCCCCGGTGTCGTGATCCATGCAGCATTTGGAATCTTGAGCATATCTCGACTATCTGCTTCTTCCTGTACACGTAGACAGATACGAAAACGTGAGTTACTCCAAATCTTATCATCTACTACTCCACTCGGTTTCTGGGTGGCTAAGATGAGATGAACGCCTAACGTTCGTCCTTTGGCCGCAATCGAGATCAGTTCACTCATGAACTCTGGTTGCTCTTTCTTTAGCTCAGCGAACTCATCCACCACGATTACCAAGTGAGGTAGAGGATTCTGCTCTCGGTGTGCAGATTTATAATATTCATCAATATGTTGCACATTGCCCGCTTCTTTAAAGATCGTTTCCCGCCTCATCAGTTCAGCACGGAGAGAAACTTTTGCTCTCTCGATTAACGAACCGTCTAGGTTGGTAATCGAGCCGACGAGATGAGGCAAGCCTTCAAACGTATTAGACATACCTCCACCTTTATAATCGATGAGCAAGAAGGAGATGTCATGCGGATGATATCGAATGGCGAGCGACGCTAAGAATGACTGGATCACTTCACTTTTCCCTGATCCCGTCGTTCCTGCAATCAAGCCGTGAGGGCCATGCCCCATTCGCTCGATTTTATCGTGGATATTTAGTTCAAAGCGCTTACCAACCGAATTAACTCCGACTGGAACAGGTAATGTATTCGGAAAACGATTCTCTGCCCAATGACACGCAACATTCATATCAGACAGGTGCTTGGATTGTAGCAGATCCATCATCGTCAACACATCAGGGATTTTCCCCGTTTTACTGGCACGAAGGCGAACCGGAGCAAGCACACGAGCGATATGCTCTGCCATTTCTACAGATAAATCATCCGTTTGAAAGGAAAGATCCCACATTCCTTCTTCACTCAGGTAATTCGTTGTTTTCAAATTCCCTATAAAGTTGGATACCTCTAAGAGAGCGTGACATTCTCTGGGTAAGATTTCTTTCCCTTCAGCCAGCAGAAAGATGGATGCACCCACATTTTGCGCCTCTTCTAATAAGAGAGGAAGAAGCGTCTCATTTTCTAGCAGATGGGAATTATCGATTACGATGACATACCAAGGAAGCTCAGTGGTAATGCTACTTCCTTGCTTATTTCGATTCTTTCTTCGTTGAAAGATGCTATATAATGAATCAATGATATTTCTAGCGTCCGTCAGGTTTGTAGCGAGATAACGTTGGTTACGTGCATCATTCCAACCATGAGGCAACCAACGCATCCAATCCCACTCCCTCGCTTCTTCCTCTGAGTAAAAAGACACAAGCTTTACTTCATCGGGTGAATGATGTATGGCTAATTCGATCAAACTGTTTCGCACTGAATTAAGAATCGCTTTACGTTCCCCATACATCCCAACAATAGCAGCTTTATTAAAGGGCAGAATAACAGGAACATCTTCTATCTGTTCGTATTGCTTTGCTAACTCTAGTGCTTCTTCAATAAGTGGATCTTCTTTAAATACGTCTTGCTTGGGTGTCTTCACCTTCATAGAAGAGGGGATTGTGCCCGTTCCAAGACGCAAATTGAGAAAATCTGCGTCGTGTGGGGAACGTTGCCACAGGAAGCTTTTATCTGCTTTGATATTGGCTATACATTGTATAGCAGATGGATTTTGCTCCCGTAAAATCAATTCCTCGTTACGTCGATACTTCTCAAAGTCCTCCCGATTTCGGTGCAATGTTTCTCGATAAATTCTCTCTCTCTTCAGAAGGTCTTGACGGTATTTCTTCCTTTGTGACTGATATACAAAGAACGGAATCGTATAGGAAATGGCCATCACCGAGATCATCACCATTTGAAACATCATGAAGTTCGAGTTACTCTGTCTAGATGAACTCATATAGATATAAAGTCCAATCGATGCTACCGTCATAAATATCGGCGCGATCAAGGTTGCCATGGAAAAGGTCGGTTTTGTCGGCTTATCTGGTGGCTTATGTAATTCCGTAACGACTTGTGGTAATGTCTTACGAATCCTCGGTGATCGGGAAAATAAGATATTCACTACTCCCCACCTCCTCGATTCACTTCATTTTCATACCATTCTTCAAATAGTTGCTTAACACGTTCAGGGGATAATCCCTTAAGTCGTGACAATATATCGTGATACTCCGTTTTTTGGCGTTTGGAAGCAATACGAAGGTAAGCACCGTCCATAATCGAACATTCGTCGAAGTAATGGCTCTCATCCAATTCTAGCCAATCACCCATCGGAGACTTAACTTCTAAGATATAGTCCTCATTGTCTGAAAGATTCCCATTCATCATCGGACTTAGCAAACGAATCACTTCATGGATCGGGAGAGTGGAAGGAAGCTCAATGTCGGTCCCCGGTTTTCCCAGTTCCATTTCCAATGTAACCATGATCGTCGTCTCTTCTGTTCCATGCTCGGATGGGCTCCATGGAATCTGAATAGAGCTTGCGAACTCACCCAATGATAGAAATGGCTTTGGACCTGACGCATGCATGACGGATTCTGCCAACATGATTGGATCTAGCCGTTGCACATAATCTCCCATAAATCCTTGGGATCCAGGAAACGACTCATAAAAAGAAAGGAATTGCTCCCCAATCGAAGGCGTTACTTCAAGTCCTTTATCTTTGAAGAAGTCTATTAATTCTTGTGATTTCTGTTCTAATCCCTCTTGTGTGGGAGCATACAAACAAAAGCAGAACGTACAGTCAAAAAGCGGGAATGGCTTTACCTCCATATAGTGGATTGATTTCCTCACCAACATCTGGGAGGCCCCCCTCTCACCCGCCTCTTGGAGTCTAGCTCTCCCGTTCGTGAGAAATTGCATGGCTTCATTCGGAGGCATTACTCTCCCCCGAATCGATAAATCAACTGAAGCGGGGAGAGATTGAAATAAGTTTCGATAATCGCCAACAACGCTTTGAGCAACTAGACCGCTCAGATAGAAAAATCGCAGATATCCCTCTTTCACCGCATCCTTATGAAAACGGCGAACCATCATTTCCTGCGGTTGGACTTTATATTCCGATTGAACAAGAAGTTGTATATCCCTCTGATTCGGGCAAATCACAACTTGTCCATCTTTTATTTTTCTTTCTTTCGTCGGTTGCCACATCGCATTTAGTTCTGACTGTCCAATCCCCCGATCATGGGCATGTTTTACAAGATATTGCAAGTGATACACGTTCGCACGCTTCATGGTGAATGCTTCTAATTCTTGTTGATATAGCTCTTGTTCTCGCTGAAAATACCAAGTAAATTCTTCATCTAAAATATCGTGTGGACGAATTCCGGAAGTACTCTCCACATACCGATGAAAATGCCTCCAACGACTTCTTTTGCCTTTTTTATTCTCAGCCGGGTATCGATCTAGAGCAAAACCAATATAAATTTGTTTTTCAGATGAAGAAAAACTTTTTTCCTTAATAATTTGATTTACCTTATGAAGAAAGGCCGGATCATCTGGCTTCATTGCAAAATTAGGCATCTCTTCGATGGTTTCCATCTTCGGGACAATGAGGATATGGAAATCCGTGTTGAACTGTTGAAATAACTGAACTCGTCCCATTTCCTCATCGGTATTTAATCCCATTCGAGGCAGTTGATAATAAGCATATACTTGTCCATCTAAAGAGAATACTAGGTTTTCTTCTATATGATTAATAGGGAATGCTAACTGTGTCGCTTTCAACGAGTTGTCTCCTCTCTTGAAATCCTGCTAGAGAAATAGGATGGTGAGGGAGCTTTCTTCATACGTGGTTGCATACCGATGGTATATCCGTTTCCAAATTGATAAACCGTTGTTTGTGAAATAGAACCATTCATCGAAAAATGCTGATGAGCAGAGGTGCCTCTTCTCCATAAATAGTGATTTACTCTCTTTAGTAACGTTCTCTTCCAGCTTTGCATTCTCAACCGAAAAGGTTTCTTCTCACCGTATATGAGATAGTTATAATGGTTCAAAAATATTCATCCTCACTTTACTGGCTATTCCTGAAAGATATAATTCGCCACTGACCATCTTCTTTCGTCAGTTTCAAAATATACGGGTATATAAAGGTTGCACCCAGATGATCTGTGAATTTTACCTTACACGTTATTTCATACTCGGATTGTTGTTCCCATACGCTCACGCTTTCAAGTTTGCTAAAACTAATAATACTCCCCATACCACGTAGCTGAAGATCTCCTTTGGTTCTATGGGACAACGTTTTTTCAGGGCTGGTTGAAGCAAACTCCTTGAAGAAGCTTTCTAAAAATGCCGTGTACTCTCCTAACTGCTTCTCATCCACTTTGTTACCTTGAGGTTTGTAATCCCCTTTGGATGCTTGCACCGGACTTGATTCTGGTAGATAGTATGGAATGTCCTCTACCACAAACGAGTCACGAGAAGCCGCATAGATGGGAACGACTAAATGGCGGGTTTCCATAGTAAATTTCTTATCCGATGGATTCATTAGCATCATCGTTGCAGAAACAATAATATTCGCCCGATTGTTGCCTTTATCTTGAACATCCCAGACTTGCACATTGCTTGGGGTGGAGTCTACTTTCACTCCACTTAAAACCATACCCGCTTGTTCATCAATCCCCTTAATCAAATAAGGTTCAAGGCGCTTGGCTCTTTCCTCTTTGTCAGTAGAAATCCAACGAAAGTACTCGTTTGCAAATTCCGTTGCCTTGGTTCTAGCAGGCATCGAAACAGCCGGATTGTTACTAAAAGCTTGAGATCCCTTTTCTTGAACCAGCCACGAGTAAATAAAAACACAACCAACTACAGCATTCATCAGCAAAAGAGACCATAACAAAATACGCTTCTGCCTAAAACCTTTCAACAAGGTAGGTTTGGGTCGATCTTGAACATTTCTCAAACGCAATCTTCCTTATCCATAAGAATGATAATTGAATATAATTCTGTATACTATTTACAACAAAACAGACTCTTCTAGCATAGTATATAAGAGAAAAACTTTCATCATAGAAATGAAAGTTTTTTTTCCATTTGTAAATCATTGTCAATTTATAAATTTAGATTTGAAATCGCCCCAGAATCTCTCCCCATATTGTATTAAAAGAAGCTCTTAAACGTTTATGATTCATTTACGATTGCTAAGATTTGATGATCTTCCCACTTTCCATTCACTTTTAAACTCTTTCTCGCGATCCCCTCTTTATGAAATCCATTTTTTAAAAGGACTGAAATAGACCCCATATTATGAGGCAGAACAGCGGCTTCAATACGATGGAGATTCAGTTCTTGGAAAGCGTGGTCCACTGCCAATTTTACTGCTTTGGACATATATCCTCTACCATTATAATCTTGATCTAGTGTATAACCAATCCAACAGCTTTGTAGATGCTGTCTCATGACGCGATTGAGCATGACTTTGCCAATCAACTCATCTAACTCTTGTTGATAAATCAAGAACAAATATCCCCGATCTGTTTGAGCATTTTCAATCGCTTTTTTTACAATCTTCAATTGACTTTGAAGGGTGTACTCAGAGTTCTCTTGTTTCCTAAAAAAGGGCTGAAAGAAATCCCGATTCTTTACTTCAAACTTTAATAGTTCATCTACATCCTCTTCCTCAACTAATCGAATGTAGATGTTTTCACTTTCTATCTTCACTTTTGTATCTCTCACCATCATTCACCTTCTCATCTCTCATTCATTACTTGTCATTTGCAAAAACATCAATGCCTAATCCATTTAAAACGTCGATTGCTTGTCTCACTGGTAACTTAGGTAACATCAATTCCTCAGCCACAAATTCCTCTATTTCCTGGACAGTGGCAAACCGTATTTCTTCTGGCCCCCGGTCAACATAACGAATTCGGCATTTATTATTCAATAGTGATACATTTCGATTCTGACCGGTTTGCCATAATTGGCATCTTAGTGCTGACATAAAGGTAGACTTCAATTGGAACGAGCATTGTAGTGCCGGGAGAAAATCGGAGGGTTTGTATTTTTTACGTGTGAAAAACTCCCATTCCTTTCCGCTTTTCTTACCATCTGTATAACGAACAAATTTGTATCTGTGTTCTTGTAGGGAAAGAGGTAATAAATAAACTTTATCATCACCAAATTCACTTATATTTTCACCAGGTCTTTCATAACAAATCGGCTTAAATATAGGTGCAGCTACGCCAAAGTCTAGAAAAACTCGCTCTTCATCTAATATAACTATGATCCCCATATGGTTGTCCTCAAGCAAGACACAATAACTGTCAAAACCGAGTTCCTCTAATAACCGAATGACATTTGAATTCTGAGTAAAACAAGTACCACCAAAATGAAACTGGCCATAGCCATCTACAAACTGCTCCAATGAAGGGATTTCATATCCTCTTCCAACGTGATCTCGATACGAAATGAGCTTACTAATATTTTCAAACGGAAAGGTATTCAAATGAGCATGACTAATGCGAGAGAGGTACTCATAACTAGCTGGTTCCATCGAAAGGCCCATATACTCTAAATACCTGCTTGCCGCTGTAGATATCGTCTTCATCCATATCTTCTCCTTACTCAATATAAAAACATCCCCTCTAGACATCAGATCTAAAGGGGAACGGCATTTCGATGATTATTCAACTGTTACGGATTTTGCAAGGTTACGTGGTTTATCAACATCATATCCACGTTCTACACAAGCATAGTAAGCAAGAAGTTGCAATGGAACCACTGCTAAGACTGGAGCGAAGAGGTCACTTACTTGTGGAATCATAATCACTTCATCCACCGACTTGATTAAATCTGTGTCTCCTTCAACCGCTAAACCGAGTACGTAGGCTCCGCGTGCTTTTACTTCTTGGATATTGGAAACCGTTTTTTCGAACACGGATTGTTGTGTCGCTAGAGAGATAACTGGAATATGATCCTCAATCAACGCAAGTGTCCCGTGCTTCAACTCGCCCGCTGCGTAAGCCTCAGAATGGATATAGGAGATCTCTTTTAACTTCAAAGAACCTTCCAATGCTACCGCATAATCTAATCCACGACCTAAGAAGAATAGGTTGTTGTGCTTCGCAATGCTACGTGCAAACGCCTCAACTGTCTTCTCCTGTTTTAGTACCTCTTCCACTTTTTCTGGGAGAGTAAGAAGATCTGTTACGATGGTTTGTAGTTCTTCAGCAGACTTGTAGCCTTTCACTTGTGCAAAATAGAGGCCTAGTAGATAAATAGCAATCAACTGCGAAGTATATGCCTTTGTAGAGGCTACAGCAATCTCTGGACCTGCCCAAGTCGTGATCACATCATCCGCTTCACGTGCAACGCTAGAGCCAACAACGTTTGTAATCGCCATCACACGAGCACCATGTTTTTGGGCTTCACGTAATGCGGCCAGTGTATCAGCCGTTTCCCCTGATTGGGAAACCACGACTACCAATGTGCGATCCGTGATAATGGGATTGCGATAACGATACTCAGATGCTACATCACATTCGACCGGAATGCGAGCAAGATCTTCAAGTACATATTTACCGATTAAACCAGCATGGTACGCAGTGCCACAAGCAACGAAGTGGATTTTCTCTATATTCTGGATCTGCTCCAGTGTAAGTCCGATTTCTTGAGAAAGATCAACCGTATTTCCTTTTACACGACTTGCGAGTGTATCACGAATTGCTTTCGGTTGCTCATAAATCTCTTTCATCATAAAGTGGTCGAAGCCACCCTTTTCTGCTGTTTCAATATCCCAATTCACACGCATACTTTCACGCTTAATCGGTTCTCCGTCCATCGTCATCAATTCCACGCCTGCCTCGTTGATAACAGCCATCTCGCCATCTTCCATGATATATACATCACGTGTGTGCTTCAGGATCGCTGGAATATCGGAAGCAATAAAGTTTTCACCTTCTCCGATTCCGACTACCAATGGACTTGCATAACGAACTGCAATCATTTTATCAGGTTCATACTCACTGATAATGCCAAGAGCATAAGCGCCATGCAAACGTGCTACCACTTTTTGAACCGTACTTAGTAATCCACCATCCCAATGATCAGCTAATAGCTTGGCAAGAACTTCTGTATCGGTTTGGGAAGTAAAAAGGTATCCTTTTGCGATCAGCTCTTCCTTTAACTCAATGTAGTTCTCGATAATCCCGTTATGAACAATCGCGAACTTTCCATCGTGATCCACATGTGGGTGGGAATTCTCATCCGATGGTTTCCCATGCGTTGCCCAACGAGTATGTCCGATTCCTAAAGAACCCTGTAATCCACTCGTCTGCAACTTTGTTTCTAAATCCTTTAAGCGACCTTTGGATTTCTCAACATGAAGTTGTTGCCCATTATAGATCGCTAAACCCGCAGAATCATATCCGCGGTACTCAAGCTTACTCAGCCCTTCTAATAAAATAGATTGAGCCTGCTTCCCACCAATATACCCAACAATTCCGCACATAGATGAAAACCTCCTATTATTCTGTTACATGCAAGTGCTATAACTCCAGACTGTTTCTTTCCTGCTCCGCTTGAGCATTACGTCATATCGTAATCTTTGCTCGATCAGTCACCCAATCGGTTTGTATTACGATTCCACGGTACTGACGCATTACCGGGAGGCATCCGCCGAACACTCGATCATCCTCCACCTCGTCAACTGCATCACCCTGCAGTTCTGGCGCTTTTAACAACAGAAAAAAATTATAACACGATAGGGGATTATTTGTCTCTGGCAACTCTATCCTCTATGTGTCATATTCCTATACTATTCAATGGTCTGAAAAAAGTAAAGTGCGATATCCCTATTGTGGACATCGCACTTCCCACTATTCACCTAATTGACGCAAAATCCAGCGGTCGTTTGCATTGTTAGCAAAAAGCCTTACTAAAATATCAAGAACCAATTCTTGTTATTTGAAGCGCTGCAAGATCGTAATTCCTCCCTGCTATCGTACCAACATTGTAGACTAACGGATTAGCGAATACTGTTAAATTAACCGTCTCTCCTCCATTTAAAGATACTGTTGTAAACAAAGTACCTGAGGTATTCTGCGAAACTCTCAAAGTCTGTGGTTCTCTAGCTTGAATTGCTGAGTTTCCATTATAACCCAATCTAACAAGCACATCCCCATCTGGAGGTGGCGCACCTGATCCTCCAGTTATTCCATATCGCACAGTCCATTGCATTAAGTAGGTCCCCGTCATACCTATAGTAACTACCTGCATAGCACCATTAATAGAAAATGCACCGGTCGGACTAGATCTAAATTTACTAAATGTAACCATTGAATTTATTGGCACTGGATTTGTAGGGGTGTCTTCAGAGCTCAAAGAAGCTATTGCAAAAATGGTGCCAAAGTCTCCTGTTGGTCCGGTCACACCCTGAGAACCTGTGTTACCTTGTAGTCCTGTGGCTCCCGTGAGTCCATTTGCTCCCGTTGCTCCTTGGGGTCCCGTATTCCCTTGGAGTCCCGTAGCCCCGTCCGCGCCCGTCGGCCCTTGAGGCCCTGTTGCTCCTTGAGGCCCTGTTGCTCCTTGGGGTCCCGTTGCTCCTTGAGGTCCGGTATCTCCTTGAGGTCCAGTAGCGCCTTGAGGTCCCGTTGCTCCTTGAGGTCCCGTTGCTCCTTGAGGTCC
>NZ_FPJZ01000023.1:22997-32107 GCF_900119485.1 Thermoactinomyces sp. DSM 45891
CCTTGAGGTCCCGTTACCCCTTGAGGCCCGGTATCTCCTTGAGGTCCCGTTGCTCCTTGAGGTCCTGTATTCCCTTGAGGTCCCGTATCTCCAGTAGCACCCGTAGCCCCGTTAGCGCCTGTAGGCACTTCTAGTTTCACGATGGCAGAACCAGGTGTTACCGTGATTTCTAACGTATCCGATATAAAGTTGAGCGTATCTCCAAAGCTGAGTGGAACATTTCCGTCCGCGCCTGAGTTTCCTTGAACTAAAAATAAGAAATCACCTGTAACAAAAGTTCCCGTCGGCCCTTGAGGACCTGTAGGCCCTTGAGGTCCTGTAGAACCCTGAGGTCCTGTAGAACCCTGAAGTCCGGTTGCACCTTGGGGTCCTGTGTTCCCTTGAGGCCCTGAAGCCCCGGTGCCCCCTGAAGCTCCAATCTCGCCTGACGGACCTGCTGGTCCTTGAGGCCCAGTAGCGCCTGCTGGTCCGGGCGGTCCTCCAGATGGCCCTGTTGGCCCAGTGGCACCTGCCGACCCGGTTGGTCCCCTTGTCACGTCTGTGTTTAACACATTTTCTAACTTCTCGTTTAGGATCCATTCTTTCTTCCCGATTACATTAATCGTGTCGCGAACGCTATTATTGATCGTAAGTAAATCGCTAATGGAAGGTTGAAAGGATGTTGAGACTCCAGGGAGCGTTCCGAGAACGTATTGGAGCTTTTCACCCTCGGCATTAATAATATGGCTTAATCCTAGCTCTTCTAAGGCAATGGATGATAAGAGAAGATTTACTGCATCTTCTCTGGTAATGCTTATATTCGGTGAAATATTAGGAATATTCGCTTGAGACATGATATACCTCCTCGATCAAATATTCTCACTATAAATATATGTTTGATTCCTACTATATGTTAAGTTTCCACGCGAAAGAGGCTATTCTCGTATAATCTCTCTACGGAATAGCCCCTCCTCTCCTGATTTATCTCTTCTACAATCTAACTCCCTTGTATCTCAAGGATTCTCTCTAATGGAATGAAACAGTCAGCCTAATTGACGCAAAATTACTTCTGCAATTTGCAGAACATATTTTTCTAATTGTGCATGATTCGGTCCCTCTGCCATCACCCGAATAAGTGGTTCTGTACCGGAAGGGCGTACCAAGACACGACCTTCTTCGCCTAGTGCATCTACAACGGCTTGAATGGCTTGTTGAATCACTGGATTCGTATCCCAGCCCTCTTTCGAAGACACACGTACATTTTTCAACACTTGAGGAAACTTGTGCATCTTATCTTTTAAATTGGACAAGGTTTCTCCTTCGTCTTTGACGGCACGTAGGAGTTGAATGGCAGATAACATACCGTCCCCTGTCGTATTATGCTCTAGGAAGATAATATGTCCAGATTGTTCTCCACCTAGGTTATATCCACCTTCACGCATTTTTTCCATCACATAGCGATCACCCACAGCAGTACGTTCTGTAGCAATTCCTGCTTCTCCGGTTGATTTAAAGAATCCGAAGTTAGACATCACCGTTGTGACGATGGTATCCTTTGCGAGTAACCCTTTTAGTTTGAAGTAACGAGCACAGATAAACATAATCTGGTCACCATCGACCACATCACCCTTTTCATCTACCGCGATTAAACGGTCAGCATCTCCATCAAATGCTAGGCCCAAGTGTGCCCCTTGTCTGACTACCTCTTGCTGAAGCCGTTCTGGATGAGTCGAACCACAATCTACATTAATGTTTACACCATCAGGATTTACGGCAATCGTTGTCACATCTGCCCCTAGGTCTCTTAACAAATGCGGCGCCAATTCATAAGCCGCTCCATTGGCCCCATCAACCACAATATGCATCCCACATAGATCCGTATCAATCGTTGACTTCAGATGTTCCAGATATGCATCAATACTGTCACTCTCGTCAGATATCCGCCCGATTTCTTTTCCAATTGGTCGTGGAATTGGGTCATTAGCGGGATCTTTTTCTAAAATCTCAAGTAATCGTTCAATCTCCGCTTCCGTCTCATCTAATAACTTATAGCCATCTGCCCCAAAAAATTTAATGCCGTTATCTGGAAAAGGATTATGAGAAGCAGAAATCATAACACCTGCATCTGCCTTTAGATGACGCGTTAAAAAGGCTACACCTGGGGTACTCACGATGTCTAAACGGGCTACATTTGCCCCGATGGAAAGCATTCCTGCCACCAATGCTGACTCCAGCAACTCTCCTGATAGACGAGTATCTCTGCCTACTACAATGAACGGACTCGTTTTCCCACGAGTTAACACATATGCCCCCGCTCTTCCTAAACGAAATGCTAACTCTGGTGTAAGTTGTTGATTGGCAACCCCTCTAACACCATCCGTTCCAAAAAATTTACCCACTTTCATTTCTCCTCCTTGCTCATGTTTCCATCCAATCACGATTTGGATCGAATCTCGATCATTGCTTTTTCTGGAGTTTGGCTTTCCAGCACAATCCCCTTCGGCAGTTTTATTTGTATCGGGACTTGGTGAACACCTGCTGGAAGGTTATCCAAATCACATACTGCCTCTATTTGATCCATCCGTAATGCATCTAGTAGATTAGGCGCTCCTGATAAGGAAGCATCCACTGCTTTAGGTGTTATCATCCTTGCTTCAAGTCCTTCTTCTATGTGAATGGATTGGAGTGGAATATCTCTTATCTGCTTCAAGTTAGACCGCTTCATTTTAACATAAATTTCTACATCCATGGGTTCCACTTTTTCGACTCCCACAGGCTTCGGAACCTTTGCCCGGAATCGATACACACCTTCTGCCTTTGGCAATTCGACTGGAAGATCCACTTTATTTAATAACTCTAACATAGGACGATTTCCGTAATAGGTAATCTTAGATGGATCGGACCTTATCTCCACCACTTCAACAGAAAGGTCCTTAGTTGAATAAGTCAGTTGAATCGGAATCTCTTTTGATATAAAAGGATATGCTAAGCTGGGATTTTTCTTATATAACGTAACTGTAACCTTATCAGGGTGGACCGTGTTTTTCACTCCAGAAGGAACCCCCGTTACGATCACAGGGACACTGCGCTGTTCCCCCTCTATAATCGGTTCATCTACACGAATTTGGGCCCGAACTCGAGAAGAAGCATACTGAAGCGAAAATGGATTTCCACTCATCATGATCGTCACTTCTTTTTGGGTTTGTATCAGCTCATAGTGCTCTTTATCATATTCTGCGGTTACAGGGACTGTCTTACTTTGGGTATCATTTTGAGCTCCTTCTTGATCCTTATTAAAATAATGAACCATAAACCATAAAACCCCTGCTAACAACACTGAAATCACTCGAATGACCCAATTATTTTCTAGCCACTTGTTCATTTCTTCCCTCTTCGCTCACGCCAACTCCGGAATATCGAGATCGTTGGCGAATTTGGTTGAATCTGTTGATATAGTCGCTCAAATATAAGATCCTCGGAAATACCTCGCTCTAATTTACCACCAATAGCGATTGAGATCTGCCCTGTCTCTTCTGACACAATCACCACACAAGCATCTGAAACTTCACTCATCCCTATAGCGGCACGATGTCTTGTGCCCAGCTCTTTACTAATAGAAGGGTTTTCGCTCAATGGTAAAAAGCATCCCGCAGCCATAATCGAACCAACTCGAATTACAGCCGCACCATCATGTAAGGGTGAACTCGGTAAAAAAATATTTCGGAGCAATTCATTACTTACTTTCGCTTGTAATTCAATTCCTGATTCTATGTAATCGGAGAGTCCTGTCTCCCGTTCGATCACAATCAATGAGCCGATCCGTTTGCTGGCAAAGTAAGTAACCGCTTTGGTTATTTCCCCAGATACTCGAGTCACTACTTCATCTTTGGCTACTTGCCCCCTTGTAAAAAAGCCCCTTCTACCAATTTGCTCTAAAGCCCTTCGTAACTCAGGTTGGAAAATGATAATCACCGTAATGAGGCCCACTGATAATAAGTTTTCAATGAGCCAACGTAATGTCCGTAGCTCAAGAAAATTACTTAACAACCATAAAAAGACAACCACACTAATTCCTTTTAGCAACTGCACTGCTCTCGTCCCACGTAATAACGTCAATAGTTGATAAATAAGGAAACTGACGATCAATATATCAATAAAATCATTTATATACTTTGTTATTCCAACCAATGATTGCACATTGTTTCCTCCAACGCATTTATGTATATATTATGCTTCAAATAAACAAAAAGATTTCACCCAATATAAGGACACAATAAAAACAAATCGTTCAAACATACCATTCTAATTGAAGCATAGTAAAAAGACTCCCTTTATAAAAGAGAGCCCCACCTACTCCGTCCCAGTACAGTACTATGCAATAACGCCTCGTTCATGAGAGTAATCTTTGTACTTCCCCTCCACCATGATCGACTTTAATCGCTGTACTGCCTCCCAGACATCTTGATACGATGTATATAAAGCGATTGGCGCTAGTCTGATCACATTAGGAGCTCTAAAGTCAGGAATTACTCTCGCCTCTTTTAGCGCTTTGCAAATCCGCGTCGCTTCTTTATGTTCAAGGGAAATATGGCCGCCCCTGCGATGATCTTCCATCGGGTTTCCAATCACAAAGCCCCACCCTTGGAGTTCGCTTTCGATTATCAACATCATATATCGAGTTAACGATAATGACTTTTCTCGGATAGACTCCATCCCAATCTCATCAAACATCGATAAGGAACCGATTAATGGGGCCGCATTCAAGATAGACGGGGCACTTAATTGATACGCCCCTGCATCCGTAGAAGGTTCAAATGTATGACTCATATCAAATTGACGCTCTTTATCAGATCCAAACCACCCAGCTAGTCCAGGAACCGTGCCGAAGTGTTTTTCATGCACATAAATCGCAGCAACACTACCTGGGCCACTATTTAGATATTTATAGGAGCACCAGACCGCAAAATCTACGCCCCACTCATGGAAAGCGTGGGGAACAGCCCCTATGGAATGGCAAGCATCAAATCCGATTAAGATTCCAAGTCGATGCGCTTCTCGAGTAAGGAGTTCGATGTCTAGTAATTGACCACTTCGATAAAGTACCGTGGGTAATATCATCAAAGCCACATCATCCTTCATACAAGCGATGATATCTTCTTCATCGATGTACCGACCCTGCTTACTTTTTACAGATAGTAAATGCTCTTCCGGATCTAGGCCATGTAGTTGAAGTTGGCTCTTAATCGCATAGATATCCGTAGGAAAATCCAGATCATTTGCTACGATCTTAGTGCGTTTCCCTTCGGGATGATAAAAAGTGGCCATTAACTGATGCAAATTCACAGTAGTTGTCCCAGTCGCAACAACCTCCTCCTTCTTTGCCCCAACAAGGGGAGCCATCTTAGCCCCTAACATTTCGGCTAAATAAAACCAAGGATATTCTCCGTTTGACCAACCGTCGATCTGATATATCTTCCAAGATTCAAACATCTCCAAGAAAGACTTCTCTGCTCTTGTTGAACATAAACCCAAAGAGTTACCGTCCAAATAAATCTGATCTGATATCAGATAAAATTCATCTCGGTACTTTGAGAGTACATCTTGGTGATCTAATCTCCTTGCTTCCTCTAGAGTGGGCTTCATCGCTGCTAGTTCTCCTTCTATTTAGAGTTTGGTTCGCAAATCCCATAGCTCGGGGAAAAAACGATGCTCCATTGTACTACGAAGATATGGAACTCCCGGTGAGCCCCCTGTTCCTCGCTTAAAGCCAATAATCCGCTCCACAGTCTTCATATGACGAAAACGCCACTGCTGCATCCAATCCTCCACATCAACTAATTTTTCAGCTAGTTGATAATAACTCCAATACTGATTTACATCTTGATACACCTCTAACCAGGCCTTCTCCACACTCTCATCGGATTGATAAGGCTTGGTCCAGTCACGATCCAGGATAAAAGGAGAGATATAAAATCCTTTCTTTGCCAGTGCTTGGATGGCAACATCATATAGACTAGGTTGTTGCAAGGCACCTTCAAGCATTTTCTTCACTTCGTCTTTATGACTGTAAATTTCCATAATAGGAGTACTTTTCTTGCCTAAGTAAAATTCAATCATTCGATACTGGTAGGATTGGAAGCCAGACGATTCTCCTAGGAAATTTCGGAATTCGATATATTCCGCGGGCGTTAACGTAGACAGTACATCCCAAGATTGAATCACCTGCGACTGAATTCTGGATACCCGTGATAACATCTTTAAAGCAGAAGCGATATTGTTAGAGACAATATGTTGAATGGCTGCTTGGAGCTCATGAATCATTTGCTTCATCCACAATTCACTGGTTTGATGAATGACAACAAACAGCATCTCATCATGATGATTCGAAAGAGGGTTTTGTGCATCTAAAATTTGATCCAACTGTAAGTAGTCACCATAGGTCATGTTATTACGGAAATTCGTTTGAACCCCTTCAGGACGCTCTGTCTGCCCTAGTCCTTCTTTTTTTGTCATGATCATCACATCCTCATTTATGAATCTCAACTATATAACAATGACTAAGACTAATTAATTTTAAATTAAACATTCTGTAAATGACTAATAGTATTTTACAACAAGCCAACCCGATTGAGAACAACTGCAGAAAATAATTCGTTTAAAAAGAGACGAGGTAAACAGCAAAACCTTGCTATCTACCTCCTTAATCAAGAGCTATAAGATTTTCTTTCCTAGCACTGAACTAATAAGTGCAACAGCCACTTTCGCAGTTAGATTAGCCTGATCTAAAATAGGATTTACTTCTACAAACTCAGCCGATGTAAGAATCTTTGAATCAGCTAACATTTCCATAGCTAGATGACTTTCCCGATACGTAATACCACCTGGCACAGGAGTCCCAACTCCTGGGCAGTCTGAAGGATCCAAACCATCCAGATCTAAACTCAAATGAACACCATCTGTACCGTTACCAACAATCTTGATCGTTTCCTCCATGACACGAGCCATGCCCAAGCGATCTACTTCATGCATAGTAAACACTTTAATTCCTAAATCCCGAATCAATTGTTGCTCACCCAGATCTAACTCGCGAGCACCAACCAATACGACGTTTTCTGGACGTACTTTCGGAGCAAAGCCTCCTAGATGAGTTAACAATCGATGACCAATTCCTAAGCTAGCCGCCATCGACATTCCATGAATATTTCCAGAAGGGGACGTTTCACCCGTATTTAAATCACCGTGAGCATCATACCAGATCAAGCCCAAATTTTGATAGTGTTTCGCCGCACCAGCAACCGTGCCAATAGCCATGCTATGATCTCCACCGAGCACCAGTGGAAAGCGCTTTCTTTCTATGACTCCCGAAACACACTCAGCAAGCTCTTCACAGACACCCGCAATCTCATGCAAATATTTTAAGTTTTGATCGGAGATTTCTAAGGACTCCGGACTCGGAATCGCTATATCACCTAAATCTTCAACTTCAAACCCCAAATCGCGTATGGTTTGTTGAAGTGCAGCATATCGTATCGCGCTAGGACCCATATCCACACCACGACGACCTTGTCCAAGATCTATAGGCATTCCAATGATTGAGATAGGTTGTTTTATCATTTATTACATCTCCTTGCTACTAAAGAAGAATTGAACAATTTAAGTTTACCATATAAAAACTTTCCTTAGTAAAACAATTTACCACCCTCAACCTCCTGTGACATATTTATGCATTTAACAGAATTTATCCATCATATTTTCAAGAACATCCATTAATAGACTTTCTGAAGCGAATTATATTTATACAGGCCATCTACTAAATTCGTAATATTCAACCTAGTAATCCACGTATTATAAAGGCACTTTTCCTTGAAAAATAAAAAATCCCAGATAGTCCAACTATCGGGATAACGTAATTCTATTTGGTGACCCGTAGGGGATTCGAACCCCTGCATGCCAGCGTGAAAGGCTGGTGTGTTGAACCGCTTCACCAACGGGCCATAAATGGAGCTTCCTACCAGGCTCGAACTGGTGACCTCTTCCTTACCATGGAAGCGCTCTACCTAACTGAGCTAAGGAAGCGTATGGCTCCTCAAGCAGGACTCGAACCTGCAACCTACCGATTAACAGTCGGGCGCTCTACCATTGAGCTATTGAGGAACAGTGGAGCGGGTGAAGGGAATCGAACCCTCGCAAACGGCTTGGAAGGCCGATGTTCTACCACTGAACTACACCCGCATTATGGAGCGGAAGACGGGACTCGAACCCGCGACCCTCGCCTTGGCAAGGCGATGCTCTACCACTGAGCCACTTCCGCAGAAATCAAATATGAGCCATGAAGGGCTCGAACCTTCGACCCTCTGATTAAAAGTCAGATGCTCTACCAACTGAGCTAATGGCTCTCACTAAGATGTCTAAACAAAAATGGCTGGGAAGGAAGGGATCGAACCTTCGCATGACGGAGTCAAAGTCCGTTGCCTTACCGCTTGGCTACTTCCCAAAAACAAAAAAAAATGGTGGAGGGAGTAGGATTCGAACCTACGAAGGCGAAGCCAGCGGATTTACAGTCCGCCCCATTTGGCCACTTTGGTATCCCTCCATATTATGGTGGACGCTGACGGGATCGAACCGCCGACCCCCTGCTTGTAAGGCAGGTGCTCTCCCAGCTGAGCTAAGCGTCCAAACTTTTATCAAGTTCTTGGTGACCCGTAGGGGATTCGAACCCCTGCATGCCAGCGTGAAAGGCTGGTGTGTTGAACCGCTTCACCAACGGGCCATGCTGGAGCTTCCTACCAGGCTCGAACTGGTGACCTCTTCCTTACCATGGAAGCGCTCTGCCTAACTGAGCTAAGGAAGCATGGCTCCTCAAGCAGGACTCGAACCTGCAACCTACCGATTAACAGTCGGGCGCTCTACCATTGAGCTATTGAGGAATACTACTAAGCCTAGCGTTTGACAATATATAAAATATACATATATAGAATATTTTATACTATCATTTAAAAGATATAGCCTGGCGACGTCCTACTCTTCCAGGACCCTGCGGTCCAAGTACCATCGGCGCTGGAGGGCTTAACGGTCGTGTTCGGGATGGGAACGAGTGGATCCCCTCCGCCATCATCACCAGACTAAGTTGT
>NZ_FPJZ01000025.1 GCF_900119485.1 Thermoactinomyces sp. DSM 45891
AGCATCGTTTCTCGGAGCATCTTAGAGACCTTCATCCCATCTCGATGACTTCTCCAATAATCTCGAAAGAAGCGATCTGTTTTCAAAATGGTATCCCGTGTCTTGGAGAAGCAAAGACCAACGGCTAAACATCCATTTGCGACGTAGAAAGGAATCCCAGACTTAACCGCAAAGCCAGCCATGAGGGGAAGCCACCACATGAGGTTTCCATATAAGAACGAGCTTACTTGCTGAAAGTGGTTATCTGTTTTAGAATAAAAGGGAATCTTTTTTCTTTTCATTTTGGATCAACTCCTAAATGAGGTGCCCCAGTTGGACTGCCATCCTGCTAGGGCATTTGTTGTGTTATGCAAAGCTTGAATCTTGTTCATTTTCTTCATACTCTTCAACCATCCTAGCTAAGGCTTCTTTTCTCTCCTGTTCTTCTTGCTCTCTTTGTTCCTCTTCTTCCAATCGCATTCTTTCTTCCGCCTCTAGGCGCAACGTTTCTTCAAGCTGTCGTTCTTTTTCGTGTTCTTTCTCTTGCTTCCGTTGCTCACGCTCGCGCTTCCTCTTCTTGGTGTGTTCGGTTTCCATGGTGATAAGGTCATAGGCAGGTTCGAACAGACATTTGATCCAATCGTCCTTTGGTTCATTTGTGGTAAACCAACTCATTTCTTATCACCTTTCTTCTTTCCGCTAGTAATCTTTGTTGCGATGATTTTGGAATTATGTCCTGTTGCAATGTTGATTTGATTACCAGTGCCCTTCTTTGCCGCCTCTTTCAATGCTTCCCCTAACTTATCCCACATCATAAATTCCTCCTGCTCACTCACTGTTTAAGCACCTTTGGATTTTGGTTTACTCAAGAAACTGATCGACTCTGCGATAATATCGAGACTAAACTTCTTCTCTCCATTGGAATCCGCAAACGATCCAGCACTCACACGACCCTCAATCGAAATTAACGAACCCTTCAAAAGATTGCGACATTTATCTGCCTCACGACCCCATACCATCACTGGGATAAAATCAGTGGTCATTTGCTTGGTCTTCTTATCGAAATAGCCTTCCACTGCTAGACGTAAGAACATGTATGACTTTCCATTGCTTGTTTTGTTTACTTTTGGATCTACTGCCACACGACCGACTAAGCTTACTTTGTTCATTTTGAATTCCTCCTAGTTTTGAGTGGGTACTACTTTTTCAATCATAAAGGCGAGTTCGCTTTGTAATTCGTCATCTGTCAAGTAGTGAGAGAGCCTTGTGATGTGGTTGTCTAACATTTCGCAAACTTCATCTCGTGAATGATCGTGATAGCATCTGACACAACGTTTTAGCATCTCAGTAACTTCAACTCTCAAGCCCTTTCTTAGACATCTGAGACAATACAATGTGTGATGGTGTTTCATCATAAAGCATTACTCATAAGGACTTGGGCTTGCTGTTTCAATTCTTTCAGGAATTGTCGTTCTTCTTTCATCTGTGCGGCTTTGCCATCTTCCCACATGCCTTGTAGAAATCCCTGAGAGTGGGTCTCGATCTGGAATTGGAGAACTTCTAAGCGGTAGTCGATTTTGGATAGAATCGGATTCATGAAGTTCACTCCTTATGGTTTATTGGGCTTGCTGATCTAGCCATTGTTCAAGGTTCTTTCTTGGGATGAGTTTTCTGTGCCCGATATCGACAACGGGAAAGTCTGGGCGGTGTAGGAGTTCGTAGAGTTTGGTACGACTAATGCCAAGCATCTTTGCAGTTTGTTCTACGCTGTAGGTGAGGGATTCGGTTTGTGGTTTGTTTTCCATGCGTTGGGTTAGGTTGAGTACTTTTTCATTTAGGTCGGATACGGTTTGAAGTAGTTGGATCATAGTGTCTGATGTGTTCATTGTTTCATGCACCTCTTTTCCGTTTTGTTAATTACATTATATTATCTCCGTAATGGAAAGTAAATACCTGAATTTCCATTTTGGAAAAAATATTTTTTGTTTAGTTAAATTCATATATACTTATTAACATAGAGTGAATCGGGGTGGATAAATTGTTAGGAGAACGACTAAAAAAGGCAAGACTGAGAACAAAATTAATGCAGAAAGAAGCAGCTGAACAAATAGGAATAAGTAATGTAACACTGTCTCATTATGAAAAGGGAGATCGAAATCCTGATCCAGATACTTTAGCTAAATTAGCAAACCTGTACAAAGTTTCTGTTGATTGGCTTTTAGGTAGATCAGCAGATCAATTTAGCCAATTTCAATCAGAAGATGAATTGAGCATTCTTGATCTTGAAAGAGTGATTGAAATGATAGAGGAAGGAAATGCACATTTTGGTGGACGAGATTTAACAGAAGAAGATAGTAAGTTTCTTGCAAATATGATTCGCCTTGCAATAGAAAGAAAAGCCAAACAGGATAAGAGTTAAAATGTTTCTTCAGACTGTTGGCTGTAATATAGATTTCTGAATTCCATGATTTCATTAAAATCGAAATATCCTTTAGAGATAAGGTAGTTAATAATTACTTCTAAATCGTATGACTCAGCATTCTGTATTTCAGAAACATTCGAATCAAATAAATTATCCATTTTTGCACCTCGCACAGAAAAATATATTTTATAGAATATTTTAAATAAATAATCCCATGGATTAATTATGGCTCATAACCACAATAGTTTGAATAAACAACAGGGATTGAATGTTGATAGATTATAAGATTGATTACTCACACAAAACAGTTGGATTGAGGTGTCATTTGTATGAAGTATCATTACGGAATAACAATTCGTGAAGGTAGAGAAAAACTAAAGATGACGCAGTTACAATTAGCCGATCAATGGCCACAAGCAAGTGGGGGGATTGGTGTAAGTGTGAATTATGTATCAGACGTTGAGCGAGGAATAAAAACAATAAGTGATTTAAACACACTCCGTAGTTTATGTGATATTTTACACATTCCTCTTTGGAAAATGGGACTTTCCGATTATAACCCATTTAACCCTAATACTTTTAATGGAGCATATATGTACGACGAAACACTTAAAACAGCAGAAAGCTTAATAAAGCGAACATGGACACTTCGTCGTATTATGCCTTTGCCTTATGTTGAGGAATACGTCAATGACCTAAATCGCCTTTTTGACTATTTGAAGTCGAATACACCACCTCCTATAAGCTCAGATCAAGCGTTTCAAATACTATATGCCCAAGTATTGCGTCTCAATGGTGTACTGGATGTAGAAAATCAAAGATATGAAGAAGCCTTAGACAAGTTTCAAAAAATGAATGATATTGCCAAATCAATCGATCATCCAGCTACAATAGCCATCAGTTATCTAAATATGGGAACAGAGCTTGAGAGAATGGAAAGACATGATGAAGCAATCGAATGCTTGGAGTTAGCTAGAGACGAATCGTTTAGAGCTTCAAAACATGTTATGGTTTTAACAAATTCCTATCTTGCACGAGTGTATGCAAGTGCCAAACTAGAACAAAAATTTAAAAGGGCAATAGAAACCGCACTGCGTACCGCACGAAGTATTGAAAACTTTAAGTATGGCGATGGAACAGATTTTGTATTTCATTCTTTAAGTGGTGTGTTGGCAGAAAAGAGTTATGGACACCTAGATCTAGGAGAGCCAGAAGAAACTTTAGCCATGAAAGGAGATATAGAGAAACAAATCGCTTTGGAAGCTAATACATGGCTAGATGCATGGATTCCCTTGGACTGGGCAAGGGCTCATCTTATGTTAGGACAGATTGAAGAAAGTGTATATGAAGGGCGAGAGTTTTACAGAAAAGCTACTTTATTAAAATCGCCTCATGCTAAAAGTCGTGCTTATCGATTATTAAACACGATGGAAACATCAGGATATTCTGAGAATCCATCAGTAAAAGAATTTCGTTACATGCTAGATAATGAGAAAGATAAGACTGATCTAAGAGAAATAGACGAACGTTACAACGATCAAAAAATCGAATAGAGTGTTTGATTTCAGGAGGATCATATTCCTACATCACTTTTGGGCTTCGGTCTGGGGGTGGCCATTGTTTTAGAGGAGTGGAATTTATCAAGTCTCTGTGATACAGGGGCTTTTTCTCTATATATTAGAAGAAAACAGAGAAGGATTATCCCTCAAAAATATTGAAAAAACTCTAATTTTGTTATATAATATTATAATAGATAAATTTATATTTGGCATATAAACCGAAAATAGCATGAACAAACGAATGGGGTGGCATATCGCTACCCTTTTTCGTTGGATGGTGGAGGAGATAGGACATCTATGAGTAACAAAAACATGAAGAGAATATCGAGATCCTTACTTATTCTGATGATTGTGTTATTCACATTTGGGTTCGTAGGGCAAGGGGTTACATATGCAGTCGATTTCAACATCGATAATACTCCTATAAATGGAGGATTCAACCAAGATATTGCTCAAACATCAACCGCAACGGAAAAAGGTTGGCTAGAGTCTGCAGGAGATTGGGTTAGTGACAAGTGGGACGGTTTCACGGATTGGTGCGGTGAGCTGTGGGATGATGTAAATAATATCTTGGATGATCTAGGTGCTAAGATTCAGGATATCATGGACACTGCATGGAAGTGGGCATTAGCAATCGGATCTGCAGCTACATTAGCATGGGCATTATTGAAGAAACAGATTCCTGCACTACAAGTCGTTGAATGGGCATTCTCTTTTATCAAAGGTGTCTTACGAGGATTGGCTGACATCGTGATGGGGGTCTTTGACTTAGTAGTAGGGGCTTTGGGGCTCATTGGATATATTATCCTAAACCCGATTGAGTCAGGAAAGAAACTCGGGCATTGGATTACGCATCCGGGGGAAGTTTGGAACAACATATCGAATATGGTAGGTGGAGTCTGGAATGAGATAACTGAATCGTGGAATCGAATGGTTGTGAACGGTGATGGTAATTCTCGCTCAGAGTGGTTAGGATACGCGGCAACACAAATTGTCGGTATATTCGTTGGAACAAAAGGTTTAGAAAAAGCAGGAAAGGCAGGTTCTGTTGTTTCGAAGGCAGGCGGCATCTCTAGTAAGTTTCCTCTAGCAAGTAAAGCTTTTGATGCTATCGCTGACTCATTCAAAGGATTCGGTGACAAAGTAAAGTCATTCGGAGATAATCTATTCGGTAATGCCAAGAGAATACTTGCTACCACTACAGCAGGTGCGATGTTACTTACAGGGATTACGTTTGTGTGGCCGAAGATTGAACCGTACATAATGAAGTTCTCGGATTGTATAGCCATACAACAGCAGGATGCAGGGCATTATTTTGCTTCGATGCAGTTGGCAGGGAAGATTGATTGTCCGAGTGGGAAAAGTTCAAATACAGTAGTTGACGATCTTAGACCAGGTAGTCCTTCACACAAAGCACAACGGTGGGAAGAGTATAAAGATAGAGATGGTGAATGGTCTTATGATCGGTGGAGCAAAACCTATGATTTGAATATGGAGAAAGCTAGAAGTGCCAACCAAGCTATGGATGCATTTCATGAGAGGTTAGGATGGGGAGATAGAGAGGTTACTATTGATGCTAATGGACAAGCTAGACGTTTGGATATTGCTGATAAGAGCTTAAAGAAGGGGATTGAGCATAAAACAAGAACGATAGAGGAGGGCAGGGGTTACTTTTCCCTATCAGACCATATAGAATCAGAAGTAGTGAGAGATGCCTACTTAGTTAAAGAGCAGAATTGGCACATTACTTGGGTATTTGAAAATGCTGATGCAAGTAAGCCTTTGCAAGAAGAACTTAGAAAATCGAACATAGATGTAAAGTTTATTGAGAAAGGCGGAACCATTGATGAGTAAATCAACAAATGACATTCAACATCAAAAAGATTTATATCAATACTGGCTTATGGAGATGGGGGATCGTTTAGATTCGTTCATTGCCAGTATGCCAAGACAACTAGAATTGGATTATAGCCCAGAATCGTTATTACGCTTGGAAAGTTGGATTCTAGAAAACTATCCAACTGTCAAGGATATACGTAAAGAGAGTGAGAAACTTACTTTGGATGCTCTTGGTAGATATGTAGGTGAGGTATACTTCAGAAACTTAAAGGTAAAATGGGCATTTTACTTAGACGATCCAGAATACGTTTACTATGGTTTGCCTTCAATCAAGCTTCCGCACGAAAAGGTTCCGACAATTTGCCCTCTAACAGAGGTAACAGCTTCTGTTGATCGTAAAAGAGGAGATTATATTTACGATCTTTTCCAGAAGACAATGAAGCGACTTAATGGAGAAGATTAAGAGGTAGTGAGAATGAATAAACTTGAACTAGAGCGATTGGGTTCTCTGATTCATCATAAGGATATGGAATATATCAGAAGATGAGGATTGCCGCTTGTCTCCTTACATCACTTTTGGACTTTGGTCTGGGGGTGATTTTTTTTATTTATAGAAGCCTTTTGTGTGATATACCGGTAAAAAGAATTCAAAACATAATCGGCAAACGGGTGCATTCTGATATGTACAGATCAAGGTACTTTTTCATGCTGTTTGAAAGGATTGTACATAGAAACATACTAATTAACATGGGTCTTGCATCTTAAAATCCTGCGGTAGGTGACTACCGTGTCGGTTCGAGCCCGACCCTCGGCACCAAAAAAAACGTAGTAATATCAAGGGCTTCAGAGAAAAGACTCCTATCTAGTAGGGGTTCTTTTTTTGTCTTTTGGAGTCAATTTTGGAGTCAAATGGTTAGGGTTTTGTTAGGGAAAAAATAAATCGCCAAAGCCCTTGGTACATAAGGGTTTCAGCGATTTATTTATAAGCTATTTTTACTCGTTTTGCTTGTCATTTTTCAAAGTGTCCATAGGAGTATGATTACGTACGATAACGTTCATCCTGTCCACTATAGAGAAAATCATCCCATTTTTCGTACGGCTTCTTTCTGCATATGTGGCATGACTTGCCGAAGGTCTTGAAAGCGAATGTGAGGGATCTTTATCTTTATCTTTTCATAAATTTCTGAATCTCTCGGGAGAATCCATCCAGGTCGAAGGAATAACTATTTGCGTTGGCGAACATTGGTAGAGTTGTTTGATTCTAATGGAAAAGTGTGTTCAAGTATGCTATATGATCGATAGGTTTGTAAGTTCTCTCTCTTTTAAACAATTTGATCTTAAAAAAACTAAAAGTATTATGAAAGTTCCTGTGATATACAGGGGCTTTTTTATTTACAGAAGCCTTTTGTGTGATATACTGTAAACAGAATTTAAAAACATAATCGGCAAACGGGTGCATTCTTATATGTACAGATTGAGATACTTTTTCATGCTGTTTGAAAGTATTGTACATAGAAACATATCAAAAAACATGGGTCTTGAAATCCTGCGGTGGGTGACTACCGTGTCGGTTCGAATCTGACTATTGGCACCAATATTTACAAGGACTTTAGAGTTTTTACTTAAAGGTCCTCACACAAAACAGCGAATTGCAAACAAAAATGCAAACGCTGTTTTTTTGAAAAATATAAATGATACGATTTAAGTATGGAGAAATGATAGTGATATATAAAAAATCCCCTACTAGGGGTTAGAATATTTAGCAACTAAAGGAGAGTACATAATATGCCTGCACATTCTATGGGTTTTGCGATCGAAAGTGAAGATCAGTTTATGGAGTACCTAGACCTTGTTGTTCGAACTGGTGAGCAAACGGATACTTCATTTGGTAGGAAGTTTTCACTCGTTTTTTCGAATGGAGAAGAGATCATTGCGCTTATGGATGAGGATCATGAAGTGTTCCATGTGAATTTTCATCACCGTAAAGGGATGGTTTCTCCTGTCGGGATCTATGAAGTAGATACCAATGAAGAAGGTGAATTAACAGGGCTTACATTTGGCTCGATGAGACCAGAAGAGGAGACAAACCCAGAGTCGGGTGTGTATCCATTTGTGTTTCAAACAGGGGATATGGAAGTGTTAGAGGCATTCCAACAATCTGAAACGCGTAACGTGGAACTCTCTGCATTTGCGCATCAGGTACGTTGTTTTGCTACAGAAGAGGAATTTGATCAAAAACAAGATCCAGAGGTTCCGTTATCAGCTGAATCCTTAGTTCCGCTCGGGATTTTTAACGATGAAGTGAATGATGTTCTTGCACCCACTATTTTATTAAATGGTGTGATAACAGATGCGCAACTCTTGAAAAATGAGCTATCCCAAGCAGAGTACTGGCAACTTACCGTGCAGACAGTGGGCGGTGCTTACGTTGTGTTTGCGGCATTAGATCGTGTGACTGAAGGAGAGCCAGTTGTTGGCGGGATTGCATCAGTGGAAGCATGGTTAACAGGGCGTTTTGTATAGGGATCGGTCACCTATAATCAGACGAAGTAAGCACATGAATTTGTGATAAACAAAATCTCATGTGCTTTTTGCCATCATGTGATAAAATGAACATGATGTTTGGACTGTGACTTGGCCGTAACCTTGATTGATAGAAATAACTTTGGATATATGGGATCTGGAGGTGAATGAGATGTCGAACATCGATGCGATATTGGAACGCGCATTACAAGGAGAGAGACTTACATTTGAAGACGGCGTCTCTTTATGGAATAGTGATGAAATAGAGAAAATCGGCCAGGCTGCGAATCAAATGATGTTAACAAAGCATCCGGAGCCGGTTACTACTTTTGTCATTGGACGTAATATTAACTATACCAATGTGTGTGATACGTATTGTCGTTTCTGTGCTTTTTATCGAGCGCCAGGTTCTACAGAAGGGTATGTATTAGACGATGATACAGTTTTCCAAAAAATTCAAGAGACCCTTGATGTAGGTGGTACAGAAATTCTCATGCAAGGCGGGACTAATCCTAATTTGCCATTTCACTACTATACGGACCTTTTACGAGAGATTAAGAAGCGATTTCCTGAGATCACGATGCACTCATTTTCTCCAGCTGAGATCAGAAAGATGCAAGAAGTTTCGGATGGACTTACGTTGGAAGAAGTGATTCGTGAGCTAAAAGAAGCGGGACTCGATTCCCTTCCGGGTGGGGGAGCTGAGATTCTGGATAATCGTATTCGTAAACAGATTTCCCGTCTAAAGGGAACATGGGAAGATTGGATGGAAGTGATGGATACCGCGCATCGTGTGGGCATGCATTCGACCGCTACGATGGTAATCGGTTTTGGAGAGACGATGGAAGAGCGCGTCATGCATTTACTCCGCATTCGCGAACAGCAGGATCGGACAGGCGGTTTCCTAGCTTTTATCGTGTGGACATTTCAACCAGACTTTACGAATTTGAAGCGTGAAAAGCTTTCCCCTGAAGAATACCTAAAAGCTGTAGCGATTGCGAGGCTTATGTTAGATAATATCGATAACTTCCAATCCTCTTGGGTAACCATGGGGCCAGATATCGGGAAGAAATCCCTTCATTTTGGTTGTAATGACTTCGGTAGTACGATGATTGAAGAAAATGTAGTCTCTGCAGCGGGCACAACCCATAAAGTAAACAACAACCTCGCCCTCAAACTCATCCGTGATGCGGGTAAAGTACCTGCCCAACGCAATACGAAGTACCAGACTTTGCGTGTCTTTGAGGAAGGCGAATTTACAGAGAATGATTTTGTTATGCAAAACTAATCAAACCATATAGATATGACCTTCTTTCTTATAGAGAGAGGGTTTTTTTGGTTGTATAATAAATATTTTTCTTTTCAATTATCTTAAAAGAGGTTACAATAGTGTTTGTGTCTTTTAAAAAATATTACATATAGAAGGAATGGAAGGATATTATGAAGAAGTTTCTAGCTATTATGCTTTCTCTTATTCTCTTGTCAGGGTGCTCGTTGTTCTCTGATTCTGTCAATGTGAATGAACTCGGAAAAGAGATGCAAAAAACGGTATCAAAATTTACTGAAAACGAACAGAAATATATCAAAGTAAACTCGCTTGGCACAGAATTGGGAAGTATTGTACTTTCGGTGCAAAAAACAGGTTTAAACCAAAATAACATCAAACAAATCAATGATAAGCAAGAAGAAATGAAAAAAATACTTACAGAGTATAAAACAGAAGTACAAAAGATAAATGAGGAATTCCCTACTATCCAAAAGAAAGTTGATAAAATAAAAAAGGAGAATCTAAAAAAGCTAGCGGATACTTTTTCAGCTAACTTTAAGTCTCTTATTGACGCTAAACAAAAAGTAATTGAGGTTACGGAAAAATCCCTCGCAAATCAGGAATCAATTTTAAAGTCTTTTACGTCGAAGCAAGCGCCTTCGAGGCAACAGGGAGATGAAATGATAAAGTTGCAAGGGGAAATGCTGACTTTGCAAAATGAATTTCTGCAGAAGCAAACTGCATACAATAAATCTTTGCAAGAATTTATTGATGCAGTTGATAAAAAGTAATGTCTATATCATTAGTAAAGAGATAAATAAGGAAGAGAAAGCCGTAGTCCCTGATTTTAGAGGATTAGGGCTTTTCGGTATTGGGTTGTCATCCGTAATAAATAGAAAATCAACTCACAATAAATAGGTTAGAAACTTTTTAATTAAGGAAACAAGTTAATATAAAGTATAATACAATATATATTGTATGACTGTATCGAAACTTACCCGAAAGTCCTTTGTATATATAGAGTTCGAAAGGGTTTTTAAAATTTTTCAACTGAATTGACCACATTTTGACCACATTTATATTTTTTTTCTCACTTCGTCATATGAAGAGGATTTCTTACTAGATTGCATTGCTGTGTCAAAATTGTCCGCAAGACTCTTTTGCATATCAGGGAGAACGTGAGAATAAGTATCTAATGTCATGCCTATAGTTGTGTGCCCTAAACGCTCGGAGACTACTTTTGGGTTTTCTCCAATTTTCAGGAGAATTGTGGCGTGGCTATGTCTCAAATCATGAAATCTTATTTTTGGTAGGGATGCTTTTTGTAACATTTTCTTAAAATCATAATTTACGATGTATGGAGGTAACGGTTCTCCATTATTAGAAGAAATTACAAGATCATGATCTTGATAGGCTGAACCAAGCTGTAATTTTTGTTGATTTTGTTGTAATTTGTGCTTTTTCAAACAGTGTAGAGCGAATTCAGGTAATGGAATCGTTCTCTTCGAACCTTTTGTTTTGGGGTCTTGGAACACTAATTTATTATTTACTAAGCTTAGTGTCTGATTAACATTAACCCTACCATTTTTGAGATCGCAGTCATCCCATCTAAGTCCCAGTATTTCTCCTTTTCTCATCCCTGTATATGTTGCAAGCACATATATGATGTACAATTCTCTGTCTTTAGTGAAAGAAAGGAACTGGTTTACTGTTTCCATATCCCAAACGTGAATTGACCTACTTGGAATACGGGGTGGCTTTAACACAGAAGATATATTCTTAGGAATCATATCCCATTCAAACGCTCGTTTAAGTGCTTTACTTAAGATAGCGTGAACGACTCTAATATAGCTGGCTTTATACCCTTGATTAAGCATTTTAGTGTAGAATTCTTGAACTATCAACGGTGTCATGTGTTGGAGTTGTAGTGATCCTAAATTTGGAATAATATTTTGATTAGTGGTACCCAGCTGATTTTGAAAGGTGGATGGTCGTACTTCGTGTTTCACATGATTTTCCATGTACTCCGTAATAAATTCCCCTAAAGTTATCTTAGAAGGTTCCTTGTAGCCCCCATTTTCGATCTGGGCAATGAGCTCAGCACAAGCCTTCTGGGCTTCTTTCTTTGTTTTAAAGCCACTAACTGATTTTTGTTTTCTTTTTCCTTGAGGATCCTTTCCTAGATCAATAGTAAATGACCATTTTACACCCCGTTTGCGAAAGTATCCTTTCATGTTATGTGTCCCCCTTAATGCCAAAATAAATGTTGTCTCCCTTGCTGTGACACACTATATAAAGTTTGGATAAAAGTAAAGCCAATGATTGAATTATCATTGGCTTAATTTTTGAAGCTATTTCAGAAACAATGTAGTAGCTGTTCCTAGTCCTATATAGATGAAAAGGAGCATAAAAAAAACGGCCCCTAAAAAGATAAACCGTGCTCGTTTCTTATTTTCAAATATAATCGATCTACGCATTATGGTTGTGGCAATCAGGCATATCATAGTATCGAATGCTTGGATAAGGGTGGTAATATTTTTTGCGTTGTATTGACCGACCGGTTGCCCTTGGATGGGTGCAATGCAACTGACAACGGCTTCGTTAATACTAGGGCTATGTTTAACGCGAGTAACAAGCCAGCATGAAAAGAGTAATGTAAATAACAAGGTGGATAGAGAGAAGGCAAATCCTGTTGAAAGTTCTTTCAAAATGAGTGTTATTTCTCGTCCGAAATAGTTAGTAGATAAATTCACTAACGTTTGCAGCATGGATAAACCTCCCCTTTTTTATCAATCAACGTCTGAAAGACCTTGTATATAGAGTTCGATCATTTGCTTCCGGAGTTCTTTTTTCTTGTCCTCTGTGAAGCGACGATTTGATTCTATCTGCTTCAGGATTTCTTGTAAATAGGGATCATTTTCCAGTTTTTCTTCCATCGTTTGTTCTCGTCTGGGGCTCGGATCGTCTGTGATACCGAAAAGATAATCGGATGTAGTGTTGAAAAGTTTGACTAAATTGACCAAGATATCACGCTCTCTAGGCGTTCTTCCGCTGGATTCATAACCTGTAACGGTCTTTCGATCAACGTGTAGGGCTTCAGCTACTTCTTTTTGTGTCCATCCACGTAATTCTCGTAGTTTTCTAAGTCTCTCCGAAAAAATCTCCATTATTGCCACCTACTTTATTCAGTGTAGTTCAATCATAGTTGATTCATTATGAAACATATTATAACAAAATGCTTCAATATGAAACACATGGATAGACTTTGGTTTGAATTTCCAATAAGCAATGATTGACGATTAGCTGGATAAAGGATAGAATTTCTTTAGCTTCAAAAATACCCTCAGGCTTCAAAATGTAGCTTTAAGGAGCTAGAATGATGGAGAGGAGGAAATGCAGTGACTGAGGAATATCCAGCAGTTCTAAGAGCAGAGCATGTGGCAACCATTCTAGGCATTTCAGTACGCAGAGCTTATGAAGTAATGGAGTATAAGAGCTTTCCACTTATTCGAATAGGAAGATTGAAAAGAGTTGGACGGGATGCTTTTTTTAGTTGGTTCGAGCATGGAGCGCAGGATTAAACAATGAGGTGAAGACATGGATGTATTTTCTGAACGCATGAAACAACTGAGGATCGAAAACGGATTGACTCAACAAGAAGTAGCCGATGTCCTCGATATTGATCGAAAGACCGTTACAGGTTACGAGTCAAGTGGAAGGATGCCTCAAAAACCACAGGTTCTAATCGACATAGCAAATCTCTTTGATACGACTATCGATTATCTTTATGGAGCTACAGATAAAGTAAAGAAATGACTTGCTTGTGTGTGAAACCAAGTATACCATGTGACTGCTTGGAGGTAATGATACATACCAAAGAGCAACGAGAACAAAGAAAGGAGTGGGGCGGTTGAAAGAGGGCATAAAAAAACTCGCTTCGGCAAAAGCGAGTTCAACACTTAAAAAACAAATGTATGACTAGGATACCAGAAAAACGATCTTTAGACAACTGAATACAGAGGAGACATATTGTGCTATTACCTACAGAGAAAACGCAGCCTAAACAGAAGTTGGAAGATTATTCAATTCTGCTCTATGGTCAGCCGAAAATTGGTAAATCTACTTTTTGTAGTAGGATGGACAACCCCCTATTCTTGGCAACGGAGCCTGGACTAGAGGCACTTTCCTGCTATGAGGTGAAAGTCCCTTATTGGCAAACGTTCGTCAAAGTGTGTGGAGAACTCAGCAAGGGCAACCATCCCTTTAAAACGATTGTGATCGATACGGTCGACAACCTCTGGAAATGTTGTGCCGAATTTATTAAGGAAAAACAGGGGATTCAGCACGAGAGCGATCTAGGATTCGGTAAAGGCTGGCAATTAATTAAAGATGAGTTCTTTAGGGTAATCAGAAAGCTTTCATTACTTCCTTATGGACTGGTGTTCACTAGTCACGTAGAGTCTTCTGAAGTCAAAACCAGAGTGTCCACGATCAATAAAGCAGTTCCGTCCATCCCTAGATCCGGTAGAGATATAGTGCTCGGAATGGTCGACATTATTCTATATGCGGAAAGTGTTAGGACGAATGAGGGATCTATAAGAGTGATTCGAACACAACCTGATGAAAGTTGGGAGGCTGGAGATCGAACGGAGCATGCGTTTGGACGTAAGCTACCTTCTACTCTTCCTCTTAGCTTCAAGAAGTTTGAACAAGCGTTTTACAACCAGTCTGAAGAAGAAATAGCAGGAGGTACAGACGATGTCGATGAACTTGCTGAGGGCTAGACTAGAGGCCTTAGAAGACGAGATTTATAGAACAGGCGATGCACTTGTTCAATTTCAGTATAGTGAGCAGGAATTACTGAGCCTTGTATACAGAAAGTTTACAGATATGAGATTCATGATTGATGAAGCCAAAAGAATGCTAGAAGGAGATCTGGATGAGATATCGACCACGGAAACATACACCGTACAGAAAGCGTTATGAGGATGATTGGAACAAGTCCCAATCCGAACACATGCTTAAAATTGGTAATAGGTACTATAGCCTAATTGGAAGCGATCAACGGTTATATGCGACAGATAGACACGGAAGCCTTTTAGGGGCTACTGATAGTGGAGTGTAGAGTTTTATATATATAGATAGTGGCAAGGTCGCCCTATCTATATATAACCTCATAATATGGCAGGTGAGAGTATGGATGGTTGGATTAAGTTGCATAGAAAACTATGCCAAAGCGACCTGTATAAACAGCTGAATAGCAAGCAAAGAGATGTATTTATTGCGATTCTTCTCATGGTAAACCATAAGGACAATCAATGGGAATTCAAGGGAGAAATATTTACTGTAAAGCCTGGACAAGTAGTTACATCCCTTGAAAAAATCAAGGAAAACTGTGGAAATGATGTGTCAATTCAAAGCATCAGAACGGCATTGTTGAAATTAGAAAAGTGGGGATTTCTAACAAACAAATCGACAAAGACAGGAAGGCTTATAACCCTAGTGAATTGGGAGGTTTACCAATCTTCATCAGAAGAAGATCAACAAAGCGATCAACAAACGTCTAACAATCCGCTAACACCTAACAAGAATGTAAAGAATGAAAAGAAAAAAGATAAAAAAGATTATAGTCGCAAACAGAACGTTTACGACGATGAATCCCCCTATATGAAAATGGCACAGTATCTGCAAAAGCAGATCCTCTCTTGGAAGCCCAATGCAAGAACCCCAGATGATCTCAACAAGTGGGCAGATGAGTTTCGAAAACTAGTAGAGCTAGACAAACGAACCAAGCAGGAAATACAAGAGGTGACCGACTTCGCCACAACGGATCATTTCTGGCAAGCCAATATTCTGTCAGCTAGTAAACTACGAGCGCAATTCGATCAGCTACAGGCTCACAAAGCTAGAAAGAGTCAACCAGCTGCAGTAGTTAGTCTGAAAGACGAGCGAGAGAAAAAACAAATCAAGAGCTTTGAATACCAGAAGGCAGTAGGACAATTTGTCTCAGCTGGATTTGATCCTGAAACGGACAGAGACCTACTAGAAAAATGGCTGAGTGGAGGAATGAATGTAAATGACTTACAAGGACACCGACTTTCGACAAGCGAATGCTGAGATGTCGATACTGGGTGCTATTTTGCTAGATAACAGGGTGATGGATGATCTGACAATACAGCTAGAGCCTCGCGACTTTACGATTCAGTCACACCAGACTCTCTACACTGTCATGAAGCATATGCACGAGAGTGATCGACCGATTGACCTAGTTACCCTTACAGATCGGCTAAATACATATGGGAAATTGGAGCAGTCGGGCGGAGTAGCATATATGACGGAGATAGCCTCCTTTACACCAACTGTACAAAATGCTGGTCACTACGCTGAAATTGTTCATCGACATGCTGTACAGAGAAGAATCATGGAACTAGGAGATCGGATTAAATCCATTGCAAGCGAGGGCGAATTTTCCGAAGAAGAGGATATGCTACAAGCCATTGAAAGACTATCTGATTCTATACGGCCAGAGGGAAATGGCGAACTCGTATCGATCACAGACGCACGTCAAGAATACTTTGATTACCTCGCTCGGAAAGACGACTTAATCCATACGGGCTTCCCTAAGTTTGATGAATGGATGGGCGGACTAGGGCGAGGCTGGCTATACATACTGGCCGCCAGACCATCGGTCGGGAAAACAGCAAAGATGTTGCAAATGATCCAAGGAATCGCCACACAGGGTAAAGGACAATGTCTCGTATGGTCACAGGAAATGAAACGCCCACAGCTCTTTAACCGTATGTTATCCAGCTTGACAGGGGTGAGTGCGAATCGGATTCGCCTTAAGAATCTATCGGAAGGTGATATGAAGCACTTACGAGAAGGCTATGATGCGCTAGAAATGCTCCCGATCTCCATAGCCGACGCAAAAAATGTGACCATTGATGAGATCCGAGCAGTAGCCAGACAGCAGAAACGAAAGCACGGACGGATTGGAGCCATTTTTGTGGATTACTTGGGGATCATGAACATCCCCACTAAGAAGGGTGAAACAAGGGCACAGGCGGTAGGAGAGGTAACCAAAGCGGCGAAACACCTAGCCATAGAGATCGATTGCCCAGTAATCTTGCTATGCCAGATGAGCAGAGAAGGGAAAAAGGCAATTAAACCATCACTTGAGCATCTTAGGGAGTCGGGTTCGATTGAGCAAGATGCCGATCTAGTGGAATTTCTCTGGGAAGATCCAGAGGATACCGATCCAGGTAGAGATCACATGGGAGCGAAAGTAATTCAATCGGTAATAGCTAAGGGACGGGACATTGGAGTAAATGAATTCCGCTATGCCTTTAAAGGCTGGATTCAACGGTTCGATGAGCTATAGATTATGATTGATTTAGAATTACAACAGCGATATGAAGAGCTAGAAACACGAATTCATCGAGGGGCGGATTATCTTGATAATCCGCTTCTCTCTGGTGAAGAACGAGCGGATGAGCTTTGTACGGAATATATACGAATACAAAAGAAGATGAAAGAACGGGGCATGTGGTGAGCGGAGGGGTGGCATGTTATGTTTCACGGTTAAGGGACGAGCTGTCCCTTACACAAGAATGACACATCGGGGGAAATATGTAAAAACGGATGCACAGAGATATCTAGCATATCAAGAGCTTGTCCAGCTACACGCAAGACAAGCCATGGCAAGAGAGAACTGGCAATGCATCCCGAAGAAAGTCCCGATTGAGTTCGGTTGCAAGGTATATCTCAAAGGCGGTCTAGATGGTGATTTATCTAACTATGTAAAAGGAATCGAGGACGCACTCAATCGGCTTGTATACGAGGATGATCGATATATAGTGCGATACATGAAAGGGACGGCAAAAGAGTTTGTTGGTCGTAAAGATGAGGAACGAGTAGAGGTCTGGGTTCAGATTGCTAGTTAGGGCTTACAGGGTTCTGGAGGTGCAGAGGTGAGTGAGAAAACCAAGTTATCGGAAAGAAGTGGAACGCAGACTTAGAAAGTATCCTATCCTGAAAGTGGCTGTGGAGGATCTAAAATACCAGTACCCTTCCTGCACCTCCAGTTATGGTGAACCCATGCACGGAGGTAAGAAAGAATACATATCAAGTACAGAGAAATATGCGGTGCAACGGGCGGAGAAAGAAATGGAGTTAAAGAGGATTGAGCAGGCTTTGAAAATATTAAATGAGGATGAGAGACAATTGGTTGAAGAGAGGTATTTCACTCGTATGAGGAGGAATGATGAGGTTGTTTGTGACAGGATTGGTTGGAGTAAGCGGAGTTATTATCGAGTGAAGAAAGAAGCGATAGAGAAGTTGGCATATGTACTAAATATTATTTAAGATTGCATTTATACGTTACAATATAAGGGCAAAAATTGAGCACCTACGAAATTGCCTCCGCATGTTAAACTTTCCTTCAACCATATTTCATATAAATGAAAAATTCATTATCTATTTTTACCAGTGAGTGAAAACATGCCATCATCAAAACAGGGATCCACATCAATGCTCCTATCCAAGTCTCCATCGATGTTTACTTGTATCCTTACAGGAATTGAAACTAATCAAAATCAGATTAACCCCTGCTGACCGCGCCAGTTTACTTGCGTCCTTACAGGAATTGAAATTCCAAAGTTCATCAGTTACGCTCTTTTCGGCTTCGTTTACTTGCATAGGAATTGAAAGTTGTAAGTGGAGTTGCTAGTGAGGTAGTTAGGTTTCTACTTGTAACTATAGGAATTTGCAGTTTGCTCTAGTTTGATGACAATATTCTTTGTTCACTTGAACTCTGGGACTGAAGCCATCCTTGAAATGATTTATAGACGGTTTCTCAATGAGTGATGTCAAACTATGTACAATATTAAATAGATACAGTAGAATCAAGGATATAAGTTTATCTTATTAGAGTGTTTATAATGCACTCAAATCATTTGGTATCTAACTTCTATCGAAATTGCATCCATTGGAATTGAAAGTCTATGCTTAACGTTTCCTAACTTGTATCCTTGCAGGAATTTATATTTTTAAATAATAAATATTTTTTATATTATATTGACAATTTTTTTAGTTTAGTCTACTCTACATAGTAAAAGTGCTTCTATCTTAATGTTTCTAAAAGTGAAGGGGGTGAAGATGATTCATTTAGAATTAATTTTTTACTCAGCACTTTACATTCCATATAGTGAGGAGGTGTTGCTTTGAATATGAAAGCAACCCTTATGCGATCGGGAGATGCGTGGCAGGATTTTGGCTTGGTTGGATTCTATCGCGATATAGATAAGAAGGTTGATCCTTTTTATCCCGATACCGAATATCGATCTTTAATCGATATTGAGATCAAAGAAGACCGAGTTGAGCTTACATGGGATTCGCAGCAGGAGGAAGTTGTAAAAAAACTTCTTTATGAATGCTTGCAGGAGCGGCTCAACCAAGCTTGGGTCATGCCGATGGAGATTCGTTTACTAAATGTAAATTGGTTTGATGCTTGTAAAAAGTCAGGGTGGGTTGATAAAGATCATCAATGGACGTTAACTGATGAGCAAGTTGCAACACTCAAGTCAGGGGAATTGTCTTTTGCACTGAAATATGCCAAGAAACAAGTAAAGCCCCAACCCATGAGAAGCTTTGCTGGAACCAATACAGACTGGAAGTTTACCGTGGACACTTTGCACGAAGTAATCGATCAATTTATTTTTCATTTTTCCGATCAGGAAAAGAAAAGAAAGACTTGTCCCCTCTGTGGAGAAAAGGGAGTCTCTGGCCATTTTAAAGATACAAAACAAAAATATAATTTGTTCTTTAACCAACATCATGCGGTGGCAGTTCGTAACGTTCAATCGACGGTTGCTTCCTCCTCAATGTGTACGGTTTGTCACATGTTGAATCTATACAGCTCGTTACTATTGGTGGAACGCCCCTACTTTGAAGAAAATGAAGTGCATATTCTGTTGCCAGAAACCAATGACCTTAGGACTTTGGAAAGCTTGATCCAAACCTTTAAGGAGAAGTTAGTGGATTATGCTCAACCGGCTTTGAAAAGCTATCAAACGAATATCAAGGATTTTTGGCATCGTACCATCTACAATAGCCTGATTCAAGTGTACTATCTGTTTCATACAGCAAACGAAGCAGAGGCGGCAGCCGATCCAGATCTTCCAATTGAAGATCAATTTGCATACTCATTACATCATTGGAATATTATCAAGCTGGATCGAGGACAAAACATACAGGCCCGGGAGGTTTATCGTATTCCGGTAGGTCATCAACAAATTGCTTTGGCTCAAAACATTCCTTTTGGAACCCAAGGTCGTGAAGGCAATGTAGTGGAGAATTTCTTCCGAAAATTGATCTGTCCAAACAAACGAGTGTTAGACCAACTGGCAAAAGGAGTTTTTACCAAAGACCTCAATCTACTCTCATATGCATTATATTCATACTATAATGAAATGAGTAAAAAGAAAGAAGAATACTACATAACAGATAGAGCTATCTTATTCTTTGTTGACTTTGTCGAGAGTAGGTTATCTGTTAAGGAGGAAGAGACAATGACGGAAAATATTATGAAAATCATTCGTTCTATTAGCTTTGCAATTGGTACAAATGTTAATGAAGACGTGGGCGTGTTAACGAGGTTAAATACTGCGATTTCTCCAGAGCAACTCGGACAAGCCTTACTTGAATTAACGTTCCGTATGGTGAAATCTACAGTGAAAGATGAGAAAAAAGTTCGTTTGATCAAAGCAGAGGATATGGAGCTATTATTAGAAGAATTATCAAATCCTAAGCATTTTCCAATTGTTCGTCAGCGTCTTCTTATTTTTATCAATCTATATGCTATCAACGCTATTAAGCATAAAAATCCAAAGAAAGAGGAGAGTGTTCAATAATGAAATCAGTTTCAATGACTTGGCTATCCAAAACGGACCTTGCCAACCTTAACTCAGGAGAATCCGTAGGAAATGTGACTGAACTGAAATTATATGCCAATCAACAGAAGCCATATGTGTCGGGCCAATCAATTCGAAGAGCCTTGTTTGATACCGTTGCTCGTAGCAATCCTGAGCGCTTTCTTTGTTCGCCCGAAACGCCATGTGGAGATGTAGCAAACTGTTGGAGTTGCGATCTTCGGGGGTTTCTTGCGACGGAAAAGGGATCTAGTGGTACGAGACGTTGGTCGCCAGTTAAAGTTTCTCCAGGATTGGGACAGGTCGAGAGTAATATTGTACAAGACTTACTAACCCGACATTCTGAAGTTGAGAAGAAAGAATCAGAGAAGAAAGATAGCCGCATCGCTCATGTACAAATGACTGAGAACATCTATCGTTGTAATGTCGTGCTTGATTTAGCAAACGTTGGTATTGTGAGAGAGCCAATTATCGAAGATAAGAAAAAAGCAAAAAAAGAGGAAAAGGAAGAAAAAGCCAAGCAATTGGTTAAAGGATATAAAACGACCATTGATATTCCACTTGAAGAAAAGGTGGCACGGACGCATGCCATTTTGGACGCCGTTTACCATTTGAACGGCTTTGCTAAACAAGCTCGCTCAGCTGCATCCCTTGCTCCTGAAATTATGTTACTAGCAATGCAAGATACCTATAATCAACGTGGCTTAGACGTGCTAGATCTCAACAATCAAAGGGAAATAAGTGTGAAGAAGCTTGCAACTGTTCTCAAGGAGCATCAATTACTTGGAAATAAGCTGGTAGTGGGATGGACACCTGAGATGGTGGCAAATGAAGAGGAGATTCTTCAATTGTTTGAGGAATATCGCGTTCCTGTCATGACTGTATTAGAGGGGATACTTTGGGCGAAAGAGCAGATTCGGGATCAAGTATGAAGATATTGGTGGCAGACCTAATAGTTCCCTCTTGGTGTTCGTTTCGCATTCCACATGCTGTAAATGTTCACTCGACATTTCCAGCACCTCCTCCGACAACATTGTATGGGTTGATCGCAAATGCACTCGGATTGTTTCCAGATGACTACTCTCTACAAGATCAACTCGAACTGAATGTAGGTATACTTGATTTTGGTGAAACGGTTGAAACCTTATCCCGGTGGCAGAAATGGAATGTATCAAAGGATCAATGGTATACACTCCTCATTAAACAGAAGATCATCCAACCTGCTTATCGCCTTTATATTCGGGGAGAGGATGAGCTTCTAAATGAAGTAGAGGCAGCATTAAATCAACCAGCTCGTATTTTGTACCTAGGTGAATCAGATGACATGATCGAGGTGTATGTAAAAGGGATTATAGAAGCAACACCTAGTCAATCATCCATAATTCACAATGTCCTTCCTTTATCGGCTCACTCTGCGATTAATACGGAGGGGAATTCCTATGTAGTAAGGTGGCCTGTTCGTTTCCTAGAAGAAGCTCGCTCAACAGCTGTTCAATATGAGATGGTCACGATTCAAAAGCACTTTAAATTACAGAACAAAATGAAATGTTACTATCTTCCTGAGATCCAGCAGTATATTCATCTAGAGGGTGTGTTGGAGAATGAGTAAAGCAAAACCTTATCTATCCCTTGCAACCCATTTGGAGGACTCAGAAAGCGTCTTCCATATTATTTGGGATCAGAATAAGATATTTTTTCGTTCGTTTTGCAAGAGGCATGCAATAAAAGTAGATTCCTTTCAGCATTTCTTACATCTGGCTGTCTACGCACATGATATCGGAAAAGCTCACTTGGATTGGCAGGATTATCTAGCAGAAAAGAAAGCCTATGCACTCTCCCATCCACTTGTGTCTTTTTGTATAGTATGGAAATTGTTCGAACATCAATTCAACGATAAAAAATTGCATGATCCCTTACGTCGAGCCTGTCTAACGAGTATTCTAGCGCATCACTCTATGTTACATAACGGTAGCTATCAAAAGATTGGTGATCAGGCATCCATTACCATTCCAGCAGATGTATGGAATGAATTTACCAAAAATGTGAGTCAAAGATTTCCTGATTTTTCTCCGCATGAACCAATTACGGAGGATATCCAGTGGAGTGGTTCTGAACTTAGAGAGAAAGTGAATAAAGTAAAGGATTTGTTGAAAAATTCTACCAAGAGGCATAAAAGGTACCTACCTGAAAAGTTGTTTCATACCGTCTTTTTATCTATTTTATGTGCATGCGATAACATCTCTAGCAAAGTAGCAGAATCTCTCTATCAAGCAAATAAAGATGCTGATCGGTCAACTCCAATCACCTTGGAGCAGGTAAGAGAGCATGCCAATCGTTGGATTCAAGAGCTAGACGTGAAGATGATTCAAAATCCGATGTTTTCTTATCCAAACGAGCTACAGACTGAGGTGTTACATGAAGTAGAACCCTATATGGTCGTTCGTGCAGGATGCGGAGAAGGTAAAACGGCTGTTGCCCTTCAATTTGCTAATCATTGGGTTCAGAAAGGGCAAGCGAGAAAGCTGATTGTGACATTGCCTACCAAATTTACAACGAATGCTATGTTTAATGGAATTGTAAATCCGAAAAGATATAACTACCCTCGTGACTATGTAGGAATTTCTCATTCAGAAGTTGATTCCATTTTAAGAGATACGCAGGAAAATCCTGAATATGAGGAAGAATCGTTCCATTCACTTATTAGGGATGAGAAATTTCGAAATCGGTTTTACCATCAACCAGTTACAATCTCTACCGTGGATCAGCTAGTCTATAGTTTCATTCATTCCACACGCTACTCGGATCGTGCTTTTGGCAATATTCTTCAATCCGTTGTAGTGTTCGATGAGATCCACAGTTATGATCAAGAAACACTCAGTGGAATCTATCAATGCATTCAATTATTGAAGCACTACCAGGTTCCACATTTAATTATGTCAGCTACGTTACCTGACTCCTTTATTGAGCGACTAAATCAAATCGATAAAACCCCTTACAAGGCAATTGATAGTCGATCTAAGTTAGCAAGAGCGACTCCTTATTTAATTGAAAAAATAAATGCTCCTCTCATTCGTAAGGGCACGGGATTGAGCGAAGAAGGACACCAAATTATTCAATCTCATGTAGGTACTCGAATGATGATTGTTTGTAATCAGATTGAAAGGGCTAAGCCATTAGCAAAAATGCTTATTAAGGAGCAGAACACAAATGTGATTTGTTACCATTCTGAGTTTTGTTTGTGTGATCGCCAAGATAAAGAGAAGTTAATTCAAATCTTGTTTACGAACATGAAGGATCGTACAGAGGAAGAAGTTGCTTTTCTTGAGGAAAAAGGCTATCAAAATATGAATGAATGCATTCTTATAACTACTCAGATTTGTGAGATGAGCTTAGATATTAGTGCAGATGTTCAATTATCCGAGATCGCTCCAATCGATTCCATCACTCAACGGGGAGGGAGAGAGCATCGGACAGGCTATATGTTCCTGCGGGGTGAATGTGGTTGCAAATACTGTGTTGAAAGAGACTACCTTCCCGATGATTTTGCATACAAGCAGTATCTTTTTCAATTGGAAGATGTAGAAACAGCAGGTTACCCATACGTGGATAAAGAAGAATTTCTTGATTCTGACAATGTATTGAATAGAAGTTGGGAGCTAATAGAGGGAGTGTATAGTTTTGAATGTATGCAAGAGTGGCTTAATCAACTATACCCAGAGTTTCCAAATCTATTTCATAGTCAATTATGGGAGTATTTCAAAGAAGATTTGATATTTGGTGGAACTCCTCGTGAGCGTTATGGGGATGATAATGATGATCGAAGTACAGGGTCATTTCAACTACGTAAGAAGAGTTTCCGTACAATCGATGTCATTCCTAAGCAATATGAGTCTGTTATAAGAGCAAAGGTGAATTTGCCTGATTGGAAACCCAGTCGATCGGATATCAAGAGGGTGTATGAAGAATTACGTAAATATACAGTATCAGTGAAAGAGCACCGTTTTGGACAGTGTAAGAAACAGGGACGAGTGAAGTACGTAAAGATTGGTGATATATCTATTTGTTATTTAGATGTTCCATATGATGGTGACCAGATGGGGTTTGATTTTATGGATCAAGAAACTCGGACAGTTAATAACCTGATAACATAGGGAGGAGAGATCATGTGAGAGAAGAAGACATTGGCGGGCAGCATTTCTATTACCTAGAAAGCTGTTTCAGACAGTTATGGCTGTATGCAAAGGGAATCCGCTTTGAAGAAGGGTTTGAAGATGTGGAATTAGGTAGGCTTTACCATGAGGAAAGTTATGAACGAAATAGAAAGGAGATCAGAGTGGATGGTATAGTCATAGATTTTATCAAGAAAGATGGCTATATTCATGAGACGAAATCATCAAAGGTTGTAAAAAAAGAACACGAGACACAACCACTGTACTATGCTTACGTACTTAAATACCGAAAGCAATTTAATAATATTAAAGGTGCGAAAATTCACTATCCTGCCATCAAAGAGATTATAACCTTGGATTTGACTGAGGATAGAGTGGAAGAAATTGAAAAAAAGATACAAGCTATTCTAGAGAATGTGCAACGAGCGGACATTCCTCCAGTACATTCAAATAAAAAACTTTGTAAGAAATGTGCATACTTTGAGTTTTGTTATGTTTAAGTAAGGAGAGAACCATGAAAGAGCCATTCTATATCACCAGAAGTGGTTTATTGAGAAGACAACATGATACCGTACGTTTTGATCATGATCAGGGCCATGTATACTTACCAATTGAACAAATGGATGCTTTATACATTTTCGAACCAATGGATCTCAATACAGCGTTACTCGATTTTTTCTCAAAACATAAAATCCCTGTTCATTTTTTTGGTTATCAAGGAAAATACATAGGAAGCTTTACTCCAAGAGATGCACAATTATCGGGCTTCCTCCTTGTAAAGCAAGCGCTTGCTGTGGAAGATTTATCTGTTCGAATCCCCTTAGCTAAAGAAATCATGAGGGGGGCACAAGCTAATATTCTTAAAAACGTTAGAAGATTACGTCGAGAAAATAAACTTGAACTTCTTGATCCACTAGTTGAAAATCTAGTTCAAGATATGAAAAATACAGAGAAAAGCACGAGTATACCCCAATTGATGGGATATGAAGGAAACGTTCGAAAGAAATATTATCAGATCATGGATCAAATCATGGTGGTGAAAAACAAGCAATTTGTGATGGATGGAAGGGTCTACCATCCTCCAAATAATAAAATGAATTCACTGATTTCCTTTGTGAACTCATTAGTCTATACAACGACCATTAATCAAATCTATCGAACTTCACTAAATCCGACATTGAGCTTTTTGCATCAACCAGGTGAAAGACGATATTCTCTAGCTCTCGATATTAGTGAAGTGTTCAAACCGGTTGTTGCAGATAAGGTTATTTTTCGGCTGATTGGCCTGGGTATGCTTAACGATTCTTGCTTTGATGAAGCGATGGGGTTATGTTACTTGAATAAGAAGGGCCGAGACTTAGTTGTATCAGAGTATAACCAGAGGTTAAAGACTACGATTCATCATCGTGAACTAGATCAAAAGTCTAGTTATGAGCGATTAATCCGGCTAGAGTGCTATAAGTTGGTACGTCATATTCTTGGGGAGAAAATATATTCTAGCTTTAAAATGTGGTGGTAACAGACCTATAGTATATGAAGTTTGTAAGCATTCGGTACAGTGCTGTAGCCGAATCCCACAGTGTTTTGTAGGAGTGGAAGTCTATGTATGTTTTAGGTGTGTACGACATTAATGTAAAAAGGGTATCAAAAGTGAAAAAGATTTTTTCGAGATATCTTTTTAGAGTTCAAAATTCTACGTTTGAGGGCGATTTGACAAAAGCCCAATTAAAATCTTTGCAGCTCCATCTGAAAAAGATAATTGTCCCTAATGAAGATCAGGTTATTTTCTTTACAGTGAGATCAGAAGAATTAGTGGAGAAGATTTGCATGGGGGAACGAGAGTCATCCCCTCCTTCTCCGACGAATATCATTTAAATCTGTGAACCTACCCGGATTTTAACACGATCGTGGGTTCACAGACTTTCTTTCATGATTAAATTGTTCAAACCCTTAATATGACCGATGTTCATAAACGGGTTCAATTGCATCCTTATAGGAATTGAAATGATTTTTTCTTCAAATCATAAGCACTCAATGAGTAGTTAGTTCAATTGCATCCTTATAGGAATTGAAATCAAAT
>NZ_FPJZ01000026.1 GCF_900119485.1 Thermoactinomyces sp. DSM 45891
AATCCTATAACTCCTAATCCTATAACTCCTATACCATCTTGGGGAAATCCAGTTCCTCCTGGCAATTGGTGGCATCAAATGCCTCCTTGGATGTACCCAATACCTCCTGGTAATTGGGGATATCCCATGTTTTTGATGTGATGTACTAGCTCGCTCGTCAAAAAGGGCTATTGTACGCCTGTATAAGAGACGTTTTTAATTCCTAATTTGCCACCACTTCTGGATTTATTGGAAATTGAATAGTAAAAAGTACCGATAAACGCTATGGAATTGGAACTCAGGTATTTCCCCACTCTCGTCAGTTGGAAATATCGTGTCTGAATAAGTTTATCTAGTCGAATTAGTACCGACTCCAGTCATTTTAGGAACTTACTTAATCCGATTTACCAGTTTTTCCCGAAGTGGCGGCAAATTTGCCGTTCGCTCCCTCTGCGCCTTGTAAGCCCGCACATGGTAGTGGTTCACCTGTCCACCGAGGTTTGATTACAGCATTTTGCATATGCAAATCCAATTCTTGTTCCGCACAGTGCCACTTCAATGTACTCATCAAATCAAGATTCTCCGCCTTTTGATAGCTTAGGTCATTTGGTGATCCGCAAACAATCCGTATCTCTCGTAGGGCTACAAGTCGATCCTCTTCACGGAAAAACGATCTCTTCGTCCATTTATCAACAATATAGACAAGCTCGCTCTGTATTTGGTTCCAATACTGTAATAGATCCTCACTTTCCTTCGCTTGTATCTCTTTTAAATGGAGAAGAATATCATCATGTACTACTGCAATACCAGTTGTACGCATATTCCCTTGTGGCATCCGAAGGTCTCTAGACCCACTATTAGATTTCGACTCATTGATATCACTCCTGATGGCTTTGCAATAATACTAGGACTAGCACCTACTCTGAATGAGCAGGTACCATTATCGTTTTGGGTTGTAATGGGGTTTAATCCAGATTTCGCGCCCTGATCTGAGCCTTCTAATATGCCCCCTTACACTTATACTACAACTTTCTGTTGCGGCGATTAACATTATTAAAACTACATCGGGGGTAAGCAACCTACCCCGATGGCGAAGTAGGCTTTAAACTCGCTCAAAATGGCAAGCTTTTTTCTAGGCAATCGCTACATAGTTGACCTATTCCTGATAGATTTTGGTATCGAATCTCTGTACCGCAATGATCACAAGGAACATCCCATTGACTAGCATCAACTTCAGCATCCAGCACCATTTTCGCTCTAGAAACAGCTTCTTGTAGTGATTTAGCACGGACTTTTAGTACAAAAACGTCGTTTTCACTTTCGAATTCCCAATATACAGGGCCATTTTTTGTTAGCTCCCAAAGGATCTTCTTTGTTGCGTATTTACTCACTTGCTCCATCTCCTTAGTGGGGGATACTTCCTGTTTGCTATATTTATATTATACATTATAACGAAATATAAATCAACTATAAAATTAATATTTATTGAAGAAATCTGGACATCCTAACCAATTGGTTAAGGTGTCCGTACTGGGAATTAACTAGCGACATCTTTCAATGAATGTCTTTTTTCAGGGGTTGATGGCTTCTCTAGAACTACTAAGCGGATGTTAACGCCTGTTGAACGATCTGAGCTCAGGAAGGAATTAGGGGGGAGCTGTATAGTGTAGCCGTCATTTTGTTCTAGAAAGTCCCGAAAATTTCTTGATATTTGATCTTGTCTGAAAAAAGGGCCTTCACTCGCCAGGGCAATTACTTTTCCACCAGGTTTAACTAGGTTGTAAGCGTGTCTGATATGTTCTGCATCTTGTCCCTTTTCAAATGGTGGATTCATGATGATTCGATCATATTTATTCTTCTCATGAAACTGGAGGAAATCTTCTCCAACTATGTGATGGCCCTTCTCTTTCAGCAGTTCCCTCAAACTGTAGTTGATCTCGATTACGTCAGCTCCAGTGTCCAGCTCAACTAATTGATCCGCAATATGGCCAGCTCCTGCGCTTGGTTCCAGTACCTTCATTTCGTCACAAATATCTGCTTCATGTATCATTACCTCAACTACAGCTTCTGGTGTTGGGAAGTAGCCTGGTATCTTGCGATGTGCGATCTCCTTTTCCTTGATTTTAATTTGTTCTATTCTACGCTGCTCTTTGCTCTTTTTGGTATCGTTTAGGTGGCCCATAAATTCAATCAAAGCTTCACGGAAATCCTTATCGGATTGAATTCCTATTGCTTCTAAACGCTTTCGTTTCATCAGTATGCTATGCATGTATTTGGTTTCATATTGAGTGTGTCTTTGTTGCTTTCCAATGGAGAGCAACTTTTCCATTTCCTTTCGCACAGGGAGTAGATCAATATAATTATCATTTTTACTTAATTCGATATAGCCCTGGACTCTAGCATAATCTTCTCTATGGCTCTCTGGAACATCTAGATCGTTCATAAAGTTAGTTATCCTATATATGCCGCACTCAAAACTTGGCATCTTCGTATGTGTAATAATTTCTTCCATTGTCAGGTTTCTTTTGTCAGTATCCCTATAGCTGTTGTTTTGCTCACTGTAATAGTAGAAAGGCTTATCTGAATCCTGTAACCGCTTGATTCTGCGAGTTTCGCTTATGAACATCTCCACTTGAGTACGATTTTTTATCCTTTTTAGGTAGACCGCTGTTCCGTCCTCAATTGATTCAGCGATAGACAGCATAACCTTCTGTAAGTGTTCTAATTTGTCCGCTTCTTCCATCATTCCTATTGCTATTCCTAATCTTCTACGAGTGTTGGTAAGGCGATCGGGCGATTTAAGGTGCTGGATTTTTCTTGTCAGTCCTGTTGCTAACTCTCTGAGCTTGGAAGCTTGTGTATTCATTGAAATCATCCCTTCGTAATTGCGTTTCTTTATACTCTCATTATACATTAAATCAAAATAATAATCAACTATATAATTTATATTTTCACTTCATGAACAACAATTTATATAAATTATATAGTTGACTCAAACTTTGTTATAATGTATAATGAGAGTATAGAGAGGCACACATTAAGGGGGAAAACAAAAATGAAGTTTAGCGCAGACACCAAGAACATATTCCCAGCAATGGCGACGTTTCAATCCATTGTAGAGGCTCCTAAGAAAACAGCAGAAAACCCTTACTTTAAGAAAAAGTATGCGGATTTACAAAATGTGATTGATGCGATTCAACCAGCGATTAGAGAAACAAATCTATTTTATCTCACCGAAGTCGTATACAACGATAAAGGGCATATAGGGGTATCAATCCGTATCTGTCATGAATCGGGTGAATGGATATTGTGTGATCCAATTTTTATGCCATCGGAAGCTAAAAACCCTCAAGAGGTTGGGATCGTCCGTACATATGCAATTCGGTACGCTCTTGCAACAGCTTTTGGTTTGGCTGGTGATGTGGATGATGACGCAAACTCTGTTTCAGGAAAAACAAAAGAAGGCAAGGGACAACAATCACAAAAGAGAAATCAGCCTTCTAACAATCATCAACAAAAGCTACAACCACCGAAAAAGCAAGCTGATGATGTAGACCGTGCCAAAACAGGACGTACCATGATTGGAACAGAGGCAACCAACAAAAAAATATCCAAAGAAGAACGTCAGACCATTACTAAAGCAGAGTTTGGATTCGAAAGTTTGACAGAAGTTAGTGACTTGAATGTTCTTCATGATGTACTTAAATTTTTCCGTGAACATTCAGCAGAAGATCTAAAGGAGTTGGCGATGGCTCATAAAGTCAGTCAAGTAGTAGAGACACCGAATGACAAACCGATTACAGACAAAGAAGTGGATGAATTTTTAAAACAGAAGGGGGTCAGCGCATGACTTGGCGCACACCATCACAACAGAAACTATTAGATTTTGAATCGTGGCTAATGAAAGTACCGCTAAACGACCAAAGCACTAAAGAATATTATGAACGAGTACAGGAATTAGTTGATCTAGGTATACCAGCGAGACACGTATATGTTTTAGCGGCAAGATGTATGGCGTTTAGAGGGCAGTATTGCGAATAGCGTGAGGAGGGGGAGAACCCCTTCTCTACTTAAAAATTAATGGAGAACGGAAGGGAAAATCAGCTATGTCCGAACAATGGATTACACTTGAAACATACAACTATGTAGAATTGGAAATTAAACGTGACCATCTTAGAGTTATCATGAATCGTCTTGGATGGAAGGAGGAAATAGAGGACTATCTAGACGAATGTACATGGGACACTAACAGAGAGATTTATGACGAAGTGGAAGACAGATGTCTTGAAGAAAACATAGCTTTTAATGTTCGTTACACTCACCACCCTATGGTTACACGGAAAAAAGAATTAGATCGTGATTATAATATTGTTGGCGAGCTTCGAGGATACTACCTTGTTGCGGATGAGGATTTATACTTGAGTGATGAGGATATGGAAGCCATCATGGATGCCATAGATGAGCTGAATGACATAGGTGATAACAAAATTTGGGATCGGGATGATTATGGTCAATTGCTTCTTGTTCATCCCGATTCATCCGATAGGTATGTTTGGTTTTAATATAGTTAAGGAAATTAGAGGAGGATGTTTTGAATGAGTTATGAAATTTCGAATGAAGAACAGATAGTTCGTTATTTAAATAATGAACAGGAGATCGAAATTACAATAAAGATTCATCCAAGTAGGTTTGCTGGCTATCTAATTGATGAGCTTAAAGAGTATGAGTTATCTGTTACTTCAGCAGGACTACAAAAGTATGTCGAGCGAATGGAATGCCTACTGGAACACGAGATTTGTGAGATCAGTTTAGACGAGCCACTTTCACACTATACAGGGTTGATTATACAAGAACTGGTAAAGAAAGCAGAGTATAAAAAATATTCAGAGTTTGAATCATACAAACTCTGAGGAGGGATCTAAGTGAGAACAATAAACATTAATCAAATAAAGAATTTCTATAGTAGAGATGTTTATAATGTTTCATTCCTCGTCTCGAAGATGGATTTGTTGAAGATATTCGAAAGTGAGATGAAGCAAAAAGGAATAAACGAAGTCCCTGAGAGAGACGTAAACGAATTCTTTGATAGCGTATCGGATTATATTGATGATCTGTATTGTGAGGTTGTCCGAGTTGCAGAACATCATGCCTCCGAACTGATAAATAGAGAGGAGAAAACAGTATGAATGGATTAAATGGGGTGCAAGTAGTTGATTTATATAAGGAGATCGAAAACCAAGAACAATACATTCAATTTTCGATCACAGTATCAGCAAAAGATCTGCTAGAAAAACTGGCTGATGAAATGGTAATGAGTAATATTGAATTCATATCTAGAGATGTTGCAATGGAGTATCTAGCACGTATTCGTAGTTTTGTTTCCTACGAATTGGCAATGGAGATCTGTAATGAGGCAGAGTATCACGCAAATGCAATCATACAAGAGGAAGGGGCAGTGCATAATGATTAGACAGGACGAAATCAATATTACTCTTCCGAGAGAGGATCTAAATATCATATTGGGTGAATTGGATGGGGCTTACTTTGCAGATGAAGAACTATTGGACAGTAAGGAAGATGTACTAGGTCTAGTGGAAAATGATGCAGAGTACACAGAATCCCTCCAGCAAGATATTGAAGATATAAAAGATCGGATGAACGAAAATAGAAGAGTGTTAGAGTTTATCCAACGAGAACTTCAAAAAAACCTATCCACTTAGCCAAGTAGATAGGAGTTCAATAACGGTTCCCTTCCGTTACTACCGATTCGTCGGTGAGAAAGATCCCAGAAACAAAATAAAGAATGGATACGAGCATATTTAAATGATCGTAATATCAGTATATTCCTTCAATAAACTATAGTCAATTCAGTCTTCCAGTCTACAAGGTGAAGGTCACTAGGTTTTGCTGAGTATGTCATAGAGTACACTCTATGACATACTCTATTCTGATGTTAAAAAAGTATGTCATAGAGTTATGAAAATAGTTATGACATATTTCATAATTAATATAGACTTTATGACATATGTATGATACAATATTCTTAGAAACAACAAGGAGAGAAATAACTGGTGATTGACTTAGTGGGAATTCTATTGGCTCTGTGTTTTATGTCAAGCATTATGTTAGGGATATATCTAGTATCTCAACGTTATGAGTACAAGGCATTGCAATTCGGTTTAAATGTGATCAATATAATCATCCTAATGATTTTACTTCTTTCGTTTTTTGAGTACATATCCAAGCATAGTATCAGTTGGATTGGATACATGGGGATCTCAGGAGCGATTATCTTTCTTCCTATCTCCGTCATCCTTACTCGCAAAGGAAAAGAAATGGTATTTAAAGAGGACTCTATTCTGATGGATCCGCCACAGAGAGATAAGTATTTACAGATGAGTCCAAGAGAGGAAAAGAAGTATTTAAAGTCCATCAGGTAGGTTGCGGAAAATGGTAACTAGTAGTTACAAGTTAAGTGGTGAGAAAATGAACAATAAGGCATTTGGGTACATAAGGGTTAGCTCGAAAGATCAGAATATTGATCGCCAGCTAACAGAGATGCTAGCCCTTGGGATTGATGAGCGAGACATTTTCATAGATAAGATGTCTGGAAAAAACTTTGATCGTCCTCACTATCAAGCCCTAAAGCGTTGTATGCGTGAAGGAGACCTTTTGTATATCAAGTCCATTGATCGTTTTGGGCGTAACTCAAAGGAAATCAAAAAGGAATGGGAGCATATTACCCAGGACATGAAGGTTGATATTAGGGTGATGGACATGCCCCTTCTAGATACCACCAAACACAAGGATGTGTTAGGCGGTTTCGTATCCGAATTGGTTTTACAAGTGTTGGCTTTTGTCTCAGAGCGAGAGCGTGATGAGATTAAGAAGCGACAACGAGAAGGGATAGCCGCTGCTAAAGCCAAAGGAAAGAAACTGGGGAGGCAGCCGATAGACCTTACTGACGATCAGATAAAGATCATAAAGGAGCTTTACCCCATTTGGAAGGCCGAGGGAATTACTGCGGTAGAATTTATGAACAGAGTAGGACTACTACCGAACACATTCTATCGGCGGATCAAGTCACTCGAAAAAATGGGGATAGTCGGACAGGATAATAGTGAACATTTAACTAGGAGTGGAGGAATGAATTCGTGAATCGACCAATCTTATTGGCGGGCGGATGTATAATTTTAGCAATTACTTTTAGTTGTGCAGGAAGATTATCGGTAAGATTATTGGTAGGGGAAACTCTAAGTTGGGAATTACTCCTTGTTTTCATTATAATTTGTGGAATCATATTGCTTGATGTATGTTTGAATAAACTTGACGAAACAACGTGAGGGGAAAGGGAGAGATTGTAATGAAGAGAAAATGGACTGAAGAACAGATAGCAACGAAGCTGCCGAACGTAAAAGCTACTATGGCTTTTGAAGGACTTGATCTGACAGAGGAAGATCTGGAGTTATTCTTAGCCAGAGCGAGGGGGGAGATCACTCAAAAAGAATACATTAAGCGTGCGATGGAGAGCGATTGAGATGACAGGTAGGTCAAAATACTTTTATCCAGGAACAGGCACATTCATTAATAAAGCGGACATCACGGATTCGGAACAATTGGAGAAATTCGAAAGAAGAGCGGTTAGTCTTCGACTTTTCGCTCTGGAGAATAACCCGATTTATGGGAAATTCAATTTCCAGCACCTCCAAAAGATACATAAGTACATATTTCAAGATGTGTACCAGTGGGCAGGCAAGCTTCGGGAAGAGGATATATCCAAGGGAAGCACCATGTTTGCGAGAACCATCTATATACAGGATGTATCAAAAGATCTCTTCCGATCTCTAGCTAGAGAAAAGAATCTTAAGGGCTTGAAGATAGATGAGTTTTGTGAGAGAGCTGCTTACTACAATTCGGAGATCAATATGATTCATCCTTTCCGTGAGGGGAACGGACGGACACAACGGGAATTCATTCGTACCCTAGCGTTGAGTAATGGTTACGAGTTGAACTGGAAGCATCTAGACAAGGATACGATCATGCAAGCTACCATCAAATCTATTACGGATACAAAGGATCTACAAGAGGCGATTAAATCTTGTATCACTAATCATCACCCCGATAAAAGCCTAATGAGATTTTATCAAAGCTGTGATTTGGATTTAGGAAGATAAGATAAAGGAGGAATTTGAGATGATGAATTTGTTTTCTGAAATAGGGGTAAGGTATGGTGGTTTAAAGGATGGTGAGGAGGCGATTGGTATTTTCGAAGATGGGGCTGTCTACCTGCAAATGTATGAGGGATCGCTCTACTGTGAGACGATAGATGATGTTGAGGAAGGAGAAAAGATGGCCTCAGAGCAGGAGATTGATAAAGTGATTCGCTTGAAAGAATACATGTACCAAAATTAAGAGAGGATACTGTACATTGTGATGAATGCAGATGAAATGGAGTTGTATTTAGTAGAGAAGGGGGTATCTTCAGAACATATCCAGGTTCTAAAGAACGAAATTGTTCAAGGAATGGATTCAGATCTCCAAGAGTGTTTTGAGTATGTTGAAACTGTTGAACGGTTGATACCAGTAGATAAAATAGTTAGTTTGCCAAGATTCCGTAGGGGACGAGATGGGACTTGGTGGGATCATTTTAATTGCCAAGCTGGAAGTATAGTGGAGGTTCGAATTGAATCACTTAGAAGAAGCATGGAGCAAAAAGGGTTAGAGTCGTTTATTCATTCTTTTTCACTCCCTAAATATAAAGTACGAGGATGCTACTATCCACGCCTTGATCAATACTATATTGAACAGGATGGTACACATCGTACCCTTTGGGCAAAGGTTGTTGACGCTCCTTATATTTATGCTCGAGTAGAGATATATAAGTTAGTTAAGGAAAAGTATAGGAACTATCTTATGCTTTTATCCTTAAAGGAAAGCTGGTATGAGTTGCTTCGAAAATGCCATCTTAGCTGGCATTATGATAACAATATGGTTATGTATGGCGATAAAGAGGTATTTAAGTTTTACAGACCTCCATCTTTTTCGGGAGATGATGTGAGTACTCAAATCATTAAAGAGAAGTATAAACGAAATATTGGTATTTTTGAAAAATGTTTACATTTGGATAGATATTGGAAAAAGAGAATTAGGAATAGAGAGCTTCGATACAAAATTATAAAGAATATTGTATGTCCATTTATAGAACTCAGAGATAAGGGCTATGTAGACTCTGCTGCATATAGACTACTGATTAGCTTGTACGAATCAGACTGGGAACTGTAGATCATAGACTGGATATTGGCTCTAGTGAGTTGGGGAAGAGCTGATCAAGAAATGCTTTTCTTGTTTTCAAATAAAAGACAAGGAAGGCATTTCTTGGGTTTAGTTAATCAAAACTCCACAAAACCACACCATATACCATTTAATACCAAAAATCACTATTTTCTCAATCTAGTAGACTAATTCTAGCAAATCATATAAACTAGTAGTATTACCAGAAAAAGGTTTACATAAACAGTCGTAAATAGAAAAAAAGCAAAAAGAAAAAGCCTATGATGTTCCCACAACATCAATGGCCCTGAACCGTAAATAAGCCGTTTTCCAAATAGCTTTATCTCATTATATACATATATAGGAAAAAAATCAAGGGTTCAGGGCAGGCTTTTTCAGAGAGGGGAAAGTATGCCTGCAGCAAAAAAACTTAATAGTTTTGACCAACAGAGTACACCAGTTCCTATTAATAATTGGTGGGAGTGCTTCTTATCAGCCCAAAAGAAGACGGGATTCGTTTGTACTTTCAAGCTTCCCGAAAAAGAACATCGCTTTTGGGGGTTGAATGACATTCCCCAGATGATAGGATATGCCGAGGCGCTTGAGAACATGAAGAGTAATATGCACCTTGCCTTAAATGCCTTTCGGTATGGGAGCCGAAAAGAATCTGACCTTCTCCAAATCCGAAACATTGGAGTAGATCTCGATATACACAAGATTGATATAACACCAAACGAAGCAATAGATGAGATCCAGTGTATGATTATTGATCAGTCATTACCAGAGCCAAACCTATTGATTCACTCTGGACAAGGTTTGCAGTTAGTTTATGGTATTACGGGGGGAGCAGCGCCACAAATGACATGGCTCTCCCGATACATCACTACCCAGTATATTTCCAAATTATCTTTCCTAAACGCAGATCCCCAAGCAAGTGATCCGACCAGGGTCTTTCGCTTTCCAAACACAATCAATCAAAAGGTACCAGCTCGTTCTAGTGTTGAGATCTGGAATCCAAATGAGTATTCTTTACAAGATCTATACCAGTTTGTAACACCATTAGAAGAGATTCGCAAGAAAAAGAAGAAAAAAAAGAAGAAGCCAGAAGTAGTCATTTTTTCTCCACCTGGTGTAGTGTCGCTATACACGTTAAACACGAAGAAGAAAGATGACTTGGAAAAATTGGTAGAATTACGCCAAGACAAGCCGTTTGAGAAATACAGAAATACATTTCTGTATACCTATAGTTTTACAATTGCTCTAATCTTGAAGGATGAAGAGTGCACTGTCACCTTTGCAAGAAATATCAATCAAAAGTTTCATGACCCAGAAGAAAATCTAGTAGAGGTGGAGAGAACAGCAAAATCCGGATACGAGGATGCGATACAGTTCCTCAAGGAGTTTGGCAAGAATGATTATAAGATGATGGGTTTGGATCGCTATCTAGTCAAACCAGAGAAGTCTAGCACCATCATCGAAAAATTGAACATTACATCAGAGGAAATGGAGCACTTTCGAGTTCTGATCGGACGGGAAGTGAAACGTCAAAGGAATACAGATTACCAAAGAGAAAAGAGGCGTTTAGACGGAGCGGTAGATCGAGAAGAGTATCTTCAAAGCACAAGAAAGAAAGTCGATGAAAAACTAGAGTGTCTAGAACTTGCAATTAAGGAACATCCGGAAGCATCAAATGCGGAATTGTCACGTATAACAAAGATTCCAAGGTCAACAATCATTCGGTTGAAGAAGCAACTAGGTGTCCATAGTATGTCACTATAAGGGACGGAACCAGTGTACGCATTTGTTAAATATTAGAGAATAAACCTGTTTATGTAAGCGAATATAGGAACGTATGTTCCCTGTCCATGGTATGTCACTATAAACATATATACTAAGTGGACTGCACTTGTTTTTCCCTTGCTTTCTAGGTTTTATCTTTTTGCTCTTCAGCTTTTTGCTGGAGGGTTTTTTCTTTTTTCGCTCTTTATCTTTATGCACTCGTTTGTATGTTCTACTACTAACTGGGTCGTTCTGATAGTTTTTGGATTCTTCCTTTAGCTTAGCTTTGGTTTTCTGGACTGGGGGAAAGGGGGGCGGATCATCTAGAATAAGCCTAGGAGCAGTCGAATAGAACATCCTGGTATTCTCTGGACATTCCCCCGAAAAGGTGGATCAACCAAAATCTGTAAAATGGGGGTATGCTGGATCATTATTTTTTTTGAGGAGAACCCTATTCTGATACCGAGGAAGGGGTGTTTTTCCCCTTACGAGGTGAAGAATCCAGCAACCGAAGGGCGGTAGTATATCTTTGTTTGCTTTTCAAACTAGTTATTTTTATAAACTATAGATTAGATGTGGTTAAAAAGTCTTGTATACGGTATACTGTATACAAGAGGCAGGGCATACTGTATACAGTTATGAGGTGAGAAAGTGGCAGGACAGATGATTCGTACCAAAAAGCTGATCGAATTTATTCAGGATCTTAAGGGGCAGCATGATCAGCTTTATCAAGATTATATAAAGCAAGGAGAAGATGCTTCACGACTTGAAAAGATTTTGTTGCTTCGTGAGGTAATTGCCAAGATGGAGACTGATTTTAACATTATTGATCTAGAGGAGATGATGGGAATGAAGTTTGTAAGTGAAAACCACCGAAAGTTGTTTGTTGAAATGAAAATTAAGGTGCTGAACGACTACAATTATCAAAATACGGAGTATGATACTGCGCTTTATGTTCTTTCTTTCCTTCAAGCAAATGGAAAAGTGGTAGATACATATCTAGGTACACAAAAAATCGACTTTGAAGGAATCCGAGAAAATACAGGTATGTCTACTGGTGAGGGAGCGTTGTTAGACTTAGCGAATGTCTGCTTCAATGGTTATTCAGCTGATATACATGATACATTAGGATCTTTATACGGTGAATTTAGACAAGTAGCTTTTGAAGCCTTAATGAAGAAGTATTAGAAGTCGGTATTTGGTGTGATTTCTTCTGAGACAAGCTGTGGGCATCATTATGAGAAAAAACTATTTGGGTATACCTATTACACTCAGAAAGAAAAATAATCGCTTAAACAGGCTTACAGGTGCATGTTTTTAATATGAGGGGGGATTCTTACCCTCGAAGTCGGGAGGAATGAAAAATGAGCAAAAAAATATTTCTTTTCACAGTTGGAGAGTCATTCGATGGGACAGACGATGATGGAATTTTGGAATATCTAACTGGTTCATACAATGGCCCATTTGGTGGATGGATTGATTGGGAGATTGTGAAGAAAGCAGAGATTACAGAGCAAGATGATCAGCTATACAAGATTCAGCCGTTCTCTGACGAGATTCTTACTTTGAAAGCAACTGCTCATACTGAAGAAAATGGATTGGTTGGTTCCAGAATGTTCAAGGTGGAACGGAATAAGAAGAGTGATCCGGATGTCTGGACTGTATTGTCAGTAGATGAAGCCTGATAATGGTGAAAGCCGATAAATAACAAAGGGGTGATTCATGATGGATGTAACCTACAACATATTGGTTTCTTTTGGAGAAGATGAGAACGGTCACGGTGTATTTCTTTCAGATTATCCGACTGTTACATACAACAAAATCAACAGTATAGAGGGGTATAGGGAGCAACGGAGCAGGAAATCACAATAGACCATATCGGACATGGGGTTTTAGGCTTATTTACTACCTTATCGGATGTGTACCGCATTGAAACGGTGTTTCTATTGCCGATATTGTATATTATCGGATATGAACTTCCTAATATCTAACAAATGCGCATTACCGTTCGTTTGCTGGTACTGTGGTCTGGATGGCAACCAAAAGCAAAATAAGGGACCATATACAAATTTATTCCAATTGCTACATCCGATAAGGCTTATTGTGGTTTCCTGTTCGACTGCTCCCCATACCCCTATAGACGAGTTGGACATATATGACCATGCTGAGATCTGTGTACAACTGTTAAATGAATTCTGTCAAATAAAGGGAAGAATGGGCGAGCTGGTTCAATTCGGTTGTGGGGACGTAGATTTGACTGAACAAGTGAAAGAGATCTTAATTCAGCATTCTTCGCCTTCTTAGACCAGGTACCATTTTGACAACTGAGAGGTACTAGGGAGGAGTTGATAGCGATGGAAATCGTAATCAATATGACCTATGTTTTTACAGGTCTATTCATTCTATATATACTTTACTTCATCATGAAAATGTATAATCATTTAAGACTTCTTGAGGTATTCGTATTACTAGCTACTTGTACATTCCTTGCTTGTTGCATTGTTTATCAAGTTCATATGTTGTATATAGCAACTGGATCTATCTATTTAATGATTACCAGTATGTTGATCAATAGGCGGATTCGTAACCAACTTAAGGAACTTGAAGAAATCAGTAAGGCTTTAGATGAAACAATTGAAATGAGTAAAAATCAAACATCCCTCGACCAAAGCTCCAAAGAAGATGAATAGGAAGATGGGATGTAATTCGCCCAGAGAGGGTTAGACTGCATGTTAGAACAGTTAATCAGAGAAGCGGCCACAGCTGAAAAAAACAACGAGAATCAAGGCTTTGTGCAAAATGTAGCCAATAGCTTTGTAAGAGAAGAGACTCCCTTAGAACTAGCTATCAAGAGGGGGATATACACACTGAACAAGTTTAAAATAGGGAAAAGCAATATTGTTCAGCGAGAATGCGATGAATCAATCGAAGAGCTGCAACGTTTCTTGGATGATACCTTTTAAATTGAAATATGGAGGAATATATCAATGAGCAATGAGATGAAAAGGATGACCATTCGTGATCAAAGTGGAGAAGAACGGTTGACCAGATATAGAGCCAAGCTAGAGAGAAGGCAAAATTTCATCCTTTCCCTTATGATGATTGCTGTATTTTATTTTGGTGTTATGCATGGTCTTTGGAAAATATAGAAGGAGGAGTTTATTGGATGAGTGAGAAGAAGTACCGACTCAAAAAAGCTAAGAGTGGAGTTTACACCGGAAAGGTCTCTGTAAACGAGGTCTTAAAATCTGCACAGAAATCCACACTAGCAGAGGTTTCTCCAAATGAGCTCTTAGGATTTGCAAAGAAGTTCGTACTCGCAAAAAAGAAGAAGCCCAAAACAGAAGACTCAGTAATAAAACAAGTTGCCATCGGATTGCTTTCGGTAGTATCTATCATTTTAATTTTTATGGCTTCACGGATCAGCACCAGTTATATCTATGAGATAAGCCATTTTTTAAAATGGAATGTCCCACTATCCTACTTTGATCCATCTCTGACAAAGGCCATACCGACTATAATGGCAATGGTTGCTGTTCTATTTACAATGATTTACGTATTATTTGCATTAAGAAAGGCACATCCTCCAACTCTGTACCGGATAATAACTGTAGCTTTTACAATCTTGTTTCTAATCCCTGGAGTTGTAGCATTTGTCCAAAACTACTCATCTGACAACTTACTATCCCCACTCTATAAGGATGGTGTTGCAACAAATAAGGCAGTATTGGACATACGTAATGATACATTTTTGGTAGCTGAACATAGAGATGGAGTTTTACTACCATGCTTCTCATTTGTAAAGTTTGATGATACCACAAATGAAGGTATCGGGCCTGGGATTAAGCTGAAACCTTATAAGCAACAAGGCTCTACATCTACAATTAAATGTGAAAAGTAATGGACTGGTTCTACCCTTTATAGGAAGCTAGGTGAATAAAGTTGGCGACAACAAAGCAGGTTCCTCGAGGAGATTTCTAACCGCCCTCAAGAACCTGCTTTGAAAGATGGCATGATCACACGAAAACAAAGGGGTTGAGGGCTTTGAGGAGACCTATGAGAGAGTTAACTCTCATAGGGGTAAGTCCGAGGTAAGTCCAAAAACGGCCATATAGATAGAAAAAAATGTAAATACTATATATTTACTTGGTACAAGAGGACCTCTATACATGAAAAATCGACCGAATATACTTCGAACGAATCCATAGGAAATAGATCGACTGAATCATCAAAAAGATGGATATTACTTGGAGTGATTGGGTTAACTGGGTAGCTTTTATTTCTATTTGGTTCCACGTAGATAGTATGACCAGAGCATGTGACGAAGCCACCACAAACGGCAAGAAAAATAGTAAAACCAGTTGTTGTGTAACAATTTTTTTGATCTCACTCCTCTTAGGGGTAATCACAGGGTTACTGTTGTAAACCGCAAAGTAGATCTTCAGAAAGATAAGAATTATCCGATGTTACCGTGACCCCTTTTACCCCTCTTTTCTAGATAAGGTTGAAAATACATCTCCTCTAATTTCTTTCGTGCTCTAGCAGCTTCTTCAATTGTTTCGTGCTCTCCTAGACGATGTGTGCGGCCATTAACTGTTATGGATGCTATATACTTTACATCACCATTCCTCATCCGCTTCCTAGATACGCCTTTTACCCCTGTAGTGTTTCTGGTGCTAATACTTTTGGTAAGAGAAGGTATATCTACACCTATCTGCTCTTTTTGTAGCCAACGCTGTTTCAACGTAGTTTTTATGCTTTCTTTTTGTAAGCATCCACAGGATTTTACCTGTTTGTTGCGTAAATCACAACTTCTAACAACCTTTTGCTCACCACAATCACATTGACACAACCATTTCAGATTACACTCTTGTTTTATTATTGTAAGTGAACCATAACGGTCACCCACTTTCATATCATCATTTTTCGTGTGTGTTTTTCTTGCTACATCTCCGATTAAACACCCACAAGAACGGGTATTTCCGCTTATAAGCATGGCGCTTGTAATGTATCTAATTTGTCCGCAAATGCACTGACATTTCCAGACCTGTTGCCGATTTTGTTTATGAGATAATTCAAGAACAGTTAGTCTCCCGAATATTTTACCTAATAAATCTGATTTAGGCGGCATAGATCAATCCTCCTTGGTTACCTTTATTATATAAAAAATAGTTTACAAAGTAAACACTTTTGGTATAATAGGGTTAACAAAGTAAACACTTACTGAAAAGAGGAGATCAAAATGAAAAAGATGGCCATCATTACAGAGAAGGGTTTTTTAATTCGAGATGCAAGCGAGATTGAAAGGGTGATTTTTGTTGGCTATGATTTAGTCGTCGAAAATATTCCTTTAGATCATATCGATGAGCTTAACAAAAAATTGAAAAGCTATTTAGATTACGATGGTTTAACAGAAGAAGAAATTGAACAGCTTGAAGAAGACGAGGGAGAGCGTAAATCGACTGACAAAATGAATCTTGAAGAGTTAGAAAGGTTTTTTAAGTGGGCTGGCTATAGTGATGTAGAAATTAGCTATGGTGATGAAGATGGAGAGAAACCTAGAGAGTTCATAACTTATACAGAATATAACACCTTCCAATCCTATACAAAATATGAGGAATCCATGGTCTATGATTGGTGGGATGGGAATGATTATAGGAGATTTTCGTTTGATAGTGTCTATATTCTCGAAGTAACTGATGAAGCAGTTTCTCTTGATGAATGGAGTGAGAGAGCAAGGGGGCATGTAACAGGTGGATCGAATGAACATCAAAAAGTGTATAAAGTGATTACAGAGGATGGAAAGCTTCAGCGAGACCAATATTTGATCGAAAAATGGGACGATTATCAAGGAAGTTACCCATTAGGAGAGCTTGTAGACTCTTCATACTTAAAAATCCATCTTGAGGACTTGAGTCGTGATGTAGATGAGTATATGGATGAGATTACATCTCTGGGAAAGTAGATATCCCTCTCGTCGGTATGAAAGAATTTGCTGAGATACTAGGTTGGAGTGTTCAACGCCTTTCGAAAAAATTGAAAGGTCAACGAGAAGGGAAAAAAGTACGTCCAGAATTACCAGAACCTATTCAAGTGTTAGCATCCACACCTATATGGACGCTAGAACAAGCACAAGAATATAGGGGATTAGTGACTGATGATAAATAAATGTAAAAGAAGAAAGCCTTGTTTAACAGGAGGCTTTCTTCTTTTACATTAAATAGCATCTACTTTGCGGTTCACAACACGAACCCTGTGAGCAAGCCCTATAGATGGAAAACTCGAATTAGAATCTGCATGGTATAAGGGGCTGTATGCCCCTTATACATTTTTTTCTATCTGTATGGTCGTTTTTGGACTTATCTCGGACTTACCCCTCATAAGTCTTTCTTTTTTAGAACAAAACGAAACTTGGAATGTTCTTTACTGATTTTCTTTTTCTCATCAATCTTTTCCCAGTCAGAGTCTGTTAGAATGTCAAATCTATACAAGCCAGCTTCTAGCTTCTTCAAATGCAGCTGTCCATTAGCATCTGTACTAGACGGTCTGAAAGGATACATATCTTCTTCTTCAACCACATATATGCTTACTTTTTGTGGTTTATTGTTCTCATCAACAACCTCAATTGTTACATCAACTCGATCATCGTATAGATACCAGAAACTACCCCCAACAACTAGTAATCCAAGTAGGATCAAAGCAGGAATCAAACGCTTTTTCTGCATCGTTATCCCTCCAGTATTCCTTCTTATATTATCAAAAAAATGTATTGATTTATATTAATTCGAAAAATACAATTACGCTTATATTAGTAGAGGAGGATACAGATAATGATGCGAAAGGTATTATTTACAACTATAGTAACTAGTTTAGTGAGCTTACCCATTATTCCATCGCCAGTACAACCTAAAACACCCACTAATAGTTTTGTGGATTTTTCGAGAGTGGCCCTAAAAGATCTTCCCAAGGCACAACAAGAGCAATTATTGAAAATCGCAAATGAAGCTAAAAAGCAGAAGAAGTTCACCTTAAAAAAAGAAGGAAAGCCAGACATCAACTCTATCTCTCAAGAGACATTGCAGTCCTTGCCATCAGGCACAAGCATCAGTAGTGATGGATCAATTGAGCAGGTACCACTCTCTCAGGAGTCAATGGAGGAGGGCATACAAGAGAGTCAGCAATCATCATCCAAAATAATTATTCAAGGAAGCCCAAAGGACTTGAGTAAAGTCATTAATACCTCCTTACATCCGAACAGCGCAATCGCCACGCTCATGATGAGTTTTGACGATGGGCATAACCCTGATGATCCAAGCAACTATTATCTCTGTACAGGATTCCATGTAGATGAGGACACTGTAATAACAGCTTCTCACTGTGTATGGGACATCGACAGACCGGAAGGGGTACGAGCAGCAAACTCTATCATGGTTGTGAGAGCATTGAATGGAGTTGATCAACCCTACCCAGCTTCCTATACAGATGCTTTTTGGGTGAATTCCGATTTTCCGAAGGTAAAAAGGGATTCGAATAAAAAACTAGATCCTACTAAAGTCGCTCCTGTTGATTTTGCTGCAATACGAGTTGATCAAAAGTCAGATTCATCGCTCAATATCCGATCCACAAAACATGCTGTAGGAGAGCAAGTCCTAGCTCACGGATATCCAGCTGAAAGCCCAGAATTCCTTAACAAAGGCTTATATCAATACAATTCATTAGGCAAGCTGACAGACTTGTACAGTCAATACATGATCACGAATCAATATACCGAAGGCGGCATGTCCGGTGGGCCTATGTGGAACTCAAAAGCTGGTGTGGTGGCAGCTATAAGCTTAAATAGCTTGAGTGATCGGGACTCTATAGCCTATGGCCCTCGCTTTACAGGGAAAAACTATGACCTAATCAAGTATTGGATGAAGAAGTAATCATTTGGGAGCTTTATTGCTAATTGACATTTTTTTATTTACAATAAAAATAAGTGCTAGTTTCATCCTATATATCCTCTTCTTGAGCATATATAAAAACAAAGATAAGCTATTCCTCTGTGGTGGTGGAGATAGCTTATCTTTGTTTTTAAATGTGTTTAATGTTTAAAACTGTCCTAGAAAGTCCAGTATGAATAATAGTAGACATCTAGCTAGGTTTTCCCCTCTGCATCTGACTAAAGGTGCTTTCTTTTTTGGATCCAACGCTCCTAATTCCTAATCAATCAGAGCAGGTCTTATTGAATGGGATTACATTATCACTTGGAAGCGCTCCATATCTTGGCTGACATACTCAATTTCACTGGCTGGTTGGTTGTAGAACCACTCTCTGATACGTTTAGTTGCCATTTCTGGATCAAATATGTCATGATTCCAAGAATGAGAAACTAACTTTCCGCATAAATAGTCAAGATCATAAGTACTTACATCACTGGGCTGAACTATCTCTGCAAATTCAAAGACTGCTTGTCCCACATCACCAGATATATAATATTGTTCCATCAAATACATATCTGATATTTAGTGAAACACCTTTCAATACTACAATTTTTATATCACCATAATTCTCTAATGTAGCTGTATGTGTATGATTCGTAAACAGTGCCTTGGTTTGTTTATTCATGCTAATCAACCTCCACTTTGATGTATTTGATCGTGCATAGTAAGTAATTAGACATAAATAATCAAGTGTGACATGTTACAGAGATATTTTATTAGCCTTTAGTTAGGGCTATAAATTAATAAAATGTGGAGAAACTTGATATAAGGAACCTACATCAAGCGGAATTAGCGATTGTCTTGATAAAAGGAACCTATATCAAGGAGGGTTAGAATGTTGGATATCAAGTTATACATAAATCCCGACAAGGGGCATTCGAAAGAAATGATAGATATTTTCTATCAGGACTTTCAAGCATGGGATGGAAAAATGCCCTTTTGGATTTATATTGATTGGCTCCAGACCATATATCAAGCTCAATTTCCTATACCGGATCTTCCTTGTGACACATGGGGAGGAAAACGAGCTGGATCAGGTAAAAAACGAATCGGTATTACGAAAAAAGTTTCGCTTACTTTAACGGCTGATCAATGGACTAAGATAGAAAAATCCGGTAAATCACCAAGTGAATACATACGATTGCATATCAGTTGATCAAGATAAACGAAGAGAGACTATTCCTCCCTGATAGTGGAATAGTCTCTCTTCGTTGTGATTCTTCATATTTTACTATATAAAATATTAGTCCCTATATCAAGTTTTATATCTTCCACATCAGTATGGCCTTATCCAAATAGTACTCGGAGTACTCGAAATGATATACTGATTTAAAAGTACTCCGAGTACCGAGGTGACGTTTATGATTACTGGTAAAGATGAGCGTAGCCTGTGGGCTATTCAAAGACTTCGTGAAGGATGGAAGCCATCCGATTTAATGAAACAGGGATTTACTGAAAGCCAAGCTAAAAAGCTAAGTCAGTTTAGAAATTGTCTGATGCAATTAGAAGAGTACTGTCAACCTGAACATGTTCAGAAGTGGAGCCAACTAGGACTCAATGGCTTATTTTTGCTTTCTATGTTTCGAGAAAAAGACTGGGATGGACTTGGTGAGATCCTGATGTCGATTGAACCTAATATTAAACGTGATGACCTAATAGAGTACCCTACACTTATCAAGGAAAAGAGGGATCGGCTCCGAGAGGTAGAAAAAAACGTCAAGTATAAGGTTCGTGATCTAGAGAGAGAACGAGAAAAATTAGAGCAAACCATCGATTCTATCGAGAAAGAGCGTAAGAAGATAAAGAAGCTTCTACCTGAACTCTTTCATGAGGTCACCAATGATGATGCCTTAGATTTCCTCATGGATCATCTTGGACTTCGTAACGATCGGCCATGTCTCGCAAAGAGATTAGACTACAATTGGCAACGTAACCTCAAGAAAAAGGGGATCATTGTATTTAAGGAAGAAGTCCATCCAGAAGATGCCTGGGAAAAGATACGAACCCACTATGTACTAGATGTCCTAGCTATTGCTGAAGATTTCCAAAAGCGTAAAAAACGAGGGTACCGAACAGAATACAATTATGAATATGTACCACAAAACGATTGGGTTTACTGGGATATTCCTGAAGAAGCTGAGTACTGGGGAATCGATTCTCTATCCAAATTAATAGGTCAGAAAATCACCCAAGAAAAGAAGCGATTGAAAGAGATTGAACAGGAAATGAAGCAGGCAGAAGAAGGTCTTAAATCTTTCCGCAAACGTAGACCAGAGTCCTTTAGTGAAGCATTAAATAGATCTAATCAATTTGCTTCATTTGATATGGAGAAACACGGCAATTTACAAGCACTTGGCTTAAAATGGCTCTATAATAAGGGATATATGGTAACAACTGAATTGACTCTCCCAGATAATCTTCGCTGTGATGTGATCGGTGTAGATAAAGAGGGGAAGATATGTATTCTTGAATGCAAAGCAAGCTATCAAGATTTTAAGAAGGATGAAAAGTGGCAACGATATCTCAAGTACTGTGATTCTTATTATTTTGTAGCTGAGAAAGATCTCCTATATTGGATGCAGATTGATAGTCAGTGTACAAACGTTGGACTTTTGAAAGCACATTCCAAGCATTTAGAAATAGATCGGGAATGCAAACCAATGTCGAAAGCTGAACAAGCGGAGGACACAGCATTTAATATCGGTAGGCAATTGTCAAGAAGGTTTAGCTTTGGCCACTAACAGGTGGATAGACACTTTTTTCGCTGTAAAGGTTGGGTTTTTAGATATACGAAAACAAGCTATCTCCTCAACTGAACTGCACCCCAATTGTTGGACACAAAACCAACAGTTGGAGGTGCTTTTTCTATGACTAAATATTCTTTAGAGGTAAAATTAAATGCTATACAAGACTACCTCGACGGCGTCGAGTCATATAAAGAAATCGCGAAGAAACATCAAGTAAACCTTACTCTTTTAAAACAGTGGGTAAATAAGTATAAAAGGCATGGGGATAAAGCGTTTCAGATAGCCTATGAAAATTATCCAATGGAGTTTAAAATGGATGTACTAACCTATATGAACGAAACAGGAGCGTCCATTCAAGAAACTATTGCAGTCTTCAATATCCCCTCTACAGATACCGTGAGAAAATGGAGGAGTTTGTATGAAACACAAGGAATAGACGCTCTTAAACAAAAGAAAAAGGGGCGTCCATCCTTGAAAAAGAAGACAAAGAAGAAACAGGAACTGGGTACAGAGGAAGCATTACGAGCAGAGAATAAGCGACTACAAATGGAGAATGCCTATCTAAAAAAGTTGAATGCCTTAATTCACGAAAGGGAAAAGTCAGCCAACAAGA
>NZ_FPJZ01000027.1 GCF_900119485.1 Thermoactinomyces sp. DSM 45891
TCCTGTGCCGCCTTGAGGTCCAATGTCTCCTTGAGCTCCCGTGATGCCTTGAGCCCCCGTGACTCCTTGAGTCCCCGTGATGCCTTGAGCCCCCAAATCCCCTTGAGTCCCGGTAGGTCCCTGAGTTCCCGCATTCCCTTGGGGCCCTGAGGTCCCTTGAGATCCTGCATTTCCTTGAGGCCCAGTAGGTCCTAGAGGTCCCGGAGTTCCAGTGGGTCCGGTAGATCCCGTCGGCGCTTCTAGTCTTACATTAGCCGAACCGGGTGTTACCGTAATTTCTAACGTATCCGATAAAAAGTTGAGTGTATCTCCGAAGCCGAGTGGAACATTTCCATCCGCGCCTGAGTTTCCTTGGACTATAAATAGAAAGTCACCTGTCGCGATCGTCCCAGTTGGTCCTAAGACCCCTTGGGGTCCTGTGACCCCTTGAGGTCCTTGAGGCCCAGTCGGTCCTGCGAATCCCTGAGTTCCAGTTGGCCCTTCTGATGGTCCTGTGGGTCCCGGGGGGCCTTGAGGCCCCGGTGTTCCCGCCGGAGAATCTTCTCCGTCTAATACGTTTTCTAACTTTTGGTTTAAAATCCATTCTTTCTTGGTGATGGTATTCAGAGTGTCGCGCACACTTGTATTGATCGAAAGTAGATCGTTAAGAGTGGGTTGAAAGGTGGTTGAGACCCCGGGGAGCGTTCCGAGAACGTATTGTAGCTTTTCTCCCTCGGCGTTAATGATATGGCTAAGTCCTACCTCTTCTAACGCAATCGATGACAGTAATAGGTTCACTGCATCGTCTCTCGTAACGGAAATATTAGGTGAAATATTAGGGATATTAGCTTGAGACATGTCACACCTCCTTACTCCTTATTCAACATCGACCTGCAATACTTGTATATTGGCACGGCCATTACTTAAGGCATTCAGATCATGGAGAGATATTTGTGCTGGTCCAGTGGTGAAAGCTCCAATTGAAATACCATCGTTGTTTGCCTGTGCCGACATAATCCCACCTGGAATTAATACACCGTTTCTCCGAAGTTGACCGCTTATGTTTCCAGTTCCATTTAGCCCAGCTAAAATCAGATATGAACCAGTAGCAATCGTGACAAAAGTCGCTCCAAGAGTAATATTGTTACCAGTTACGTTACCAGGTGTATTCCATGGAACGGCACCATCCGCAGGGATTGAGAATGTGGGAGCTGCAGCTGCATTTAAAGAGCTATTTACTGGGAAGGGGTCACCCGTCGATCCTTGAGGTCCGGTTCCTCCTTGAGGTCCGGTTAGTCCTTGAGGTCCCGTTGGCCCCTGAGGTCCAGTGTCCCCTTGAGGTCCAGTGTTGCCTTGAGGCCCGGTGTCTCCTTGAGGTCCTGTCGGTCCTTGAGGCCCCGTGTCTCCTTGAGGTCCGGTTAGTCCTTGAGGCCCCGTATCGCCCTGAGGTCCTGTCGGTCCTTGAGGCCCCGTGTCTCCTTGAGGTCCGGTTAGTCCTTGAGGTCCCGTATCGCCTTGAGGTCCGGTTAGCCCTTGAGGTCCCGTGTCGCCTTGAGGTCCCGTATCGCCTTGAGGTCCCGTATCGCCTTGAGGCCCCGTGTCGCCTTGAGGTCCCGTATCGCCTTGAGGTCCCGTATCGCCTTGAGGTCCAGTTCCTCCTTGAGGCCCCGTGATCCCTTGAAGTCCTGTATCGCCTTGAGGCCCGGTGTCTCCTTGAGGTCCAGTCGGTCCTTGAGGTCCCGTATCGCCTTGAGGTCCAGTCGGTCCTTGAGGTCCCGTATCGCCTTGAGGTCCAGTCGGTCCTTGAGGTCCCGTATCGCCTTGAGGTCCTATATCGCCTTGGGGTCCTGTGATCCCTTGAGGTCCAGTCGGTCCTTGAGGCCCCGTCGGTCCCGTATCGCCTTGAGGTCCAGTCGGTCCTGTAGGAACTTCTATCCTTACATCAGCAGAACCAGGTGTTACGTTAATTTCTAATGTATCGGATATAAAGTTAATGATATCTCCGAAATCGACGGGAGCATTTCCGTCCGCGCCTGAGTTTCCTTGAACTAAAAATAAGAAATCGCCTGTAGCAAAAGAACCTGTCGGCCCTTGAGGTCCCTGAGGTCCAGTCGGTCCCTGAGGCCCAGGTGGTCCGGTCGGTCCTGCTGGCCCCTGAGGTCCTGGTGGTCCTCCTGATGAACCGGTCGGTCCTGCTGGTCCTTGGGGTCCTGTTGGCCCTACTGTAACAGGTGTGCCTATTGTATTTTCTAACTTTTCGTTTAAAATCCATTCTTTCTTTGCGATTACATTAATTGTGTCGCGAACGCTCTCATTAATAAGGAATAAGTCGCTAATGGAGGGTTGGAGGGTTGCTGAGACTCCAGGGAGCGTTCCGAGAACGTATTGGATTTTTTCTCCCTCGGCATTAATAATATGGCTAAGTCCTAACTCTTCTAATGCAATCGAGGAAAGCAACAGATTTACTGCATCTTCTCTCGTAACGGAAATATTAGGTGAAATATTAGGTATATTGGCTTGAGACATGTTATACCTCCTTTAAAATGATTCCTGTTATAGGTATGATTATGATCGAGTTTATGTTCCTGTCCATTTGGGTAAGATGTGCACAAAAAAAAGAGGCTGAATGCTTGAAAAGAATGGACTGTCACATCCTGACACTCCCTGTTTCCAAGTCTTCATCCTCGTCTGTTTCTGTCTATCTTTCTTATACAGGACCTAATCTCTTTAATGTCATAGAAGCATTGCTGAGTGGTGTAGTCGCACCAATTAGGGTGTCTAGTAATGGAACAGGTACACCGCTTACATTTCGTAATGTGATGGTTGCGTTCGCAGGGACATCGATGATGACGGAACCGGATATTTGTGCTGCGAGACCTATAATACCTGTCAAGTTAATGGCAAAAGTCGATTGGGGAACGACTGTGCCATTTACAGTAACGGCAAAAGCGGCTAGCAAACCTAGAAGTGCCCCCACAGCACTCACCTGGAAGTTGATTTCGTACTGGCCTGCTTGAGGTAGGATGACGTCAGCGGACCCTGTAGTATGTGTAATGTTATTTAATACACCATTATTACTAAATGGCACATTACCTCCCGCTGGGATGGTTAGCGTTATACCGGTGGATAGATTGTATACTTGTCCATAAGCAGATAGCCCACTCCTATTCTCTAAGGCTACGATACGTCTGTTTAAGTTTGCGATACGTCTTCCAAGTGCCCCCAGTCTTCTGAAGATTCTCTGGATAATAGAACAATTCGCCGGTGGACAATTACTCTGTGTTGTAACTATTTTCTTCTTCATCATAGGCCTCCTTCTTCTAACTATACATATGGTGAATCAATTCACTTGGCTTGGATGATTCATCTATTTTTTCGACCATATATGTCTCATTTTTGTGTATGAAAAAGGCAGTGTTATGAGGAACATATTTTCATCGTTTTAAAGAGATGTTTCAAATAGTAGGTATAGTACGGTTGCTAACTTTTCAAGCTTTTACTATACTTGATGCATAATAATTTTAGTGAGGTGTTTGGCATCCGCAAGAACGGGTGCCATTTCCTTTATGAGCCAAAATCAAAAACGTGAAGTCCGAGTACGTGTTGTTTCGATTATTTATTCTGATCCAGTGGCTGAACCAGAAAGGATCGAACAGGAGATGCCTGGTTCGTTTGAGGAGTCGTGGACAGACTGGAAGATTCGCTATAAAGAAAATCCGGGTACATCAGAAGAGATAGTCACGATGGTGAGGGCTGGGGAGGACCAGCTTGTAATCATTCGTCGTGGAGGCATTTCGTACCGTCAAGTGTATCGGCCGGATGATGTCACGGTGAGTACGATGACAACGCCCGGTGGCAGGATGGAGATGGAAGTGCATACTCATCAATATCGCCGTGAGATGGGACAAGATAGTGGGAAGATCGAGTTTTCATTTGAGTTATCGATGAGCGGGCAATCATTAGGGTTGTACGAGCTTACGATTGATTGGTTGGAGGGGTAATGATGAGCGTTTTAACGCAGATGAAGGAAACGTTGAAAGAGCAGATTAGACAAGCCATTTTACAAGCGGAACTGGTAACGGAGGAACAGATTCCTGATATTTTATTAGAGGTGCCGAAGGAGAAGAGTCACGGAGATTGGGCTACGAATGTGGCGATGCAGTTGACACGGATTGCCCGTCGTAATCCACGTGAGATTGCGAATGTGATCGTAGAGAAACTAGACCAATCCAAAGCACAGATTCACAAGATCGAGATTGCGGGCCCGGGTTTTATTAACTTTACGATGGATCGTTCTTTTTTAACGGGTGTGGCGCTTGAGATTCATAAGCAAAAAGAGGAATTCGGTAGAAGCGGAGCTGGTAAGGGCGAGCGGGTAAATGTGGAGTTTGTGAGTGCTAATCCAACGGGTAGTCTTCATCTCGGACATGCACGCGGGGCCGCGGTCGGGGATGCATTGTGCAATGTATTGGATGCGGCTGGTTATGATGTAACCCGTGAATATTATATTAATGATGCAGGCAATCAGATGAACAAGATGGCCTTATCCCTAGAAGCGCGTTATTTCGAGGGTTTGGGAATAGATTGGGAATTTCCAGAGGACGGGTACCATGGACAGGATATGGTACAAATTGCGGAGCAAATCATCGAGGTGGACGGTAAAAAGTGGGCTGAGGTAGATGGCTCTGAGCGTTTAACTTATTTTCAGGAAGTGGGACGTGAGAAGCTACTTAACAAGATTGAGACGGATCTAAAAGGGTACCGTGTCGGCTTTGATAAGTGGTTTAGTGAGAAGTCTCTCTATGAATCGAATGTGATCGAGCAAACGTTAGAAGAGTTAAAGAATCAGGGTTGTACGTACGAACAAGATGGCGCTCTCTGGCTACGTTCTACGGATTTCGGTGATGACAAGGACCGTGTGCTGGTGAAACAAGATGGTTCCTATACCTATCTTACACCTGATATTGCGTACCATCGGAATAAATTAAGTCGTGGCTTCGATCGTCTGATTAATATTTGGGGTGCGGATCATCACGGATATATTGCTCGGATGAAGGCGGCTTTGCAAGCGTTAGGACATTCGTCTGATACGCTTGATGTGATGATTATTCAGCTTGTGAAGCTTTTCCAAGGTGGAGAAGTAGTGAAGATGTCGAAGCGTACAGGGAAAGCGGTTACGTTGGTCGATTTGATGGAAGAAGTAGGGGTTGATGCGACTCGTTATTTCTTCGCGATGCGTAGCCAAGATACACATTTGGACTTTGATATGGATTTGGCGATGAGTCAGTCGAATGAGAATCCTGTATACTATGTACAATATGCCCATGCACGGATTCATAGTGTGTTTCGTCAAGCTGGTGAGAAAGGGATCGCTGTTTCGTTTGACCCTGCGATCTTGAGCCGGTTGTCGGAAGATGCGGAGTATGATTTGTTACAAAAACTAGCTGAGTTTCCAGATGAGATCGCATCTGCGGCGGCGGCCATCGCTCCGCACCGTGTGATTCGCTATTTATATGATTTGTCGACACAGTTTCATAGTTACTATGGTGCGCATCGGGTTGTAACAGAGGATGTGGAGTTATCGCAGGCACGTCTAGCATTGCTCGAGTGTACGGCGCAGGTGATTCGGAACGGATTGAGCCTTGTTGGCGTGACAGCTCCAGAGCGTATGTAATAAGGTGTAAAGACAAAGCGTAAACGCCTTCCTTGTAGTCTATTTAGTAGACACGGGAGGGCGTTTGTTTTATTGTTTGGCTTTTTTGATCTTCTTGATTAATAGAGATAGTTTCATTTCTAGCGAGGGGAATGTTTTTTGATCGGCTTTGTTGAGATGTTCTGTGTTTCGTTTGGCCCTATTGCCCTTTATATGGAATTGTCCTTGGAATCCGCCCACGGTAGTATAGGTATCGGGTAGGAGGAGAGAGTCTTTTGATTGTTGTCGACCGAATAAAACGACTTTATCTGATTTTTTCAGAGTGTTAAACCCTAAGGGGGTAATAAAAGGGAGTGTGTCGCCTTTCGAAGCTTTTCCGCTTAGTGTCTTTGTTACTTTTACAGTTGATTTTACAAAGGTGACTCCGTCAGATTGGAAGGTACTCCGACTGATCACGACACCTTGGATGATAATGGAAGATTCTCTGCTTAAACTCTCAATGGAGGGATAGATTTCTCCTATACCGAGTGCCCTCCGAATGATAGTGTCAATTGCAGTTGGTTTTTCGATGGAGGCATTTATTATTTCTGTTCTCTTCGCTTGCTGAGCCTCTATCGCTGAATTACAACCTGTCCCCATCAGCAAAACACCTATGATGCATAGGGAAAGTATTTTTCTCATCAAAACGAAATTCTCCTCTTCAAGTCTCTTATTCTATTAAATGTGACATCGGGGAGTGAATTTCCTGCAATGTATGAGATAGAGTGAACACCTTTATTAATAGTCAATATTTTCTTCATTTCTTAATGCGACATCTGATACAATTTGTTTTGGAAGTACATATGGATGGTAAAATAGGAGGCACATAATATGAACAGTCAGTCTAATAGTGGAGATCCATTTCTAGGGAAGTGGGAAACGGAGATCGCTAGCCCGATGGGGAAATTTCCAGTTTCAGTTGAGTTTACTTCTCAAGATGGGCAATTAGTAGGAAATGCACAGCAGGGCGAGGATACATTTACGTTTCATCCTTCAGTAGACGGCGATAAATTAAAGTGGTCGATGAAGATTACGAAACCGATGAGTATTAATTTGAACTTCGTCGTATCGGTAGACGGGGACAACATGAAAGGTGAGGCGAAGGCTGGTTTCTTCGTTTCATCCAAGTTAACAGGGCACCGCGTTTCAGTATAACGAGCACCCCCACCTATGCTACGGCTTAGATTAAAAAGATAAAAAAATAGCCCTTTCATATAAACTTCCTACTGATGATGAGGAGCTTTATATGAAAGGGCATTTTCATTGTATAGGATTTCGAAGTTGGTGACAAATCAAAATGGTGTTTAGATTGCACTGAGTCAGACTAGCGGCCGCTCCCGAAACCAGAGAGTGGCAATGTACTTAATGCCCTCTTTTAGAATATCAGAACCGTGTAGAGAAAGCGGGTGGAGGTCAATCGTTCCCTTTATACAGTTTTGAAATACAAGGAGGGTTCCTTCCTGAGGTACAATTTCTAGATCTAGTTTGGGGAAGAAAGTCTCTCCTCCGACTCCAGCAGGAAGTGTATTCAAATAGAGTAGAGCCGTATAAGTACGTTGTCCACCGACTGCCATGAATTGATAACTTGCTTCTTTATCGAGCTCGAAGGCATCGAAGTGAGCGCCAAATCTCCCTCCAGCTGTATATTCGCCTACTTGCAGTGGTTCGGCGTGGCGGAGTGGTTGTCTGGTAATACTAGCAATTCGCTCACATATTTCGGTAGTAAATGAATTGGTGTGATGGGGAATCCAACCGGTATTACAGATTCTGTAGTCGGACTGGATCAGTCCCTTTTCGCCTACAATGGTAGACGGATGAAGTTGAGGCTGGGCTAATTGAATGAGCTCTTGGCATTCCTCCGGTGTAACGATCTTTTCATACGTAACGACTAATGGATCCAGACTGAAGATTGTTGCAGGCCTGTGAATCATATGCCCCACCCCGTTTCTAAGTTAGTAACAATATATTACTCAGAAAGGTTGGAGGTGATTAAGAAATGACATTAAGTAGTCCCTAGCATAATAAGTAGAAAACATATACAATTATAAATATAAGTCAATGCCAAATATTGATCTTTTTCTGCTTAATTTTTAGCACAAACCAAATCTGGGGGGATTCCATTGGTTCAACATGGGGGGCAAGGTGAATGTAGTGAGCATGTCTTTCAAGAGGTGTTGCATGGGATCCAAGAAGGTGTACATATTGTAAATGCACAAGGAGTTACTATTTTTTATAATCAAGCTGCCTCTCGTATCGATGGAATGGAATCGACAGAGGTGTTAGGGACGCATGTTTTGGAAACGTTTCCATCTTTAACGGAGAAGTCAAGCACGCTTTTATATGTGTTAGAGACAGGGGAACGGCTTCCAGATACTCAACAAACCTTTTTAAATCAAAAGGGAAAGCAGATTACGACCTTAAATCGTACCTTTCCCGTTCATGTCGAAGGGAGATGCTTAGGTGCAGTAGAGATTTCTCGGGACTATACACAAGTAAGAGAGTTATCCGAAGAGGTTCATGCATTGCGTGAGCAAGTATGGAAAGCAGCGCCGCATAAGGAAAAGAAGGCATGTTTGTATAAGTTTGAAGATTTCCTTACCCAACACCCCGCCTTAGTCGCAGAAGTGAGTAAGGCAAGAAGAGTAGCCCATTCCAAGGCGCCTGTCTTAATTATTGGTGAGACAGGAACTGGGAAGGAGATTATCTCACAATCGATTCATCAGTTGGGTTTGGGGAAGAAAAAGCCGTTTATTGTCCAGAACTGCGCAGCGATCCCTAGTTCATTGTTAGAAAGTTTATTGTTTGGAACGGAAAAAGGTGCTTTTACAGGTGCAGAAGATCGTGCTGGACTGTTTGAGCTAGCGGATGGTGGCACTCTTTTTTTAGATGAAATTCATGCGATGCCGATTGATCTGCAAGCAAAGTTACTGAGAGTTCTAGAGGATAGTTTTTTACGAAGAGTGGGTGGTTCAAAATTACACTCTGTTGATGTGCGTGTGATTGCGGCGATTAATGAGGACCCGTGGTTAGCAGTGGAATCGGGGAAGTTTCGTAAGGATTTGTTTTACCGACTTCATGTAGTGAGCATTCACCTTCTTCCCTTGAGAAAGAGAAAAGAAGATCTGCAACTTTTGACAAATTATTTCCTGGGAAATCTCTCTCGGCAATATTCGATTCCGTCGCTGTCGCTTTCTGTAGAAGTGGAGATGTTATTCAGGCAGTATGATTGGCCGGGAAATGTACGTGAGTTGCGAAATGTGCTAGAGGGAGCGGTTCATTTTATCGAGTCAAATTGTATTGAGCTTCGCCATCTCTCTCGTCATATGACGAAACACTCTACTCATGCGTTTCAAAGGAGTAGAGAATTAAGTTTAGTAGATCGATTAACCCAGTACGAAAGCGAGATCATTACAAAAGCGATGATTCAATCGGAGGGGAAAGTGTCTAGGGCAGCAGAAGTATTGCAGATTCCGAGGCAGACTTTGCAGTATAAGTTGCGAAAGTTAGGAATACAGAGGGGTTGAGGGTAGGAGTTAGCCTGGGGCAATGTATCTGTCCAGCTCAAATGGGTGCCTAATAATGGGCGCTTTTTTTGATATGCTGTGCTGTTTCCCAATAGACACGCTATTTTTTGAATTGGCATAAAACTTGCATAGGAATAGGGTGTGGAGGTGGAAGAAGATGCAACAGCGAAAAGGAGACCCGTTTGGGACACATCGAGTGATCGAGCCAGAGGGTGTACTGCCCCAACCGGCTTGGAGACTGGACAGTGTATCTCCCTTATATGCAAATGAATGCCTTATCGACGTAGAACGATTAAATATTGATTCCGCTTCCTTTGTTCAGATCAAAGAAGCTTGTGAACATGATGATGGTAAAGTGAAAGAAATGATCATGAAGATTATTACGGATCGCGGTAAGATGCATAACCCAGTAACAGGCTCTGGCGGGATGTTAATCGGCAGAGTAAGTCAGATAGGGGTTGATTTTCCTACATCCGATTTACAAGTGGGAGATCAAGTGGCGACACTGGTTTCGCTCACGTTAACTCCGCTTTTAGTCGAAGAGATCCAACATGTAAATATGAATAACGGTCAAATTTCAATAAAAGGAAAGGCTATTTTGTTTGCTAGCTGTCCATTTGCGACTCTTCCAGAGGATTTACCTGAATCTGTCTCCTTAGCGGCATTGGATGTGTGCGGTGCCCCTGCGCAAGTGGCTAGATTGGTTAAGCCAAGAAATACGGTTGTGGTGTTAGGTGCGGGAGGAAAGTCTGGTTTATTAAGCCTTGCAGTTGCTTGGCAAACGGCTGGTAAGCAGGGGAAGGTGATCGCGATTGAGTCAAATCCCGCGGCTTGTGAAATGATCCGAGAATTAGGGATTGCCCATGAGGTACAGTCGGTCAATGCAAAAGAGCCAATTGCTGTGAAAGAAATGGTTGAGGAGTTAACAGATGGTAAATTAGCAGATATTACTGTGAATTGTGTGAACGTCCCCGACACTGAGCTTTCTTCTATCCTAGCAACTCGAGATGGTGGAACAGTCTATTACTTCAGCACAGCCGTAAAGTTCACCGCCGCCGCCCTAGGTGCAGAGGGAGCAGGCAAAGACGTTCAAATGATGATTGGAAACGGATATGCCCCCGGCCATGCGGAACTAACACTCCAACTACTGCGGGATCAACCGGCTTTAAAAGATATCTTTTATAGGCGATATCAGGTATAGGCAAACCATAACCCAAGGAGGAATTCAAGTGAGAGACTGGCGCGAAATCGAACTATGGAAAGATGTTACCGAAGAGCAATGGAACGACTGGTTATGGCAACTCACCCATACCATTAAAAATTACGACGATCTAAGTAAAGTAATTGAACTAGCTCCCGAAGAAGTAGAAGGGGTTGAGATATCCAACCAAACGATCCCACTTAACATCACTCCTTACTATGCATTACTAATGGATCCAAAAGACCCAACTGATCCAGTACGTATGCAATCGGTTCCAGTATCTTCTGAGTTATACCGAACTCCGTATGACATGGAAGATCCACTACTAGAAGATACGGATTCCCCTGTACCGGGTCTCACACATCGCTACCCTGACCGTGTTTTATTCCTTATTACCAACCAATGCTCGATGTATTGCCGCTACTGTACACGTCGTCGTTTTTCTGGGCAAGTGGGCATGGGGGTTCCGAAGAAGCAGATGGATGCTTGTATCGACTACATTCGTCGTACTCCCGAAATTCGAGATGTGCTGCTTTCTGGCGGAGATGGCTTGTTGGTAAATGACCGTATCCTAGAGTATCTACTGAAGAACTTGCGCGAAATTCCGCATGTAGAAATTATTCGGATCGGGACACGTGCCCCAGTCGTATTCCCTCAGCGAATTACGGAGAACTTGTGTAACATCTTACAGAAATACCATCCAGTCTGGTTAAATACGCATTTCAACCATCCTCGCGAGATTACAGCAGAGGCGAAAAAAGCTTGTGAGATGTTGGCGAATGCGGGAGTTCCGCTTGGTAACCAGTCGGTTATTCTAGCAGGGGTGAATGATTGCCCGCATGTGATGAAGAAGTTGATGCATGAGCTTGTGAAGATTCGAGTTCGCCCGTACTATATCTACCAATGTGACTTATCTGAAGGAATTGGCCACTTCCGTGCACCCGTCTCGAAAGGGATTGAGATTATGGAGTATCTCAGAGGTCATACATCTGGATACGCAATTCCTACATTCGTTGTCGATGCCCCGGGTGGAGGCGGAAAAATCCCTGTGGCTCCTAACTATATTCTGTCGCAAAGTCCGACGAAAACAATTTTGCGAAACTTTGAAGGGGTTATTACTTCTTATCCTGAACCAGAAAATTATCGCCCGACCCAATGTAACTGTGAAGATTGCCAGCGTGAACGCCAGTTGGTCGGAGTTGCTGCTCTCATGAGTAATCAACAAATCAATCTAGAACCAAAGCAGTTAAACCGTGAGGAGCGCCGTCAACAGATGGAAGTGAAAGCTGCTGAGATTGAAGCTGCCTCTGCCCAAAGCAGTGATGGTGTGAAAGAAATTACATGAATCAAACAATGAAACAGTGGGGCCAGCGAGAGGATTTACAAGTTCTTTCGCTGGTTGGCATTTCTAAAAATGCGGGAAAAACCACTTTTCTAAATGGATTGGGCAGAGCATGGTCGGCAGATTCGGTTGGTGTATTTAGCATTGGTGTAGATGGTGAGGCACAAGATGTGTGGAGTGGAAGATCCAAACCAGAGGTGCGTGTTTATAAGGGCTGGATCGTGGCCACATCAGGTATTTGCCTCCAAAATGAAGTAGATGCGTGGGAGATTATCGAAGCTCTACCGATTGATTCGGTAGCAGGGCGAGTCTATCTAGCTCGTGCGAATCGCGATACATCTGTCAAATTAACAGGAGTGCCTACTCGTCAGTGGGCTTCTCTTTGTATAGAGCAATTAAAAAAGTGTGGATGTGCCAAGGTGATTGTGGATGGAGCCTATAATCGGAAGGTAATGGCCAGCCCGGTATGGAGTGATGGGTTTGTATTAGTGGTAGGGGCTAGTTTTTCGCCATCGCTTCCTTTGTTAGTGAAAGAAGTAAAGGGATGGATGGCGAAACTGCTCCTTCCTTCTCCTGCTGGTGATATCGAACTCTATCAATCTTTCTATAGGCGAGAAGTTTGTGCACTCCAAATAGGTGAAAAATGGGTATCATTTTCTTCTCATGAGTGGATTCAATCGCAGGGGAGTCACATTTCAGCGGAAGATCTCAAACAAGCTACGAAACTTTACTTTCATGGTGCACTAACGAAACGCATTCTAGAACAGTTACGGTCGAGTGGTTTTACAGGCGAGATTACAATCCCAGACTGGACCTATTTGTTTGATGTTCTAGTCAAGGAGTCCCGGATTCAGGTGTTGTTTCCTAGTAATCTACTTGCAGTTTCCATTAACTCTACTTCTCCAGATGGTTGGCAAGTAAATCCTGAGGAGCTTCGGACACAGATTCAGCAAGTAGTAGGAGATATACCTGTCTGGGATATATACCGAGAGGAGTGGATTTCAGATGTTTCTTGACTCAGAGACTGCGGAAGCGCTCCGCATTTCTGAATATCTCAAACGAGTTGCGCCCTATACTCCTTTAGGTAAGAAGTGGAAGGGGCGATTAAAACCCTATACGCCTTCTCAAATAGAAGAGTGGGAACTAGATTTACAAGACCAACAAGAGGTAATGGAGTTATTTTCAGAATCTCGTGCTACGTATTTTCTTACCTGTTGTGAATTAGTAGATGATATTGATTTTTACCTACAGGAAGTGTTGCAAGATCGATCTTCTATGCTTACTTGGTTTCATGTAAAGAGATTTCTAGTGACATGGTTCAAGTGGGATGAGTTTGTAAGTGCAGAATCCAGTCCGCGCTTTATGAGAATGAATCCAGAAGAGCAGAGAAAGCTTCATTTCTTACTTCTTCTGCTACAAAAATCGGGTCGTTTTACGACTTCATTTGAAGTTTCGCAGTTAGGTGATTCTAAATGGCTTGAGATGAATCGGGAGAAAAATCAGCTGACGAAGGGGATTCAGCAACTTCGTAAAGAGCGACAAAAGCAGATTAGTGAGCGACTACAGAGAAATCCGAATTTCCAAGGGGAGTGGGTGATCAGTAGACACCAAGAATCGGCCAAGGTGTTTGCAGTAGACCCAGACATCAAGTTGGTAAGGGAAACGATTTATGAACAGATTTACGAGCTTGTACCTGATGAACAGGAGAATGTATGGCAAGAGCAGTTATTAAGTTGGAATGAAAAGATATCGATTCATGAACAATCGTTGTTTCGGCAGATCAATCGCTTATTTCGAGATCATATCCCATTTTTACAAAGCCTCGTACAGCGCTGGACAAGACTTGACTTCTTATGGGCGAAATGTCGCGCGGCTCAGAGTTGGAATGGAGTTAGGCCGGTCTACTTGGAGAATCAAGTCCGATTGATCGAGGGGATTCTTCCACTCGAACAAGAGTCATGGATGCGAAAAGGGTATGAAATGACGCCGGTTACACTGGAGGCGAAGCCAGGGTGCACTCTACTAATCGGGCCTAATATGGGTGGAAAGACAACGGCTTTACGAGTAGTAGGTTTGTGCACTGTGTTAGCGCAATATGGCTTATATGTACCCGCCGAGGAATTTTGCTTCCCGTTATTTCCGTGGGTTCGTACATGGATAGGGGATCATCAAAATGCCGAACAGGGACTTAGTAGCTTCGGCGCTGAGATGAATCGACTTGCGCAGTGGATAGATAGAGATCCAGAAAACCAAGGGTTCATCTTATTAGATGAAATCGGACGTGGTACGAATCCAATCGAAGGTTCTGCGATCAGCTGTGCGATTACTCGCTATCTGCATGAGTCTCAGGCATGGGCGGTTCATGTAACTCATTTCCCAGAGGCTCTTCAGATCGAAGGGATTAGGGGCTATCGTGTAAGGGGACTTTCGACCGTCCCTAAGTGGGACTCAGACCATCCGAATCAAGCAGAAGATTGGATTCGGTTACTTTATAAGGCGATGGATTATCATCTTGATCCCATCGAGGACGAAGATGGGGTGGCAACCCAAGCGATTTCGATCGCAGAGATATGTGGACTACCTGAAAAGGTGATTAAGCAGGCGCGAACAGCCGTAAAACAAAGAATACAGGAGGGGGACTATGGACGAGAGATTGCGTTTAGATCCACAGAAGATTAATCGTGGTCGAGAAGCGGCCCGCAAGATTGCAGAGGGGATCGATCAATTTATCGCTCCGCTTACTACGGTAGCGGTTGAGCGAACGGTCGCGCGCCTCTTTGGAATAGACGGAGTGGATGATGAATATATTCCTCTTCCCAATCGGGTAGTCGATCATCTATTAGAGCAAGGAGTCCTAGGCAGAGGCGTTGCACCGTGGCTGATTCAAGCGATGATGCATGAGGGTCAAGATGCACAAACGATTGCAGAGCGTGTGGCTCAGGGGACGCTTGATTTAACGAAGGTCCCGACTCGATCAGATGAAGAGATTCACCGCTTTGGCGCGCAATTTGCCGATCAACAACTAAATCGTATTGCACAAAATCGAAAAAAACGGGATGAGTATCTTGCTACATTGGGAGAAGGAAAAAAGCCGTATCTGTATGTCATCGTGGCTACGGGGGACATCTATGAAGATGTGGTGCAAGCCCGTTCGGCTGCTAGACAGGGTGCTGACATCATTGCGGTGATTCGTTCAACAGGGCAGAGCTTGATTGATTATGTCCCTTATGGTGCTACGAGAGAAGGGTTTGGCGGGACCTATGCAACGCAAGAGAACTTTCGGATTATGCGTCAAGCATTAGACGAGGTAGGAGAAGAAGTCGGTAGATATATACGTCTCTGCAATTATTGTTCTGGACTATGTATGCCAGAAATTGCCGTCATGGGTGCTTTAGAACGGCTGGATGTGATGTTAAATGATGCATTATACGGGATTCTTTTCCGTGATATTAACATGCAACGAACCTTAATTGACCAAGCGTTTTCTCGCATGATTAATAGTTACGCTGGGATTATTATTAATACAGGAGAAGATAACTATCTTACGACTGCCGATGCCGTAGAGGCCGCTCATACGGTTCTAGCCTCTCAGTTTATTAACGAACAGATTGCGTTACTATCTGGGCTTCCGGAAGAGCAGATGGGACTGGGGCACGCTTTTGAGATGAGTCCTGAACTAGAGGATGGATTCTTACTCGAATTAGCACAGGCGCAGATGGCTCGTCAAATCTTCCCCGATGCCCCACTGAAGTACATGCCTCCCACGAAGCATATGACAGGAAATATCTTTAAAGGGCATATTCAAGATGCGTTGTTTAATCTCGTTAGTGTTATGACTGGTCAAGGAATCCAGCTACTGGGGATGATGACAGAAGCGATGCACACCCCACATATTCACGATCGTCAACTCGCGATTGAAAATGCCCAGTATGTGTTTAACAATGCGCGTAATCTAGGGCAAGAAATTCAGTTTCGTCCGGGTGGCAAGATTGAGAAGAGAGCGCAAGAAGTACTTGATGAAGCAGTTCAATTGCTTGAAGACGTTCAGGAGACGGGCTTCTTTGAAGCGATCCATCGGGGTACTTTTGCGGATGTGAAGAGGGCTTTAGATGGCGGAAAAGGCTTAGCCGGGGTGATCCGGAAATCTGTCGATTACTACAACCCCATGGAGCAAGGGCTGCGTAAACGTTTGCAACTACCAAGTCGGGAGGAGGTGCCTTATGGCTCCGGATCTTACTAGAGTCAAACCATACGGAGATACGATGAACGATGGGGCGATGCAGCTCAGTTTCTCCATGCCTGCTCCTTATGGAGAAGAGGCGAAAGAAGCGGCTAGGCAACTCGTGATGAAGATGGGATTAACCGAACCGCAAATCTATCATATGAAAGACCTAGGAGAAGGGTACACCTACTTCATTGTCTATGGGAAGTGCGAACATCATGTGGATTACACGACGATTCAAGTTCCAAAAGTAGAAAGTCAGGTGATGGGTTTCTATGATATTAATCACTATATCGAAGAGCACATCGGTCGCAAAGTCGTCGTCGTAGGGGCTTGTACAGGTACGGATGCCCATACTGTTGGTATCGATGCGATTATGAATATGAAAGGGTATAACGGTGAGTATGGTTTAGAGCGATACCCATGGGTGGATGCGTATAACCTAGGAAGCCAAGTCGAAAACGATGTCCTCCTTGCCAAAGCCCTCGAACTACAAGCTGATGTGCTTCTCGTCTCCCAGATTGTTACCCAAAAGGGTGTTCATATTACCAACTTAACAGAGTTAGTCGAACTACTTGAAGCCGAGGGGCTTCGGGATCGATTCCTCCTTATCTGTGGAGGCCCTCGCATCTCGCATGAACTAGCCCTCGAATTAGGCTTCGACGCCGGTTTCGGCCCCGGCTCTCTCGCCCCGCACGTCGCTTCCTACTTCTCGCAAGAGATTGCGAAGCGGGTAGAGAAATAAAGGACACCTCTACAGTTAGATTTCATCTAGCTGGTAGAGGTGTTTTGTCTACGAAATGGTAACGGTATACAGAAAAAACAGGCGCATCCTGCTCGAATGCACCTGCTATAAAAGGGAACGATCTTATAAATAAAAGAACTGTACCCATCGAGGTTCGTTTCCAACGGTAATAGTACTAAAGACGTTGTTGGATACTTGATCGATTAACGAAACACGTCCAGCTGCGCCACCAATCACTGCGGAAACGTAAGATGAGGTGAAGTTGTCAAGTATTAATTCCGTTGGGATCGAGTTGACGGCAAGCTCTCGCCCACTTCCAGCTAATGTAATCGTAGCAGTGATGTTGTTGGTATTTGCATCGACTTTATAAACAAAGCTGTTGGATGGTTTAACATAGAGTGTGTTGGTTAACGTATTAATATCTAAACCGATTGGCCCTCCGGCAGTGGGAATGGTGGCCGCTATGGTATTACTAGGGAAATTAATGGCATTGACTCTATTTCCTCCATTAATGGCTACATAATAAAGTCCTGATGCTGGGTTGACGGCAATTTGATGATCGCCAGATGTTGTTGTAATGGTTGCGACGATGTTATTCGTGGTGCTGTCAACGACAGAAACGAACCCGCTATTCGAAGAGATATAAATTTGATTGGTGATTACATTTACATTTGCTTCTAGGGGTTGAGGAATTGCGATGGTTGTGACGAAAGAATTATCTTCTTCAAATACAGACACATTACTACTACCGAAGTTTGAAATATATATTCGACCATTATTAGGATTTGCCGTTCCACCCCTAGGAGTGGTACCAGCAGTAAGGGTTGCGATGATGGTATTGGTTCTTGCATCGATGACGGAAGCATTACTTGATCCAGAATTAGCGACATACACCCGGTCATTTTTTTGATTGACTGCACCACCCCAAGGGCCAGACCCTACAGGGATTGTGGTCACTACTTGTAGCGTTCGTCCGTTAATGACTGAGACGTTATTTGAATTACCGTTTTGTACATAGATGAAAGGTGTTAGATTGTCTGCTGAGGCTCCAGTAATACCTGTGGCCCCAGTAGCTCCGGTAATGCCTGCAACTCCAGTAGCCCCTGTGGGTCCAGTGCCACCTTGGGGTCCGCTAGCCCCTGACGGTCCCGTCGGCCCTTGAGGCCCCGTGTTCCCTTGAGGTCCCGTAGTGCCGTCTGCACCATCCGCACCCGTCGGCCCTTGAGGCCCCGTGTCCCCTTGAGGTCCTGTAGTGCCGTCCACGCCATCCGCGCCCGTCGGCCCTTGAGGCCCTGTGTCTCCTTGAGGTCCTGTAGCCCCGTCTGCACCATCCGCGCCCGTAGGTCCTTGAGGTCCAGTATCGCCTTGAGGTCCCGTAGTGCCGTCCGCACCATCCGCGCCGGTAGGTCCTTGAGGCCCCGTGTCCCCTTGAGGTCCCGTAGTGCCGTCCGCACCATCCGCCCCCGTAGGTCCTTGAGGCCCGGTGTCTCCCTGAGGTCCTGTAGTGCCGTCCACGCCATCCGCGCCGGTAGGCCCTTGAGGCCCCGTGTCCCCTTGAGGTCCAGTAGCCCCGTCTGCACCATCCGCGCCGGTAGGCCCTTGAGGTCCAGTATCTCCTTGAGGTCCAGTAGCGCCCGTAGCCCCGTTAGCCCCTGTTGGAACCTCCAGTTTCACGATGGCAGAACCAGGTGTTACCGTGATTTCTAACGTATCAGATAGAAAGTTGAGTGTATCTCCAAAACTGAGAGGAACATTTCCGTCCGCGCCTGAGTTTCCTTGAACTAAAAATAAGAAATCACCTGTAACAAAAGCTCCTGTAGGACCTTGAGGCCCTGTAGGACCTTGAGGTCCGGTAGAACCTTGAGGCCCGGTAGCCCCTTGAGGCCCAGTAGAGCCTTGGGGTCCAGTGTTTCCTTGGGGACCCGAAGCCCCCGTGCCCCCTGTAGCTCCAATCGCCCCTGTCGGCCCTGCTGGTCCTTGAGGCCCGGTAGCCCCTGC
>NZ_FPJZ01000028.1 GCF_900119485.1 Thermoactinomyces sp. DSM 45891
ACTGGTGATAAGCCAAAAGAGGACAAGCCAGCTGGTGATAAGTCAGTAAAAGTAAGTAAAGAGGTAAAGAGTAATTGGGTTTTAGCCAGTCAAAAGGCTAATGCAACTAACTGGAAATCGGTTGTTGACCAGGTGAAAAAAGAGCAGCCTGTTCAGAAATAGTGTATAAAGGGGGGAGACGATTCTGCCCCCTTATCCTACTTATCCTGAAGGAGGAATAAGGAAATGCTCGGAAAAAACGAGAAAATTATCATAAAGGCAATAACAGATTGCTCCGCACTCCATGTCCCCTACTTGATCGGGGAGTACTACAATGGTTGGATTGACAAAGACATCTTTTTAAAAGGGTTAGCCAGGGAGTACAAAAACATCGAACGCATAACCATCGGTTTTAGCAATGAAACGCAATCCTTTGTAGAAATTAGATTTAAAAAAGAATTACAACTAGATATACATCACAACTGGGGTGACCCTGACGATTTTCTCTACCACAGAATCGAACTCTACCTTCCCAAAGACTTTTATGCAGAGCTACAAAAGTCAGACATGACATGGAGAGAATCATATTTCACGACTTACGACCTCCCCAGACATGTGAACTACAAGTTTGAATTACCTGATGTGTTTAAATAGAGATGAGTTAGGATTCTGTAGATAAGAGGGAGGTTTTTCAATGAAAAAGATGCTTTTTAATCATGGAACGCTTATTTTTGATCGTGATTCGGTTCAATTCGAGATCCCCTTAAAATCTTTAAAAAGTGAATTGATAGATGGAAGCGAGATAGATGTTGTCAAAAAGGTTTCATCTGAAATAGCTTTTCCTTGTACATATAGCATTACAGACGATATGTTGATAATGCACTTTGATATAGAGGAAGATTTTTTACCGTTTGAAAGTGTTCGAGCTGTATTTAACTTGGGTAGGGACGAGAAGCTGAAGATGGTTGAAGATCTCATCAACCTGGGCGAGTATTTTGAGGATCTGAGTAGCCTAAATACTGTTTTTGATACGCTTAATTTGTTTGGAGATTCGAATGGAAGAGTCAAATTACTATTTCGAGGAGTAAGAGAGGTACTGCCTGCGGAGGGTTATGAGAGTGAATCCGTATTTGATCAGATTAAGAGGTTGGTTCTTTTTCTTTTTACAGAAGCGAGATATGATGTACTGCGAATACAAGGTAATAAATCCGCAATTCAAAAGACAAATAAGGAAGATCGCCAGATTGTTAGAAAGATTATAGAAGCGGAAACGTACCAGGACTTAAAAAACGGCTTAGGAATCAGTCAACTGGTAGCGGATCATGATGAGATTCATGACCACAGTGAGATGGGCCAAGAGCAAGAAGAACAAGTTGTATTGAAGGAAAAACCTATTGTGCAGAAGATCAAAACGGAAAAACCTGTTAAAACAGAAAAACCAATCAAAACAAAGAAACCAAGAAAACAATGGACACTAAAGCCTGTATATTTACTGGGTGCAACCGTGCTAGTAGTTGTAGTTGCTAGTGTTTTATACATGACATCGGGATCTGGATCGGGAGCAAAGTCTCAGAAGGTAGAGGCTTCAGAGAAAACTTCTGCAAATGGACTCTTGAAAGGTATGCGGTTAGCAGCTATGCAGCAGTTTAAAGAAGCTGCCAAGCAATTTGAACAACTCAAGTTCCATGACTTAGACAAGGAAGATCAGAAGGTTGTATTACTCACGTTTCTATTGTCTGGAGAAGAGCAAAAAGCAATAGAGTTAGAACCAAAATTTGTCGAATCAGTTATAAGTTACTACGTCACGAATAACCAACTGGATAAAGTGAAAAATTTAAAATCGGATCTTCCGGTGGTACAATTCGAAATAGCTGTTTTAGACAAGAAGCCTGAGACGGTCATTGAACTGAAATCCAAAGTAAGAATGGATGGCAGAAGAGAAAAAATCGTAGTGGAAGCTTTTCTAACGAAGGGTGACTTTGAAGGTGCATACGACTTCGCACGGACAACAGGAAATAGTGACCTCACCGAATTTATACAGAAGAGAGAAAAAGGCAAAAAAGATACAAGTACAGGGACAAACGTTAGTTAATAGATTCCGGCTGATCCGATCATTAGGCCGGATCTATTTTTTTTACTTCGAAAATAAAAAGCGGTATGCAAGAACAGGGCTACCGGATTGGTGGTCGCCCTAGCTCTTTTTCATGATGGACAACTCTAACAACGGTTGCATTCAGTTATTCTACCATCCATGACCTTCGTACAGATGTCAACGATTAACTTTCCGTGATTAAAAATAATTTGGTTCTTTGTATAAGCATCAATATACTGCCCTAACCCCTTGCTGAGTGTAACCTCTGCTTGTCCATCAGCATGAATGACTCCCGAAAATATGGTTCGTTCCTTGTTGTATACTTTGTACCGCTCAAGTACGGAACTCAGCGATTCTACTAAGTCATACAGCATACTTTCTAAATGAGGATACATATCTTTCGCTATCTGTTCGTTTAGAATGAAAGCCAGACCCTTATTCGTAACATCAAATCGAAATAAAAAGATTTCCAACGCTCTCCACCTCTACACACTCGTTTCTATTCTGGTTGAACAATACCTGATTCCTCAAACATATGGCCCATTGATTCTGCAATCTCTTTCATCATGTGCCGAATAGGAATACTATTGAAAGTCTCTTTTGTAAGTTCAGCTGAAAGTTCAAATCCATCTTCTTGTGGTGTTAGTACGATTTTACCCATATAACCTAATTCGTCATGGGTAAAATGAAAACAGGCTCCTGATGGGTCGTCTTCCTCCACAACGCTTACTCCATCCGGAAGATTTTTATATTTCTTTCGTCTGGAGCGTTTGCTTCTTTTTTGGTTTATGGGGACAGCCTTTAGCTCTTCTAACTCCTCCATGAACCCTTTTTTTCCAATTTGGAGAGCCATCCGATCCAGTTCACTTAGGGATTCGTCTTGTCCTTTGAATTCCATCACTTCTAAAACTTCCTTGCATAAGGCCAGCAAGGCTTCTCGTAGTTCTTCATTAGGATCATCTGCATATTCTGCTTTCATAGCCATTTGAGTTTCTGCCGCTTTAACTAAAAAGATATCTGTCATATGCATGATTCGATCGGGTATACGCATGTTGGTTCCTCGCTCTCTTGTCTAATGCTCTTATCGTAGCATAGGTTGGTTTAACTTTTTGCGAACAATTAAGGTCTAGAAAGATCAACCCCCTAGCCCCCAATCATGGGGGGACTATCGCTCGCCACTGGGCACCCCTTCCCATTAGGGGGAAGGATGAGCAATAGCTTTGGGGCTGGTAAGACTTTGGAAAGGGTCTGCGCCAAGAACAACACTTGGCTTGATCTACGAGGCTACAGGAAAGAGATTTGCGCAAGAACACCGCAAACTCTTCCCCTCCGCCCCCTTCTCCAAAGATGTTAGCTATCTTTTTAAATCCTGCAAGAATTTCTCATTTTCCCTTTTGTGATTCTCAAACATTTTATCTACTCTAGCATCAAGTATTTTGTTTACTTCTGTAGCAACCATTCAGTCAGTTGGCAAGTGATCATTCGCTCCTACATCTGCGTAGTGAAGAGCTCGTATGATGGCGTATCTCTCATGTGGAGTTATCGGCTGTCCATTAAATAAATAATTACCGTCCAAACTTTGTAGGGGTAGAGGGAGCGAAGACTGATTTTACCGCCACTTCGGGAATAAATGGAAAAATGACTTGAGTTCCTGATCGGGGTAGAACCAGCAACTGAACGACGAGGGGCAATTCTGGTGAGTGTAACAGAAAGGTTCATTATTGGTATGGTGTTTCGCGGGTTGTAATGAATTGCTCTGATCGGCTTAATCGTTGTAACAAAAATCTGTATCAATATGATTTTGTTACTTAAATGCATGAATGGCCTTTTTGATACGAAAATCACTCACTAGAAAATGCACTATATCGTTCAGATGCTGGTTCCACGCCTGATCGGTTCTCAAGTCATTTTTCCATTTATTTATGATTCCAGATTTTCTAATGAACGATGTATCGTATAACTATTTCAACACCATAGACAAGTAGTGAATAAGAAATATAATATTATGACTTATTATTCGAATACTACTCCGATTGCGCCAATACCTCCAGTCGCAAGTTCTGAAGGAAGCTTCTCTCACTGCTTTATTTCTTCTAAAGTGTAAATAAGATACTCTTTTAAAATATAACCTTTTTGAATGGCTTGGATCAGGTTTGTGGCCAACTCGGGTTGTACTGATCCGTACCAATTTCCTTGAGGGTACTTAATCACAATGGGACCCTGTTGGCACTGTCCATTGCATTTCGTGAGTGTAGTATGGATTTGTTCGATAAGTCCCTGTCTACCAATCTCTTGACGAATGGTGGAAGCCACTTCGCTTCCACCATTTCGTAAGCAAGTCTTCCCATTACAGATAAGTAAGTGTGTACGTACTTGTGTCAGATCAACCATTAGGATACCTTCACCACAAAGGGAACGGTAAATACTTTCCCATTTTGTTGAAACTGACCCCAGATTTTATAGATTCCCTTCTCTGGGAACGTAGTGTGAAATTTTGCATCCGGACCTTTGGTTGCTTCATCCATCGGGTGAACATGTAGGTATTTCTCTGTATCTTCACTGATAATTACGACATGACCAACAGCTCCTAGATATGGTTCTAGATCTGTAATTGGCTTTTTAGATTTAGCATCTTTGAATTGAAAATTGAGCATAACTTCCTCATTTACTTTCACTTGTTTATCGAAAGATAGAGTTATCTCTTTGCCATCTATTACTTTGGTGAGATTGGAGTCAGGTAGCAAAGATTGTTTCGCTCGTTTCTCTCCTTGGACTTCGACCCAATGAGTTTGAACGATTTGGTTTCCATTTTCGGGAATGAAATCAGCAATTAACTTATATTTCCCTGCGGAAGCGAATGGGACCATTACTTCAAATCGTCCTTGTCCCTTGAATTCGGGATGAATATGTTCAAAAGTAGCTAAATCTTCACTCACCACAATGAGATGCATTTTCTTTTCATGATTCATTTTAAAATCTTGGACGGGCTTTCCACTATGATCATTAACTTGAATCGTTAGCATTCCCTCTTGATTGGCCACAGGAGATTGGTTAAAAGACCACTCTAGATGAACCTGTTCCTCGACTTTTACTTGATCTTGATTTGCTTGATGATTTGCATGTTCATTGGTTCCCTTCGTTTCATTCGTATTACACCCCGATAGAATCAAAACGCCACTCAAAACGATCATACCTAACATGGTTTTCGTTTTCATTCAAATCACCTCGTATCTATTTTGATAAGCTAGATTTTTACTCGTTGAAGACGTAGTGCATTTAATACAACGGAAACAGAGCTAAAAGCCATCGCCGCCCCCGCTAACCACGGCGCGAGGAATCCTAATGCAGCAACAGGAATTCCAATCACGTTATAGGCAAGTGCCCAAAATAAGTTTTGCTTTATATTTCTCATAGTCTTTCTGCTCAAAAGGATAGCGTCTGTAATTCGGTTTAAATCACCTTGGATCAAAGTCACATCTGCCGCCTCCATCGCTACATCGGTTCCAGTTCCAATCGCCATCCCGATGTCAGCAGTGGCAAGAGCCGGAGCATCATTGATTCCATCGCCTACCATCGCTACTTTCTTGCCTTCCATCTGTAATTTTTGAATTTCTTCTGCTTTGCCTTCGGGCAAGATCTCTGCCAAGACTTGGTGGACTCCTACTTCATAACCAATCGCGTGAGCGGTACGCTCATTGTCTCCTGTAATCATGATGACTTTGAGTCCTAGTTCTTTCAGACGAAGAATCGCTTCTTTAGATGTTTCTTTTACAGTATCTGCAACAGCTAAAAGCCCTGCAAATTGACCATCAACCGCCACTAACATGGCTGTTTTTCCAGATATCTCTAGCTCGGACATGGAGTCTTTTATCCATTCTATGTTGACTTGGTGTTGAGTCATGAGCTTTCTTGTTCCGATTAGGATGCGTCTACCCTGTACATTGGAACGAACACCATAACCCGGTATTGCTTCAAACTCATCGACTTCTGGAAGTGTGATGCCCTTGTTTTGAATTCCCTCCACAATCGCTTCTGCTAAGGGATGCTCTGAGCTTTTTTCAGTCGACCCGACCAACTCGAAAAATAATGTTTCATTCATGCCATCTGCCAATAGAACATCGGTTAATTGTGGCTTTCCTTGCGTAATCGTTCCTGTTTTATCTAAAACAATCGTATCGATCTGCTGGGTTGATTCGAGATGTTCGCCACCTTTAAACAATATGCCAAGTTCAGCCGCACGCCCCGAACCTGCCATAATGGAAGTCGGAGTTGCGAGTCCAAGTGCACAAGGGCAAGCAATGACGAGAACTGCAATGGCTTTTTCGAGTGCATGGGCAAACTGACCCGTCTCGATCACGAAGAACCAGATAAAAAAAGTAATGATCGCAATACCTACTACAATCGGAACAAACACACCGGAGATACGATCGGCAATTCGTTGAATAGGGGCTTTAGAACCTTGTGCTTCCTCCACCACTTTAATAATTTGAGCGAGAGCTGTCTCTTTTCCAATTCGAGTCGCCTTGATGATGAGTCGTCCATTTTTATTTAAAGTAGCTCCAATGACGGGATCTCCTACTCGTTTTTCAATCGGGATGCTTTCTCCTGTTAACATGGACTCATCCAAGGCAGAACTACCTTCCGCAACTTCTCCATCCACAGGAATTTTTTCACCTGGTTTCACTAGGAGGTAGTCTCCGATCTTCACTTGTTCAATTGGGATCGATTCTTCCTGTCCATCTCGAATGACAAGTGCTGATTTGGCTTGAAGCCCCATGAGCTTTTGGATGGCTTCTGAAGAACGTCCTTTGGCACGAGCTTCAAGTAACTTCCCAAGGATTATCAGGGTAATGAGAATTGCACTTGTTTCATAGTAAAGTTCCATGGAATGTCCCTCTTGGCGGTTTAAAGAGGGAATCGTTACATAAAGGCTGTAAAAGTAGGCAGCTGAAGTACCTAAAGCAACCAGTACATCCATGTTGGCACTTTTGTTGCGAAGTGCTTTATAAGCACCCACATAGAAATGTCCGCCTATGATGAATTGGACAGGAGTCGCTAATGCCAGTTGGAACCATGGATTCATAAAAAGATCAGGAAGCCAAATCCACGAAGTAAAGGAGAAATGACTCACCATCGCCCATAAAAGTGGGAGAGTAAGAACTACTGAGAGTATCAACTTTCGTTGTTGTTTCTGAATTTCATTTTGTCTAGAATCGGAGTGATCTAATTGATCTTGTTTCATTAGAGCCTGATAGCCAAGTTGCTCTACTTTTTGAATCATATCTGTCGGAGTTACTTGACCAGTAGTGTACTCTACTTTGGCTGTTTCAAGAGTAAAGTTAACTGTCGCTTGGATAACCCCTGGTAAACGACTTAACCCTTTTTCAATTCGATTTGCACATGCTACACATGTCATTCCAACTAGTTGGAACTCGACTGTCTCTTTAACGATTTGATATCCTAATGATTCAACTATTTCTTCAAGCTCCTGAATATTCGTTTGAACCGGATCATAAGAAACGGTTACTTGCTCTGAGATAAAGTTAACGTTCGCTTCGACAACTCCATCAATTTTGCTTAATCCCTTTTCAATCCGGTTGGCACAAGCGGCGCATGTCATACCACGAATCTGTAAAACAACTTGTTTTGTAGACATAGGGATGTTCCCTTCTAAGAAAGGATGAATATATATTAGGGTACCCATGGTGCTAGTTAATATTTGTAATCGTTATATCTATTGGGTTTTACAAAAATAACCAGAAAAAATGTAGGTCGGAAAAGCTTGATTTTACTGGGGTTAGGTTTAACTAGCACCATGGGTATAGGGTAATAAAGAAAAAAATTTTGCACCTGATTTTGGATTACATGACATCATATCCTTGATCTTCAATGATTTGTTGAATCTGCTCTAGATTCACCTGAGTTTCATCGTATTCTACGGATACAGTTTTGCCCGCAACATCCACTTTGACTTGAACACTGATCTTCTTTAATGCCTCTTCGATAGATCTAACACAGTGATTGCAGGACATTCCATTTACCTTTAATACTTCCTTTTTCATTAGAGGAATGCTCCTATTATTTCATCATCTTTTTTATCGTGATCATCATCTCATCAATCACTTCCGTATCTCCCTCTTGCAGACGCTCGACTACACAACTTTTCATATGAGCTTCCAGAAGAATTCTTCCTACACTGTTTAATGCGGACTGAATCGCTGAAATTTGATTCAGCACATCATCACAGTAAGTATCTTTTCAATTAGGTTTTTTACCCCACGAACTTGACCCTCAATTCGATTGAGTCGGGTCACTAAGTTATACTTAGTTTGATCTGAATGGTGACTTTTCCGATGACTTGAGCAACAGGTTTCAATGGATTCACCTTGATTGAAAGTATCTTCCATAATTTTCATCTCCTCTATTCGAATAGAGGATCAGATCCTGCTCAAAAACACAGATTATAGATCAAATAACAGAATTCATTGACGTTTTATTCTAGAAGTGTCAGATATAAAATCTGTATGACCTTAACTCCAACTCTTTGAAAGATGGAGTTCGTAAGGGATATCAAACTTTTTGTTATCAATCGCATCCTTTAACTCACGTCTATCCAGCAAAGAGATCCCTTTCAAATCAAGCCATTCGTCATCATAAATCTGATCTAAGTAGTTAATACCCGTATCTGGAATGATCGCTAATGCCGACTTGGCGTTGCTGTGATTTAGGAAAGATAGGGCAGAGACAACCACTAATCCGCCAGATCCCCCAACCATTATGCCATGTTCCTTGGCTAATATACGACAAGTGGAGATGGCCTCTTGATCACTGGCAATACAGATCTGATCGATCACGGATAAGTCCGTATTTTCGGTTCTCCAGCTAAGTCCGACTCCATTAATCAAGTACGGATTGAAGGGATGACCAAAAATTGCTGAGCCTTTCACATCGCAAGCAATGACTTTGATCTCCGGCTTCTTTTCTTTGATGAATCGACCCATCCCACAAAGATGTCCTCCTGTGCTAACTGCTCCCACAACTGCATCAATTGGTAAATCGACTATTTCTTTTGCTGTTGTTTCAAAATGGATAGATGGATTGTTTGGGTTATCATATTGGTCCGTCCAGTACGTATCTGGATATTGACTCATAAGCTCTTTGACTCGTTTGTATCGTGTTTTTTGATATCCACCATCCTCATCCAACTCAGTGACCATCTCAATTTCAGCGCCGTATGCCTTATACCATTTCAAAAGACTCGGGCTAACTTTGGGATCGACTAGAATCAGAACCCGAAATTTATATACTGCACCCAGCATGGCCAAGGACTTCCCGAAATTCCCAGATGTAGACTCGATAGCCATTCCTCCAGGTTTTAACTCGCCTCGATCCATCGCTTTCTTCACTAGCCCAAAAGCGGTACGATCTTTTACACTAAAATTAGGATTAAAATAGTCTAGTTTCAAAAACAACTTCTTTCCAACAGGAACCAGGTTGTCTTCTAATGCGACAACGGGTGTATTGCCAATACAATCAGTAATGCTATCCAAAATCATTTCGATCACCTCTTGATCCATATGTTTGTTACAGACGAGTCAAAATGAGACCAACGAAGAGCAAGGTAAGTGAGATCATCTGTAGTAAAGAAAGTCGTTCACGATAAATCCAGATTGACAATAACGCCACCACTAGGCTGTTCGTTGAAAAGATCGGAGCAACAATACTCGCTGGTCCCTTGGCTACTGCCACCGCATAGATTTGCATACCAGCAAAAGAAAGAATTCCAGAGCCAAATCCCCAGCGGATGCCCGTTTGTTTTACTAAGGAGGACAAATCTTTATTTTTTCGGCGAAAGAGCTCAATGGAGAACCAAATCAAACCGAATAGGTAGCCGATTAATAAGATCATAGAATTGGGTAAATGCATTTCTTCGGTGACTTTTAATCCTCCATTGCGAAGGAAGAAGAGAAACATCGCGATAAAAACTAACCCATACCATTTCAAGTTACGAATACGCAAGTTTTCATCTGGATCAATAGGCAGAATCATCACAGCAATTACCAGTAATGAAACACCCATCCATTCGGTTAGGGAGAGCGATTCACCAAAAAAGAGCATCGAGAGTCCAATCGTCAAGATCACATTCCCATTGACAACCGGAGAAGTTAGACTAGCCGGACCATGATCTAACGCATACATAAACAAAAGATTGCCAGCTGACGTTCCCAACCCGATAATCAGCCCAGCCACAAGAACGGGGAGATTGAGGACCCAACTATCGGTATAAAGGACCCAAGCAAAAAAGCAGATCGAGCCTGTCAGATACAGACCCCAAAGCAAATGCACAATGGAGCCTCGTTTAGCGGAGCTTACTTTCATCATGAAACCGCCTAGTCCAAAAGTAAGCGAACTAAGTATTGCGAGCATGTACCACATGAATGTTACCTCTTCCAGCGTCTAAGCTTCACAAGATAAATTACCTTCCGTATACTGATGCAATTGATTGGCTTTTCCCTCGACTGTTCTTTAGATTTTTTTAGCTTACAGGCGGAGGAACTTAAACGTAAGTACGATTTCGAGTTACATTTAAGTAAAAGACAGGTTTGGCTGTAAATCTATCTCTTCTTTCAGATGAATTACAGCATTCTGGAACGGTTGACCACGTAAGATGTGCAGCACTTCTTGAGATACATCGAGGGCTACATTTTCCTGTGCTTCTACAGTAGATGCTCCCAAGTGTGGCGTAACTATCACTTGTGGTAAAGAAAAGAGTAGATGTTTACCTGGGGGCTCTATTTCAAACACATCTAAGGCGGCACCAGCTACTCTTCCAGATTGAATGGCATGGTATAATGCCTCTTCATCGATAATCCCTCCACGAGCACAGTTGAGAATGCGTACGCCTTCTTTCATCATTAAAATAGTGTCTCCATTGATTAAAGAATAGGTGTCTTTCGTTAGCGGTGCATGGATACTGATGTAATCCCCCAACGAAATAGCTTCTTTAAAAGAGGTTTTCTTTACTTCTAGTTCTTCTGCAAGCTTCTCGGTAAGATAAGGATCATAGGCTACTACTTGCATGTGAAACGCTTTTGCTCGCTTAGCAAGCTCTGTACCCACCCGTCCTAATCCAATAATGCTAAGTGTTTTTTTGTTTAACTCTACCCCGACAAAATTTTTACGCTTCCATTCCCCCTGAACAGTGGAAATGTGGGCTTGTGGAATATGGCGGGATAGTGCTATCATCATCGCAAACGTGTGTTCAGCAGTGGATATCGTGTTCCCGTTTGGTGCATTGACAACAATAATTCCTTTTTTTGTAGCGGCAGAAATGTCGATGTTATCGACACCTACTCCGGCTCGAGCAATGACTTTTAAGTGATGTGCGTTTTCAATGACTTCTGCAGTGACTTTTGTTTGGCTACGAACCAAAAGAGCATCTACTGACTGAATTTCGATCAGAAGTTCTTCTTTAGACAATCCTACTTTTCGAATGACTTCTACATCTTTCGCTTGTAACAGTTTTTCTAAACCTTGATCACTAAGGGGATCAGTAACTAGTATTTTATACATGATCTCTCCATACCTCCTGTGCAGCTCTAACCCCAGCACCTAAATCAATCGGAACATTCATTTTAGTTAGAGCCATTTCTAAAGCAGAAAGAACTGTAATGATATCGAAAGCATCACAATAGCCCATATGACCGATGCGGAAAATTTCTCCTTTTAAATGTTGCTGTCCACCCGCTACCACCATGCCAAGTTGACGAAGGATATGACGCAAATCATCTGATCTCCAACCTTCACCACCGTAGATAGAAGTAACCGTAGGGGAAGCATCCTGTTCAGATGTCATCAGTTTCAATCCTAAGGCAGATACCCCAGCACGGGTCATTTTTTTTAAAAGATGATGGCGTTCAATGACATGGTTAAATCCTTCTTCATCTAACATATTGAGTGCTTCTTTGAGACCAAGTAACAAAGAAATAGCAGGTGTATAGGGAGTGGAATCTTTCTCTAAACTACTTCGATAAGCTAATAGGTCTAGATAGAAACTTCGAACTGAATTTTGTTTCATCTTATTCCAAGCACGCTCACTTACAGCCATGAAAGCCAGACCTGGAGGTAACATCATTGCTTTTTGAGAACCGGTTATCAGAATATCGATATTCCAATTATCCATCTGGCTTAAAACTGCACCAAGACAGCTAACTCCATCTACCACAACCAGTGCATCTGAGTAGCGATGTACGACTTGAATTAGTTCAGTAATCGGGTTCAACACTCCAGTAGATGTTTCGCAGTAAGTGAAAAAAACAACCTGTACATTGGGATATGATTGGATAAAATGCTTCAATGTATCTGGATCACAAGCGTTTCCCCAAGGGATATTTAAACGGTGTAAGCGAAATCCATAACGCTCTACAACTTTAGCAAATCTCTCCCCAAAAGCTCCTGTAACAACAACAATGGCTTCTTCTCTTGGAGCTAACAGATTCACCACAGCGGCTTCTAGGGCAGATGTACCACTACTGGTAAGAAGGAGAGGTTGTTGCTGAGTGCCAAACACTCTTTTCAAACGATCACTACATTCACGAATCAGAGTCGATGCTTCACTACTACGGTGTCCGATCATCGGGTGTGTCATCGCTTGTTGTATCCTTGGTGGAATAGGAGTCGGGCCAGGAATACGTAGATGAAATTTTTCATTAAAAGGCATCATGGACTCCCCTTTAAGTTTGTAGAAATAAGAATATTAGTGACTTTGTAAACAATCATGATCCTGTAAGGAATCAAACGAACAGCTTGCATTCCTCCCTTTGATTGATTTTTGTTTCTGACTCTACCATAATTAAAATGTATGAAGAAAGTGGGTAGATTGTTTGAAGAATTGATGGGGGATTTTTCATTTTTAAAAAGAAAAAGTCAATCTTGGATAGATTGATAGATTGACCCTCTTTTAAATTTTTTCCAATTCGCTCCGTGATTGGAACTGATGTAGATATGCTTTTTCATAGTAAGAATGGCCACTTGATCTGGATTCTGAGGATTTTGAGTGATCGACTCCATTTGATATGGATTAGGAATAGGTATTTCCTTCCTTTCTTTTGAATGAATATTCATTCGATACAACATAGATCTGTCTTGATAAGCGCCGAACTAAATGAATGGGTTTTTAGGATCAAAGTGAATCACTGTTACTGCTTGATTCTCTATCACCGGCTAAATTGATTGGAATAAAAGAGATATCGACTTGCGAAAATAGTGTTCCTAGTTGGGCTTTTAATTGGAATGAGTATTGGAAAGTGATAAATAAACCTCCAGGATTGAGTGTAGATAATACACCAGTTAAAATTTGATCTCGTAATTGTTGGGGGAAATTAGCAAACTGTAGACCTGAAACAATGACATCTACCCCATCGATAGCGAGATTTTGCATGATTTGCGGTAAATCAGTAGCATTATGGAAAAATTTTAAACCAGCGTAGTGTGACATTAGACTTCTCTTAATTCCATATCTTGTTCAAAAACAATCATTTGACAAGTAGAAGGCTTGCTTCTAGCCATATGTTCTGTAAATACCCCTGTGCCTGCTCCGAGTTCAACAATCGTTTTCATTTGTTCCCATGGAACATTTTTCAGCATTTCTTGCGCTAAGAATTGAGAGCTAGGAATGATACTCCCTACCTTACGTGGTGAGCGCAAGAAAGAGTAAAAAACGTAATCGATTGGCAATAGCACTTATGTTGCTCGCTCTCATATCTGCACCTTTCATCGATTTCTATTGTTAAGATTTGCTACGACCTTATATTTCCCTTTCATTTGAACTATGTTATTACAAAATAATATTATAAGATACACCATAAATGTGAAGGAATGATGTGGAACGGAAAGGAGTTTTTCTTCACAAGTTATCCATAGTTGTCATTTATACTCTCAATGAGACTCAGTTAAATGAAAAGAAAGAGGAGTAGGAAGATGAAGCCATCCATTTTGATCGTAGATGATGAAGAAACGATGCTCGATTTATTAACTATGATTTTGGAACAAGATTTCTCCATTACTACAGAAAACGATGGGGCAAAGGCACTTCAATTGTTGCACCAGCAAACGTTTGATCTTTGTTTATTGGACATTATGATGCCTTGGACAGATGGACTGGATTTACTAAAACAATTAAGGAGTCTGGGAAACGGAGTGCCCGTCATTTTTATTAGCGCTCGTGGAGAACTAGAGGATCGGGTAGAGGGATTGGAGCTTGGAGCCGACGATTACATCACAAAACCCTTTGAACCAACCGAAGTGATAGCCCGTGTCAAATCTGTTCTTCGTCGAACAGGAAAGGAGCTAGATCAACAGGAAATTAAGCAATCGGGAATTCATATTCATCTTTTAGCGCGCGAGGCACGGATTAATGGGGAGAAATTAAAACTCACTCCAATTGAATTTGAACTCTTAGCCACGTTGATTCAGCATCCCAAGCAAGCCTTTTCCAGAGAACAGCTTCTAGAACGAATATGGGATTATTCTTATATGGGGGAGGCTCGAACAGTGGATACGCATATCAAAAATCTTCGGTTAAAACTCCGAAAAGCAGGTTTTCAAGAAGAAGGAATCCAAACCATTTGGGGATTTGGCTATAAATGGGGTGTTTGATACAGTGCATCGAATTACAACCAAGTGGTTGCTAGCCATTTTAGGAATCATGATCTTAGGGCTCACTTTGTTGGGCACGGTCAGTTACTGGGTCATTACGAACCATTATCAATCCTATGCAGAAATAACATTGGGTAACCAAGCTTCCTCCTTTGCTGAAATTTTAAAGGTAGACTTTGATCCCAAAACTCTTAAACATGTCGCTGCAATGGAAACCAAGTCGTCTTCGACTGTCTTTGTTTTTTCACCGGAAGGGGATCTCTTCATTTCTTCAAAATCCACTAAACCTCAGTTGTTAGAGGTTGTTCAAAACTGGGTTCGTCAAGATCTAAACCAAAAAAGTATCCAAAAGAAAGTAGCTCTCGATGGAATCCAGATTATTTTAGCGAAAAGTCCGATTGAACGAGGAAAAAACCGATTGGGAACTGTCGTGGTTGGGACAGAACTGACTTGGCTGGAAAACGCCTTACAATCCCTTCAGGCAATGTTGATATTAGCTGGATTAGGAGCATTGTTGGTAGCAAGCGGTCTGGGCTTACTTTTATCCAGATCCGTGGTTAGACCCATCTTAGATGTAGTAAAAACCATTGGACAATTAGCCAAAGGAAATTATCAAGTTCGAATTCTGGTGGAAGGAAAAGATGAACTAGCATTACTGAATCAACAGGTCAATCAACTGGCTGAAAGTTTATCTTATTATCAGTCTTCCCGCCGAGAATTTCTTTCTCATGTGGCACATGAGTTACGTACGCCCATTACTTATCTAAAAGGATATGCCACCCTTCTCCAAAACCCAGAAATTGAGCTGAATCGTGCACAAAAATTAACTTCAATTATCCGAGAACAATCGGATCGACTCGATCGATTAGTTAATGACTTAATGACCTTAAGCCGGGTGGATGAAGGACAGCTTGAACTGAAAAAAGAACAGGTGGAACTAGGTGAACTGCTACAAAAAATATGTGATGAAATGAGAATACAAGCCGGAGAATGGGGAGTAAAACTTGTTCTGAATATCCATCAACCCCCTCTCTATTTATCCCTTGATCCACAACGTTTTTACCAAATCATGATGAACTTAATCGACAATGCTGTTCGTTATTCCCATGGAAAGGGAACGGTGACGATTAGCGTACAAAAGAAATCAAATGAAATGATGATTCAGGTTAGAGACGAGGGGATCGGAATGTCGGAGAAAGAGTTAAACCGGGTTTGGGAGCGGTTTTACCGGGTGGAAAAATCTAGATCTCGGCATACAGGAGGAAGTGGATTAGGTTTATCCATCGTCAAACATTTAGTTGGTTTGCAAGGCGGAAGAATTGATGTAAAGAGTATCCCAAACAGGGGAACGACTTTTCTTTTGTATTTTCCCCATCATCAGAGAGCGAGGAGTGAATAACATGCGAAAAGGTTGGGATATTCGTATCGCCATTTTGTTGCTTCTATTGGGAGGCATTTGTTTATTTGCTTCCACCACTTTTCCCTTTTCAAGTGGCAACGGATGGTTTCAACAGATTCATTTGATTGAGATTGCAATGATGATTTTATTATCTATCTTCTTTTGGTTCTATTTTTGGAGTAACCGTGTTGGAAAACGTAAAATCCCTTGTCCTACTTGTCGATATCATCTTGTAAAGGACTGGCGATTCTGTCCTCAATGTGGATCTCAAATTCAAATTCCAGAGCAATGTGAAAGGTAGACTAGTTTAGCTTGCGTTATTCAATAGATGGATTTGTTTTATTCTCTCTACTGTTATTACTGTTGTGGTTAATCAGAGTCTTTACGTTTTCCATGAAGTTACTATAGGTTTTATTTTGCTGAGAGTTCACTTTCAGTTACCCATTTGTGATTTTTCACGCGTTCTCCTCCAGTGGTAGGCGTGAAGTCAATCATATATACAGTAGTCTTTTCACCTGATTCAATTATTGCAGTTGCTCCTTTCATCCCCTTTTTGTGATCTGCCTCTAGAATTACTTCTATTCCTGGTTTTAAAGGTTTGTTTCCAGCATTTTTGATCTCCTCTTGAATGACCCATTTATGATGCTTTTCTTGTTGTCCTCCAGTAGTGGGTGTATATGTAACGACATAGACAATCGTATTATATGCACCTACAATCGTTGCAGTTGCCCCTTTCATTCCTTTCATATGATCGGCATTGATGATAACTTGACTTCCGACTTTGTAAGTGGGATTCTCTGCTTTTTTTAATCCTTTTGGCACTTTATCAGAGCTGGAATGATCCATCTCTGTTAATTTAGTTTCAGTTCTTTTATCGGGTGATGTGTTATTATTTGTGGCGTTTCCGCATCCACTTAAACCACTAAAACTAACAATAGTAACAAGGGTAAGGCAACACAGAAATTTCTTCATCAAGACCACCTCACTTGATTAAGCTGTCATCTGACGACATATCCTTGCACACTCTAAGCAGACCTTTGCACAGTCTTGACAATGAACATCTGAATGCTTCTGACATTCCTGTCCACAAGCTTCACAAATCTCAGCACATAGCTGACATACCTGATTGATAAAAGAACTGTTACGTGACATTGCTTGAGCAGCAAGAGCGCAAATATCGGCGCATTCCCGATCCAGCCGAACACACCTTTCCATCATCTCTGTATGCTCTTCCTGTAAACAAGCATCATAACAATGATTACATACCTGCATACACTTTAAACAAGCATCAATACACGATTGATATAGTTCATGTGACATATTTATCATCTTCCTTTCCATTATTCTCTATCATTCTGTACTATTTTTAGATTGATTATGCATCTTATTGTAATTAGGTATTATGTCACCTTCGTTTTCTCTACTATGATAAGTAGATATCGTAAAACTAAAAAAGAGAGATTATCTCATATAATTTTTTATTCATGAACGAAATGGATTACTAATTATCTCGATATGTAATCACGATAAATGGGCTAATTGCATACTCTACATCATGATGATATGTAAGAGACCAAAGGGGAAATATTATATGCCGGTATCAGTGATTATGAATCAAATAATTGTAAATAAGGTTGATGCAAACGGTGCTGTTGCTACAGGACAAAATGATTTGTCTGAATGGAGTGTACAAGGAAAGTCAAATATTCCAAATGGGATTCAAACAGGGATTTTTCTTTCGACTCAACCTATGAACTTCCAAATTGATAATGATTTAATTGATACAGTCATTACACAACCTGAAATAGGTAATCCAGAACCTCGTGTTCAAATTTAGGGAATCCCCGTGTTTTCTGTAGTTTAAATACATGGTTATTTTATAGGGTCATATCAGAGTTCGTAGCCTTGCAAAACCATTGAAAATCTTCGTATTCCCCTTGCTCCAACCTCAACAAAAACTGCTTTACTTCTGGCTTGGAACTCAAGCGGTCCAGCAATTCTTCCGTGAAACTTTTAGCTATAACGGAGCAAATCCTTGATATGCCCTAGTTAAACTACTCATACATAATACATCGGCCCCTCTCAAACACCCCTTACCATTGTCCCTAAAATCGCTCTCAGGCGTAAATAAAAGACCCTTTAGAAATATAAAAAACTTATATAGGTTATTGACTAGAGCAAATCGCCTTTTTATTCATAAAGGTAATGTATATTTAATTTGAGGTTAGAAAGGATCTGTTTTTATTGTCAAAACACAAAATCCGAATCAAACAGCATACAGGTTGTTCTTACTGTAATTCTTCATGGGAAGATCCGATGACTTCAATGCCTGCTCCTATGAATCCTATAACTCCTAATCCTATAACTCCTA
>NZ_FPJZ01000029.1 GCF_900119485.1 Thermoactinomyces sp. DSM 45891
TATGTGGTAGGGGACGCGGATGTAACTACGTGGAGAGATTATCTCAAGACAGAACTACCGAGTCACATGATTCCAACTGGATTTGTAAAGATGGATTTAATTCCGCTAACAACGAACGGTAAAGTAGATCGAAAAGCTCTACCCATGCCAGAAGGACAGAAGATTGAGAAGGAATGGGTAGCGCCACGTAGTTTGAATGAAGAAGTGCTAGCTAACATTTGGAAACAAGTACTCGGAATCAAACAAGTAGGTATCCATGATAACTTCTTTGAGATCGGGGGAGATTCGATTCTCAGCATTCAGATTATCTCACGAGCGAGTCAAATGGGTTTAAAGCTTACACCGAAGCAGATGTTTGAAAGCCCAACTATTTTTGAATTAGCACAAGTGGCAGGAAAAGTCGATGGCGTAGTTGCAGAGCAGGGAGTTGTAACCGGGGAAGCACCACTTACTCCGATCCAGCAATGGTTCTTCGAGCAAGAACATCCGAATCCACATCATTGGAATCAGTCTATGCTTTTGCGAGTCAGAGAGACGTTGGATGTGGAGTTGCTAGAGAAAGCTTTACTGTACCTGCTTACTCATCATGATGCGTTACGTTTTCGATATGAACCGCTATCGGATGGGACTTGGAAGCAGAGAAATAAAGAGATCGATGAACAGTCTGTGCTACGTGTAATCAAGCGGAACGATGCGGATCAACAAACGTGGAATCAAGTGATACAAGAAGAGATGGATACCGCTCAAGCTAGCATCGATTTACATACAGGTCCATTGATGAGAGTCGTGTACTTTGGCGATGGACCCGATGAAGACGATCGATTATTCTGGTTGATTCATCATTTAGTAGTGGATGGCGTATCATGGCGAATTTTACTGGAAGATTTGCAGAACATATACAGTCAGATGAAACATGGGAATAGGGGGAAGATCAAACTACCAGCGAAAAGTACATCTTTTAAAGAATGGTCTGAGCGACTACAAACATATGGCAAGTCAGGGATCTCAAAAGAAGTGCAGGATTACTGGCATGAACAGCTGACCAAGCCTGTAATGACGATTTCGATGGAGTCGCAGGTAACGGAAACGACAGAGGCATCACTGGATCAAGTGACAGTCGTTTTAGGAACAGATGAGACCTATTCACTGCTACAAGAGGTGCCAGCAACGTATAAAACACAAATCAATGAAGTCCTATTGACGGCTTTGGTACTGGCTAGTACCAACTATACAGATCAAAATAATAAGCTTTCAGTCCACTTAGAAGGGCATGGGCGAGAAGAATTGATTGAAGATGTAGAGCTCACGCGGACAGTAGGTTGGTTCACCAGTATCTATCCAGTCCACTTTGACCTTCAAGGAGCAACCACACCGATCGAGGGATTAAAAGCTGTAAAAGAGCAGTTACGTCGCATCCCGAATCACGGTGTTGATTATGGAATTTACCGTTACTTAAGCTCACATAAGCATCTCTTTAATCAACAATCCAAACCATCCATCAGCTTTAATTACCTAGGACAACTGGATCAAATATTCTCTTCAGGATCGTTATTTATGCACGATACAGAGTTTACCAGCTTAGACCACGCACCCCAATCAAAGCCATCACATCCCATTGAAGTGATCGGGATGGTGCAAGATGAGAAGTTACATCTCGTATGGAGGTATAGTAGAGAACAATTTTCCAGATTCACGATTCAATCCATAGCAGAGAGCATGCTAAACCAACTCCGCCTACTAATCAAGTCACCTACTACAGAGTCTGCTTTTACCGTATCCGATTTCGCTGATGCAGAGGCTCTAACAGAAGAAAGTTTAAGTAAAGTGTTATTGAAACTTAGCAAAAAGTAAGTTAGATAATTCAATAAAGAAGGTGTACCCATGGGCGACATTATCGATATATACGGACTATCCCCTCTACAAAAAGGGATGCTGTTCCACACCCTATACGACCAAGAAGATGATCACTCTTTTTCCTACATTGTACAAGTAAGCTTTCTACTAGGCGGCAGATTCGATGTAGATATATTCGAAAAAGCTTGGACACAAGCTATGAACCGTCATGAAATTTTGCGTTCTGTATTTGTATGGGAGGAAGTAGAGCAACCACTACAAGCCGTTTACCAAAGCCTTCCTTTATCGATTCGCCGAGAAGACTGGAGCTCTCTTTCATCTGAAGAAAGAGAAGAGAGGAGAAGCCAGTTTTTGACTGAAGATCGAAGGCAAGGATTTTCGTTAGACGAAGCACCATTAATGAGAATCACGGCAATTAAAGAGGCAGAGGAAGAAACGAGAATTATTTGGACCCATCACCATATTTTGTTGGATGGTTGGAGTGTCTCCCTTGTCATGAATGAGGTATTGGAAGTTTATCTCAAGTTGATGAAGGGAGAGGAACCCGATTTCTCCAAACCTCTACCGTATAAGCGATATATCCAGTGGATTAATAAGCAAGATCGGGAGAAAGCAGAGAAATTCTGGACCAAAGAATTAAAAGGATTTCATGCGCCGACGCCGTTATCCATGGAGCGAAGTGACCACGGTCAAGAACAAGGCTACGGAGAAAATGTATTCCAGCTCTCTGAAGAACAGACTGAAATGTTGCAGGAGTGGGCACGAACGAGTCAACTTACCTTAAATACACTCGTACAGGGAGCTTGGGCTTACTTGATGAGCCGGTATAGTGGTGAACGCGATATTGTATTTGGTGTGACGAGCTCTGGGCGCCCTACTGAATTAGCAGGAGCGGAGAAAATGGTGGGTTTATTCATTAATACACTGCCTACCCGTATTCGCTTATCGAATGAAGGATCTGTAGTGGATTGGCTTCGTCAGATCCAGATGAAAGAAATGGATCGAAGACAGTACGAGTATAATTCGTTAGTCGATATTCAAGGATGGAGTGAGGTGCCGAGGAGTAGCGCGTTATTTCATACCTTGTATATCTTCGAAAACTATCCAGTCCAAGGAGCACTAGATGCCGATTTACGCTTACTTGATGTTCAAAGTGCAGAACAAACTAACTATCCTTTGACATTGATCGCCATGCCAGGGAAACAAATTACGTTGAAGCTGATGTATGACCGACATCATTTTGATGATCAAACCATTCAGCGGATTCAAGGTCATTTATCGGAAACGTTGATTCAAATGACGAAAAGCGCAGATGGTATGATGTCCGATGTTACACATTTGACGATGGAAGAACAGACACAGCTGCTAGATCAATGGAATGATACGAAAATTGCGTATTCATCTGAGCATATGATTCATACGTTATTTGAGCAACAAGTGGAGAGAACGCCAGAAGCGATTGCGGTTTTGCATGAAGGCGAAAGGCTTACCTATCAGGAGTTGAATGAGCGCGCCAATCAGTTAGCTCATTATTTGCAGAAGAGCGGTGTAGGTCAAGATTCGTTAGTCGGTATCTATATAGAGAGATCTCTAGATATGATGGTTGGGTTGCTAGGGATTTTAAAGTCGGGAGCGGCTTATGTTCCACTTGATCCTACGTATCCGGAAAGTCGACTACGCTATATCGTTGAAGATGCAGGGATTGAAGTGTTACTGACACAAGAGAAATTAGAAAAGATAGTTGTATCTAAACAAATCAAAACAATCTGTATGGATCAAGATCGAACAGCCATTGCACAGGAAGCCGTAACCGCGTGCACAAGCTTCGTGACAGGAAAAGATTTAGCTTATGTCATCTATACTTCCGGGTCTACAGGAAATCCAAAGGGAGTGATGATTGAGCATCATTCAGTAGTTAATTATCTGGAATGGATGCAAAATCAATATCCGCTTACGGAAGAAGATGTTGTTTTACAGAAAACACCGATCTCTTTTGATGTATCAGTGTGGGAGTTGTTTTGGAGCCTAGGTGTAGGGGCATCGATATCGTTCCTTCCTCCAGATGGTGAGAAAGATCCTTTAATCATAGCAGAAGTGATCGAGCAACACCTAGTTACCGTAGTTCAGTTTGTTCCTTCTATGCTATCGATTTTCTTAGATTATTGCGATCATCATGAGCTGAAAAGAAAGCTATCCCCTGTGCGGCACGTATTTTCTGGCGGAGAAGAGCTTAGCTCCGGGTTGGTTAGGAGATTTCAACAGTACTGGGATCATGGGCAAGTGAAGTTAACCAATTTTTATGGTCCGACCGAAGCGACCATTTATGTGAATGCATTTGATTGTCAGCTTGGTCAAGATTTTGTTTCGATCGGTCATCCGATTCAAAATACCCAACTGTATGTATTCGATGAAAACGAGCGTTTGCAATCGATCGGGATTGCAGGTGAGTTGTATATCGGAGGTGCAGGATTAGCACGCGGTTACTTGAACCGACCTGATCTCACGGCGGAGCGATTTGTTCCACACCCATTCCATGTAGGAGAGAGGCTATATCGAACTGGGGATCTAGTGAGGTATCTAGCTGATGGTAGCTTGGAATTTATCGGTCGAATGGACCATCAGGTAAAAGTTCGTGGTTTTCGGATTGAATTAGGCGAGATTGAAGCGACTTTGGAAAGGAATCCATCGATTAAAGAGGCTGTCGTGATAGTGAGAGAAGACCGCCCAGGCGATCAACGCTTGGTCGCGTATGTGATAAGTAATGGGGATACCCAGCAGTGGCGAGAGCATTTGAAGACAGAGCTGCCGAATCACATGATTCCAACCCATCTAGTAGAATTGGAATCTTTCCCGCTTACTCCAAATGGGAAAACAGACCGCAAAGCCTTACCAGTACCGGAACAATCACTTACAGAGAATGGTCACGTCTTACCACGTACACCTTCGGAAGCGCTGATTGCCTCTGTCTGGAGTCAAGTGTTGGGGATTGAAAATGTAGGTGTTCAGGATTCCTTCTTTGAACGAGGTGGACATTCACTACTTGCGACTCAAGTGGCTTCTCGATTGCAAGAAGCGCTCCAGATTAAGGTTCCCCTACGTGTGCTTTTTAAGTACGAAACCGTGGAAGCATTGGCAAAGAAAGTAGATCAGTTGCGAAAAGGTGATACGACGCGAGAGATTTTACCTCTTGGACCGATGGAGCGGAGCGAATCAATTCCGCTGTCTTATGCACAGAGGCGCCTATGGTTTATGGATCAATTAGCCCCAAATAGTTCAATGTACAATATTCATGCGGCATGTCGGCTGGTAGGGAAATGGTCGCTCAGGGCATTGGAGACGAGCTGGAATCAATTGATCGAACGTCATGAGTCATTGCGGACGTTGATTGGAGCGTATGAAGGTCAGCCTGTTCAACAGATTCAGGAGCATGTTTTTAGAACTCTACCACAAAGGGATCTAACAACTTTGCCATTGGAAGAGAAAGAAAGAGAGACCAAGAGCCTAATCCAAAGTGAAGCGGAGAAACCATTTGATTTGGGACAAGGCCCCCTCCTTCGAACGCAACTCTTGAAAACGGATCAAGAGGAATGGATCCTCCTTTGTACGATGCATCATATTATTTCGGATGGTTGGTCCATGGGCATCTTGCTCGAAGAATGGATGGCTCTTTATGAAGAAGCGCTAAATGGAAAGCCGGCAGAGCTTACGAAGTTACCCGTGCAATATGCAGATTTTTCTCTATGGCAACAAGAGTGGTTGAATGACGAGGAGCTAGATCAGCATATCCAATATTGGACAGAAGAATTATCAGGTGAGTTACCAGTCTTGCAATTACCGATGGATCGTCCACGACCTGCTGTTCAAACTCACCGTGGTGATGTTCAGTCTGTGATGTTGCCGAATTCTGTTTTAGAAAGCCTCAAAAAGGTAAGTCAGCAAGAAGGGTCCACCTTGTTTATGACCTTAATGGCGGCGTATCAAAGCTTTCTTTCTCGTTATACGGGTCAAGATGACATCTTGGTAGGAAGTCCGATTGCGAATCGAAATGTGAAAGAGATTGAGGGATTGATTGGCTTCTTTGCTAATACGTTAGTTTATCGAGCGGATCTCAGTGGAAATCCGACGTTTCAAGAGCTATTGTCGCAGGTACGTCAAAAGGCACTACAAGCATACGAGTATCAGGATATTCCGTTTGAAAAAGTGGTAGAGGCGGTAAAGCCGGACCGAAACACCAGTCATTCGCCGATTTTCCAGACGATGTTTACCTTACAAAATACGAAGCAAAAGTTTCCTCAGTGGCCTGATAGAAGCATGGAGTTGATAGAAAGTCATAATTCAGTGGCTAAATTTGACTTGAGTCTGTTTGCATCGGAGACGGACGAAGGATTACAGTTCACTTTTGAATATAATACGGACTTATTTGATGCGACAACGATTGAACGAATGGTGGGTCATTTTAAGCAGTGGTTGATTGAAATTGTAGCGCAACCGAAAAAGTTGCTTTCTGAGCTAAATATGTTATCAAAAGCAGAACATAAGCGGCTACTTGTGGAATGGAACGATACAAGTGTCGAAGGTCTAAGTGCCGGTACGATTTACACATGGTTTGAAGAACAAGTGACGAAAACGCCGGAAGCTATCGCAGTGGTCTGCGAAGAAGCAACGTTAACGTACCGAGAATTAAACGAGCGCTCTAATCAGCTGGCGCATTATCTTCAGAAGAAAGGTGTGGGATGTGAGTCGTTAGTCGGGATTAGTGTTTCACGTTCATCTGAGATGGTTGTGGGTCTCTTAGGCATTATGAAAGCAGGCGGGGCATATGTTCCGATTGATCCTTCGTATCCGGAGAGTCGACTACGGTATATATTGGCGGATGCTCGTATCGAGGTATTGGTAACCGAAGAACGGTTGCAACAAAAAATGATGTTGTCTGAATCGGTTGATATCATTTGTATCGATCGAGATCAAGCGATGATCGCACAAGAAATCATAACATCCTGTACGCGTGAAGATGCGGGTAATCACTTAGCTTATGTCATCTATACCTCTGGATCGACGGGTAATCCCAAGGGTGTGATGATCGAGCATCGGAGTACGCTTGCGATGATTCATTGGGCACATCAAACCTACTCAGTGCAAGAATTAACGGGTGTGCTGGCTTCTACTTCTCTCTCTTTCGATCTATCCGTTTTTGAGTTATTTGTTCCATTGACGATCGGTGGAAAGGTAATTGTGGCAGAAAATGCTCTTCATCTGGACAAACTGTCTGCGCAAGATGTGACATTAATTAATACAGTACCATCGGCTGCGAAGGAATTGGTTCGAGCTAAGATGATTCCTTCTTCGGTAAAAGTGGTCAATCTGGCAGGAGAGCCGTTGCCGCAGTCACTCGTGAAGGACTTGTATGAAGGAAGCTCGATTGAGAAGGTGTACAATTTATACGGTCCGTCTGAAGATACGACTTATTCGACCTATATGAAGCTAGAAAAGGGCAATAATCACCTGGTACCACCGATTGGTAGACCTATTGAGGGCACGGAAGCGTATGTGCTGAGTAGAGGTGGGCAAATGGTTCCGATTGGTGTAGTGGGAGAGTTGTATCTAGGCGGAGCTGGATTGGCACGTGGGTACGTAAACCGTCCTGACTTAACCGATGAGCGGTTTATTCTGCATCCGTTTCAAGAAGGGAAACGCGTGTACCGAACGGGAGACCTAGTGAGATATCTACCAGATGGGAATTTGGAGTATCTCGGCCGGATTGATCACCAAGTGAAAGTTCGTGGGTTCCGGATTGAGCTAGGAGAGATCGAAGCTACACTGGAAAGCCATCTATCTATTAGGGAAGTACTGGTGATGGTACGTGAAGATCAGCCAGGCGATCAACGTTTGGTTGCTTATGTAGTAGGTGAAGGGAAGGTTCAAGAGTGGCGAGAGTATCTCAAGACCCGTTTGCCAAATTATATGGTTCCAGCCCATTTCGTTGAACTAGAAGTGTTCCCCCTTACGCCAAATGGAAAGATTGATCGAAAAGCTTTACCTGTACCAGATCGCAAGGAAGCAGAGGCAGGTTATGTTGCCCCTCGTACGGAGACGGAAGAAGTGATTGTCTCCATATGGAATCAAGTTTTAGGAATGGAACATATCAGTATTCATGATTCGTTCTTTGAACTCGGTGGCCATTCGTTACTTGCTACACAAGCGGTTTCGAACCTAAAAGAGGCCTTTAGCATCGATCTACCCCTGCATGATTTATTTACGTATACAACCGTGCAGGAATTGGCAGAACGAATTGACCAGTTATGTGCTAGTCGAGAGCATGCGCAGAGTAATAGTGGAGAGAATTTTAGTTTGCAAGACTATATTCAACAAGAAGAAGCCAGTCATGATGAAGAATTACTTGAGCTGCTTAAGCAGTTGGAAGAATTATCGGAAGAAGAAACGAACGATTTATTTGAAAGTAGCTTAGTCGGGGAAGGTGTAAAAAAATGAGAAGTGATCTAATGGCGAAGTTCAGTTCGCTTTCTCCTGAGAAAAGAGCATGGCTTCAGAAGCAGATACAGAAAAAGGAGAAAAAGGAATCGCTTCCGTTGTCCTATGCACAACAACGCTTGTGGTTTATGGATCGGTTTAACCCAAATAGCTCTCTATATAATATCCCAACCGTTTGGCGCCTAAGGGGAAATTGGGTACCTGAGGCACTGGAGAAGGGGTTCAATCGACTCATGGAGCGTCATGATTCCCTTCGTACGGTTTTTAAGGAAGTCGAAGAACAGCCAGTACAGCATATCGTGGAGTTTGTTCCTCAAAAACTATCGGTAGCGGATTATTCTAAACTCGCATTGGAAGAGAAGGAAAGAGAGTTAGAGAGTTTGATTGCTAGCGAAGCAAAGGAACCGTTTGATTTAGTGAACGGGCCTTTGCTTCGGAATCTACTGGTTCAAGTGGAGAAAGAGGAATGGCTATTGCTATGTACTATGCATCATATTATTTCGGATGCGTGGTCCATCGGCATACTGATTCAAGAATGGCTCGCCTTTTATGAAGAGGAGACGAACGGATATCCAACTGGACTAAGCCCACTGTCGATTCAATACGCAGATTATGCGAAATGGCAAAAGCAATGGTTACAAGGTGAGGTATTAGATAGACAGCTTACGTATTGGCAGGAAGAGCTAGCTGGTGAGCTCCCAATCCTACAACTACCGATGGATCGACCACGACAAGCTATGCAGACGTATGATGGGGCTACGTATCGTGTGATCCTGCCTCATACAAAGCTTGAGTCATTAAAGGAAATAAGCAGGCAAGAAGGATCAACGTTGTTTATGACTTTAATGGCTGCCTATCAAAGTTTTCTTGCTCGCTATACGGGGCAAGAAGATGTTCTCGTAGGGAGTCCGATTGCGAATCGGAACCATAAGGGAGTCGAGGGGGTAATCGGCTTTTTTGTCAATACGTTGGTCTATCGAGTGGATTTGAGCGGAACCCCTACATTCCGAGAAGTTTTGTCTCAAGTGAAGAGCAAGGCGCTTAAAGCATATGATCATCAAGATGTTCCGTTTGAAAAGGTGGTAGAAGCACTGCAACCAGAACGGAGTACGAGTCATTCGCCGATTTTTCAGACGATGCTAACCCTACAAAATACGAAACCAGAACGAATCGAGCTGTCTGGAAGAAGTATAGAAATGATCGAAAGTAGTCTATCTATCGCGAAATTCGATTTGAGTTTAACTGCTTATGAGGTAGAAGAAGGTTTATTTATCTCTTTTGAATATAATACCGATCTATTTGACCCTAGTACGATTACCCGCTTGGCAGGACATTTTGAAAACTGGCTTAGCGAAATTGCTAGGCATCCGGATGAATCGTTTACCAAGCTGGCCATGCTATCCGACACCGAGCAAAAGCTGTTGTTGGAAGAGTGGAACGATACGGATGTTGCGTATGATCATGAGAGTACGATTCATGAGTTGTTTGAGAAGCAGGTTGCTCGTACACCCGAAGCAGTGGCTGTTGTGTATGAGGAGGGGCAATTAACCTATCAAGAGCTAAATGAGAAAGCGAACCAATTGGCGCATTATTTACAGAAGCGGGGTATTGGACCTGAGTCATTGGTTGGAATCTGTGTGGAGCGTTCACCCGAGATGATCATTGGCCTATTCGGAGTTCTCAAAGCAGGCGGGGCGTATGTTCCTCTGGATCCAGGTTATCCGGAAAATCGCTTGAAGTACATTTTAGAGAATTCGCAGATTGAGGTTCTTCTAACCAAGGAAGCGCTCATGGGCTGGCTACCTGAAGGCATCCAAGCGATTTGTCTAGATCGAGATCAAGAAGCCATTGCCAAAGAAAGCTGTTTGTCGCCTGTAAGTGGAGTGACTGCAAACAATGTGGCTTATATTATCTACACTTCAGGCTCAACAGGAAATCCAAAGGGAGTTATGATTGAGCATCACTCGGTAATCAACCGGTTACAGTGGATGCAAAAAAGCTATCCATTATCGACACAAGATACGATTCTGCAAAAAACGCCATTCTCGTTTGATGTTTCTGTTTGGGAATTATTCTGGTGGTCATTGGCTGGAGCGCGTGTTAGTTTACTTCCTCCGGGTGGTGAGAAAGATCCTGCTATGATTGAGGAGTTTATCGAGCGACATCGTGTGACGACAATGCACTTTGTTCCATCAATGTTATCTATGTTCTTAGATTATATGGAGAGATCCCAAGCAATGAAGAACGTATCATCCCTGCAACAGGTTTTCACGAGTGGGGAAGCGTTACAGACCGAGCAAGCTCGCCGATTTAAGGAAGAGTTTTATGATCCTCAGCAAACAAAGTTGATTAACTTGTATGGTCCTACTGAAGCGACAGTGGATGTTACCTATTATGATTGTGATTTAGCAAAAGAGCCGACGCTGATCCCGATTGGTCGTCCGATTGATAACACTGAATTATATGTGCTAGACCAAAATCAGCAGGTAGTGCCGATTGGTGTGGCTGGAGAGTTGTATCTCGGGGGAGTAGGTTTGGCGCGTGGATACTTCAATCGTCCGGAACTAACGGTTGAACGATTTATTCCACATCCGTTTAAGGAAGGCGAAAGGCTTTATCGGACAGGCGACCTAGTAAGGTATCTGGCTGATCGCAACGTGGAGTATATTGGAAGAATTGATAATCAAGTAAAGATTAGGGGTTTCCGGATTGAGTTAGGTGAGATCGAAGCGGTCTTGCACGATCATCTAACTGTGAAAGAAGCTCTTGTATTGGTGAGAGAAGATCAACCAGGGGATAAACGTTTGGTCGCTTATGTGGTAGGTGAAGGAAGCATTGGAGAATGGCGCGATCATCTTAAGTCGCAACTACCAAATTACATGGTCCCCACACATTTTGTAGAGATGGACGAGATGCCACTTACTCCAAACGGCAAGATTGATCGCAAGGCGTTACCAAAACCAGTCGGGAAATCTGTGAGCGAAGATAGGGTCCTACCGCGAACGCCAGCGGAAGAGCTGGTTGCATCGGTTTGGAGTCAAGTGCTAGGGGTAGAAGGAATTAGTATTCATGATTCATTCTTCGAACGTGGTGGTCACTCACTTCTTGCCACCCAAGTAGTTTCACGCTTACAAGAAGCTTTCCAAATTGAGCTACCAGTACGAGAACTGTTTGAATATTCAACGGTAGAGACTCTGGCGAATCGACTAAATCAGTTACGCCAAGGGGACAAAAAAAGCGAGATTCCACCACTCATGCCAACGGGGCGTGGCGAAGCGATCCCGCTTTCCTACGCGCAACAACGCCTATGGTTTATCGACCAATTTACACCAAATAGTGCCCTATACAATATCCCGATGGTATGCCGTCTTACTGGGAATTGGATGCCTGAAGCATTGGAGACGGGATGGAATAGGCTGATTGAGCGTCACGAATCCCTCCGGACTGTTTTCCGTGAAGTGGAAGGTCATCCGGTACAGCAGATTCAACCATATGCATTTCGGCCTCTTTCATACATCGATTTAACGAAGCTTTCTCTAGAAGAGCGAGAAGCAGAAGTGAAATATTTGATTCAGAAAGAAACAAAAGTGCCGTTTGACCTAGCGGAAGGTCCACTTATTCGGTCAGCGATCTTGCAAATAGGAGAAGAGGAATGGGTTTTACTCTGCACGCTACATCATATTGTTTCGGATGGTTGGTCGATGGGCGTTTTATTGGAAGAATGGATGGCTTTCTATGAAGAAGCCACAGATGGTAATGTTGCAAAACTAGAACCGTTATCGATCCAATATGCCGATTTTGCAGAGTGGCAAAAGAGCTGGTTGAAGGAAGAAGTGCTGGAACAACAGGTCCAATATTGGAAGAGAGAGCTTTCTGGAGAGCTTCCAGTCCTACAACTGCCGATGGATCGCCCTCGTCCTGCGATGCAAACACATCACGGATCGACCCATACAGTTGTGTTGCCATATTCGTTACTGGACAAGCTAAACGAACTAAGCCGCAAAGAAGGATCAACGCTTTTCATGACCTTATTGGCTGGGTATCAAAGTTTTCTCTCTCGCTATACAGGCCAAGAAGATATCGTGGTGGGTAGCCCTATTGCGAATCGGAATCACAGAGGGATTGAAGGATTAATCGGTTTCTTCGTCAATACATTGGTTTATCGAGCAAATCTGAGTGGTACACCAACCTTCCAAGGTCTCTTGTCTCAAGTGCGTCAAAAGGCATTGAAAGCGTATGAATATCAAGATATTCCATTTGAAAAAGTAGTAGAAGCACTGCAACCGGAGCGGAGTACCAGTCACTCTCCAATCTTCCAAACGATGTTCATCTTACAAAATATGAAACAAGAGTTTCCGGCGCTGTCTGGAAGAAGCATTGAGATGGTCGAGAGCGATAATCCAATCGCTAAATTTGACTTGAGCTTGATGGCTACCGAGACGGAGGCAGGATTAAGCCTTTCCTTTGAATACAACACAGATTTATTTGATTTGACGACGATTGAACGAATGGCAGGACATTTTGAGAACTGGTTATACGAAGTTTCGCACCAGCCACAAAAGCCACTCCATAGCTTAAGTATGCTATCGGAATCAGAACGTGAATTGCTATTAAATACGTGGAATGATACTGAGATGGAAATGTTGCAAGAAGGTCTCATTTGTGACGAAATCGAAGCACAAGTAGCTATGCGTCCTGATGCGATTGCGGTGGTGGATCAGGAAAGAGAGTGGACTTACGGTGAACTGGATGCGCGAGCCAATCAGTTGGCCCATGTTTTGCAACGAAAAGGCGTTGCTCCGGAATCGGTTGTGGGTGTTTATCTCCCAAGATCGGCTGAGCTTATGGCAAGTTTAGTCGGCATCTTAAAAGCAGGCGGGGCTTATGTCGTTCTAGATCCGTTGTACCCAAAATCACGCTTGCGATACATGATTGAGGATGCAGGAATTCAAATTGTGGTGACAACAGCGGGTCAAGAAAGCTTGTCCGAACAGGTTGAAACGGTATTATTCGAAGAATTGACCGATGAGAGTATGATAGCACCAGAGCGCGATGTAAAGCCTGAAAACTTAGCTTACATCGTCTATACTTCGGGCTCCACTGGGAAACCAAAGGGTGTCATGGTTGAATATCGCTCATTAATGAACATGGTTTACTGGCATCAAGAGGCGTATCACATTACGGGTGAGGATCGCTCTACCCAGATTGCAGGGATCGCCTTCGATTCAGCTGTTCAGGAGATATGGCCTTATCTGACAGCAGGTGCGGCACTCTATTTAACAACAGAAGAACTGCGAGTGAATCCTGAAGCACTAAGGGACTGGATAATCGATTCGCGCATCACAGCTAGTTTTGCACCAACACCGATTTTGGAAAGACTTTTGAAATGTTATTGGCCAGAAAAAACGGATCTCCGCTTTATCATTACAGGAGGCGATCAGTTAACACAGTTTCCAACGAAACAAATTCCGTTTGCGGTCATTAATCAGTATGGCCCATCTGAAAATACGGTTGTTTCGACAGATTGCTATGTACCGGCAGGGCTGACAATAGGTACCCCAACGATCGGCCGTCCGATTGCGAACACGGAAATCTATGTGTTGGATAGCCATCTTCAGCCAGTTCCAGTAGGAGTAATTGGAGATCTCTACCTTGGAGGAAAGAGCTTGGCCCGTGGCTATGCCAATCGTCCGGAATTGACAGAGGAAAAATTTATTCCGCATCCATTTAAAGAAGGAGAGCGTCTCTACTATACAGGTGATAAGGCAAGCTATCTTGCGAATGGCGAGCTCCAATTCCATGGCCGGATGGACGACCAAGTAAAAATTCGTGGTTTCCGGATTGAGTTAGGCGAAGTAGAAGCGACACTGCAAGGTCATCCGTCTGTAAAAGAGGCTGTGGTGCTCGTAAGAGAGGATCAGCCAGGCGATAAGCGATTAGTTGCATATGTGGTTGGCGAGGGAAGCGTTTCGCAGTGGAGAGAGTATCTGCAAATCCATTTGCCCAATTACATGGTTCCAGCACACTTTGTGGAGATGGAATCCTTACCTCTTACACCAAATGGCAAACTTGACTTGAGAGCACTTCCGGCTCCTGATAAACATTCTACAGAAGAGATCGTATACCCACGAACACCATCAGAAGAACTGATCGCTTCTGTGTGGAATCAAGTGTTAGGATTAGAGGAAGTAAGTGTGTATGACTCTTTCTTCGAGCGCGGTGGACATTCTTTACTCGCAACTCAAGTAGTTTCACGTATACAAGAAGCTCTCCAAATTCAATTGCCTGTGCGAGAATTGTTTGAGTATCCAACGTTAGTAGCACTGGCCAAGCGACTCGATCAGTTGCAAAAAGAGGATAAAGTGCAAGAGCTTCCGTCCCTTCTAGCGATAGAGCGGGGAGAACTCATCCCACTTTCGTATGCTCAACAACGCTTGTGGTTTATCGATCAATTTACGCCGAATAGCGCTCTATATAACATCCCCATGGCGTGCCGTTTGACTGGGAAATGGGAACCGGAGGCATTGGAAGTAGCTTGGAATCGATTGATCGAACGTCATGAATCCTTGCGGACCGTATTCCGTGATGTGGATGGCCATCCTATCCAGCAGATTCAATCCTATGAGTTCCAGTCTCTATCAATGATGGATCTAACCAACGTTTCTCCAGAAGAGCGGGAAAGAAATAGGGAACAATGGATTCAAAACGAAGTGGAAGCACCGTTTAACTTAGGACAAGGTCCGTTGATTCGTGGGAAAATCGTGCAAATCGCAGATGATGAATGGATGCTTCTTTGTACCATGCATCATATTATCTCAGATGGCTGGTCGATGGATATCTTGCTTCAAGAATGGATCGCTTTCTATGAGGAAGCCGTTGGTGGAAAACCAGCAGAACTCGCACCATTACCGGTTCAATATGCCGACTTTGCTCAGTGGCAAAGGGAATGGTTGACCGAAGAGGAGTTGGATCAACAACTAGCCTACTGGCAAATAGAGTTATCGGGTGAATTGCCAGTCCTAACCTTGCCGATGGATCGCCCACGTCCTGTGGTACAAACCAATCACGGAGCGACTCATTCCATACTCTTGCCAAAGGGACTTTTGGAGAGAATAAAAGAAATAAGCCAGCAAGAAGGGGCTACATTATTTATGGCCTTACTGGCAGCGTACCAAGGATTTCTCTCTCGCTACACAGGCCAAGATGATATTTTGGTAGGGAGTCCGATTGCGAACCGAAATCATAAGGAGATAGAAGGGTTGATCGGATTCTTTGTCAACACGCTAGTCTATCGTGCCGATTTGAGTGAGGAGCCAACGTTCCGAGAACTGTTGTCTCAGATTCGAGAGAAGTCACTAAAGGCATTGGAGTATCAAGATACCCCTTTTGAAAAAGTAGTAGATGCGATACAACCTGAACGAAGCACCAGTTATTCTCCTATCTTCCAAACGATGTTTAGTTTGCTAAATACCAAGTCAGAACTGCCAGCGCTGTCTGATAGAAAATTGGAAATGATAGAGAGCCATGCTTCGATTGCCAAGTTTGATTTGAGTGTGTTCATGGCTGAACAGGAAGAAGGACTATTGGTCTCCTTCGAATATAATACCGATCTATTCGATTCATCTACGATCGAGAGAATGGCGAAGCACTTCGAACGCTGGTTGAGTCAGCTAGGTCATCATTTAGATACCCCACTGTCACAACTGGGCTTGGTACTGGAATCGGAGCAGACACAGCTATTAGAGGATTGGAATCGTATCCAAACGGTGATTCCACGAGAGAGTACGATCCATGAGTTGTTTGAGCAACAAGTTATGTTACATCCGGATGCGATTGCCGTTGTCTATGAAAAGGAACAGCTTACATACCGTGAGTTAAACGCCAG
>NZ_FPJZ01000030.1 GCF_900119485.1 Thermoactinomyces sp. DSM 45891
AACTAGGCCTCCCTATTCATACTCATATGTCCGAAACGAAAGCAGAAGTGGAATTAAATGTCCGTGAGTATGGAGCCAGACCGGTTGAACATTTAGATCAATTGGGCTTCTTTGATATCCCATCTTTAGTTGCGCATGCTGTTCATCTCACAGAAGAAGAAGTGGAACTCCTTGCAAAAAAGAATGTTAAGATTGCCCATAATCCTGGGAGTAATCTAAAACTAGGCAGTGGTATTGCGCCTATTACTCAGATGATTGCCCATGGAATGCGGCCTAGCCTAGCCACAGATGGGGCGGCAAGTAATAACAATCTCGATTTATTAGAAGAAATCCAACTAGCCGCACTGATTCATAAAGGACATCTTCAAGACCCCCTCGCTGTTTCGGCTAAAACGGCGCTGGCAATGGGAACCCTTTATGGCGCAGAAGCCCTATTTTTAGACAGCGAAATCGGGACACTCGAAGTTGGCAAACAGGCTGATTTTATTACCCTAGATCTAACCCAAGCACATATGCAGCCTCGTACCGATGTCGTTTCGCACATTGTCTACTCTGCAACCAGATCGGATGTACAAGATGTATTCGTTCAAGGAATCCCACTCATGAAAAATCGCGAAATGCTTACAATTGACTCAGAAAAAGTGATTTTCGAAGCGAATCAAGCTTTTGAAAACTTACGGGGATAAGGTATATTAGGATTACCAAAAAATCCTATAGAAGAATCCGACTTACACACGTAACATAGTAGAAAATCGGATTCTTCTTGTCTTTTCACCAAGAAGACTACAACTTGGGTTTTCCTAATAGGTGAATATGACAAGCATTTTATATTCTCGGAGAATACAAATAAAGAAAACATTTTTCTATGATTTAGAGAGACACTCATTTCTAACAAAAAAGGAAAGATGTTATGCTGTACTTAGAACATACCATTATCGACACCCAGGAAGGGCTTTGTAATCAGCTGATGTCAGTCTTTCGCACAATAGGAGAGTCATTGTTTTATAGAGGTATTGGTTTTGATACTTGTGTTATTCTATCGAAAGCCTACACTAGAACTTCCGTCAACTTCGACTCCCCTCCCTATTTTACCGAAATCCCAATTGATTTATTTGTTGATATGACTGATCTAACAAATGTACTTAATTCTATAGATATCCGTCTTATACGATCAAGAGCCGAAATTGTATCTCCTTGTCAAGGTATTATTGAGTGTTGGAGACCTCCCTTGAGAGATATGACGGAGTTAGAACACAGAATTTTAGGTCAATTTATAGCGCATCACTTTCCTATAGCAAAACGGGCCCTTTCTTTAGCTCATTTTATCGTTCAAGTAATATCCTCTGTTTGTCCTAAATGGGAAGCGATTCACTATAGAGTAGAAAAAGATCTGCTTGTCATGATCCCACCTGAAGTTCTAGATTTGCATAAAAATAATCAAATGGAAAGTACTCTCGCCACTATTCATAACACCCAGGATCTGTCTGCTATTTACCTTGCTTGTGGGCTTCAAGAACAAGAATACGATAATGTTGTAAAACAAATCAAACAGCACTACCCTAAGTTAGAAGTATTTAATAAAAGACATGTTCTAAAAGGTTTTCCAGAAGTAGAATCACAGTTTAATCAACTAACTTTAGAAGAACAAGCCTTAGTTGATTGGGTAGTTTGTCAAACAGCTCCCTCATTTAGCGGATGGTATAATTCCTCTTTTTCTTATTTAGCTGCTTATATACGCCATTATCGAGGGGTGAACCCAACTACCACAAAGCTCGGTCCTGAAACAACCGGGATCTGGGATCAGTGGTTCCCTCGCATATGAACAAATCTTGCTTCCATAAAAAAGCATCTCTAAATAATTGAGCATTTAGAGATGCTTTTTTATATATCGAAAAAACTTATATGAAGCTATAATATTTAAAAGATAATCTGAACCATCGTCCCCTTTCCAACTGTGGATTCTATCTCTACACCATGATGTAACTTCTTACATACCTCTTTTACCAAATAAAGCCCCATTCCTGTTGATTCGCGATATTTCCGCCCATTTTCTCCAGTAAAATAGGGGTCAAACACCCTCTTTAGATCTCTCGTTGGAATCCCAATGCCGTAATCCCGCACCTCTAAGACTATATTTTTCCCCCTTCGATAAGAAGAAAACTCAATTTTTTCTCCTGTACCTGCGGAATAACGAATGGCATTCATCATGATTTGTCCAATCATGAAAGAAAGCCATTTTGCATCCGATTCGACCACGATAATCTCTTCTACCTTGTTGTTAGGGTATACATCATTTCGTATAAAAGATCGTTTGTTATCATGAATCACTCCGTTAACCAGTGATCGTAAATGAATCTTCTCTACATGAAAATCCTGCCCAAATACGTTTAATCGTGATGTATACAGAATCGTTTCTAGCCCTTTTTCCATGCGGTCTGTCTCTTCACGGATACTCTCAAAAATAGGGTCGATCCTCCCTTTTAGTGTTAAGTGTATAACCGATAACGGTGTCTTCATCTGGTGAACCCACTGATTAATAAAAGTAATATGTTGCTCTTGTTTCCCTTCATACCGACGGATTTGTTCCTGATAAAAGCGATATTGAGTGCGAAGAAGGTTCTGGATTGCCTTGGCCAGTGGTGACCAATTTCGGGTTAGAACAAATTCATCCCAATTATGAAAAGGGTTGGATAATCTACGGTATATGGAGCGATTCGTTATATAGCGAAAAAAAAGATAGATAGTTAATAAGAAAAGGCCAAAAAAGACAGAATAGAGTGCTGTTAAGTGATTTTGATATCCATCTAACCAGTAGATGGATAAAACGAAAAAAAGTTGAATGGAATTAAAAATGATGAGAGAGAGATGATCTCGTAAAAATAGTTTCATTTCTCCTGACCACTCTCCCATGTAACCATAATCCGATAGCCCGCCCCTCTTATCGTTTCGAGAGCATCCTTTGCCCCGATCTCCTGTAACTTCTTTCGGAGCCGGGTAATCCACACGTTTAAGGTATTCCCATCAACAAACTGGTGACTGTCCCAGACTGCATCCATTAGGTGTTCCCTCCCTACTACCTGATCTGGATTCTCCAGAAAAATCTCCAACAAAGCCCCTTCTTTATGACTTAAATCGATTTCCTGGTCTCTTAGCTTCATCCTTAGAGAATCCGGATAATACACCAATCCAGCTAGCTTTAGAGCCCTCCTCTCCCTTTTTTCGGCAAGTCCCATTCGACGGAAGTGATTTTCGATCTTAGCAACGACTACCTCAGGATAAAAGGGTTTTGTAATGTAGTCATCTGCCCCATTCTGCAACGCCATTAGCTGATCCATCTTCTCTTCTCGTGCAGAGATGAAGAGAATCGGACAAGTGGAAATCGTACGTATTTGACGGCACCAATAAAATCCGTCGAAACGTGGGAGATTTACATCTAATAGTACTAGATCTGCTTCGGCTTCTTGAAATGATTCAATGATTCGATCGAAATCGGTGACCACGACTACACGGTAGCCATATTTTTCAATGTAGGATTTTAATAGTGAACTGATTTTTGGATCGTCTTCTACGATAAAAATGGTATAGATAGGGATTTCTCCTAACGCTAGAGCATCTCTAGTTTGTACCGAGATGCTCTGATTTATTTTTCATGTATTTGATGGTTCTATGGTTTCATAACAATGTTATTGTAATCGATCTGATCGGAAACACGAATCTCTCCATTGCGAATGAATAAAGAAAGTTGATACTCTGAAGCCTTGACGGATGAGAACGCAGTATCACTCACGACCACAATGGATGCATCTACAGGAAAGCGACTACCACTACCGATGATAAGATCTCCTTTATATTCAATAGGCATTTTTTGTTCGGAATCTAGTCCTTTCATAGCACCTGCTTTCAAATCTTCTCTAGCAAAGAGGATTCCTTTGTCTGCTGGGACTGCTGGTAACTCATTGAGTGGGTCTGTATGAACACGCATACCTCCATCAACTTTCTCTTCCTTTACAGTCCTCAACATGTCTTTTTTGTTCAACTTCTCTGCAGTATCTTTAGATAGAAACAAAATCTTTTTTTCATCTATTGTGCTCACTTTTACTACATAACTCTCTGGACTAGAGATTTTGTCTTTTTCAATGGATAACATGTTTTGGATTTTGTCTTTCTCCCCCAATACTATCGCTCCATTGTGTCGGTCAAAGTAGTATAAAATATTTGCTTTAAAGAAGGAGTAACCGATGAGTATAGTAGTAATGACGATAATGCCAATGCTACCGATTAAAAGAGATTTTTTCATAAGCATTTTTTCTCCTTTATATTTTTAGTTTAATGCATGGATTCAACCATCGCTTTATCCATTTGTCTTAGATAAAGAGCACGAACAATGAGGAAATAGATAGTCTGTACAATCAGGAATCCTACGATAACAGTCAACGATGCTGGAAGCATAACAGATGATTCGATTATATCTGATATGTGTTTCTTCATTACCTGCATCACTGATATCGTTACTAGCCCAGCAACAACAGTTGGAATAAAGAACAGCATGGCGATCTGGATCGTACATGTTCGTCTCATTTCTTGTACGCTTAAACCAATTCTAGAAAGCATATGGTAGATCCGTTGATCTTGATCTAGATCGGTATATAGCTTGAAATAGAGGAAGCTAGCAGCGGAGAGGGAGAATACGGCTATCATAAAGATCCCAATAAAACTCATCATGCTTCGTCTCTCTTGGATTTCAAGATAAACACCCGCTTTTGTTTCAATTGATCCATCTTGGTAAAAAATAACTTCTCCTAACTTTTTACTAAGTTTCGCTTCAGTTGAGTCCGACCGGGGAAATCCTTGATTGGACCAATCTGGAACGTGATAGAACGCATGTAGATTTTCACTATCGAAACTATCTTCGTTTTTTAGTCGATTCATCTGCATGTGTTTATAAGTCTCATCATTTACAACTATAAAGGATTGAACGCTATTAAATCTTTTATCAATTTGTTGTACGATCTTGAGATCTATCTTAGATAACTCTTTTCCTAGTTGACTAACCTTGGATTGATCTAATTTCGAATCAATCAGAATTGCTTCCCCTGATCTGAGTTTAGGAGAATTATCTCCAAATGATTTTGCTATCGGATGGTAATCAGATTCTTTTATTACATCAACAAATGTATCAAGAGGAAGATCCAGCGAAGTAGATGGGAAGATCGCTTTTTCGTATTTCAGTCCTGCCGTTTCCAGTTCTTGATCAATCTTCTTGGTAGTAGATACTGCATTTTTATATTCTTGTTCAGAAAATTTTTTTCCATTATCAGGAAAGGATAGGAAACTAATCGCAAATGGTGTTTCGTTGTATCCATCTCGCGCCTCATAACCTAAGGCATGAACAAAAGTAGCAGCGGAGGACGCCATGATGATCACAATCGTCACCATAAAAAACATCCGGGAGTTATCCTTCAGTTTATAAGTCATCTCCGAAATCCAGAGCATTCTTGTACCTCTCCAGAAGAAGGAACGACTTCTCTTTAATAATCGCATTACATACACACTGAATTGAGTAAAGAAAAAATAAGTACCGGTACTACCTAAAGTGAGAGCTAGTAGAACAGGCTCAAGTTTTTCGATTTTTTGCGATAATACATAGTAAGTACTTGCAATCAAGCCTATAGATAAGAGAACCAGTAAGATATGAGCGTAAGGCTCCTTTTTCGGCTTGTTTGCTCCCATTAACAATTCTAGGGCTTTTTGTTGACGGATGAAAACTAGGGTTAAGAAGGTAATTACGATATATAGGATCGAAAAAGCTACTACAGTAAGACCAATTGCCTTGATCGGAAAGTAGAATGGGAGCTTTAATTCAATGACATTCGCTCCGTAAAGGAGAAGTAATTTCGAACACGCAAGTCCACAGATAATACCTGTGACGATGGCGGCGAAGCCAATTAAGATATTTTCTTGGAAAATGAGTTGATTAATCTGTTGTCGTTTTGCTCCTAGGATAGTTAAGATCCCAAACTCTTTGTTCCTTGATTTCAAAAAAGCACTGATCGAGTAAAGAACGAATAAAAAAGCGAAAACAAATATGACGTAAGCGGCTGCCTTCATTCCAATTTGGATCTCTTTCCCCTGTTGAGATTGAGTTAGCGCGGGATGATAGATGAGCAAGGCATAGCTAAAGAAAATCATGACCGCAAAGGCACTACTTAGGAAATAAGCAGAGTATGCACGTAGGTTTCGCTTGACGTTATTAAACGCGAATTGACGAAAGTTCATGTGCATTTCCCCCTAGCAACGATAACATATCAATGATTTCTTGGAAAAAGGTCTGCCGATTCTCTCCGCGATAAATCTGGTTAACGAGTTGCCCGTCTTTAATGAAGACGACTCGATGGCAATAACTAGCCGCTTGGGCATCATGGGTAACGAGCATCGTGGTTGTTTGATCCGTTTGATTAATTGACTCCATCATTTCCATCACCGTTCGGGCTGACTTTGAGTCTAGATTTCCTGTTGGCTCATCGGCTAGTAATAAAGACGGGGAGTGAATGATCGCTCGAGCGATGGCAGCGCGTTGCCGTTGTCCCCCTGATACTTCATAAGTTCGTTTCTTTAAGATCTCCGTAATCCCGAGTTTCTCTGCTACTTTTTGTAGCTTCTGATTCATTTCACGGATCCCTCTTGTATCTAATGTAAGCGGTAATACAATGTTCTCCGCAATCGTTAACGTGTCTAATAGATTGAAATCTTGAAAGACAAAACCTAACTCCCGGCGACGAAAGACTGCAAGATCATTTTTCTTCAGTGAAAGAGGCTTTTTGCCATTAATATAAATCTCCCCCGATGTCGGGGTATCAATCGTGGATACCATATTGAGCAGAGTGGTCTTCCCACTCCCAGACGGTCCCATGACTCCTACAAATTCACCCTTTTCAATCGTTAGGTCAATTTCAGATAGTGCTTGGTGTGTGACCTTTCCGCCACTATACACTTTGGTTAACTGCTCTACTTTTAATATATCCATTTGCTACGTCCCTTTCTGCTTGTACGTTACGAAATTAGTCTAGCAGACGGGATCAGGAGAACAAATTGAATTAACTTACAAGAAACCTTACATTCGTGTAAGATTCCTTGTAAGCCTTTTTATTTTATCCCACTTCTAATCGATCACGTGGTTTTAGGTCTCTCCATTTAAAAGAGCGACGTTGGATTAGGATGCTTCCGATTAATGCAAGTGCGAGGAAACCTAATATCGCTACAAAGTAACGAAGCATTTCTTCAGGACGATTTAAGGCGATAATATTGCGCAGTCCATTTACTCCGTGGGACATGGGGAGGAATCCTGAAATCTTCTGCAATGGACCTGGAATTAGCTCTGTTGGAAAGGTGCCGCCACTTGAGACTAATTGGAGAACTAAGATGACAATGGCTAACAGTCTTCCCGGACCATCGCCAAACGTACCAATGAAGAATCCAATGACGGTGATAGACATTAAGGAGATACAAATTAAAAATAGATAGTATGAAACCCCAAGTTCAATCGGTAAACCAAGTCCATAATGAACAATGCTACCCGTTAAGAGTGCCTGGAAAATTCCAATTGGATATAGAGATAGGAACTGTCCAAGCGGAACTAGTCCTAATCGGTAAGGGCCAAACTTCCATCTCTTTTCATTGATCGGCAGAACAAAAAACAGCATGAGAGCGCCGATCCATAAAGAAAGTGGTAAAAAGTAAGGCGCAAGCCCGACTCCGTATTCTCCTACTTGATGGGTGCTTTTATCTTCAGTATCGATTGGATCTGATACAATTTCAGCTAGTAGCTTGGAATCCGCTTCCGAGCCTGTGGATGATTCACTCAGCTTTCGTGCTAACTGCTGATTGCTTTCTGATATTTTTTCCATGCTCGCTACAAATTCTGGAATTTTTTGGCTTAGTTCATTTAGTCCTTTAGTTAATTGAGAGATGGCACTCTCTAAATCATCAGTTCCTTTGTGAAACCGTATTAATCCTTGGTATAGCCTATCCGTTCCATCGGCTAACGTTCTGATTTTCTCCACATCTTGCTGTAGATCTTGAAATTTTTGAGATATCTTCCCCGCTTGTAGCGGAAATAGTCTCTGAATTTCTTGTACACGGTACCCAATCTGCTCTACTTTATCCACTAGTTGCTTGGTTCCATCATTTACTTCTCTGGATCCATCTTCCAGTTGTCCAGCAGATTCTTGAAGAGTTCGTGTACCTGATAAAATTTTATTCGCTCCATCCGATGCTTTGGTGATTGATTCCTGTATACGATGGCTACTTTCGGATAGCTTTTTGGTCCCATCTGCAATTTTTTCTGCTGCATCCGCCGCTTTGGTAAGCCCTTCCTTTGACTCATTGATTAGGTCAAAGATGTTTGAAATATATTCTTGTGTAAACTTCTTACCAATCCCTGTGCTAAGCTCATTTTCAATCCGCATTGCGATCTGTCCAGCCACATAGTTTTTTCCCTCATTTCGGATGAAGTTCAACTTTGCCTTCTTTGGATTGGATGTGGTGATGGAAAGAGAGCGTTCTGTGAAATCAGAGGGAATGATAATCGCTAGGAAGTATTTATCACCTTCTACTCCCTCTTTTGCTTCACTACGATTTACTACATGCCAATTCACTTCGATTTTTTCCTTTATTTCATCTACTAATTCATTACCGAGGTTCTCCCTTTCACCTTTATAGATCCCTCCCTGATCTTCATTCACAAGCGCTACAGGGAGTTGATTTAGAGATCCATACGGATCCCAAAAAGCATATAGGTACAAACCGCAATAGAGCAGTGGAACGAATAAAATGGCTAGGATCGCTAATCTCCCTAGGCGATTCCTCCAAATACGCTTCCACTGTGCTTGAGCAATATACCAAGAGATCATAGACGATCCTCCTTCTTAATGGAAAGATCCATTTTTGTTTGATACTCGTTCCATACTTCCCGTCGCAAGGTTGTCAGAATCAAAATGAGTTTATCTCGCTGTACGATCGGTTGCAGAATCGATGAAAACTGACTCCATTCTTCATCAGTCAGCCCTAGTTCTGGATGGTCTAATAATAAAATATGAGGTTGATGTACCAAAGCCGCAGCGATTGACGCTTTTAATTGATTGACGGGGGATAAATCTACATATCGATCTTTCTGTATATCTTCTAGATCCCAATCATTCATTACCTTTTCGATGAGTTCTTTTTTCTTCTTGGCTCGAAATAGGTTTGCTTGTAAAAGAAGCATTTCCTCTACTAGTAGATACGGAATGGGTTCATAAATACGATGAATGGAAGCAATTCCGATATGTTCTGGGGTGATGGGTTCTTTTTTCTCCTCTTCCACCAGCCAAACGGCTCCTTGCTCAGGCTTCAGATATCCACCTAACATCAAGAGGATCGCTGTACTCGTGATCTGCTTTCCACTATAAATACTAACACTATCTCCTCCTGTAAAAGAAGCATTCCAGCTAGCTATAATTTCGTCTCCATGATGATGTAAAGTTACTTCTTCTATTTGTAAGTTACACATGTCTCCAACACCTAAAGTTTTTTTGTTAGTGTTTGTTAAAGACTTGTGAACCATACTCATAAAAAAGAAGCATTTCCTTTGTTCTAAGAAAACAGGAAGTGCTTCTCACGAGCTCATTTATTTATTTTCTACTACAAAACGTTCGATTCGATCTAAGCCTTCTTGGAGTTGTGTTAGTGAAGTAGAATATGAAATTCGCATGTGATCATCAGAGCCAAATCCAGCTCCGGGAACAACTGCAACTAATTCTTTTTCTAATAATGCTGTTGCCCAGTCATCTGCTGTTTGATACTCTTCGGATGAATCTAACACTTGACGAATATTTACATAGGCGTAGAATGCTCCTGAGGGTTTTTGGCAGACAAATCCAGGGATCTTATTTAATCGATCGACTACATAATCTCTTCGTTCTTTAAATGCTTTTTTCATTTCTTCTACAGGTTCTAGGGATCCGTTAAATGCCGCAATCGCCGCATACTGAGCGATGGAAGTAGGGTTTGAAGTGCTATGGCTTGCCAAGTCGGTCATTGCTGTGATGATGTTAGATGGACCTGCCGCAAATCCAATTCGCCAACCCGTCATAGAGTATGTCTTAGAAACTCCATTTATAATAACGGTTCTCTTATAAAATTCTTCTCCTAAACTCGCCATACTCACATGATGGAGGTCTTCGTCATAGATGAGGTGTTCATAAATTTCGTCCGAAACAATCAGGAAATCGTGTTCGATCGCTACTTCGCCAAGTAATCGTAGCTCGTCTGCAGTATATAGCATACCTGTAGGATTAGAGGGGCTGTTAATAATAACAGCTTTGGTACGGGATGAGACTGCTTTTTGGAGCTGAGCAGGTGTAATTTTAAATTGATTGGTTTCTTCTCCTACGATGACAATGGGAACTCCGCCTGCTAGCTTAATTTGTTCAAGGTAACTAACCCAATAAGGAGAGGGGACAATCACTTCATCACCGGGATCTAAAATCACTTGGAACAAATCGTATAAAGCATTTTTCGCCCCTACTGTTACCGTTACTTGGCCGATAGTATATGTTAAATTATTTTCTCGTTGTAGCTTTTCTACGATCGCTTTTTTCAATTCGGGAATACCGCTAGAAGGCGTGTACTTTGTCAATCCTTGATCCATGGCTTCTTTTGCTGCATTGATAATATGTGTGGGAGTATTAAAGTCTGGCTCTCCGGCTCCTAAACCGATGACATCATGGCCTTGTTGCTTTAACGCTTTTGCCGTTGCTGTGATAGCGAGTGTTGGGGATGGTTCAAGCTGTTGAACTCGTTTTGATAGTCTCATGTACAAACCCTTTCTATCTAGTAAGAATAGAACTACATCACTATCATCATAACATTGTCGAATGAGAAGAGACCAGATTTTTTGCATCCCGTGCAATCATTAATTCTTCGTTTGTAGGAACGACTAATACATCTATTTTAGACTGTGGAGTACTAAGTCTTCGCTCTTCCTTGCGACGAACCGCATTTTCTTCTAAATCGATCTCTATACCGAGATATGACAAACCTGAACATACCTTTTCACGGATTAGAGAAGCATTTTCTCCTACTCCAGCTGTAAAAATTAGTGCATCAGCTCCATTTACCGCCGCGAAGTAAGCCCCGATCATCTTGCGCAGGCGATACACATACATCTCAATGGCTAGTTTTGCTTGTGGATTCCCATCAAACATCGACTCCGTCACTTCCCTCATATCGCCTGATAAACCAGATACCCCTAAGAGACCGCTATGTTTATTTAACATAGATTGAACTTCTCCGAGTGTAAGATCCTCTTTTGCCATCACAAATGGAACGATTGCTGGATCGATATCCCCTGATCTCGTCCCCATCATTAACCCTTCTAAAGGCGTCATTCCCATGCTGGTATCAACCGATTTCCCATATTCAACAGCAGAAAGACTCGCTCCATTGCCAATATGCGCAATGACAAGCTTCAGGTTCTCCAGAGGCCGCCCCAGAAATTTAGCCGCTTTTTGAGCTACGTATTTATGTGATGTACCGTGAAATCCATATCGACGTATCCGGTGCTTTTGATATAGGACACGTGGGATTGGATACATAAATGCATAATCCGGCATAGTTTGATGAAATGCGGTATCGAAAACAGCTACGTGAACTGCGTTTGATAGTTGAGCCTGAGCAGCATCAATTCCGAGTAAATTAGGAGGATTATGTAAAGGTGCTAGATCAATTGTTTTTCGAATCGCTTGGCGGACTTCGCTTGTAATGACAACTGACTCCGAGAAAAACTCTCCACCATGAACCACACGATGACCAACTGCCGATATTTCATCGGCACTTTGAATCACTCCATGCTCTTTGGACAAGAGTAGTGATAATACTTTGTTTAAACCGTCACGATGGTCTAATATCTCAGATGTTAGGACTAATTCCTCGCTTTCCGGTGTTTCTTGTTTAATAATCGCAGCATCAGTTCCAATCTTCTCTACAAGACCCGAAGCTAATACTGACTCATCAGTCATATCAAACAATTGATATTTAATCGATGAACTTCCACAGTTAATAACAAGTACCTTCATGATCTAGAGCCCTCCCCATCACTGATTCGAATCCCCTCTTGATCATAACAGAAAAAACCTTCCCCTGTTTTAACTCCGAGGTTCTTTGCTCGCACCATTTTTTTAAGTAGAGGTGCTGGACGAAATTTAGGCTCTCCAAACTCTCGAAATAATTGTTCAAGCGCAGCTAACACGGAGTCTAGTCCAAAGCGATCTGCCATCTCAAAGGGGCCCGCATGAAATTGATATCCGAGCTTCATGGCACGATCAATCTCTTCTACTGTCGCTACTCCTTCCATCAAGATATTAGTGGCTTCGTTAATCATGAGCACAATCATACGTGTTGTCACAAAGCCAGGTGACTCAAACACTTCAACTGCCGACAATCCCCATTGCGGAAGTAATTTACGCACTATATTTACTGTTGGGTCAGATGTTTTAAGTCCGCGAACCACTTCAACAACTGGTATGGTAGGCACTGGATAAACAAAATGTAAGCCGATTACTCTATCTGGATGTTGTGTCATGGCAGCAATCTCTGTCAAACTAAGTGTAGATGTATTACTCGCAAACACCACTTCAGGTTTACATAATCGATCACAAACTTGATAAACTTCTCTTTTAGTCTGCATATCTTCATCTACAGATTCGATTACAAAATCTGCATCTTTTAAAACACTTGGGTCGACTGAAAAATGCATATTGGCTAAGATGATTTTTTTCTCAGCCTCTGTAATACCCCATTTAGCTAATTTACGATCGAGACTATGAACCACAGAACGTTTCGCTTGCTCTACTGTTTGTGGGTCTTTTTCTAAAATAGTAGTCTCGAACCTTTTGGAGGCTAATAATTCTGCTATTCCAGCACCCATCACTCCTCCACCGATGACGACGACTTGTTGAATTTGATCCACGCTATTACACGCCCTTTCCTATGAAACCGTGTTTTATTGTACCAGTTTTTTTTCCTTCTGGGATAATAATCCTCGAAATTCATCTCCCGATAATGTTTCTTCTTGTAAAAGGATGCGCAATAACTGTGGAAATAATGATCGGTATACCAGTAAATGACTCGTACATTTCTGCTCTAGTTCCTCTAAAATTTGACTAATCTTTGTTTGTAGCTGGTCCTTAGGAAGTAGGTTTATGTCAATAATTCCTAGATCCGTAAATCCAGATTCTACAATCGCCTTAGCATATCGATTACACTGTTCATAATCACTTCGAGCTCCTGTTGACTTGTGTCCTAAAACGATGGATTCTGCAACTGCACCCGCTAACCCAATTAAAATCTGATGCTCCAAATGCTCTTGGGTATAAAGATGACGGTCTACTCCAGGATGATGTCGCACATACCCTAATGCTTGCCCTCTTGGCGATAATGCGACATGAGCAACCGAACCAGGATTGACTACTTCTGCCATGATAGCGTGGCCTAATTCATGAATAGCCACTCTTTCTTTCTCTTCTTCACTGGTTTCACGGTCGATCTTCTCACCCATCATCACTTTATCGATCGCTAACATCAGATGTTTTTGTGTAACCTCCTTACTTTTTTCCCGAAGCGCATAGATTGCCGCTTCGTTACTTAAACTTTCCAATTGAGCTCCAGAGAAACCAAATGTCTCCTCAGCTACTTTTTCGAGATCTACATCGGGAGCTAACGGTTTCAGATGAGTGTGAAGCTCTAATATTTTCAAACGGGACGATCGATCAGGTAGATCAACTGTAATAAGACGATCAAATCGCCCAGGACGCAGTAATGCATCGTCCAACAAATCCTTTCGGTTGGTAGCACCCATCACGAGAATCTGTATCTCTACATTCGTTGTAATCCCATCCATCTCCGTTAATAACTGATTTAACGTTTGATCGTATTCTCGTTGTTGAGAGCCGTCTCGTTTTCCACCGATTACATCTATCTCATCAATGAATAGAATCGCACTAGAAACTTGGGCCTTTTTTGCTGCTTTTTTGGCTCGTTCGAATAATTCCCTAACCCTTTTCGCTCCGACTCCCACATATCTCTCCACAAACTCAGAGCCAGAAGCATGCGTAAAGACAGAGTGAGTATAGTGTGCTGCCGCTTTTGCAAGAAGTGTTTTCCCTGTTCCAGGGGGACCAGCTAACAAGATCCCTTTTAGAGGGCGAATGCCGTAGTGTTCTGTTTGCGTAGGTTCGATTAGAAAGTCAAGTGCTTCTTGTAGCTCTTTTTTGGCATGTGTTTGTCCACCTATGTCTTCAAAACGCGTCTTAGGGATATCGGACGATTGATCCTGTGAATGACGCTGACTTCCTAACCAAGATTGCGGCCAATTCTTTTCTTTTGATAATGGTGTTAGTATCATTCCGAGAAGAATAATACCGAAAATCACTAATAAAGGAATCTCTACTCTCAAGTAAGCTAAGAAAAAAAGGACGGCAAAACCAGAACCCAATATCCATGCTTTGGTGTTAGTCAAGTTTCTTTCCCTCCGGCTGGATCGGAACCATTTCAACAGTAAAACGTTTTCCATCCATAAACGATATATATAAATAGTCTTCGTCAATTCGAGACAAACTATCTATACCTTTTTCTTGTGCTTCTTTTTCGGTTACTGCTGGGATTTTTCCATATTCTTTATGAGCAATTGCTTCTTGTATATGAAAGCGACTTACTTCCCAAGCCTCTTTCGTCAATGAATTTGGTTTATTTTCCCAATTAACCTTTAGTTCTTTATCTCCAATTATCTTCTGTAATTTATGATTTATTTCTGGATATTTTTGGATAAATTTATCTGCATCTATAATCTCTAATTGAACTGTAACAACGCTTGGCTGTACATTAATATCTGTTACTGTTAAAAAATTCTCACCTGACTCAAATACACCATAAACCGGTTTTTGAAGCGTAAGCCAAGTACTAAGTTTCCAAGCTCCAAATAAAACAGAAAGTGTAACAACACAGCTTATTATAATGATTTTCCATTGCTTCCTTGGCATCTTTACGCCTCCTCTATATATCAATATCCCACACGAAAGTATATCATATTATTATACAAACCTAAGTATGGAAAGATTGGTAAAGAAAAATAAAAAGCCCATCATCTGGGCTTTTTGTGTAAAATGTGTTAATCATAGAGCCTCGCCATCTGGTGATACTATCAGTACATCGCAAGGGAGGTGAAGCAGTGAACGTAAGACAAGAATCAGACTGGCTTACTGATTTACTGCAAGTTCATCTGTCACCCGATGAACTGCAACAGGCAAATACTTTTTTACACGCTGAAACATGGGCATCCCCCTCAGCCCTTCAGCGAAACTGGTGCGACCAACGCGAAGATCTTCCTTTGCGTTTTCACCTAGAGATTGATATGAAAGTGTAATTGGTATTATTTTAACAATACATCTCCTGCCTAATACCTACCACCCAAAGCAATTCTCCTGCCATCTTCTGGCAGGATCTTTATCCCCGTAAGTTTTCAAAAGCTTGATTCGCTTCGAAAATCACTTTTTCTGAGTCAATTGTAAGCATTTCGCGATTTTTCATGAGTGGGATTCCTTGAACGAATACATCTTGTACATCCGATCTGGTTGCAGAGTAGACAATGTGCGAAACGACATCGGTACGAGGCTGCATATGTGCTTGGGTTAGATCTAGGGTAATAAAATCAGCCTGTTTGCCAACTTCGAGTGTCCCGATTTCGCTGTCTAAAAATAGGGCTTCTGCGCCATAAAGGGTTCCCATTGCCAGCGCCGTTTTAGCCGAAACAGCGAGGGGGTCTTGAAGATGTCCTTTATGAATCAGTGCGGCTAGTTGGATTTCTTCTAATAAATCGAGATTGTTATTACTTGCCGCCCCATCTGTGGCTAGGCTAGGCCGCATTCCATGAGCAATCATCTGAGTAATAGGCGCAATACCACTGCCTAGTTTCAGATTACTCCCAGGATTATGGGCAATCTTAACATTCTTTTTTGCAAGGAGTTCCACTTCTTCTTCTGTGAGATGAACAGCATGCGCAACTAAAGATGGGATATCAAAGAAGCCCAATTGATCTAAATGTTCAACCGGTCTGGCTCCATACTCACGGACATTTAATTCCACTTCTGCTTTCGTTTCGGACATATGAGTATGAATAGGGAGGCCTAGTT
>NZ_FPJZ01000032.1 GCF_900119485.1 Thermoactinomyces sp. DSM 45891
TGCCAAGTCCGTACGGTTTGAGGAGAAGGTATGTTGAAAACAGCGGCTGCTCTTCTAATGGACGCTCCTGTTTCGTTTATAAAATTAAGTACGTCCATTTTAAACTCGACAGAGTGATTTGTATATCTTTTCTGTAAAGCTTGGTAACCATGTTCTTGATATAGAGACACCCATTTCACTACATCCATTTCTCCTACTTGATACCGTTGAGCAATGGTTTTGTACGACTCGACGCCGTCGAGATAGGCTTGTACAGCTTTCAATTTTATTTCTAATGAATATTTAGCCATAGAAAAAGCACCTCCAACTATTGGATTTTAATTTCATGTCCAACAATTGGGGTGCAGTTCAACTTCATCAATGGAGCACAGTTCTTTTTTATGTTGAAAAATCCTTAATGAAGAAAGGAGTATTTTTCCACGCAATATTAAAGATTGAATGATGTAATGGTCTGACCAATTTGACCACAATTTATGAAAATCAGCTAAAATGCTCGATATATAAGGGATAAATGCTGTTTCCTTGACCGCATTTGTGGAACATTGATTGACCACATACTACTTATAAATCGATAGAACTAGATCGAACAGCAGGTACGATAACCCCTTGATTTACCAAACTAAAACCAACTAATCCATACTAGATAATACTACATGTAACTGTTACACTAAACTTTGTGTTTTATAACATTGAAATTATGAAGGAGCATAATCCCTTGATATTAAAGGATTTATGCTCCATGTTTATCATCTAAAAGTTGAATTTGACCACATTTTGACCACCTGTTGTTGAATTATCCTCTTCATCTGTCCTTTCTGGCGGAGATTCCATAATCAAATTGAAATTGTCAGCGAGGTTTTTTTGCATGTTAGGCAGGATATGTGAGTATGTACCTAACGTAGTTCCTATATGGGCGTGGCCGAGTCTTTCGGACACTACTTTTGGATTTTCTCCCATTTGTAAGAGAAGTGTCGCATGACTATGTCGTAGGTCATGAAATCTGATCTTAGGAAGAAATGTATTTTTTATTATTGAATTAAAATCTGCGTTTATGGATGTAGGATATAAAGGGTTTCCTTCATTTGTTGCTACAACTAAATCGTTCTCTTTATACCCTGTCCCCATTTTTAACTTATCTTGATTTTGCTGTGCTTTATGTCTCTTGAGGCAAGTTGCAGCAAATTCTGGTAAGGAAATAATCCTTTTAGAGCGTGTAGTTTTTGGATCGTCAAAGGCAAGCTGGTAATCTACTAGAGTCAATGTTTTATTTATTGTTACTTCTCTTTGATCAAGATCACAGTCTTTCCACTTCAGTGCTAGTATTTCACCCTTACGCATTCCTGTATAGATTGCTAAAACATATACAACATATAATTTTCGTTCCTTTGCTATGGAGAGAAATTTGTTCATTTCGTCCCTAGTCCAGATGGTTGTTTCTGGTGATGGGATGCGAGGTGATTTAATGAGTGATGCAATATCTTTTTCAATCATCCCCCACTCAAATGCTCTTTTAAGTGCCTTCTTCAAAATTGCATGCATGCTCTTGACATATGTGGCCTTGAATCCTTGTTCTAGAATCTCGGTATAAAATTTCTGGATAATCAATGGAGTGAGTTTCTGAAGTTTTATCGTTCCTATTGCTGGTATAATACGTTTTTTTAATATAATCATCTGCGTTTGAAAACTGGATGCTCGTATTTCATGCTTCGAATGATTTTCCATGTACTCAATTAGATATTCCCCTAATGTTGTTTTACTAGGATGAACATACCCTCCATTTTCAAGTAGAGTAATCATTTTGGCGCAAGCCAATTCAGCCTCCTTTTCTTTTTTAAATCCTCCTACGACCTTTTGGATTCTTTTTCCTTGTTCATCTTTACCTATATCGATTGTGAATGAATATGTGTTGCCCCGTTTGCGAATATACCCTCTCATTTCTATTTACCTCCATGTTATTAATCATGTTAAGTGCTCCTGCTTAGACACACTAAACACTGTGTTGCTAAAAGTAAAGCTAATGATTGCCTTTAAATAAAGGAATCATCAGCTTTGTTAAAATGAATTATGTTTATATAAGAAACAAGGTTGTAGATGTTGAGATTGCTATTGATATAAATAGAAACATAAATAAAACTGCACCAAAAAACACATATCGTGATCGTTTAATGTTTTTTACAGTAACTACTTTATTTAAAACAATTGTTCTAATAACGCAAATGAGAACATCAAAGGCTTGAATAACATGTGGAACATTGCGGATTGAATAATGTCCTACGGGCTTTCCTTGGAATGGTTGAATTTGTGTAATTACATTCTTATCGAGTGAGTGCTTTTTTGCTCGTATAAATATCCAGCTAAAAAACAATGCAGCAAATAAAAGGGTAGCGAAAGAGCTTGCTAAAGCAGTAGTAAGCTCTTTAATTATTAGAGCTTTTTCCCAACCTACATATTGTGCAAGCACTTTATAAAATGAATGTATCATATGTTATGTCTCCTTTTGTGTTTTTTTAGATGGGGATTCTAACTCGTACGATTCTCTATAACTAGCGTATGCTGCCTCTATGATGCGTAGTTTGTGTTCTTCTGGCAGACGCTTATTAGATTGAATTTCTGACACGATTTTCTGCAGGTATGGATCTTTTGCTAGCTTCTCGTCTATTGATTCTTCTTTAATTGGCTTTGGCTCATCAATGACACCGAAAAGATAGTCGAGCGATATATTAAAAATGCGAGCAATCCCTACTATGGAAGTACGTTCACGGGGGATCTTTCCTTGCTGTTCGTATCCATGAATGGTTTTTCGGCTCAATTTTAAAAGATCGCCTACTTGTTCTTGCGTTAAGTCATGAGCTAAACGTAGTTCTTTAAGACGTTGCCCAAAAATGTCCATCTTGTTTCACCTTCTCTATATCTGTGTCTCTGTTATGTTACAATACAATGCTCCATATGGGAACTACAATATTGTAATTGGTTCTATTTACCTGTATATAGTTGATTGACGGTATATATTGAATAGGGAATAATAAAGTAATCTCCATTAAGGAGACTATAGGAGGGTTAAATGGATAATATAGAGGACTTTTTAAAGTTCCATCGCAAAAAGGTGGGGTTGACGCAGAATCAGGTGGCTAAGCTAGTAGGAGTTTCAAGAGCATTCTATTCAAATATTGAAGGAGGACGAAGGAGAACACCTTACGAAAAAATATATCAGCTGGCGGAGACTTTAGAGGTGGATGTTGATACCCTTCTATACTTTTACGCTTTTAAGTGGCGGAACTGGAAAGGAGAAGAAGCATTATGAAAAAAGTTGAGGAATATGACTTGATTTTAAGACCGAAAGATATAGCTTCCATCATGAAATTTTCGATACAGAAAGCATATGAAATGATGGAGGAAGCAGGTTTTCCGTTGATTCGTAAAGGCCGCCTGAAGAGGGTACAAAGAGACTCATTTTTCCAGTGGTTGGATCAACAAGAAGAAGTGTCTTCATAAGCAAAGAAAGACTTGCTTGTGCGAGGAACGGAGTATATCATGTGACTGCCCGGAGGGAATGGTACAAAAAAGTTACATACCTAAGAGAGCAATTTTCTTGGAAGGAGTGGAGCGGTTGAATGAGGACATAAAAAAACTCGCTTTTGCAGAAGCGAGCTTTTAAATCAACAATTTGAAAAACAAATGTATGACTAGGATACCAGAAAAACGATCTTTAGACAACTGAATACAGAGGAGACATATTTGTGTTATTACCAACAGAGAAAACTCAGCCTAGACAGAGGTTGGAAGATTACTCCATTTTACTCTACGGTCAGCCGAAAATTGGTAAATCTACTTTTTGTAGTAGGATGGACAACCCCCTATTCTTGGCAACGGAGCCTGGACTAGAGGCACTTTCCTGCTATGAGGTGAAAGTCCCTGATTGGCAAACGTTCGTCAAAGTGTGTGGAGAACTCAGCAAGGGCAACCATCCCTTTAAAACAATTGTGATCGATACGGTCGACAACCTCTGGAAATGTTGTGCCGAATTTATTAAGGAAAAACAGGGGATTCAGCACGAGAGCGATCTAGGATTCGGTAAAGGCTGGCAATTGATTAAAGATGAGTTCTTTAGGGTAATCAGAAAGCTTTCATTACTCCCTTATGGACTGGTGTTCACTAGTCACGTAGAGTCTTCTGAAGTCAAAACCAGAGTGTCCACGATCAATAAAGCAGTTCCGTCCATCCCTAGATCCGGTAGAGATATAGTGCTCGGAATGGTCGATATTATTCTATATGCGGAAAGTGTTAGGACGAATGAGGGATCTATAAGAGTGATTCGAACACAACCTGATGAAAGTTGGGAGGCTGGAGATCGAACAGAGCATGCGTTTGGACGTAAGCTACCTTCTACTCTTCCTCTTAGCTTCAAGAAATTTGAACAAGCATTTTACAACCAGCCTGAAGAAGAAACAGCAGGAGGTACAGACGATGTCGATGAGCCTGCTGAAGGCTAGACTAGAGGCCTTAGAAGACGAGATTTATAGAACAGGCGATGCACTTGTTCAATTTCAATATAGTGAGCAGGAATTACTGAGCCTTGTATCCAGAAAGTTTACAGATATGAGATTCATGATTGATGAAGCAAAGAGCATGCTGGAAGGAGATCTGGATGAGATATCGACCACGGAAACATACACCGTACAGAAAGCGTTATGAGGATGATTGGAACAAGTCCCAATCCGAACACATGCTTAAAATTGGTAATAAGTACTATAGCCTAATTGGAAGCGATCAACGGTTATATGCGACAGATAGACACGGAAGCCTTTTAGGGGCTACTGATAGCGGAGTGTAGAGCTTTATACATATAGATAGGGGCAAGGTCTCCCTATCTATATATAACCTCATAATACGGCAGGTGAGAGTATGGATGGTTGGATTAAGTTGCATAGAAAACTATGCCAAAGCGACCTGTATAAACAGCTGAATAGCAAGCAAAGAGATGTATTTATTGCGATTCTTCTCATGGTAAACCATAAGGACAATCAATGGGAATTCAAGGGAGAAATATTTACTGTAAAGTCTGGACAAGTAGTTACATCCCTTGAAAAAATCAAGGAAAACTGTGGAAATGATGTGTCAATTCAGAGCATCAGAACGGCATTGTTGAAATTAGAAAAGTGGGGATTTCTAACAAACAAATCAACAAAGACGGGAAGGCTTATAACCCTAGTGAATTGGGAGGTTTACCAATCTTCATCAGAAGAGGATCAACAAAGCGATCAACAAACGTCTAACAATCAGCTAACACCTAACAAGAATGTAAAGAATGAAAAGAAAAAAGATAAAAAAGATTATAGTCGCAAACAGAACGTTTACGACGATGAATCCCCCTATATGAAAATGGCACAGTATCTGCAAAAGCAAATCCTCTCTTGGAAGCCCAATGCAAGAACCCCAGATGATCTAAGCAGATGGGCAGATGAGTTTCGAAAGCTGGTAGAGCTAGACAAACGAACCAAGCAGGAAATACGAGATGTAATTGATTTCACTACAGCTGATCCTTTCTGGCAAGCCAATATTTTGTCAGCTAGTAAACTACGAGCGCAATTCGATCAGCTACAGGCTCACAAAGCTAGAAAGAGTCAACCAGCTCAAGTAGTTAGCCTGAAAGACGAGAGAGAGAAAAAACAGATCAAGAGCTTTAATACGCAGAAGGCAGTAGGACAATTTGTCCAAGCTGGATTTGATCCAGAAGCAGACAGAGACTTACTCGAAAAATGGCTGAGCGGAGGAATAGAGTTACATGACTTACACGAATATCGACTTTAGACAGGCGGACGCTGAAAAATCCATACTCGGTGCGATTTTGCTAGATGACAGAGTAATGGATGATCTGGCTATACAGCTAGAGCCGAGGGACTTTTCCATTCGAGCGCACCAAATTCTCTACACCGTCATGAAGCACATGCACGAGAGTGATCGAGCGATTGATTTGGTTACCCTCACGGATCGATTGCAGACATACGGAAAGCTGGATCAATCAGGTGGAGTAACGTATATGACGGAGCTAGCATCCGTTACACCTACTGTACACAATGCAAAACACTACGCTGAAATTGTACATCGTCATGCTGTAAAGAGACGAATCATCGAGCTAGGAGATCGGATAACATCCATCGCAACTGAGGGAGAATTTTCCGAAGAAGAGGATATGCTACAAGCCATTGAAAGACTATCGGATTCCATTAGACCAGAGGGAAATGGCGAACTCGTCTCGATTACAGATGCTCGCCAAGAATACTTTGATTACCTCGCTCGGAAAGACGACTTAATCCATACGGGATTCCCTAAGTTTGATGAATGGATGGGCGGACTAGGGCGAGGCTGGCTATACATACTGGCCGCCAGACCATCGGTTGGGAAAACAGCAAAGATGTTGCAAATGATCCAAGGAATCGCCACACAGGGTAAAGGACAATGTCTAGTATGGTCACAGGAAATGAAACGCCCACAGCTCTTTAACCGTATGTTATCCAGCTTGACAGGGGTGAGTGCGAATCGGATTCGCCTTAAGAACCTATCGGAGGGTGATATGAAGCACTTACGAGAAGGCTATGATGCGCTAGAAATGCTCCCGATCTCCATAGCCGATGCAAAAAATGTGACCATTGATGAGATCCGAGCAGTAGCCAGACAGCAGAAACGAAAGCACGGACGTATTGGAGCCATTTTTGTGGATTACTTGGGGATCATGAACATCCCCACCAAGAAGGGCGAAACAAGGGCACAGGCGGTAGGGGAGGTAACCAAAGCGGCGAAACATCTAGCCATAGAGATCGATTGCCCAGTAATCTTGCTATGCCAGATGAGCAGAGAAGGGAAAAAGGCAATTAAACCATCACTTGAGCATCTGCGAGAGTCGGGTTCAATCGAGCAAGATGCCGATCTGGTGGAATTTCTCTGGGAAGATCCAGAGGATACCGATCCAGGTAGAGACCACATGGGAGCGAAAGTAATTCAATCGGTAATAGCTAAGGGACGGGACATCGGAGTAAATGAATTCCGCTATGCCTTTAAAGGCTGGATTCAACGATTCGATGAGCTATAGATTATGACTAATATTGAATTACAACAGCGATATGAAGAGCTAGAGACACGAATTCATCGAGGGGCGGATTATCAAGATAATCCGTTTCTCTCTGGTGAAGAATGAGCGAGGGCTGACAGCCTGTACGATGAGCTTTGTGCAATACATACGAATACAAAAGAAGATGAAAGAACGGGGCATGTGGTGAGTGGAGGGATGGCATGTTACATTTCACGGTTAAGGGACGAGCTGTTCCTTACACAAGAATGACACGTCGGGGAAAATACGTGAGGACAGATGCCCAGAGATACTTAGCTTATCAAGAGATTGTCCAGCTATATGCGAGGCAAGCGATGGCAAGAGAGAACTGGCAATGCATCCCGAAGAAAGTCCCGATTGAGTTCGGCTGCAAGGTATACCTCAAAGGCGGTCTAGATGGTGATCTATCTAACTATGTAAAGGGAATCGAGGACGCACTCAATCGGCTTGTGTACGAGGATGACCGATATATAGTGAGATATACAAAAGATACGGAGAAAGTATTTGTGGATCATAAAGACGATGAACGGGTAGAGGTCTGGGTTCAGATTGCTAGTTAAGGCTTACAGGTTTCTGGAGGTGCAGAGGTGAGTGAGAAAACCAAGTTATCGGAAAGAAGTGGAACGCAGACTTAGAAAGTATCCTATCCTAAAAGTAGCTGTAGAGGATCTTCGATATCAATATCCTTCTTGCACCTCTAACTATGGTGAACCCATGCACGGAGGTCAGAAAGAATACATATCAAGCACAGAGAAATATGCGGTGCAACGGGCAGAGAAAGAATTGGAGTTAAAGAGGATTGAGCAGGCTTTGAAAATATTAAATGAGGACGAGAGGCAATTGGTAGAAGAGCGATACTTCACTCGTATACGAATGAATGATGAGGTTGTGTGTGATCGGATCGGTTGGAGCAAGCGGAGCTATTATCGGGTTAAGAGAGGGGCAATCGAGAAGATAGCATATACTTTAAATCTCATTTGACATGATACTATCCATTTTCACGAATAGGTGATAAGAAGTGGCTATAATTTAAAAGATACACAATCTTATTATTCATTATTAAATAGTGAAAAAACTTCAATTTTGTTATATAATATAAGATAAATATATTCATATAGAGCATGTAAACCGATGAGGGCAGGTATCCAACTGCCCTCTTTTGCTGGAGTTGGGGGGAGATAACATCTATGAGAAACAAAGCAATGAAATTTATATTAATTATGATGATCACTTTATTAGTATTGGGATTAGGAATTGCAGGAAATGGGACGACTGTGCAAGCAGTTGATTTCAATATAGACAACATCAAAATTGACTCTCATTTCCCGACCGATCTTGCGGGTGAACCCGAGACCAAGGTGTCGTGGTGGGACAAAGCAGGAGATTGGGTTAGTGACAAGTGGAATGGTTTCACGGATTGGTGCGGTGAGCTGTGGGATGATGTAAATAATATCTTGGACGATCTAGGTGCTAAAATCAAAAGTATTAAGGATACTTTATGGGAATGGGGATTGACAATCGGGGCTGGTGTTACCTTAGCATGGGCCATATTAAAGAAGCAGTTTCCAATGTTAAAAGTGTTGGAATGGGCAGCATACTTCCTTAAAGGTGTGTTACGAGGATTGGCAGACATGCTCATCGGGGTCTTTGACTTAGCGCTAGGAGCTGTAGGACTCCTAGGATATGTCATTCTAAACCCTAGGGAGTCATGGGACAAGCTCAAGCATTGGGCTACACACCCGGGCGAAGTTTGGGATAATATATCCAATGCAGCGAGAGGGATCTGGAAAGAGATAACCGAGTCATGGGATCGTATGGTAATCAACGGTGATGGGAAATCTCGTTCAGAGTGGTTCGGATATGCATTTTCACAACTTCTTGGGTTGAAAGGTGTAGATAAAGCAGGGAAGGCAGGCAATGTTGTTTCGAAGTCAGGTGGCCTCTCTAGTAAGTTTCCTTTAACAAGTAAAGCTTTTGATGCAATCTCTGACTCATTAACCGGGTTGGGTGACAAAGTAAAGTCATTCGGCGATAATCTATTCGGTAGTGGCAAGAGAATCCTTGCTACCACGACAGCCGGTGCGGTTGCAGTAACAGGGCTTACATTTGCTTGGCCGAAGATCGAGCCATTATTAATGAAGTTCAAGGACTGTGTAGCCATACAACAGCAGGATACAGGGCATTATGTGGCTTCCATTCAGTTACCTCTGGCCAAATTGTTTGACTGTCATGTAGGCAAGGATAGCGATATAAAGTTACCTGATGGGTCTGGGAAAACAAACAAGATTGCCGAAGTAGATCCATACATACGTGAGCGTATAAAAGAACAGAACGTAGAAAAATACGGAAATGAACCATCATCAAATAAAACATGGTCTCCTGATCCCAATATGGGTAAGATAGTTGAGAAGAACGGCGGCAAGAAGTATATAACATATTACGATGGCAAAACAGAACGAGCTATTTTAAAATCAGAGTTTGCAGGTTCTAAGGCACCCATCACTGTGAATGGTAAAAACTATGAAGTTCCTTTTGATGAGAGTGGATTCCCTGACTTCGCTGAGTGGACAGGTTATGAATCACAGTTAAGTGTGGATCAATATTTACTTTCAGATCCTCAACAATTTAAATTGCTTTCGAAAAGAGTGTCAAAAGATATCGAGCGAGATGAGAATATAAAAAAAGAAATTGATGACACCCTCTTTGATGTTTTAAACAATGGTGTAGGAGATAGAAATACAAACGGTGGGAAAAAACTAAACACGTTCTTGACCAATAATCCAACTCTGAAACAAAAAATGTCTGATTCGGAGTTTAATGATATCATTTCTGGTAAAGGGTCAAAAAGCTTTCAGGAAAGATTAGCAACTGATAGAGATATGAAAGAGGAATTCTCAAGAGCTAATCGAGAATGGATAAAGAGGGGAGAAGATCCAGTCGGTTATACATGGCATCACAACCAGAGTGAGGGTAGAATGCAGTTAGTGGAGTCGAAAGTCCATGGTGCTGTAAGACATACTGGAGGACGTCCAACTTGGGGTGGGCATAATCGTTAAGGAGAGGTAACTGAATGGAACAAGAGATGAAAGAACTAGTCACTAAATCAATTCGTGAATCACGAGATGAAGTTCTCAACCACTTCAAGTTTATAATTCATGAGTATCCCTATCATCCGGATACCAAATTTTTTCTTTTGGATTTACAAGGACATAGTGGAGACTTTGGTGTAGCTGTTTCAGCTATGGGGGATTGGGGACACCAGCTCTTTAAGAATGCCCATGGTGAACCTGATAATGATCTAGTTGGATTTGGGATCAGCTCGATGTCTGGACTATCTAGAGCCGAAATAAGAGAAGATATGGATCTAGTAGATGACATTGACTCTTTCACCAAAGACTATATACCAGTTTTTCTCCAAGAGTGTTTTAATGAAGTAGGTGGGAAGGAATCAAAATTTCCTTTCTATCTACACTATAATAATGGAGATGTATATGATTTTATGGCAGAGGAATTCCCGGACTATATAGAAGGACTGGATGCATAAATTAGAGCTATATATTTTAACTTTAGGCAGGCCCTCGGGCTTGCTTTTTTAGTTTGGTCTGAAGTTTGTCTGAATGCAAATATAACTTCCGATGCCTATATAGTTATGGAGATGGATATGGTCGGAAAACTGGCAGTTTTTTGGCAGTAATTCGGCATCAAATGATAGTGAAATCACGATAAGATAGTAAGTGCGAAATAGTATCAAATCATGTTTGTTTCCCCTTGTTATATATATCAATTTGGTCGAGTCTAAGGGCTTGGCCATTTTTTATAGGTGATAAAAAGTGAAAATACAAAGTGTATCGATTAACCAGATCAACCCAGCTACATACAATCCAAGACTCGATCTAAAGTCGGGGGATCCGGAGTATGAGAAGCTGAAGAAATCAATAGCGGAATTTGGCTTTGTTGAACCTCTGATTTGGAACTCCCAAACGGGTAACCTAGTTGGCGGTCATCAGAGATTGAAAGTATTGATTGAGCAGGGAGTTACCGAAGTGGAGTGTTCGGTAGTCGATCTGACCGAAGAAAAAGAGAAGGCATTGAATATTGGTCTGAATAAAGTAGGTGGCGATTGGGATTTTGATAAGCTCGCACGCCTATTGGATGATATACAGTTGTCAGGGATAGATATGGACTTGACTGGTTTTGGCGAAGAAGAAGTCGATCAAATCCTGAGTGACTTTCTATCGGGTATGGAGCCAGAGGAGGATGATTTTGATGAGGAAGAAGCTATAGATCAGATTGATGATCTTGTCACACAAACAGGTGATATCTGGTTACTAGGTAATCATCGCTTGATGTGTGGGGATGCCACTATGATTGATGATGTAACGAAGCTGATGGATGGCCAGAGAGCTAATATGGTCTTTACTGATCCGCCATATAACGTTTCGTACACGGGTAAGACATCGGAAGCACTCACTATCCAAAATGACTCTATGAACGATGATGAATTCTACCAGTTTTTATATCACGCATTCTCAAACATGTGTGCCGTCACCGAAGAAGGGGGCGGCATTTACATTTGCCATGCTGATACGGAGGGGGTTAACTTCCGGAATGCCTTAAAGAATTCGGGCTGGGAGTTAAAGCAATGCTTGATATGGGTGAAAAACATGATCGTACTTGGAAGATCCGACTACCATTGGAGGCATGAACCGATTCTGTACGGTTGGCGATCTGGAGCATCACATAACTGGTATGGAGATCGGAAGCAGTCGACCGTCTGGGAAGTGGACAAGCCAAATCGAAATGGTGAGCATCCAACTATGAAGCCCATTGCGATCCCAGCGAAGGCTATCCAAAACTCCTGTAAGCCACGGGGGATTGTACTTGATTTATTCTCTGGATCAGGCTCCACATTACTAGCCGCAGAGCAAACGGATCGAGTTTGTTATGGGATGGAGTTAGATCCAGTTTACTGCGATGTGATTATTCGAAGATGGGAAGAATTCACTGGACAGAAGGCGACTAGATTATCGGGGGAAGATAATTATTCCAACGCAGTAAAAGCAAAGGTACCCACAAATGAGAGTACTTGATCTATTTTCGGGAATTGGTGGATTTAGACTTGGAATGGAGCAAGCAGAACACGAAACAGTAGGTTGGATTGAAATGGATAAATTTGCTCGGCAATCCTATCAAGCGATCCATCAACCAGAAGGAGAGTGGACACATGATGATATCAGAACAGTCGACTATAGAGACATCCCAAAAGCAGACAGCTGGACGTTTGGATTCCCTTGCCAAGATATATCCGTGGCTGGTAAGAGAACTGGATTTAAAGGAGATAGATCAAGCCTGTTTTTCACAGTTACAGAGCTTCTTCGAAAGATCAAAAAAGAAGATTCCAGTCGACTCCCTTCCTATATCATCGCTGAGAATGTTAGGAATTTTTTATCGATCAACGGCGGATGGGACTTCCTCTGTGCCCTCTCTGAGCTGGACCAAATTGGGTATGACTGTGAATGGCAACTTCTCAACTCAAAAAACTTTGGAGTCCCCCAAAATCGACAGAGAGTGTTTATTGTGGGACATCTTAGAGGTAGACGTACCAGAAAAGTATTTCCTATCGAGAGAGCAAACACAGAAGTTACTCTCCAACAAATTATAGGTGGTCGACAAGGAGCGAGGGTATACGATCCGACTGGTTTATCCTGTTCTTTAAATTCATCTGGAGGAGGATCAGGAGCGAATACGGGGTTATATTTGTTTACTAAGAATAAAGGCAACCTTGTTTCAAGGAGCTCATTCACCTGTCTGGATGCCAGCTATCACAAAGGGATTGATGACCATGGAGCAAGGACGGGTGTGATGGAAGTGAGACCTATTCTAACACCAGATCGAGAGATAAAAAGACAAAATGGTCGTCGGATGAAAGAATCGGGTGAACCCATGTTTACACTTACTGCTCAAGACCGCCATGGTGTTGTATTTTCTAGTGGCGATAGTATCTCACGAACAGTTAGAACGGGTGGGCGAAGTTCACTCGACGCTAAGCATACATGGGATATTGTTCAGGACCGAAATTATCGAATCCGTAAGCTTACTCCACGAGAGTGTTGGCGATTGCAAGGGTTCCCTGATTCGGCTTTTGACAGGGCAAAGGAAGCAGGTATATCAGACACTCAATTATATCGGCAGGCTGGTAATGCAGTTGCCGTTCCTATTATCTATGAGATGGGAAAGAGGATGAATATAGATAATAGATAGCTTCAGAAAATGAAGGAGGAGGGGAAGGTGTCTAACCAAGGAAGAGGACGACCCATCGGTACAAGCAAGTTGACCCCTGATATACAACGGAAAATTTGTGATGCTTTACGAATGGGGAATTATATCGAGACGGCATCGGCTTTCGCAGGGATTCACAAGTCTACGCTCTATGACTGGTTGAAAAGGGGAGCAAATGCACCGACCAATAATCAGTATAGGAAGTTTGCAGTGGCAGTGGAGAAAGCTATGTCCGAGGCAGAAATGAGGGACGTGGCCTTGATTGCACAGTCAGCCAAGACAAATTGGCAGGCGGCGGCATGGCGATTAGAGCGGAAGTATCCAGCTAGGTGGGGGCGGAGGACTCAACACGAGATATCGGGTAAGGATGGTAATCCTATCGAGGTATCTAGCCCGAAACAAATGTTGGTTGAGAGATTGGAGCAATTGGCAAAGAAGAGAGAAGAGAAGCCCTAGCTAGTTTACAAGCTAGGGCGTGAGATAGCCTTTTAGAAATTAAAGACATTCTATAATGGCGAGGAGATTTCCTTGACCCATTAGATGAGGTTCAAACATAGCTATCGGGATACCTGACTTTAGAATAATCATGCCACTCGCATCATTCTTGGCGTGTACGATGGTGAGGTCTCGGAAGATATATCCGTCATAGTCCTCATCGTAAATGGCTTTGGTCAGCTCTTGGTAATTTTCGCATTCAAGGAAATTGAAGTCAGTCATTGCCGTTTCTTTCATTTAGCATCATCCCTTCTATTTGTTCTTGCATGTGACACCATAGCTCTGAATGCAGGAAACAGCAAGGGAATTAGGCGAACAGACACAATGGAGACGAATAAAGCTGGACGAACGAAAAAAGCCCCGAAGGGCTAGGGAATTTCTTTATTTAGATTCTTGGTCAATTAGCTCAAGTCGTAATTGTTCTAGCTCCTCTGGGATATCGAGGAATTCGTGCGGATATTCCTTTGCGAGATTGATAGGGCAGGAGGTCATTAAATGTTGTAAAAAGGTGATTTGCTCTTTCGTGATATACCAATTTATACCCTTTTCTACTTCATATTCGGTTGGCTGGATGTTTTTCATTGTTGTCATATCCCCTTAATTTGTCATATTTAGTATTAATTTCTAATACACTCACATGTTACCTCGTTAACTCATTAAAGTAAACGGTTTTTCATTCATTATTCGTAAGAAAATAAGGAGGCAGACGCACGTTGGACAAGAGTTTAGCCATCCTTATAAGTCAACTTCCAATTCATGAAAGAAAAGAATTACTAGACGGTCTATCCGATCAGGAAGCAAATAATATCCTTTATAGTTGGGAGTTTTGGGCAAGGCCAAACCAGCTACCACCAACAGGAAACTGGCGGACATGGCTCCTGCTTGCTGGACGTGGCTTCGGAAAGACTCGCACGGGGGCTGAGTATGTCATTGATCAAGTCCGATCAGGTAGGGTAAAGAGATTGGCTCTCGTAGCCCCCACGCCAGCTGATGCGAGGGATGTCATGATTCAAGGGGAGTCTGGGATTCTTACTATTAGTCCCCCTTGGTTTATACCGACTTATTATCCCTCCAAGCGACGTGTAGAATGGCCGAACGGAGCGATAGCCACCATTTTCTCAGGGGCGCATCCGGAACAATTGCGTGGTCC
>NZ_FPJZ01000038.1 GCF_900119485.1 Thermoactinomyces sp. DSM 45891
TGATCTGTCACTTCAACGGGACTATCTTCCCTTTCCTCTTTGATAGACGGCCTAATCTCTTCCACAGCCTCATGTATAGCCTTTTTAACCGTCTCCTCCACGAAAGATTGTATTTCTTCTTTATCCATCTGCTCTCCTCCATTTGATTCTTCCACATTCTTATGACTTGATATCAATTGTTTTAACTTGGCAAACAAGCCATCTGGTGTGTCTTCTTTTTCCTTTGACTTAACCACTAAGAACTTGGCTTTAGGTACACAAGGCTCGTCCACAAGTGAAACAGCGTTAACGATCCAATCCTCTCCGAGATCCCTGAGGGTGATTCGTTTTAACTCCGCTTTCATGTCAATATTTGATTGATTCTTAATGACAGCCTGCGGAATTCCCATAATAGAAAATCCTGTTAGTTTTCCTTTTTTTACATTTGACCAGGCTGAATCATCTGTCACACGAACACCTAGCATCCATGACCCCTCTGGTACTGTAATCTCTCCAAAATTGAGATCCATAGGAGCTATATATGATTCTACGAGACTCCCGACATTGTTAAGACTATGCTGTAGGTCAATATTGGCATATTTCTCTACGAAGCAGTGAGCAACTTCCTCTATTTTTTCTTTGCTTATTTTGTCCCCATCGTGGTCAATCTCATCGGGTATGAGTACTGGACCATATACAATTCGTTTCTCAGGATTTTTATATATCATCGGGGCTATTAATTCCGCCAAACAACTTCACTTCCTTTTAAATAAATGTTATGTTCTTTCTAAAATAAACAATAGGAGTATCTAATGCCCAATCTATCGACTAAACACGACTTCTTCAAGGATCTATACTATCGCGAATTAGAAAGACGAGATAAATTGGAACAAAAACTCCAGTTCCCTATAGGGGTTTTAATTATCCTAACTGGTGGTCTATTCTTTCTTGTCAAAGATGTAAAAATCAATATCTTTAATTTCCAATCTCTTTTTCTTTATGCATTATTTTACTTTTTTATAATCATATTCTTTACAACTATACTTAGGTGTTCTGTACATTTCACTGAATTTGCAACCCCACCAGAGTATTTATTGATTCCTAAAGCTGGAGATTTGACTGATTTGTATAAGGGAGAAATTGGTTCCGAAAGCGTTGACAAATTTGTTGAGAAAAATCTTACCGATCATTATATTAAGTGTGCTCATAGAAATTGTGAAATTAACAATGATCGATCTAATTCATATGCTCGAGGAATGAATTTTTTAAGTCAATCTGTAGGCGGCGGTTTACTCGCTCTAATCCCATATATTGTTCTAAAAGGAGTGGGTCTTGCTTAAAACACCTTAGGTAATAACGATATCGGAAAACCCCTCGGTTCTAGTTCCAATTCAGTGAACGTATCTTAATAATGCATTGTTCTTTAAATGCAAAGTAACCTCCTTCGAGAAAGAAAGGAGGGCATGTTCATGATAAACATAAAAATCACGATTGTTATAAAGAGATAATTCATTTTTTAGAGGGTGATTATACCAGTAATCACCCTCTTTCCATGTCCACATGCGACAAAAAGGAACGCGTTACTCCTTTTTGTTCCTCTTAGGCACATTCTATGAGGGCATCTTTATTTTTATGTTATAACAAAACTGTCCTAAATAAATGCACAAACCCGTCTTAAAATTGATGTTCTATCTAATTTATATTTCTCTCTATACATACGGTTTATTGATACAACATATAGTTTTCGTAGACACAAAAAACACCACCTTGAGACTTGAAAGGGGGTGTATACTCATGACTCACTTCTGGTTTCGAATCAAAGTAATAATCATTATTCACAGGTAAAACATTTTAACATTGAGTTGAGGGTGATTATGTGGGTAATCACTCTCTTTTTCTTGCCTTAATGACAAGTTCACACAGTTATTTTTGTCTTTTTGACAAACTCCATTATGGTAACACTATATGAGTATAGATAGTGTACTATGTACACTATCTATACGAAATTTCGTAATCCAATGTAACATATAGAATAACTCTAGTTCTAATTGAATATCTTTTAATTGCAACATGAGAACCCCCTTTGAGAGGAATTTTCTCGAAAGGAGGTAGATCAAATGATCAATATTCGAATCACTATCAAAATTACAGTCAAAAAATAGCTGAATATCCTTAATGCAGGAGTGATTATGACGGTAATCACTCTCTTTTTATTTGTTACAAATGTATACAATTGTAACTTCCCTATACTATATGATCTATTTCCCTGGATATATCCAATAATTACTACAAATTATTGGATATCAAATGATACTTAAGAGCGATAAGCCAAATTCTATTATTGACTTGCTTTAACTTCAAATTTCGCCTCGTGATACTCAATCACTTCACCTTTTTTCGGATCATTATCTGCAAACTGAACAGCTGTAACAGTGTACTGGTTAGGCTTTAATAACTCGCCCTCTAATGGCAAAGATCCTTGCATCATTTCGCCAGCCTGTGTTGTCTCTTGGAATTTCTTATTAACATAAAGAAAGACTTCCTTATCCCCTTGAAAATTCTCTAGCGTATACCCAACCTGAATAAGTATATCGTCTTTGTCTGAAAACAGTACAGGAGTTTGCCCTTTAGCAGAGTCACCACTTGCGGTTTGAACACTTATTTTCCCTTTCCCTTTTTCTGTGGAATTCGGAAAAGCATATTTGCTCTCTTCCTTCGGCTTTTCTGCAACTTTTCCCTCAGCTCTAGGCGTATCTACTTTAGTTGCCTCCTTAGTTCCACAAGCCACCCCAATTAAAGCTACAGATAGTGCAAGAAATAAGACTAGAATCCGTTTCATTTGTTTATTCTCCTTTTACATAATGCCAACAATTTTTAGTTTCTTCACTATTTTACTATGTCTCTAATCATTAGGGTATCAATAATAAACTTACTCTTTCTGGATAAATAATCCTAAATAAACCATCGAATTACTCATAGAACCAGCTTCCCTCCTATTACAAATCACCCACAATCACTTCACCACGCTTAGGCAAATACGGTCGAATCCGACACCGACAATGAATCCATTCCCTCGGTTCACCAAACCGATCACCCGGGAAAAATAGCCCATTTGAAAATCGCTCATACAATCCCACCACTTCCCCATGCATCATCACATGATTGGCTTTATCTTTCGGCTTATTCCCCCTCACTCTTCGATCTCTAGCGGTAATCCATTGTTTATATCTGACCCCAAACTCGCTTAACGTTTCGAAAATCCCCTCATTCTGAGCAGAGTTAATCTCCGTTCGAGCGATCCGCTTTAGACGGTATTCCTTGATCTGATCAAACTCCCTTTGTAGCTCCTTAGACGCTTCCTCTATCCCCAGTCCCTTTTTATACGACTGAGCCAAGTTTCCTGAGAAATCGCCTATAATTCGCTCTGACGTAGCCCGACTGAAGGTATATGACTGATCTTGTAACCTCCCATATGTCCAGCTATCAAAGTCCGAATAGGAATAAGAAATTCCGTTCTCTTTCAAATCGTCAAAAGCGATTATTCGCCCCCGTTTTGCACTATCCGTCACATTATTAGCTACAACCTTTGGTAAGTCGTCTTTGAGGTGTTTGAGAAACTCCTCAACAAACAACAGTCGTCTAACTGGATCTTGTGGAATATATCCCATTGAGACAAGTTGAGAGATCATGCGATTCTCGACTCTTACAAATAGCTTCCAAAGCTGATATTCGAGCTTCTTCTCGGCTTCCAATAAGTCCTTATCCACCTGTTTGAAAGCAGGTAGACAACCACATTCTGAAAGGAAAGAAGTAACCTCTTCTAACATCTTTTCTGCCCTCATTTGGTTACCACCTCTAGAAGTCGCTCATGAAGTGATTTGATAGACTTGAGTAATTCATCTGGAGAATGAGTAGGAGGCTTCCAGTTTTTCAACTGGTCAATCGGAACTCCGTTAATGTAGGGTGAATCCATCAAAGGATGATCCATTCTCACTTCCCCTATGAGTTCTCTCACCTTGTTAGGGGTAATCGCCCCCATATTGAACTGTCTAGAAAAAACCTCTGTCTGCCTTATTTCATCTCGGTTATCAATTTCATTGAATTTGAAAGTCCAATCACTAACTCCAAAAGCATTGAGTATATGTTTATTTAGCCGGGCCTCTACCATTTC
>NZ_FPJZ01000033.1 GCF_900119485.1 Thermoactinomyces sp. DSM 45891
TTGCCTTTTTCTAAGCGAAGAAACTGACTTGATGGCTTCAATGAACTATAGAAAGGAAATCCATTCTTTAGTACTTCCCCACTTGCACAATCAATTTGAAGCTGGTCTCCCTTTTCGAATACATTAGGTGTCTCTTCTTGGATTACATTTTCTTCAAACACTCGAACTAGGTCAAAGTAGGCATTCGTATACGGATCATTCTCTCCCCTGGCTCCGATGTGAATTTGGATTCCTGCTATTGGAGTCTGGTGCAAGGACTCAGTATCAAAATACTGGTTAGACCATACTTGTGCCGTCACGAAACCACCTCTATTCATCTTGAAATTCCACATTTGCCCGATTCGGGAAATGGAGATTCTCCCTGAAAAACGTGCAAGGAAGAGCCCCTCTAAATCCTGATTCACAAAATAGTGCCCATCATCTAGTGTTCCAGTTCTCGCCTCCATCGTGGGCCTATTCATGGCGGTCGTAAAATTACAGAGAGCCATTTTCCCTATCCGATTGTTGTTTACATCTAGCAAGTAAATTTCAATTCTTCCCACACGTCCTCCATGTCCCTCCATAGCGAGTGTCGTAAATCCCACACGAGCTTCTACAGAAAAATCCTGAAGAGGCTGGGGAAACACCTTAATTTTAGCTGGACCATGCCAACCTTCCCCTTTTCCATAATCAGCGACCCGTATCTCCTCCCCATTGGACTCGAAACTACCTGTAACCGTTCCACCATCCATCGCAATACCGGATGTCCACTTTGCAATGGAACTCCCATCATCATCTATCACGAGTTTTTGTGTAGGGATGTTTTCAACTTTGGAATCCGTATGGGCAGGTTGTCCAAAGTATAGATTTTGAGCTCCGTTGAAGATTGAAAACTCGGTTGTGGGTTCTGTGAACTCCATTTCAATCAACGGAGGAGTATCCACCCCACCTTGATTCTCAACCTCCACAGACCCCGATTGAAAAAGGACTTCCTTCTCGTTTCCATAAGCATACGGGTCTGTACATAAAAAGGAGATCCGACATTGACCGATGCTAAGCAACAGGTTCAAATCGGTATCTCCTGTTAATTTAGCTAGATAGTAGACATCTGGATCGTCTAGAAGCTGAAGTGGTTTTGCTTCTGTGTAATAGAGCCATTCCCCAAAGTCTCTCACTTTCTGGAGTAAGTCGGATAGGCTATCTGCCTCAATGGTAATGTCTGCTGAGATTACCCGATCCTCCAGCTCATTTCCAAAATCCCATGAACCAGCACGACCTTTGATCTCGGAAGTAGTTTGCTTCACAGGAGTCAGAATCGGGAGGTGAATATCTTTGACTACTACAAATGGGGGAAGGTCTTGGTTGTTAAATCGAATAGCCAAATGATGACATCCCTCCTGCTCTATTTTGAATCATTTCTTGTCGTTCTATTTCTTCTCGAAGCAACTTAGCTATCTTGGAAATATCTATTTCCTCTCGGACTACTAATTGCTCGATGTTGATAGTGATGTCACCTTGTCCTGTAGATCTCTCTGGCATTTGCTTTGCAATGGTATCGGCAAAAGGTTTCATTCGATGACCGGATAGGGGAACGACTGCTTCTGGTCCAGACTCGGCTACTCCGATCACACTAGCTCCGTCAAACAGACCACCTTTGGCATACCAGCCCAGTTTAAATTCAGGATATGGGACAGAAACCCCACCAATGTTGGCATGAGCAGTACGAACTTTAATGTCAGGAATCCTTGGTCTCGGAATCGATATCTTCATGTTTCGGAATGCCCCCACAATACTACTAATAATTGATTTCAATCGTTCATAAGCGGACTGAATCGGGTTGATAATGGCTGTCTTCACACCCTCCCACACGCTAGAAGCGGTAGAGCGGATGCTATTCCATGTGGAGGATAACCAGCCGACTACGGGAGAAACAACAGAGCGGATACCTGATACAGTCCACGACCATATAGAAGAAGCCAAAGAGCGAATCGAACTCCACACACTTGAGGCAGTAGACCTAATACTATGCCAAATAGACGACAACCAACAAAAGATGGGAGATACCACAAAACGAATCCCAGAAAAAACACCTGACCAGACCCAAGAAGCAACAGAAAACAAAGAAAGCCAAACGCAGGATACAAAGAAGACGAAACTAGACCAGCCAGAACCAAGCCAGCCAACAACCGGCGACACAACGGCGCGGATCACAGATGAAATAACAGACCATCCAACTTGAAACAATGCAGAAAGCGTCCCACCAAATAGGATCGAGAAAAAGGTAACCAATGCTGTCCATGACTCTTGGATAAACGTGATAACAGGCAAAATGTACGGAGAAATCACCGCCCATAAACTGGAGAAAAACTGAGTAATGATCCCAGAGACAGAAAACCACAAATTAGACCACCACTCACCGAAACCACTCCATGCAGCCATAATCCCTTGTACAACAGAAGGGAAGAAACCATTCACATCCACCCCGAAACGCTGAAGAATGGCTACAGTACCCTCCCACATTCCAGAGAAGAGTTCCAAAATGACTAAGCAGACGTTTTCCACCACTCTGCCTATATCTTGTAGCGAATTTTCAAAGTGTGTCATGGCTCCATCAAAATCACCTGTGAGTAAAAGAATCAAGCCTGAGATCATATTAGCGGCGGCTGATAGTGCACTGATGATGAGATCAATTAATGGCCCGAGTGCACTAAACACCCCATTTAGTACGGGCAGAATCACGATTAGAGCTGTAACCAACGTCTCACCAAACAGTTTGATGATGGGTTGTGATGTTTTCCATAGACGTGCAAGACTCGCTTGGATCGGCTCTAGGTACGACGAAAATTGGGAAGCTGACGTTGAGAACATCTCTACCGTAGCTGACCATAGACCGTCAATGGCTTGTTTGAACCACTCAAATTGGTTATACATCCAAACCAGCCCTGCGGCAATTGCTCCGACTCCCACTACAACGAGTCCTGCAGTAGTAGCAAAGAATGCAAACACTTCTGCGACAGCTGACACAACCATCACTAAGGAACCAAACACCATCACAACCAGAGGCAGAACAGCCAGTATCCCCATAGCACCTATCAGGAAGAGCTGTTGTTTATCGCTCAATTTACTAAACCACTCGGAGAAGGATTGAACCTTCTCAATCACAGCAGGTAGATACTTTTGAGATAGATCAACCAGAACACGTCCTAATGGTTCTAGGGATTCCTGTAGCCCTCGCCAATCAGAGGCAAGTTGTACCCATGGCGAATCTTGAATCGCTTTTGCTACTTCTTCCGCTCTGCCTTTTGTTTCACGCAATCGACTATTCAAGTTCTTCCCACTCAAATCTGCTGTAGTATAGCCTGCGGCGATTAAGTCAAAAGCCTGACTACTAGTGACCTTAAACTTATCCATCATTTCCTTCGCTTGGTCGATGGATTGAACAGCATCGATTCCGAGTGCCTTCGATAGCGAAAGTGCTTGATAAACCGCACTTTGCAAGTTTGTCTCGTTTAGCTTCTGAAACTTCGCCTTCGCATGTCCTGCCACAATCGCCACTTCTTCCACGTCTTTTCCGAGTCCATCTCGGAACACTCTCTTTGCGATAGGAGCCACCTGCTCAATCTGACCTCGGACTCCTCCTAGTTTCGCTGTTAGAATGGCCATCATATGAGAACTATCTGCAGAAGCCTTGAAAGCTAATGCAGAGATGAGGCCAATGGGGGCAGTAAGACCTTGCGTTGTATTGTCGGCAAAGTCCACCATGCCCTCACCTACTTCCCTGCCTCTCCTTCCCACTTCCCGAATGCTATGCCCCAGTCTATTTACTTCTGATATGGCTTTTCTCACATTGGCATGAATGGAAAAGAAGTGGTCTCTGGATGCTTCTTTCACTTTTTGAGACAATTCTTCAACTTTACTCTCAGCTTTCTCTGTTTGAGCGTGAAACCGAAACTCCACATGGTTATCCACACTATCCACAGTTGACTGCAGCTGTTTCACATTCGATTCTAATTGTCTGATTGCACGGATCACTTTTTGTAAATCTCGAACAGACTCTTCTGTGTGTATATCCGGATCAGGTATCTGCTCTATTTTGCGATCCAGCTGATCCACGATCTTAATCACATTCCCAAAAGAACGATCTGCCTCACGAGCTACTTTCGCAAACACAGAAGAAGCATGGTCTACCCCGTCAACGATGATTTGCACCGACTCTTTTGCCATTTCATCACCACCTTCCCATTGGAGTCCGTGCTTGACGCTTCATCCGAGACTCTTCTTGTTTCTGCTCTTCGTTCCAGTTCATGATAAGAACCTGCTTTTGTAATGGAGTTAAATCCGCATAGTCACTAGGACTCATCCCGATATGACGAACAAAAAAGTAAAACTCCCTTGCCGCATTACTCTTGGCGAAAGGAGTTTAGATTTTGCTCGCTTTGTTCAGTTTGTTCGGTTGGCGTAGTCGATTCTTGTTGTTCTTCTTTTGGAATGGCTGTTTCTTGTTCCGTTTGTGTCGAAGCAGATTCTTGTTGCTTCTTTTTATTTGCTACCCCGGAAATCTCTAAAATTCGATTGTATGCCCCTTCGATCCACTCGGCCTTCCAAAGCTGATCGATCATGTCTTCCGTCCATTCTGGATCGACCGTCCCCAGAGCGACTGCTTTCAATTCCGCTTTAGCTGAGTCACGAATCACATCTGCGGTATTCATTTCCATCTCCTGGGATGACATCCGGCCCGATGTGCCTACGTTCTTACTATTCATTTTGATCGATGCTGTTTCGACTGCTTGTACCTCTGCTTTCTCAATATGGGTCAATGGACGGATCTCGATTTGATAGATTTCTTCATCCACTCGAATCTCGTAGAACTCCCGATATTTCTTGCCAGCTAGTAATGCAGTTGTTAGTTTATTCATAGGTATTTCCTCCTAGTAGTTGGGTTTATGATTTGCTTTCATATAAGACATACATTGCCTACTTCATTGGTGTGACAATCTTAGTAGGTAGGTTTATCATTTGTAATACTAAACTCAATGGGGCCAGCCCCATCGGGTTTAACGAGTGCTCGTAACGTGGTAGTTTGTTCAATAGAGTCACGACCTGATAACGGTTGTTGCATAGAGGTATACACCCCCCTTGGGATAACCAGATCAATATGATCCCCTATATGAATCTTCGTTTCAAACTCTAGTAGCTTATTTTGAGTCGGCCCAGTAGAATTCCCCCAAAATCGCTCTAAATGAACTGTTGAAAAGAAAGACAGGTTCATTTCCATCTCAACTAGAAACGCTCCTCGATAGGCTCTTCTTGGGAAACGAGATCCAATGGTTACTCCCTTTTCATTATCCGCTCCTGTCTCAATCTTGATAGAAAATGATTGGATATAAGCCGACTCATCAAGCCCATTCATAGTCGCTGTCACTTGGCTAGGACTATAGATATCTCCCGACGTAAACAATGGGTTGGTTTGTAAAGTAGACTTCTCATCTTTCCCACCGATAATATCAACCGATCCAATCAGAAAGTTCGCATCTAGTTCCAAGTTCACTGCACTTACAACGCAACCAGAAAACTGGTGCTCCAAGACATCTTTTCCGATGCGAGCTGTGAAGGAGTCCATTAAGGAAGATTGCTTGGGATAGAAACGATGCGTAAACGATGGCTCTTTTCCAACCACCTCATATCCCCCTAGTGCCCATTTCAGGAAATAGGGAAAGGCTTTTAAGTCAAACGGAACGGATAGGCCTCCTTCAGATCGGTATATTCCAGGTGCTACAATCCGATCCAGCCGAGAAACCCCTTCGTAAATTAATGCTTGGTCCCCAACAGGGTCGAGTTCCGCTGACTCCGGATCAATCATTTCGGTAGCTGGAACAGGCACTCCAAATTCTTTCTCTTCACCAAAGCCAAAATAACGTGCGATTGCCATGTCATATCACCTCCCCTCACTCTTTTCTCTGAATACGAAAAGCAAACTCACAGCTTGACCAGTACACGTTTGTGTTGGCCATCGCTTCATAGGATGGATCGTAATGGAGTGGTCTTATATCAAACACTTTTCCATTCAAGGTGCGATTAGCAGAGATCAGATCATACACCTGAGCGGTCAAGTCCTCTGCTCGATCTTTCCCTATCGCTGGCTCTGGATCGTACACCATGACTACAAAGGTGAACGTAAAATCATGAACCGCCATATGTCCACCCTTTAGATCTGGTTGATGTGGAGAAGGCAATACCCATAGAAGGGGCATGTCCTCAATGTTGCCGACATCAGTACGATCTCCATAAACAATGGAAGCGAGATCGAATAGGTGTCCTGATCTCGCTTCCTGTAGATTGGTAAGGAGTGTTTCTTTGATTTCTTTTCTGATTACCGCTAGGTTCCTCGCATCAATTGAATAGCCCACTATATAAGCCCCACCTCCTCCAACGCCGTCTCTACAAATTCCGCCTTCCGATGCTCAGTCTGTTCGATAGATTTCTCGATATACTTTCTTCCTTTCATTCCACGGACACTTCTAGCAAATACTGTTCTCCCTTGGCTTTGGAAGACAAGAGCTTGTCCACTACGAGGACGTATCGGTTGTCTCCGAGGGCCATAAATTCCTGTCCCATCGTTTATATATCGAGCATAGGCAACTGCTGTCTGCACCTTGTATCTTAAACTGCTTAGTCGATTCATCTGCCACGAACCAGCAAGTCGGCCGTGGTTCACAGGGGAGTTTTCTCGAATGTTCCCCCATACATCAAGGGCTGTATATTCGACTGCTTGTTTGACTGCCATGGATGCTTTTCGGGCAATCTCTCGGATACGATCTTCTTGTATGTAGGCTGGCATTAGATTCTCCACTCCGATCCCGAATGAAACAAAGAGAGCTGTCTTTTTTGATAGGGGCGAAGCTCCCAGTCTAGATCCTTTACAACATCAGATGCATTGAGGATTTTGACTGCAAACTCGCCAACTTGAACCACTTTGCTTGTTCGACTCTGAACCGCATAACCAACTAACTTGGATACGGTACGAATTACAACCGATTCAATCCCCTGCCAACGAGCATCGCTAGGTTGAACACTCTCTCCTAAACGCTGGTCCACTTCGGCTGAAATGTGGACTAACCATGTGACTAAAATAGCATCTAGTTCCGAATCGCTGACTTTGAACGTAGTAGGCTGAACCCCTGTCAACT
>NZ_FPJZ01000039.1 GCF_900119485.1 Thermoactinomyces sp. DSM 45891
AGTTTGAGCTAAGCTCAATTTAAAGTAATTAAACAGGTCTTGGTTCATTCACTCTTTAGTTTTCAAGGAACACATTTCTATATTTGCAAAACTTAAATCATCTTATCACTACTGATTCATCTTGTCAACAAGTAATTTTAATCAAGTTATTACTTGTCTGTTTATCTTGCATGTTTTTGACTATCAGCAACGTCAACGTTGATTAATATAACACGTCCAAAATACCAACGTCAACATATTTTTTCATATTTCGTGTTAGTTCTTTTTATTTTGCCAATGAGTCCTAGACATCTCTTATTTACCTAGGACTCATTGTTTATTTAAGATAAGATGGGAAATCTTATTAACAACATTGCTACTAACATCGTTACCATCAATCCGATCATAACAGGAATTAGATTTCTTCTAGCTACTTCAATCGGATCCACTCCACAGATGGCTGCCGCCGGCAATATGGCCCAAGGTACAACTGTCCCTCCCCCAATCCATATCGCCACAATTTGCCCCAGCGAACTCAGCGTCGCAACTCCCCACTCGATCCCCCCAACAAAGATGTGTGAAAGTTGACCAATCAAGGCAATTCCTGAATAACCAGATCCATCTAGCCCAGAAACAATTCCAATCGCTGTTATAAGAACAGCCCCCATCTCTGGAGTCACCATTGCTGATTTTGAGATCGCTACACCAAAATCAGCAATAATCCCTTGAGACCCATATGGCAAAACTTCTCCAAAAATATCTAAAAATAATGTTCCTCCCAAATAGAAAAAAGATGCAATCGGAATGACTGGTGTAAATACTCTAAATGCAAACTGGAACCCACTTACCAAGTATTCGGTTGTTTGCGTAAAAGCTTTTTTATGATCAAAAAGTAAATTTGTGATAATTAAGATAAAAATAGAGGTTCCTAAAATAAGTGCAGTAGCCTCATCTCCTTGTAGATCTGCATAAATTAAAGAACATACATTTAATGAGAATAAGAGCACGATACAAATAGACCATCCTAGTCCGAGTGCCTTCGGCAAATGTTTCCTAGGTTTCTCATTTTGAAGGAGATCTTCTACATATAAACGATCGGAAATACCTGTTGTAAATGTCATAGTACCATTTTTCATATCTCTTCTTATCAGATAGAAGGATACCAAAGTCGTTACCAAGCCCATTACAATGACTAACGGGACACTAGCCATCATCACATCAGCAATCGGGATATTGGCTGCTTCGGAAGTTAACTTAGGTGTCCCTTGAATCAAATAGTCCCCTGAAAGTGCGATTCCGTGCCCAAAAAGGTTCATAGAAATCGCAACTGCTATAGGGGGTAGTCCGACCCTAATGGCAGCTGGTAATAAAAATGCCCCGATTAAGGCCACAGCTGGCGAGGGCCAAAAGAACCAAGAAAAGACCATAATGGTGATACCAATAATCCAATAACCTGTAGAATAATTTCGAATCAACTTTGAAAATGGCGTAACGAGGATTTTATTTACTCCCGAGATATTCAGAACTTGAGTCATACCTACTATTACTGAAATAACCAGTATGATACTTAATAATTGATTAAACGTATAAAGAAATGAGCTAAAAATCGAGCTAGTTGCAAGTAGCAAGTCTCCTGTCGCGACTAAACCTAAAATAAATATACTAATTGTACAAATGATAGCTGTATCCTTTCGATATATCATGCTTACTACAATTACAATCACCATAAGTAGGTATAGCCAATGAATCAAAGTTAGGTCAACGCCCATATCTCTCCCTCGTTCATATTTTATTTTGGAACATTCTAACTTTATGTTTGAAACTATCTAATCATTCTTTTATAAAAAAATACCCTAACTCATCGCTAGAGTACTCTAAGTAAAATATTCATGAAAAGCATATATCCAATAACTGTCTTAATCTCTTCTCATAGGTATTCTCCCGTAACGTTCTCTTTAATGCGTTCCTTTTCACTCTCTGTCTTTCTCTCTCATTTTTTAAATAGTATTCAATTTTATTTACAAATTCATTAGGATCTTTAAATGTTTCTATCTCCAATCCTGGTTTATAAAATTCATTTAAATCAGGTCGAATATCAGTTAATTGAAATGACCCACAACTAGCTACTTCAAATGTACGATTATTGATAGACAGGGCAGGAACTTGAAAATAATTTAAATTTTCATTATGTTCCCGATGAAGATTGATTACGATTTTAGCACCATTGTAGTAACGAGCTGCTTCTTCGCCTGGTGTCCATCCAAGTCGAATCTTATTTTGTAATAAAGAATAATTTTGAATTTGATCCCAATATAATCCCACTAGGAGTACATTCTTGGTGAGAAGATACGATGAAATGGAGTTAAAAAAAGCAATGCGACGTGCTCCGTATAAAGATCCAACAAAGCAGATATCCGACTGATAAAACGGGGCTACATTCATGGGGCGAAAAACCTCAGGATCTGTTGCCAATGGAAGATGAAAAACGTTTTGACATCCTATCTTTTGATAAAATCTAATACAACCTGTATCTATGGTAAACACATAATCATAATGGGTTGCAACTTCTTTTGAAAGATCGATAAAGTATGGATCGTCAGTGGCCCATAAAGCTGTTTTAATTCCCGATTTACGGATTAAAGAAATTTTCTGTGCAAGATATCCATTATGACCCAGTAATACCATAACCAAGTCTGGTTTAAACTCCTGAACAACTCGTAGTATGTCGTCCCCTTGGTTAATAGTAAGGTTATGATGGGTAATCATACTTATAGCCTTAGCGATGGACTGCTCTATCGGCCCATACGGAAATTGTATACCAGTATTTACAAATAGGATTCGTTTGTTTTGATAGAGGCTGTTTTTCGCTTGTATAGCATCTTGTTCCATTTGTTTTATATTCTTCTTTTTTATAGAAACAGGCTTACCTAACTGATCCCTCCCTCGTATGACAATGTTACAGCAAGGATGTTTGCCGTCACGAAAAACCCCGATCCAGTCCACTCGAGCGTTATTTTTTTGTTCATACTTCTTCATCATCTCTCGAACAATCTTCTTAACATGAAACCTATATTCTTTTATCTCATGTCTACGAAAAGAAATTGCAATTTTATAGGCAGCAATCCCCTGATTCTTTTGTCCTATTACTTTCTTCATAAAATCATTTCGATTAACCTGGTTTTCATGTTTATCAAAAAGTCTGTTTTGTTTATCTTTGTGTTTAATATCATTTCGAAGAGCTTTAATGGAGATTGATTTTTTGGAGTTTGTAATCTGATAGGATCCAGTTCTCTTTACTTGTATAGACATCTCCATCCTCCTCATTGGGTAAAAAATCTATACTCAGTTGTACAGAAAACAATAAACTATTTTTCATTACTTTATTCACTACCATAAGATACGTTTGTATCAAAACCTATATTTATCATTCTTTACATAACAAAAAAGCACCCAGTTCACTGAGCACTTTTTTGTTATTATGTATGCCTGGCGACGTCCTACTCTTCCAGGACCCTGCGGTCCAAGTACCA
>NZ_FPJZ01000043.1 GCF_900119485.1 Thermoactinomyces sp. DSM 45891
TCTCAGGTCTCGGTTTCTTACTCACTCTTTAGTTTTGAAGGAATACAAAAAACTTCCTAATTCAAGGAAGTTTTTTCGCGTTAACAATCTAGTAAGTGTGTAAGATCTTAAACACTGTTAATAAAGTCATTTATAATAAGATAAATATCATATTTGTTTCGAATGATACACATTAGTATTAACATATTGCACTGTGGACAATTACTTAATTTAGCACTTATGATGTTAGTATGCTTATATTCAAATAACAGGGGTGTGGCCCAGATGTTTAAGACAGTTGGAATCTATAAAAATATCAAGGATCCCAATGCGTTTGAAGAATACTATCAGACAAAGGTGTTTCCTATTATCTTAAGCTTACCAGGAGTCATCAATATCCGAGTATCTACTCTTATTCCCACAGGACAAATTGATCCTAACGATGATTCAGTCAAAATACTATTTGAAACATATTATGAATCTGCAGAGGCTCTTGAACAACTGATGAGCTCTGAAGCAGGGAAAGATGTTATTCAGCTTATTTTGGGACACGATCTGGCGGAGTTTGAGAGTTACATAGGAATCGAGACTTTCTTTGATAAATGATTACATTTCTACTTTACGATAACAGCCCTGGGATAAATGTACTTTACTATACATTCTCTCGGGGTTATTTAATAAAAAGATAATAGTATTTATACTTACAAATGTTATAATATTTTAGATAAAATAATTTTGTTTAAAATATAAAATATGAGGTGGATTATGGGGAAAATTATTTCAGTCGGCAAAGCATTTCCTCCGTACTTGTGGGAACAGGGGTTGGCGAAAGAGTTTGTGGATAATCGTTTTCAAGAGCATATCCCGAATCGAGAAAAAGCCCTACAAGTATATGACAATGGGCGGATCGAGAAACGTTTTCTGGCTGTTCCGTTTGAACGGGAGCTACAGGAGCGAAGTTTTGATGAAAAAAATCGTCAGTTCGAAGAGTACTTTATAAAAATGAGTAAGGAATCGATTCGAAAATGCCTAGAAAACGTAAATATGCACCCGGAGGAAGTCGATCATATTGTATTTGTAACGAGCTCTGGTGTGGTTCATCAAGGGATACTTAGTGTTATATGTCAAGAAATCCAATGTAGAGTGAATGTGAAATGTACCTTGTTATTTGGACTTGGTTGCGCTGGTGGTGCCGGTGGACTAGCAAGAGTGAATGATATGCTAGGAATTCATCCTCGGGGAAAAGCAGTATTGTGCTGTGTAGAGTCCTTTAGTATTAATTTTCTGGTTGATGAGACTTCTTCTGCGCATTTAGTGTATCTAAGTTTGTTTGGTGATGGTGCTGCTGCTGCATTACTAGTTGGAGACGAATTAGCTGATGAATTTGAGGGGCCTTCCATTATTGCTTCTGAGAGCGTACTGATTCCTGATAGTAGTGATCTTGTTCACATAGGAGTAAAAAATGGTGGATTTACAGGAGGAGTATCCCAAAGACTTCCTCTGCTACTGGACAAGCATTTAGAAGGAAATGTGAAGCGATTCATAGGCAATCAAAGTATTACGCCGGAGCAAGTTTCTAGCTATATTGTTCATGCAGGAGGTAAGAAGATATTAGAAATCGCTGCTAAAAGACTTCATATAGAGCATGAAGATCTGAGGCATTCATGGGAGATACTGAGGGAGAGTGGGAATACAGCTTCCGTTCTAGTCTTGCTAATTTTGGATGAGTTGATCAGAAAAGATCCGCCTGATCACGGAGAACTTTCATTGATGTTGGCAGTTGGTCCAGGTATTACACTCGAGCAATTATTGTTACAGTGGTAGAAGTGGGACAATGGCTTTAGCACTCATTCTATACTCTATATTTTTCATGATGGTAGGTGGCTTTATGTATAAAACAATAGCAGTTTACTCCCATATTCAGGATCTGAATGAGTTTGAAGTTTTTTATACCAGTGAAGTAATCCCACGCATTCTAGATTTTGACGAAGTAAAGCATATTCGATTCACCACCCTAATTCCAACAGATAAAGTAGCTTCTCAATCTGAAGAGGTTAGTGTGCTAATCGAAACCTATTATCATTCCGCCGAAGCACTACGAAGTGTTTTAGACTCAGAGGACAGCAAAGAGATAACGAAATACTTCCTTTATATTCAGGAGAGCGGGATGGCAAGGATCGAGTCGTTCCTGGGGAATGAATCTGTGTTTGATAGCTTTTTAGATGAATCATGATGGTTTGAGAATGTGATCATACGTAGGATATATAAATAATCTGTATTGGAGTCGAACCGTGACTCCAATTTGCTTACAAGGAATTTGATCCATCATGTTATATTTTTGCGTTGTCTGAATGTGGTTGTGAAACACGTATATAGTGTGTTTTTGTTCCATAAAAAAATTGTAGAATAAGTGTTGACTCTTATTTATCTGCATGCTATATTAATACATGTCGCCGCGAGATGCGGTGCGTAAAACAACGAAATGATGCACCTTGAAAATTAGATACAGAAATGAAGAAAGATAGAAGACATCATTAAACACATGAGTCTTCCGTCATGTTGCATTCACCG
>NZ_FPJZ01000035.1 GCF_900119485.1 Thermoactinomyces sp. DSM 45891
TTTTGTTCAATTGCATCCTTATAGGAATTGAAATATAAAGAGCTAAATTACAGATGACTCCCACCAAAACGTTCAATTGCATCCTTATAGGAATTGAAATGAGTGTTTTCCACTCCATAAATATATGGATCGGTACAGTTTACTTGCATCCTTGTAGGAATTGAAATAATCAATTAGAGCAACGTTCTGATATGGTGGCTTGGGTTTACTTGCATCCTTGTAGGAATTGAAAGATTGATATCACCTCCCTTCGGTCTAATAAAAAAGCCGTCCAATTGCATCCTTATAGGAATTGAAAGAAATTCTATACGGGTCGGGCTGGTAATCAAGCAGTTGGTCTAATTGCATCTTTGCAGGAATTGAAACATGGATACTATATCTGTAGCTGTTGTCTATATGTCGTTTACTTGCATCCTTGTAGGAATTGAAAGGAAGATTGTAGGAGATATTGTTATGATTCTCATGTTCACTTGTATCTCTGGAATTTAATTAAGGAATATTGTCATAGTATCCATTACATTGACAATTTAATCAATTTGATCTATGCTACCATGAATGCATTTAAAATAATGTTATTGAAAGGAAGTGAAGAAAATTCGTTTAGAAGTGAAGTATTTTTTCGACTCAGAGTTATCCATACCGTACAGCCTCAATTATCCGTTGCTCTCATACTTATATGAATGTTTATCTTCAGTAGACGAGGATCTAGCTAGCTGGCTGCATGGGGAAGGGATATCATATCAAAATAGAAAGTACAAGCCTCTTACCTTTTCGGGCCTAAGATTTTCAAATAAACAAAAACGGCATAGATACCAGATTGTTAAGGGAACGGCCACATTGATGATTAGTTCAATGAATGAAGCACTTTGTATGAAACTCATCGAAGGAATGTGGAAGAAACAAGGTTTGCTGTTACTAGATGCATTTCTTCCGCTCATAGAAGTTAAGATTTTACCAGAACCTGAATATCAAGAGAACATGAGATATAGAAGTCTTAGCCCAATTGTTGTACCTGTTCAAGATAGTAATAAAAAGACTCATTTTTGCCATCCACTTGAGAGTAGATTTTTTGAGTCTATAAAAGTTTCTTTGAAGAACTGGTACTATATCAAATGGGGAGAGCATTTTCCAGAGAACATTAGGATTGATTTATCTGTTCTACATCCAGAACGATTTCAGTTAAAAAAATCTGCAGTCTTAACTGAGGTTAAGAAGAAGAAAATCAAGGCGTACGAACTCGACTTGGAAGTACACGCCCCAATAAAGTTGCAACAGGTCATTTATGAACAATCACTTGGTAGCTATGGGATCCAGGGATTCGGAATGATGGAAATTATATAGAGGTACGGAAAGTGTTTATCTATGTATGCTTTGAGAGCATTGGGAGCTTGCATAAGTGCATGGGTGAGAGGAAACTTACTTTAATCCACGAAGGTATTGAAATAGTACAGATATAATTACGCTTGGAGGGCGGCTATTCATCGGAAGTTGATGTGAATCTCTTTATTTATTTGATCCTATATTTTAACGATTGATGAATAAGATAACAAAAAATATAAAAGTAGTATTTCTATTGTTAAATAGTGAAAAAACTTTGATTTTGTTATATAATATATAGGTAAATATATTCATATAGAGCGTGTAAACCAATGAGGGCAGGTATCCAACTGCCCTTTTTCGCTGGATTATGGGGGAGATATGGTCATCTATGAATAACACAGTCAGAAAAAGATTATCGAAGTTCTTACTTATTATGATGATTACCTTTATTGCTTTACTAGGATTTGGAGTTGCAGGACAAGGAGTTACCTATGCAGTAGACTTCAACATCGATAATACCCCCATAAACGGAGGATTCAATCAAGACATCGCAAAAACATCAACTACTACGGAAAAAGGTTGGTTAGAATCAGCAGGGGACTGGCTAGAAGCCAAATGGGATCGATTCACCAAGTGGTGTAAGGAACTGTGGGATGAGATAAACAATATATTGGACGAGTTAGGTGCTAAACTCAAAGAAATGAAGGATAGTTTATGGAAATGGGGATTAGCGGTAGGGTCTGCCCTTACACTAGCATGGGCATTATTGAAGAAGCAGATCCCAGCCCTGCAGGCGGTTGAATGGGCACTATCATTCCTTAAAGGTGTCTTAAGAGGATTGGCTGATATCGTCATCGGGGTCTTTGACTTATTGGTAGGAGCCGGCGGCCTACTCATCTACATGATCTTTAATCCGATTGAGTCAGGAAAGAAGCTCTGGCATTGGATTACCCATCCGAGCGAAGTCTGGAACAACCTATCTAACATGGTAGGCGGAGTCTGGAATGAGATTACCGAGTCATGGAATCGCATGGTCGTCAATGGAGATGCAAATTCCCGTTCAGAGTGGTTAGGCTATGCGACGACACAAATCGCTGGTTTTTTCGTTGGATCGAAAGGTTTAGATAAAGCAGGGAAGGCAGGCTCTGTTGTTTCAAAGACAGGTGGCATTTCTAGTAAGTTTCCTCTAGCAAGTAAAGCTTTTGATGCAATCTCTGACACCTTCAAAGGATTTGGTGACAAGGTAAAGTCACTGGGTAGTAAGCTGTTCGGTAATGCCAAAAAGATACTTGTTACCACCACAGCCGGTACGATGTTACTGACAGGGATTACATTTGCATGGCCGAAGATCGAACCGTTTATAATGAAGTTAACGGACTGTATAGCGATACAGCAACAGGATGCAGGACATTATTTTGCTTCCATCCAGTTACCTCTGTCCAAGGTGTTTGACTGTCATGTAGGCAAGGATAGCGATATAAAGTTACCTGATGGGTCTGGGAAAACAAACAAGATTGCTCAAGTAGATCCATACATACGTGAGCGTATAAAAGAACAGAACGTAGAAAAATACGGAAATGAACCATCATCAAATAAAACATGGTCTCCCGATCCCAAAATGGGTGAAATCGAGGACAAAAATGGTAAGAAGTATATAAAATATTATGATGGAAGCAGTAAGCCTATCGTTAAATCAAAGGAAGCCGGATCTAATTTCCAAATTAAAGTGAATGGTAAGGATTATGAAGTTCCTTTTGATGAAAATGGATTTCCTGATTTTTCTAAATGGGTAGATTATGAATCACAGTTGAACGTTGATCAATATTTACTTTCGGATGTTCAGCAATTTAGCCTACTTTCTAAAAGGGTATCTAAAGATTTAAAAAGAAATGAAGCATTAAAAAAGGAAATTGATCAAACTCTGCTTGATGTTTTAGGAAATGGTGGGGGCGAGAAAAACCCTAATGCTGCTAGGAAGTTACAAAGGTTTCTAGAGAGGTCGTCATTGAAAGAAAAAATTCCTAAAGCAGAGTTTGATAACATAACTTCAGGTAAAGGATCTAAGAGCCTTCTAGAAAAGCTAGAGAGTGATAAGGATTTAAGGGACGAATTTGTGAAGGCGAATCACAAATGGATAGAGGCGGGTGAAGATCCGGTCGGTTATACTTGGCATCATAATCAAGATGAAGGTAAAATGCAGTTAGTAGAATCGAAAGTTCATGGTGCGGTAAGACATACAGGAGGACGTCCAACTTGGGGTGGACATAATCGCTAAGGAGATGTAATCGAATGGAAGCAAAGATGAAAGAACTAGTTATTGAATCAATCCGAGAATCACGAAAAGAAACGCTCAATCATTTAAAGTTTATAATCCATGAATATCCTTATCACCCAGATACGAAGTTTTTTCTTTTGGAGGTGAGGGGGCACAGAGGAGACTTTGGAGTTTCGATAACAGCAATGAACGGTTGGGAGGAACAGCTTACGAAAAATGCTCATGGTGAACCTGACACAGCATTAGTTGGTTTTGGTTTTGATTCGATGTCTAAACTTTCTTATCAAGAAGTAGTGAAAAATCTTGATTTAGTAGATGAAATCGATTCTCTTACTAAAGATTACCTGCCCATTTTTTTTCAGGAATGTTTCAATGAAGCTGGAGGAAAAGAGTCAAGGATACCCTACTATTTATTTTATCCAAACTCAGGGGAAGCCTATGATCTAGTGAAAGAAGAATGGCCAGATTATGTTGAGGGTCTGGATGCGTAATTTTAGATTTAAGATAGCTCTCTATTTTGTAGAAAAATAGCTCTGTTTCAGATAGATGTTTAATAACAATTTCATTTTTTTCGGGCAGGCCTTGAGCTTGTCCTTTTTGATGAATTTGTCTGAAGTTTGTAATGGAATGAATCAAAATCCACGGTGCAGTAAGACATACAGGAGGACGTCCCACTTGGGGTGGACATACTCGCTAAGGGGGAAATAACTAGTGGAACAAACTATAAGAGATTTGGTTGTTAAAACAATTAGTGTATATGAAGAAGAAACGATCAAGCATTTTCGATTTATTTTACATGAATATCCTTACCATCCTGATACAAAGTTCATCCTATTGGAATTACAAGGACATAGTGGTGATTTTGGTATAGCTGTGTCGGCAATGGCAGATTGGGGAGCACAGCTTTTTACAAATGCCTATGGCGATTCTGATTCGGCTTTAGGGGGATTTGATATTAGTTCAATGTCTCAATATCCTAATGAGATAACACAAAGTCTTGATTTCTTAGAAGAAATTAGCTTCCAAACGAAGGAATACATCCCCGTCTTCCTTCAAGAGTGTTTTAATGAGGCAGGTGGAAAGGAGTCAAAGTTCCCTTTCTATTTGCGGTACAATAATGGAGATGTATATGATTTTATGGCGGAGGAATTTCCAGACTATATAGAAGGACTGGATGCATAAATTAGAGCTATATATTTAACTTAGAGCAGGCCTTCGGGCTTGCTTTTTTAGTTTGGTCTGAAGTTTGTCTGAATGCAAATATAACTTCCGATGCCTATATAGTTAAGGAGATGGATATGGTCGGAAAACTGGCAGTTTTTTGGCAGTAATTCGGCATCAAATGATAGTGAAATCACGATAAGATAGTAAGTGCGAAAATAGTATCAAATGTTTTGTTTCCCCTTGTTATATATATCAATTTGGTCAGGCCTAACGGCTTGGCCATTTTTTATAGGTGATAAAAAATGAAAATACAAAGTGTATCGATTAGCCAGATCAATCCAGCTAAATACAATCCACGAATCGATTTAAAGTCGGGCGATCCAGAGTATGAAAAGCTAAAAAAATCAATAGAGGAATTTGGTTTTGTTGAACCGTTAATTTGGAACTCTCAAACAGGTAACCTAGTCGGCGGTCATCAAAGGCTTAAGGTACTGATCGAGCAAGGAGTTACCGAAGTTGAATGCTCGGTTGTGGATTTAACTGAGGATAAAGAAAAGGCCTTGAACATTGGTCTAAATAAGGTGGGTGGCGATTGGGATTTTGATAAGCTGGCTCGCTTGCTGGACGACATACAGTTGTCAGGAATAGATATGGACTTGACTGGTTTTGGCGAAGAAGAGGTCGATCAAATTTTAAGTGACTTTCTATTGGATATGGAACCGGAAGAAGACGATTTTGATGAGGAAGAAGCTATAGATCAGATTGATGATCCTGTCACACAAACAGGCGATATCTGGTTACTAGGTAATCATCGCTTGATGTGTGGGGATGCCACTATGATTGATGATGTAA
>NZ_FPJZ01000013.1 GCF_900119485.1 Thermoactinomyces sp. DSM 45891
TGAAAAAATCCGACTCTCAGATGGATACAGAAAAGGGCAAACCATCTATCTTGGTTCTTCTTCTTCCCTACTCAAAGTTCGATTTTACGATAAGTACAAAGAAGCCCTGAAGGACGGAAATGAGAGCGAATTAGAAGGTATCAAGTTTTGGAATCGTACCGAACTGGAACTAAAGGACGAAAGAGCCGTTAAAGTAGCTTGGTTGATCGCAAATGAAGTGGATGCAGGCGAGATCGTAACAGGTGTTTTAAACTACTATGTCCGCTTTACAACGAAGGGAACCGATAGCAATAAAAGCCGTTGGAAGACTTGGAAGAAGTGGGAACGCTTTATTGGAGACGCAGCCAAAATCAAGCTTACAGAACTACCAAAAGAAAGAACCGTTGAAACGAAACTTAGTTGGTTAGATCGTCAAGTAACGCCTACTCTCGCAACCATCGTGAAAGCAGAATCCGAAGGGTTCTTGCTGGAGTTGGTACAAAAAGCGGTTAAGCGTTTGAAAGAGCAAGATTTTATTATGATTGACCAGTACAAGGATGCCAAGCAAGTTAGAGATGAACGTTTGAAGCAATTGAAAAGTATGATCCGTGTTAAAGAAGAATCCAAATCAGAAGCTATCTAAGGAGGAGACAAACAATGAGAGGACATGTTCGTAAACGAGGAGACAAATACTGTTTTGTGATTGACATGGGTCGCAATCCTGAAACGGGCAAACGAGAACAAAAATGGTTTTATGGATTTGATCGTAAAAAGGATGCCGAGAACGAAATGATTGCGATCATTCACGAAATCACTCAAGGAACCTATGCGAAACCTCAAAGAACGACTCTCATCGATTACTTGCAAGTCTGGTTACGGGACTATGCAAAAGTAAATACAGCACCTCTTACCTATGAAGGATATGAGTACATCGTGACGAGCCACATTCTCCCTACTCCTTTAGCTGAGATTCCTCTAAATGATCTAAAGCCACTGGATATACAAGGCTACTACTCTCGAAAGCTGGAGAATGGAAAAAAAGATGGCTCAGGCGGATTGTCTGCTAAGTCTGTGTATAGCCATCACCGCTTATTGCACGAAGCGCTTGAGCATGCGGTGAGATGGCAAATGATCGATTCGAACCCGATGAAGTCAGTCATTCCACCTAGACCCAAACGAAAACATTTCGATGTACTTTCTAAAGAACAGATTCACCTTTTGCTTCAAGAAGCCAAGAGGAGCAAGTTTTATTACCCTATCTACTTCGCCATCCATACGGGAATGCGTAGAGGTGAAATACTTGGGCTCAAGTGGCAAGATGTCGACTTAACAAACCAAGTTGTCAGCGTACGCCGATCCGTTCAACGGGTGAACGGGCAAGGGATCATTTTTAAGGATACCACCAAAAACGACGGAAGCCGTAGAACAGTAGCCATATCTAGCTCCGTCATCGAAACCTTACGTACGATTGAAGGGAAACAGAGCCGCCATAAGCAATCTTACGGAATTCACTATCAAGATTATGGATTGGTTTTCGCCAATGACAATGGATCTCCCTTCGATCCTGACGGGCTTTCTAGGGGGTTTCGACGACTTGTAAAGAACCTAGAAATCCCCCATATTCGCTTCCATGATCTCCGCCACAGTCACGCTACACTCTTGATCCAGCAAGGGGAACACCCGAAAGTAATATCAGAGCGTTTAGGACACTCCACTATCACGGTAACAATGGACACTTACTCCCATGTCATGCCACATATGCAGAAAGAAGCCGTACGAAAATGGGATGATTTTCTCTATGGCGGACAGGATGAACCGTATCGCACATCATGATACACCTATGGACACTTTGAAAAATGACAAGCCAAATGGACATAAATGACTTTTAAAAAATCGCTGAAACCCTTATATATCAAGGGATTTGGCGGTTTTATTTGTTGTACAACAAATTGCAAACGACTCACGGGTCAGAAAACCCAAAATGAACCAAAAAAGAGCCCCTCAACTTGAGGAGCTTTTTCTCTGAAACCCTTGATATTACTACGTTTTTTTGGTGCCGAGGGTCGGGCTCGAACCGACACGGTAGTCACCTACCGCAGGATTTTAAGTCCTGTGCGTCTGCCTATTCCGCCACCCCGGCAAGGCAGTATGAAATTCATTTTAAAAATGGAGCGGAAGACGGGACTCGAACCCGCGACCCTCGCCTTGGCAAGGCGATGCTCTACCACTGAGCCACTTCCGCAAATGGTGGCTCGGGACGGAATCGAACCGCCGACACGAGGATTTTCAGTCCTCTGCTCTACCGACTGAGCTACCGAGCCAAACTTTCTTTTCAGTAGATAAACAATGTTCGCTACCGACAAGAAAGAGTATAACATGGTATTCTTGCTGAATGCAACATGTTTTTTATTATATTTCTACAGCTCACTTTTCCTTCGATTATGGCCATCAACAAAATAAGCATCCGTATAATGCTCAATTCGTTCCATGATCCGCTTCGCCTTCATCACATCTTGCACATTTTTTTCACCTAAGCGAAGATGAGTCTCTAACTCTTCTAAGTCTAAGTTAGAGGTATAAATAGTAGGTAAGCCCTCTGCCGCCCGATAATGCAGCAAGGCCCCTAGAATTTCGTCACGTTTCCACACAGTTAAGTACTCTGCCCCAATATCGTCTAAAATGAGGACTTGTACCTCTTTAAATGCTTGCAGTTTCTGTTGAAGAGAATGATCTTGAATTGCATCTTGAACTTCCCTTATTAGGTCTGGGACGTAAACTAGATAAGAATGGATATTATGCTCTACTAATTTATTTGCAATCGCTCCGGCAATTCGGCTCTTGCCTACTCCAAGTGGACCATGTAAATATAATCCCCTTGCCGGGATTCCCTCTGAAAAGGACATACAAAAATCCATCGTAGCAGCGATCACTTCACTTCGTTCATCAAATTCCATCGTTTCAAAACTTGAATGCAAAATCTCTTTCGGAATATGAAGAGATCGAATTAGCTTCTGCTTCTCTTTCATCGATTCAAAAGCGGCTAATTTTTGACACTTCTTCATTCGAAACTCAATATACCCACCATATTGATTTAGATATGGATAATGCCCAGAGATCATATTAGAACATTTCTCTAGACCAGAGCAACGACTGCAATTTTCCCACTCCGACACCATCTGATTCATCTGAGGAAGCGAGCGGAGATATTGCTCTGATGGAATATCAGGATGTCGCTCCACAAAACTGCGAACCGCTCGATGTTGTTTTAACAGGCTTACTTGCTTTTCCATCTGCTCTGGTGTAATTCCTGTCCGACGTAGCATCGGCCCTACGACTTCGGAAATGGGGTTCACGGCATCTGCTCCTTTTCTCGTCCTCGATCCGCTAATTTTTCATTCATTAGGCGAAGTTTGGCTTGTAATCGTATCTTATTTTGCTCTAATTCTTCTTCACTCAGCATAGATGCAGCTTCATTATTTTTTTCCCGCTCCAACTGTTGTGCCACTGCTTTGGGTAGAATCGATTTAGAACGCTTTGATTTCGTCGACCGGGTTACCGTTCCTACACTTCCCTCAGACTCCCACTGCTCACTCTTGGCTATTTCAATTGCCTGCTCCATTGTTTTTACTTGTGCCCGTACCCAATGTGCCGCAATCTTATCAATCAGACTCCAAGTTAACTTTCGATTGTATTTAATCATCACATAGTCGATCAATACATTCACTACTTGAGGCGACAAATCATACTTTTGCACTAACTTCTCCACAATCTTTAAATCACTATCTGAGACCGGCCCACCCCCTTGATAACGATGTAACAATTCCACAGGTGACACGGTAGCCAGCAAATGAAAGTGTTTCTCTTCTGGTGAAGCATCGGATGCGGGTGTGATCACTTCTTGTCTTTCTCGAACAAGTTGTGCCTGCTTGAAAGATATATCTCCCTGTAACTGTTTCTGATGATATTGAACCTGTGGCAACCCACCAAAACGAAGCTGATACTCTCCGCGGACATAATTTCGAAGACGTTCTAAATTGATTTCTCCCCGTTGCGTGATGTACGGATCTTGTAAAACGGCTACTAAATCCCATGTCTCCAATTGATATAAGAAACAAATCTCTTTTAATTGAGCAATACACTCTGGGGTCCATGTACTTGAGTGAATAATCGACTGCAAGCGTGCTTTAATAGAGGTAAGATCCTCGTCGGACCACATCGGAATTTGACCCTGTTGTAAATCCTCTCGAATCGGATGCTCAGGGGCCGGAAATTCCTGATCAATCTCACCCATCTGCTGTAGGTCGTGAGGCGAGAAACTACCGTATACCTCTTTAAATGGCTTTGTCACATTGCGCTTTACTTGTTTTCGCCAGTTTTCAGATGGAACAGGTCCTAGCAATCTCTTTCGTAGTTCTGGGTATATCTCTTTTCCTACTGATTGATACAGAGCTAGATTGAAAACTTCGCTCTGAAAAAATTGGACCGGAGAAAGAGGGGAGATCATTTCATATTCATAGATTAAACCATTCTGAGGATTCCCAAGCTCATACGTATTTAGTAATCCTACCCCTTCCAGCCGATGCCGAGCCTCTAAAAAAGAGTCATAGGGCGTTCCTAGCATCTTCATTAGCATGGCATGTGTATGAACTTCCGTCATTCCTGCACGTTCGGTAGGCAATTGGTAGGAAAGGGTTAAATAGAGACTATAGGCTGTTGCCCCGATCAATGGTTGATACAGTTGAGTTAGCACGATCAAATCAGTGGGTGCCAACGGACGATGAGAACGACAATACCATCCTAATTCTTTCCAAAGAAACGCCATCTTCTGGTCTTCCTCCACACTTTCAATACTGATTTGTCCATTTTAACATAGGTTCCAATTTTAGAAAAAAGCTCATTTTTATCCAATTAGTCCTCATCTTCTTCAGAAGCCTTTTGCGTATTCTCCTGACGAGAGCGTTGTAATAAATCTAATTCTGTAACAAAAACGTGAATATCCTTAAACTGGCGATAAACAGAAGCAAAACGAACGTAAGCTACCTCATCAATGGCCATCAAGCGATCCATTACATACTCTCCAATTTCATTACTGAGAACTTCGGATGTATTTTGATCACGTAACAGCTTTTCAATCTCGTGGACTAGCTTTTCTAAGCTTTCAACCGAAACGGGGCGCTTTTCACAAGCTCGAATCAAACCACGTAGTAATTTTTCGTGATTAAACTCTTCTCTGCTTCCATCTTTTTTCACCACAATTAATGATTTTTCCTCTATCATCTCAAAGGTTGTAAATCGCTGTTCGCACTCTTCACATTCTCTCCGCCTACGAATCGCCCTCCCTTCATGAGCAGGTCGTGAATCTAACACACGAGATCCATAATGATTACAATCTGGACATCTCATCCTTACGTCCTCCTTCGCCATCCAAACAACTTTTCGCTCTAGTGCTTCAAATCTATTTTATTTCATCACACTTGGTATAAACAATGGAAAATCGGAAGTGCCTAAAAACCCGAGCCTACTAGAGCTCGGGTTTTACCCTGTGTAGCTATATTATATACTAAGCCGATTGAACTTTTATTTGCTCATTTACTTGACTAGTAGAAGAACCCACTAGTTTCACCAGATCGACAATGCGACAAGAATAGCCCCATTCATTATCATACCATGCCAACACCTTTACTTGGCGATCCCCCATCACCATCGTCGATAATCCATCTACTATAGAAGAATTTTCATTACCGATAAAATCTGATGATACCAATGGCAACTCTGTATAAGCTAGAATCCCTTTCATCGTACCTTCAGCAGCTTGCTTCAAAGCGTAATTTACTTGATCTCTGGTAACATCTATTTTTAGATCCACAACCAAATCGACGATTGACACATTGGGAGTTGGGACACGTAAAGAAAATCCGTTTAACTTACCCTGTAACTCCGGGATCACAAGACCCAAGGCCTTAGCGGCCCCTGTTTTAGTTGGGATGATCGATTGTCCACATGCTCGAGCCCGGCGCAAATCTTTATGTGGATTATCTAAATTTAATTGATCATTTGTATAGCTATGGATCGTTGTCATGAGACCATGCTCAATCCCAAATGTGTCATGCAATACTTTTGCGACGGGAGCTAAACAATTCGTCGTGCAAGAAGCATTTGAGATCACATGATGGTTTTCAGGTTGATAGATATCTTCATTTACCCCTAGTACAATGGTAGCGTCTTCATTTTTCGCTGGAGCCGTAATCACTACCTTTTTAGCACCTGCTTGTATGTGTAATCCTGCTCCTTCTCGATCGACAAATTTCCCTGTGGCTTCTACGACCACATCAATTTGGTGCTCTGCCCAAGGTAACTCAGCTGGATTTCGGTTAGAAGTTAACCGAACAAATTGTTTATTTACATAAATACCGCCATCTGTAGGGATTACTTCCTCGTCAAAAAAACCATGAATTGTGTCATACTTAATCAAATGCGCTAATGTTTCGGCTGGATAACTAGCATTAATTGCTACTATTTCTATTGTTGGGTCAACTATTGCTTTTCTAAAAAACATTCTACCAATGCGACCAAATCCATTTATTGCAACACGAATGTTCATTATGAATGAATCCCCTTCCGGCTATATAATACACACAATTCCCCTTTAATATTATAATCAGTATAACACATTTTGCAATAAAAAAAGAAAAAAAACCAGTCCTATTTGTGAACAGAAAAAGGGACCTGATCACTTATAAGTGACCAAGTCCCTTCCTAATCAACGATCCTTATTCCTCTAACCTTCTACTAGGTATCCATATACGGATTTATACTTTCCATAGTAGCCCATCACTTTTTGAACATATTTCCTTGTCTCTGAGTACTCTATGTGGTTGGCATTTTGCAATGTGCCATCCCATTTCTTATCCTTCAACCAACTTTTCACCTTATTCGGCCCTGCATTATAGGCGGCTATAGCCACCACTTCATTTCCATTAAACTCTTTAATCAAGTAGGCTAGATACCATGTACCTAGCTGGATATTAACCTTAGGATCACCGATTTGATCACGTACAGCAGGAGAAAAGGGTGCCCTTTGAATCACAGTATCGACAGTACCAGGTGTAATTTGCATTAAACCTTGTGCATTAGCATGCGAAATCTTCGACGGATCAAACTTTGTTTCGACACGTATCACTGCCATCACGAGAAAAGGGCTTATCTTATACTGTTTGGAGCTATTCAGGATATCTTCTTCGTATTTTAGCGGGTACATCCAGCGGTTAGAGACAGGAATCGCGATAAACATGATGATCACAATGAGTATGATCCCAATCAAAATCATTCTCTTAGGAGGCATCGCTCGAAGTGCTGGATCTATCCATTTTTTAAAACTAGATAATTCCATAGCTGCTCTACCTGTCTTTCTGTATGAAGTACGGGTTGACTGTTATCAATCACAAAATCGGCCATCTTCTTTTTCTCTTCAATCGAAAGTTGTGCACCAAGCCTAGCTTTTGCTTCCCTTTCCGTTAGTTGATCTCGCTCCATTAAACGCACGATTTGTAGTGCTTCTGGTATATACACAACAATAACCTTTTCCACTAACTGCGTCAAACCGCTTTCAAATAGGAGCGGAACATCCCAAATAATAACTGCTTCCATATTTTCTCTTTGAAATTCGGCTGTCTGTCTTTTCATCTCAGCTCGAATAAGAGGATGTAAAATAACATTTAACTGCTGACGCGCACTAGGATCATGAAAGATGATATCCGCTAACGCTTTCCGATTTAATCGTCCCTGTGAATCGAGAACTTCCTCTCCAAATACTGCGATCACCTGCTGTAACCCTTCTGTATCCGGTTCCACGACTAGCCTAGCAATTTGGTCTGCATCGATAATTTTCGCTCCACGCTCTTGGAACATCTTCGAAACCGTGCTTTTGCCCGTCGCAATTCCTCCTGTTAACCCAATGACCAAAACAAACACTCCTCTACCAAATCCGAGCCATTCCTAGAACAATTAAAAGTATCCCTGGAAGATACGACACAACACTACTAAACCGATTATATTGAAAACGGAATCCAATCCACATCCCAATGTGTAAAAACATCCCACACATCAGGGTAATTAAGCCAAGAACGACGAAAGGAGAATAACCCAATAAAGCTACTCCCAAGCCCGCCCCAAGCGAATCAAGTGAAAGAGCCATTCCAAGTAAGATTGCCTCTGTTGCATTAATACTGCCTGAATGATCTATATCAGCAGTGGTCGGCTTTTTGAGGACTTGAATCACCAAACCCCACTTGGGTAGTTCCCAAATCCAGATCTTTGGATCAATTGCTTGCGCTACCAACACTTCATCTTCTGGTCCATTATCCTGTTCATTTCGAGTTAGATAATGAAATAATGTCCAGCCCCCCAACAATATAAGGATGGTTGCTCCGATCCATTTTTCCATTTGAGGCGAGAGCCACGCACTAATTTGGTCCCCGATTAACATCGTCAGAAAAATACTAAGTCCTGAGCATCCTGCAATTATGAGAATAGAGCTAATAGGGATGCGAATTCTTCGTAATCCATATGTAACACCAGCACTGAAACTATCTAAACTGACCGCAAATGCTACTCCAATCATCGTCCATATATGCCACATAGTAAAACTCCTCCATATCACTAGGGTGCTATCCTAGCATATGAAGGAGCCCAGACGTGGGTGCCAATGCGTTACGTTTGGCACTGAGGGCAGATATGTGTCCCTCGTCCGCCTACTACCATACGTTCAATCGGATTGCCACAAGTATAGCATGGCTCATTCTTCCGTCCGTATACTCGAATCTGTAATTGAAACATCCCCATCTCACCTTGTCCATTTACATAGGAACGAACCGAAGAACCGCCTGCCTCCACTGCTCTTGACAATGTCTCAGAGATGCTATGGTAGAGTAGATGAACCTCTTTATCCGTTAGCTCATTAGCACTACGTTCGGGGTGGATTTTTGCGCTATGTAACGCTTCATCTACATAGATATTCCCTAAGCCAACTAATATCTCCTGATTGAGTAGAAGAGGTTTAATCTTCGTTTTTCTCCTCCGAATCACTGATTCAAACCAATCAAGTCGGTATTGATCTGGATCTAAAGGCTCTGGGCCTAGCTTTTTTAACGGCAGATGGCCTTCCTCTTCTCCTTTCGGAAATAGATGCATCGTACCAAATTGTCGTACATCCTTATAACGAAGTTCAGTTCCATCAGTAAAGTGGAAAATAACATGGGTATGCTTCTCTAAATCAACATCTTGATCCGCAACTCGGTATCTTCCTTCCATTCTCAAATGGGAAACAATCACCCATGGATCACAAAAAATCTTCAAAAACTTACCTCTTCGTCCAATCCCTGTAATCGTAGAACCTTTTAGTTCTCTACAAAAAATCTCAATATCATCTGGGCGCTGGATGATCCGCGGAAGATGAACCGATATGTCTTGAATCGTTTTTCCCACTACTAATTGTTCTAGCGTTTTGCGGACGGTTTCCACCTCTGGTAATTCTGGCATCTTCTGTCTCTCCCCTAGTTGTGCTTCAAACTATTTGGCTTCATACCAACTCTGGCCTATGTTTAGATCAACCTCCAATGGAACCGATAATTCGACCGCTTGTTCCATCATCTCACGTACCAAATCTCCCATGCATCCTAGCTCCTCCGTCGGAACCTCGAAAATCAGCTCATCATGAACTTGAAGTAGCATTCTACTTTTCATTTTCTTTTCGACCATTAAGCGATCAATGTCAACCATCGCCTTTTTAATGATGTCCGCTGCCGTTCCTTGAATGGGTGTATTCATGGCTGTTCGTTCTGCAAAGCTACGGCGGGCGAAATCAGTTGCATATAGCTCTGGAAGATAACGGCGACGTTGGAGCAAGGTTGTTACATAACCATCTTGTTTCGCTTGAGCCACAATCTCATCCATATATTTTTTAACACCTGGATACGTCTCAAAATAGCGCTCAATAAATTGTTTGGCTTCCTTCTGAGGAATATTTAGGTTCTGGGACAAACCAAACGGACTAATGCCATATACAATACCAAAATTAACCGCCTTGGCTTGGCGACGCATGAGAGAGGTCACCTCTCCTTCCTCTACTTGGAAGACATCCATCGCTGTTTGGGTGTGAATATCCTTAGAATCACGAAATGCCTTTTGTAAGCTAGGATCCCCCGAGATATGGGCCAACACACGAAGTTCTACTTGCGAATAGTCCGCAGCTAAGATCATCCAATTCTCTTCGGACGGTACGAAAATTTGACGGATCTTCCTTCCCTCTTCCAGCCGAATCGGTATATTTTGTAGATTAGGCTCTATGCTGGATAATCTTCCTGTGGCGGCAATCGTCTGGTTAAAGTGGGTATGAATTTTTCCATCTACGCTGATTTCTTTTTTTAGACCTTCTACATAGGTACTCAAAAGCTTTCCTACTTGTCTGTAATGAAGAATTTTATCCACAATCTCATGTTGCGGAGCTAATTTTTCTAATACATCTGCACTAGTTGAATAGCCGGTCTTCGTCTTTTTCAATACAGGTAAGCCTAATTTATCAAATAAAATCTCACCCAATTGCTTAGGCGAATTAATATTAAAATCCATACCTGCAATATCATAAATCTCAACCGTAAGACGCTCGAGAGTCTCTCGGAGAACAGAACCTAACTGTTCTAATCGCTCTCCATCTACTTTTACCCCTAATTTCTCCATTTTCCCTAATACGCGTGATAGCGGCATTTCCAAATGGTAGAGTAGATTAGCTAAATCAGTTCTCTCAATCTCTGGTTTTAATTGTGATTGCAGATCGTAGAGTACGTATGCTTTTTGGGCTAGGTGTTGGGCAAGGGTTTCCCCTGTAGGAAGTTTTCGTTTCGCGCCCTTTCCGTACACTTCTTCATCAGAGACTAAGCCAAATTCACTATGCTGCATAGCTACATCACTTAAATTCAAATTAGCCTCAGAGGGATTTAGCAGATAGGCGGCCAATAAAATATCGATTTCGATCCCCTCTAACGAAATCCCCAACTTTGAAAGAGTAATCTCTGATCTTTTCCCATCAAATACAATCTTCCGAGAGTTGCTTGATCCAAGCCAATCACGCAATTGATTCCACTTAGTCACTACTTCAGCTGGTATATACAGATTCGTAGCCCCATCGGATAAAGATACACCAATTAACTCCGAACGATGCGGATTCTCTTCACTCAATTCGATATGGAGTGCCAAAGAATCTGATTGTAATAAAGCATTCCAATCTCCTGTAGAATCTTCTGCTACGATTTGATACCCTATCAATGTTTGATCAGGCTCAGACACCTGTCCTAACGGTTCGCCAAACCCTTTTTTGATCCGATCCACCAATGTCTTAAACTCTAGCTTTTTAAACGTCTCAACTACTTCTTCAGTATGAATCGACGTATGCTCTAAATCATCGATGTTAAAGTTCAAAGGCACCTCACAACAGATAGTAGCAAGTCGTTTACTTAGTAATGCTTGCTCCTGAAATTCAGTCACTTTTTCTTGTAACTTTTTACCAGGAAGATCATGAACATGGGCAATAATCTCTTCTACTGAGCCATGCTGATGTAATAGCTTCAAGCCAGTTTTTTCCCCTACTCCAGGGATGCCCGGTATATTGTCAGACGGATCTCCCATTAATCCCTTTAGATCAATGATTTGGGAAGGGGTTAAACCATAACGCTCTTGAATGCTTTCTGGAGTATATCGATCTGCTTCTGTTACTCCTTTACGAGTCATTAATACACTAACTTGGTCCGTCACTAATTGGAACAAGTCTTTATCTCCACTCACGATGAGAGTTTCCGTCTCCTCGGCATCTGCCATTTTAGACAGTGTCCCGATAATATCGTCTGCTTCATATCCTGCAATGCCATAATATCGAATTTGGCAAGCATCCAGTATCTCTTTAATCAGCGGGAATTGCCCTGTTAGCTCACCAGGTGTTTTATCACGCTTTCCTTTGTATTCTTGATAGAATTCATGGCGGAATGTGTCTTTTCCTTCATCAAATGCAACAAGCATATGGGTTGGCTTTTCTTCTTCTAGTACTTTTAGAAGCATCATGGCAAATCCATAGGCGGCATTGGTATAGAGTCCGGAGGAATTTGTTAACAATGGCAAGGCATAAAATGCACGAAAGGCAATGCTATTTCCATCAATGAGAACTATTTTTTTCTTAGACAATGGGGTTCACATCCGTATCTAGATTCTATAAAAAACATATTGATTATGATTCCTAACCATGAAGATGTCCCAGGGCATGTATCTGCCACTTTTCTGTTTCCTGTTAATGAGTTGACTAGCGTTATGCTTTTTGAGCTTTTTCTTCAAGTGTGTTCCTATTAAAAAATAGTTTTGGGACTCTATCATTGTATCATGCGAACCACATTTTCTTCCAGTTTGATGGTAGTAGATTTCCATTATGGAACGCCGTACTGTGGATAGTGCGGATAGTATAATATCATTATTTTATTGAATACAACCACACTCAGGAGTGGGGATACATTCGAGTGAACAGTCCGGTATGTCATTGCAACTATGTTTAGAGTTCTTCTTTTCTCGACGATAATACCAAACCATGAATAAAAATCCAAAAATACCCATTCCTAGCAAATTCGCCCCGTATTCAAATTCTCCTGACCATAGCGAAACTATTCCACTTATCAACAAAGAAACATTCAACCCTAGTAGTAGAAAAAACAAAATGATTTGCCTCCCTGCTACAAAATATCCCCTAAAAGTAGGAAAATAAAGTGAGTCACTAAAATAGACATTCCTATTCCACTTAGTAATCCTGTCACACACCGTAATGTATTCGTACTCTCACGAAATCTAACCAGTTGAGTTAATCCGTCTATAAGCATAGGAACCTGCAATAGGAAGCCTAGCCACCACGGCATTGAAAAAGGAAGCAGAAGAAAAATCGGTAACCAAAGATATCCTATCAGGATACTCGAACAACGAGCACAAATTGGCATAGGCTTTCCATTTATATGAAAGCACCGAGAGACCTTGCGATGACAGGGAACTACATACGCTAATCGTGTCCAAATACTAACATCTTTCGATTCCATCACTCACGATCCATTCATAGATAAAATATAAGCATACTAAACACTTCCCGACTATCACGGATAAAAACACCCACTTTTAATTGATGAAAAAGTAGATCTGGATATCCAATTATCATGATCCGTAGGTAAAGACATGCCTCGGGATTGTCCAATAACCTTGTAAAATCAATAAAAAGAAGCTCTTAGGAAAAAGCTAGACCTTTCTCCCAAAAGCTTTATGCATATACTCTATCAGGCTCATTTCCTAGGAAATAGAAAGAACCTATGCCTTAGAAAACCAAATCGTAAAGGTGGTCCCCTCTCCTACTTTACTAGTTACATTGATCTCCCCTTCATACTCCTCAACCAAATGCTTCACAATAGCAAGTCCAAGTCCCGTTCCACCCGACTCACGCGATCGCGCTTTATCTACACGATAAAAGCGCTCAAAAATCCGCCCTAAATCCTCTTCTGGAATCCCCATACCAGTATCGGATACTATCAAAATCCAATGCTTCTCCTCTTGATCCACTTGAACCCGTATTTCACCGCCAGCTGGCGTATAAGTAATGGCGTTACCAACTAAATTTAAGACAACCTGTTTTAATCGATCTGGATCCATCTTAATCTGGAAGTCTTCTTTTATCTCTACTAGTAGGGTTTGTTCTTTACTACGAGCTTGTTCATCTAATGTCTTAGTAATGTTTTGGAAGAAGCTAGAAATAGAAAGCTGTTCGAAGTTCATCGTCATCTGCTTCGATTCAATTGTCGATAAATCTAGTAAATCGCCTACTAAGCGTTGCAAGCGAATACTCTCTTCCAAAATAATTTTTAGGAATTCTTCACAAGTATCTGGATCTTGCATGGCTCCATCCAACAGAGTTTCCGAAAAACCTCTTATGGATGTAATTGGAGTTCGCAACTCATGAGAAACGTTGGCTACAAAATCCTTTCTCATTTGCTCCAAACGTCTAATAGCAGTCAAGTCATGGAAAACAGCCACGACTCCAATCCCATTTGACTCCACCCACATCGGGGCTAGGTTCGCCTCTAGAATACGTTCAACTGGGTGATGGAGGTGAATCTCTTCCCTAATTCGAGCTCCTGTCTGAGCACATCGTGAAATCAATGAACTGAGGTCAAAGGTTGTCTGGATCTCGTCATAGGGTACTCCTACAATTTCACTCGGTTTCGCACCAAACTGCTGTTCAAATGATTTATTAGCAATACTTACACGACCTCTAGCATTAACCATCAATAAACCACTTTCCATTGATTCAATCACACTTGTTAACCTGCGCTCACTCTTCCGAATCGTCTCCATCTGAAACTGCAAAGAATGAGCCATTCGATTAATTGCCCGTCCCAAGCGACCTATTTCATCTTTTCCATCTTCTTTTACTCTTCGATGGAATCGTTTCTGGGCGATATCAACTGCTACCTGTGTCATCTCTTCTAACGGTCGTGTCACACTACTGGCAACCCGCGAACTCGCAAAAGCGGCCAAAGCATAGGCGATGACAAGCCCTCCCGCAAGAGATAGCCATACTTGAGAAAGTGATTGATTCACCTCATCTAAGGGAGACGAAATCCGAACGACTCCTATCTTTTTTCCGCCTTGAACCACCGGTACTGCAGCAATCAATTCATCCGACTTAGGGATCGTGATCACCTCTAAGCCATTCGACTGTGATCGTATCTGTTCCCACTCTGCATCTAACTCGGAACTCGATTTACTGTTCGTCGAATCCCCGAGGACTTTTCCTTGTACATTATATAAAGTCACATGCGCCTCTAAGGTATCTCCAAATGCCTTGATTTCTTGTTGTAGAGAAGCTAAATCGCTCTCGCCGCCATTCCATTCGATCATTTCAGCAATCATCTTACTTTCCTTCGTAAGCCGACTGCTGAGTGAGTCAATATAAGAGGAATGTAATAAAAGTGCTAAAAAGAATCCCGTTCCTAACACAGAGCAACCAATTAAAAACAGAAAAAGTGAAGTAATTCTAGCTCGAAACGTCTTCATAATGGGCTATAACTTCTTTCCCTCAAATTTGTAGCCAATCCCTCGAACCGTCTTAATATAATAAGGGTTGCGAGAATCGACTTCGATCTTATCTCGCAGATGGCTCACGTGGACATCAACGATTCGTGAATCCCCTACATAATCATAATTCCAAACCGCATTCAGTAACTGATCACGAGATAGAACCTTGCCCCGATGGTTCGCCATATAAGCTAGTAATTCAAACTCTTTCGGGGTCAGATCCAATTCCTCTCCAGCACGAGTCACCTCATAACCATCTGGATTGATCAAGAGTTCACCTATTTTAATCAGTGAAGGTTCCGTTTCCTCTTGTTGGCTTCCTTTTAATGCCTCCACCCGACGAAGAATGGCTTTCACTCTTGCAGTTAGTTCCCGTGGACTAAAAGGCTTGGTCATATAATCATCGGCACCTAGCTCCAACCCAAGGACTTTATCAAACTCATCCGATTTTGCTGTAAGCATGAGAATCGGAACATGGATTTTCTCTTGGCGCAACCGTCGACATACTTCCAACCCATCGATCTGAGGAAGCATGAGGTCCAATAATAATAAATCAGGAAGTTGATCCTTTAATTTCTCGATCGCCATCAAGCCATCCGAAGCACTATCTACAAGAAAGCCTTCTTTTTCTAGATTAAATTGTACCAATTTTACAATTGAAGACTCATCATCCACCACTAGAATTCGTTTTGACATGATCGTCACCCCACGTATCTTGATGTTACTTCTATCATCTCTGATTTCAATCCCTATTTCCAATGATTCAATCCGTTTTTTACAAATCCTTTACAAGAAGTCCAGTTTAGCAAAATAAACAAAAGAAAACACACCTTACTCCACAAAGGGAAGATGTGTTTTTTCTCCTATAGATCCATAAGTTTCTCTGCTTCACCGCGTGGAATATGTCCAATTCCAATGGGTTTACTTGTCAACAATGTAGTGTACCAAGTGAATAAGTCATGTCTACGATAAAAGGGGCTCTGACGAATTTTTTTAAATTGAATAGATCGACAATTAACAATCTCTGTAACACGGTTAATCCCACGACTCCGATGGATGAGCATTTTCCCAATTAAGCTATAACCTCCATCAAGGTAACAGATCCATGAATAGCCAATTATCCCCATACTGATCATGATCCCGATCAAGGCAGTCCACTGCCAACTCGATAGCAAAAAGGTATAGATACCTCCCGCGATTGCAAAACTGATAAGCACCTTAAGCCACATCCACTTCTTTAGGGGAATAGGCGAGAATCTAGAGAGATTAACATGAACACCTGATTGGAATTCTGGTAAGTATTCGCTAAAGAATTCCTCTAGATTTGTCCGACGTACAAATGGAAAGAGTATGTCCTTTTCTTTGTGATCATCATCCTTAGTCGTACACTCCACTGCTATGCTAACCCAGCCAAAGAGCTGACGAATAGGGGTTTCGACAATTCTTACCGCTTGAATCTTCTTTATTTGTATTGACGTACGATATTTCTCCAATAAACCTCTCTCAATAATAAAACTTGAGGGGAGCCTTGTTAATTGGAATCGGTAAAACTTTATAAATGTGAATAAGGCAGAACCACCCCACGCAACTAAAATCGCAAAGAAAACTTCTATCACAATCATCGATTGGCTTGTCCAATCAATTCCAGAAACTAATTGAGATAATCCTTGAGCAATCTCCTGCTTAAATCCACCTAATTGAAAGTCACTCAGCAGTTCACTCAGACGACTAAATAGTGCCCACAAGATAAAAATAACAGCAATATTAAATGTGCTCAAAGAGAGCAATCGTAGATCTGATGATGAAATACACTTCACCCGTTTTTGTGATGAATCTGTAGGTGAATCAAGGGCTTGCGAGTCGTCAATCCGGTTTTCGGTTAATAACACTGAGGAAGTAGGTGCTTTTTCGTCTAATAGCTTCCTCTTTAACTCCTCAGCCACTCCTAAGCGCAACCCAACTAATTTAACCTCTGCCCCTTTTCCGCTCGGAGTCTCAATCTGAAGAGTTGTCAGTCCTAGAAGCCTCTCTATCACAGATTGAGTCACGTCCACCGTTTGAATTCTCGAATGCGCAATCACAGTCTTGCGTTTTGTAAATGCTCCCTGATAAAGGTAAAAATCGGTATCTGATAAATGATATAGTGTAAACTTCCAGTCAAGTACCGCCAAACAAAGAACAAATGCAACTATTGCTAACAGTCCCCACAATCCCCAAGCAGTTGTGAAAGAAGCAACAATGATACCAATAAGAGGGAAGATGAAATCCTTAAAAAACTTGATTATGTATAGAATCATTGCCTTTTTACTCAGTTTTTGCATCGATTTCATCCTCATCTACTTTAATCCATTGACGAACTTGCTCACATAACCTCTCTGCTTCTTCAATTGGAATATACGCAACCTCAAACACACCGCTACCACCTGTATAAACACGAAACTCAGCTAATCCATATTTACTAATGATTGGACCCGTTTTAATATCAACATGTTGAATTCTGATCATAGGAACATAAATCGAATTTCGAAATAGTGCACCTTTTTGTATCACTACATCACGCTCATCCACATCATAGCGGAAGTATGCCCAGCGAAAGCGATTGAGCCAAAAGAAATCTAAGATCCAACCTAATATAGAAGGCTTGCCACAATAACAGGGATCCATAATGGCCAATTCCAGTAGGTACAACAGAAAAAAACAGCAATGCTGATTAAAACTCCCGTGCCATAAAAAATAGTGGACTGCATCTGATGCGCACGAAACGAACCTTCCGGAAGCTTCAAAGTCGGCTTCTTCATAACCTCACACTCTCTTCATAAATTTCAATTACTCAATACTAAAGATACCCATTGTACTGGCAAGTAAACGTAAAGACACACCCTCCTATACATGAAGGGTGTGTCTTTACGTTTCAATAACTAAGCGTTTAATACTTGCATTACTTTGCGAACAGAGTCAGCAGACTTATCAAGCTCTTTCTTCTCATCGTCTGTTAATTCTAGTTCAATGACTCGTTCAATTCCGCTACCGCCTAAGACAGTTGGAACCCCAAGGTATAGATCGTTATAACCATATTCGCCCTCTAGATAAGCGATGGATGGCAGGATACGTTTCTTATCTTTTAAAATCGCCTCTGCCATTTGAGTAAGGGCAGCTGCTGGAGCATAGTAAGCACTACCGTTACCAAGTAGGTTTACGATCTCTCCGCCACCTTTACGAGTACGTTCTACAATAGCATCCAGACGGTCTTGCGGGATCAACTTCTCCAGTGGAATTCCACCTGCATAGGAGTAGCGAACGAGTGGCACCATGTCATCCCCATGACCACCTAGAACAAAGCCCGTTACGTCTTCTACAGATACATTTAATTCTGCGGCTACGAAGCTACGGAAACGTGCTGTATCTAAAACGCCCGATTGGCCGATTACACGCTCTTTCGGGAAGCCAGATGTACGGAATACTTCATAGCTCATCGCGTCTACTGGGTTTGTAAGTACAAGAATAATGCAGTTTGGAGAGTATTTTACGATTTGTTCTGTAACAGAACGCATGACTTTGGCATTGGTATTTACAAGATCGTCACGGCTCATACCAGGCTTACGAGCGATCCCTGCGGTAATAATCACAAGATCAGAATCTTTTGTATCCTCATAGCTACTTGTTCCTGTGATCTTTGCATCAAATCCTTGAACTGGGCTTGCTTCAAACATATCAAGCGCTTTTCCCTTTGTTGGGTTTTCTGCTTGTGGGATGTCAACTAGTACTACATCACCCAGTTCCTTTTGTGCCACCATGAGAGCGGTTGTAGCACCTGTAAAACCGCCACCAATCACAGAAATTTTTTTACGACGAATCATGAGATTTCTCCTCTCAAATTATCTATTTTTAGGCCATGTTTTTGATAACATGATCAGCAAACTCGGAACACTTTACCTCGGTTGCACCATCCATCATACGTGCGAAGTCATAGGTGACCGTTTTATTCAAGATGGATTCTTCGATTCCTTTGTACACCAGTTCTGCGGCTTCTTGCCACCCAATGTATTCAAGCATGAGAACACCGGATAAGATAACCGATCCTGGATTCACTTTATCAAGACCTGCATACTTCGGGGCTGTACCGTGAGTTGCCTCAAAAATAGCATGTCCTGTCTCGTAGTTGATGTTAGCACCTGGAGCGATTCCAATACCGCCTACCTGTGCAGCTAACGCATCCGAAACATAGTCACCGTTCAGGTTTAGAGTGGCGATCACATCATACTCTTTCGGACGAGTTAGAATTTGTTGCAAGAAGGCATCCGCAATCACATCTTTTACGATAATCTTGCCGGCTTCCTCTGCCTGCGCTTGTGCTTCGTTTGCTGCCCCTGAGCCTAGTTCTTCTTTGATGCGATCATACTGTGCCCAAGTAAACACTTTGTCGCCAAACTCTCGCTCCGCCACTTCATAGCCATGAGACTTAAATAAGCCTTCTGTAAACTTCATGATATTTCCTTTATGTACGAGCGTAACAGACTTACGATTATGCTGAATCGCATATTCAATAGCAGATTTCACAAGGCGGGCAGTACCCTCTTTGGATACAGGTTTAATTCCAATACCAGAGGTTTCTGGGAAGCGAACTTTCTTCACTCCTAATTCGTCTTGCAAGAAGGAAATGACCTTTTTCGCTTGATCTGACTCAGCTTCCCATTCAATTCCAGCATAGATGTCTTCTGAGTTTTCACGGAAGATCACCATATCCACATTTTCAGGATGCTTCACAGGGGAAGGTACTCCTTCGAAATAACGAACGGGACGGAGACAGACATAGAGATCTAATTCTTGGCGTAGGGCCACGTTTAATGACCGAATTCCGCCACCTACTGGTGTGGTTAACGGTCCTTTAATCCCTACTAGATATTCTCTAACGCTATCGAGCGTCTCTTCTGGAAGCCATGTACCTACTGCACTATGTGCCTTCTCTCCAGCAAGCACTTCCATCCACGCGATACGCTTGTCACCTTTGTACGCTTTTTCAACAGCCGCATCTAATACGCGTTTCGCCGCTATCCAAATATCAGGACCAATTCCGTCCCCTTCAATAAACGGGATAACCGGTACGTTTGGAACTTGTAATTTTCCGTTTTGAATCGTAATCTTTTCCCCAGCAACTGGTGGGACATATTGTGCCATGATGCTACACCCCTTCATTTGTTCGCTGAATATATAAAAAGAAACCAACGGGACAGCAGCCGCCTGCCACTGCCCCTAATTGGTATTAACGTTGTTCAATTGGTACATATTTTTGATTTACAAGACCTGTATAATCTGCACGAGGGCGGATCAAGCGATTGTTACTGTATTGTTCTAGAGCATGTGCTGTCCAGCCTGTAATGCGGCTAATCGCAAAGATCGGTGTAAAGATATCGCTTTGGATACCGAGATAGTTGTATACACTTGCTGAGTAGAAGTCTACATTTGGTAAAATGCCCTTCTGCGATACAACGATCTCATCCAATTTGATAGACATCTCATACCATTGGGTTTCTCCCATTTGCTCGCCCAGCTGGCGGGACATCTCTCTTAAATGCTTTGCACGTGGGTCTCCATCTTTATATACACGATGTCCAAAGCCCATGATTTTTTCTTTGTTATCAAATTTTGTTTGTAGATAGGTTTCCACACGATCCAAGCTTTCAATCTCTTTTAGCATCTCCATCACTTGCTCGTTTGCTCCCCCATGAAGAGGCCCTTTGAGTGCACCGATCGCGCTAGTGATATCTGAGTAAATATCTGTTAAGGTAGCCGCTGTCACACGTGCTGCAAATGTGGAAGCATTTAATTCATGGTCAGCATGAAGCACCAGAGCCTTATCAAAAGCTTTTGCTGCAACGTCTGATGGCACTTCTCCATTCAACATATAGAGAAAGTTTGCCGCAAAGCTTAAACCAGGCTTAGGAGCTACTGGTTCATTTCCAGCACGAAGACGAGCAAATGCTGCTACAATGACAGGTAGTTGAGCGGTTAATCGAACGGATTTACGATAGTTTGCATAGTGACTATTGTCTTCTGTCTCTTCATCGTATAAGGATAAAGCAGAAACTGCCGTACGTAGGAAATTCATTGGATGTCCATCTAGAGGCCATGACTTATACTGCTTAAGTAACTCCTCAGGCAAAGTAGCATATGCTTCCAATTCTTGCTTCAATTGCTCTAATTCAGACTTCGAAGGTAAACGACCATTCCACAGAAGGTACGCAACCTCCTCAAAAGTAGCATGCTCTGCTAAATCATCAATGTCATATCCACGGTAAGTAAGCACTCCGTCCACAATGGAACTGATTTCAGAAGTAAGTGCTACAACACCTTCTAATCCTTTTGCAACCATGATATATCGCTCCTTTATTCAGTCTAACACGCATATAGGCACCGATGCATTCTATATTCACAAGTGAAGGCGATGTCAATTCGATTATAAATGAAAATAGCAAAATATAGGAAGGCCAATCATTACTTTATATAATTGTTGCCTTATACATAAAGAGGAAAGCCTACCTACAGATGCGAAATATTTTATTAATCTAAAAAACTCGGTGTATGGTGCCTCTATGTGCATGACGATTCATTTACGATATTAGTGTAACATAAACACCTTCATTTCGCACCTTGTGAGAAAGCTGTCAATGTACTCATTTGAAATGATATAATCATCCTAATAGATCTCTAAATTCTAGGAGGTGTGACCTCTGACATTACGACCATGGATGCAGGTGGGACTACGTAGCCTCGTTGTTCTACTCATTTTAATCGGAGTTTATTTAACACTTACCTACTCCCTACCTTTGGTATATCCCTTTCTCATCGCTTGGTTGATTGCCATCTTCTTAGAACCTTCTATAAGGTGGTTGGAGCGTAGAATTCGTCTCCCTCGCTGGGCTGGGGTTTTGATTATGTTAATATTCCTTCTCTCGATTGTGATTTCTACCATTATCTTCTTGGTTGCCGAACTGGTTCAAGAGCTTGCTAAGCTTGCTGATTTCTTACCTAAAATACTAAATCAGTTTGGACAACAATTACTCGATCCCTTTTCTAGAGATGGGTCGAGTATGAACAAGATTGTGGAAACGATTCAAACCTATCTGGCTAAAAATCCGACGCACCAAAAAGGGATTGAAGACAGCATAAGGGAAAATTTAGGCGTAGTTACGGTAAAGATTACCCAAACCATCACTGATATCTTATCTGGAATCGGAACCTTTCTAAGCAACCTCCCATTTCTACTAACCGTACTCGTCTTTGTTACCTTAGCTACTTTTTTTATCAGTTTGGATCTACATAAGATAAAGAATCGCTCAACCAAGTTTATCCCTGTGAAAGTCCGAAGTGCGGGTGGCCTTGTATTTGAAGACATTCGGAAAGCTTTATTTGGCTTTGTACGAGCTCAAGTAACGTTAATCTCCATCTCAGGACTTATCATGCTTGTTGGACTGTTAATTTTAGGGGTCAAGTATCCCTTTACCTTAGCTGTCGTCATCACGATTGTAGATCTTCTGCCGTACCTAGGAGTAGGCGCTGTGGTTATACCTTGGATTATTTATCTGCTTCTGATTGGCGACGTAGAACTTGCCATTGGACTCAGCGTAGTTTACGCGATTATCGTGATTACGCGTCAGATATTAGAGCCTAAGTTAGTAGCTAGTAATGTAGGACTGGATCCGTTGTTAACTTTAATTGCTTTGTTTGTAGGACTACAATTATTTGGCTTTACTGGGCTTATTATTGGTCCCGTTGTAACAGTAGTTATGTTAGCTCTCTATCGGGCTAGGGTGTTTCAGGATGTGTATCATTATATTGTGGCACCATTGAATCAAACCCATAAACAGCCCTCCCCGTAGTAGGTCGTAATAAATAGCAAATAGGCTCTCCTATAGTAGGGAGCCTATTTGCTATTTAAATTCCGATTCATTTTCCTATATTTTTATCCAATAACACAAACCATTTACATGTTGTGAATATATACTAATATACATGCTTTGATAAAAATGATGATGAAACAAGATCACTTCTGTCAAGAAATAAGAGAGAGCGGCAGGAGGAAATAGCGATGCAGGTCCTTAGCATTTACTTTACGATTTTATTTGTAGTCGTTTTTATAGTTGCGGATATATTACGGGAACTTTCTTCTCGATGGGTTGATGGTGAGGCGCCTGAGGAAAAAGGTCCGCTTACTGGTGATCAGATTCAGAAAGATTCTTCATGGTGTGAAAAAATGTGTATCACGCTTATTACATCGTTAGCACTCCTTTTTGTCCTGTTCCTTTTTTCTCTCCCCTTTTTGCTTTTCTTTCAAATTCTATCTTGGATTCAATATTCAGGACTCTACTTCGTCAACTTTGAGATGATGATCATGGCTTCTTTTTCAATCTGTATCGGAATTACATGTTCCAGCATTCTATTATTTCTTCCCTTTCGTGTTATCCTACAAGCCTTTCTTGACAACCTTCACATTTGGCTCCTATTTCCCGTCAGCATCACCATCGATTGGCTCATTATCCATTCCATCCTCATGATAAGCCCGGGTGTAGAAATCACCTCAGCAAGGATATCTTTTCTATTGGCTTTATATACAAATCTACTAAATTACCTTTTTAATCGAGCTAATCCTGACGAAAGCCAGTAATCAGAAACAAAAATCGAAATAGGGGCAGATTTATTGCCCCAGGAAATCCAATGTTTGATAATTGATTAAACAACAAATCTTATTCTCAATTCAACTACCTTCGCTTTGTTCCCCACACTACCATTCTCTTCGAAATACGAGTCTTAAAAGTATATTTTACCAATAGACGCATCATCCCTCGAGTATAGGGAGTCATCATTAAAATTCCAATTATATCGGACAAAAATCCTGGAATAATTAACAGAATTCCACCTACAAGGATGAGTAAACCATCAATTACTTCATCACCTGGAACTTCGTGATTGGATAGTCGTAGTCGAATCACCTGAAGAGTCTGGAGTCCTTGTCTACGAGCATAATGCCAACCCAGAAAGCCAGACGAGAGAATCAACAAGACCGTAGGAAGAGGACCTATCCAGTTACCCACGATGGCAATTCCCCATATTTCTAATACCCCTAACAAAATAAAAGGGAGGAAGAGGCGTTTCACCATTCGATCACGTCCTTTTTTGAGTAGCTGAAGCAACTAGCGTAGCATACAAATCAGGAAACTTTTCTTTCATGTTCACGCGTTTCATCTCTTTATTCACCCAGACATGAATACTATGTCCCGTAGTAAGCAATACTTGGTCTCGTTTCCGTTTTATCTCATATTCAAATATGAGCCGACTTCCGGAAGCTTCTGTACAAGTAGTATAGACAATCACTTCATCATCATAACGTGCAGGTGCACGATAATTAGCTTTTACCTCAATAAGTGGAAGCATAACCCCTAACTTCTCCAGCTCCCGATAACTATACCCCAAATCATGGGTATATGCAGTACGTCCTATCTCAAACCAAACCAGATAATTCGAATGATAAACAACCCCCATCTGATCTGTCTCTTGATAACGTACCTGGATTGATGACTGTGATACATAGTTAGATGCGTTCATATTAGAGGATACCTCCCGTTGCTTGTCAGTCATTGCTTACATCGCTTGTTGCTATTATAACTCTAAAAAACTGCTTGCCAACCTCACTCAAATGTGAAAAGATAATGCCGACACATATTTCTTCTGCCGGACTCACATAATGAGTATAAGCGAAAAAGAAAAAATCCTGCTTCGTGTACAGAAAATATAGATAAACAAAAAGAAAGGAGTTTGACACCATGTTTCGCAAGCGAAAATTAAAAAGAAAGCTTCGTTGGTGGGTGTTCCCACGCCTCAGTCTTTTCTAAATAAGATACATTTAGAGCACTGGTATAAGTCCAGTGCTCTAATTTTATGCCTTTGGAATGATATCTGCTTGTCCTGAGTAAATCGAACCACGTGAAGGGTCAATGGTAATAATCGTCTCACTCTTTAATTGATTCACTGCGTTCTCCACACCCACTATCACAGGGATTCCCAAACTAACCCCTACAACTGCGGCGTGAGAAGTAAGTCCACCTTCTTCGGTAATGACGGCGGCCGCACGCTCAAAGGATGGGATCATCTCTTTCTCCGTACCACGAGTGACGATAATTGCTCCATCTACCATTTTTCGATTGATTTCGTCCGCTGTGTTCCCTACCACGACTGGACCCGAAACCACTTTCTTCCCAATTCCCTGTCCTTGAAGGAGAACTCCACCTGCTACATAGATCTTCATCAGGTTGGTTGTTCCCGATTTTCCTACTGGCACACCGGCTGTAATGATAACCAAGTTGCCTTCTTTGATAAAGCCTGAAGCAAGAGAAGATTGTACGGCAGATTGGAACATTTCATCGGTATTACCACAGATATTACCACAAATAGGATAAACCCCGTGGATGAGCTGTAATTTTCTTTGTACATCTTTATGAGGCGTTACTGCAATAATAGGTACACTTGGACGATACTTGGAAATCATACGTGCAGTATAGCCACGCTCAGTTGCTGTGATAATCGCAGAGCAATCCAATGAGTGCGAAGTGTAAACCACTGCTTGCCCGATTGAATCGGTGATGCTGAGATCGGTATCTCGTTGCATCTTCTTCAACAACTCTTTATACGGGAGAGTCGATTCTGCTTTCTTCGCAATCGTAGCCATAGTGCGTACTGCTTCTACTGGATAACGACCTGCCGCTGTTTCGCCTGATAGCATGATCGCGTCCGTTCCGTCAAAGATTGCATTCGCTACGTCACTTGCCTCTGCTCGTGTAGGACGTGGGTTGCGCTGCATTGAATCCAACATCTGGGTAGCGGTAATAACTGGTTTTCCTAGTAAGTTACATTTACGAATCAGTTCCTTTTGCGCAATCGGCACTTCTTCAGTCGGAATTTCTACTCCAAGATCTCCACGAGCTACCATCAAGCCATCGGATACCTTCAAAATTCCATCGATGTTATCTAAACCCTCTTGGTTCTCAATTTTAGAGATGATTTGAATGTCAGATTGCTGTTTCTCCAAGATCTTCCGAATATCTAAAACGTCTTCGGGTTTTCGAATGAATGATGCTGCAATAAAATCAACACCCTGCTCTATGCCGAATTGAATGTCTGCCGCATCTTTCTCGGTAATACCTGGTAGATTGATTTTGATCCCTGGGATATTAACCCCTTTTTTATTTTTTAGAACGCCACCATTTGTAATACTACATATGATATCTGTGCCTGTTACTTCTTTTACTTCAAGTCCAATCAAGCCATCATCAATCAGAATGGTTGTGCCTGGCTTTACATCGTTCGGTAACTGATCATACGTAACCGCTACTTTTTTCTCGTCACCAAGGATGTCTTCTGTGGTTAAGACAAACGTTTCTTCCGCTTTTAATTCCACTTCGGGGACCAAGAGATCCTTTGTACGAATCTCCGGACCCTTGGTATCCAGTAGGATTGCAACGGTTTGTCCTTCTTCTTCGGCCGCTTGACGGATATTACGAATCCGACCTCCGTGCTCCTCATGGGAACCATGGGAAAAGTTTAACCGAGCCACATTCATACCTTGCTGAATTAGCTGACGAAGAATCGAGACTTCTTCACTGGCTGGACCGATCGTACATACTATTTTTGTTTTTCGCATAGATGAGTTCCTTCCTTCCCTGTCCATCATTATATCGATAATATACTTGCCAAATGATGATTCGATAAATCAAGATGATGCTTCTGACTGTTTGCCTCATCAAAATCAATTCCGAGCACTTCATTATTCCGAATCGCAACCATCATATCTTTCTTCCCGCTTAATAAAAGATCAACCGCCTTTGCTCCCATACGGCTAGCTAACACTCGATCGAAAGCGGTCGGAGTACCCCCACGCTGCACATGGCCTAATACCGTAATACGTGTTTCAAAACCAGTCGCTTTTTGGACTTGGCGTCCTATATCAACAGCACTGCCAACACCTTCTGCAACGATGATGATACTATGTTTTTTCCCTCGATCTGCACCGTGCTTCAGACGAGCAATGATTTCATCTAAACTTGAGTTTACTTCTGGAATCAAGATGGACTCTGCACCGCCGGCTAAGCCGGCTAGTAAGGCAATATCACCTGCATCTCGACCCATCACTTCCACAATATAAGTCCGTTCGTGCGAAGTAGCAGTATCACGAATACGGTCGATTGCATCTATCACTGTATTAATCGCTGTATCGAATCCAATCGTATAATCAGTACCATTTATATCATTGTCAATTGTACCTGGAACACCAATGGTTGGAAACCCAAGTTCAGTTAGCTTCTTAGCACCTTGGAACGTTCCATCTCCACCGATCGTAATAAGCCCATCAATTTGATGTTTACGTAATTGCTCTACAGCCTTCAGTCGTCCCTCTTCTGTACGAAATTCATCACAACGAGCACTATATAAAATGGTCCCACCCCGTTGAATCACATCCCCTACCGAGCCAACCGAAAGCTCTTTAAAATCGCCTTGTATAAGTCCTGTGTAGCCTCGATATACACCAACTACATGTAGTCCATGATAGATCCCATTCCGTACAACTGCACGAATAGCAGCGTTCATCCCGGGAGCATCTCCACCACTTGTTAGAACCGCAATCCGTTTCATTCTTTTTCACTCCTCATCGAAAGCATTTCCCATCCCACAGGGACAAATTACGTCCATATACTATAAAAAGAGAAACCGTTACCGGCTTCCCTCAAATACAGCAGCAGTAGAAAACTGCCCGATTTTCGAGAACTTTTGGTAACGGTCTTCCACTAATTCCGACTGGCTAAGTGGTAAGAGTTCATTTAAATGCTTACATAAGATATGTTGAATCGTTTGAGCCATTAGCTGAGGATTACGATGTGCCCCACCTTTAGGCTCTAAAATAATCTCATCGACAATCCCGAGTTTCTGGAGATCTTGTGCTGTAATTTTGAGTGCCTCTGCTGCTTCTTGCGCTTTCGTAGCATCTCGCCACAAAATGGCTGCAGCCCCTTCGGGAGAAATGACAGAGTAATAAGCATGCTCTAGCATCAAGAGACGATTACCTACACCGATTCCGAGTGCCCCACCACTACCGCCTTCACCCGTGACCACACAGATGATCGGAACTTCAAAGCCTGCCATCTCCCGCAAGTTTCGAGCAATGGCCTCACTCTGTCCACGTTCCTCTGCTTCAATACCTGGATGAGCGCCTTGGGTATCAATAAACGTAATAATAGGACGACCGAATTTATTAGCTTGTTGCATGAGGCGCAATGCTTTTCGATATCCTTCTGGATGAGGTAAGCCAAAGTTTCGGGCAATCTTATCTTTTGTATCTTTGCCTCGCTCTTGCGCGATCACGGTTACAGGAATCCCATTCAGCTTCCCGATTCCTCCTATGATCGCGGAGTCATCACCATGATGGCGATCCCCATGCAACTCAATAAAATCTTGGAAAACCTCTTGGATATAATGCACACTCGTTGGGCGTGATGCATGACGAGCAATTTGTACTTTCTGCCAAGTTGTCAGATTTCCATAGATCTCCGTTTCAAGATGTTTTGCTTTCGCTTCAAGTGTATCAATCTCTGAGCTAAAATCAATGTCTTTTTCCTTTGTAAATGCTTTCAATTCATCAATTTTTTGCCTAAGCTCTAAAATTGGCTTCTCAAATGGTAGATAATTACCCATCGCAGTCACCCCCTAGTAGTATGAAGTTCAAGGATTTTTACAAGCGTATCACGTAGTTCAAGCCTCGGGACAACTAAATCCAGTTGTCCATGCTTTAATAAAAACTCCGATGTCTGAAAGTCATCTGGAAGTTTTTGGCGCACAGTCTGTTCGATAACACGTCGCCCAGCAAACCCGATTAATGCCCCCGGCTCCGCAATATTAATATCCCCTAAAGAAGAAAAACTGGCAGATACCCCGCCTGTAGTTGGGTTTGTTAAGACGGAGACAAACAGAACCTGGTTTCGATTCATCTTTTGAAGAGCCGCACTCGTTTTCGCCATCTGCATAAGCGAAAGCGCTCCCTCCTGCATACGAGCTCCTCCAGAAGCAGAGAAGAGGATAAATGGAAATTTCTTCTGAATAGCACGCTCTGCTGCACGGGCAATCTTTTCCCCTACTACTGAGCCCATGCTCCCCATCCGGAACCTAGGGTCCATCACACCGAGAATGACAGGATAACCATCCATCGTACCTTCACCTGTGATAATCGCTTCTTTCAGATCGGTTTTATCCATATCCTGCTTAATTTTCTTCTGATAATCTGGAAATTGTAGGGGATCAACTGAAATCAAGTCAGAATCATACTCAAAAAATCGTCCATCATCTACTAGTGATTGAATTCTCTCTGGTGCTGTCATCGTAAAGTGATAGCCACATACTTTACATACCTTCTCGTTTTTCTCTACTTCCTTTGAAAGAAGAATCGTTCCACAAGTAGGGCACTTTTGCATGATCCCTTCTGGGACCTGATTTTTAGTAGCTTCTGTAGGAATAGTGGCATATTTTTTTTGTTTGCGAAATAGATCCTTAAGCAAGTGGGATCACCTCATTCGATAAATTCATCTATACTGGATTGCTCTGCGATTCAACCGTTTGAAACACGGATGGACTGAAATGTTCTTTCATCAGTGATAGAGACTGGACCATATCGCGCTCACGAATCGCTGTAAGTAGCTTCTTATGCTCGTCCCATAATGTTTGAGCACCCGTTACCTTTGATAATGATAAAACAGCAGGCTGTGTATGTAAAAACTGCATGATCTCCTGCCAGATACGAATTAATAAATGATTTCGGGATAAATACACGAGGCGCTCATGAAAAGTGGAATCGAGTTGTACAACCTGCTCGAGCTTCTCTACATGCAAAAGCTGATCATTCACCTCACGTAATTCGGCTAGATCTTCTTCCTTCATGCGATCGCATAATAGCCAGACAGCCCCCATCTCTAAAAGAACGCGTGTCTCTAATAAATTCTCCAGTACCTGATGTCCTTGCAAAATATATTTGGCCAATAACTCTACAATCTGATTCGACTGAGATGACTCCAAGAACGTTCCTTCACCCCGTCTGGTCGAAATGATCCCTAACAGTTCAAGAGAACGCAATGCCTCTCGTACTGTAGAACGCCCAACTTGTAGTCGCTCAGACAACTCTCGTTCAGAAGGAAGGCGATCACCTGTAGATAGACCATCCGCTTTGATTAATTGATGGATACTATTTAAGATGCTATGGAATTTATTCGAACTTACATCCTTCATCCTATGTGCTCTCCTAACAAACAAAGATGTCTTGATCATTATTGTAGCCTATTTCCGCTCAGTAAGCTGTAGTGTTCGCTCATAAATGACATCCGGATTTAGCTCTATCCGTGCCACACCTGATTCAATGGCAGCTCTGGCAACCTCAGCCGCTACTTTAGCTGAAACCCTAGGGTCGAGTGCATCTGGAATCACTTTTTCTGCCGATAATTCTTCTGGGGAGACAAGGTCAGATATCGCATATGCCGCGGCCACTTTCATCGCTTCGTTAATCCGTTTTGCTCGCACATCTAACGCCCCTCGAAAAATACCTGGAAAAGCCAATACATTATTAACCTGATTTGGATAATCAGAGCGTCCCGTCCCCACTACCCTCGCACCAGCTTGGTAAGCCTCCTCTGGCATGATTTCAGGTGTTGGGTTTGCCATCGCAAAGATAATCGGATCGCGATTCATTGAGCGCACCATCTCCTGTGTAACCATTCCGGCCACAGAGATACCGATAAAGACATCCGCATCTTTCATCGCGGTAGCTAGATCCCCAGTCAATCCAGAGCGATTCGTTACCCTTGCAATCTCTTCTTTCATCGAGTTCATTCCCTGAGGACGTCCTTCGTAAATAATTCCCTTACTATCACACATAATGACATCTTGTACACCTAAACGAATCAATAATTTAATAATCGCGATTCCAGCGGCTCCTGCACCACTTGTCACCACTCGAACCTCAGAAAGTTTCTTATCTACCACTTTGCAAGCATTGATTAATCCCGCCAATGTAACAATGGCCGTCCCGTGTTGGTCATCATGAAACACAGGAATCTCCACTTCTTCTTGCAAACGTTCTTCAATTTGGAAGCAATTCGGTGCCGCGATATCTTCTAGATTTACACCACCAAAAGTGGGAGCCAGCATCTTTACTGTTTTTACAATTTCTTCTACATCCGTTGTATCTAGGCATAGAGGAAATGCATCCACACCTGCAAACGATTTAAAAAGGAGTGCTTTTCCCTCCATAACAGGCAGAGCCGCTTCAGGGCCAATATTTCCTAAGCCAAGTACAGCCGTTCCATCTGATACAACTGCTACTAAGTTGCCTTTCATCGTGTAGTCGTATACCTTATCTGGATCTACATGTATCTCACGACAAGGCTCAGCTACCCCTGGAGAATAAGCCAGGCTTAAATCATAGGAAGTTTCAACTGGAACTTTGGATTGTACCTCTAACTTCCCTTGATGTTTTCGATGCATCTCGAGTGACGCTTCTTTTAAACTGGACAAACCTGATCTCTCCTCTACCTCTACGCTTCTATCTCTCTTACCAGTGGTCTGACCACCAATAAGAGACATTATACCAAAATTGCGTTATGGGGTAAAAGAGAACATACCGTTTATTCCTCTAATTATATACACTGATCCGAACAGATCCGTCACCAAGTAGTGCTTCCACTTCCTGTTGAAACCGAAGAGTTGTATTTACGCCATACAATTGAACGGGGAGAGCATGACCCTTTTTCGTTCGTTCATACACTAATTGGACAGGCGTTTTTCCAACGTTTTCTTTTAAGATCAGCTTTAATGCATACAAAATATCAGATGTCTCTTGGTAAGTGCGGATAAAAATTTGTACTTGTTGATCTGCTCTATACCCAGCCGGCTGATTCGATTCATCCAATTGGATTATTTGATTAGCAATACACTTCCCACTTTCATCGTTACCTTGGTATACACCTTTAATGAGCAGGGGTTGCTCTTCTTGGAGAAAAGATCGAGCTCGCCGATACGTGTTCGGGAAAACAACCACTTCAATCGTACCTGATTGGTCTTCTAACTCAACAAAAGCCATCGGGTCTCCTTTTTTCGTGAGTATCGATTTGATATGAATCACAATCCCCGCCAGTACAATCGACGCTCCGTCCGTTATCTCCTCCAACTGATGAATTCGATGCGTAATCTGTCCTTGATATCGCGACTGATATTCATCTAAAGGATGCCCCGAAAGGAACAAACCTAGATATTCTTTCTCTAACTGAATCCTCTCTCTAGATGAATAAGGGGTAATCTCTTCTTCATAATTGCGGGTTAATGGCTCTTCGAAAAAAAGATCTTCACTATCTTTAAATAGATCGATTTGATCTTCTAATCCCCACTTTTGGGCCATGGATGTCTTCTCTAATACCTCTTCCAACATCTCTTTTTGACTCGCGCGATGTCCGGGCAACGATTCAGTAGCGCCGCATAAAATCAACGACTCCAATACACGTCGATTGCAGATCCGCAAATCAATCCGTCGACAGAAGTCGCGAAGATCTACAAAGGGCCCTTTCTCCCTTGCCTGTAGAATCACATCAATCGCCTGTATTCCGATGTTTTTAATAGCAGCTAGCCCAAAACGTATCTGATTTCCCTCAATCGTAAAATGATGGCGGCTATGCTGAATATCAGGTGGAAGGACTGAGACACCCATTCGTTTGGCTTCCTCCATATATTCGGCTACTTTCCCTTGATTCCCCATCATCGTGGATAGCTGAGCCGCTAGATATGCTTGCGGGTAATTCGCCTTCAAATAAGCCGTTTGGTAGGCTAGGACGGCATACGCAACCGCATGGCTTCGGTTAAATCCATAATCAGCAAAACGAACGATGAGGTCGTAGATTTGATGGCCTACCTCTTCTTCAAAGCCATTTTCGACACACCCCTGGGTAAATGCCTTCCTCTGTTCATCCAGTAGCTCTTTCTTCTTCTTCGATACCGCACGACGCAGTATATCCGCTTGTCCCAAAGAAAAGCCAGCCAACGTCGCAGCTATCTGCATAATTTGCTCCTGGTATACAATAATTCCGTAAGTGGGGCGCAATATTTCTCGCAATGCCGGGTGAGGATACGAAACAGATTCCAGCCCATGCTTAGCACGAGTATACCGCGGGATTTGCTCCATCGGACCCGGTCTATATAGAGCCAGAACCGCTACAATATCCTCGAAGTGATTCGGCTTTAGCTCACGAAGAACCTTGCGAATTCCGCTGGACTCTAATTGAAAGACCCCGGTCGTTTCGCCTTTTGCCAATAGTCGATAGGTAGCCTTATCTTGATAATCACAATCCTCAAAAGATACCTGCACCCCTTGATCACGCCGAATCATCTCAATTGCTTTTTCAATAACACTCAGATTGCGCAGTCCAAGAAAGTCCATCTTAAGTAGCCCGATCTGCTCCAATGCCTCCATCGCATACTGAGTCAGCGATACTCCATCTGCACCCTCTTGCAAAGGAACCCAATCTGTCAACGGCGTTTTGGACATAACAACCCCGGCCGCATGTGTAGAGGTATGCCTTGGAATCCCTTCGATTCGTCTCGCATAATCTACTAACTGTGCCATTTGCGGATTCGATTGATATATCTCTTCTAATTTAGGCTCTAGCTGAAAGGCACGTTTTAAAGTCATACCTGGGTTCCCGGGAATCAACTTCGCCATTCGATCTACTTCTTGGTACGGAAAGTTTAAAACCCTACCCAAATCACGAATCGCCGCACGGGGAGCCATCGTCCCAAATGTGATAATCTGCGCGACTCGATCATTTCCATATTTCTCCGTCACATACCGTATCACTTCTTCTCGCCGTTCATAACATATATCAATATCAATATCCGGCATACTGATCCGTTCAGGATTTAGGAAGCGCTCGAAAAGTAATTGATACTTAACTGGGTCTACATCCGTAATCTCAAGTACGTATGACACCAAACTACCTGCCGCAGATCCCCGACCCGGGCCAATTGCAATTTGGTTTCGATGGGCAAAGGAAACCAAATCCCATACCACCAAGAAGTAATCAGCAAAGCCCATCTGATCAATCACATCAAGCTCATATTGAAGTCGCTGCTTGATCTCATCTGTCAGCTCTCCATATCTTTTCCGTGCACCTTTCTCACCAATGGTCCGCAAATATTCACTGCTATTTACCCCTTGTGGAAGAGGAAACTCAGGAAGCAATCGCTCTCCAAAGGAAATCTCCACATCGCACCGCTCGGCGATCTTCACCGTATTCGCGATGGCTTCTGGCACATGGCTAAACTGCCTAATCATCTCTTCCGCACTCTTAAAATAAAACTGATCGCTGGCAAATCGTAATCGATTCTCATCTTCTACTTTTTTGCCAGTACCAATACAAAGCAAACAGTCATGAACTTGATCATCATCTTGGTGAACATAATGAATATCATTGGTCGCAATCAGTCCTAGGTCGTACTCGTTCGCCCATGAAATCAGTCTCTGATTTACCTTTTGTTGCTCCCATATTTGATGATCCTGTAATTCTAGGAAAAAATGATCTCGCCCAAAGATATCCACATACTCTTCTAACAAGCGCTGCGCCTTCGCATCATCATCTTGCAAAATGGCCTGGGGGATTTCCCCACCTAAACAGGAACTAGTCGCGATTAGTCCGTTCCGGTACTTGCGAAGTAACGATCGGTCAATTCTGGGTTTATAATGAAATCCGCGAAGATGCGCTTCTGTCGTAAGCCGAATGAGGTTATGATATCCTTCCGTTGACTCTGCCAACAGGAGTTGATGGCAGATTTTCTGCTCTTTTAACATCGGTTTCTCTAGGTAGTTCTCGCTCATGTACATCTCACAACCGATAATCGGCTTAATCCCCGCTTCTAAACAGGCCTGGTAAAAAGGGATTACTCCATACATCGCCCCATGATCCGTAATCGCTAGGGCCTTCATTCCATGCCCCTTGGCTGTTTGTATGAGCTGTTCGATCTTGCCTGCTCCGTCCAGCAAACTATACTCACTATGTACGTGCAGATGCACAAATGCATCCTTCATCCTTCACCCCTCCGTTCGTCTTCATTTATGATTTATTATACCATTCAATCGAAACAGGAGAACAAATCTTCCCTTCTCACCATCTAGTTGTGTCAATTTTCTTTCCATAGTCGAAAAATCAATAAAAATAAGGTATGATTGTGTGTATAACAAGAAAAAGGGGGAGCATCCATGATTATTAGTCGCAGGGCACTGGCTAAGGCTAAACTGGAAAAGTTAAAACAAGGTTTCTCCGTATATACTGAAATCGAAGAGATTGCACAGTCTATTGAAAAGAAGCTGGATACTGTTGATTTTCCAGTCCACATTGATCGCACAGACCTTGGATGTTGGTTCATCCCCGAAACAGATACATCAGATCATAAGGTTGAATAAAACAAGTGAAAAACACACCCGATCCTCTAAGATCGAGGGTGTTTTTCGTACTTTTCTGTAGGAGGCTTCTCTCTTGAGTGTACTGATTTTTACACTAGGCATGATCTCTTTTTGCGCGGTTGTCGTTTTTTCGTTCGCCTATAGGCGTAGTCAAGGAAACACACGCATGAAGAATCAAGGATTTATGAGCATCTCCATGGGAGCTTTATTCCTCAGCCTAGCTGTCTTAGAATACGCTACCCTTACCTTTAAATCTCCATTAGGATATATCCTGCTCGCTTTAATCGCTCTTATTGGGCTTGTTTGTCTCTATTATGGATACAAAAGGGTTCAACTAAGCCGGCAGAAGTCATAAATACATCCATTATGGATGTAAGGTAACGAAGGAAAGGAGGCAACACACTATGGCCAGAAACAAAGAATTCGATCCAACGCTTGTACTACGTAAAGCTACAGAGATATTCGGTCATTACGGATATGAAGGCACGTCCATGCAAAACCTACTTGACGGATTAGGCATAGCCCGCCAAAGTCTCTATGACACATATGGTACAAAAAGAGAACTATTCATTTTAGCGATTAAACATTATTTGAATGAGAAATCATTAGCTGCTTCCGAATATCTTGAAAGACCCGATTCAGGGAAAGCAGCCATTGCCGATATTTTTTATCAAATTGCGACCGTTTTAAAAGATGAACGGCGCCGTAATGAATGTTTTATTATATGTAGTGCTATCGATCAAATCCCTCACAATCCCGAAATCGCCGCTTATTTCGAAAAAGACAAATCTCGATTAGAACAAGCCTTTTATGTTGCTTTATTACGAGCTAAAAAACAAGGCGAATTAAGTAATCGGCAGGAAGACTTGCTTGCCCTTTCCAGATATCTATACCACGCCCGCTATTCCCTTACTCAGGCGGCCAAGATCAGCTCAGACCCGAAAGTATTAGATAACATCGTAGCCGTCATCCTATCCACTTTAGACTAATCATGGAGTATTTCTACTGCTTCATGATCGTCCACTTTCGCTGGCTAATTACTCGTTCCCTTACATCTTGGAAAGCGATTCTATGACCCAAAAATATTTTTATCTTTTTTCTTGACCAAACGATCTAGAAAGAGTATGATGATGTTGTAAGGGATATCCGATGTTAGAATTTGAATCAGATACCTATCTAACCACATCAAGGAGGTGTTAGAATCCAAATCTTATATTATAGACTGATTGTTCTATAAAGAATTACCGCTTAATTTTTTGATCATTCCAGACCATTCGGTCTTGAAAATGATACAGTAGTCACATAAAACCAAAAAACACACATCCCTTAGGAGGAATATACAATGACTACCCAAATGACAAGAGAACAAATTCGTGAAAGAGCAGAAGGCATATTTAAAAGCCACCTGAAATACTTATCCGCTGGCGAGATTGCAACGTGGACCGATCTTTTCCATCAAGATGGGGTGTTAGATTTCCCTTATGGAATTGGGAACTTTCCTAAAAAAGTAGAAGGAAAAAAAGCTCTTTACGATTACATGATCAACTTTCCAAAGCATTTCCGTGTCAAGTTTTATGATTTGAAGTTTTATCCTACTGAAGATCCAGAACTCGTAATCGCCGAATTCAAATCTACTGGGAAACATCTCGAAACTGGGAATCCATATGAACAAACTTATATCAGTGTCGTCCAAACAAAGGATGGCTTCATCCAAGTATATCGTGATTTCTGGAATCCAATGGTAGCAATCGAATCGATCGGCGGGAAGTTAGAGGATTTTGTAGGATAATGTTTTAAATGAAGTAGACCAGATATTAGTTGAGATGTTAGGGATATTCGCTTGGGACATTGATAATCTCTCCTTTGCTTCATTTTGACCATTGCAAAAAATCAAAAATTATGGACTCACATAATTTATTTAGAAGTCCATGTAATCACATACATGGATTTTGAACGCACGAGTATGAATCATTTCCTCTAGAGTAATTTATGATGGTGAAAAATGAAATAAACCTATTGCACTATAAAAAGAGGATGCATATGAAGAATTTCTACATATGCATCCTCTCACGAATGGCCTAATTTAGTTGCAGAATCACACAACATTTGAGAATGAGCTTGTCACTCCATCCGCTACTTCTCAATCATCTGCGCCGTAATCAGCGCCTTCCCAACCACCTGATGGTCCGTCAATACTTCTATATCTAACTTCGCCTGATTCCTACCTAGCTCTAAAATCTTAGGTACAATCTCAATCATCGTTTCCAATTGGACCGGCTTTAACGTATATAAAGTAAAGTTTTGGATCACTAGATCCTCTCGATGATATTTTCGAAGTAATCGTAGGCATGTTTCGGTCATCAAAGTCGTTAGGACACCTGTGCTTAAGATACCAAGCGAATCGGTCATCTGTGGACTGATCTTGCCGCGTAAGACAGGGGTCCCTTCTTTCATTACCTCTTGGAAACCCCGCGTCGATAACTCATGAACCGTCTCACCTACTTGGGGCTGTTTCTGCATCGTTTGCAGGGATTCGATCACGTCTTGTCTGCTGACGATTCCGAGTAGCCGTTTCTGCTCATCGACCACGGGTAATAGTTCAATTCCTTCCCACACCATCTCATGGGCGGCAGCCGCTAGAGAGGTGCGAGGATGGACATAGACTGGATTGCGTGTCATGGCCTTCTCAATTCGATCGGAGGCCAAGAGACCGATTACATCTTTGGCTGTAACCATTCCTACAATTTTACCTGTTTCCTCTACCACTGGGAATTTACTATGTGATGTTTCTCTTACTAGTTGATGAAATGTATCCACCGAATCTGTAGGCTCTAAAGTAATCGGTTCTTCGTGAGTCGCTAAGAGGTCCTCTACTAGTAAAATCTCTTTTTTAATTAATCGGTCATAGATTGCACGATTAATCAAGCTTGCTACGGTAAATGTATCATAACTACTTGAGATGACTGGCAATTGGTAGAAATCCGCCATCTGCTTTACTTCCTCTGTCGCATCAAATCCCCCCGTGATCAGTACCGCCGCTCCATATTCCAACGATACTTGATGAACGCGATCACGGTTTCCTACAATCAATAAATTCCCCGGACCCACATAGCGAAGAAGTGCTTCTAGTTTCATCGCTCCAATCACAAATTTCGTTAATGTCTTATGAAGCCCTTCTTTCCCGCCCAGTACTGTTCCATCTACGATGTTCACCACTTCAGCAAATGTAATCTTCTCAATCTCGGAACGTTGCTTCTTCTCGATCCTCACCGTTCCTACACGCTCAATCGTATTCACAATCCCTCTCGCTTCGGCATCTTTAATCGCTCGATAGGCCGTCCCATCACTTACGCTGAGATTCTTCGAGATTTGTCGCACCGAAATCTTATGACCAATTTCCAGTTGCTCTATGTAGGCTATAATTTGTTCATGTTTGGTAGTCAACCCAAACCCTTCTTTCTCCGCATCTATTACGTTTATTATACACGACAAATCCGAGATTCCTAAATATGTATGTAAATAAAACAAAAGCGCCAATCAAATCGATTAGCGCCGATCGTATATGAAATGGATCTATCTTCTCACGGGATGTTCCATGGTTCGGCATGTCTCCCTGTTTTCTTATAAAAAATCGGTGTAAAATGTGTAGGGATTCGACTACTAGGAAATGGGTTGTAGTAATGGCCGGCTGCCGCTGCATCCAAACCAGACTGAAATAAATCACAAAATATGGCTTCGTGTTTGCTCAAAATCCACAGTTCTTGAGCTATATAAGGATGTGCTGGACATACTGCCTGAATATCAGCATTTAATTCTTTTAGATAACTGCTATGCGCCCACCAAAAATTCCCTGCAAAAGTTACTGCACTGGGTGTATATTGAAGACTACAAACATCTACTTTTGCTAGGCATTCAAGGGCCAAAGAATGATGGTTAATTAAGAGAGTTTCCAACATATTTCTCCAATCTGTCACATTCGATTCTGTTGCTTGACCGTGGTGTCTTACACCCTTTGTATGAAAATATAACACTCTTACGTCTTGTTTATTTACAGTGCTATATTCGTGCAACCACAATAGACTTGATTTCTCACATTCATCCGCGTCAGGCTTAATGACATATTGAAGGGTATCATCATATTGATCTATTCCTAACCATGCTAGATCTGCTTCAATTCGGCTAGTGTCATGAATCTGACCTGTAACGATGTTTAAGAAAATGGCATCAAGTTTTTGATATAGACCCGAAGAGCTTAGCCGTTTAAGCTGACTGTCCACTATTTGTGCCCAATTATTCACGGCCCATGCGTGTATAAAGCAAACAGTAGAATGTTTAGGAAAGTCTACTAATCTATCAGATAGCCTTATAGACAATCCTATCACCCGCTTTTATTTTATTTCCTTGCTCTATATATCTATGATTACTAGTTTCATAATGTTCTATATTTTAAATAAAAAGGCACCAATTGCTTCTATTGGTGTAGTCTCGTTACTCTATTTTTCATATTTTCTATCTTTTATAGACAACTGTTGTAACGGGCACGCATTAGAATGAATTAATATAAAGAGTATTCATTGTTCTCTACCACCATTCTATTAGAAAGGACGTCGAGATAATTGAATATTCCAATCGAGGTTCAACATATCCCAACCGCTTGGAGAGGACACGAACCCTTTGCTATATGGCTAGTACAAAGACTACAAGCTAGGATTACGGTAGATTTAGGCGTTGATTCTGGATTTTCTACGTTCTCGTTCGCAACCCCCAACATAGGCACCGTCTATGGTATCGATCACTTTCAAGGAGATGGACATGCGGGTTATCGAAACACCTATGATTTCGTAATGGGCACTAAAGATATTTTAAAAAACAAATATGGCCTAGATAATATTCAATTCATACAAGGTGATTTCACAGAAGTCTCGAAAACATGGACACAGCCGATCGATATACTTCACATAGATGGATTTCACTCATATGATAGTACTAAAGCAGACTTTCTAAATTGGTTGCCCCATCTACAAGAAAACGGAGTCTTGTTGATGCATGATGTAACTTCTTTCCCATCCGTTAAGCAAGTCTATGATGAATCTAACATGTATCGCTGCTTCTTTTCACACTCAGCTGGGTTAGGAGTCTTATCTAGGAATAAAGAAATCATCCAAGAAATTGCTAGCTTAAATCATTTAACATTTGAAAGCGCTTAATCTTCTAACATATAGACAAAAAATCATATACTAGACATTAGACTTAACCTTTTCATATAAAAAACTGTAGACTGTGTCTTTACGAGACCAGTCTACAGTTTTTTATACTACAGATAAAACGATATGTACAATATGTGCAGGGGTCATTATTAGATTAGCGTCTATCATATATAAGAAGATCTTTGCATTCTCTTCTGCTCCTGATAATATTCCTGTTCTTTATGCATCCATTCTAACCGTTGTTTGTATTCCTTTTGGATCTCCATTTTCTTACGGAATCCCTTCCATTCCTGCCTATATGCCCATAAGACTAACAAGGCCAAAGCAACCCACATCCCCAAAAAACAGAACTGTTTCAGTTCAGACGTCTGTCTGGAAATATTGACTATAAAGACCGTACACAACATCAAAGCAACGGATATTTTGATTCCAACCCAACGCATCGTCATATAAAACCTCCTCCGCTTCTCTTTTACACTATATGTCCAAGCTCCTAGATCATGACATAAAAAAGAGAGATGGATTTAGCCCATCTCTTAGCTAGTTAAAACAACACTTTCTTCAAAGTGAACAGATTTACCCATCAGTAGTACCTTCTAGTAAGAAAGATGGCCCGTAGTATATCTGTATGGTGCACTCCTAGCTTTTTTCTCTATAACCAAAGTAGAGTCATAGTAGGTAATGGACCCAATAGAAGTAGTTAAATAGTCTACATTTGATGGCTTCTGATGCCATCCATTTAAGGAATCCACTATATTTTTAGAATACTCTATAAAACTATTACTGTTGCGCAAGCCACCACCTGCTTCACTCCAGTAACTTGTGTGAAGATCTTCTACAAGATATACACCATTCTCTGCAAGGACAGGAAACATTTCTTCAAATGTTATCTTCTGTTGGTGCACATAATGACCCCCATCATCGATTATAATATCGAATTGGGGAAGTTCTGGAATGGTTCTTCTCCAAAAATCTCTATCACCTTGATCACCAATTATGATTTTGATTTGATCTTCTTCAATACATTTACATTGAGGATTAATATCTAGTCCATATATGGTTGCTTGTGGGCCGAAATAATCTTTCCACATTTGAAGTGAACCACCATGAAACACACCAATCTCTAAAACATTGACCTTCTGATTAACGAAGCGCCCAAAATGGTTTTCATATATATCGAAATAATGAACCCACTTATCAATTAATCGTTTGTTATTTGAATCAAAATACTCTCTTAATCGCCCCATATTGTCCCCTCCAATAGCGATAATCTTGATCTTCGTTACTCTACAAAAATATAAATAAAAAGGTTCGCCAAAATTTCTTAGTCGGATACATCTTTCATTGAACAACATGATGATCGAGGCGATGTCTAGAGCACAAAAAACAGTTAAACCATGCATTAAAAGGCAGAGCCTAACTGTTTTTGATCTCACAAATTCATCGATTCTTGAGGCTCTAAGACAACCCCTGATAGGCCTTTTTCCTGCAAGTCTCTCACAAACTTTTTCCCATCCTGCTTGATCGGCGGAAACGTATTATAATGAATCGGAATATATTGATCAGCCCCGATCCACTCAGCCGCAAGCAGAGCTTCTTGTGGACCCATGGTAAAGTTTCCTCCGATTGGAAGTAATGCTAAATCGATTTTTTCTCCAAAACCAATCAGTTTCATGTCCGAGAATAAAGAGGTATCTCCAGCATGATAGATGGTGCGGTCGCCCAAAGTAAGTAGAATCCCTCCCGGCTGACCTGTATAGATCATCTGATTTGTCTCTGAGTCTACAAAACTACTTCCATGGATGGCATTTGTATACATAACTCTTCCAAATGGAAAATGGTATGGACCTCCAATCCCCATCCCATGAGTTCGGGTAACGCCCTTCCCCTCTAGATAGAGAGCTAGTTCATAAGGAGCAATTACCAGAGCATCGTATTTCTCAGCTAATGCAATCGTATCCCCCACATGATCGTTATGGCCGTGTGTCAGTAAAATCACATCTGCTTTTTGCTCCTCTACCTGCACCGTAGCGACTGGATTTCCAGTCAGAAACGGATCAATCCAAAAATGGAGTCCTTGATGAATGATTTCAACCGCCGCATGACCATGAAATGTAATTTTCAATGCTTCCACTCTCCCTGATGACTAACTAAGAAATATCCATAATATCCGTAACAGGTGCTAGTATAATCGTCTGAAGATCCTTTATCATGGCACCAAACCGTTCTTCTACTTGCAAATATTGCATAAGAACAGGAACTTCTTGAATGGCTAGAGTAATTTTCTCTGCTCCCTCTTTAAACTCGTCCGTTGGCTCGATTCCTTGCTTGCGAATCTTCTGCATCGCGATGTGTAGTTGATGATAACCTTTTAACATTTCACTATAACTTTCATTGGCCTCAATTTCAGTTTTTAGCTTTTTCAACTCTAGGTATACATCTGTTTCTCTTATTGAATTAACCATTCCATATGCAAAATCGTATGGACTATTCATTATAATCATCCTTTCGATTTCAAAAAACTCCCATAATTAGTTTATCACCTTCAGGCTAGAGATAGAAGTGCGATAAATGATCTCTTTAAGAAAAAGCATCTAATCATGGGTTTAGTCAAGCCCTTTTTCCGCACCCTCTGATACTTGCCCACATAGATTGCAGTAGTGATTTTTCTGGCGGAAGGGGATTGTCATGAGGCAAGCAAAAATCCAAATCCAAGTTCTACATGAACGCCACTTTCCCGCTCATATAAACATGGTACTGAGTCAGACGCTTGCCGAAAAATTAGGAATCCAAGGTTCACCCTTTCGGATTTCATTCGGCTCAGCATCAGAAACGGGATACGCATCGATTCGGCAAAGCAATAACCCTGTCCTACGAATCAGCTCCAAACTTGCGACACATTTACGAATTGAAAATGAAACCACCATTTCCGCCTATTTTGATAACATAACAAGACGATTAAAGATTGGCCCTCTCCTTGGTATCTTAATTAACTCCCATCCGAAGGAAGGGACAGATTCCCCGTTTGGAGAGATTACCAAATTTCTCGACGAATGTGTGCAAGCAGGCGACAACCACGGATTACGAATTGCAGTCATTTCACCTGATTTGATCCATCTAGAGAGTCGAAGTATAGAAGGCTATGTGAAAGACCAGAGCAAATGGAAACGCGTTTCACTTCCTTTACCCGATGTCATCTATAATCGAATCACCTCAAGACGTATCGAAAGAACGGCAGCAGTACAAAAAATGGTTGAACATCTGAAAAATTCTTGCTCTATCCCATTTTTCAACGATCGGTTTCTAAATAAGATGCAAGTCCATCAGCTATTGATCCAAGATGAAAACTCCTCCGAAATGCTCCCTGAAACCTATTATCTAAACACAGAAACACTGAAGAGCATGACCAAAAAATATCCCATCCTTTATCTAAAACCAACCAATGGAAGTCTGGGTGATGGAATTATTCGCGTCACTCGAAAAGACGATAAGTGGATTGCTCAATCATCTGTACAAAATGGTACAACTACCAGTCATACCGCACAAACATTTACCGAACTAAACCATATCCTAAGAAATAAGGTTAAAAAGCGTGCCTATATCGTGCAACAAGGCCTGCAACTGGTACGCTTTCAAAATCGCGCGCTTGACTTCCGAATACTCGTACAAAAAAATAAAGCCGGCGAATGGGCTGTTACCTCCTCTATAGCCAGAATAGCGGGTGATCAGCAAATCGTCTCCAACGTAGCAAAAGGTGGGACTCTTCGCCGGGTAAAGGATATTTTGTCTGAATTAGGGGATTTACGTAACAAGCTAACAAGTGCAGATATTCGAAGTGTTGCAAAATCAATTGCTACATCATTTGAAAATCAAGTAGACGGACACTTTGCCGAACTAGGAATTGATCTTGCATTAGATCAAACTGGACGTCTTTGGTTAATTGAGATAAACTCTAAACCCTCGAAAACTGATGACACAGTTCACAATCCAACATTATCTGCTAGGCCTTCTGTGGTCCGTCTTATGGAATACACTATTCATCTTACTAGCGAACTCAAACGTAACAGGCACTCACATCCTCCACACCAAGGTTATTTACAATCTATATCAAAAAGGAGGACACCAAGATGAAGGATGCTATTCTACGCAAATCAGTTGCTAACCATCATGTACTAGGCATATTAATATGTGGAGGAAAAAATGAGAAGAAGCGCCCATTTGGGGAAAGTGGATATTTTCGACTCCTAGCTGAAGCTGGCAAGCCATTAGGTATTAGCATCTTCGTATTTAATCCGAAAAAGATGAATTGGCAACGGCGAATTGCCACAGGCTATATTCCATCCGCAGAAAAGGATTCTTGGGAACTAGTAACCAAACCCATACCGAACCTAATCTACGATCGCTGTTTTTACAACTCAAGCAACCACTATCTCACCTATCGACCCTATCTCTCTCTCCTAAACCAAGATCCATCTATCAAAATTTTAGGACGTCCGCTTAGCGGCAAAATCCAAACCTATTCCATCCTTCGAGCTCATAAAGAAATCACATCTTACCTTCCTGAAACGGTACCTTATCAATCTACAGCCCAAGTATTTGATTTCCTAGATCGCTATACTCATATCGTGATCAAACCAAATGGCGGAAGTCATGGAGTTGGGGTAGTGGCGATTTTCCAACTCTTAAAAAGAAAAGGATTTTATATAAAAGGTCGCGACCGAAAGAATCACGCTTTCCAAACTATCGTTGAGACGAAAACGCAATTACGGAACTGGGTCCAACAACACATCGGGACAACTCGTTTCGTCATTCAGCCATACCTCAGCCTTTCCACTCCAGACGGTCAGCCATTCGACTTACGAATCCTCATTCAGAAGAATAAAGAACAGGAATGGGAAACCACTGGCATGGCCATCCGAGCCGGTAAGACAAATAGTATTACTTCCAATCTACATGGTGGCGGAAATGCTCATCGACTCTTACCTTTTATTAAACAACATTTCACACCCGAACAAGTCGAAAAAATCCACGAGGATATCAAAAAATTAGCGTCTGTTATTCCAAGCTTTATCGAAGAAAATCACGGTACCCTCCTTGAGCTTGGCCTTGATGTTGGAATCGATCGTAATGGGAGAGTATGGATTCTAGAGATCAATTCCAAGCCTGGACGTATGATATTTTTGCGCACAGGTGAGCACGAAACACGAAAACGTTCTATTCAGTTACCTATGCAGTATGCACAATCTCTTTTAGTGAACTAGTAGGAGGGTTTTTATGAATCCGATCATTTGCCAAGTATCAATCACCTCTCATTTACAATCACCTCTCATCGCCCTTTCTCGTAGCTTAATGGAACAATTTCGAATCTCGAAAGGTCAAACCATAAAAGTAGGGTTTGGGAAGAAAAATGTTGAAACACGAGTAATTCCCAATAAATCCCCGGATGGTAAAATCAATGTTTCCCGCTCTCTTGCCCAAAGCCTCTCTTTACCTTTTAGCGGGAAACTTCTAGTCACATTTCAAGATCGTCGTCTCCGAATCGGTCCCGTAATCGGAATTCTCACCACTGGATTTACTGGTAATGATAATAAACCTTTTGGAACACGATCTAGACTCTTCAGCTACTTTACTTCAGCTGGCTCTGCCTTATATCCTTGTATGTATGTATTCACTCCTAACATGATTGATTGGCAACGAAAAGTGATTCAGGGATGGCATTATCAAAATAGTAGCTGGAGCAAGAAGACATTTCCGTTCCCAGATGTCATTCATGAACGTTCTCCAAATCGAAAAGCAGAGACCATATATTCCATAGGATCGACTGTGAATCGACTAAGAAATACAGCGAAAATCCCCATTTTTAACCAAGGTTTCTTCAACAAATGGACCATTCACCAACATCTGAGTTCTACTCCAAAAGCCAATCCATACATTCCCGAAACGGTCTTAGCCCCTTCATTACCCACTTTACAACGAATGCTGGACCAATACTCTATGGTATATCTTAAACCAGCTAGAGGAAGTTTAGGCCTAGGAATCTTTAAAGTGACACGTCACCCCCAAAAAGGGTATAACTGCCGTTTTAATCAAGGAAAAAAAAGCTTCGTCCATCGTTTCCCTTCCCTATCCAAACTAATTACCCATTTCTTTGGAAGAGGAGGAGGACGCTTTCAGGGATATCTCGCTCAGCAAGGGATCCATTTGATTAAAGTAAAAGATAATCCTGTCGATTTTAGAGTTCATTTGCATAAAGACTACACCGGGAAGTGGAAAGTCGTGGCCGTAGGGTCGAAAGCGGCCGGTAGCGGTAGTGTTACCACTCATATGCGCACGGGCGGCACCGTTATCCCTACGGAAGATCTTTTCCGTGTCACCTTTGGTGATGACTCACAGCGAATCAAAAATCAATTAGAAAAAGCTTCCATTACGATTGCAGAATCACTCGAAAAACAACTTCAAGAGCCTCTTGGGGAATTAGGGTTGGATATGGGAATTGATCAGAATCGAAAAATATGGATGTTTGAATCCAATTCCAAACCAGGTAGACACATTTTCCTCCATCCGAGCCTCAAAGATGCCGGTCGAAAGTCAGCACGTTGTATTACTGAATATAGTCTGAAGTTAGCGGAATTTATTTAAGGAGTGGATTAATAGATGGATCATTTACCTACTGGCTGGCTTTCCCTCGCCAACGGAAAGCCTCATACATTTTTTCCTCACCCATCATTTCATAACTCCCTACAAGAACGAAAAACGCTACCGATCTCTTTAGATGGAGAATCAGAAGTAGATCTCCCGATCAACCTTAATCCACCTCATAACTTACATCAGGTTGTTCCAACTCGATTACGTAAAAAAGAAGACGGAAAAATAGTAACTGGCCCGTTTATTGCGATCCTCAGCTCCGATAATCGATATCCATTTTCAGGGAATCACTATAACTTTCGGGATATTATTAAAATGGGGAAAAAAATGGGCGTTACCGTCTATGTAACTACCCCTAAATACCTCTCACAATCAGGAGACGTCGTAAAAGGGTATCTACTCGATAGTAAATCAAAGCGAATCAAGTGGATTCCATCTCTACTTCCAAGACCCAATGTGATCTACAACCGTATTCCGAGTCGAAAAGCAGAAAAACAAATGAGCGTTCAAGCTGTTTTACAGAAAATTAAACATTCATCTACTCCTATTTTTAATCCTCATTACTTCGATAAATGGACTTTACACAAACAGCTCTCCTCTGATGAAAACTGTGCCAAATACCTTCCTATCACGATGCGAATCGATCAAGAGTCCGTCTTACAAACACTCCTAACTTCTCACAATTCCATCATGCTAAAACCAGTTGAAGGCAAAGCTGGCATCGGAATGATGAAAGTTACAAAGAAACCAGCTGGATATGAATGTATCATCCAAACTCTACGAGAGAAGAAGCGTTACAATCTAGCTACTATATCAGACGTATGGCGCGTGATTTCTCCATATACTCAAAATCGCGCCTACATTGCTCAACAATATATCCCGCTCGCTCAATATGGAAATTGTCCATTTGATGTCCGGATGCTATTCCAAAAAAATATGACTGGAGAATGGGGACTTACAGGGATTGGAGTTCGGGTAGCAGGAGCAAAAGCGATCACTACACATGTTCCGATGGGCGGCCGAATTGAAAGTGCCGTGAAAGTGTTCACATCCATATTCGGTGATCAAGAAGCAAAAAAAATTCGCGATAAATTAGAAAGAATCGGTATCACGATTGCCAAAACCATTGAAAAGAAACAAGGATATCCCCTAGGTGAGATGTCGATGGATATTGGACTCGAAAGAACTGGTCGTCCGTGGTTCTTTGAAGCGAATGCGAAACCCATGAAATTTGATGAACCCAATATTCGCGAGAAATCTCTGCGTAGGTTGATTCAATACAGCCTCTATCTAAGTGAAAAAGCAAAAAAGAAGCAGGAGATCAAAGCATGAAAATAAGAACGCTTTCATCCGAAGAAGTAGGGCGCGCTAAAGATCCTCTCATCTCCTTTTTAAAAAAATATAGTGATGGTCGAATTACGGCAAAAGGAATTAAGTGGTTTCGGCAGTTACCACTTAACGAAGTGAAAGATGGGAACTGGGTAGCAGTTACATGGAAAGAAAACAAGATTGCAGGCACGATGATTATTGGAGATTATGGACGAAAAGAAGCGATGGTTGTTGTACACCCAGAGTTCAGAAAACATGGAGTTGCAGAAACAATGCTCAATCAAGCATTACAACAATTAGGCAAGGTTTATACGAGAGTAGCATGTGATAATATTCCGAGTTTAAAACTTTGTTTCTCATGTGGATTAAAAGCATTTCATCTCGTTAAAGGGCCTACAGGAAAGCCTACTTTATGGCTAGGCGGGGGAAACTTTGTAAAAGAAGAAATCGTACAATCAGAATCAGTTGGTTAAACGAAAAGAAAACCATTTATCCTAAATCCAATCGGATCAGTCGGATAAATGGTTTTACTATGCCAACCTTTTTATAACATTAACTCACTATTACTTAATTACTCTCTTCGCAAATAGGTACGTGCTCATCCAGTTGCTTAGTTTGTCGTAACGCACTCCACCTGGACCATAAGTATGAAGAATCTTACCATCTCCAGCATACATTGCTACGTGTGCAATCTGACCGTTTGAAGACTTTGTCTTAAAGAAGATCAAGTCACCTTTACGAAGCTGGTCTTTAGATACAGAAGTTCCTTGGGTAGCTTGTTGACGAGAACTACGTAGAAGTTTAATCCCGTTTTGACCAAAGATGTATTGTTGGAATGAAGAGCAGTCAAAGGTTCTAGTTTGACCCGATTTTGCTCCAAATTGATAAGGGGTCCCTAAGTACTTATTACCTGTTGCAATAATTTTATCTGCAAGTTGAGATCCTTGTGAAGATTCGTTATTTGTTGAACCTGTGTTGCCGCCATTTGATGGCTTATTTGTATCCGTTGAACCATTTGATGGCTTATTGTCATCAGTTGATGGTTTCGTTTCGTTCGTTGTAGAGTTACTCTTAAGAACACGTTTTGCACCGATATATGAGGCTGCCAACCATTTGGTGCTTAGACTATCATAACGAACTCCGCCCTGACCGTATGTGTGAAGAATTTTATTGTTACCTGCATAAATTCCAACGTGACCTACCTTACCCTTTCCAGACTTACTCGATGAGAAGAATAGAAGGTCCCCTACTTGCAAGTTTGACTTCGAAACAGGAGTTCCGACTGATGCGTATTGACTTGCAGAAGTTCTTGGAAGTTTGATTCCGTATTGTCCAAACACGTATTGTGTAAACGTTGAACAATCAAATACTTTCGTCTGGCCAGATGGTGCTCCATATTTGTAAGGAGTCCCCAGGTATTTTTCCCCGGTAGCAATAATCTTGTCAGCGAGAGTCACTGTAGATTGTCCACTCGTTACGGATGTACCTTTTTTGGTATCCGAGCCTTTACTCGCGAGAGCACTCGTTGTGTGGGTTGGGAACAGTGTAGCTAAACCTAAAGCAGAAACAGCAGTAGCAGTAACAGCAACTTTCTTGAAAGCTTTTACGTTAAGCATCAAATCCTCCTCAGGATATAAAATTTTATTCTTCGGTAAGGTTGTCCCCTCCGAAGTGATACCATCGTAACATAAATCAAACCTTGTTTAAGATGTAAAATTTACCACAATAAGTAAAATGACTTAATATGTACTGAAAAAAACTTCTTTCTCACAAAAATAAACCTCTTTTTTTAGTTCTTTTTGATACATTTGTGACGAATCTAGGCACAAGTGAATATACCTAGAAACATAAGTGTTTTTATGGATGGAAAGGAGTCTTGTCTAATGAAGAATCGTAAGCGTAAACCGGGTTCTGTCAAGCGCACTCTCTTCCCAAATATTGCCTTTGACGGGAATGAGCCCATTATTGAACCACACCATTCACCCTCATCAGAAGATCAAAGGTTAGTCACCTTAGATTTATCGAATAAAGCATCTTCTGAATGGCGGCCACTAAAAGAAAAAAACCTTACAAATAATGAGCATTCCTCCGAAGAAAAGCCAGATCTAAGTGACTATGACCTATCTCAAGAACTCTCTCTCTCTACTGGTCAATCTAAATCAGAAGAATTAGCTACACCAATTCATACCCGCAAGCCTAAAATCATTCCATCCCCTCCAGGAACCACCAGATTATCTATAAAAGATCAAATTCAAATCCATAGCTCTAAAGAACCGTACTTATACACAAACGATTTAACCGATGGGATTATCACAACGGAAAAAATCGCCAACCAAGCAGTAAACGCGTCCAAAATCAGAAGAGGCTCCATCCACCGAGATCATCTCATCAATGAATTAATCGACGAATTTAAAATTGCCTCTGAAGCGGTTACATCGTCCAAAATTGCTCCTAAGTCCATTCGCCAAGAGCATTTGGCAGAAGAAATGATCACGGGCGCCCATATTAAAAAAGAAACCATTACCACCAAACATGTACAACCACGTTCCATTCAATCAAACTTATTAGCAGATCGCTCCATTGACTCGTCCAAAATTCAGGAGTATGCCATTCTCGCACAACATATCGCACCAGGTCATATTGAAGGAGAGCATATTTCAGAGCAGGCGATCTCGTCCGAACAAATTAAAAATGGCTCAATCTCAACCGTTCATCTAACCAATCAAGCTGTCAATCATGCCAAGCTGGCCCATTCATCAGTATCCGCTGAAAAAATTCAATCCAATGCCGTCCACAATACACATATCCAAGAAGGTGCCATCACCGGAAATAAAATATCGGATCATTCCATATCCACAAATCACTTAACACAACAACTCATCCATGAACAACATCTACACAATCAAGCTGTCACAGCTGAAAAAATCGCTGATCTATCCATTCAACAAGAGCATCTCATTGATCATAGCATTCAAACACGCCATATTTCCTATCAATCTATCCATACTCCACATATTGCAAATCAGGCTATTACCCATGATTTGATCGCTCCAGAATCAATTGATGAAGGCATGATTCAAGACAAATGTATTCAACATTACCATCTCGCTCCTAACATCATCCATGAAGAACATCTCACATCTGAGATTATCGGAAAAAATCATATCCAGCCGCAGTCCATCATGGAACAACACATCCGCAATCAATCCATTTCTGGAGCCAAACTAATCGACCTTTCGATTACAGCATCAAAATTGTCTCCTGAATCCGTCTCCACTTCTAAGCTAATCAATCTATCCGTCACAACAGAAAAAATTGCCGATAAAGCAATCAATGGAGAAAAAATCGTTGATAAATCAATCCGCGGAGAACATATCATTCCTTCCTCCATTCAATCCTCACATATACATGAATCAGCGATTACAGCAAAATCAATCGCACACAATGCCATTCAAGCCGAACATATCGACCATGAGGCCATCTGTGAAGATCATATCGCCCCTCACACCATTGGCATCAAGCATATTCAAGAAAACTCGATTACAGAAAAGACCATCGCTCCTAAGTCCATTGGCAAAGATCATATACAAGAAGAGGCCATCTCCGAAGAACTCATTGCTCCCGATTCGATCTGCACACATCATATACAAGAAGAAGCCATCTCCGAAAAGCTGATCGCTCTTGGCTCCATAGGCACAAATCATATAAAAAAAGAAGCTATTACCGAAGAGCTAATCTCTCTTAAATCCGTGGGCACAAGTCACATACAACAAGAGGCTATTACCGAAGAGCTAATCTCTCCAAAATCCATAGGCACAAGTCACATGCAGATAGAATCCATCACAGAAGACCTAATCTCTCCAGAATCGATTCGCACAAATCATATTCAAGAGGAAGCTATCACTGAAAAACTCATCTCCTCTGATTCAATCAGCACTCGCCATATTCAAGAAGAGGCCATCACGGATAAGCTGATTGCCCCTTATGCCATCCACACAGAACACATGCAAGAAGAGACCATCACAGATAAACTTATTGCTCCTGACTCCATCGACACGAAACATATGAAAAAAGAGGCTATTACCGAAGAGCTTATTGCTCCTGATTCCATCGGCACCTATCATATTCAACATGGAGCGATTACCAAGAGCCATATCGCCCAACACTCCATCCAATCTTCTCATCTAGCTGAAAAATCGATCACAGAGGATTCCCTTTCTAATAGAAGCATCTCATCTAGACACGTCCAACCAGACTCCATTCAATCCTCACATATCGCAAACTACTCGATCGTAACCGAAAAAATCGCACCTCATGCCATTCAATCCCTACACCTCAAAGACTTCTCCATCAACGAAAATCACGTTCAACCAGGAGCTATTCAATATAGTCATCTCTCTCCACAGTTAAAAGAACAAATCGAGCCTTCCGTTTTCTCAGGAATCTGTCCGTTCACACTGAATAAAAACCAAAAGAGCATCCAAATTCACATTCCATTTTCGGTAGCAGATGATTATATCGTGGTAGCTATGACTGATCAGCCATCTTGTTTTGCAAGCTTGGATCAAAAAAGCTCAAGCAAATTCACGCTCAGAGTGCAACACGTAGGAACCAAGTCATCCACATCTACCTCAGGATATATCTCATGGATCGCTACTGTTCCCACCCACGCATCTACTCATACCATTACTGAGGATTTATTAAAAGAAGTTGTGGAAATATCCTCTACATCCCATGTACAAGAAGATAAACCTAGATCAGGAAAAACTTCTACTAATACAAAGAAATCTCCCACATCTCAAAAAGTAGATTCCTCTGACGCTGCAACGAATATATCTTCTTCTAATAAAGAGGATATCTCTCAGGAATCAGATCTGTCTGATGAAATCCTTACAGCAAATATTACTTCTTCTATTAAAGAAGATATCTTGCAAAAAGCAGACCCCTCTGATGAAATCCTTACAGCTGAAATCACTTCTTCAGATAAAGAAGATCGTTCAACCAAGTCTAAGTGGGATTAGATCTACCATTTCAATAACCGAAGCGGTTTCGTAATTCGCTAAACCGCTTCGGTTATTTTTTTCTCGTTAAAAAGACAGAGCCATGTAGAGTGAAGTGTACCTCACATAGCCCTGTCTTTCTATCACACATATCGCCGAATCACTTTTTTGCCATTAAAACTAAAAATCACATTCCTCTTCTCTACAATTGTCTCCATATGAACCGACTTACCCCAAAGCGCATAGACATGAGGCAATGTTTTTTCTAAATACTTCACATCTAATTCTACTCCCTCAAAGCGATGGGCGAGTAATAACTCTCCACTACTTTGATAATCCCCGTCTTTCACTAAAATAACAGGACTTCCTCCATTAACCCGACTCGCAACTAGCTCTTCACGCACGTTTTCCCACGCAGTATCCGTAACAATCCATTCGTTTCCTTTTTTTTCATATATATATAAGTCCAAGTCCTCTACTAATTTCTTCGTTAGATAGTTTCGTATAAAAGAAAGATCGGAATCAAGTTCTCTCACTTCAAAGATTTTCTTACGTCCACTCCCCGGAACTCTTCTATATAAATCTTGTTCTTCCCTCGTAGGATGATCCCATCTCTGTTCAATATCTTCAAACATCTTCAGCCCTAAGTAATATGGATTCAGCGAAGTGGAAGAGGGCTGGATCACAGAGGCATTTAGTTTCGCAAATTCAACAGTCTCTGCTTCATTCAGGTCTAACTCTCTCATAATCCGGATATGCCAGTAGGAAGCCCATCCTTCGTTCATCACTTTGGTTTCAATCTGTGGCCAGAAGTACAGCATCTCTTCCCGCATTATGGTTAAGATATCCTGCTGCCACTCGGTCAAATCTGGACTATGGCTCATGAGGAATAATAGAAGATCTTTTTGTGGATACTCTGGAAATGTTTTTTTCAATGACTCATTTACAGCAGGTTTAGGTGGTAACTTCGGAGAGTCCAAATTCCATAGATCATCATAGGGAGTCGTCTTACTAGTAGGTGGAGTTGCTTTAGATGAGGATGGATTTCGTGCCGATTTCCATAACGTGGGGTCAATATGCTCTTGAATCGCCAAGACATGATCGATAAAAGTCTCTACTTCCTCCTTGCCATAACGCAACTCATATTCACGAATTCGATCAGAGCTGGCAGACATCCGTTCCATCATATCTCTGGATGTATTACCAAAGCGAACGTTATTCTTGAAAAAGTCGCTATGCGCGAGGACATGCGCTACAATCAGCTTATTTTGCAGTAAGCTGTTTCCTTTTAATAAGAAGGCATAGCATGGATTTGTATTAATAACCAATTCATAAATCTTACTTAGATTAAAGTCGTACTGCATCTTCATCTTGTGATACATCTTGCCAAAGCTCCAGTGGGAAAAACGCGTTGGCATCCCATACGCGCCAAATGTATAAATGATGTCAGCCGGACAAATCTCATATCTCATCGGAAAGAAATCAAGACCAAATCCTTCTGCGATTTCCGTTATCTCTGCAATTGCCTTTTCAAGAGCTTTTTTTTCATGAGTCATCAGCAATCGATCCCTTTCCATGTAGGTTTTATACCGCTCATATCAGGTGCATCGATCTATCAACACAAATCATTATCTTTCTAAACATTATAACAAAAACAGAACATTCTTGACATACGGCGCGAATCTCTTTCTTACCAAAAAGTTAACATTGACATCAAAAAAGACGAGGAGTATAATTTCCGTGTCGTATAGACAATTTTATATTTTGTCTCTATTAGGTGAGGCTCCTATACGGAGAGACGCTACTGCCCAGCAATGTCGAGAGACGCCAATGGGTCAACAGGAAAGATCGGAGAGAAGGTCTTTCTTAATGTAGCTGGTCATAAAGACCTATGCCGTATAGTGCCAAAGCTCAAATGAGGGGGACAACTAGGGATTCGTTCTATTTGCTATTACTATTTGCTATTTCACAGCATTTTTTAGGACCCATCTCTCTTAAAAACCCTCATCAAATGGATTGAGAGTTTTTTTTATTCTATGCCTTTTGTGAGGAGGGGAACTATATGGACTACAACTTAGTTCAAAATCGGATTCAAACTGTACTGAGCACTAGCCCTAATTCAGCCGAATTATTAGAGGCAATCCAACCACTACAGCCGTATGATATCTCGCAAGTTATCGGTCATCTAGATGAGTCAGAGCAACTGAAACTGATTCCGAGTCTACCTATACCTATGGCCGCAGAATCACTCGAATACCTAGAACCAGAAGTACAATACAATATTCTCCAGCATCTCGACAACTCTATTTCTTCCTTATTATTGAAACAAATGTCAAGTGATGCAGTCGTAGATACGTTGCTCGCGATTCATCCCTATCAAGCAGAACGCCTCTTACGCCTTCTATCAGAAGAATACCGGCTACAGATTAATAAACTGATGTCCTACCCGGAATATACAGCCGGCAGTCTCATGACCGTCGACTATATCTCTGCTAGAGCATACTGGAGTTGTGATCGCACCCTAGATCATATTCGAAAAGTAGGGCATGAAGCCGAAATCGTCTCTTACATCTATGTCACCAATGTTCGGGGTGAATTAGTCGGGGTCGCCTCGTTGAAAGAAATGATTTTAGCTAGTCGAGATACGACAATCGGGACCATCTCAACAGCTGAACTCATTTCCGTACCCGCTGAGATGGAGCAAGAAGAAGTAGCGAAAATCTTATCTCGCTATGATTTATATGCACTACCAGTCGTGGATACCCAAAAACGTCTCGTTGGCATTATCACACACGATGATGTAGTAGATGTATTAGAAGAAGAAGCGACTGAAGACTTCCAAAAGCTCGGAGGTAGCCAGCCGCTAGAAGAACCCTACTTCAAAGCAACTGTCTGGAATCTCTACAGCAAACGAATTATATGGCTACTCGTTTTATTTGCTGGAGGAGCCTACACATCAACTGTGATCGAATCCTATCAATCCGCTCTAAATCAAGTCGTAGCTCTCTCTTTCTTTATCCCCCTTCTCACAGGGACAGGTGGGAATACAGGCTCACAGATCGTCACTACTCTCGTTAGAGCTCTCGGAGTAGGAGAAGTTCACTTTTCAGATGTGTTTCGCGTAATTCGTAAAGAATTAATCACAGGATCTCTTATAGGAGTCTCTCTTGGAATCATCGCTTTAGCCCGATCATGGATGATGGGCGTAGACATCAACGTGACCTATGTCGTTGCAGTCTCTGCCTTATGTATCGTGCTTTGGTCATCACTGGTATCCTCGTTTTTACCGCTCATGCTTCATCGTCTCAAAGTCGATCCCGCCGTCGTATCAGGGCCACTCATTACGACTTTAGTAGATGGAACAGGACTCATCATCTACTTCACAATGGCTCAGTTCATTTTGCATATCTAACTCTCATTGATTATTTTTAAAAACGCATAGGAGTGATCTTATGGACAGTTCCAGTCCTAGGTTGCGATCTAAAATGAATCCCAGAAAACAAATGGAGAACTAACTAGTTGAGAATGATCTCATCCTAAACTAGTTGTTCTCCATTTCTATTTATAAAAAGCAATATCTATTAATTATAATTTTTTAAATTAATTTATTTTTTGATCTAATACAAATTGGTGGTGAATTCCCAACCTTTTGCGTGTATGATATAGCTATAGTTACAACATTAAAGAGGAGGCTTACCCTTTTGAAGCGTAATTTTCTTACTATTCTCACTGTGTTTGGACTTGTTACCACCACAGCTGTCGGCTGTAATACCGATGCTGGAGGGAATAACACCATCAAAATAGCAACACAAAGCCCGCTTTCCGGAAGTAGCTCCACCTTAGGGGAAGCGATTAAATTGGGAGCTCAGCTAGCACTGGAAGAAAACCAGGAAAAGTTCAAGAAACTCGGCTTTACTCTACAGCTTGTTCCTTTTGATGATCAAGGAGATCCAAAAGTGGGTGTGTCAAACGCACAAAAATTAGCAGCTGACCAAAGTATCCTCGGGATTGTAGGACACTTAAACTCAGGTGTGGCCATCCCTGCCTCATCCACTTATGAAAACAATTCCATTGCGATGGTTTCACCAGCTAACACAGCTGTGGAATTAACTGAACAAGGGAAAAAATCAGTAAACAGAATCGTGGCGCGTGATGATTTCCAAGGACCTGCCGCTTTTGGATTTGCAACAGACCATCTCAAAGCAAAAAATATTTTCATTATTCAAGATAAATCAGCCTATGGACAAGGACTTGCTGAAAATTTCAAAAAAGTAGCCGAGAAGAAACAGGCAAAAATCGTTGCTTATGAAGGAATTACCGTAGGTGAGCAAGACTTTAACGGTGTTTTGAACCAAGTAGTAGCCAAAAAGCCTGATCTCATCTACTTCGGTGGACTTTATGGGGAGGGCGGCTTACTCGTGAAACAAGCCCGTGAAAAAGGGATTAATATCCCCGTTATGGGTGGCGACGGTTTCGATAGTTCTGATATGGTCAAAATTGCTGGCAAAGGGGTAAAAAATACATTTTACACCTCGGTAGCAGCTGACATCTCCAATACCCCAGAGGGACAGAATTTCGTAAAAAAATACCAAGCAAAATTTGGTGACAAGAAATCAGTTCAATCCTTCTCCTACTATGGATATGACAGTATGGGTGTTATCCTCAAAGGTCTAGAAGACTCCATCACGAAAAATGGAAACAAAAAACCAACCCGTGAGCAGGTTAGAGATGCTATTCGCGCAGTCCAAGACTTTCAAGGAATCGCAACCAAAATAGGCTTTGATGCGAAGGGTGATAACAAATACGCAAAAGTATTTGTCTTCCAATTTGAGGACAAATACCCCGGAAAACAGGTTGGAGCTATAGAGAAACAGTAGTCCTTTTTTCTATGAGATGAAGGATCACACCTTCATCTCTTTTTTACAAAAAAACTTATAAAACTATACGTTCTAGAAAGGAATTGACCCTTATGCAAGAGATCCTCTCCACACTACCTCAGGTACTCTTGGACGGTCTGACCCTCGGTGCCATTTATGCAGTTGTTGCTCTTGGATATACCATGGTATACGGAATTTTGGAACTCATCAACTTTGCACACGGTGAGATTTTTATGGCAGGAGCCTTTATTGGAACAGCCCTTTTATTTGGCTTTGTGGACATTGGCCTTGCTTTGAACTGGGTAACCTTGATACTCGTTCTCATTTTTGCTTCTATCTTAACAGGTATGATCGGCGTCGGGATTGAACGCGTCGCTTATCGCCCCCTCCGAACAGCCCCCAAACTCATTCCTTTGATCTCGGCTGTCGGAATCTCCTTTATCCTTCAAGACATCGTCCGATTTATCGCAGAGTACAAAACAGGAAACTACATTGTTACAGGACAAACCATCTTCGAAAATAAGATTGCCATCCCTGCATTTTCGGTAGGTGGATACGAAGTTCATGCATCCGCTATCAAATCAAATACTGTGATTGTAATCGGAATCGCAGTTCTAATCATGATTGTACTCGATATCTTCGTAAACCGTACCAAGTGGGGAATCGCCATGCGTGCTGTCGCTCAAGATCGCGCTACAGCAGCTTTAATGGGGATAAATGTAAATAAAGTGATCTCACTCACCTTCTTTATCGGTTCGGCGATCGGTGGAGCAACCGGCGTTCTCTATGCCCAGCAATATGCCACCATTAATCCTTTTATCGGCTTCATCTTGGGATTAAAAGCGTTTACCGCTGCTGTTTTAGGGGGGATAGGGAATATCCGTGGAGCTATGTTTGGTGGGCTTTTAATTGGTTTATTAGAAGTATTTGCAGCCGCTAACTTAGGCATTCTGACCGGTGGAGCCCTAGGCGCTGAGTATAAAGATGTATTTGCATTTATCATTCTCATACTAGTCCTCATTTTTAAACCTGCAGGCCTCTTTGGTCAAGCAGTAAAAGAGAAAGTGTAGGTGAAAATCATGAAGAAATTATCTTCCCTCTTCTCAAACAGCCGTACTTTTCAGTCGGTTCTCATTCTGCTCATTGTCATGTGTACAAGCACCAGTCTCTATCTAATGGATAAATCAGTCACATCCTTTTTACTTTTACTTTTTTCTTTCTTACTCTTGTATTACACAACCTTTTCCAACTGGATCAAATGGAGTGCTGGTGCCTTCATTGCCTTTGCCGTCATTCCTGTTGCCGCTTCTGGAGGTCCTTCCCAGCAGGTTTATATGGAAGTCGCCGTCATGGCCGGCATCTACATCGCTATGGCACTCGGGTTAAATATCGTAGTCGGATTTGCAGGTTTACTCGATTTAGGATTTGTTGCCTTCTTCGCACTTGGAGCTTATGTGTACGGGATTTTTGCCTCACCACAAGCACAAGCACTTTTTTCAGGTTCCTCTATTTTCCCACTAGGCGGAGAATCGTTCTGGCTCTTTATTATCGTAGGAGCACTGGTGGCAGCGTTATTTGGAATTATCTTGGGTATTCCCGTTTTGCGGGTAAAAGGGGATTATCTGGCCATTGTTACCTTAGGATTTGGTGAGATCATCCGCATTGTGTTTAATAACTTGGATAAGCCCGTCAATATTACCAACGGAGCACTCGGAATTTCTGGTATCCCCCAGCCCAAACTATTTGGCTTCACATTTACACAAGCCTCTCACATCTACTTCTTGGTTTTGATCGTCTTGGGATTCGTCATCTACGCCGTTCGACGCTTTGAAGACTCCAAATTAGGACGTTCGTGGAAAGCCATACGTGAAGACGAGATTGCTTCTCAAGCAATGGGAATTCCTCTGGTTAAAACTAAATTATGGGCCTTTGCCCTCGGTGCTTCCTTTTCCGGCATGATGGGTGTTCTCTTTGCCGCAAAAAATCAATTCGTCGATCCCACTAGTTTTACTCTGTTAGAATCTATCACCATCTTAGTTATGGTCATCTTAGGCGGAATGGGAAGTGTCCCTGGCGTCATCTTAGGTGCCGCAATCATCTCCATCCTCAATCTACAAATTTTAACTGAGATTACCCTATTTCTCACCCAAAACCTGCACGTACCTGAGGTATTCTCTCCAGCTAAAATGCAACGTCTATTATTCGGCCTCGTCCTCGTTGGAATCGCTATATTCCGACCCCAAGGACTCATCCCGGCCAAAAACAAAACATACAAAATCGCTGATCTCAAAGCAAAACTCACACAGAAAAAAGGGAAATCCAAGGAAACAAGTACTTCCATCTAATATTTGGAGGAATCAGTCATGTCGATGTTAACTGCCACTAGCATTACCAAGCACTTCGGTGGCCTCACTGCTGTCAAAGATGTATCTATCAACTTTGAAAAAGGATCGATCACGGCCGTCATCGGACCCAACGGAGCAGGTAAAACGACATTTTTTAATATGATCACGGGTATCTACTCCCCTGACGGCGGAGAGATTCATCTCGATCAAAAATCGATCACGGGCCTAAAGCCCAATTTCATCGCTGAAAAAGGGATTGCACGCACATTTCAAAACATCCGCTTATTTAAAGAGATGAGTGTCCTCGAAAACGTAATGGTCGGCATGCATATCCACCTCAAAGCCAGCTTCCTCGGCACACTCTTTTCAACCCCTAAAGTTCGTGCCGAAGAAGAGCAAGCTCGCTGCGAAGCATATTCTCTTCTCGAATATGTCGGTCTAGCCGATTGGGTAAACCATCAAGCAAAAAACTTGCCCTACGGAGCACAACGCAAATTAGAAGTTGCCCGAGCGTTAGCTACCTATCCCAAAGTTCTGCTTCTTGACGAACCTGCCGCCGGAATGAACCCAAAGGAGACCAATGAACTAACGGATCTCATCCTGCAAATCAGAGATGATAAGCAAATCACGATCATCCTCATCGAGCATGATATGAAACTCGTAATGAGAATCTCAGAACAAATCTATGTGTTAGATCACGGTCAACTAATCGCTCAAGGTTTACCCGAAGAGATTCGAAACAACCCTAACGTAATCGAAGCTTACCTAGGGAAAAGCGCACTTTCAGTATAGGAGAAACAGAAAGGAGACCCTTATGAGTCTACTTCAACTACAAACCATTCGTTCCTTTTATGGACAGATAGAGGCATTACACGATATATCCCTACACGTCCTACAGGGAGAAATTGTTACCTTGATCGGCTCCAATGGTGCTGGTAAATCAACTACCCTTAAAGCGATCTGTGGACAAGTGAAAACAACCGGAACCATTCTATTTGAAGAAAAGGAAATCCAAAGCCTTCCGCCCCACAACATTGCCGAACTAGGAATTGCTCATGTTCCTGAAGGGCGACGTATCTTTCCCGGGCTCACGGTAAAGGAAAACTTAGAAATGGGAGCCTTCCAAGTAAAAGATAAAAAGATAATAGCAGAACGGATGGAGCGAGTTTTTCAATACTTCCCGCGGGTAAGAGAACGACTCTCTCAAAAAGGAGGAACGATGAGTGGGGGAGAACAACAAATGCTAGCCATCGGACGCGGACTTATGATGAATCCAAAAATCCTCCTACTCGATGAACCCTCTATGGGCCTTGCCCCCGTCGTCGTCGAACAAATTTTTGAGATCATCCAGAAACTAAATCAAACCGGAATGACTATCCTCCTAGTCGAACAAAATGCTTACCAAGCTCTACAAATCGCTGATCGTGGTTACGTCATCCAAACGGGTTCCATCGCCCTACAAGACCATGCTGATGCACTACTCGGAAATGAACAGATCCGAGAGGCATACCTCGCTTAAAAACGCTCAAATAAAAAACTAGACTCTATGCAGGTCTAGTTTTTTATTTGAGCGTTATCTCTTACATACGTGAGATCATCTTACTTTGGTTTGATTTGAATCATATACTCGGATTGCTTTGGATCAGGAGTAATTTTAAGAATACGAGTGTGCTCATCCCAATCTATACTAGAATGTTTACCCGTATCGTTCTCAACAAGCTCCCAGCCTTGAGGATAATCCTCGAGGGGTATAAAAATATCTGTTGATCCTGTTACCTGTGCTTTTTTCTTCCATTTAACACTTAAGACCCGCTTTGTCGTATCGTAGTGCCAGTTGATTGGTTCCCCAGCGATAGCACGAGGATATGGTCTAGACAGATGAGAAGCCAGTTCATTTAGGTCCCCATCCTCATCATAAGGACCCCAACTACCGGGATCGCTTGACCAGTAAGCCCAGCTCCCACCTGATTGATCTATCATAGCTAAGACATCATCCACATAATCCATCGCACCTGGACTTGTTATGTTTAGTCCAAACTCTCCCACAACAAAAGGAGTACGGTACTTAGCTATTTCGTCCTGACGAGAGTTTTTCCAATTATTCACGGCAAATCTTACTAGCTCCTTCGTAACCCCGGTATATCCTCCCCCTATTTCTAATGAAAGCGGATACAGATGTGGAGCATAAACCAATCTTGATTCCCCCTCTCTAGGATCTTGAAGAGACGGTAGCGTTGAGGGGAGACCTTGGTTCGGGCCAAAAGCTTGCGGTTCAAAGAAGATCCACCGCTTCTTATCTATCTGACGAATCCCATTGATTACTCTCTCGTACATCGGCTTTAACTCAAGAGGCTCAAAAAAAGGCCATATTACTCTTCCGCCATAAGGTTCGTTCATGAGATCATATCCAATGACAGCAGGATGATCTTTAAAACGATTTGCTACGTGCTTCCATGCTTTTACATAATGATCTTCTAATTCTGGATGTTTGTTCGTAACATTCCAAAAATGATCAAAGGCACGAATCACACCTGGCTGTAGATAAGTTAAAGCCCAAGGCGTTTGATATTCCACAGGTAATCCATCTGTATAAGTAGCCCAGGCAGGAGCTCCGTTCCCAGAGGTGGCTGGTCCATACAAATCCTGATGCATATCTAATAATACAAACATACCTTGATCTTGATACCATTTCACTCGCTCGGCAACACGATCTAGGTATTGTTCATTATATACACCCGGTTTCGGCTCGATATGGCTCCAAAAAATTAAGAAACGAACAAAGTTAAAACCTAGCACTTTCGCTTCTCGTTCTACATCCTTTTGCTTCACCCAAGGCATGCCATCTACTGCATCTTTTGAACTACTAGCTGTATTTAAACCATGAAGGATTAAGGCTCTTCCTTGCTCATCTGTGATATAACGCATTTGATTCGATTGTGCCAGGACAGGCTCAATCTGGATAAAAAACATCGCTACTACCAACACCCAGATACTCAGGTAAGCAGAAATCCTCTTCAACCTCAGTCTACTCTTTTTTGACTTCATCTTTTGAACACCACTCTTTCTTCCATTAATTAATTTTTCAACATATTAAAATACCTATCATTCTATTTATAGACCTATTTCTTGTTTTCCTCCCACCCACGTACATTTCGATCTTTCTTTGGTGTTTCTTTTAGGTATAACGGAATCTAGTAGTTAAAATACAATAGTTTTTATTTACTTTCATTATGTAAGTGACTTATGATTAAAGTTGTAACACTATATTCTATTTTACTAGGAGGTTGACCTTTTGGAAGGGGTCATAAGTAACTCACTATATTTGTTATTCGCTTTATTCCTCGTTTTCCTCAACGGATTCTTCGTTGCTGCTGAGTTTGCTATCGTGAAAGTTCGAAGCACTCGGATTGCTCAAGTAGGCCATCGACGAGGTAGACTTGCGCAAAAGGTGCTTGCTAACCTAGATGCATATTTATCAGCAACACAACTAGGCATTACTCTCGCTTCTCTTGGGCTTGGTTGGGTAGCCGAACCGGCTATTGCTAGACTTCTAAAACCCATGCTCGTACTTTTCCAAACACCCGAATGGTTAATTCACACAATCTCGGTGGCTATCGGTTTCCTAATCGTTACCTTCTTACACATTGTAGTAGGTGAGATGGCACCGAAGACACTAGCGATTCGTCAAGCTGAAAAAGTTACCCTATGGATCGCTCCGCCGCTACACTTGTTTTACTCTATCTTTCGGCCGTTTATTTTTGTTCTCAACGGTTCGGCCAACTGGCTCTTACGCGCATGCGGTATTGAGATGAATGATCATCACTCTGCCCACACTGAAGAAGAGATTCGCTTGGTTCTCCAGCAGAGCCATAAGAGCGGTTATATTGATAAAACAGAGATGCAGTTATTTGACAATGTATTCGACTTTACTGAGCGGATTGCTCGTGAAGTGATGATCTCCCGAACCCAGATGACTTGTATCTACTCGGAAGATGATTTTGCTACAAACCTAGATATTATTGTCAACTCGACACATACTCGATTCCCAATCTGTGAACAGGACAAAGATCAGATTATCGGGATTATCCATATACGAGATGTATTTGAAGCATTAGCTAAGGGGAAACAACCAACGTTAAAAGATTTGTCTAGGCCCGTCTCCTTCGTCCCAGAAACAATGGAGATTAAGGATGTTATGTTTACCTTACAAAAAAATCGCGTGGGGATGGCCATCGTTGTCGATGAATTTGGTGGTACATCAGGGATTATCACATTAGAGGACATCATGGAAGAGATTTTCGGGGAGATTCAAGATGAATTTGACCAAGAACTACCCCTATTCCGTAGTACTGGTTCACATACATCCATTGATGCGCGCTTGCTATTAGAAGATGTAAATAGGCACTTTAAACTAAAATTAGTAGATGAAGATAATGATACAATTGGTGGATGGCTTTTCTCTCAACTACAAGCTATTCCGAACACCGGAGATTCGTATGATGCCTTTGGATATACGTTTGAAGTAGAAGCGATTGAAAATCGTAGGATCTCGCGTATTATGGTAAAAAAGTCACCTGCCGACACATAATCGTGATTCGAATCAAACTAGAAGCCCTTCAGTTACTTTCTGAGGGGTTTTTCTATGTGAATCAGGGCTGATTAACCCAGCCCCTATTTCCCACCCAGCATAGCCGCTCCTAGGATCGCACCTCTCTCAAGTAATAGAGCTGGAACGATTTCAAATGTACCTTTATAAACAGGCATTGTTTCTCGCTCTACTTGTTCGTGTAACAAGTCAAAAAATCGTGCACCTGCTTTCGAGACTCCGCCACCTACTACAATGCGCTCCGGATTGAAGATATGAATGTAGTTAGCAAAGCCAATTCCTAAATAGCGAATTACATTTTCAATAATCTCGTCTGCGGTGGAATCTCCTGCTTCCCAAGCCTGAAATACATCTTCGGAACGTACCTCTCGTTTTTGTTTATTGGCATACTGGAAAAAAAGAGCTTGTGGATTCGCTTCTTTAGCCCAGCGAGCGATAGCTGTTCCCGAGGCGACGGCCTCTAGGCAACCTTTTCGTCCACACCCACATGCAAAACCTTCAGGATCAACAACCATATGACCGAGTTCACCAGCAAAGCCCTGCTTGCCTTGAATCGTCTGCCCATTTAGTATAATCCCACCACCAATACCTGTACTGATTGTAACGAAAATGAGTGAGTCAGCATCCTTACCTGATCCAAAATGATACTCTCCCCAAGTAGCCGCATTAGCATCGTTGTCAACATGGACAGAAACCCCAAACTCTTTCTCTAATCTCTCGGCAAGCGGAAACCCATCCAGACTCGGAATATTAGATAAGGTTAAGATCGTTCCCGTGTGAGGGTCTGTTAATCCTGGGACAGCTACTCCAATCCCATGAATGGGCTCCTCACCACTTGCACGCATAATCACTTGCTTAATCCGCCCATACACACCCTCAACCCCTTCACGGGCGCGTGTTTCCATGCGAGTCTCATTTGTGATGTGTCCACTTTCATCGACACACGCAGCAGCTATCTTTGTCCCGCCTAAATCCACACCTATATAGCGTTTCATCCATCATCACCCAGATTCTTATATATTGATAAGAAAAAACCAGCATCCACAAATGTAAGTGCTGGTTTCCTCTATGTACTCCAAATTAAGCGTTAACTTCGTCTTTTAACTGCTTACCTGGTTTGAATGCTGGTACTTTTGTAGCTGGAATTTCAATTTCTTCTCCAGTTTGCGGATTGCGGCCTTTACGAGCTGCACGATCGCGCACTTCAAAGTTACCAAAGCCAATCAGTTGAACCTTCTCACCCGTTGCTAGAGCATCTGTAATCGCATTCAATGTAGCATCTACAGCAAGACCAGCATCTTTCTTCGTCAGCTGAGCAACTTCTGCAACTTTATTGATCAATTCGGTTTTGTTCAAGCTTAACCCTCCTAACAATCAAGGACAGCCTTATCTTACAAGGCATTTCTCCTATCATACCTATATTAGCTAGATTTGTTCAGCCATTCAAGATTTATTTTTAAATAAATATAGAAGAAGCACACCAAGCATCACAAATATCGCTAGTGCAGCAAACGTTAACTTCAGCAACTTCCCGACCACGAGAAAGAAGAGGACTGCCAATCCTGCTACATACCATCTACGTTTTTCCATACGATCCCCACCATAAAAAAGTAATTTAAGCCCATTTAGCGTGTCCTTTCTGTTAACAAGAAGGAAAAAAACTTGTAACACGACGGTTTTTTCGGAATAATAGATGTGTACCTTCCCATTTAATGATGCTAATTTTATTATAAGATAGATGATAAGCCATCCGATTTCAGAAAAAGGTGATGCCGATGGAAGGAAGGCTACTAGCTGAGCGATATCAAATACATCATATCCTCGGTACTGGTGGGATGGCAACTGTATACAAAGCCTATGACAAGGTTCAAGATCGCCCGGTTGCGATCAAGATTATGAATCAGCGTCTTATTTATGATCATGAGTACGTCAGACGCTTTGTATGGGAGGCACAAGCCACTGGCCGATTGTCCCATCCAAACATTGTTAATTTGTATGATGCCGGTCAAGAAGGTCCTCTCTATTACATGGTAATGGAGTATGTAGAAGGACAGGCACTACGGCAACTGATTCAGTCCAAGAAACGACTAAGTGCGAAAGAAGCTATACAGATTGCGATTCAAATTTGTAGCGGCCTTCAACATGCACACAACCATGGCATCATTCACCGCGATATCAAGCCACATAATATCATGTGCACACCCGGAGGACGATATAAGGTAGCTGACTTTGGCATTGCACGCCTATTACGCAACACGAATAATCTTACCAAGACCGGAACGATCATGGGCTCCATCCACTACTTCTCTCCTGAACAGGCACGAGGTCATGTAATCGGATTCCCTTCTGATCTATATTCACTTGGTATTGTTATGTATGAGATGGTCACAGGTAAGGTCCCGTTCCACGCAGAGGAGGATATTGCAATCGTGTTAAAGCATATCCAAACCCCCGTACCCGACCCCCGTAAGATCAACCCAGACATCCCAGCTGAGTTCACTCAAGTGTTGCGCAAATCAATGGAAAAAGATCCTAAAAAGCGTTTCCAAACAGCTGAAGAAATGAAGAAAGCACTTCAATCAGCTCTGCACGCTACATCCAAGGAAAAAAATCCGACTAGCAGAAGATCAGAGAGCCTTACCAAGACGAGGTCAAACTCAAGGGCCTTCTCTCTTTCAAATGCAGATCGCTCTCGCTCCAATGCTCAGGCTCAGCAGAGAACGAAATTAGAACTGAGAAGAAAACGCACAGATGATGCTACTAAGAAAAAATGGATTTATCTAATCAGTGCAATTGCTATCATGATCCTATTTGGGCTTTTATTGCATTCATGCCTAAATAGCAATAACCAAGAAAGTAACCAGTCAATCGAACAAACAAAACGAACTCTAGTGAGGTAAACTCCATTCACTAGGGTTCGTTTTGTTTCTATCTATCCTAAACCAACAAAAAACAGAAACGAAATTTTCTCGTTTCTGTAGATAGTCTATCATTTTTCTTTGTCTTCTACTTCTTAGCACCCAATGAAAGTACTATTTTGAGAACTAAACCAATAGCTGCACATATAAAAAACCAATTTGAATATGGTTGTAGTTCTGTAATTACGTATCTAGACAGTAAATACGACACAAATGAAAGCACTAAAATAACTTCCGCTATACGGGTCATTTTTTTCATTCTAACCACTCCTTCTCATTAAATTGATTTCATTCCATCATTCCATCGGTACACCCTTAGATAAGCCCATACCACGGCAATCCCCATAAGCAATAACTTCACATAAATGGAGTTGAACCAAATTAACCAAGGAATCTCAATCGACAAACAAGTCAATATACAAAAAAAGCTAGCTTTCATTTTTTGCCCCATTTTCAACTTGCCTTGGGGTACCTTTACGGTTAATGTGGCAATATACAGACACGTTAATAGCAAAATCGGATCCAATAACTGACCCGGATGTAGCATTCCTGAGAGAATTTCTACTGCAAAAAATAGCAATCCTAATAGGAAGACAAACAAACCGTGTATGATACTTAAACCTAGGCGATCTAATCTATTTGAGATGGGATAATCATATAAGTTGTTCTTCTCTTCCAACTGATAATCCACACGTAGATTATTAAATGAAAAATACACAATCATAAAAGAAGGATACAACAAATCAAAGTGATCCTTCGAACCAGATTTACCTAAAAATAGGTAAGAAATAGATTTAACAAAAAATAAAATGATTCCAATGCCCATCATCCTGCTAAGATACTCTTCACTTCGTAAAAGCCGAAGCAAGTGAATTTTTAAAGCAGGACCTAGAAGGCTTTTACGCGGGAATAGAGAGGAACATAACTCTACTACTCTTGCTGGAATTTTTAGCCTAGAACTACTTGTATGAACGCTCTCTATCAGGCATCGCTTTACCATGTAGGGATAAAACACCAACATGAGTACACCCAGAAAAACAAGGATCATGTCTACAAATAACATGACACTATCCATCGAGAAACTCACATGAAGCCGATTCCATACGTTGTAAATGATAATAAGAAAGGCAAAAAAGATCGATTTGAAAATGAGTGGAGAGAGATTAGTGTCCTTTCGAAACATATTATAAATACTAAGAGAGGACCATACGAAATTCATTAATTGAATCCGTACAAGTAGCATCACGACCTGCATGAAGTCCGCATCAAAATAGAGTAAGACGGAGGCCGCAAGAAGAGAGTCAATGATAATAAAGACTAAGGAATTACTATTACACGAAACATAATACCAAAAAAAGCGATGTACCGAAACCGGCATCGACTTGGCAAAACTAATCGTTGTAGATGTGCTTTCATAAACATGAGTTGTTACAAAGTAATAGGATAACTGTAAAAAAAACAGACTAAAAAAATAGATAATAATAGCACTTTCCGTTCCAAAAAAATGAATAAAACAAATGAATCCAATGGCTACAATAAAACAGAACACGATTTGTTCAATCCATATCTGAGTCTTGCTTCTTTTTTCTGTTTCATTCGCCTTATCCCATATCGCTCTATAAATCGATAAAGTTACCATTTCCTACTCCCAATCCCCTCATGCTGTGATGCTCATAGCAGAAGTTATTTCTCCATTCTCCAAAGAGAATATCTCATCTACAAAATCAGCGTGGTGCATAATATGAGTGGTGAACAAGGTAGTAAGACCTAAATCTTTTCGTTCTTGAAAGGATTTTTGAACGTATTTTACCGTATCAGCATCAAGTCCTTCAAAAATCTCATCACATACCAATAAGGTTGGCTGATATAACAAGCAACCGATCAGTTGAATCTTCTTCTTCGTTCCAAACGATAGTTCCTTAATCAGATGATTCAGTTCATGCGTTACCCGTAACTGCTCAGCAAGCTCTGTAATTCTTGTTTGGGGAACGCTCAACTGATAAATATCGATAACAAAACGAAAATATTCATTTGGTGTTAAGATGTCCATAAATTCATGTCGATCCGATGAGATAAATCCTGTGTTCTTACGTAAAAAAACACGATCCTTAATACCCTTACCTAAAATCATAACTTTCCCTTGCTCTATACTTTGATAACCTAATAGACAGCTAAGAAAAACAGTCTTCCCTATACCGTTACTTCCTTTTATTACTGCAGTCGTTCCTTTTTTTAAGGTAAAGTTGATATCCTTTAATACCTTTTTTTCACCAAATGACTTGGACAATCCACGTACATCAACCGCAAGTTCTACATTTGACATACTGCAAACTCACCTCTAGAGTGTTTAGGGATAAAGATAAAGGGTATTTATCTTTATAGTATCATGAAAAGGGAGCTCAGTTTCTACACTAAGTCGAGGAGTGTAAAATTGAGTTTTCTTTCTTTATTAGAGCAGACCTGCTCTTTGTAGTGCATCATAAATGAGGCCTAGAGTACTTGTATGCTCAACTAGCCACCAAACAAATGACCAGAATCCTTTATCCCAAGCAGCTTTTGCTGAGTTATAAACGCTTCCGGCGCCTTTCTTAATTGCGTCCCAAGCTTTAGGACCATGTTTTTTAATTGCATTAGCAATCGCTTTTGCTTTTGATAACCAACCCACGATATATCTACCTCCATATGTTCATATCCCTTTATCTTTATCCATATTTAAATTATAGATTATATAGTATACAGCCTCAATTTCGTCTTTCCGAAGAAACTGATAATTATATATTAATGTACTTTGTTTTTTACTTTAACTTGCAATCCCACTCCTAAAAGCACCTGCAACTATACCAACTTTGGTAGAAACTCCCATCTTTTTTGCAATACCCTGAATTCGATACTCCACCATTCGTTGTGAGCAATGTAACTCTACTGCCATCTCCTTGTTAGGCATTTCTTGTATGATCATATGAATAATCTTACACTCTACCTCACTAAAATCCATCGGCTTAATATCAGATAACATTCGTTCACCTCGCAATAAACTTTTCTAAATCATGTAATAATATTAAAAAATATAAAAATAACTGTCAACAGCTATTATGAATCATTGTTCAAATATAGACAAGTCCCTTCCGAACAAATTGTTTTAGAAGGGACTTTCCTATTTAATTAGGGGAAGCTTCTTTTTCCTTTTTGGAACCTTGATACCAAAATAATGGAAGCCCTACTAAAGTAAGTGCAATCGACATCAAGCTATCCATGGGCTTTTCCCACAGGGTGCTAAGCACGACAAACAAAGAACCAAGTATCGACACTAACGGAATAACTGGATACCAAGGTACACGATATTCGCCAGGCTTTATTTCACTTCCCTTGCGTAGGCGGAATACCGCCATCAAGGCAAAGATATAGAAGACAAAGATCGAGAACGTGGCTATATCACTTAAGCGATTTGAATCTAGGACACACATAAAAATAATACCAATCCCAGTAATGAGAAAAATAGAATTCACTGGAGTCCCAAAGCGCTTAGAAACATATGCAAATACAGAAGAGAACGGCAATTGTCTACGAATCGCCATCGCATAAGGTACACGTGGCATACTTAAAATTTTACCATTTAAGCTACCAAAGATAGATACCAAAATCCCAATACTTAATAACTTCCCACCAAAATCTCCAAATAAGATGGTGGATGCTGTTCCAGCGGCATTTTCTCCGAGAGCTACCACTTGACCAGCAGGTAGTACATGTAGAATCGCAATGTTAATTAACATATAAGCCGCCATAATGAGTAAGAGTCCTGCTGTAATAGCCTTAGGTAATACTTTAGAAGGATTCTTCACTTCTCCTGCTACAGAACCAACTAAAATCCAACCGTCATATGCAAACAGTGTAGCAAGTACGGCAGAAGAGAAGCTAAATTCTTGACTTGATTTAAATAAAACACCTAGAACTTGAGAATCCCCATACCATAACCCAAAAACCGTAATCAAGAAAACGGGGACCAGCTTACCAAAAGTAGTAAGGGTTTGAATCCATCCACCAAAGCGAGCTCCTAATAAGTTCATCCCAGTTAGAAATAGCACAGTTATAATTCCGATTACTGTCTGCCAACTTTCAGGCCATGAGAAGAAGTGAGCTAACAGAGAGCCAAAGTACAACCCTAAGGCTCCAATAAGTGCTGGTGCATAAATAACCGTTTGCATCCATCCACTTAGGAATCCTAGAGTCGACCCATATACTTCTTCAATATACGTATATAATCCACCCGTTTTCGGGATTTTTACGGCCAATTCAGCAATTGTAAGACCTGATGCAATCGTAATAATTCCACCAAATAGCCATGCTAACAATGCAATCGTTGAATCCCCTGTATACCCTAAAACCACGCCTGGTTTTAGGAACACACCAGAGCCAATTACACATCCTACTACAATCGAAAAAGCATGAACGAATCCTAAATCCCTCCGCAACCCATTCTGTTGCTGCATCTCGTTCTCATCCCCTTCTATTTCTGGTATTTTATCGTACTAAAGCAATTAGGAATAAATGTACCAGCGATAGAAGATTTAGTCAATAGTTATTAAATAATAGGATTATTGATACAAATAAAAACAATCACTTAGCGATTGTTTTTATTTGTATCAATAATTAAAGGACTTTTACAACAAAAGGTACGGTAAATACCTTTCCATCGCGTTGGAATTGTCCCCATATTTTATAGATACCTGATTTTGGAAACTTCGTGTGGAATTTCGCCTCAGGTCCTGTACTTTTTTCATCCATCGGATGGACATGTAAATATTCTTCTGTATCCTCACTTAGGATAACCACATGCCCAACTGCTCCTAGATAAGGTTGTAGATCTGTAATTCCTTGTTTATTTGTGGCATCTTTGATTTGAAAAGTAAGCATCGTTTGCTGATTCACTTTAGGCTCTGGAGAAATCTGCAGATCTATTTCTTTTCCGTCTACCACTTTTACCAGTTTCTGATCTGGCTGTATATCTTCTTTGCTCACATCACCTTGAACCGTAAACTTATAGGTTTGAGTCGTCTGTGCCCCATCCTTTGGAATATAATCGGCGATGAGTTTATACTTACCCGCTTTAGGAACCTGCGTCTGAATGGTAAACTCACCATTTCCCTTATACTCTGGATGGACATGATCAAAATAAGACAAATCTTCACTCACAATAATTAAATGAAGCAATTTTTCATGATTCACCTTAAATTCTGGTACAGCCTTCCCAGAATGTTCCTTCACTTTTATATTAATTTCTCCAGATGATTTTGGTTTATCAATCGTCGTAGACCATTCAACATGCGTTTGCGATCCAGTTTTATTTTCTTCTGTTTTATGACCTGCATGGGGGTCGGCAGGCTTAGAAGATGAGTCATTTTTTGTATTTCCACAAGCTACTAAAGCTACAGCCAAAATCACACAACTTATTCGTATGAGCCACTTGTTCATAATGCTTGCTCCTTTTTGAATGAAATTCGTTGTAGACGTAATGCATTTAATACAACCGAAACAGAACTAAAAGCCATCGCTGCTCCTGCTAACCATGGCGCTAGCAAACCAAAAGCCGCGACAGGAATCCCAAGCGTGTTATAGGCAAGCGCCCAAAACAAGTTTTGTTTAATATTTGACATCGTTTTCCGGCTTATCATCACTGCATCGGCAATACTACCCAGATCACCTCTAATTAAGGTAATATCAGCCGCTTCCATCGCAACATCCGTACCTGTTCCAATAGCCATACCTACCTCTGCTGTTACTAGTGCAGGAGCATCATTAATCCCATCCCCCACCATCGCAACTTTACTGCCACCCTCTTGAAGCTTCTTTACTACATCCGCCTTACCTTCTGGGAGTACTTCCGCCATCACACGATCCACTCCAATCTGATCCGCGATCGCCTGTGCCGTACGCTTATTATCTCCCGTAACCATAATCACTTCTAAATGAAGCTCTTTTAAACGTCGAATCGCTTCGAGAGAAGTAGACTTAACTGTATCTGCTACTGCAATCAACCCTGCATACTTGCTTTCAATAGAAACAATCATCACCGTTTTGCCCAAGCTTTCTAGATTAGACATCGTCGTCTCTTCTGTTTCTTGAAACTCAATATGATGTTGCCTCATCCATCTTCTTGTTCCAACGAGGATTTCCTTCCCCTGGACACACGCGCGAATCCCATACCCTGGTATTGTTTCAAATTCCTCCGGTCTTCCGAGTGTGTAACCCTTCTTCTCTACACCCTCCACAATCGCTTCTGCTAAAGGATGCTCCGAATTCTTCTCAGCAGTACCAACTAGCAATAAAAACGAGTCCTCATCCCATTCATGTGTATAGAGGACATCCGTGAGAACCGGTTTTCCATTTGTAATCGTGCCGGTTTTATCTAACACAACTGTATCAATGGATTGGGTAGACTCTAGATATTCCCCACCTTTAAATAGGATCCCCATCTCTGCTGCCCGACCCGAACCAGCCATGATGGAAGTGGGAGTAGCTAATCCTAATGCACACGGGCAAGCGATAACAAGAACAGCCATTGCTTTTTCCAGCGCACCTGCAAATTGATATGGCTCCACCAAAACATACCAGATCAAGAATGTGATGATCGCAATTCCTACTACAATGGGGACAAACACACCCGAAATTTGATCGGCTACCCGTTGAATAGGTGCTTTAGACCCTTGTGCTTCTTCAACAACTTTAATAATTTGGGCTAAGACTGTACCCTTTCCGACCTTTGTCGCTTGTACGATCAGCAAACCATTTTTATTTAAAGTGGCTCCAATCACTGTATCGCCAACTCTTTTATCTATCGGAATACTTTCACCCGTTAACATCGATTCATCAACCGCCGAAATTCCTTCTATCACTTCTCCATCAACCGGGATTTTTTCTCCAGGCTTTACGATAACTTGATCCCCGATCACTACTTGATCCGTAGAAATCGATATCTCCTGCCCATCCCGAATCACACGAGCCGACTTCGCTTGTAATCCCATCAGTTTCTGAATCGCTTCGGAAGATCGCCCTTTCGCTCTTGCTTCCAGCCATTTCCCCAAGATAATTAGCGTAATCAATACAGAGCTGGTCTCGTAATACAATTCTACATAATGCCCTATTTGCGAAAAGCCTGTAAAAGTCAGATATACACTATAAAAATAGGCGGCAGAAGTCCCTAGAGAAACAAGAACATCCATATTGGCACTTTTATGCCTCAATGCTTTTATAGCACCCGTGTAAAAATTCCATCCGAGGACAAATTGGACCGGCGTAGCGAATACGAACTGGAACCACGGATTCATAAAAATCTCAGGCACCCATATCCACGAAGTAAGAGAAAAATGACTCACCATTGACCAAAAAAGTGGAAATGATAACATAGCCGCCCAAATAAAACGACTCCTCTGCTTCTCGGTCTCTTGTGGGCGATCTCCCTTTTTCTCGTCTACCCTCGCCTGAAAGCCGATTTGTTCAATCTTCTTCATAATCCCCTCTACCGACACAACACTTGGAGAATACTCGACTTTGGCCGTCTCTAAAGCAAAGTTAACATTTACACCCTCTACACCCTCTAATCGGTTTAATACCTTCTCGATCCGATTGGCACATGCGGCACATGTCATCCCTGTCACTTGAAAAGATATTGTTTCCTTCGACATCCTCACACCTCCATTCCTATCTTCTACCCAATCAAATATACTATCCCTTAAAAAAACTCTTGAATCCCATCCTACATTACATCAAATCCTTGGTTTTCGATTGCTTCTTTAATCTGAGCAAGTGTTACCTTGCCTTGATGAAATTCTACTGTTACAGATTTCCCCTCCAAATCAACACTCGCCTTTACCTCGATCTGCTCTAATGCCTCTTCAATCGTCTTCACACAGTGATTACAAGACATACCCTCTACTTGTAGAATTTGAATCATATCATCTATCACCTTTTCTTTAGATACTGTATACCCTTATGGGGTATATTATGATTTTAATATACCCCATAAGGGTATGTAAAGTGAAATATTTCACATATGAAAGACCCACCACATGAAGAGCAGCGGGAGTCTTCCTTGCCTAATTTACATACGTCTCAAACCAAAATGAAGAAAACCAGCCAAATTAATTATTTTATCATTCAAATTCAAGGGAGATTTTTCACCCATTCCTTATCATAAACACTATCGAGATACCTCTCTCCACGATCTGGCAGTACCGTAACCACCCTCGACTGGCTAGGCAAATCAGGTGCTAGTTTTTGAAGTGCCGCCACAATCGAACCCGATGATCCCCCAGCAAAAATCCTCTCTCTCTCTAACAATCGATAACACCCCTCAACGGACTCCCGATCATTTACATGAATCACTTGATCAATCTCATCAGGGGTAAATAACTCAGGTACACGGCTAGCACCAATTCCTGGGAGTTCTCTAGGGAGAGAAGGTGTACCGAAAATCACAGATCCGACCGCATCAACTGCAATCACTTTCACATCAGGAAATGCCTCCCGAACTCTGCGAGAAATCCCTAGTATACTCCCGGTCGTGCTCACCGCACATACCAAATAATCAATTGAACCATCGATTTGTTTTACAATCTCATCCCCTGTACCGTAATAGTGAGCTTGCCAGTTTAGTGGATTGGCATACTGGTTAACCCATGTAGAGTTCGGGATTTCTTCTAATAACTCCCGAACTCTACGTATCCGTGTCTGTAAGTATCCACCGTGCTCGTCAGATTCCTGAACCATATCGATCTGAGCACCCAGACAACCTAGCATGTGCAAGTTTGTTTTTGTAATTTTAGGATCCACTACACACGTAAATGGCAACCCATAAAACTGGGCCACCAGAGCAAGACCGATCCCTAAATTCCCTGATGTACTTTCAATAAGATGCGTATCTGGTTGAAAAATACCATCACGAAGTCCTTGCTCAATGATATATCTTGCTGGACGATCCTTCATACTTCCTCCTGGATTTAACATCTCAAGCTTTGCATATAAAGAAATACTGGTCTCTTTCAACAAGGAGCGCAATTTCACAAGCGGAGTATGGCCAATCCCATCGATATAAGAGTCTATAATAGGAGGTACCCAATCATCTCCTGATAAGGATTTCATATTATTCACCTCAACAACGCCCTCCTATTATCGAGAATGTGTTTATATGTTTAAGGATCATCAAAATATGTATATGCAAAAAAATAAAACATAGTTGCATGAATACAACTATGTTTTATCCAATTCCAGCTTACTATGCTCCGCGCTTCAGCGTATTGAAAGTACTTGCATTCGCGATTCGTTGATCCGCAACGAAAACTTCCTTTTGTCGACTTTGCCTTACTAATAATGTAAGCACCATTAAACCTTCCACTACCAGAACCGCACCAACTATATCTAAAATCACATGCTGCCTAATGAATACAGTCGAAGCAATAATTAAAACCGCCATGACTGCTGTCAAGGATTTCATCATGCGAGATACGTCCGTTGTTTTCAGAACAGCTCTCATTACCACATAGGTAGTTAGAACATGGATGCTTGGAAAACAATTATAAGGTGCATCACTTTGGTAAATCCATTGCACCATTTGGCTCAAAAAGTCATTTCCCTCTACTACAGGACGTGGTACATGCGTTTGATAAATAATATAAATGCTATAGCAAATTAAAAGTCCAAGATTATATTGCAATAATGTTTCATAATAAACCTTACGATTTTTAAACATTAAGTAAAGCAACATCATAAACACAAAAGCATACCAAAACATATAGGGTATAACAAATATTTTTAGCAAGGGGGTCTGTTGATCGAAGCTTGTTACTAGACTATATACTTTTTCCTGTGGACGATTTAGATATTGATAGATAAGTCCTAGCAATGGGATCGACAAAATAGAAGCAAGTGCTATTAGATTAGACTTTGTAAATAGTGTTTTCATCATAAATTTGTCCCCCCTCATTGTTGATAAGCAAATAAATTTCGGTTTCTATCACTCTATATTAAATGGAATCCCTACTAAAAACCATAGGATTATCTTACGCCTAACTTACTATTTTGTAAGATTCCCCGATAGCCTGATACAAACAATAAAAAATAGGTCACACAAGAATTATCCCTTTTACAAGAATCGTAAACCTTTTTCTGCGCATAAAAAATCCCCTCCACTGTATATATTTCAATTCTACAGGATAAAGGGGGCCACCCGAATTCGTTTAATAGCTAAGAAATCATCCTTCATAGCATACACCTAGTATCTATTATTCTATTTGAGACCCTATGCTCATCTATTTTATATCTCCATTAAAAACGGTACCGCCGAACTCCTAGAATACCGGCAACAATACTTATCCCCATTACAGACAGACTTATTATGAACTTCGTAAAAAGAGCAGACAATTCCATCTCGCTATCAGGTTTTACTAAATCCAACATAGAAGGAAAATGAGTCCATGAAACAAAAGTGGTAAAAGTCCCGCTCATAGCCAAAAAGCCTATCACCACTGAGGAGATAAGAAATACCGTGTAGACGGCTGTTTCGTTACGAAATCGACTCGTTATCAATTGACAAAGTAGAGCAAAAGCCGTGAGTCCTATAAAGAAAAATATCATCATGAAGCAAAGGAGAGTTCCCACGTTTAACTCCAAATGAGAGAAGAACATCTGAAAAAAGGAACTCCACCTAGCATTTATGGAGAAAAACATAGAACCGATTATCATGTGAATGAGAAAATACACAACACAATACAACAAAACAGTCATGATGAGAGCGAGTACTTTTACAATCCACCAGTTACTCCTCTTTTTCATGCGTGTTAGAACGAATAAATCAAATCCACTATTTACATTCATCATATGATACACAAATAAGATAATCGGGAAAACGACACACACCCAAGTTAAGTATTGCAGTAGAGAGTCCGGAAATACGCCTCCCATTGAAAATAGTAAATAATCTACCAACTGCGGCTCAAATTTCTCTCTCTGTCCCAGTTCATTAATCATTGGGATATGTATGAGGGTAAGGAGAATCAGCAAAATCGAAATCCCAATCGCCATTTTGCTTCGAATGCACAAGTTAACGTTAGTTAATATTAGTTTAATCATCTATACCGCCTACTTTGCAAAATCTACTTTTCTAACCTTTATCCATCCTACTACTAAACAAACGAGAATGAAGGCAAGACCACACAACATCGATATACTTGCCGTAAGTGTAGGAATGGGCGGAACAAGTTGATTTGGAAAATGGGCTAAAAACATCAGGTGTGAAGTAGGGAAAAGGAAAGCCCAACTAGTAAATTTCTTGAAAACGATATATCCAGCGTACGTTAGTGCTCCACCTGTTATCCAAGAAA
>NZ_FPJZ01000006.1 GCF_900119485.1 Thermoactinomyces sp. DSM 45891
ACAAGCTAATGCACCGCGGGCCCATCCGTAAGTGATAAATCTTTTACTTGTCCTTCATGCGAAGATCAAGATTATCCAGTATTAGCTCCGGTTTCCCGAAGTTATCCCAGTCTTACGGGCAGGTTGCCCACGTGTTACTCACCCGTTCGCCGCTAGGAGCTAAAAGCTCCTCGCTCGACTTGCATGTATTAGGCACGCCGCCAGCGTTCGTCCTGAGCCAGGATCAAACTCTCCATTGAAAGTTTGAGCTAAGCTCAATTTAAAGTAATTAAACAGGTCTTGGTTCATTCACTCTTTAGTTTTCAAGGAACACTTGCTTTTTTGTTTGTGCCACCGTATCGCGGCGACATGTAATAATATAGCACAGACGAACTTACTGAGTCAACATCATTTTTATAAAAAAGATAAAAGAGTTCATCCAGATTCCATTTACACCCTCAAAACCAAACAAATGAAAGAATGCTACATAGTAAAACGTTCGCCATTCACCTCAAAACTAGCCGTTATGCGAGCAGACAACGAGTTAGACACGGTACAGTATTTTTCAACAGATAGATGAACAGCACGGCGGACCTTCTCAATCGGTAGATCACCCGTTAAGCAATAGTGCATATGGACACTTGTAAACTTCTTAGGAAACTCATTTGCACGTTCCCCTCTTACCTCCATCGAGAAAGATTGTACTTCTAGGCGCATTTTCTCCAATATGTCTACAATATCTATGCCTGAGCAAGTCCCTACAGCAGACAGTAACATTTCTGTCGGGCGAGGCCCTCGGTTCTCTCCACCTACTTCCGAAGATGCATCCATCGTAATATGATGCCCAGACGGAGCTTCCGTCTTAAATTCCATTTTCCCTTGCCATTGTATATCGATCTTCATGTTTGCTCTCCTTTTATACAGAAGTGATTAGGAGCCCTTCAACGCTGGCTGCTATAAGCAATAATAAGACGATAAGCCCCAGCAATAGAGGAAGACGCTGTCCAATCTCCTTCCACTCCACCTGTGTCTGAGTCCGATTGGCTGATTTAAATAGTGAAACTACTGATGAAAACACAGAGATTCCAATTCGCAGTCCTAAAGCAGCTGCAAGAAAAATAGCTGGTAACTCAAAGATGCCATGAGGAACAATCTTTGTGAAAAATAAGCTCCAGCCTGAAATTCCTGTCTCTTGGCTAGAAACTGTGATCACATACCCTACCAATAATCCATTTGTTATCAGACTTGAAATCGTTGGGATTCCTAATAATACACCCATTCCAATTAGCATCAAACAAGCTGTCAAATTATTTATAAAGATTTCTTTACTAACTTTAAACCAACTGGGATTTGCCCCTAAGCTCTGAATCATTTTATCAAAGTGATCAAAAATCTGAAGTTGATCGAAAAGCTTCCTCCACTGTTCCGTATTCACACTCCCCATAAGAGCAGAAACGAAAAATAGTGCTGTGACAACCAGGATGAGCCTTTTTTCTGCTTTCAATGCAAACCAGAGTCGTTTCAATTTAATTTCATCTCCCATATATCATATCTCTTGTCCCTCACACATACATTACCACTAGGACAGGTTTCTAAATGAATGGAGGGTGTCAAATGAACTATTTTATGGTTTTATCTGGAAAGAAAATAAAACGCATTTTTCTATTAGCACTGGTTTGTATTTTCGGTATTGGTGTTTATTATGCCGAAGCAAAAGATTTGCCAGTCTTTTTTTCAAAACAAGCCCCTGATAAGGAGCCTGCTGCCATCTACAGTGTAAAAACGGATAAAAAAGTAGTCGCACTAACCTTTGATATTAGCTGGGGAGAGGAACGTACAGCTCCTATCTTAGATGTACTCCAGAAAAAGGGAGTTAAAAAAGCAACCTTTTTCCTATCTTCCCCTTGGGCGGAGACGCATCCCGACTTAGTGAAGAAAATTGGGGATGAGTTAAAATTCGAGATTGGAAGCCATGGGCATAAGCACGATAATTACAGTCAACTCTCCGAGGACCAAATTCGAAAACAAATTACAACATCCGATACGATTCTAAATAAAGTAACGGGTAAAAAGATGAACTTGATTCGCTATCCAAACGGGGATTTTGACAAGCGTGTATTAAAGGTTGCCCAGAGCTTAGGATACACTTCGATTCAGTGGGATACCGACTCTAGAGATTGGATGAACCCTGGTGTTAAAGCCATCATAGATCGCGTCGTAACCAAAGCACATCCCGGTGATATTATCCTCCTTCACGCAAGCGATTCCTGCCGACAAACACATGAAGCACTACCTCAAATCATTGATCAATTAAGAAGCAAGGGATACGAATTTGTCACTGTCTCTGAATTAGTATCCAGCACACAACAAAAAGTGAAGCCAGTTCAGTAAGCTAGACGATTTAGTCTAGCTCTTTTTTTTCTGTTTTGTTACCAATGGCGGAGTCTCATTCGATTTCTCACCTTCTCTTGCACGAGTCCAGCGTTGGAGATTTAAAATTTGCCATGCATTACATAGTACCAAGACGAAAACCGTAGATGCTATGGACGAAACAGGAACTTCTCCACCCTTGATGTTCATAGCCGGGATTGCTTCCAGCATGGTTACGGTAAACATGAAGAAGAGTGTTGGAACGAAGGCTGCCTTCTGTGTGAAGCGCACTTTTTGTTTTCCAATGATCACACCTGCTACAAGTAATATGATTGGAATCGATAAATGCTTCCATAAGTCTGTACCATTGTATTTATTGACATTCAAATAGACTACACATCCAAATACAACGAACAAGAAAAATACTTGGATAGTATTAAAGATTTTTTGATTTCGTACTAAACCCATACTAAGCCAGTTAAAGACGAGATAAGAAAAGAAGCCGAGCTGAGTAATAGAGGGAAGAAGAAGTCCTGTAAGGAGTAGGAGGTTAACCGGTCCAAATAGTGAACTCCCTGTAATCCAATATGAAACCAAACCAAGTATACATGTAACACTTACACCAATGAGAAGTGTAGAAAAATACCATTTAAATAAACTTTTTAATGTCATGTCATATCGCTCCCTGATATCTAACTGAACCGATTGTAACAAAGTTGGTCTTCGTTGGCTATGTATGAACTTCCTTTGTTTGGATGGATAAAGAAAAATCACAAACAACATACTATAGGTACATAGGCAAACTGAAACGGGGTATGAAATTATGGCTCTCATACGTATCATTTCACTTATCGCAATCATGTTATTGGTAACTTCTTGTGGTTCTCAAAAAGAATCGGAGTCTGTGGACTATCAAAAGACGAAAGGAATCGTATTAGATGTCCTCCAGACCCAAGAAGGGAAGCAAGCTTTGCAAAAAATGATGACGGATCCTGAATTTAAAGAGCAGATCGTTGTCAATTCACAAGAAGTAGAGAAGGCTATGTCTAAGGTAATGACAGATCCTAAAGCACAAGAAGGGCTGGGTAAGTTACTGACAAAGCCTGATATTGCGAATAGCTTCGCCAAAGCGACTGAGAAAGAAATGAAAAATCTCTTTAAAGCATTGATGAAAGATCCTGAGTATCAAAAATCCATGATGGACCTTTTAAAAGATCCAGAATTCTCGAAGACAATCCTTCAGTTGATGAAAAGCCAAGAAAATCGAAAAGAAACCATGAAACTCATCGAAGAAGCACTAAAGTCTCCAAGTTTTCAACAACAACTGATGAAATTGATTCAAGAAAGCTCTAAAAAAGGAAAACAACAGTCCTCATCAGATCAGAGTAGTGAATCTGAAGAATCAGGTAGTAGTTCAGATGGGACGAGCAACTCACCGACATCGTAATCACTCGAATAAACAACTTTATTCAAAGGCGAAACCAGTCCCGCTTAGGACTGGTTTCAGACTGTAACTTATGTTGTAACAGCTTGAGTCACTTTTCGCGCTAGCTCATCATACAGTTTCCCTGTTGGATGATGGGTCGGATAAACAGACGGTGAGTACTCTGGGTCTTCTAATACATTACCCGGAGCCCCGAGAGGAATTTGACACAGCAGCTCCACATTTAATGATTCTGCAAGCTTTTCCCCACCTCCACGGCCAAACACGTACTCTTTATCACCGTTTCGATCTGTATACCAAGACATGTTCTCCACTACTCCAAGAATCTCGTGCTTAGTCGTACTAAGTGCCATTGCACCAGCACGAGCTGCAACAAATGCTGCTGTAGCATGCGGAGTAGTTACGATAATTTCTTTACTCTGAGGAATCATTTGGTGAACGTCAAGAGCAATATCTCCTGTGCCGGGTGGTAGATCGAGTAGCAGATAATCTAATTCTCCCCAATGCACTTCATGAAGGAAATTACGCAACATTTTACCTAAGATAGGGCCACGCCACACAACAGGGGCATTATCCTCTACAAAAAAGCCCATCGATATCACTTTGACCCCATATCGTTCTACAGGAAGAATGACTTCATCAATAACGGTGGGTCGTTGTTCAATCCCCATCATATCTGGAACGCTAAATCCGTAGATGTCGGCGTCGATAATCCCTACTTTTTTACCTGCACGCGCTAAAGCAACTGCCAAGTTAACTGTTACAGTGGACTTTCCGACTCCACCTTTTCCTGAAGCAATCGCAATATAGTTCGTTTGAGGAATTCCTGGCGTAGAGGATGCCTCTCTGCCTTGCGTAGTAGCATTTTCACGACTTGCGTGTTGCTCTGCACGTAAGGAAGCAGATAATGCTGCTCTCTCTTCATCTGTCATAGCTCCAAACGTGACCGTCACACGTTCTGCACCTAATTGCCGGATCGCATTTTCCACGTCTTCCTGAATCTTTATTTTTAATGGACACCCTCGGATGGTTAAGATTACATCCAACGATACATCGTTACCCTGTATCTGGATATTTCGAATCATATTCAAACTTACAAGACTTTTATTAAGTTCGGGGTCTTTTACCTCCCGTAAAGCTTCCATAATGCTCTCAGTCGTTAGCATATTTTAAACACACCTCGGAGTTATATACTAATGTTCAGTTATGTTGAATGAAATGGGACTGAGGATGAAAACCAGTTCATCCTCTTCTTTTGCCTTATGTAGGTCAACATATCCAGATTGATTATAGCATACTGAAGATCAAAACTGTTCATTCTTCACATTCTACAAGTAAGATACTCCTATTTAACTTCCTTTCCATCGTAATAGGCCAGCATACCGTAATAAATCGCTGAAGCAATTTGTTTTTGATAAACTTCTGTAGCTAGCAACTTAGCTTCTTCATGATTGGATAAAAAGCCTACTTCCACTAAAGACATAGGTACAGGCGAGTATTTCATGAGAAATACATCATTTTTAGCCTTTGGTAGGCGATCTGTATTCGCAATGGTACGAATAATTTCGGATTGAATGAGAGAGGCAAGACGTTTATTCTCTTCCTTAATCGGATTATAGAAGGTTTGAGCTCCCCTCCACGGGCCTTTTGACATCGAGTTAAGATGGATGCTGATAAAAAGTTCTGCTCCACTCTCGCGAACTAAGCGAACCCGGTTAGATAAATCTTCTGCTTTCCGGCGAGAGATTTTTCGGGTATCAGGACTTGCAAGGTCTGTATCTGTTTCTCTAGTCATCACAACCTGAGCACCCGCTTGTCCAAGAAGCTGCTGTAGATAAGAAGCGATCTTCAGTGTGATATCTTTCTCGATGATCCCCGAAGGGCTAACCGCTCCTCCATCTACTCCCCCATGACCTGCATCAATTGCAATTACTTTTCCAAACATCGGTTCCGTCCGTGACATCCAGGTGCTCCGAATGGGTTCAATCATAAAGCTACAAGTAAGTAAGATAACTCCCATCAGAGGAATCCAATACATTCTACGCCAACGAAAGGTACTGATTATGTGATAAAGAGATTTCAATAATATCATGCCAGCGCCTCCATACACATCTATGTTACTAATGTGTATGCTTCCTTAGTACAGGCTATGAAAGGAATGAACGAAACATCTAATGGAATTCACTACTATGCATCAGCAATCAACACAAACGGCAACTCAAACGAATAGTTGTATTTTTCAAAATCAAGTTTGTATATTTGTTGCACCAGTTCAATTGTATCTTCAGTATAAAAGCTTTGGTGGCTAGGCATTCGAGTCTTCAAATCAGAAAACGAAAACATTTTATCTCCCACACTTTCTTCTACCTCTACAGGATTCCTATGATGCTTCGATTGACAAAGATCCTCTAGCGGGGAGTGTGACAAACCATATTTACTTTCTATGGTTCGTATTTCGCTTTCGAATTTTTCCAAATATATATACTCTATGTTCATTCTTTGCTCAAAAGGATAGTACTGGGGCGCTAAATGGCGATCAAGCTCCATATTTCTCTCTCTATATTGCTTCACATGATGGAGAAAGTCTTTAAAGCTACACGGATTAGGCGCCTTTAATGTAGATGGATTTTCTAAGTAATAAACAAAAGAACTAACCGCTCTTGTATAAGGATTACGTACAAGCTTATATACTTTCTTCGTTCCTTCTCGAATGTGCTTAGTCCATATAGCGTAATTATCTTGCCCCATATATTTAATTCGAAAATGATGAATCCAAGGGTTATGCGAGAGTGCTTCATCTAACAACCCTATTTGAAAGAAAAACCATTTGTTTAAACTCGTACATCCTGCCTTCGGGCTCCAAAATAGGATAATAGGTAGATCCTCATGATATAAAGGTCCATACATCAACTATCAACCTCACTTAAAAATAGTCATAGACAAATGATCCCTAAACTAAATACCACTTATCCTTACCACTATTACTCCATGAATGAAGAATATATGCCCAAAGACAAATAAAAGCCCCCAACCATCTACATGATTGGAGACTATTATGAAACAGCTATTACCGTTTGGAGAACTGTGGAGCACGACGAGCTGCTTTAAGACCGTATTTCTTACGCTCTTTCATACGTGGGTCACGAGTTAAGAAACCAGCTTTTTTCAGTGCAGGACGAAGCTCTGCATCTACTTTTAGAAGTGCACGTGCGATTCCATGACGGATTGCACCAGCCTGTCCGGTAAAACCACCGCCACCTACATTAACAAGTACATCATAACGTCCAAGAGTATCTGTCAATACAAGTGGTTGACGAACGATCGCTTTCAAAGTTTCAAGTCCGAAGTAAGTGTCCAAGTCACGACCGTTTACCACGATGCGGCCATCGCCAGCAACGAGACGTACACGGGCAACCGACTCCTTACGGCGACCGGTTCCATAAAACTGAACTTGTGCCAAAATCGGTACCTCCTTTTTATTAACCGCGTAGTTCATACTCAACTGGCGATTGTGCCTGATGAGGATGTTCGGTTCCTGCATATACTTTTAGTTTTTTGAATTGTTGACGACCTAGGCTACCTTTTGGAAGCATACCTTTTACTGCTAGTTCGATCATGCGCTCTGGACGAGTTGCACGAAGATCAGCAGCTACTGTCTGCTTCAAGCCGCCTGGATGACCAGAATGACGGTAGTAGATCTTTTTGTTTAGTTTGTTACCGGTAAGTTCGATACCGGAAGCATTGATTACGATTACGAAATCACCTGTGTCCACATGCGGGGTAAACTCAGGTTTATGTTTACCACGAAGTAGAGTAGCAACTTCAGTAGCTAGACGACCAAGTGTTTTACCTTGAGCATCTACCACATACCATTTACGTTCCACTTGATGTGGCTTTGCGATAAATGTTGTACGCATCGTATATTTCCCTCCTCTATGTGCAATGGACTACGGCTTAGCCGGCCCTATTCAATGATATCCATTCAAATTTCGCTCATCCTTTGAAGCGGAAGGATGGGCGGAACGACGAGTAAAAAGAACAATCTTTTTGTTTTGCGCCGAACCAATTCCACCGGGGCGTGGAGTGGAAAATACCAAGCGTAATCATATACCACTTATGAAGAAATGTCAAGTTGGCAACTTAAACCTCTAAAGGTGCATAGCCTACTTCAACTAATGTAAGACCTTCAGGCGGATAGGTAGGACCTGCCAGTCTTCGATCACAAGCTCCTAATAATGCAGGGATCGATTGAGGATCCCGCTCCCCTCTACCAACTTCCACCAATGTACCTACAATAATCCGTACCATGTTGTATAGAAATCCACTCCCTGATACTTCAATGGACACAATACCTTGGTCTTCACGAATAATACAGCTAAAAATGGTACGCTTATGGTCCGGGACAACCGTCTTCGTCGAGCAAAGCGACGTAAACACATGCGTTCCCACTAAATAGTTCGCTGCTTCTTGCATCAAAATCGGATCAAGTGGTATAGGATCGTGCGTTTGGAAGCGTCTCATAAATACATTAGGTACGCGATTGGTATCAATGCTATAGCGATACGTTTTCCAATGCGCACTTTTTCGCGAATGAAAGTCCATCGACACCTCTTGGCTGGAGCGGACCACCAGATCCCGAGGAAGAATCTTGCGTAGTATATACGTGTATCTTTCCCCTGGAATAGGTGAAACCGTTTCGAAGTGGCACACCTGTCCTACAGCATGAACACCTGCATCAGTACGCCCTGAGCCATGAATATGAATCTCTTCTCCGGTTAAGCGCTTCAATGCTACTTCAAGTGTTCCTTGTACGGTTCTTTGCTCCGGTTGACGCTGATATCCTGCATAATCAGTACCATCATATGAAATGATTAATTGAATCTTCTTCATCATGATTGTCCTACTTTCTCATCCAAAAAAGGGCAGTTGCCACAATGGATAAAATCACCAACAAAAGAATATCAGAGCGGCGTATGGAAAGTACTCGCAATTTCGTACGACCGACACCACCTACATAACCCCTTGCCTCCATCGCGGTTGCCAAATCCTCTGCCCGTCGAAATGACGAAATCATAAGTGGGATTAAAACCGGAATATACGCCTTCACACGACGGTATAGGTTTCCGCTTTCGAAGTCCGCCCCACGTGCCTTTTGTGCTTTGATAATCTTATCCGTCTCTGCCCATAGTGTGGGAATAAAACGCAAGGCAATCGACATCATCATCGCAAACTCATGAACAGGAAACTTCCATCTGCGAAGGGGCGAAAGAAGCGACTCCAGTCCATCCGTCAAGTCAATCGGCGAAGTAGTAAACATCAACAAAGAAGCGAAAATCATTAATAAGATAAAACGAACCGAAATAATAGCTGCCTGGCGAACTCCTTCCTCATAAATGGTAAGAATCGGAGTTTGCAAGACAATACTTCCACTCTGCGTAAAAAACAGATGAAAAAGGGTTGTAAACAAAATCATCCAGATAATCAATTTCATCGAACGCAAGAAAAGAAGGGATGAGATTCGAGAAAGAATCACTCCGAGTAATCCAACGAAAAGCAGAAGAGTATAGCCCTCTACATTGTTAGCGAAGAAAATCAAGATCAACATACAGAAAACAAAGATGCATTTTGAACGCGGATCGAGTCGATGTAGCCAAGAGTCCATCGGTATGTACTGTCCAATGATAACAGAGTTCATGAGCCTCTCCTCCAACGATGAACAAGCTCATCTACAAGTGTAGATAACTCATAAATCTCGGTCGAGATCGGTGTAGATAGCTTCTCATTTAACGACATAATCCACTTCGTCACATCTGGAACATCTAGTCCGCTCACCTTTAGGTATGGCAGATTCCGAAAGATTTCAATCGGTTTCCCAGTAGCAATCACTTTCCCATCACTCATGAGTACGACCTGTTCAGCTAGTTCGGCGGCTTCATTCATGTTGTGTGTAACATGAACCACTGTACATCCAAAGTGCTGATGAAACCTCTTTAGAATAGACAGCAGATCCCTCTGCCCTAGGTAGTCTAATCCGGCAGTAGGTTCATCCAAAATCAAGATGTCTGGACGCATAGCAAGTACTCCTGCAATCGCTACTCGTCTCATTTGACCACCCGATAACTCAAACGGTGATCGTTCCCTTAGATCAGGAGAAAGACCCATCCACAACATCGCTTCCGTCACTCGATATTCGATCTCAACTGCATCACAACCAAGGTTTTTCGGCCCAAAGGCGATATCCTTAGCAACTGTTTCTTCAAAGAGCTGATGCTCTGGATATTGAAAAACAACGCCAACTCTTTTGCGATACTCCCCTAATTTCTTAGAATGAGAGTGAATTCGAGTATTTCCTACCTGTAAGACACCTCTCGTAGGAAGGAGCAAACCCGCTAAAAGTTGAACCAACGTAGATTTGCCTGAACCCGTCTTACCAATCACAGCAACATAGTTGCCTTGTTTGAATTGAACATGAATATCCTGAAGTGCTCGGTGTTCGAACGGAGTCCCAGTGGAATAGGTGTAGGTTACGTCTTTGAAAGATATCTCCATATCTGAGCCACCATTTCATCCGAATTTCCAATCGGTTCGTTCAGCTCCACTCCCTGCTCCTTCAGCAATGCACGTAATCGAATCGGAAGAGGAACTTCTAAGCCCCACCGCTCTAACAAATTAGATTGGTTATATAAATCACTAGATGGATAATCTAACTGTAGACGATGATGAGCAATCACAATGACTCGTTCTGCTAGAAAAGCTTCTTGCGCAGAATGAGTAATATGAATCACTGTCCGGCCCTGTTGATGAAGCTTTTTCATCAGGTCTCGCACTTCTTCTCGTCCCTGTGGGTCAAGCATAGAGGTAGATTCATCAAACACAATAATCTCTGGATCCATCGCAAGCACACCGGCAATCGCAAGGCGCTGCTTTTGGCCACCCGAAAGATGAGCTGGTTCACGATTTTCAAATCCAACTAATCCAACCTCTTCTAGAGAGCGTTCTATACGAGGAATCATCTCTTCTCTTGGAACACCCAGATTTTCAAGTCCAAACGCAACATCGTCACGTACCGTTGTCGCTACAATTTGATTGTCTGGATTTTGAAAGACCATTCCTACTTTTCTACGAATATGAAATCGCCCAAGGTCATTCACAGTAGAAAAATCCCCCACTCGAACTTCGCCTTCTGTGGGGATAAACAACCCATTTAATAAACGAGCAAACGTGGATTTACCAGAGCCATTTGGCCCCATCACAACTACATACTCACCTGATTGAATCGTAAGATTAATGTCTTGTAATGCCCATTGCTCCTTCATTTGGCGATCTGGATGATAATCAAACCATACCCCAGATAGTTCTATGAGAGATTTTAAGTGTTTCATATATTCCCACCTAAAGAAAAAAGGGTAAACGTCAGGACCGGTTAGATCCTGCCCTCACCCTTTCAAACATAGCAAGCAGTTATTTTACAAGCTCAAGGAATACCATTGGAGCTCCGTCACCACGACGAGGTCCAATTTTCAAAATGCGAGTATAGCCACCATTACGCTCTGCATAGCGTGGCGCAACTTCATCAAACAATTTTTTTACTGCATCTACATTCTTATGATGGGTTAATTCTTCGCCATCTTTTTCGGTATAAGAACGCTCAGTACGAACGAATGCGGCTGCTTGGCGGCGAGCATGTAAATCACCGCGTTTACCCAAAGTGATCAACTTCTCGGCAATAGAGCGAACTTCTTTCGCTTTGGATTCAGTCGTTTGGATACGTTCGTTGAGGATTAGATCGGTTACGAGGTCACGGAAAAGAGCTTTACGAGCTGAACTATTGCGACCTAATTTAGAGTATGCCATCTATTTTCCCTCCCCCTAAAAGCGGATTAATCTTCGTTGCGCAAGCCAAGACCAAGCTCAGCAAGCTTTTCTTGTACCTCTTCTAAAGACTTACGTCCGAGGTTACGGACTTTCATCATATCTTCTTCTGATTTCTGTGTAAGCTCTTGTACGGAATTAATTCCAGCGCGCTTTAGGCAGTTATAGGAGCGAACTGAAAGATCAAGTTCTTCGATGGTCATCTCCATCACTTTTTCTTTCTTATCTTCTTCCTTTTCAACCATAATCTCAGCATCTTTTGCTTCTTCGGTCAGACCGACAAAAAGCATTATATGATCGTTGAGAATTTTTGCGCCAAGGCTAACAGCTTCATCAGGTTTTAAGCTACCATTTGACCAAACTTCTAAAGTCAGCTTGTCATAGTTAGTAACTTGTCCAACACGTGTATTCTCGATTTGATAGTTTACACGTTCAATTGGAGTATAGATAGAGTCAATTGGAATCACACCAATTGCCTGATCTTCGTTTTTATTCTTGTCAGCAGCCACATATCCCCGTCCACGATTCGCTGTCATACGAATGTGAAGGTGTGCTCCCGATTCAAGCGTAGCAATGTGTAGATTTGGATTTAAAACCTCCACATCACTATCGGCCCGAATATCACCAGCAAGAATCTCATAACCATCCGTTCCGCCATCAATATCAATCTCTAGCGTTTTTTGTTCATCGGAATGAATTTTGAGGGCGAGCTTTTTCAAGTTGAGAATCAGTTCTGTTGTATCCTCGACCACACCAGGAATCGTAGAGAACTCATGTAATACGCCATCAATTTGAATCGCTGTAACAGCCGCTCCAGGCAAAGAGGAGAGCAGTACACGGCGCAACGAGTTTCCTAAGGTAGTACCGTATCCTCGTTCTAAAGGTTCTACAACAAACTTCCCGTATCGATGATCTTCGCTTATCTCAACAGCTTCGATCTTTGGCTTTTCAATTTCAATCATACGGCTCACAAACCCTCCTTCAGAACGTCGTAGTTCTGGATCTATCAGGTTACATAGGCTCGTTCATCGTTTAACAACGCCAATCACACGTTTGAGAAGACGTGTCATCCTACTCTAACGTGCCCGTGCAACTAAATGTGCATAAGTAAGAGTGCTGAAAAAATTTCCAGTCCTATCCAGTATACACAATCTGGCTCTAAGATAAACCCTAAAGTTATCTTGTCAACGCATTATACACGACGACGTTTCGGCGGACGACAGCCATTGTGAGGGATTGGTGTCACATCTTTAATTAAGCTAACTTCTAACCCTACTGCTTGAAGAGAACGGATTGCTGCTTCACGACCGGAACCAGGTCCTTTTACCATTACTTCAACGGTCTTCATACCGTTTTCCATAGCGGTTTTTGCTGCCACTTCTGCTGCCATTTGAGCTGCGAAAGGTGTGCTTTTACGGCTACCTTTGAAGCCCATTGTACCTGCAGAAGCCCAAGCAATCGAGTTACCGCGTGGATCGGTAATGGTGATGATAGTGTTGTTAAAAGTAGAACGAATGTGTACAACGCCCGATTCAACATGTTTTTTAACACGGCGTTTCACGCGTTGGTTCGCGCCTTTGCGTTTTGGTGCCATTGGTAAGTCCCTCCTTATCTAATTATTTTTTCTTGTTCGCAACAGTACGACGTGGTCCTTTACGAGTACGTGCATTCGTTTTGGTTTTTTGACCACGAACTGGCAAGCCTCTACGATGACGAATCCCACGATAGGAAGCAATCTCCATCAAACGTTTGATGTTAAGAGAAATTTCGCGACGTAGATCCCCTTCAATTGTAAGAGTCTTGTCAATGTGAGTACGAAGTTTGTTTACTTCTTCCTCCGTTAGGTCACGGACACGAGTATCTGGATTTACACCAGTCTCAGAAATAATTTTTTTAGATTGAGAGCGACCAATACCATAGATATAGGTTAGGGCGATCTCAACGCGTTTTTCACGTGGCAAGTCAATACCTGCAATACGTGCCATACGCTACACCTCCCTTTCTGTTAACCTTGTTTTTGTTTGTGTTTTGGATTTTCACAGATTACCATTACTACCCCTTTGCGGCGGATGACTTTACATTTTTCGCAAATGGGCTTCACCGATGGACGTACTTTCATTACCGGTTTACCTCCTTCTCGTTCCCGAAAGGTTACTTATAACGATAAGTAATCCGTCCGCGGGTTAAGTCGTATGGAGAGAGTTGAACCGTCACTTTATCCCCCGGAAGAATTCGGATAAAATGCATGCGAATCTTTCCTGATACAGTCGCGAGTACTGTATGACGATTCTCTAACTCCACTTTAAACATTGCGTTAGGTAGGGATTCAACTACGATTCCTTCCACCTCAATTACATCTTCCTTGGCCATGACTCACACTCCTTTCTGTTCTTCAGAACGTATTTGGAGCAGGTATTGGTTCAGGGCGTACCGCAACAGTGCATTGGTGACACGACCCGTAACCTGCAAGCTACTAACTACCTCTTGCACCACTTGAATGGTTGGTTGTACATGCTTCTGGTTTTTCCGCTTGGGCTTCTCAGCCAATCGCTTTTTACCATCTGCTAACCATACAAAGTGAGGTTCTTCCAAGCCGATGACAACCGCGTAAGCACCAGCTTCTCGCCCAGTTTTCACTTGAACGATCTGCCCAACACATATACGACTGTCAACACCTGTCACATCCATCACCCTTCACCTTACGCTGTGGTAAGTATCTCATAGCCATCGTCCGTAATCGCGATAGTGTGCTCGAAGTGAGCACATAGAGAACCGTCTGTGGTTACAACTGTCCACTGATCATCTAATGTACGAACAAAGCGGCTTCCCGCATTCACCATCGGCTCGATTGCTAAGGTCATCCCCTTAGAAAGACGTCTGCCTTTTCCAGGTTCGCCGAAGTTTGGAACAGAAGGATCTTCATGAAGCTCACGACCGATTCCATGTCCAGCGTACTCTTCCACAATCGAAAATCCCGCTGCCTCAGCAACAGATTGAATCGCATGAGATACATCACCTAACCGGACTCCTGGTTTACATACCGCTAAACCAGCATACAACGATTGTTCAGTGACAGCAAGTAAACGCTCCGCTTCTGGTGTTACAGTTCCTATCGAATAGGTCCACGCAGAATCACCATGAAAGCCCTCGTAATAAGCACCAATATCAATAGAGATGATATCCCCATTTAGAAGCTTACGCTTGCTCGGGATACCGTGCACTAGCTCATCATTTACTGAAGTGCATACACTTCCTTGAAAGCCGTTATATCCCTTGAAAGAAGGGGTGGCTCCCAAATTCCTGATAAACTTCTCTGCAACGTGGTCAATCTCTCTCGTAGTGATGCCCGGCTCAATCCATTTCTTTAACTCCTGATGAGTTAGATAAACAATTTTACCGGCTTGCCTCATACGTTCGATCTCAGTTAACGACTTAACCGTGATCATAACACTGTTCCTCGAACCACAGACAAGATATGCTTACTTACTTGATCAATTGGCAGAGTTCCGTTTACACGTTCCAGTTTGCCAGTTGACTCATAATAAGCGAGCAAATGATTTGTTTGTTCAAAGTTGACCTTCAGACGGTTTATAACCGTTTCTGCACGATCATCCTCGCGTTGGTATAGCTCACCACCACAATGATCGCAAACACCTTCCTTTTCAGGAGGAGCAAACACAGCATGGTAGGTAGCACCACAATCACGACAAATCCAACGACCTGTGAGGCGGCGTAAAAGCTCATCCATCGCCACATCGATGTAGATAACGTGATCTAATTCGCGATTCAAATCAACTAATAACTGATCTAGTGCTTCTGCTTGAGGTACCGTTCTCGGGAAACCATCTAACAAGAAGCCTTTCGCACAATCATCTTTTGCCAGGCGCTCACGAACAATACCAATCGTTACACGGTCAGGAACCAATTGTCCTTGGTCCATAAACGATTTTGCTTCTAGTCCTAGAGGCGTTTGTTCTTTCACAGCTGCACGAAACATATCGCCTGTTGAAATATGTGGTATATTCAACTGCTCAATGATCTTCGCAGCTTGTGTACCTTTTCCTGCACCGGGCATACCCATCAAAATAATATTCAAGCGTCTTACCTCCCGGTGAATTCTGCGGGCGGTCCGCAATGAAAAGTTAAAAATTGTAAGTCCCAAGCACACACGAGTCCCCGGATATTTCTTACCGGGGCTATACTCATGTTACTTGGAAGACATGAAACCTTTATAATGTCGTTTTACCAACTGAGCCTCAATCGTCTTCATCACTTCAAGCACAACACCAATCACGATCAAGAGTGAAGTACCACCAATTTGAACAGAAGTTGGTAAACCAGCTAGCTTGATAAAAATGACTGGCAGAATCGCAACAGCCGCTAGGAAAAGTGCTCCTGTCAAGGTGAGACGATTCATGATCCGAGTTAAGTAAGAAGTAGTCGCTTTCCCTGGACGTACGCCCGGGATAAAACCACCGTTCTTCTTTAACTGATCAGAAAGCTGAATCGGATTCATTTGAACAAACGTATAGAAGTACGTAAATCCAAGAATCAACAGAACATATAGGATCATGCCTAATGTGGAACTGGTGTAGTCGAAATGTTGGATAACCCAATTCGCAATTGCGTTACCCTCCCAGAATCTAGCGATCGTCGGAGGGAACATAAGCAAAGATACTGCGAAAATGACAGGAATCACACCCGCAGCATTTACTTTAAACGGAATATGTGTGGATTGACCTCCATACATCTTACGACCTACCACACGCTTGGTATAGTTAATCGTAATTTTCCGTACACCTTGCTGAATATAGATAATCCCGACAATCACAACTAATATAATCAGTAGAATTCCAGCAAGCTTAAGGATTCCCATCGTCATATCAGCCTTACCAGTAAAGAATGTTGTCCATACTTGTTGGGCAACTCCAGGAATCCCGGCAGCGATTCCGGCAAAAATGATAATGGAAATACCATTTCCAATTCCTTTATCCGTAATCTGCTCACCTAGCCACATTAAGAAAGCCGTTCCTGCTGTAAGTGTCAAAGAAATCGAAGCATAGGTCCAGAAACCATCGCCGATAATGAATTCTTTGGCAGCACGACCAAACCCGATAGACAACCCGATGGACTGGATAATACCAAGAGCAATCGTAAAATAACGAGTTACTTGTGCAATCTTACGTCGTCCTGTCTCTCCCTCTTTCGCCCAACGAGCAAAGGCGGGAATCACGTCCATCGTCAATAGTTGAACAATAATCGAAGCAGTGATATACGGCATAATCCCCATCGCAAAGATTGAGAAATTATGCAGAGAGTTACCCGAGAAGGTATTGATAAGTCCGAAGACTCCTCCTCCTTGTGTCTCTAGGTACGCCCGTAATGCACCTGAGTTCGTGTTCGGAACAGGAATAAAGCTTCCGATACGGAAGACAATAAGCAACAACAACGTGAACAAAATACGACGACGAAGATCTTCCACCTTAAAAATGTTGCCCAGGGTTGTAAACATATTAGATTACCTCCGTCGCTCCACCAGCGGCGGTAATTTTTTCTTGTGCGCTTTGGGAGAACTTATGAGCTTTAATAGTAAGCTTTTTCGTTAGTTCGCCATTCGCAAGAACTTTTACGCCTGCTTTTAGGTTTTTCACAACACCCGTCTCTACTAAAAGTTCTGGGGTTACTACAGTACCATCTTCAAAGCGATTCAAAGTGTCTAAGTTGACAACTGCATACTCTACACGATTTGGAGAGGTAAAGCCTCGTTTCGGCAGACGACGATAGATTGGGTTTTGGCCCCCTTCAAATCCAGGACGAACACCACCGCCCGAACGAGCGTTTTGTCCTTTGTGTCCACGACCAGAGGTTTTACCTAAGCCAGAACCTGTACCACGACCTACACGCTTTCTCGTATGACGAGAGCCTTCAGCTGGTTTTAACTCATGTAGTTTCATCTTCGCACCTCCTCTTCAACATGTCCTACTATTACTCGTTCATTTCTTTCACTTCAACCAAGTGGCTCACTTTATTAATCATACCACGGATCGCAGGATTGTCATTGTGGACAACCGTTTGTTCACGTTTGGTGAAGCCGAGTGTCCGCAGGGTAACACGTTGGGATTCCGGACGTCCGATCATGCTACCTGTAAAGGTAATCGCTACTTTCTTTGCCACGGGTATCCCTCCTATCCTAACAACTCTTCTACTGTTTTTCCACGCAATTTAGCTACGTCTTGAGGACGTTTCAGTCCTGCAAGACCTGCGAGGGTTGCGCGAACCATGTTAATTGGGTTATTGGAACCCGTAGACTTTGTGAGGATATCACCCACACCAGCCACGGCTAGTACATCACGAACTGGACCACCCGCGATTACACCAGTACCTTTGGAAGCTGGTTTTAGAATAACGCTACCAGCGCCAAAGCGACCAATGATATCGTGAGGAATGGTGCTACCTTGCAACGGAATAGAGATCAGGTTCTTTTTTGCATCATCTACACCTTTGCGGATCGCTTCTGGTACTTCAGCAGCTTTACCGATGCCGACACCAACACGTCCTTTGCCATCACCCACTACTACGAGTGCGCTAAAGCTAAAACGACGTCCACCCTTAACAACTTTGGATACGCGGTTAATGTTAACCACTTTTTCCACAAACTCGGATTGAACTGCATCCTTTTTGCGTGGTCTGTCTTGTCTGCTCAAAAGTCTAGACCTCCTTTCCTAGCTCCTTCAGCCAGTGCTTGCACACGTCCATGATAGATATAGCCACCACGGTCGAATACAACAGATTTATAACCCTTCTCGATAGCACGTTTTGCGATCAATTCACCTACAGCATGTGCAGCATCAACGGTAGTACCTTTTCCTTCGAAATCTTTATCTAAGGAAGATGCTGCGATCACTGTTACGCCAGTTTGATCATCAATCAACTGAGCGTAGATGTTTTTCGATGAACGGAAAACATTAAGGCGAGGACGCACAGCCGTGCCAAAAACTCTTTTACGTACGCGTAAATGACGTTTCTTACGACCTTTATTGCGCTCCGGCTTTTGAATCACGGTCTAGTTCACTCCCTTCAACTAGCAAATTTATTACTTACCAGTTTTACCTTCTTTACGACGAACCACTTCATCACTATACTTGATACCTTTACCTTTGTACGGTTCAGGTTCACGTTTCGCGCGAATGTTTGCCGCCATTTCTCCAACCACTTGCTTGTCAATCCCTTTGACGATCACTTGTGTTTGAGAAGGAACGTCGAACTCGATTCCTGCCAAAGGCTCAACCTCTACAGGGTGAGAGTAGCCAACGTTTAGTACAACGTTGTTACCTTTTTTAGAAGCACGATAACCAACACCTACGAGTTCCAAGGTTTTTGTAAATCCATTCGCTACACCTTCAACCATGCTGGCTAGCAAGCTACGAGTTGTACCATGAAGTGCACGGTGTGTACGATGATCACTAGGACGGCTTACTGATAGTTGATTATCCTCAACGGTGATCGTGATGTCTGGACTGAATTCGCGTGTAAGGGTTCCTTTTGGACCTTTTACAGTCACAACGTTACCCTCTTGCTTGAATTCCACACCCGCTGGAATCACAATCGGTTTTTTACCAATACGAGACATTCGAAGTCACCTCCGATCTTCTATAAGAAAATTACCAGATGTATGCGAGAACTTCGCCACCAACGTTTTGTTGACGAGCTTCTTTATCGGTCATTACACCTTTGTTGGTAGAAATAATTGCAATCCCGAGTCCACGAAGAACGCGTGGGATCTCAGTGGATTTTGCGTATACACGCAATCCCGGTTTCGAGATACGTTTTAGACCAGAAATAACCTTTTCGTTACTTGAGCCATATTTCAAGAAAATACGTAACACGCCTTGTTTCGAATCCTCAACGTACTCAGCGTCGCGGATGAAACCTTCACGCTTCAAGATCTCAGCAATCTCACGTTTCATGCGAGAAGCAGGAACTTCCAAGCTTTCATGGCGAACCATGTTTGCGTTACGAATACGTGTTAACATATCTGCAATTGGATCTGTCATCACCATTGTGAGAACCCTCCTTCCTCAAACAATTACCAGCTAGCTTTTTTCACGCCGGGAATCTGCCCTTTGTAGGCCAGTTCACGGAAGCAAATACGACAGAGACGGAACTTACGGTATACAGAATGCGGACGACCACAGCGCTCACAGCGAGTATAGCCTTGAACTTTGAACTTTGGCGTACGTTGATTCTTCACGATCATCGACTTCTTGGCCAACGGATTCCCTCCTTTAGCATTAGGATTTCTACTTACGGAATGGCATTCCCATAGCAGTAAGTAGTTCACGAGCTTCTTCGTCAGATTTAGCAGTAGTAACAATGACTACATCCATCCCACGAACTTTATCAACTTTATCATAAGAGATCTCTGGAAAGATCAATTGTTCTTTCAAACCGAGTGTGTAGTTACCGCGTCCATCAAATGATTTTGCGGAAACACCGCGAAAATCACGAACACGTGGTAGCGCAACGTTTACCAATCTGTCTAAGAAATGGTACATACGCTCACCGCGTAGGGTTACTTTCACACCAATTGGCATACCTTCACGGAGTTTGAAACCAGCAATGGATTTTTTCGCTTTGGTGATAACTGGTTTTTGACCAGCGATCAAGGTAAGGTCTTCCACTGCATTGTCCAATACTTTAGAGTTTTGAACGGCTTCACCAACACCCATGTTGATTACAACTTTTTCGACTTTAGGTAGCTGCATTACAGATTTGTAACCAAACTTTTTCTGCAACGACGGAGCTACCTCATTCAAATAAAGTTCTTTTAAGCGAGCCATCTGGGTACCTCCTTTCATGCGAAGAATTACTTATCTAGAATTTCACCTGATTTTTTAGCATAACGAACTTTCTTTTGTTCGCCGTTCTTACCATCAACGAATTTGTAACCAATGCGTGTTGGTTGTTTCGTTTTTGGGTCTTCGATCATCAAGTTAGAAACATGAATAGGTGCTTCTTTCTCAATGATGCCACCTTGAGGGTTCGCCTGTGTTGGACGGCTATGGCGTTTTACCATGTTTACGCCTTCCACAACTACGCGACCTTCTTTAGCAAGAACCTTGATTACACGACCTTTAGTGAATACTTTTTTACCGTCTGCATCGAAAGTTGGAGCTTCTTTCCCACGCATAACAAGTACAGTGTCACCTTTTTTGATGTGCATTTTTGCGCTCACAATCGGCACCCCCTTCATTCAGAAGTCATATATTTGATCCGATCAATTAGAGAACTTCTGGCGCTAGGGAGATGATCTTCATGAAATCACGATCACGAAGTTCACGAGCTACTGGTCCGAAAATACGGGTACCACGTGGGCTCTTATCTTCCTTGATCACAACTGCGGCATTTTCATCAAAGCGAATGTAGGAGCCATCTGGACGACGCACAGGACGTTTCGTGCGCACGACTACACATCTCACTACATCACCTTTCTTGACAACGCCACCGGGTGTTGCCTGTTTCACGGATGCAACGACGAGATCGCCGATCCCAGCGGTGGCTTTATTAGAACCACCCAACACACGGATGACCATTACTTCCTTCGCGCCGGAATTATCTGCTACACGAAGACGAGATAGGTTTTGAAGCATGAGTTTCCCTCCTTCCCGCTACTCTTTACGTGTCAATCATTAGATGATAACCGCTTCTTCTACGATTTCCACCAAGCGCCAACGTTTGTCCTTAGACAACGGACGAGTTTCCATGATTTTAACGAGATCTCCAGCTTTTGCTTTATTCTCTTCATCATGAGCTTTAAATTTTTTGGTAAATTTAACGCGCTTTCCATATTTGGAGTCACGTTTGTAGGTTTCTACAGAAACGACGATGGTTTTATCCATTTTATCGCTTACCACTTTGCCGATTCGAACTTTACGGCGTGTTGTGCGTTCGCTCATCCCTGTGTCCTCCTTTCGATTCCTAGTTCGCGCTCACGGAGAGCCGTTTTACAACGAGCAATGTCCTTGCGAACTTGGCCCAAACGGGTTGGGTTTTCCAATTGTCCAGTAGCGGACTGGAAACGAAGGTTGAACAGTTCTTCTTTGAACTCAGCAAGCTTTTGCTCGATTTCGGCGGTGGTCAACTCTAATAGCTCTTTCGCTTTCATTCGTTACCCCCCGCTTCACGTTTCACAAATTTCGTTTTAATTGGTAGTTTCATCGCAGCTAGGCGCATAGCTTCACGAGCTACATCTTCAGGTACACCAGCAACTTCGAACATGATTTTCCCAGGTTTTACAACCGCTACCCATTTTTCCGGGGAACCTTTACCGCTACCCATCCGTACCTCTAGAGGCTTTTGAGTAACTGGCTTGTCTGGGAAGATCTTGATCCAAACTTGTCCACCACGCTTCATGTAACGAGTCATCGCACGACGCGCTGCCTCAATCTGGCGGTTAGTGATCCATGATGGCTCAAGAGCTTGCAAACCATATTCGCCGAATGCTACTTCCGTACCGCCTTTTGCTTTACCGCGCATCTTACCACGGTGTGGGCGACGATATTTTACGCGTTTTGGTAATAGCATCGCTTATTTGCCTCCTTCCACTTCTCCCTTTGGAGTGTTTTTTGTTGGGAGAACTTCACCACGATAGATCCAAACTTTAACACCGATTTTACCGTAAGTCGTATCTGCTTCAGCAAAACCGTAGTCAATGTCAGCACGTAGTGTATGGAGTGGTACAGTACCTTCGCTATAACCTTCGCTACGAGCGATATCTGCTCCACCCAAACGACCGCTTACTAAAGTACGAACACCTTTCGCACCAACACGTAATGTACGACCGATTGATTGTTTCATAGCACGACGGAACGATACACGGCGTTCTAATTGTTGAGCAATACTTTCAGCAACCAGATTTGCATCAAGCTCAGGGTGTTTAATTTCGTGAATGTTAATGTGTACTTTTTTGCCTGTTAGTTTCACAAGAGCATTGCGAAGTGCATCTACTTCTGTACCGCCTTTACCAATTACCATTCCTGGTTTCGCGGTATGAACAGTGATGTTCACACGGTTCGCTGCACGTTCGATTTCTATTTTAGAAACGGCTGCATCTTTCAGACGTTTTTTCACAAAGTCACGAATTTTTAAGTCTTCATGAAGTAGATCTGCGAAGTCTTTTCCGCCGAACCATTTGGACTCCCAGTCACGAATGACACCAACGCGAAGTCCAATTGGATTCACCTTTTGACCCATAGCTTATCCCTCCTTATTCAGAGATTATTTTTCTTTTACAACCACAGTAATGTGGCTTGAACGTTTGTTAATTCGGCTTGCACGGCCCATTGCACGAGGCATGTAGCGTTTCAACGTTGGCCCTTCATCAACGAAAGCTGTTTCTACAACGAGGTTGTTTGCATCCATGTTGTAGTTATGCTCTGCATTCGCAACAGCAGACTTTAACACCTTCTCGATGACCGGCGAGGCAGCACGGTGGGTAAACTGAAGGACTGCGAAAGCCTCTTCTACAGACTTTCCGCGAATCAAATCAATTACCAAACGAACTTTACGTGGTGCAATTCGAATGTTACGCGCAATCGCTTTTGCTTGCATGCGTTGACCTCCTCTCTCGCGAATCGATCATCTACCGACGTTTCGTCTTCTTATCATCGTTACCATGACCTTTGTAGGTACGGGTTGGAGCGAACTCACCAAGTTTATGACCGACCATATCTTCCGTTACGTATACAGGAACATGTTTGCGTCCATCGTGAACTGCAATGGTATGACCAACAAAGTCTGGGAAGATGGTAGAACGACGAGACCAAGTTTTGACAATACGCTTTTCGCCTTTTTCGTTCAGCTCAACCACTTTCTTGATTAAGTGATCATCTGCAAAGGGTCCTTTTTTCAGGCTGCGGCCCATAGCTGAAACCTCCCTTCGAGTGAGGCTAGATAATAGTTTTTATTACTTCTTGCGACGACGTACGATGTACTTGTCAGACGCTTTGTTTTTCTTGCGAGTCTTGTAACCAAGAGTTGGTTTACCCCAAGGAGTAACAGGAGACTTACGACCGATTGGAGCACGTCCCTCACCACCACCGTGTGGATGATCTACAGGGTTCATGACAGATCCACGTACGGTTGGGCGTTTACCTAACCAACGAGAACGACCTGCTTTACCGATGTTAATCAATTCATGATCCAAGTTACCTACTTGACCGATTGTCGCGCGGCACTCAAGAAGAATCATGCGAGTTTCACCGGATACTAGACGAATGATAGCATAGCGACCTTCTTTACCAAGAAGCTGTGCGCTAGTACCTGCAGCACGTACAAGTTGTCCACCACGGCCTGGTTTAAGCTCGATGTTATGGATTACCGTACCTACTGGGATGTTGCGAAGTGGAAGAGCGTTACCTGGCTTGATATCTGATTCAGGACCGGAGATGATCTCTTGCCCTACTTTTAGACCATTTGGAGCTAGGATGTAACGTTTTTCCCCATCAACGTAATGAATAAGTGCGATGTTCGCAGAACGGTTTGGATCATATTCGACCGTCGCCACTTTCCCTACGATGCCATCTTTATTACGTTTAAAGTCGATCACACGGTATTTACGTTTATGGCCACCGCCTTGGTGACGTACGGTAATTTTACCTTGGTTGTTACGACCTGCCTTCTTGTTTAGAGGTTGTAATAGCGACTTCTCAGGAGTGCTAGTAGTGATCTCTTCAAAAGTAGAACTAGTCATATGACGACGTGATGGAGTCGTTGGTCTGTATTGTTTAATACCCACTTCGATTTCCCTCCTTTTTTAATCAAATGTGTAATTAAGCTTGGAAGATTTCAATCGCTTTGCTGCCTTCAGCAAGCGTAACGATTGCTTTCTTACGTTCTGGCGTCCGACCTGTATAACGACCATGACGCTTTTGCTTTCCTAGTAGACGATGTGTATTCACAGAAGCTACTTTTACGCCGAAAATACTTTCAACCGCTTTTTTCACTTCCACTTTGTTCGCACGTACGTCTACTTCGAAAACGTATTTACCTTGTTCCATCATCTCAGTAGAAGATTCTGTTACTACTGGGCGACGGATGATATCGCGTGGATCCTTCACTGGCCAAACACCTCCTCAACACGATTTACAGCCCCACGAGTGAAAATCACTTTGTCATGGTAGAGGACGTCGAGCACATTAACACCATCAGCTACGATTAATTTCACACCTGGGATGTTGCGTGCAGCAAGAGCTGCTTTCTCCTCTAAATCGTCTAAAACGATCAAAGTCTTTTTCTCCATGCCAAGATTTTTTAGCACTTGTACTAGCTCACGAGTTTTCGCAGCTTCAAGAGCTAACGCATCTAGCACTACTAATTCGTTATCCAATACTTTGGAAGAAAGAGCAGACTTGATAGCTAGACGACGTACTTTCTTTGGCAATTTGTAACCATAGCTACGTGGAACCGGTCCAAAGACTGTACCACCACCAACCCATTGTGGGGAGCGAATGCTACCTTGACGAGCATTACCAGTACCTTTTTGTTTGTATGGCTTACGACCACCACCACGAACTTCAGAACGTCCTTTTACCGCATGGGTACCACGACGCTGGGATGCTTGTTGCATAACAACTGCATCATGTAGTACGTGTTGGTTTGGAGTGATTCCGAACACCGCATCCGCTAGTTCGATCTCGCCCACTTCCTTACCATGCACATCTAATACAGTCAATTTAGGCATGTTATGTCCTCCTTTCTTTGCTCAGTTATACGCTTTTCTTAACAGATGATTTAACAATTACATAACCATTCTTAGGACCTGGAATACTACCTTTTACCAAGATCAGGTTCTTTTCAGCGTCTACACGTACAACCTCAAGGTTTTGTGTCGTAATACGCTCATGACCCATTTGACCTGGTAGAGTTTGTCCTTTGAATACACGGTTAGGAGCAACCGCACCCAAAGAACCTGGTCCACGGTGATAACGAGAACCGTGACTCATTGGTCCACGAGATTGATTATGACGTTTAATCGCACCTGCAAAACCCTTACCTTTCGATGTTCCAACTACATCTACAAATTCACCAGCAGCGAATAAGTCGGCTTTTAGAACACTTCCAAGTTCGTAGCTTGCAACGTCAACCCCACGAATTTCCTTTACGAAATGTTGTGGTGCCACACCTGCTTTTTTTGCATGTCCCATCTCAGGACGAGTAGCACGATGTTCTTTCTTTTCTTTGAGACCGATTTGGATCGCTTCATAACCATCCGTACCGATTTCTTTCTTTTGAAGAACGACACATGGCCCCGCTTCAACAACGGTTACAGTAGCAACTGTACCATCCTCATTGAAGACTTGAGTCATGCCGATCTTTTTACCAAGAATACCTTTCACGCCGTACACCTCCTACCCTATCGAAGTTAAGCATTACAATTTAATTTCGATGTCAACACCCGATGGAAGATCTAATCTCATCAGTGCATCTACGGTTTGTTGCGTAGGATTCACGATATCGATCAGACGCTTATGAGTGCGCATTTCGAACTGCTCACGGGAATCTTTATATTTATGAACCGCCCGCAAGATCGTATAAACAGATTTCTCTGTTGGAAGCGGAATCGGACCTGACACGCTAGCGCCCGTACGCTTCGCAGTATCAACGATTTTCACCGCCGATTGATCTAGGACACGGTGGTCATAGGCTTTCAGCCGAATGCGAATCTTTTGTTTTGCCATTAGTAACCCTCCTTCGCTCATTTTTCTTAAATGAACTTCTCCGCAGAAATTTCTCCCGACCTAGGCCATGGCAAAGGGGCCGGGTGTGTCGGCAACCTTCTGCTTCATCGCTGTTCATGACCAACATTCGCTATTATATAGAAAATATAAAACAGATGCAAGGAAAAAAAGCATCTGTCTAAAAGGTAAATTCTATGATGTCAGCGAAGCGGTGTAAGTAAAGTTCTAGAGAAGACTGCAGAAGACATTTTATCAGATTGAAATGGGAATGACAAGGATGTTTGAAGAAATTGGTATTCCTAAAATAAAACATTGACAGGTTTAAAGAACATACTGTATATATGAATATATAGACTATAATGTATTTCAAAATTTGCAGGAGGAGATCGAATGTCACAAAACGTCGCAATCCAGACAGTAGGACTATCCAAACACTACGGCCCTACGAAGGCTTTACAGAACATTGATATCTCTATACACACGGGAGAGTTGATTGCATTACTCGGGGAAAATGGAGCTGGAAAGTCTACTCTCTTTCAACTATTAACCGGACTCATTACACCAACCGCTGGCTCCATCCAAATAGGAGGACAAAACTTATCTCAAAATCCACTTGCTTGCAAAAAACGAATTGGACTTTTGTTTGGTAATGACTCTGGTCTTTATCATCGTTTAACGGCGTATGAAAACATCTTATATTTTGCAAAATTTTATGATGTACCCGATTCTGTGGCCCGTCAGCGAATTGATGAGTGGGCTGAGCAACTTCTACTTACCCCACATCTCCACAAAAAAGCAGGAGAACTCTCTAAAGGGAATTTGCAGAAAACCGCTATCTTACGAACACTTATCCACAACCCAGACTATCTACTGTTTGACGAGCCTACAACTGGTCTCGATATCGCCGCGTCACTTGCGTTTCAAGACTTAGTAAAATCACTACAACAATCCGGAAAAACCATCCTCTTCTCCACTCATATCTTAGAGGAAGTAACTCACTTAACGGATAAAATTATCACCTTGTCACAAGGAAAAATGATCTATAACGGAACCATTTCCAATCTCTATCAGGAGCTTCAAACAGATAACTTGCGGGATATCTTGCGAAATTGGATTCAAGGAGGAATTTCATCATGAAGCTAATGTGGCATATTGCGAAGAAGGAATTATTGGAGCAATTTCGAGATAAACGAACACTCTGGATGTCAATCCTGATCCCATTGTTACTCATCCCAGGAATCTTCCTGCTGATTGATCGTATGCAATCTTCTGAAGAACCAAAAATCGAAATGGGCGTTAGCTCGCAAGTACCTGCAGATTTACAAACAGCTATTAAGAAATCAGCCCCTGGAAAACTTGAGCTAAAAACCATGTCGCCCGAAGAGGCCAAGAAGTTCATGAAGCAAGGGGATCTTACAGCATATCTAGAGGTAGAAACAGATCCATCAGGATCACCTAAGCAGTGGATCCTAGAAATCCCTGATGACTCTGGATACAAAACGGTTCTCCAGTCTCATATCAATCAACAGCTCTTACAACAATATCTCTCCCAGAAGAATATCTCTCCCTCCGATTTACCTAAGCTACAAATGAAATCGGCTGAAGGTGCCCCAAACATTTTTTCTGGATTCTATCTGATATCATTTCTGATTGGTGTCGCACCACTTACGGGCGGGATGATGATTGCCATTGACTCTATAGCTGGTGAGAAGGAACGTAGAACGATCGTCTCATTACTTGGACTACCTGTTCCAACATGGAAATTATGGATTGGAAAGTGGATCGGTGTTACAGGAATGATTATGGTTACTACCTTGATTTCCGTCAGCTCACTACTTGGAATCCAGCCGTATTTATCAAGTCCAGCCATTAAATTCGATCAGCTTATTTCCATCGGATCTATTCCATTGATTGGCTTCGTACTTTGTATACTCTTCTATGTATTGGTCATATCTGCTCTACTACTCATCATGAGTACATTTGCCCGTAGCTTTAAAGAAGCACAAAACTATCTAAGTCCGCTCATGATGATTGTATTGGCCGGAACTTTTGTCATCATGCAACAAACTGGTTCTCAATTACCCAGCTATCTGTTCTGGATTCCACTTTGGAATGTGCATGCCGTTCTTTATGAAATCCTTCATCAAAGCATAGGAACTACGGACATCATCATCACGTTTGCTTCCTGCTCTGCTCTAAGCCTTGCACTTGTAGCGTACGGAGCCTTTCTCTTTCAAAAACCCAAACATATGCTTTAGGAGATGGATTTCATGTGGAAAGATGCTTGGTTTTTATCGAAACGGGATTTATCGGGAGCGATGATTCATATCGTTCCTTACTTCTTACTCAACAGTTTTTTATACGTGATGTTAGCCAGCACATTTGTAACGAAAAGAGAGGGCGTTTTAGACCGCCCTTTGACTTGGGTCACGACCGTTTTTTTATTATCTTTAATCACTTTTCCTTACTATACAAAGCGCCATCATGCCTCTTATAGGCTCGTTGGAAGCGACTTGAGTCGAAGAGAAATAGCGTTTTTTCGTACCTTTTCCATTCATCCGAACGTAATCGTGTACAGCCGGATTCTCAGTATACTACTAGTAGCGTGTATGTACCTCATGATTCTAGTACCCATAACCTATATCGGCTTAAAAACATACTATCCATACACTGAAACCCATATCACATCCATGATAATTCTTTCATTGGCTGTATCTATTCTAATTAATACAATTTTACTGTTTACAGAAGTAATATTATCCTATAGAGCATTTTTCTGGCTCTCACTCTTTATCTATTTGATACCTTTGTTTACTTTGGTTATCCTGCAATACAAGTATAATCAACATATCGTTCAATTGCTTGCTACAGTAGCACATTCACTTACTATCGTTGGTTGCCTGAGCGCACTCCTCATCTCAGTATCGCTCCTGTATATAGTCACACAATCTATGATTAGGCATGTTCGCCTCAAATAGGGAGGGAGCAAATAACATGCAACTACCTATCAATGTTAAATTAGATCATGCCCTACCGATCTATCAACAGATACAAGATCAACTAAGTCAACTAATCTTAAGCGGGCAACTACCTCCCGGGAGCCCACTTCCTTCGATTCGGGCTCTGGCTATTGATTTATCTTGTAGTATCATTACAACCAAACGTGCGTATCAAGAGTTAGAACAAAAGGGGTTCATCGTTGTCAAGCAAGGACGTGGCACCTTCGTCTCCTCACTCGAAGAAATCGACGTGCCTTCAGCGCAGCAAAAAGAAGTCGAAAAAGCGATTCAAGAACTTTTCCAATTTCTAAAACGAATTCATGCTTCTCCTGAAAAAGTAGAAACCATTCTTATAAAGCAACTCCATTTATTTCAAAAATGGCACCAAGAGAAAACAGAGGAGGATGCTTGATGCTCCTAACCACTCACCAATTAGAGAAAAAGTATCCACACAAAGAGATCGGCCCTATACAACTATCCTTAGAATCAGGAATCATCTCCGGTTTAGTTGGACCGAATGGCTCTGGGAAAAGTACGATTCTACAGATGATTTCTGGGGCGGAACACCGGGACCACGGAGAGATCTCCATCTTCGGCAAACCCATTGCCGAATTACAACAATCAGAAAAGCAGTTCGCCTATGTCCCAAGCCATTATCAAGGATCCCCTTACTGGACTGGAAATGACCTAATCTCTTGGTATCGTCACTGGTATCCCAAATGGAATCAAGATCAAATGCAACAGTTTATGAAGCAATTCGATTTTGAGTTACATGTACCCTATGAAAAACTATCCACAGGAAATCAGCGAAAACTGTTAATTAGTCTCGCTATGTCTACGGAGTCTGATCTATTACTCCTAGATGAGCCGTCAAATGGTCTAGACTTTCTGTCCAAAACCGTCTTGTACGAGTCGATACAGATTTGGATGGAGAAGTCAGAGCGATCTATTTTACTTGCCTCTCATGATGTAGATGAGATCAACAAACTGATGGACCATATCACACTCATTCATCAAGGAAAACAGGTTCGGTCTTTTGGTAAGGAGGAAGAATTAGGTCAGTGGGGATATGTATGGATCTCGAATCAAGCTACAATCTCTGTTCCTGAAGAAGTGGTAACTACCATCCCATCCAGCATGACCCAATGGATCACTCAACATCTCCCTAAAACACGATCTATGCTCGAATCAAAACAAATCGATTATCGATACAATGTTATGCAAATGAATGAGATTCTAGAATGGATGTATAAAACAATAGATAAACAAACACGATAGTTAGATGTGTATTATCTATATCTATATCAATCAATTTCAAATATAGCCAACTAACAACAAAAAAGCCCCATGTCTGTCCGGATCAGACATGAGGCTCATCTTATATTAGACAACATAAAGTAGTCAATTAGCGTGCGTTACTATCAATTAAATATCTTTTTGCTGTAAAGTTAACAGGGGTGTGGAAAAACATATTCGTTACATTTGAGTGGATACTTAGAGTATAGACGACATCCTCCATGCATTTTACGTGTAGTGGATCGATGTGCTTAAATGTGACAAAGGTATAATCATCTAATACTTCATCATCAATTTCAATATTGGATTGATAAATAAGTGTAGCACCTCTTCTAATCTCCACTGTTACATATTGGGTGCTCGTAGCATTCGTATTATCGTTATTAACATGAATAATTCCATCTAATTCAACAAGGCTTGTTCCACAAACTAATGGAAATCGAACGGTTGCCACTCTTGTTGGAGCAGTTGGGCTTGTAGAAATTTGCGTAGAAGAACCTCCCGGTGTTGTACTCCCATACTGATGATATCGAATGTCCACCAAGTGAGCCATCCTCAAATTCCCCCTGTTATGATTTTGAACATAAAGGACATATTTTTACATGTTAGCTTTAAATGATACTATCATTGTTCACTGATATAATATGAGAATAAAATGCAAATGAAAGTGTCATTTTACCCTCTCCATTCACCTGTTTTTCAATACAGAAAAAGCCTTACAGTCTGTCCGGATCAGACCATAAGGCTTTTTTCTATGAGTATAGTCAATCAGTGTCTACGAAGTAAGAACTACTCGATGATAGAAGTTACTGCACCAGCACCAACAGTACGTCCACCTTCGCGGATCGCGAAACGTGTACCATCTTCGATCGCGATTGGAGCGATAAGCTCAACAGTCATTTCGATGTTGTCGCCAGGCATACACATTTCAGTACCTTCAGGAAGCTGGATAACACCCGTTACGTCAGTTGTACGGAAATAGAATTGTGGACGATAGTTAGAGAAGAATGGAGTGTGACGTCCGCCCTCTTCTTTACTTAATACATATACTTGTGCTTTAAACTTGGTATGTGGTTTCACAGAACCCGTTTTAGCAAGTACTTGACCACGAGCGATATCTTTGCGGTCTACACCACGAAGAAGAGCTCCAATGTTATCACCAGCAACTGCAGAGTCAAGAAGTTTACGGAACATCTCAACACCGGTTACGATGGATTTACGAGTTTCAGTAAGACCGATGATTTCGATCTCGTCGCCTACTTTAATGGTTCCACGTTCTACACGTCCGGTAGCAACAGTACCACGACCAGTAATGGTGAATACGTCCTCTACTGGCATCAAGAAAGGCTTATCTGTAGCACGTTCTGGTTCTGGGATGTAAGCATCTACTTCGCTCATCAATTCAACGATACGATCAGCCCACTCGCTGCTTGGATCTTGAAGTGCTTTTAGAGCAGATCCTTTAACAACTGGGATGTCATCGCCTGGGAATTCGTACTCAGAAAGAAGTTCACGAATTTCCATTTCAACGAGTTCCAATAGCTCTTCATCGTCAACCATGTCCACTTTGTTCATGAATACAACGATATAAGGTACGCCTACCTGACGAGATAGCAAGATATGCTCACGTGTTTGTGGCATTGGGCCGTCAGCTGCAGATACAACCAGAATCGCTCCGTCCATTTGCGCAGCACCTGTAATCATGTTTTTCACATAGTCAGCATGTCCTGGGCAGTCAACGTGTGCATAGTGACGGTTGTCTGTTTCGTACTCAACGTGTGCAGTAGAAATGGTGATACCACGCTCACGCTCTTCTGGTGCTTTATCGATTTGGTCATAAGCAGTAGCAGTTGCTCCACCTTTTTGAGCCAATACAGTTGTGATTGCAGCAGTCAATGTTGTTTTACCGTGGTCAACGTGACCAATTGTACCAATGTTAACGTGTGGCTTATTACGCTCGAACTTGGCTTTTGCCATGATAAAATCCTCCTCAGATAAGGAAATAAGTATTTTGGTTTTTGGTTTTGGTAAAAAGATGTATAGGAATCTGGTAAAGTGATCGGGGTGACACTCTACCAGGTTCTTGTTAAATTAGTTACCAGAAGCCTTTTTAATAATCTCTTCTGCGACACTCTTTGGTACTTCTTCATAATGACTAAATACCATAGAGAACGTACCACGACCTTGTGTACGAGAACGTAGGCTATTTACATAACCAAACATCTCAGATAGTGGAACCATACCGCGCACTACTTGAGAGTTACCACGAGCATCCATGCCCTCTACTCGCCCACGACGAGAGCTAACATCACCCATGATGTCACCCATGTATTCTTCAGGAACCGTTACTTCGACCTTCATCATCGGCTCAAGAATAACAGGGTTACACTTGGACTTCGCAGCTTTTAGCGCCATCGATCCAGCGATCTTAAACGCCATCTCAGAGGAGTCAACATCGTGATAAGATCCATCTACAAGTCTAGCACGAACATCTACTAATGGGAATCCAGCAAGGACACCATTTTTCATAGACTCTTCGATACCAGCTTGAACCGCAGGGACATATTCACGTGGAACAACACCACCGACGATTTTGTTCACAAATTCGAAGCCTTCGCCAGCTTCCATTGGTTCGAATTCAACCCAGACGTGACCGAATTGACCACGACCACCGGACTGACGAACAAATTTTCCTTCGACTTTCGCAGCAGTGCGGAACGTTTCTCTGTAGGCAACTTGTGGCGCACCAATGTTCGCTTCTACTTTGAATTCACGTTTCATACGGTCTACGATGATATCGAGGTGGAGCTCACCCATACCAGCAATGATCGTTTGACCTGTTTCTTCATCGGTCCAAGCTTTAAAAGTTGGATCCTCTTCAGCAAGTTTGGTCAAGGCGATAGACATTTTATCTTGATCGCTTTTCGATTTTGGTTCGATTGCGATCTCGATTACTGGATCAGGAAACTCCATTGATTCAAGTACGATCAGATTTTTCTCATCACAGAGAGTTTCTCCAGTAGTAGTATCTTTAAGACCTACTGCTGCTGCGATGTCTCCAGCGTATACTTTGCTGATCTCTTCACGAGAGTTAGCATGCATCTGAAGAATCCGACCTACACGTTCACGCTTGTCTTTAGTAGAGTTCAAAACATAAGATCCTGACTCTAATGTCCCAGAGTAAACGCGGAAGAATGTAAGTTTCCCGACATATGGGTCTGTCATGATTTTGAATGCAAGAGCGGAGAATGGCTCTTCATCGCTTGACTCACGAATCGCTTCAGTGCCATCTGGCAACTGACCTTGGATCGCAGGAACATCAAGTGGAGATGGGAGATAAGCCACTACAGCATCGAGCAAAGGTTGAACTCCTTTGTTTTTGTAGGAAGAACCACAAGTAACAGGTGTAATCTTCACTTCACATGTACCTTTACGAAGTGCTTTTACAATTTCCTCTTCGGTGAGTTCTTCACCTTCCAAGTACTTTTCCATTAGCTCTTCGTCGAGTTCTGCTACAGCTTCTACAAGTATCGTACGATACTCGTCTGCTTTATCCTTCAACTCGGCCGGGATTTCACCTGATTCAGAGGTGGTTCCCAAATCGTCGGTATAAATCATTGCTTTCATCTTTACCAAGTCCACGATTCCAAGGAACTTATCTTCAGAACCAATTGGAAGTTGGATTGGTACTGCGTTTGCACCAAGGCGCTCACGCATTTGCTCTACTGCACCGTAGAAGTCAGCTCCTAAGATGTCCATCTTGTTCACATAAGCAAGACGTGGAACACCATAACGGTCAGCTTGACGCCATACAGTTTCAGATTGTGGTTCTACGCCGCCTTTAGCGCAGAATACACCTACAGCTCCATCGAGTACACGCAGGGAACGCTCAACCTCAACGGTAAAGTCTACGTGACCAGGAGTATCAATAATGTTGATACGGTGGCCATCCCACTGGGCAGTGGTGGCAGCGGAAGTAATCGTAATTCCGCGTTCTTGTTCCTGTTCCATCCAGTCCATGGTAGCCGCACCTTCGTGCACCTCACCAATTTTGTGTACACGACCGGTATAGAAAAGAACACGCTCAGTAGTAGTAGTTTTACCAGCATCGATATGAGCCATGATCCCGATATTCCGTGTATCTTTTAAGGAGAACTCACGTGCCATCTGGAATTTCTCCCTTCATCTGTCAAACAGATAAACAATATAATTACCAGCGGTAATGTGCAAACGCGCGGTTTGCTTCCGCCATACGGTGAACATCTTCTTTTTTCTTCACAGCAGAACCAGAGTTGTTTGCTGCATCAAGAATTTCATTCGCCAAACGTTCTTCCATGGTTTTTTCGTTACGCAGACGTGCATAACTTACCAACCAGCGTAGTCCAAGACTTGTACGACGTTCTGGTTTTACCTCAACAGGTACTTGATAGTTAGAACCACCTACACGGCGAGCCTTTACTTCAAGTACTGGCATTACGTTTTTAAGAGCTTGCTCAAAAACTTCCATTGGGTCGTTACCAGAACGTTGTTGGATTAGGTTAAAAGCATCATACAAAATAGTTTGCGCTTTTCCTTTTTTTCCATCGTACATCAGACGGTTGACTAAACGAGTAACCAACTTGCTGTTGTATATTGGATCTGGAAGTGCATCACGGCGAGGTACTGGGCCTTTACGTGGCATGCTTTTCCCTCCTTCTTATAAGTAGTTAATATAAAGTGATAAATACATTATTTCTTAGGACGCTTTGTACCGTATTTGGAGCGGCTTTGGTTACGGTTGTTCACACCCGCAGTATCCAGTGCACCACGCACGATATGGTAACGTACCCCTGGTAAGTCTTTCACACGACCACCACGAATGAGTACAACACTATGCTCTTGCAAGTTGTGACCGATTCCCGGGATGTAAGCAGTTACCTCTGTACCGTTTGTCAAACGCACACGAGCATATTTACGCAACGCGGAGTTTGGCTTTTTCGGAGTCATCGTACCAACACGAGTACATACACCACGCTTTTGTGGAGAGCTTTGTAGCACAATGTCCTTTTTCATGCTGTTGTAAGTGTACTGAAGAGCTGGAGATTTTGACTTTCTCACTTTGTCAGTACGGCCTTTACGAATCAACTGGTTAATTGTTGGCATCTTTTGGCACCCCCCTGCTTATCTTGTAAGTCCACAGATCCAGGCGGATCATGGAAGAGTAAAAAAACATCCATGAGAACAAATAAGGGGAGACGAACTGCATGACTACCTAGGATACATGCAGTTCGACCCAATTTATCTCAAGTGTTTCATCATTATCTGCAAATCGCTACTGTTGCTGCACCGACTTCGATGCCACACGTTTTACCTAGCTCTCTCATCGAGAGCCCGCGCACAACAGGGATTCCCCGAGCCTGACACATCGAGGAGATCAAGAGCTGAATCTTTTGATCTGCATCATCTGCTAGAATCACTTCTACAGCAGACAAATTCTCAATGGCCTTTTTCGTTTGCTTGGTTCCAATCGCCATTGCTTTTGCTACTTTCACTTTTTCATAAGACATCAATTTATCAGCCCTCCAAAGTGAAACGTTCCAAGCACACGAGTGTATCTTACCACCCGGTATTCACAATGTCAACAAGATTGTATTTTGAACTACTCTAATCGATAAGCACGGAATCAGATGCTTGAAGATCGTTTACTTCATTCGCCATCTTCACCTGTAGATTGCGGTAGCGAGACATACCCGTACCAGCAGGAACTAGCTTACCGATAATAACGTTCTCTTTCAGACCTAGCAAGCGGTCCACTTTTCCTTTGATTGCCGCATCGGTTAGAACACGAGTCGTCTCTTGGAAGGAAGCAGCCGACAAGAAGGATTCTGTTTCAAGTGAAGCTTTAGTAATACCTAGCAAGAGCGGACGAGCAACAGCAGGCTCTTCACCACGTAAGAGTACATCACGGTTTGCCGCTTCAAATTCATGTATATCTACCACGGAACCTGGCAGAAGAACGGTTTGACCTGCATCCGTAATCCGTACTTTTCTCATCATCTGACGAATCATAACCTCAACGTGCTTGTCGTTAATTTCTACCCCTTGTAAGCGGTATACTTTTTGTACCTCTTGCAAGATATAGCTTTGAACACCATGTACCCCTTTGACTCGAAGCAATTCCTTTGGATCAATCGAGCCTTCAGTAAGCTCATCGCCAAATTTCACTTCATCGCCAACAACTACACGAAGTCTAGAGCCATATGGAATCACATGTGCTTTACTCTCCACATCATTTTCCACTTCTACTTCACGACGATCTTTTACCTCTCGGATATCCGTTACCTTACCTGTGATCTCACTGATAACAGCTTGACCTTTTGGATTACGAGCTTCAAATAGCTCTTGGATACGAGGCAAACCTTGCGTAATATCGTCACCCGCTACCCCACCAGTATGGAAGGTACGCATGGTCAACTGAGTACCAGGCTCACCAATCGATTGAGCCGCGATAATCCCGACCGCTTCACCGATCTCCACCTGTGTACCGAGGGCCAAGTTACGTCCATAACATTTCTTACAAACTCCATGCTTGGTACGGCAACTTAGAACAGAACGAATGACTACTTTTTCAATACCCGCCTCTACGATCTCTTCTGCGTGTTCTTCTGTAATCAATTCGTTACGATCCACAATCACACGTCCATCAGTTGGGTGTTTCACTGTCTCAAAAGCTGTACGACCCACAATACGATCAAATAACTCCTCAATGATCTCATTGCCATCATGAATGCGAGATACTCGTTGACCGCGGTCTGTTCCACAATCATTTTCACGAACAATGACATCCTGAGCTACGTCGACAAGGCGTCGTGTGAGGTAACCAGAGTCAGCTGTACGAAGGGCGGTATCCGCCAAGCCTTTTCGCGCTCCGTGAGTAGAGATAAAGTACTCTAATACAGTCAAACCTTCACGGAAGTTTGTGCGAATCGGACGCTCAATAATTTTACCGGCTGGGTTCGCCATGAGTCCTCGCATACCTGCAAGCTGAGTAATCTGTGAAACGTTACCCCGCGCACCAGAGTTAGCCATCATGAAGATTGGGTTATATTTACCCATATTCTTCATCAAGACTTCGGTTACACGATCTTTTGTCTTGCTCCAGATGGAGATAACACGTTCATAACGCTCATCATCGGTAATCAATCCACGACGGTATTGCTTCACAACTGCATCTACTTGTTGATCCGCTTCTTTCAAAATATCGTATTTTGCAGCAGGAACGTTTACATCCGATACAGCCATCGTGATACCTGCACGTGTGGAATATGTGTAACCAAGTTGTTTTACTTTATCTAGAATGACAGAAGTCATCATCGTCCCAAAACGACGGAAACATTCTGCAATAATCGCACCCATATCCTTTTTCCGTAATGCACCTGGATCCGGTAGTGATTGAATAAACTCGCGAACATTCGTACCTTTTTCAAATATAAAGTGCCCATCACTTGTTTGAACAAAGTTCTTTTTACCAGGTTCATTGATGTACGGAAATTCTTCTGGGAATACTTCGTTGAAGATCAACTTACCAGGAGTTGTTACCAGCAATGCACCTTCTTGAGCCTCTGTGAAAGAGGTTTTCTTCAGTGTTTTCGCTGGGATCGCAATACGGCTATGCAACGTGACATACCCATGTTGATAAGCATTAATTGCTTCTGCAATCGATTGGAAAACAGAGCCTTCGCCCATTTCGCCTTCTTTTTGCATGGTAAGGTAATAGCAACCGAGTACCATATCCTGAGAAGGTGTTACGACAGGTTTGCCGTCCTTTGGATTCAAGATATTTTGTGCCGCCAGCATCAGTAAGCGAGCTTCTGCCTGAGCTTCTGCAGATAATGGTACGTGAACCGCCATTTGGTCACCGTCGAAGTCCGCGTTATACGCAGTACATACGAGTGGATGTAGACGAATCGCACGACCTTCTACTAAGATCGGTTCAAATGCTTGAATTCCAAGACGGTGAAGCGTAGGCGCACGGTTCAAGAGAACAGGGTGTTCACGAATAACCTCTTCTAAAACGTCCCATACCTCTGGATGAACTCGTTCTACTTTTCTTTTCGCACTCTTAATGTTGTGAGCTAGGCCTTTTGAGACTAACTCTTTCATTACGAATGGTTTAAAGAGCTCCAGTGCCATCTCTTTTGGAAGACCACATTGGTACATCTTAAGGTTCGGCCCTACAACGATTACCGAACGACCCGAGTAGTCTACACGTTTCCCAAGCAAGTTCTGACGGAAACGACCTTGCTTCCCTTTTAACATATGAGAAAGGGATTTCAATGGACGATTACCAGGACCTGTTACAGGACGACCACGACGACCATTATCAATCAGTGCGTCGACTGCTTCTTGAAGCATCCGTTTTTCATTTTGGACGATGATATCAGGAGCCCCTAGATCCAGTAAACGTTTCAGACGGTTATTACGGTTGATTACACGACGATAGAGATCATTCAAATCAGATGTTGCAAAACGCCCTCCATCTAATTGCACCATTGGGCGCAGTTCTGGTGGAATAACCGGCAATACATCGAGAACCATCCAGTCTGGTCTGTTACCAGAACTACGGAATGCCTCTAGTACTTCCAAACGTTTTACAGCACGATTCCGGCGCTGCCCTTGAGCTGTCGTCAACTCTTCTTTTAGACTATCCACTTCTTTCATGAGATCGATATCAGCAAGCAGACGACGAATCGCTTCTGCTCCCATCTTTGCCACAAAAGAATTACCATATTTCTCACGATAACTACGGAATTCTTTCTCAGATAAAAGTTGCTTCTTTTCAAGTGGGGTTTGACCTGGATCGACAACCACATAGGATGCAAAGTAGATTACTTCCTCCAACGAACGTGGAGACATATCGAGGACCAAACCCATGCGGCTAGGAATTCCTTTGAAATACCAGATATGAGAAACAGGCGCAGCTAGCTCAATGTGCCCCATACGTTCGCGACGGACCTTTTGTCTGGTTACTTCTACACCACAACGGTCACAGACAACACCCTTATAACGAACGCGTTTATACTTCCCACAGTGACACTCCCAGTCCTTCGTAGGACCAAAGATTTTCTCACAGAAAAGCCCCTCTTTTTCTGGCTTTAATGTACGGTAGTTAATTGTTTCTGGCTTCTTAACCTCACCACGAGACCAAGAGCGGATTTTTTCTGGCGAGGCCAGACCGATCTTCATATACTCAAAGTTATTCACATCGAGCATGTGGGCATTCCTCCCTCTGGGTTCCTCCTAGTAGGAGAAGTGACGCTTGCCGGCTCACCTCTCCACACCTAGGACTACGAAACGGACCGAGGTCCTTCATCATTACTTTCTAGATCAAAGTGAAGCCTTTCATTACCAGGCTCATCATCTTCGTCCAACTCACGCATTTCGATTTCTTCTTCGTTCTCAGCAAGGATTTTTACATCCATACCGAGAGATTGAAGTTCTTTGATCAATACTTTGAATGATTCAGGAACACCAGGTTCTGGTACATTTTCACCCTTGACAATCGCTTCGTACGTCTTCACACGACCCACAACATCGTCCGACTTAACAGTCAAGATTTCTTGTAGTGTGTACGCCGCACCGTATGCTTCAAGCGCCCAAACCTCCATCTCCCCGAAACGCTGACCACCAAATTGAGCTTTACCACCCAATGGTTGTTGAGTAACAAGAGAGTATGGACCTGTAGAACGAGCATGGATCTTATCATCAACCATGTGTGCAAGTTTAATCATATACATGACCCCAACTGTGACACGGTTTTCAAAAGCTTCACCTGTTCGTCCATCATACAACATCGTTTTTCCATCACGGTCTCCGCCAGACTCTTCTAAGGCATCAAATACCTCATTTTCACGAGCTCCGTCAAATACTGGAGTAGCCATATGAAGACCTAGTGACTTCGCCGCCATACCGAGATGGACTTCTAACACTTGTCCGATATTCATCCGCGAAGGAACACCCAGAGGATTTAAGACGATTTGTACAGGTGTACCGTCTGGCAAGAATGGCATGTCTTCTTCCGGCATAATCCGTGAGATAACCCCTTTATTACCATGACGTCCCGCCATCTTATCCCCTTCAGATATCTTACGCTTCTGCGCGATGTAAACACGTACAAGTTGATTTACTCCTGGTGGTAATTCATCGCCGTTTTCACGAGTAAACACTTTCACATCCACGATAATTCCATCTTGACCGTGTGGAACGCGGAGCGATGTATCGCGAACTTCACGTGCTTTCTCACCAAAGATTGCATGCAAAAGACGCTCTTCAGCAGTAAGTTCTGTTACCCCTTTCGGAGTTACTTTCCCTACTAAGATATCTCCAACCTTAATCTCAGCACCGACACGAACAATTCCACGCTCGTCCAGATTCCGCAGAGCATCTTCACCCACGTTCGGAATATCACGCGTGATCTCCTCTGGACCTAACTTGGTGTCCCGCGCTTCTGATTCATATTTTTCAATATGGATCGAAGTATAGACATCCTCTTTCACTAGCTTCTCACTTAAGAGAATCGCATCCTCGTAGTTGTAACCTTCCCAAGTCATAAAGGCTACGACGACATTTCGACCAAGAGCCATTTCCCCTTGCTCGGTAGATGGACCGTCAGCGAGAACAGCACCTTTTAGTACTTTCTCACCTCTGCTGACCACAGGGCGTTGATTAATACAAGTACCTTGGTTGGAACGAGAAAACTTGGTCAATTTATATTTATCCAAGTCACCTTTTACGAGACGACCATCTAAAACTTGTTCTTTACGAATCCAAATCTCATTAGCAGTAACACGCTCAACTGTACCCGGATTCTTCGCTAGGATCATAACACCAGAGTCTGCCGCTGCTTTATGCTCCATACCTGTACCGATAAATGGAGATTCAGGAACCAATAATGGTACCGCTTGGCGCTGCATGTTAGAACCCATCAAAGCACGGTTGGAGTCATCGTTTTCCAAGAATGGAATACACGCTGTCGCTACCGAAACAACTTGTTTAGGGGATACGTCCATGTAATCGATTCGATCTCTCGTAACCGTTAATAACTCATCACGATAACGAGTGATAACCCCGTTAGTGAGGAAGTTACCTTCTTCATCAATCTCCGCATTGGCCTGAGCTACATAGTAGTTATCCTCTTCATCTGCAGTCAGATAATGAATTTCTTCCGTTACTTGGTTCGTATCTGGATTTACACGGCGATATGGCGTTTCGATAAAGCCATAATTGTTAATACGAGCAAAGCTAGATAAGGAGTTGATCAAACCAATGTTTGGACCCTCCGGAGTTTCAATCGGACACATACGACCATAGTGAGAATGGTGGACGTCTCGAACTTCGAAACCCGCACGCTCACGAGTCAAACCACCAGGTCCAAGTGCTGATAGACGACGTTTATGAGTTAATTCAGCCAATGGATTGGTTTGGTCCATAAATTGAGACAACTGGCTAGAACCAAAGAATTCTTTGATTGAAGCGATAACCGGACGGATATTAATCAATGCTTGCGGTGTTATCGCATTTGCATCTTGAATGGACATCCGCTCACGAACCACACGCTCCATACGAGATAGACCGATGCGGAACTGATTCTGCAACAGCTCTCCAACAGAGCGTAGACGACGATTCCCCAAGTGATCAATATCATCGGTATCTCCTACACGATGTAAGAGGTTAACAAAGTAGTTAATCGAGGAGATGATATCAGCAGGTGTGATATTTTTCACAGACATATCAATTTCTGCATTAGAAATCACTTTAATCACTTTCTCTTCATCTATCGGAGAGAAAATATGAATCGATTGTAAGTGGATTGGACCTTCATCAGGTACCCCACCACGTACAGTCGTTTCTGTTAGGCCGTATGGACTCTCACCTGTCAAAGCTGGTAATAGTTTATCAAGCACCCTACGCTCGAGCACTGTGCCTGCTTCTGCTAAGATCTCACCTGTTTCAGGATCGACGATTGCTTCTGCTAGCTTTTTATTTAATAAACGATTTTTAATGTGTAACTTCTTATTCATCTTGTAACGACCTACGCTTGCTAAATCATATCGCTTTGGATCGAAGAAACGAGAGAATAGAAGGCTACGAGCATTATCAGCCGTTGGTGGTTCCCCTGGACGAAGACGCTCATAGATTTCAATTAACGCTTTTTCAGTGTTGCCTGTGTTGTCTTTATCTAATGTGTTGCGTACATACTCGTCATCACCTAGTAGATCAATGATCTCAGCATCAGAACTAAAGCCTAATGCACGCAAAAGAACCGTCACAGGAATTTTTCTTGTGCGATCGATTCGCACATAAATAATATCCTTCGCGTCGGTTTCCAACTCCAGCCATGCACCGCGATTCGGAATCACTGTAGCTGTGTAAGTTGGCTTACCGTTTTTGTCGACTTTCGTGTTATAATACACACTAGGTGAACGAACCAACTGGCTGACAATGACACGTTCCGCTCCGTTGTAGATAAACGTCCCCGTTTCAGTCATGAGTGGGAAATCACCCATGAAAACTTCCTGCTCCTTCACTTCGCCTGTTTCTTTATTGATCAGACGAACTTTTACACGGAGTGGAGCTGAATAGGTTACCTGATTATCTTTCGCTTGTTCTACGTTGTACTTGGGTTCTCCCAAACTGTAGTCAACAAACTCCAATACGAGGTTTTTCGTAAAGTCCTCAATCGGTGAAATGTCATGAAACATCTCACGAAGGCCTTCCTCTAAAAACCACTCGTAGGATTTTTGTTGAATTTCAATAAGATTGGGTAATTCTAATACCTCTTCAATGCGGGCATAACTTCTTCTTTGCCGCCGACCGTACTGGACAAGTTTACCAGCCAAACAAATTCCCCCCTCGGATCCTGACGCAATCTATTGCGTACTAAGGATAAAAGCGAAAAAAGAAAAATGGGTCGAATTACCACATTTTTAACTATAAAGTAGTCTATTTTCCTATCTTAACCAGTGATTTCCATATTTAAACAAATCTCACTAGTTTTCCTGTAATGGCACAAAAAAATGCAGGAAATATCATCTAAACTAGACTTTCTGCATTTTATAACACTAGCACAGGCCGATTTCTTTTGTCAACGATATTTACAAATTTTCTCAGAAACCAGCTCGGATTACCCAGTACCCCTTTTTTCGTTCCACTACTTCCACAGACGAAAATAGATCATGTAATTCTGTACATGCTGACTCTGCACCTTGTTGCTTACGAATCACAATCCAAAACGAACCGGAGTCATGTAGATGTCTTTTCGCCTCAGCAAACATCTGGTAGATCACTGTCTTCCCTGTTCGAATCGGTGGATTCAATAAGATACAGTCAAACTTCATGCCAGCTACTTTTTCGAATCGATCACTAACGAAAATATTCACTCGCTCGGAGAGTCGATTATACACAGCATTTTTCTTCGCGAGCTCAACAGCACGTTCATTTATATCAACCATCGTAACGTGGATATTAGGATTCATTTTTGCAATCGATAAACCGATAGGTCCATAACCACAACCTAGATCAAGTATATGACAAGCCCCTTTTAAGTCTACCGATTCAATCAAAAATCGACTGCCAAAGTCTAGTCCTTTCTTCGAAAACACACCTGCATCTGTCTGAAAGGATAACTTTTCTCCTCGAACCATCACTTCAAAATCGCGTTCCTCTTTTTTAGAGATAGGATTCTTCGAGTAGTAATGATCACTCATCTAGACAGCCTCCTATATAGAAATGACCCGCCGACCGATGACGACGGGTCAAACCGGAACGAAAAGTTAATTACTTAACTTCTACGTTAGCACCAGCTTCTTCAAGTTTTGCTTTGATAGCATTTGCATCATCTTCGCTAATGCCTTCTTTAACTGGAGCAGGTGTTCCATCAACAAGTGCTTTCGCTTCTTTCAAGCCAAGGCCTGTGATTTCACGAACTGCTTTAATTACGTTGATTTTGCTGCTACCAGCATTGGTTAAGATTACATCGAACTCAGTTTTTACTGCTGCTTCCGCTGCTACTGCTCCGCCACCCATTACCATAGGTGCCGCTGCTGTTACACCAAATTCTTCTTCAATTGCTTTTACAAGATCGTTCAATTCTAGAACGCTCATAGTTTTAATCGCTTCAATGATTTGTTCTTTAGACATTGAGTTATACCTCCCAGTAAATGTATCAATAAAGTTTCATCATACGTCAATCGCATTGAGTGAAAGGAAAGTACCTTACGCCTCAGTAGTTTCTGGAGCTTCTCCGTCTTTATCTGCAACTGCTTTAACAGCAAGCGCAAAGTTACGGACTGGAGCTTGCATAACAGAGAGAAGCATGGAAAGAAGACCTTCGCGAGATGGAAGTTCAGCAAGAGCTTGGATATCTTCTAAACCAACTACTTTCCCCTCTACTACGCCACCTTTAATCTCCAACGCTTTGTTATCTTTTGCAAACTTATGGAGAACACGAGCCGGTGCTACAACATCATCATAGCTAAACGCAACCGCGCTTGGACCAGTCAAGTATTCGCCAAGTTCACTCAAACCAACTTGCTCAGAAGCACGACGAGTCATCGTGTTTTTAAGAACTTGAAGTTCTACACCAGCCTCACGCAATTCCCTGCGAAGTTCGTTTGTTTGTTTTACAGTTAAACCGCGGTAGTCAGCGACTACAGTCGTTTTACTACGCTCTAGCTTAGCAACGATGTCAGCTACCACAAGTTTTTTCTGTTCAACTGCTTTGGACATAGGGGACACCTCCTTAAAGAGTTGTAGGAAAAAGAAAAGCCTTCGTAGACAGTCGAAGGCCAAGGGTTTTATAAAAACACCTCGGTAGGAAAATTAAGTGCTTCCCGCACTCCTACTGTCTACGGTTCTATTCGATTTCAATCAGCTTCATCAGTTTACTAGAAACTGTAAGCCTTTGTCAAATAAAAGCCAAATCTATTATTAACGACTAGAAAAGCGAAGTGCGTTAACAGATACTCCAGGACCCATGGTCGAAGAAACTGTTACACTCTTCATGTAAGTGCCTTTTGCAGCCGCTGGTTTCGCCTTTGTAAGAGCATCAGCAAGAGCTTGCAAGTTTTCAGCGAGTTGTGCTTCTGTGAAGGACACTTTTCCGATAGGAGCATGAATAATACCTGCTTTATCCCCGCGGTACTCGATTTTACCTGCTTTGATCTCATTGATTGCTTTTTCGACTTCAAATGTTACTGTGCCTGTTTTTGGGTTTGGCATAAGACCTTTTGGTCCGAGTACACGGCCCAAGCGACCTACTTGACCCATCATATCAGGAGTTGCTACAACAACATCAAATTCGAACCAACCTTGTTGGATTTTGTTGATGAGGTCCTCATCGCCTACGTAATCCGCTCCAGCAAGTTCAGCTTCTTTTGCTTTCTCGCCTTTAGCAAAAACAAGAACGCGTTGAGTTTTACCGGTACCGTGTGGCAGTACAACAGCACCTCTCACTTGTTGATCTGCTTTTTTGGTATCAATACCTAAGCGGAATGCAGCTTCAACCGTTTCATCAAATTTAGCTGTAGAAAGTTCTTTTACGAGAGTAAGCGCTTCGGCTATATCGTATTGTTTGAAACGATCTACTTTCTTGGTAGCTTCCAAGTACTTTTTACCATGTTTAGCCACTTCAATTCCTCCCTTCGTGGTTGTAACGGATGATCCTCCCACTTACCTAGACAATCGTGGCAGAGAGCCTAGGCAACGAAGACGTTATTAGTCTTCGATGACGATCCCCATGCTACGGGCAGTGCCTTCTACCATACGCATAGCGCCTTCAACATCAGCTGCGTTTAGGTCCGGCATTTTTGTTTCAGCAATTTCGCGAACTTTATCGCGCTTAACCGTTGCTACTTTTTTCTTGTTAGGCTCTCCAGAACCAGATTCGATTCCAGCAGCTTTTTTCAAGAGAATTGCAGCTGGTGGAGTTTTCGTAATGAAGGTGAATGAACGATCTTCAAATACAGTAATCTCCACAGGAATGATCATACCTGCTTGATCCGCAGTACGAGCATTAAATTCTTTACAGAATCCCATGATGTTAACACCAGCTGCTCCGAGAGCTGGTCCAACAGGTGGCGCTGGGTTAGCTTTACCAGCAGGGATTTGTAGCTTGACCACTCTAAAGACTTTCTTGGCCATCGCTAACTACCTCCTTCAACACAATGTGGTATTTTGCGGGGAATTCCCCTCCCACGGTCACAGCAAGCGAATAAACGCTTCTGTTCCGCCTTAAGCGGCTGGGTAATAACTATAACAATCTATCATACTTTCAGGAGAAACAAAAGTTTTTCCTGATGTTAAATTTTTTCCACTTGGAAATATTCTAGTTCTACTGGTGTTTCTCTACCGAACATGTTGACTAGCAACTTCAACTTACCATTTTTGGCATCGACTTCTTCGATTAGTCCAATCGTGCCTGCAAACGGACCCTCTTTCACACGTACCGATTCTCCTACCTCGTAATCCACGATGATCTGAGCTTCTTCTACGCCCATCGAAGCAAGAATGACCTGAACCTCGTCTGGTAAAAGGGGTGTTGGTTTCGAACCAGCACCAGAAGAACCAACAAAGCCGGTTACACCTGGTGTATTCCTTACTACATACCAAGAGTCGTCTGTCATGACCATTTCGACTAGGACATACCCAGGAAACACTTTTCGCATGACAGTCTTCTTCTTACCATCTTTCAGTTCCGTCTCTTCTTCCATGGGAACGAGTACGCGAAAAATCTTATCTTGCATCTCCATTGATTCGATGCGCTTCTCTAGGTTTGTCTTTACCTTGTTTTCGTAGCCGGAATACGTGTGAACGACATACCAATTCTTTTCCATGTAATCCAGGGTAGCTTACCCTGTCCCCCCTTACGACAATCGATTCAAATCAATCTATTTTTTTGGAATCAAATTCAATACCTCGTTAATCCCTAAATCAATTAGGAACAAAAAGATGGTTAGAACAGCAACAGTAGATACAACGACTAGTGTGTAGTTAACCATTTCCTTACGGGATGGCCAACGAACACGTTTGAGCTCTTGAACGCTACCGCTAAAGAAACCCACAGTACCGCCCACGCTTTTCTTGATACCACGTCCGATATTGGCAAGAAAAGTCATATTGTCACCCCCATCTTTCATTAAGGAAGAAGTTATTACTTGGTTTCACGATGAACAGTATGAGTGTTGCAACGAGGGCAATACTTCTTCAACTCCATACGATCTGGATGCTTACGCTTGTTTTTGGTCAACGCATAATTGCGCATTTTGCAAGTTACGCAAGCCATTGTAATGTTTACGCGCATTGAAAAACACCTCCCCTACAAATATCAGTCCGATCAAATCATGATGGTATATGATTAGAAAACACCCAAGTTAATTTATCATAACCTCGCATCCTCTGTCAATGAAAGCCTACTTCATACCCATTATGGGCTTATTTTTCTCGGTAGAAACAAAAAAAGGAATTTGTCCTTTTTTGTCGAATGAAATAAAAAACAGGCTGGTCCCCTGTTTTTTATTTCATTCGTTATTTTCACTGTTTATAGAGAGATTTCTCTTACTTCTAAGTAGCGTTCTAGTTTTCTCTTCACACGTTGTAGTGCGTTATCGATGGACTTTACATGACGGTTTAGGTCCACAGCGATTTCTTGGTAGCTTCGCCCATCTAAGTATAACATCAACACTTTTCGCTCGAGGTCACTTAAAATTTGGGAAATTTGATCCTCGATATCGCTATATTCTTCTTGATTAATATAGATCTCTTCTGGATTTAGCCTGCCACCGGTGAGCGTATCATATAGTGTGCGATCCGAATCATCGTGGCTAGGCTTGTCCAATGAGACATAAGAATTAAGCGGAATATGCTTTTGACGAGTTGCTGTTTTGATGGCGGTGATGATTTGTCTGGTTATGCAAAGCTCAGCAAAAGCTTTAAACGAGGCCAGCTTGTCCCCACGAAAATCACGTATTGCTTTATACAAGCCAATCATGCCTTCTTGCACAATATCTTCATGGTCTGCCCCAATTAAAAAATAGGAGCGGGCTTTCGCTCTAACAAAGTTCTTATACTTATGAATTAAGTATTCGAGGGCTTCTTGGCATCCAATCCGAACTTCCTCAACCAGCTCTTCATCTGGTAATGTTTTGTACTCGACGACCTTCTCATACTGAATAGCATTACTTGTTTGTAGGTCTACACTCACTGCGATCCCCCCGGCAAAAGTAGCATGTAAACCGCATGTAAGGCTATTATATCTGAAATGAAACAAAATCGTCAATTTTCCACCTATTTTTTCCTTCTTAACTTTTCAAATTCTTTCTGCAAATGAGTCGGTAGATAATCCCCTAGCTTATTTTTAGGACTTGTTGACTCTTGAGTCCGTAAATCCTCTCCTAATTGAACCCTTGCACTTCGAATCTGCTCCAACAGTTCTCGTGAGGAAACCCGATACGCACCTTGACCAAACACCATTCGTTGTTCTAGATAATCAGAAGTAGCTACATAAATTCTACGATGTGGATTTTTACTTTTTCGCACAAATTGCTCGATGTATTCATCCGCCGTCTCATCTTTACATGTAAAGACCACTTCCACCTTTTCTTGTGTTTTTTGTACACGCGCCCCGTGAGTCTGGTGAGCATCAAATACTACATACACTTTACGACCTGTCATTGCCTGATACTCAGATAGTTGACTAATCAACTGGTTTCGTTGTTCTTCTAAACGTCGTTCCTTCCGATGAATGTTTGCCTGGAGGCCGATCACATTATAACCATCGACCACCAGCCATTCTTCACGCGTGCTAGCCATTATCCCGTCCGAGTGCCACTTGGTACATACAAATCCCCGCAGCCACAGATGCGTTGAGAGAAGCAACACGCCCCTTCATCGGAAGTCGCACTAAGAAGTCGCATTTTTTTTTCATTAATTGGCTAATTCCTTGACCTTCATTGCCAATAACCAGAGCAACTGGCATGTCAAAATTTACCTGATTGTAGGATTGTTTCGCAGATCCATCTGTTCCTACCAACCAAATGCCTTCCTTTTTTAGCTCATCTGCAACTCGGTTCAAATTGGTAACTTGTGCCACTGGTACATACTCAATAGCCCCCGCAGAGGTTTTGGCTACTACAGAAGTCAAGCCGACGGCACGCCGTTTTGGAATCACAACACCGTGAACGCCTGCAGCATCGGCCGAACGAAGGATCGATCCTAAATTATGTGGGTCTTCAATCCCATCCAGCAAGAGTAAAAACGGCTTCTCGCCTTTCTTCTGAGCGCGCTTTAAGATCCGATCCACTGTGCTATATTCATAAGCCGCGATCTGAGCCGCGATTCCTTGATGGTTTCCACCATCCGCTAGTTGATCTAGCTTCGAACGAGGCACCCATTGGTACGAAATCTTTTGATCTTCTAACTGTTTGATCATGTCAGCAATGGTCTTCTTCTGAACCCCTTCCGCTACGAACACCTTCTCGATATGTCGTCCCGAACTAAGTGTCTCTGATAAAGCCTGCCTTCCGATAATCCAATCTGTCCCCATATCTAATCTCCTCCTATCATTCACACGCTACTATAATTTGTTTCATTAATTGTTCGAGTCTCTCTTGTTTGCCTGATAGATACAGATATCCAATCAGTGACTCCAAACCTGTACTATAGCGATACTGGGATACTGAAGCGCTTTTCGCCACACTACCTGATTTGGCATTACGTCCCCGGCGGAGCACATCCGCTTCTTCCTCTGTCAAATCACCTTCAATGATACGACTTGCTTTGGCTTGTGCCACCGCTGATACATATTGGGTCGCTCTTTGTTGTAGTTCATGAGGCTTGACCACCCCAATAGCAAGAAGGTGGTAACGTACATATACTTCATACACGGAATCCCCTATATATGCTTGTAATAGGGGGTGGATTTGAGAGGGGGGCCTAGGCAAGTCGGCTTCCCCCATCCCTAGTAAATACGGATTTATTTTCTCTTCCATCGCACACCTTGGGGAGTATCTTCTAACACAATCCCCTGCTCCAATAATTGATTTCGAATCGCATCTGCTAAGGCAAAGTCGCGATCCTTTCTAGCTTGTTGTCGCCCTTCAATAAGCGCCTCGATTTCATCTTCTAAAGACATCTCATTCCGATGAATCAGACCTAAAATATTTCCTGCGAACGTTTCAAACCAGTCGATTACCAGTTTACCCGTTTCTTGTGTAATTACTTCCCGAGATACTAAATCATTTGCAAGTCTAACACAATCAAACACGACCGTAATCGCATTAGCAGAGTTAAAATCATCACTCATCTCTGTAATAAATTGACTGCTTAGATCTTCCAATTGTGACACAATGCTTCTATCCACATCTCCAGGCTGTGTAGCTTGGATTCGATGCTGTAGATTTTCATAGGCTGTCTGGATACGCTTTACACTCTCATCCGCTTGTCTGAGTGTATCTTCCGTAAAGTTCATCGGGTTTCGATAATGAGTGGATAACAAGAAATAGCGCAAGGCAAGTGGCTCGAAATACTTGCGTAATTCCACTACACTCATGACATTCCCAACCGATTTGGACATCTTCACATTGTTCATATTGATAAATTCATTATGCAACCAATAACGAACAAACGTCTCACCCGTCATCGCCTCACTCTGGGCAATTTCATTTTCATGGTGTGGGAAGCAGAGATCGATCCCCCCAGCATGTATATCCAAAGTATCCCCAAGATATCTGCGCGCCATAGCTGAACATTCGATATGCCAACCTGGACGTCCCAGTCCCCACGGAGTATCCCAGCTAATCTCACCTGGCTTAGCAGCTTTCCATAGTGCAAAATCGAGCGGACTCTCCTTCAACTCATTTACTTCTACACGAGCACCCGATTTTAAATCTTCTAGTGAATGATGTGACAGGCATCCGTATCCTTCTTTTTTTAGGGAACGAAAGTAGACATCTCCGTTTTTTTCATAGGCGTATCCCTTTTTAATCAAATCCTGAATAAATTCGAGCATCTCTTGGATGTTTTCAGTCGCCCTCGGATGAGTGGTTGCTCTTTTTACTCCCAGAGCATCCATGTCATCAAAGTACGCTTCGATGTATCGCTCCGCAATCTCTGGAACCGAAAGTCCTGTCTCAATGGATGCATTGATCAGGCGATCATCCACGTCTGTAAAGTTTTGTACGTAGTTTACCTCATACCCCTGGTGCTCCAAAAAACGTCTCGCCACATCAAAAAATACAAAACAACGAGCATTCCCGATATGAATATAACTATATACAGTTGGGCCACAAACATACATATTGATCTTATTTTTCTCTATTGTGGTGAGAGTTTCTTTTTGTCTAGTCAGTGTATTGAACAGCTTGATTGTCATGGTTGCTACCTCCTTGTTGCCCTTCTGGTATCAGCTTCATTTGTCCATTTTGTTCTTGTTTTAAGCGCTCTATCTCTTGTTTTAGCAGCCCGATCTCTCCCTGTAATCCGCGAAACATCTCTGCTACAGGGTCTGGAAGATTTACTTGATCGAGATCGGTTTGGACACGAACTCCATCCTGAACCACGATCCGTCCAGGAACACCTACAACAGTTGAGTTAGCAGGTACTTCTCTTAACACAACAGAACCTGCTCCAATTCGAGCGCAACGCCCAACTCGGATCGATCCTAATACTTTCGCGCCTGATGCAATCAGTACATGATCGTCAATCGTAGGATGACGTTTTCCTTTTTCTTTCCCAGTGCCCCCTAATGTAACTCCTTGATAAATGGTTACATAGTTCCCGATCTCGCACGTTTCCCCTATTACCACACCCATCCCGTGGTCAATAAAACAACCAATCCCTATTTTGGCACCTGGATGGATTTCAATACCTGTGTGAAACCGATTACTCTGTGAAATCAAGCGGGCGACAAGGTACCAGCCCTTTTTATAAAACCAATGTGCTACTCGATGAGCCCAAATCGCATGTAGCCCTGCATACGTAAAAACGACTTCAATCGTATTTCTTGCCGCTGGATCTCGATCAAAGACGGCTTGGATATCCGCTTGTATCGTTCTCCGAAGCATCCCCATTTTACTCAACCATGACATACAACCTTCTCCTCTCATCTGCCGAATAAAACAAATAACCGTCTCCATAGCACATCTGCTACAGAGACGGTTTGCCCGCGGTTCCACTCTGTTTGAACCCACCTACCAAAAGTGGATTCCCCTTAAATCCTGATAACGGCAGGGTACCGAATCTCCCTACTAAGATAGGCAAATCATCACCATCCATTGGGGAAACTAGCTCTTGGGGGCACTTCCAGATGATATCGCTAAGGTCGTCTCACCGTTTGACCTCTCTCTGAAAACAACGATCATCTATACTTTTCCCAATCATCGCAAAGCCGTATGAATTTAACTCTATTCTCTCCGATTCTAGGAACGTTTGTCAACGAAGCTTTGTAAACGTTTTACAACAATGTCTTTCCCTAGGAGTAAGATCGTTTCGGTCAAGTCTGGACCATGCGTCTGTCCAGAAATGACCGCACGCACTGGCATAAAGAGCTGCTTCCCTTTAAAACCAGTCTCTTTTTGCACTGCTTTGAACATGGATTTGACCGTCGTAGCGTCTAAATCACCTTGTGCTTGAACCTCCGCTACATAGCTTGAAATAACCGTCACTACAGAATCTCCAGCCAGTACCTGCTCCGCTTCTGAAGAATAATAGATATCTTGACGGAAGAAGATATCCGATAGCTCCACGATTTGAGAAATCTCATCCATCTGCTCCTGGTAAAGCCCTACTAACCGTGTTACCCATTCTCTTTGCTCCAGAGTAAGAGGGGATGAAATTTTGCCTGCCTTCTCTAAATAAGGTATGGCAAGATCCGTGATCCGTTCTAGGCTTGATTTCTTAATATAATAGTTATTCATCCACTTCAACTTGGCTGTATCAAACGTTGCTGGTGACTTTGAAACCCTCTCTAAGGAGAAGAGATCGGTTAATTCTTCAAGAGTAAAAATCTCCTCTTCTCCTTCAGGAGACCATCCCAGTAGGGCCAAGAAATTCACAATCGCTTCTGGTAGGTAACCAAGATCGCGATATTGGCTAATGAATTGAACAATCGACTCATCCCGCTTGCTCATTTTTTTCCCTTCATGATTGAGAATCAACGGGATATGAGCAAACTTCGGTGCCGCAAATCCAAGCGCCTGAGCGACACATAGCTGACGAGGCGTATTCGAAATATGTTCTTCCCCGCGAATCACATGAGTGATGTTCATAAGCGCATCATCAATCACAACAGCAAAATTATAAGTAGGACGACCATCTGGACGAACAATGATAAAATCGCCAATTCCATTGGAATCAAACTCTACATCGCCACGCACGTAATCAGAAAAAGCGAACGTTTGATCTGGTGGAACAGCCAAACGAATACTAGGAACGCGTCCCTCTGCTTGATATGCAGCAATTTGCTCATCACTCAGATGACGATCCCAGCCACTAAACTTCGGCGCCTCACCACGAGCTAGTTGTTCTTCGCGCTCTTGCTCTAGCTCCGCTTGGTTCGCATAGCTATAGTAGGCTTTCCCTTCCGCTACGAGTCGATCTGCGTACTCTGTATAGAGATCGAGGCGTTGCATACAACGGTACGGCTCATGTGGTCCGCCTTTTTCCGTCGACTCATCCGCTATGACGCCTAGCCACTCCAAGCCGTTCATTTGCTCTAGATCTGCGCCCTCTATATTACGTTCTGTATCTGTATCCTCGATCCGTAGGATAAATTGTCCGCCATTCTTTTTAGCGAATAAGTAGCTGAATAAGGCGGTACGCGCTCCGCCGATATGTAAGTAGCCAGTAGGGCTTGGTGCGTATCGTGTGCGAACTGTCATGGGGTTATCTCTCCTCTTAGTAAGTTAATTAGTTTTGTTTCGCCGTATAGACTACCTCTTCTCCAACAGCACAACCGCCATTGAAGCAATTCCCTCACCACGACCAGCAAAACCTAGTTGCTCCGTCGTCGTAGCCTTCACATTCACCTGCTCCAGCTCCGCCTCAAGCAACTCCGCAATACGCTTTTGCATAAGCGGAATATAAGGGGACATTTTCGGCTTTTGTGCAATAATCGTAGCATCTACATTTCCAAGCCGATACCCCTTTTCCTTCACCAATTCCCACACGTGCATTAATAATTCAGCACTATCCGCACCCTTATAAGCCGCATCTGTATCAGGAAAATGCTTTCCTATATCACCTAAAGCAACTGCACCTAAAATAGCATCTGTAATCGTATGTAATAACACATCTGCATCAGAGTGACCAACTAGGCCCTTTTCATACGGAACCTGCACTCCTCCTAGAATGAGAGGATACCCTTCTGCTAGCTGATGCACATCAAAGCCTTGTCCAATCCGAATCATACTTCTACTCTCCTAATCTCCCATATTTTCTCGGCAAGTACAAGGTCTTCAGGAGTCGTGATCTTAATATTATTATATTCACCCTCTACTACTTTAACAGGAAACCCTAACTGCTCCATCAACATCGAATCATCCGTCGCCCAATTTGGGCACTCGAGAGCCTTCCGATGAGCTTGTACAATTAAATCCCTACTAAATCCTTGTGGCGTCTGCACCGAGATCAATTCATTTCGCGCTGGAGTATTCGTTACCCAACCATCACTATTTATCTGTTTAATCGTATCTTTTACTGGTACTGCTAAAATCGCTGCCTTTGTAGCTTTTACCTCCCGAATCAGGCGATCTAGGGCTTCATGTGTGACAAACGGACGCACAGCATCGTGAATAAAAACCCAATCACTTTGACAATATTGCAATCCCTTATACACGCTTTCCTGTCTCTCTCTTCCACCTTCAACAATCGCCTTCACCTTAGCAAATCCGTAGGGGCTAAGCATTTCTTCTGTTCCACTTATCTCTTCTTTTTTCATGACCAAAATAATCTCATCTACCTGAGGATGAGTCTCAAAAAGCCGAAGCGTGTGAACCAAAATAGGCTGTCCATCTAGCAACAAAAACGGTTTACTAACCTTGCCACCCATACGCTTTCCTTGGCCAGCAGCAGGGATGACCACTCCAACACTCATGATCCATCCTCCTTATACACAAATAAAACAGTGCCCGTCGGCATCGAAAGACACCATACGGGCTATTGTTTATTCCTTATTATAACGCACGCTCTAGGAGCTTAGGCTTAGCAAAAATCATTCTGCCTGCCGAAGTTTGAAGTACACTCGTTACAAGGACATCAATATGATCCCCTATATAATCCCGACCACCCTCGATGACAATCATCGTTCCATCGTCTAGATAGGCGACTCCTTGGCCGTGTTCTTTTCCGTCTTTGATCACCTGAACATTAATCTCTTCACCCGGCAATACAACTGGTTTAACTGCATTGGCTAGGTCATTGATATTTAGTACGCTAACACCTTGTAGTTCGCATACTTTGTTCAAGTTAAAATCATTGGTTACCACTTTACCTGATAGAACTTTAGCCAACTTCACTAATTTGCTATCCACTTCCGCAACATCCTCAAAATCACCCTCATAGATTAATACTTTCATATTAAGCTCTTTTTGGATCTTATTGAGGATATCAAGTCCCCGACGACCACGATTTCTCTTCAATACATCAGAGGAATCCGCGATGTGTTGCAGTTCTTCTAGAATAAAACTAGGAATGACGATCGTTCCATCTAGAAAGCCCGTCCGACATATATCAGCGATCCGTCCATCGATAATGACGCTGGTATCCAAAATTTTGTGTTCTACGATGTCTTGATTCTCTTTTTTAGCTTGTTTATCCCTTCCTTGCCGGCCAAACGTAATGATAGTAATAAGCTCATCCTTTTTCTTATAGCCGACACTAAAACCAAGATATCCAAACAAAATCGATACAATAATCGGTAAAACTCGTTCAACTCCTGGGATTGAAAGCTCAGAAATTGGTTGTTGAATTAAAAATGCAATAAGAAGACCCATAATTAAGCCAAATACACCAAATAATCCATCCGCCGCTGGAATTTTTACAAGGTGTTCTTCAAACCACTTAATCCAGCTAATAACACTTTCTGAAACACGAATCGCTACTACAAATAAGAGCGCAGCCCCAATAAAAGCACCAACATAACCTGAAAACGGAACTTCTCCAAAATTCAGAGGAGATTCTTGAAGCACCCGAAAAAACTTCGGACCGAGTACCCAACCCGCGGATGCTCCTAGGAGTGTGAATGCTAATTGCACAAAACGATTCATCATGGGGCTTCACCTCCCCTCTCACATCAAATCTAGTATTCAGTATAGACAAATTAATGAAATACAAACCTATTGGACCTTCATAAAAAAATAAGGGTGAAAATTCAAGCTATGTGTGGGATGAAATAATTTCATCAATAAGTTCAAAAACCTGTTCGGCTTGTAAATCCCTAGCTAGTGCCAACTCGCTAATTAAGATTTGTCTTGCATTGTCTAGCATTTTTTTCTCACCGGTGGAGAGTCCTTTCTCCTCATCACGAAACATCAAGGAACGAACAACTTCCGCAACTTCATAGATGTCTCCGCTTTTCATCTTGTCCATATTGGCACGAAAACGGCGGTTCCAGCTGGTTGTTTCTTCTTCTTCGAAATTTCTCATACGATCTAATACTTTATCTACCGTACTTTCGTCGACAACCTCACGCAACCCGATACTATTAATACTTTGCAAAGGAACCATCACTTTCAGATCCCCAATTGGCATACGCATCACATAGTATTGTTTACGTTCCCCTAAGATCTCGCGCTCTTCAATGGATTCAATAATCCCAGCGCCATGCATCGGGTAAACCACCTTGTCACCAATATTGAACAAATAGATCCACCCCCAGAGACAATATCTATTTCCAAGATATCACAACTGAGAGAAACTGTCAACGAAATTTAAAATTAATATCTTAGCACATAACTTTTGTAGGAGTCAATATCTTTTTGCATAATAAATAGCTTGTCAAAAATAAATAAGAATTCAATATATCTAACAGAACACCCCCATCGCACATAGAAAAAGCACCTCCAACTGTTGGTTTTTTTGTATCCAACAATTGAAGGTGCGTTGTTTTTCATCAATCGAGTTTATTCTTCAACCGGCTCATCGTGCTCTTCCGTACGTTTTTTCCGTTCAAGTGTCTTTTTAACACCGTATAATGCATAGATGCCTAGTGGAATAAAGATCACCTTTGGAAGCTCTTTCGGAAAATAGATAGCCGCTACTCCAACGGCAATCAAAAAGAGTGGAGCGATCCAATAAACACTTTTTGGAATCGTAGTTTTCTTGAAAGCAGGGTAACGGATCTGACTTACCATCAGATAAGATAGGAATAAAGTAGCGACCAACAAAACCACTGGGCTATCTACATACGTTTTATAGAGTGCCAATGTGGCTAAGATTCCGCCCGCCGCAGTAATCGGTAGTCCGATAAAGTAGCCAGGGACTCCAGGGTGAACGTTAAATCGCGCAAGGCGCAATGCCCCACAAATAGGGAAAATCGCGGTTACAACCCAGCCTCCGAAGCCCATAGGTTGTAAAACAGATACATACATAATAACTGCCGGAGCAACACCGAATGTAATAAGATCTGATAATGAGTCCAATTGTTTTCCGAATTCACTTTGTGCGTTAAGCATACGAGCTACACGACCATCCAAGCCATCTAATAACATCCCGATAATAACCATGATGGCTGCATATTCCCAATATTGCTCTACATGAATCGCTAACAAAATAGCCATGATACCGAGGAATAAGTTCCCGACGGTCAAACAGTTAGGTAATGACTTTGTAAACATACAGGGAACCCCCTATTGGATTAAGTCCTTATCGAGGACCTTTCATTTTCGTTCATTTGTATAATGTTTCATTGTAAGGTATTTAGATATGTCTGTCAATAAAGACCTGTTCCTGAATCCTACGTAAACCTTCTTGAATCGCCCTTGCTCGAACATCTCCAATTCCTTCCACATCATCCAATTCATCGATTGAGGCCATCATAATTTTAGGCAACTTCCCAAATCGAAATGTAAGTTTTTGGATAATACTGCATGGCAAGCGAGGGATTTTGTTTAAAATCCGATATCCTCTCGGTGCAACCGTTCCTTCTTGGAGATTGGTGTTACCTGGATAGCCTAGAACCCGCACAATATGGATCTGTTCTAACAAGTCATCACTCGACAGGTGTTTTAGATCCTCAAATACTCTCGTAGGCGTTTGAATAACAGGATCTTTGGCATAGTCTTTGATTAACCATTCCGCTTCCTCTTCGACATGTGAAACCAACTCTTCTAACTGCATATGAATTAACCGACCCTCTGATCCTAACTCATTGATATAGCTCTGAATCTCTCGTTTGATCCTGAGCACCATCTCAATTCGTTGAATCACGAGAGCCACATCATTTAGTGTGACCAATTCCTCAAACTCAAGCGCGCTTAAATTGGTAGTAGCTTGATCCAACACCGATTTATATTTTTCTAATGTTTGTATCGCTTGATTCGCTTTCGTCAAGATCACACGAATATCCCGCAAGGCATACCGAACACTACCTTTATAAACAGTAATAGTATTACGACGTTGGGAGATAGATACGACGAGTTTACCCGTCTGTCTCGCCGTTCGTTGCGCTGTTCGATGACGGATTCCCGTCTCTGTAGAAGGCATGGAAGAGCTCGGAACTAGCTGTGCATTTGCATAATGAATCCGCTTCACATCACTGCTTAAAATAATCGCACCATCCATTTTACATAATTCATACAGATGCGCGGCAGTAAAAGGACTATCAATATGGAATCCACCATCCACAAGTTCCTTTACAGAGTCATCATATCCCACCACAATAAGTGCCCCTGTCTTAGCACCTAGCACATTGTCTAGGCCTTCTCGAAAGGCCGTTCCTGGGGCAAGTAGTTTTAGTGCTCCACTTAAAATCGAATCAAATTCTTTACTCAATGAATGTCTACCCCCCCATCGCTTCTTTTAAAGCCTCTGTCACACTATTGACACCTATTAATTGAACACCTGAAGGCGATGTTAGACCGCGTAAGTTCTTACTAGGTAGTATTACCTTTTCGAAGCCCAAATTAACAGCCTCCGCCACCCGTTGTTCAATTCTGGATACTGCCCGAACTTCACCTGTCAGCCCTACCTCCCCAATAAATAATTCGCTCACTCCGGTAGGGCGATCACGAAAACTAGATGCCAGCGCTACGGCAATTGCTAGATCCACAGCAGGTTCATCTAACCGAACACCACCTACCACATTTACAAACGCATCTTGATTTTGTAAAAACATACCAATTCTTTTTTCAAGAACCGCCATAATCATCGTCAAACGCTGATGATCGATACCAGAGGCTGAACGCTTCGGAGTAGCAAAGCTGGTAGGTGTTACTAAAGCTTGCAATTCCACCAAAACGGGCCTCGTTCCCTCTACACTCGCTGTAACAGCTGTACCCGGAACCCCAACAGGCCTCCCTGCTAAAAACACTTCAGATGGATTATCAATTTCCTCTAATCCAAGCTCTTTCATCTCAAATACACCGATTTCATTGGTAGAACCAAAACGGTTTTTAACAGCCCGGAGTACCCTATATGTATGATGACGCTCTCCCTCAAAGTACAGAACGCAATCCACCATGTGCTCCAACATCCTCGGGCCCGCAATAGCGCCAGATTTCGTAACATGACCCACAATGATAATTGCCACACCTTGTTCCTTCGCCCAGCGCATGAGTTGTCCCGTACATTCACGTACTTGAGCCACACTCCCTGGAGCTGAAGTTACTTCTGGATGATACATCGTTTGAATGGAGTCGATCACAACCAGCTTTGGATTCGTTTCCCTTATTAATTCTTCAATAGCTGTAAGGTCTGTCTCGGAGGCGACATATAATTCTTCATGTAATGATTCCAAACGTTCAGCCCGCATACGAATTTGTTCAAGGGATTCCTCACCTGTGACATACAGGATGGAAGTACCAGATCGCGCTAACCGATACGTGGCTTGTAGTAAAAGAGTCGATTTCCCAATCCCAGGATCTCCGCCAACTAGGATTAGCGAACCTGGAACAAGTCCCCCTCCAAGTACGCGATTTAGTTCACGCATACCGGTGTCTGTACGATCAGTAGATAACTTTTCCACTTGAGTAATTCGCGAAGCCTTCTCACGCTTAGCTTTTGGTTTAATATTCGTCCCAGGAATCCGCAGAGAAGTATTTTCCCGCTCTTCCACCATTGAGTTCCACTCTTCACATCCTGGGCAGCGCCCCATCCACTTTGCTGATTCATAACCGCACTCTTGACAAATAAATCGAGTCTTAACTTTTGCCAAAGGATTCACCTCAAAGCTCAAATGGAATTCATCCCTCATTATAGCAAATAAGGCATTCATCGGTTAGAAAAAAGAACAGCCCCGATCCCTCAAGGCTGTTCTAATCGTTTAGGATTGTTTAGACTTGGTTGACTTGGCTGCTGATTTAATGGCTCCCTTTTCTACGACTAAGGCTCCATCTTTTAAATCAATTTGAACGGTATCCCCTCGCACAATATGGCCGCGAAGCAATTCCTCCGATAGACGATCTTCGATATGCTTTTGGATCGCACGACGGAGTGGACGAGCGCCGTATTGTGGATCGAATCCTTCTTTTGCAAGGTAACTCTTTGCTGCTTGCGAAAGAGTAAAATCAATCTCTTGCTCCTTCAAACGTCTACGTAGCTCTTCTGCCATCAAGCTTACGATCTCTTGAAGATGTTCTTCTTTTAGAGAATGGAACACAATCAAATCATCAATTCGGTTTAAGAACTCTGGGCGGAAGCTTTTCTTCAACTGTTCCATAACATTGTTCTTCATTTGCTCATACTCGTCTTTGCTCGTATCACCGGTAGCAAACCCTAGGCGAGTATTCTTAATCGTAGAAGCCCCGACGTTGGAAGTCATAATGATGACGGTATTACGGAAGTCAACCGTACGACCTTTTCCGTCTGTGAGCCGTCCATCTTCTAACACCTGTAACAAGACATTGAATACTTCTGGATGGGCTTTTTCAATCTCATCAAAGAGAACAACTGAGTACGGTTTCCGGCGTACTTTTTCTGTTAATTGGCCACCCTCATCATACCCTACATACCCCGGTGGAGATCCAACCAGACGGCTAGTAGTATGCTTTTCCATGTACTCAGACATATCGATCCGAATCATCGCATTTTCATCACCAAACATCGATTCTGCAAGTGCGCGAGCCAATTCTGTTTTCCCTACACCAGTAGGTCCAAGAAAGATAAAGGAGCCAATGGGGCGCTTAGGATCCTTAAGTCCAGCACGAGCCCGGCGTATCGCACGGGCAACAGACTTCACTGCTTCCTCTTGACCAATCACCCGATTATGCAGGATCGCCTCCATATTTAGCAAACGAGCCGATTCTTCCTCAGCCAACTTAACGACCGGAATCCCTGTCCAGCTTGCCACAATATGAGCAATATCATTCCCTGTTACTTCCGAGTCTGATCGGCCTTGATCTTGCTTCCAGCGATTGCGGGTCGATTCTAATTCTTCGCGAAGTTTTTGCTCACGATCACGAAGGGAAGCTGCTTTTTCAAACTCTTGACTCTGAACAGCGGCGTCTTTTTCTTTCTTAACATCTACCATCTTCTTCTCTAACTCTTTTAAATCAGGCGGTACGGTATAAGAGGATAGACGAACCTTCGAAGCTGCTTCATCAACAAGATCGATCGCTTTATCAGGTAGATAACGATCTGTGATGTAACGATCCGAAAGCTTCACAGCTTGCTCAATCGCTTCATCTGTAATCTTCACGCGATGGTGCGCTTCATAGCGATCACGAAGCCCTTTTAAGATCAGAACTGCTTCTTCTGCAGTAGGTTCATCCACCGTAATCGGTTGGAAGCGACGCTCTAATGCCGCATCTTTTTCGATATATTTCCGGTATTCATCCAAGGTGGTCGCACCAATACATTGCAATTCGCCACGAGCCAGAGCTGGTTTTAAAATATTGGAAGCATCAATTGCTCCTTCTGCTCCGCCAGCTCCAATTAACGTATGCAATTCATCAATAAACAGGATGATATTCCCTGCTTGGCGAATTTCGTCCATAATCTTCTTTAAACGATCCTCAAATTCTCCCCGATACTTAGTACCTGCAACAACCGTACCCATATCTAGGGTCATAACCCGCTTTCCACGAAGTGTTTCCGGAATTTCCCCAGCAACAATTCGCTGAGCCAAGCCTTCTGCCACTGCTGTTTTTCCTACACCGGGTTCCCCTATGAGGACAGGGTTGTTTTTCGTACGGCGAGATAAAACCTGGACTACACGTTCGATTTCTTTCCCTCGACCAATCACAGGGTCTAGATGTCCATCACGTGCAATAGCAGTGAGATCACGCGCAAGTCCGTCTAAAGTAGGTGTATTGGCACTAGCCACATGACCTCCACCAACTGATTCATTACTCCCCAGAAGCTGTAGGACTTGTTGACGTGCCTTATTTAAGCTTACTCCCAAATTATTTAATACCCGTGCGGCTACCCCTTCTCCTTCTCGGATCAAACCAAGAAGAATATGTTCTGTCCCCACATAGGTGTGGCCTAGCTTTCTCGCTTCATCCATGGATAGCTCAATCACTTTTTTTGCACGAGGAGTATAGGCAATATTGGTAGGTTGATTCGTCCCCCTACCGATTAGATTCTCCACTTCCTTTTGAATCTTCTCCAGCCCAAGCCCTAAAGCGACTAATGCCTTTGCTGCAATTCCCTCTCCCTCACGAAGCAAACCAAGTAAGATATGCTCCGTACCAATGTTGCTATGACCTAGTCGTACTGCTTCGTCTTGAGCAAGTGCCAATACTTTTTGCGCTCTTTCTGTTAGGCGACCAAACATCATAAGCTAACACCTCTTTTTCTAGTCTGTTTGTTTTTCCATACGTAAGCGCTCTCGAATGAAATCAGCCCTCTGAATATCACGTTCTTCGGGATTCAAGCGCTCTCCTGCATATTGTTGTAAAAAACCTGGTTGAATCATCACCATTAACTCATTCATGACATTAGAGCCCACGTCTTGAATCATACCTAAATCAACCCCCAGTCGCACATCGGACAAGCGCTTCATGGCCTCTTTGGAGTCCATGATTCGTGAATAAGCTAGAATACCGAGCGAACGATAAACACGATCCTCTAGTTGAATGATCGAAATACTGGTAAGCCTAGTTCGAGCTGATTGCTCATGCTCGATCATCTGTAGGACGACTCCAACTAAATTTTCGATAATCTCTTCCTCTGATTGTCCTAGCGTGACTTGATTGGACACTTGATACAATTGTCCGAGTGCTTCACTACCTTCGCCGTAAATTCCCCTAACCGCTAAACCTACTTGCATAATAGCTGGTATCAGGCGGTTCAATTGTTGTGTCATCGCAAGTGCCGGTAAGTGAACCATGACAGATGCACGAATCCCTGTACCTACATTGGTCGGGCAATTCGTCATATACCCAACTTGATCATCGAAGGCAAAAGATAGTTCTTTTTCTAGTAAATTATCAATACTACTCGCTAGTTCCCACGCTTTTTCAAGTTGCAACCCTGGATATAAAACCTGGATACGTAGATGGTCTTCCTCGTTAATCATAATGGAGAGCGATTCATCATGGCTGATAATCGCTGCTCCATGTCTAGATTCCTCAGCTAGACTCGGGCTGATTAGGTGTTTTTCCACCAGAACTCGTTTCTCTAGATCAGTCAAGTTTTCCATACGAATCAGTTCAGCAGATTGCAAGATAGGTTGGTGTTTCTTAATTTTTTTCCAAGCCTTCTCAATCGTTTTTACTACTTTTTCTCCTTGAGACGTGCCCGCCATCATCGGAAATGGAAGTTCAGTTAGGTTTCTAGCTATCCTCACCCGACTACTAAAAACAATGTCAGATTGAGGCCCCTTCACTTTCATCCATTCGCTCGTTGCACGTTGGATAAAATTTTCTAATGACATCAGGTCCCCCTCCTACTCTGTTTCTAATTGTTTTTGCAGGGCTCGAATCTGGTCGCGAATCTGAGCTGCTTCTTCAAAAGCTTCCTCATGGATTTTGCGATGCAATTGTTCCTTTAGCTTCTCTAAGTTATGGCGCATGCGGATTTTTCCTTTGGCGCGTTCGGGTACCTTCCCGTTATGTTTGGTATTGCCATGGACCTTCCGCATTAATGGATCTAGCCACTGCTGAAATGTTGAGTAGCAATCGCTACAGCCAAAACGCCCCATTTTTGAAAACTGATTATATGTTAGACCACATGATGGACAACGAAGTACTTGCGGTGAATGACTCGCATCATCCTGGGGATTCCCCATCTGCGTAATCGGCTCAAAATTCAAAAGACCAGACAGTAGATGGTGGAAAGAGAATCCGTGATCGAAACCAGGCATCTGTTCTCCTTTTTCCTGTGCACATAATTCACACAGATGGTATTCCGTCTTCTGTCCATTCACTACCTTTTTGTAATGAATCGTAGCCGACCTTTTTCCGCATTCAGGACAGAGCACATCCATCACTCTCCTTTGTTTGCGAATAATATTGTAATCATCATCCTCATCATGCGCGCTCGCAACTGGTCGCGCATGATGAGAGGTAGTTGAATCAAATCTCGCGAAATCATACTTTTCATCAAGTGAGCTTCCCTTGGAGTCATAAAACCCTCTTCAATCAGGCGATGTATCACATGCTCGGCAGTCACTTGGGGAATCGAATCTCCAATCCGTTCCAATAGCTCGATATAATACCTCTGACTATCCAACACAGGAACTTTCTTAATCCGAATGTAACCGCCTCCACCACGCTTACTCTCGACGAGGAAGCCTTTTTCCAAGGTAAAGCGAGTACTAATGACGTAGTTAATTTGGGAGGGAACACACTGAAATGAATCAGCCAGCTCGCTCCGCTTGATTTCCACGACACCCAGTTCGCTATCAACGAGCATCTGCTTTAGATAGTGTTCAATGATGTCTGAAATACTACTCATCGGAAAACCTCCTGCTGACTTTGACTATCTTTGACCTTCTGATTTTATTATATCGTTTTCATCTGATAATGCCAATCATTTTTTATACCAACTCCACCCAATCTTCCTCTTCAGTTTCCCACGAATAGCAGTGCTTCATACCTACTTAAATGATCCTTCTCACCTCATGAACCCCACCTATTTTTTGGAGATCTCCGATCACATTGGTCAAACTTTCATCACTGGAATCATTCAAATGGAGTGTAATGGTCAGACGAAATTCGCTTAATGCTCCTTCCTCTTCATCTACACGTAGCTTTTTTAGTTGAATCTCTTTTCCCGCAAAATAGGTTGCCAAATTACCTATTATTCTCCCCCGATCCTCTCCTTGTACGATGATTTCAAATCGATAAAGGCAACGTTTTTTCACCATATATTTCTCGATACGATTTAATAACTCTAAACTAACTAAGACTAACAATGTGGTAATCACTGCCGCGAAATAAAAACCTGAACCCACAGCTAATCCAATCGCAGCTATGACCCACAGCGATGCCGCCGTCGTAAGTCCACTTACTGTTACTCCCTGTCTTAAGATAGTTCCAGCACCGAGAAAACCGATACCACTTACTACTTGAGCACTTAAACGTGCCGGATCGAATAAGAAACGGCGGTCCACTTCAATAAACGGGACAAAAGCATAGATCGAAATCAACATAATTAATGCAGAGCCAACACTTACTAAGATATGAGTCCGAAAACCTGCTGGGTGATTATTTACCTCTCGTTCCCATCCAACTAGCCCACCAAGAACAGCAGCAACCATCAATCGTAATACCATTTCCCACTCTGAGATATACCAAATACTGGACAACATGATCCCTCCTAAGAGCTATAGATTTATAATGAAATTCGTCATAACATAAGAATGTTTAGGATGATTCAAAGCTGTTGTTGAAAGACAAACTATCGTTATAAAGCGTTATATGATTTCATGGTATGCTAAATGATTATCCTTATTGTACGAGAGGTGTGTGTATGTCATACAAAAGTATCCGTTGGTCGATTTTACTGTTGCCCACAATCGTGATCGGTCTGTGGGAATATATACGTCATGATTTTTTGTTATCCCATATCTCGATGGAAATGGGAAACTGGCTCTCTCCCCTGATCGTGCTTTTCGTCACCTTAACCGTTTCGCGATTATTATTTGCCCGATATGAGCAACTGCAAAAGCGATTAGAAAGCGAGCTTGCTGAAAAAGCAGTTTTACAGGAACGGGAACGAATCGCCAGAGAATTGCATGATGGAATTGCTCAGACTTTATTTTTATGCTCTGTCCAACTCGATTTACTTGAAAAGCAACAGCCTAATCTCCAATGGAATCCCATTCGAAACAACCTACATCAAATTCATAACTATGTACGCCACTCTATTGCTACATTAAAGGAGGAGACCCAATTAATACCGATGACGTGGAGTCAGCAAATAGATGAACTCGTAAGCGAATTTGAAAAAAAGATAGGGATTCCCGTATCTGTTCAATTGAAAATTCATGAGGACTCCTTCACTTTAAAAGAGCAGACAGAACTAATCGCCATCATCCAAGAAGCCTTTACTAACGTATACAAGCATGCTGGACAAGCGACTTATGTTTTTCTTCACATCCGGCCTACCACTCACGGATGGCGTCTTGAAATGGAAGATGATGGCCAGGGATATCAAACAGATCCCCTCGATCACGCTGATCGATTTGGCTGTAAAATGATGCGAGATCGTGCAGAAGAACTAGGGGCAACATTCTCGATTACGCACGAAATGGGAAAAACCAAAGTGTGGGTTGAAAAAGGAGTCTCTTAAAATGAGCAAATACCGAGTTTTAATTGGTGATGACCACGAACATGCCAGAGCTGCAATCAAAATCATTTTAGGAAGCGATCCTGCTTTTCATGTGATCGGAGAAGCAACAAATGGGAAAGAAATGATTCAGCTTTGTAAAGAATTATTACCCGACCTTGTATTAATGGATATCAATATGCCCGTACTAAATGGATTAGACGCCACCCGAATACTAAAAGAAGAACTACCTCACATCAAAATCGTCATGGTCACGGTATCTGACGATGTAGCAGATCTATTTGAAGCACTTAAAAAAGGGGCACAAGGCTACTTGCTGAAGAACTTAAACCCTTCCATTTGGTTAGACTATTTACATGCCATCATGAAAGATGATGCCCCTATTTCCAAGGAAATAGCAAAAAGGATTTTAACTGAGTTTATGAGCCAGCCGAAAACACAGCAAGAACACCGGCTAACATCTCGGGAACAGGAAATTCTATCGTTAGTGGCATTGGGGAATAGCAACAAGGATATTGCTCACTTACTCACAATTTCGGAGTATACGGTGAAAAATCATTTGAAGAATATTATGCAAAAACTACATGTTAGTAATCGGGTGCAATTGACTCGATTTGCATTTGAACAGGGGTACATGAGTACTTAAAAGATGCTATTAGACTGATTGGTCGAGCTTGGTTCTTTTGATTCTCATTTTATGATCTGAAATAGTCTGTTATTTAGTTATAAATCATATCACTACTATTTTGAAAGGGAGTTTTTTATTATGAACAAGAAAATGAAGTTATTGATCTCGTCTATCTGTGTTGTGGCTACTGTTTCGTTGATAAGTGGATGTGGTGGTCCGAAGACTACAGAGAATCAGAACAAACAGACCCAAGCGACTGGAGAACTATCTGTTTCGTTTCTAGCAAATCCCGATAAGTCAAATACGGGTGACCCTGTAACCTTCCAAGCAAATGTGAAGCAAGGAGGGAACGGGGTAACGAATGCGAAGGTGGAGTTTGAAGTTTGGAAAGGGACAAGCACGGATCATAAGCAATATCCTGCAAAGCATATATCGAATGGAGATTACACAGCTAGTGACTCCTTTAAGGAGGCAGGCGCTTATAATGTAGTCGTTCATGTGTATACCGACAAGGATCATAAGATGGCAGAAGGAACGTTTCAAGTAGGGGACCAAAAGGCGGAAGGGCATAGTCACCAACACGGGGACCAAAAGGATCGCCTGCATATCATGCTTCCAGATTCACTGGAAAAAGGGAAGTCATTTTCACTAATGGGCCATGTGATGGATGCAAAGGGAAAACCGTTAACAGGAGCTAACGTGAAGTTTGAAATCTGGAAAGAAGGCGATAAGAAGCACCAATTTATCGATGTTTCAGAAGGGAAAGCTGGAGAATACACTAAGGATTATAGCTTTGCTGAATCGGGCAAGTATCATGTACAACTACATGTAGAAAAACCTTCTATCAAGCTACATGAGCATGTGGAAAAGACCGTTTCGGTTAAGTAGTTTGAGAGTGGGATTCAGGATCTTTTTCAGCCTTCAGACTTATGATTTCGCTTAATGAAAGCACATTATTTAAAGACAATGATCTATGAGATATACTCAATAAATGAGATCACCCCCCTGATAATCCACTTATCAGGGGGTGATCTTTACCTAACCTCCGGGACCATCGTCTGGGTAATCCACATCATATAGAGTAATAATGTAGCCAGACCTAAATAAGAAACACCATATAGGAGTCTATGTTTTTTGGAAACATCATAATATCTCTTATCCTCAGGTGAATTCGCCTGATTATCCTGATAAAAGGGGCGATACTCCATTTCAATGGCAAACTCTACTTTACCATCATCTGTCATTTGAGTACGTATTAAGTAGACCCGTTTTATCTCAGCATGTAGGTCTGGTATGGTTGCAATTCTCCCTAAGCCAGGGTAAAACACATCTAAAAACGCCCTTTTGCTTGCAAGAACTGTATAGTACCTGTAATCAAGTTCCCTCCTGTGTAATTCACTTGGTATGTACGCTCCTACTTCTGCAAATCGATGGGGATCCAACTTTACCGACAATATCTCGATTCTCGACCTTTCTTGCTTTTTCGGCTTCTTCTTTCTTACATACTTTGCATATAATTGATACACAAACATCACATAAATGATGGAAAGTAAGATGCTTCTCAGGTAAATAATCAGTACTAAGCCCATTATTAAGCCAAGCACCCAGAACCAGCGCGAAATCGCAACCACGATTCGACCACCATCTAGTGGGTGAATGGGAACAAGGTTAAACACATTTAAGAAAAAACCAATATAAGCAATCATGTAATAAAAGGAATCCCCTGTCACATAACCAAGTATCCAACACCCCAATGCTCCAACTGTCCCTAGTAAGGGTCCTCCCAGAGCGATAAAAGCTTCCGTTTCCGCATCTCGTGGTTGCTTTTTCATCGTAATAAATGCACCCACAAAGGGGATAAAAGCAGGAGCAGATACAGGCAACCCTCTTTGCTTAGCAGCTAATACATGTCCAATCTCATGAATCAAAATCATCATAACGAGACCAAAGGCCACTTGAAAGGGAGCTATTAACGTATACGCCCAAATCGAGAGGATCATCGTAAGAAAGGTAGGTAAAAATTTCCCTACCTTCAAAAGTGGAAAAAGCACTTTTAACTTTGAACCAAACGTAATGAGCAAAATCCCCAAACTAGCTAACCATGTTCCGATCGAAGATTTCTTTTTCTTCGGATCCATTTGAATCCCCCATTCCTATTTATCCATCGTTCTCAGGGTTATGATACACTAAATAAAATCGCTTTCATCTTACATCATATAAGGAGGAATTTTTCTGAATCGTAAAGTCATCCGTAGTTGGGCTCTTTATGATTGGGCCAACTCGGCATTTGCCACAACCATTATCGCGGCTGTAATGCCAACTTTTTTTTCTGATACAGCAGCCAAGGGACTTGACCCGGGAACAGCGACTGCTTACTGGGGATACACAGATTCAATTGCCTCCCTATTCGTCTTACTCTTATCCCCAATCCTTGGAGCCATCGCAGACGCTAGTGGCTCAAAAAAAATATTTCTACGTTTCTTTACTTATATTGGTGCTATATCTTGTCTACTCATGTTTACCATTGGAGCAGGCAATTGGATTTGGGCTTCTCTACTCATATGTATCGGGACGATTGCCTTTTCTGGAGCAAATGTTTTCTATGATGCGTTTTTAACTGATATCGCTCCACCAGAAAAAAGGGATTATGTATCGAGTGTCGGTTACTCATACGGCTATATTGGTGGGGGAATCCTCCTAGCCGCCCAACTATATTTTATCCTAAATGCGGAGATATTTGGTGTAACTCCTACTACCGCTACCCAGATTTCACTAGCATCCGTTGGAGTCTGGTGGTTTCTGTTCGCCATCCCGCTATTTCGAAACGTCCCTGAAAAAAAGATGGTTGCAGAAAAAAGAAGTGCTTGGCAATGGACACGAATTGGATTTCGAGATGTCCGTCACACACTTAGTAAAATAACAAAATATCCCGAACTAATAAAGTTTCTGATAGCATTTTGGTTTTTCAATGATGGGATTAATACAATTATTAAAATGGCTACCATATACGGAAAAGAAATCGGCATCGGGACCACACACCTCATCACTGCTCTACTCTTAACCCAATTTATTGGCTTTCCGAGTACCTTGTTATTTGGAAAAATAGCGGAGAAAGTGGGGTCCAAAAGTACTCTATTTATTACACTATTTACCTATCTCATCCTAGTTTGTATCGGATACTACATGCAATCGGCTATGCACTTCTATATTCTTGCTGGATTAGTTGGACTCGTCCAAGGAGGAAGCCAAGCCATTAGCCGTTCGATCTTTAGTCGTATGGTTCCAGTCTACCATAATACGGAATTTTTCGGCTTCTTTAGTCTAACAGGTAAATGTGCCTCTATACTAGGCCCATTTGTTTTTGCTCTCGTTGGGCAATTGAGCGGTTCTAGTCGATTAGGTATTTTGTCTCTCGTCTTCTTCTTCGTCGTTGGGATTATTCTGTTATTTAGAGTAAACATACCAAAAGGCGAGAAGGAAGCACTTAATGACGAAGCACCCCTGATAAACATGTAACATGTAGAAAAAACCAAGTATAACCCTTAGCAGGGCGGCTATACTTGGTTTAAATCATGCTCTAACTCCTTCATCAATTCCATAACCACTTCTGTCTTATGATTCACTACTTGCTCCATCACCGCCTCTTTTTCTTCCTGCGAAAGGGATGCACCCTTGCTAAATAAATGGGTCACATTCGAATCCTCAAGAAGCTCTTTGGACAAGCCAGTAGCAATTTGCTTTTGAACGGATTTTAGGTCTCGTAATACGCCGCGCCAGTTAAATTTCCAAATGGGGGTATGACGATACAAATACTCTACAACTACACGCTCATCCTGGGTCGTTTTATTGTAGGTTAAGATCTGTTTCTGAAAAAGCTGTGCTACTGATATATGTAAAGCCTTTAACTTCATTAAGTTACTAGGGGTAATTTCATGGTTTCGATACATGTTACTCGCTAGCTGGTTTAATTCCTCGTTAGCCTTTTCTAAATCACCTTGTTGCACGAATAAAACATGTGATGTTTGGGCAACACGTTGAAACTCTTCTTTCGGGAAGAGGTCCATGTGTTCTTCATAATGATTCTTTATCTCGTCTAGCATCTGTACCAAACTTTGGTACATCTCTTGTTCGCCTGTTAGAAGCACGTATAATAAATCATTGGATTTTTTGAGGCTTTCATACTGCAGTACGCGTTCGACAACGGGCTCCACTTCTTCAAAGAATGGCACGGATCCATCTTCTCGCACCACCAAGACCTTCCCTGAAGGATGGAATCGTCCAAAATAGTAAGCCCCTTCATGACCCTCTACAGGAATCTTAGATTCAAAGATCTCTGGCTGTTCTTCTGGTAACGTTTCTTTAAACAGATTCACTATAAAAGTAGGAATCATGCTAGTGTCTTGCATTTCATTTCCTCGCTTCCAAGTTTATCCTCAACAAATTTCCATGCCCCCATCATACCATTTCATTTTCGCTATGATCTATTTAAATTCCTTTTTTTTGTCACATTTCACTCATATCCTTCCTTTAAGCAAAAAGGCCTTAACTAGAAAAAATCTAGTTAAGGCCTTTTTGCTTCGAAACATTAACTAATAGCAAGTTGTGCTACTCGCTGTTGCTTCTCTATTACTTCCTCATCTGTCAGGTTAGAGGTACGTTCAATATTAATTTCGCCGAGCAGAGCACCCGCCGTAGAGTCGATGACGGATACATGGATAATTCCATCACTATCGTACTCAAATATTACTTCTAACGGGGCTCCCTTGGCATAATTAGGAAGTTCAATCATCCCATCCCCTACAACTTTTACAAAGTCCAGATCACTACTCTCGCCTTCGGTTACTTGAATGTGAAGTTGGGTCTGATCATCTACCGTAGTCGTATAGTGACCGCTTACCCGGGCAGGAATGACGGTATCTTTTTTCAATACAATCGAGTTTACTTCCGCTCCATTTTCATCTAAAGCAACAACACCCAAGCTATGCGAATTCACATCTTGAACTTCGACAGCAGGGAAAGCCTTTAGTAAATCAGGATCAGAAAGCCCCGCTTTCATATGTAAGAGAGTTCCTTGGATCGAGGCACCCATCGCCACAACTTCGTCCGGATTCACATCGAGCGAAGGTCGAATTCCTGTCACACGCTCGATGAGAGCTGGTACAGACCGCATACGAGTAGAACCACCCACCATCAATACACGGTCAATATCTTTCCATTGAAGGCCTGCATCAGACAGCACTTTCTCCATGATGACACGAGTCAATTGCAACAAAGAGCCTGTTAGCTCATCAAATTTTTGACGGGTGAGGGTGATAGAGGCATTATGACCACCAACCGAGATAAACACATTGGTACGCTCCCGAGAAGATAACGTTTTTTTCGCAATCTCCGCCTTATCTCGAAGATCTTGCTCATACATAGGATCATCTAGTAGGTCAATATCACTTTGCACACGAAACTCTTCATTTAAATAATTCATAACCTCATTGTCAAAGTCACAACCACCTAAGTTTTTCGCTCCACCCGTAGATAAAACCCGAAGCCCTTCTGGTGATAACCGCATGATAGTCACATCAAACGTTCCGCCTCCAAGGTCATATACCATGATGGTTTGACGTTGATCCATTTTATCGAGTCCATAAGCAAGAGCAGCCGCAGTCGGCTCATTGATGATGCGCAATACATTTAAGCCGGCAATCTTACCCGCATCTTGTGTCGCTTTACGCTGGGCATCATCGAAATAGGCAGGTACTGTAATGACTGCATCGGTTATCTTTTCTCCCGTTAGCGTCTCTGCATCTTCCTTTAGTCGGCGTAGGATGATCGCGGATATCTCTTCGGGTGAATACACTTCTTTCTGTTCGGTAATAAAGCGCCAATTCTTGTCCCCTACTTGACGTTTTACAAACTGGATCACATTAAAAGGGCTTGCCACTGCTGATCGCTTCGCGATACTACCTACGATTGGGTCTTCCCCATCAAATAAAACAACCGAAGGGGTGATACGCTCTCCCTCTCGGTTCACCAAGATTTCGGGCTTGCCAAACTTGTTCACAACGGAAATGGCGGAATATGTTGTTCCTAAGTCGATCCCTACTACTCTACCCATTGACTTCACTCCTTCAGGGAAGATGGTTCTGTTACTTATACACGATGTTTCTTTATAATCACTTTAGCAGGTCGCAGAATGACCTCTTTATAGCGGAATCCGTTACGGACTACTGCTGCAATTTCATTGTCTTCTTCTTGTACCTCAGTTGGTACCACTTGAACGACTTCTTGATAACGAGGATCAAACGTAATCGATTCTAAGAAAATAGGTTCTACTCCACGTCTATAGAGGATCTCCATTAGCTCTCCATTTAAAGATTTAAGTAATTCAGCTACTTCGGGTGAGAGACTTCCATTCTCCGCACCGTCTTTATAGATCATTTCCATCCGATCATGTAATAAGATCAAATCTATGTAAAGTGGCCTCAGATTTGTTAATTCTTGATCCTGCTTCATCGAATCCATCTCTTGATATAATCGTTCAAACGCTTGTTCTTTTGTTTTATCGTACGTTAGCCGCTTTTCAACTAAACGAACGAGCGAAGTAAAGTTTGATTGCAAACTAGATAAGAAAGAGAGAACCTGTTGCTGTTGACGATCAACGGGTTTTCCCTCTACGTCGCCGGTCCGCTCGCGCATCTGCGGTAAATTCATGCGTTTTGGTTGTTGTGGTAGTTGGGAACCTTGTCCAAATAATCTTCGGTTCTCTTTTTTGGGACCCATACTTGTTCCTCCCTTTGTGCACTAGTTTACATAAATCTATTATAACAGCCTATTTCATAAAAAGTGCTTGAAAAAATGAAACCTAATAAAACTAACATCTTCCATCGCACGAAATTTCTTCTATTTATATCCATTAATCCAATTAAAGTAATGTGAAAAATACGTAAACTCTATCTATTACTATTCTTAACTCCATTTTTTCTTCTATTTTATTCGCAAAATGCCCCGGTTGGCAACCATTCTATAAATCTACAAATGTATATAAGAAGAAGGAAAGCACGAAAGACAAGAACTTCCGTGCTTTTTTATTTTCTATTCTTGCGTACCGCGCATATGCGGGAAGAGTAACACATCTCGAATCGATGGTGCATCTGTCAAAAGCATAACTAGGCGATCCATTCCGATTCCCAAACCACCTGTTGGCGGCATCCCATACTCCATCGCTTCCAAGTAATCTTCATCCATTGGATGCGCTTCGTCGTTACCCGCCGCTTTTTCACTCACTTGCGCTTCAAAACGCTGACGTTGATCAATCGGATCATTTAGCTCTGTAAAGGCATTTGCATGTTCACGCCCTACGATGAATAGCTCAAAACGGTCAGTAAATCGTGGGTCATCTGCATTTTTCTTAGCTAAAGGAGAGATCGCTACTGGATGCCCCATTACAAAGGTAGGTTGAATCAACAAGTGTTCGATCTTTTGCTCAAAGAATTCATTTACAACATGCCCAAATGACATCGTAGGCTCTACATGTACACCATTTTCCTTCGCAATGGCCCGAGCTTCTTCATCCGTCATCTGAGCCATGAAATCGACTCCTACATGTTCTCGAATCAGATCGGTCATCGATTTCCGCATCCAACCTATGGAGAGATCGATTTCTTCTCCCTGGTAGTTGACTTTCGTTGTACCACAAACTTCTTGAGCGATATGCGCAATCATATTTTCGGTTAGGTTCATGATATCGTGATAGTCTGCATACGCTTCATATAGCTCCAGCATCGTAAACTCAGGGTTATGGCGTGTAGAAATCCCTTCATTCCGATATGCTCGTCCAATCTCATATACTCTTTCTAACCCACCCACAATGAGACGTTTTAAAGGAAGCTCTAGCGCTATCCTCATATAAAGCGTCATATCAAGTGTATTATGGTGCGTTACAAATGGACGAGCACTCGCTCCGCCAGCAATACTATGCAAAGTAGGTGTTTCTACTTCGAGATAGCCGTGGTTATTTAGATAGTTACGCATTGAGCTAATCACTTGGCTACGAGCAATAAACGTATCTTTTACCTCTGGATTCATAATCAAATCTAGGTAACGTTTCCGGTAACGTTGCTCCACATCTTTGAGCCCATGATATTTTTCAGGTAGTGGACGCAGAGATTTGCTCAAAAAAGAAACCTCTTGTGCACGAACACTTAGTTCCCCACGATTTGTCTTCATCATGATACCGCGAATCCCAATATAGTCCCCGATGTCCGCTGTTTGGAACGTCTCGTACTGCTCATCACCTACTACATCAAGGCGCACATAGATCTGTACACGTCCAGTTTGATCTTGGAGATGGGCAAAAGAAGCTTTTCCTTGTACCCGTTTTGCCATCAAACGACCTGCAATGGCTACCTTCTCTTCTCGCTGCGCTAGCTCCTCTTTACTAAATGGCTCAAACTGGCTTGTCACGTCTGCTGAATGATGAGTGCGGATAAATTTTTGCCCGAACGGATCTACTCCACGATCTCGCAGATTTTGCAGTTTCTCACGACGTACTTGTAACAACTCATTTAATTCCTCTTGCACTTGTACTTCAACTCCCCTTGACCCTCTTATTAGACAGCCTTAGCTTCCGCCTCAGCTTCGTTTTTCTCTACTTGCTCCGCAAAACCTAATAATAGATTCGCCATACCATCTCTTGTTTCTTGCTCATTTACTGCATCCTTGATGATATTTGAATTACGTAGTCCTTTTAGGTACCACGCAGCATGCTTACGCATCTCACGAACTGCCACCGATTCACCCCGTAGCGCGACCAATCGATCCATATGAAGAATGGCAATCCTCATCTTCTCGCTTGCGCTTGGGTCTGGAGCGAGTGTTCCATTGGTCAGATATTCAACCGTACGGTAAAGCATCCATGGATTCCCCAGAGCCGCACGTCCGATCATCACACCATCACAACCCGTTAAGTCTAATATCTTACGTGCGTCTTCTGGTGATGCCACATCTCCGTTTCCGATAACCGGAATCGAAACAGCTTGTTTCACATCGCGAATAATATTCCAATCTGCTTTTCCTTTGTACATCTGCACACGAGTACGACCGTGTACGGCTATACCTGATCCACCTGCACGTTCCACTGCTTGGGCGTTTTCGATCGCATAAATATGATCCTCATCCCAACCAATGCGCATCTTTACCGTAACAGGCTTATCGACCGCTTCTACTACCGCAGAGACCATTTCATAAATTTTATTTGGATCTAGAAGCCACTTGGCTCCTGAATCATTGTTTACGACTTTCGGTACAGGGCACCCCATATTAATATCAATGATATCTGCATTCGTACATTGGTCTACCACTTTCGCCGCTCCCACTAGAGTCTCACGATCACCACCCACGATTTGCAAACTAAGTGGCTTCTCTCGTTCGTCGACAAACAACATTTCTTTCGTCCGTTTATTACCGTGTAAAATCGCCTTATCACTTACCATCTCCGCACAGACGAGACCTGCTCCAAACTCTTTCGCGATCAGGCGAAAAGCAGGATTACAAACCCCCGCCATAGGTGCTAAAACAACTTGATTCTTCATCTCAACATTTCCGATTTTCCACATTTGTGTTTTCCTCCTCCCTTTTCGTAAGCATTGGCTCTAGCTTGAGGATTCCCCGAGGATTCCCCATTTGTTTCACCCAATCACTCAGACATTCACTTGTTCCTGGTATAGAAAAACGCTCTGTATCCTCTACGATCTCTGCCAATGGAAGGACAACAAATGAACGATTTTTCATCTTCGGATGTGGGACTTCTAAATCTTTTTTTTGGATCAACAGTTGATCATAAAACAAAATATCTATATCAATCGTACGAGGTCCGTAGCGGATCACTCTCACACGTTTCAATTCTTGTTCCACTTCCTGGCATCGTCTGAGTAGTTCTTCTGCCGATAAAGTAGTTTCTAACTCTGCTACCACATTATAAAAATCAGGCTGCTCCAGATAGTCTACTGGATCAGAACGATAAATCGAGGAGCAAGTCCGAACCTGTACATCAGATGAATCTTGCATCAGATGAATGGCTTGTTTTAACTGTTGAACAGGGTCCCCTATATTGGCACCCAGCCCTACATATGCACGCACCATTATTGTTTCCCCCTCGTAATCTCAACACCAACCGATTGATAGTAACCCGGAATCGGAGGATCTGGCTTCGTAACACGAACCACTACTTCATCAAGTGGATATCCAGATAACAGACGAGTAGCGATTTCTTCAGCAAGCTTCTCCACTAATTTAAATGGAGCCCCTTCGACAATCTGCTGAACCGTTTCATACACCTTGCCATAATCGACAGTAAGCGTAAGATCATCTGTGTATCCCGCTGCTTGTAAGGAGAGAAACAGTTTTAAATCTATCTGAAAGCGTTGCCCTAGTTTGTTTTCTTCTGGAAACGCTCCATGATAACCATAAAAAAGCATTTTCTCAAAAAATATATGATCCATTCTCGTTTCCTCCTAGTTAAGGGGCGCGTATACCAAGGCATCCATCATTCGGCAGAATCGGACCGTTTCTTGTACATCGTGGACTCTCATTATCTGACAGCCTTTCTGAATTCCAAATCCCACCGTAGCCAGTGTTCCCTCTATCCTTTCAGTGGGGGGAAGATCTAAGATTTTCCCGATCATCGATTTACGGGATGTCCCCAGTAGTACAGGATATCCCATCTCCACCAATTGATCTAGATGCTGCATGACCTGCACATTTTCCTGCAAGTTCTTAGCAAAGCCAATTCCAGGGTCCAGCCAGATCCGCTCCGGCTTCACTCCTGCTCGCATAGCAAGCACTATAGAATCTTGAAGATCCTTTTTTACATCTGCCATCAAATCTTGATACCCCGGGACGTCACGATTATGCATCAGGATCACCGGGACATCTAGCTCAGACATCACACTTGCCATTAGCGGGTCTTTCTTCGCCCCCCAGACATCATTGATGATATGGGCACCAGATTGGATCGCTTCTTTCGCAACTTGTGCCTTATACGTATCAATCGAAACAGGAATATCAAGCTCAGATGTAATTCGCTTCACAACCGGAATCACACGCTCTAATTCTTCATCCAGTGAGACGATCTCAGCTCCGGGTCTAGTCGATTCCCCACCGATATCAAGCAGGTCCGCTCCTTCATCAACCAGTTTCTTCGCATGCAAGAGAGCACGTTCCACTGTTTGATAGCTACCCCCATCCGAAAAAGAATCGGGAGTAACATTCAGAATCCCCATGACCAATGTTCGTTTTCCGATAGGCAAATCTCGATTCCCCACCCGGAATCCCTTCATAGTAACTTCCTCCTACTTGACATAAGTCTGAAGAAAATTAGCAAGCATCTGCTTACCAGACTCACTTAAGATTGATTCAGGATGAAACTGAACTCCTTCGACAGCAAAAGTACGATGCCGAATACCCATAATCTCCTTCTCTGCTGTTTCAGCCGTAATTTCGAGATCAATCGGGAGTAACTGACGCTCTACCATCAGAGAATGGTAACGGGTCGCGATAATCGGACTGGGCAAATGAGAAAATACCCCTTTCCCATCATGAAATACCTCTGAGACCTTCCCGTGCATCGGTCTCTTTGCTCGGATCACATTTCCCCCGAAGACTTCCGCTATCGCCTGGTGGCCCAAACATACACCAAATATCGGAATTTTTCCAGCAAAGGTACGAATCACTTCCATTGAAATCCCGGCCTCCTCTGGAGATCCCGGACCAGGTGAGATAATGAATGCCGATAAAGAATGCTCTTCTAATTCTTCTATTGTGACTTGATCGTTTCGTACCACCCACAACTCTTCGCCCAGATCACCAAAATACTGGACCAAATTGTACGTAAACGAGTCATAGTTATCGATCATACAAATCATTATTTCGCTCATCTCAACTCAAATATAATATCTTCCCATTCTAGCATAAAAACGAGAATGGTTCATCTTTCGTTCTTGACAAATCAGATGGATTCTGTTTTAGGTATAGATAAAAAGGGGCACGTATGGAACCAACTATGGTTGATACGTGCCCCTTTTCTAGGTTTTCCCTTATTCAAACTGATATAACGGTGTGGTTAAATATCTTTCCCCACTACTCGGAATGACAGCGACAACTTTCTTCCCTGCACCGAGGCGCCGTGCCACTCTCAAAGCAGCTGATACCGCAGCCCCTGAAGAAATTCCTCCTAGAATTCCTTCTTCACGAGCCAATTTGCGAGCAAATTCAAACGCATCTTCAATATCAACCTGTATAACCTCATCGTAAATCTCTGTGTTTAAAATCTTCGGAACGAAACCAGCCCCAAGCCCTTGGATTTTATGTGGGCCCGGCTTCCCACCTGATAGCACAGGAGAAGCGGATGGCTCTACAGCGACGACTTGAAGATTAGGCATTTTTTCCTTTAAAACAGTTCCCACACCTGTAATCGTTCCTCCCGTTCCAACTCCTGCTACAAAGGCATCTAATTCTCCATCAACCTGATCCCATAACTCTAGTGCTGTGGTTTCGATATGCACTTTTACATTATCCATATTATTAAATTGTTGAGGCATAAAGTATTCTGGATTTGCTTCCGCTAACTCCGTTGCTTTTACAATGGCACCTCGCATGCCTTCCGCTCCAGGCGTTAAAATAATTTCCGCTCCATAAGCCCGAAGTAAATTACGACGCTCCATGCTCATTGTATCTGGCATAACGAGAATAGCAGGATATCCTTTCGCTGCCGCTACCATAGCAAGCCCAATTCCTGTATTACCACTAGTCGGCTCAATTATCACACTACCAGGCTTTAGTTCGCCACGCTGTTCTGCTTCCTCGATCATGCTTTTGGCGATTCGATCTTTTACACTTCCACCTGGGTTAAAGAATTCTAACTTTAAATATATATCTGCATCGGCTTTTCCTACGATATGGTTTAGTTTTACAAGGGGAGTGGAGCCGATTAGGTCTAGAACACTATTTGCAACTTTCATTCGTTGTCCTCCTATTTCCGAGTAAGGATAGGGATTTTATTGACTTTATCTTATCAAGTTTAGAGTAAACCATCAATTAAATATGTTATCCAATTTATCGAAGGGTATTATGGTTTTTGATTCATTGGTATAAATGAATGTAAGATAGTTTGAAGTAGGACATGTAGAAGACTGTTTGAGTGGAGCAAGCCAATAATCAACCACCCTACTTAACCCCACCCACTACTCAACTATCCATAATCTCAGACCCAATATCGCCTCGAGTTCTTTTCTATCCACTAACCCGTAATCCCCTCCAGTATCTCCTCAAGCTCTTCCTTCGAAAACTGATACTTAGAATTACAGAAATGACAAACCACCTCTGCTTTTCCATCCTGTTCGATGATATCTTTCAGCTCCTTTTTCCCTAAGCTCGCTAACATCGATTTAGTCTTTTCCAGCGAACAGGAACATCGGAACTCGACGGATTTACGATCCAAAATCTCAGCATCATCCCCTAGCAGACGATACAGTATATCTTCTGGGGTTAATCCACTTTCAAGCAAAGAAGTCACAGGTGGTATCCCCATGATCCGCTTCTCTAATTCATCGATAGCCTCATCACTCGCACCCGGCAAGACCTGAATCATATAGCCACCTGCAACGAGGATTTGATCCCGATTGACAAGGACGCCTAATCCAATCGAAGAAGGTACCTGTTCTGAGGTGGAGTAATAGTAGGTAAAGTCTTCTGCTAACTCTCCCGATACAATTGGGGATGATCCTCGGTAAGGCTCCCTCATCCCAATATCCCTCATTATGTAAATATATCCTTGTCCTATCCCACCAGATACGTCAATTTTCCCATTTTCTTTTAATGGAATTATCACATCAGGTTGATCTACATAACCACGCACATGCCCTTCACCATTTGCTACGACCATAATTTCTCCAAGTGGTCCATTGCCTTTTACTTGAATAGTTACTACATCTTTTTTATTCTTTAACTCTAAGCCCATGAGTGCACCCATCGTGGCTGTTCTTCCTAGGGCCGCACTTGCTGTAGGGAATGTAACATGCTTTCTTTGTAATTCTTGAACTAACTGAGTCGTATTCGCAGCAAAGCCACGAAAACTACCATCTTTTGATATGGCTCTTACTAAATAATCAGACATAAAAGAGATGCCTCCTTAAAAGTTTCTCTTACTCTCGTATAAAAAAAAAGAGGCGAATCACTCGCCCCCTTTTTTATTTTGGATCGTCTTTCTTCTCATCTTTTTGATCTACATCAGTTGGCTTCACATCATCCAAGTCATGAGGAGTTTCTGGAACTTCTGTAGATTCGTCGGCTTTTTCCTCAACCGAAGGTTCTACATCCATCTCATCTTTCCCTTGGATATTCACTTTTACATTATCGTCTACAGGCTTATCGTCAATCTTACCTGTATCGAGTAATTGCTTGATTTGCTCTTCATCCAGCGTTTCTCTAGACAATAGTGTTTGGGCTAGGAGCTCTAACTGATCTTTACGTTCATGTAAAATATCCATCGCACGCTTATAACATGTACGAATGAGTTCCTGCATCTCTGAGTCAATTTCATACGCCACTTGATCACTGTAATTCTGCTCATGACCAATATCGCGACCTAGGAACACCTGCCCTTGAGAACGACCGAATTGCATGGTAGCTAGGCGATCACTCATACCGTACTCCGTAATCATCGACCGCACAATTGCCGTTGCTTTCTCGAAGTCATTGCTAGCACCTGTGCTAACTTCACCAAAGATAATCTCTTCTGCCACACGACCGCCCAAGATCCCTGTCACACGATCAAGGAGTTCGCCTTTAGTAGCAAGATAGCGATCCTCTTTTGGTAAAGACATCACATATCCACCCGCTTGCCCACGCGGTACAATCGTTACTTTGTGAACAATATCGGCATTTGGTACGTAATATCCGACAATGGCATGACCTGCTTCATGGTATGCAACAATTTTACGTTCTTTCTCGCTAACCACACGACTCTTCTTAGCAGGACCTGCAATCACACGGTCAACGGCTTCGTCTACTTCGTCCATGGTAATTTTTTTCTTATTTTCACGAGCCGCAAGAAGTGCCGCTTCGTTTAACAAGTTTTCTAAATCTGCACCAGAGAAGCCTGTTGTGCGCTGAGCAATCACTTTCAATTTTACGCTCTCCGCCATTGGTTTGTTACGAGCATGCACCTTTAGAATCGCTTCACGACCTTTGACATCTGGACGACTTACAAGGATTTGTCGGTCAAAACGGCCCGGCCGTAACAAAGCAGGATCCAAGATATCAGGACGGTTCGTCGCTGCTATCATGATGATTCCAGAATTGCCATCAAATCCATCCATCTCAACGAGCAATTGGTTCAATGTCTGCTCACGCTCGTCATGACCGCCACCTAAGCCGGCTCCACGTTGACGACCTACAGCATCGATCTCGTCAATGAAGATAATACAAGGCGCATTTTTCTTCGCTTGCTCGAATAAATCACGAACACGTGAAGCACCCACACCTACAAACATCTCCACAAAGTCCGAACCACTAATGGAGAAGAACGGTACTTTCGCTTCCCCAGCCACTGCGCGTGCAAGGAGGGTTTTCCCTGTTCCTGGAGGCCCTACAAGAAGTACGCCCTTCGGTATCCGTGCACCCATAGCGACAAAACGACGATTATCTTTGAGGAAGTCAACAATCTCCACAAGTTCTTGCTTTTCCTCATCAGCACCTGCCACATCTTGAAATGTGACACGCTTCTTCTCATCGTTATATAATCTAGCTTTACTCTTACCAAAGTTCATAACTCGATTGCCGCCACCTTGGGCGTTGTTCAGTAAGAAGAAAAACAGTAAGAGAACAATGACTAAAGGAATAATCGTAGAAAGCGCAGTAACCCAGATTGACTCTTGCTTTGGAGGACTTGTCGTATACGATATCTGATTCGTTTCCAGTAACTTAACGATGTCACTCTCCATCATAGGAGTCTGAGTTGAATACATCTTCGTTTTCTTTGGATCTTTTGGGTCTTTCATCTTACCATCAATGCGGTAAGTAAATCCCTCAGGCAGAAGTTTTGCATCGATAATCTGCTTCTGCTCTATTTTTTGTTTAAACTGAGTGGTGTTAAGCTGCTCTAGGTCATTCCCAGAGTTAGCCACCAAATTTACGACCCCAATGGTCACAAGGATGAGGATTGCATATAGTATTCCATTCCTAAGGAAGAAGTTTTTCATCCCTGGCCTCCTCTCGATCCACTTTTTTCATTTTACCATAGCCATTCTAAACGAAACAATAGTTGGTCAAAAAAGATCAAACTAAGAAGAATATACTTCTTCCTTCAGAATACCGATGTACGGTAGATTACGATAAATCTCACGATAATCTAGGCCATACCCGATGACGAACTCGTCAGGAATCTCATATCCACAATAATCAGGAACCAGATCTACTTTGCGCCGAGCTGGTTTATTCAGTAACGTAACCACTTTTACTGACTTTGCATTCCGCCCTTTTAACAGTTCGATTAGATAGCTTAATGTTAGGCCTGTATCAATAATATCTTCCATAATCAAGACGTCTCTTCCTTCTACTGAAGAGTCCAGATCTTTCAGGATTCGTACCACTCCTGAAGATTTAGTAGACGCTCCATAGCTCGAAACTGCCATGAAATCCATCTCAAGCGGAATACTTATCGCACGAGTTAAATCTGCCATAAAAGGAGCTGCCCCTTTTAATATGCCCACACAAAGCGGAAGTGTATTAGCATATTCGTCCGATAAAAGCTTTCCTAATTCCTTTACTTTGGATTGGATCTTCTCCTCTGAAATCAATACTTCTTTCACATCTTGATGCATGAATGGCCCCCCTCGAAAACAATAATTTATGTATACCCAGCAAAATCATTCTAACATTTTATAAGAATGCCATCGTAAATACAAATAGTAACTCGTCTGATTTGTAACAGGAGCAATGGCAGATCTTCTCACACCCGGAATCCATAGGACTTGGTCATCTATGTGAACAACAGGGATTAGATCCCTCAAATGCCTAGGGATTTGTTTCTCGATCATGAGGTCTTTTACCTTTTTTGTACCCTGAAGGCCGAAACAACTCATTCGATCGCCCGCTTTTCGAGGGCGAGCAAGAAACGAACTAGTAGGTACTTGTTCATAATCAAAAACCACAGATGGTGACGAACAGAACCATTCCTCGGACTGAGGCTGATCAAACAAACAAGCTTCTATTGCACCAAGAGATGGATGATACTCCGTCTTTCCTGGTATATTCAATTTTAATTCTTCCCATGTCAGTGTAGTTACTTCGTCCTTGCTGGATTGTTTCAGAATTGTGACGATCTCATAGCTTTTCCGTACCACTATCCCTTTCTCCAAATGGATTTCACCACTAGGACCAGGTGACGAAATCCAATGACGAATCTGTTCAATACGAGAATATGTAATTTCTACATCTGTCAACCATTCCAGACTACTTAATATTAGTTTAACTACTCTACGCTGTAAAGCAATAGAAAGATCCAGAAACCTCTTACGAGACCATGACACTTGCCTATGATCTTGTGACAACGAAATCTCCTCTAATGCCTTATCCTCCCATTCTTTCCAAACTTCTTCCTCTTCAAGCATACGAGCACCTAACTGCGAAATGGTTTCTTTTACCTTAGGATTCATCTTTTCTAACTCTGGGAAAATTTCCAGACGTAAGAAGTTACGTGTATATTCCTTTGAGAGATTACTTTGATCCGTTCTAGGCATGAGATGATGATGCTTACAGTATGTAACAATCATCTCTCTGGAGCTGGATAAGAAGGGGCGAATCAGCTCCAGATTCTCCCACTCCCTCCGAATCGGAATTCCAATCAAGCCAGTGGAATGAGTTCCGCGAATCAATCTCATTAAAATCGTCTCCGCTTGATCATCTTGATGGTGCCCCAAAGCAACATAGCCAAATGATTCCCGCTTTGCTACCTTAGCAAACGCCTCGTACCGAAGAGTTCTGGCGATATCTTGTTTATTTCCACCTTCTTGGCGCACAGCTCTCCTCACATCTACCCGCTCAATCCAACACGGAACCCCTAATTGGGAACAAATCTCTTTTACATACTGCTCATCGAACAAGCTTTCTTCTCCGCGTAACTGGTGATTTACATGAATCACGCCTATCTTCCACTTGTACTCCTTTGAGAGGTCTTTCAAAATATGTAGCAATGCGATTGAATCAGGCCCTCCGGATACTGCCACTAAAATGGAGGCATGTTCTGGAATCCTTAATTCCTGTTGCATGACACGATCAACCACTTCTCTCAACATTGCCAACGACACCTCCCGTTCCACAATCAAATTTTAGAGATAAAACAGTCCAAAAGCCCCTAGATCACTCTAGGGACTCTCACTTATACTACTGATGTTATGTCTTTTCTCAAAAGGAAGCAAATCCTCTAGGTGTTCGGCACTTCCTGCGGGCGCTCGATCGGTCTCACATTCGATAAGCGAATTGTCGACCACTCGGTTGTGTGCTTCTCTACTTTGGATACTAGAACCGTCATATCATCAGGAATCTCTCCTTGGCGATACCGGACAATCTTTTCTAGAAGACAATCGGCAAAGTCCTGTGGATCTTTGGTATCGATTTCATTAATGATCTTGGTGATAAACGCATCCTTATTCACCATATTATGTGCCGCATCATAGATTCCATCTGTCATCATCACAATCAGATCACCTGCTTGTAACTGTGTTTCAATCGGCTCTACATCAATCTCCTTCAAAATCCCAATCGGCGGATTAGAAGCAGAAAGTTTTAGAACCTTTTTCCCTCGTTTGATAAACCCAGGGGTTGAACCGATCTTCATAAATCGACCTTTTGCCGAGTTTAGATCGATCATTGCCAAATCAATCGTAGCAAACACCTCATCAGATGTTCGCAAACTTAGAATCGAATTGATTGTCTCTACAGCTCTCTCTTCATTCATGCCCGCTTGGAGCAGACGGCGTAGTAACTTTAACGCCGCATTGCTCTCCTCTTGTGCTCTTTGACCATTCCCCATGCCATCACTTAACGCCACTGCAAACCGGCCCGTCCCCAAGTTCATGTAACAGTAACTATCACCGGATACCATCGCTCCTCCCTTGGCTGCGTTGGCTACACCTGATTTCAACTCAAAGCGCTGTGCAGATCCAAGGGTAATAATCGCTCCTTGTGTACCGTCCTGTATCACTTTACGATATACGCTGATCGGCTCCCCTAACACTTCAGTCAACAGAGGGGCAATTAGTTTTTTACATTCATCAAACGAATCTTGGTGTGGAAGGAAGACTTCTATTTCTACCTTCCCTTCCGCTAGATTTAAAATTTCTACCCGCTGAAACTGTATCCCTAACTCATCCAGAGCCGCATGGATCTGTTCTTCTTGAGCATGCATCACTTGTGTCTCGATACGAATCTCTGTCGCCAGCTTGTCCATTACTTCCGCCATACCCGTCAATTGATCTCCCACTAATCTCCGAGTATCTTTAATTTTATCTCGCCAATACAGTGTGTGTTCATAGTGCGCATACTGATCCTGAAAGCTACGAACAACCTGCTCTGGCCTGATACAATATTCATCCCAAGCTTGTGGGATCGGTACATGATTCCGTGCCCCTACCTGTTCAACGACTGTCATCAGACTCGTCATTCCTTGATAGGTTTTCATGATATTGCCTTCCCAGCATTGCTGAAATTGGGCGCACCCCATACAGCTATGTTCCATCGTGGTCGTCACAAATTGATGAACTTGATCCTCATCTTCTCGCCTCTGCTTGGTCATATCTTCCCGAAAACTACTTGCTAACTCATAAAATAGATTCGTAAAATGCTCCACTTTAGCCGCTGTCACATCACGCAGGCGCCTAATGTAGTCCTGTTGTTCCATCTGATTCTCCCACGTACCTGGAACAAACTTAGCTACTTTGTGGAATAAACTATCCGGTGTTAAGAAAAAGAGTAGTAACGCTAGCAGGGTTTCTTGCATCGATAGCCACAGGTTCGGAGGGGGAGCACCGTACAAACTTAAAATAGTCGTACCGAGTAGAAAACCGATCGCAACCCCTAGCCTCTTCCCCTCTTTAAACAGTCCAGCCAATAAGCCCGCAAATGCTAATAAACTAATCTGCAGAACCGATTTTGGATTCGAGAGATGGAGAATCAGTCCCGTCACAACCCCCATCGACGAACCCAGCATCGCTCCTCCGACGATTGCGAGAACAAGAATCAAGTATCGTGAAACAATATTTACGATCTCTAAATCCGCGATCGCCCAGCCTAAGGTCCCTGTCATTACGGAACCTAATAGGATCACTAAGCAGACCATTTCCTCGTGCTTGAGACCAGTTTTATTCCGCTTTGCGGTGAAGACAGGGAGTGCCTGAACAAAAATAAAAGTAAGAATAAAGCTGATCAGAACGTCTACCCCAGCTAATAAATACTGATAACTGGTAAAGGTATCAAAATACCAGATGGTCGCCATATTTCCGAGCATGCTACTGGTTAACACAATCAAGGGAGCTGAGTACAACGTCGCCTTGCCAAACGATTGAAACAACTTATATACACCTAGCAATAAAACAAGATAGGCTGTAATCTTACCCGCATGAATCATCGAAATCGTTGTGGCTCCCACAATGAGAGATGCCATCACAACTGGCCATTGCTTCCTACTGAGAAAAAGCATCACCGCTAGATACGCCAAAGCAAATGGGGAAACAGATTCTAAAATTAACGCCCTACCAAGCAAAAAGCCCATCACCATAATCGGTACATTCCATGAGATGAGCCTCTTATGAACTCGATGCGATCCGCTTTTTACCTTTTTCATCGGCGACTTCCAAAAATGTTTGACACGTGTTACTATTTCCATCATTTGGCTTTGCACCCCCGTTAAACAGTTTGTGTCACTCATTATAAGCAGGGGAAATCAGATAAGTTTGTCAAAATCACACCTCGTCAAGAAAAAAATTCTCGACACACTCTGCCAAAGAGCCGTATCAGAGATGTCAAGCTCTTGACGGGAAATGTATGTCAAAAAGAAAGAAACCCTAACCTGTACATCGGGTGTACAAGCTAGGGTTTTATCGTCACATCTTGTCAAATCCAGAAGATATCGCGGTTCGACCGACAAATCTTCTTATTACTCGCCTTCCACAACAGAAGATTTGTCGAGTTTCATCTACACACGTCTTTTATTCGGCACCGGGGGCACTGGGAACATCTTCGCATCTTGGATAAACGAAGGAATCAGTTTACCCTCTGTCTGTAATCGAATCATTTGATCCAATGTTCGCAGTGCATGAACCTGTTGGCGTTTCTTCAAATGTCCTTTTTCTAGGGAATCCGCAAATTCATCAATATCAATCAAATCATAATGGCCATCCGGATGTACGATTAGGTCAAATAAAAGGTCAACCATAACGTAACGTAATCGCCCTGTCTGGTGCATTTGCATCACATCGCAATAATAGTAAAGAAACTCCCCATTCCGATGAAAAACTTTTGAAATCGTATATCCTTTGCGAACAAAGTAGTAAGTGAGGAAAATTCGTTTTCCATCTGGGTTTGCATACTGTGTTGCAAAACAATACCTTCCGCGCCAGTCACGGACTAGTTCGGTGTATGTCTTGTTAATGGTGGTAAACTTAATTTTTTTAATTATGACATCCACACGAACTCCTACTTCCTTCATATGTATTTTACATCCACATGAAATCATTTCGTTTTTTAAAGCCATGAAAAAAAGGCGGAATCCGTTCCCTTTTCAGGGAGCTTCCCGCCTTCTCCTCTCTTGCCATTTGGTAGCGGCGAAGGGGCTCGAACCCCTGACCTCACGGGTATGAACCGTACGCTCTAGCCAGCTGAGCTACACCGCCATATTTGGTTGCGGGGACAGGACTCGAACCTGTGACCTTCGGGTTATGAGCCCGACGAGCTACCACTGCTCCACCCCGCGACATTATTATATCTTCTAACAACATGCTTAATTCTATTACATATAAAGCACCATTGTCAACTGTTTATCTAAACTTTTTCGCTGGGGGATTCCTTAGGTAAAATAAAACTCCCATTGGGCGGGAGTTGATCACGATCTATTCGGATTCCAGTTCAAAATTCTGTTCGTTCTTCTTACCGTAGCCTAAACGATGTGCTTGCTCTAGTAGATATTTTGGGTCCTCTAGCCTTTGCAAATCCTGATCCAATCGCTGGGATTCCTGTCTAAGTTTCTCTAACTCTTGGGACTTCTTTGCCAATATATCTTCACGATCCCAAATTTTCATCTGTTGAATCACAAGCTGTACTCCAAACCAAATAAAAAATAAGATCGCACTTACTAGCCAGATGAGCCGGCGCCGTTTTGCTTTTGGATGAAGTTTCCGAATGGGAGAATGTGCCGGAGTTGCGAAATCTAGATCTTGTGTATCGGTTGTTGGTTGACGAAAGGTAAGTACCTTCGAATTATTACGATGTTTAGTCATTCTGAATCATCCTTTTTCTTACGCTGTCTCCATTTTTCTATCCATTTCTTCCCTAGAAGGACTCCTCGATTCATATACGGACGTACACGAGGTTCGATTCGATTCGTAATGGGACTACATAACCATAGAAGGGGTCGAAGGGAAAACTGGAGCATCTTCCAAAAAAGTTGAAGTATGAACAAAAGAAGTTTACGGATGAGCCCGATCGTAAACAGAATAGGACGAATCACAATCACCTGGACGGCTTTGATATGGAATTGAATAATCCATTCTATCACACGAATACATATCTCAATCAGACGTGTCGTGAATTTGCTCAACCATTGATAATAGAGAAATACTCCCAATATAATGGCCAGAAAAATGTAGAAGCGAAGTTCTCCCCAATTACTCCAGAAGAGTACACTAAAGACTAGACCACTACAAACAAACCAATAAAGCAAGTCAATCAGCGACACTGCCCAACCACGTATGTGGAAACGTCCTTTCAATACCCGATAGGTATCTAAGATAACACCTAAACAAAAGCCAGAACCTAGCATGAGAAGCATGGTCAGATACTGAGTATGTAGTGTCACTTAAATAACCTGCCTAACAAGTTTTTTTGCCGTTCGGACGGGAGCGCACTAGCATCTAGATAACTAATATCATCAAACTGCCCTTCAATCACTACTATTCCAGACATGAGGTCTAGGTTTTTGATATGAAGTTCACGCCCTCGGATTCCCAAGTAACCGCAATCCGTCCCCAGCAAAAATTCCTCGCTATCAAAGCTTTCTACACCCACTACTCCGCTCACTTCAAGCATGTTTCGATTCTTACAGATAATTTCATGAGGTCGCTGTCTTCGTTCCTCCATCTAACACGCCCCCTTTATGGTACATATTATGGGGGGGAGGACAAGATTAGAACTCGTCTTCTCCTTCAGTATCAACCCTGCTGGAATCAGTTACTTGTTCTTCTTTGGCGATCTCATACATGGTATCTGCTTCTTCTTTCCTCACATGGTCAAGCAAGCGCAGTACATTTGCTGTCACGACTTTTTGGCCAAAACGAATAGATATTTCATCCCCTACAGCCACTACCGTCCCTGCTTTCACCACTTTTCCGTTTACTTTCACCCGTCCTTGATCGCATACCTCTTTGGCTAATGTTCTTCTCTTAACCAAACGAGATACTTTTAAAAACTTATCTAAACGCATCTATATGTCTCCCCTATGTTCGTCTTTCGCATGTGCAAAGGGATAACAGAGTTTTTCTGTTTACCCACTTAAAATCCTGCCAAACATGCGTTTGGTATAGTGATCGATCATCTAACATTTTTCGCCTCATCCCACCAGGAATCCAGCTGTTCCATCGATATCTCTTGAATAGACTTCCCTAACTCATTTGCTTTTTCTTCCAAATAAGAAAACCGATACAGGAATTTTTGATTCGCGCGAATCAGTGCTTGTTCTGGATCAACTTTCAACCATCTCGCCAGCGAGCCGATTGCAAATAACAAATCTCCCAATTCTTCTTCCCGCTCAACCTGATTCTGTGCTTGTGCCACCTCTGCCAATTCCTCACGCACTTTTGCTAAAACACCTTCGACGGAATCCCAATCAAAACCGATCTTAGCCGCTTTTTTCTGCATCTCAAATGACTTTAAAAGGGTTGGATACTCTTTTGGGACTCCTGACAAGATAGACTCATCTTCTTGTCCATATTCCCCGCGTTCCTGCTTTTTAATCTCCTGCCAGTTCGAAATCACTTGATCCGAATCCGTTACTTCCGTTTCTCCAAAAACATGTGGATGCCGTCGAATCATTTTTTCTGTTAGATTCTCAATCACATCACGAATGTCAAACGTTCCTTCATCTCGTCCGATTTGGGCATGAAGGAGTACCTGAAGCAAGACATCCCCTAGCTCATCCGCTAATGAATCCTCATCTCCATTATTAATCGCTTCAATCGCTTCATATGCTTCCTCAACCAAATAAGGGCGTAAACTCTCATGTGTCTGTTTACGATCCCAAGGGCAGCCATCAGGGCCACGCAACGTTTCAATCACTTCCACCAAATAATCAAACTGTCTGTATAACGAACTCTCTTGAAGTACAGGCGGTACATATACCGTTGATAAATCCGTAAACAGATCCGCATGGTCTAATTCATAAAGAGGAACTTCCACGATCTTTTCTAAACTCGGAATCCCTAGAGCAGTACCGATTATAACATTGTAATCTGCTGGATACACCTCCATAAGACTTAACTTCACATCAGAAGCAATCAATCGGTCATATACTTGTCCAATCAAGATATGCATACGCGGATTCAATTGAGGTGCTTGCAAATCATTACCGTCCACCATTTGAAATCCTTCGATCGGGTCAATTTGTAGCCTTGCAAAAGCGGCATCTAAGAAGCTCCCGCCACCTATGATTTCGACTTCCATTTCTGACTCCGTTTGCTCTTTTAACAAGATCTGAACCGTACGCTCCGCAACCATCGGATGCCCCGGAACGGCATACACCACTTGCTGATGCTCTTTCGCTAATCCGAGTAATTGGAATGCGATTTCTTCATACACTTTGTCAAATTGATGATGCTCTTCATACACCCTATCAAACGAATGAAAGGGAACTCCTTGGTTCTTCATCCAGTCCACCACTGGATGTTTTTCGGTTCGGAGCCAAATCACAGGAGCATTCTGTAATAAATTCCATGTCCCGAGGTTTAAGCTCGTTTCATCCCCAAATCCTAAACCTACGATTGTAATTGTTTGTTTCATCACCCACACCACCTTTTATCTTCTCAGCCAACGAAATTTATGAACCATTGATTGCAGTTTTGGAAGTTGTTCCAAGTCCTCATCTGGAATCAGATGAAAACGAAACAGCGCAAAGATATAGACTAAGACACCTACTATTACAGTAACCAAGGAGATAATCGTCATGCTCATACGGCTATGAGCCTCACCAAATCCCCAGCGCAGGATCTCGAGGACTCCCTTCGTGCTGACAACTAAGAGGAGAATCGTGAGCACACTGTTCCAAATCTGAGTTCCTTTGTTACCCATTTTACCAGCAAACTGCTGCAGGCAGGCTCGTAGAGTCAAATAAGTAGAAAGCGCATAAGCCAGCACCGAAGCGCAAGCTGCCCCTTCGATCCCCATTTGAGGAATCAAACTATAATTCAATCCGATCTTCAAAATCGAACCAAAAAATAAGAAAAGAACGGGTAGGTACAGCTTACCGAAACCCTGAAGGATCCCAACTGATGTAACCCCTAATGTAGAGAAAAAGGCAGAAAAAGCTAGTATCGCAAGGGCAGTAGAGCCCGCGGAATCCTCAAATAGCATCACATTTACCGGCTCTGCTATAATGAACAATCCGATAGAAGCAGGTAATCCTAACAACCACGTAACCCGTAGTGCTAAGCGAGCCCGTTTCTCCGCCTTCTTCTCCTCACCGCGTGCCCTCAGATTCGCTATCGATGGCACAAGCGATAATGAAATAGCAGCCGCGAAAAAAGAAGCGAATTGAATGAGAGGTTGTCCACGATCGTAAATCCCTTTCTGAGCAATCGCAAAGGCTTCCCCCTTCTCTTGTTCCAAAATGTTAGCCACTGTAAAGGAATCCACTAATTGATATAGCGGTAACACCAATGATCCCAGACAAATCGGAAACGCAATCAGAAAAACCTCTCTTAACACCTCACGCTTTCCTTTTGCGAGCGATCTCATTTTAACGCCTACTCCCGCTGTCCGTTCAATCCCCTTCTTTTTCATATAGACCAAAAGGACAATAAAACCTGCTACTGCACCCGTAAAAGAACCAAACACAGCACCAGCTCCTGCATAAACAGGACCATACCCTAGCTCAATCATCAGGTAAGAAAGAATCAAAATCGTAAAAACACGCACAAATTGCTCAATCACTTGTGAGATAGCTGTTGGCATCATATCTTGATAACCTTGAAAATACCCTCTTGCCGCAGCCATTACAGGGATTATCAACAATGCAAACGAAACCGTTTCGATCGGCAGAGTCAGCATTGCTTCATTCCCCATCCACTGTGCAAACCAAGGCGCCCCAAAAAATAAAAGGGAAAAAAAGAACACACCTGTTATGAGCAAACCAATGGACGATACATAATATACTTGCTTAGCACCTGCTTCGTCCCCTACCGCAACCCGCTCTGATACCACCTTCGAGATCGCAAGCGGAAATCCAGCAGTCGCCAATATAATCAAAGTGCTAAATAACGGATACACTTGCTGGTACACGTACATGCCTTCGTTACCTGTAATGTTTTGATACGGAATCCGATATATAGCCCCTAATATCTTACAAGCAAGCCCCGCTAATCCTAGAATCGTAGCTCCTTTGATAAATGACTTCTCCACAATCTCCGCTCCGCCTTTCCTTGTACATGCCCTCCATTATACACAAAAAAACACCCTATCCGTTTAGATAAGGGCGTTTCTCCAATCCTATTGTTCCATTTGCTTCCCAAGAAATGATGCGGCAGTACCTGCTAATTTCGCTTCCATATCACCAATCCTTGTACCATCCTTCTTGGAGATTAGAATCACGGCTCCAATGGGATCACCACCTGCAATAATAGGGACGATAATATAAGATTGATATTCTTCGGGACTCCCTTTTAAAATTTCGGCTGTACTTTGTGAAGTATCTGATTGAGGGCGGCGGTGTTCCATCGCTAACTCCACTATTTCACCTATAGGCTTCTCCAAATATTCTTTTTTGGATGCTCCCGCTACTGCAATCACATTATCTCGATCACAGATAAGCGTAGTATGTTGCAAGTTTTCATACAAAGCTTCTGTATACTCTTGTGCAAAGTTACTAAGTTCACCGATGGGTGAGTATTTTTTTAAAATTACCTCTCCATCACGATCGACGAATATTTCCAAAGGATCTCCTTCACGGATTCGAAGGGTACGGCGTATTTCCTTGGGAATAACCACACGCCCGAGATCATCGATCCGGCGAACGATGCCGGTTGCTTTCATAGAAAATATTGCCTCTCTTTCCTATAAAGATTCAATCATTCCTTGACTTACCATCTTACGACCATAGTATGAGACTGCTTTCCATTATTTATTCCAAAAGGTTCAATGTATAAATACCAAAAAAGTGATTCTGTATAAACAGAAAAACGCCTCCTAGAATCAAGTATCTAGAGGCGTTTCCTTTTATCTGCACAAAGGCTGTGAAACGGACATTTTTTTCTCTATTTGCGCAGATCCGTTATAAAATTTTTACCTTAAAGTCTTTCATGAACTTATCCATAGCTGGCTGGGCGTACTGAGAACGTTGTTGTTCATCCTTAACATCTTTCAGCTTCTTGGTAGAACGCTCTGTTACTTTTATCACATGATAGCCGTAGTCTGTTTTGACTGGATCACTAATCTTGTTTAACGGGAGCGTTTCGACTGCCTTTTTAAACTCGGGTACAAATTGAGCCGGAGATCCTTCATAGGCACCTGCATTTTCCTTCGATCCTGGATCGTCGGAGTATTCCTTAGCAAGCGCTTTAAAATCTCCACCTTTTTCTAGCTTCTGCTTTACTTCTAAAGCACGTTTCTTCGCTTCTTCATCCGTTCTTTTCTTACCTTCTGGAAGCTCGAGACCAATCAAGATATGATTTAATTTAGCATCCTCATAGTCGTAGTTTTCATAGATAAACTCCGCACGTTGTCTACTTAATCCAAAGACTTCTTTTAAATCATCACGCGTGGTTCCTCGTTCTTTTAGGACTTCATCGAATGTTTTTGCTTTACTACCAAATTGTTGATACATCTTTACGTAGTTTTCTTCATCTTTCTTAAAATCTTCTTCTGCTTTCTTCACAAACTCGCTTTTTTTGTTTGGATCTTTCTCAGATATAAATTGCAGGGCTGCATAGTCCTTCAGCATCTCTTCCTTTGCTTTCGGATCAGCCAATCCCTGAACGCTTTGAGGTTGCACAAAAGCAATCACGTTTAGGAAAGCATGAAACTTTCCTTCTACCACTTTCCCACCTTCGTACTCAGCAAGAATCTTGGGACTCTTGGTATCAAAAGGTTTAAACTCTGGAAGTTTCTGTTCTTGCCCCGTTGCATCCGGTTTCTTTTCCGTTTCTTTTTTAGACGTACACGCTGCTGCTAAAGATGATAAAACAAGTGCAAGAGCGATCATTCCTGCAATCCATCTACGCTTTCGGAACTGTGACATTCGATTCGGCCCCTCTCATTTTAGGTACTGTCTCATATTGTATCAGAAACTGTTCAATCATTTCTAGAACGGCACGAGTAGACAGACCTGCCATCTTAAATGTTATCCCAATCTTTTGCCCTGCCGCAAGCCGAATTCTACCTGGAAAGTTTTGGGCGATCTTAAATAACTTTTGTCCATCGATTCGTTGATTCTCTGCTTCCCGTAATCGCAAGGTGATTTCTGTACCTTTTTGCTCGATGCTCTCCATCCCATACTGAATCGCATAAGCGCGGATTTTGGCCACTTTAAGCAGGTTTTGTACAGGTTCAGGCAAATCACCAAAGCGATCTTCCATCTCCTCTTCTAACTCTACCACTGCGACCCGTTCTGTAACAGCACGGATCTTTTTATATAACTCAATTTTTTGTTTCTCATCCCGAATGTAATCGGAAGGCAGATACGCATCTACACTCATCTCTATTTGAATCTCTTTTTCTTCAACCGGAGTCTTCCCTTGAATTTCAGCGACAGCTTCTTTTAGCATCTGGCTATACAGTTCAAAACCAACCGTAGCAATGTGTCCGTGCTGTTCAGCCCCGAGCAAATTCCCTGCACCACGAATCGAAAGATCTCGCATCGCAATCTTAAATCCAGACCCAAGCTCTGTAAACTCTTTAATCGCTTGTAGACGTTTTTCAGCGGTTTCCGACAAAATTTTATCCCTCTGGTACGTGAAATAGGCATACGCAATCCGATTGGAACGACCCACACGCCCACGTAACTGGTACAACTGCGATAGCCCCATCTTATCTGCATCATGAATGATAAGCGTATTCACATTTGGAATATCGACTCCTGTCTCAATAATAGTCGTGCTCACCAAGACATCGTACTCACCATCTAGGAAGTCAAGCATCGTTTTTTCTAGCTCATTTTCATTCATCTGGCCATGAGCGATCGCCACTCGTGCTTCTGGCACTAACATGCGAATCTGTTCAGCCATCTGGTCGATATTGTGAACTTGATTATATAAGAAATACACCTGTCCATCGCGCGCCATCTCACGCTCAATCGCTTCCCGTACTAAGGCACCTGAATACTCCAATACATAGGTCTGCACAGGAAACCGGTTCTCTGGCGGAGTTTCAATCACAGAGAGATCCCTTACCCCCATCATCGCCATATGGAGTGTACGAGGAATCGGGGTAGCTGTAAGGGTTAAGACATCAATATTATGTTTAAGTTGCTTAATCTTTTCCTTGTGTTTAACACCGAATCGTTGTTCTTCATCAATAATAAGAAGTCCGAGATCTTTGTACTGAATCTCTTTAGAGAGTAGTCGATGCGTTCCAATGACGATGTCGACGATTCCATTTTTCAAACCGTCCAATGTCTCTTTCTGTTCCTTCCGTGAACGAAAACGACTCATCACACGAACTTGCACGGGGAAATCAGCAAATCGCTCTCGAAACGTTTCATAGTGTTGTTGTGCCAAAATCGTCGTCGGAACAAGTAAAGCCACCTGTTTCCCATCCATTGCCGCCTTAAAAGCCGCCCGCACTGCCACTTCTGTCTTCCCATAACCCACATCCCCACACAAAAGCCGATCCATTGATTGACTGCTTTGCATATCCTTTTTAATCTCTTCGATGGAGCGCAGTTGGTCAGGCGTCTCTTCATAAGGGAACATCGCTTCAAAATCCCGTTGTAACGATGAGTCTTTAGGAAAAGAATATCCTTTTGCTTCTTGACGTTGAGCATATAACTCGATTAAATCCTGCGCGATATCTTGCACAGACGTACGAACTTTATTCTTTACCTTGCTCCATTCACTACCACCTAAGCTATATACCTTAGGTGCTTTTTCTTCTGCACCTACATACTTTTGAACTAAATCAATCTGTTCAACAGGTACATAGAGCTTATCATTACTCGCGTATTGAATATGGAGATAATCTTTATGAAGTCCGCCCACATTTAGCGTTTCAATCCCTATATAGCGACCGATACCGTGATTAACATGTACAACATAATCACCAGGCTTTAAATCCTGATAATCCTTAATTTTTTCAGCATGATCCAGCTTAGTCGATCGACGAGGACGCCGTTGTTTTTGAGTAAACACTTCACTCTCTGTAATCACGACAACTCGCATCGAACCCAGTTCAAACCCGCTTTGGAGGGCATGCAAACGAACAACCGGCTTACCTGGCAAAGGGGGTTGTTCTGAATTATCCCGGTGCACATCCATTCCATAATCAGAGAGAACTCGTTCCAATCGATCAAGACGCTCTCCACTACTTGCAGTAAAAATGACTCGATAATTCGCTTTGACAAACCGGTCCCATTCTGCCTTCAAAACATGCATCTGACCATGGAATTGTTGCATCCCTTTACAAAGAAATTGGACGATGTTTTGAGGTTGTGCACTTGGAATCTGCCTCATAAATAGAGAGAGATACACTCTGGAATGCTTCGTATGCGAAACCACTTCTTCAAATGAAAGCGAAACTTTTAACTGTGGCAGAAACTCTCCTTGTTGCAGTAAAGCCGTTTGCCATTCTCCTTCTTCACGCTCCATCTGACGAGCGCTTTCGCCAATCCTCATCGGTTCATCTAAAACAATACATGTATCCGCAGGCATATAATCGATTAAACTATGGTAGTCTGGGTATATCTGCGAAATATACTTATAAATCCCCGTCACCATCATCCCTTGACGAAGTTGTTCTACATCCCAACCGATCTGCTCCTTCAATTTCTCACGTAACGTTTCATCTTGAACTTTTTTCAATCGCGCTTGTAATATCTCTTCTACTCGTTCAGCGGACTGCTTCAATATATCTTGGCTAGCAAAGAGCTCACGGGCAGGAGGAACCGTAATCGCATTTACCTTATCAACAGATCGTTGTGAGCTTACATGAAACGTACGGATCGAGTCCACTTCATCATCAAACCACTCGATCCGAACGGGATCTACAAAAGGTACAGGATAGATATCCACAATTCCACCACGAACACTAAATTCCCCACGCTTTTCTACCAACTCAACGCGTTCATAACCTAAATTCACCAATCGCTCCACTAACGGATCGATCGGCAAATTTGCCCCCACTCCTATCTCGATATGACTTCTTTCAAAAAGCTTTTTCGAGGGGAATAATTTCCGAAGTCCCGAGAAAGGAACCACTAATACTCCGCGAAACCTTTTCGAAAGTTTTGATAATACATCAATCCGTTCAGGCAGTGTATCATGACTTGCCAACGCAATTTCCGTTGTCACCAATTCATTTGCTGGATACAAGAGAACTTCATCTTTTGGTAGTAGCTCTTGAAGGTCTTCCACCATTTTTTGCGCTTGATTCAAATTATGCGCAACCAAAAGAAGCGGACGTTTCGTCTTTTGGTAGAGCGCCGCTATGTATACACAACGTGCCGTTCCCGTTAATCCAGTTACCAGCTGTTCTCTAAAGCCCTGTTCCAGTCCAGCTACGGTTGACTGGAAATCTCGATCTTGTTCCATCAGATAGACGAGCGGTCCCACAGTGTTCCTCCTCATATTCCATCGAATCTAGAAAAAAGAAGCCTCAGCTTACAATCGCCAAGGCTATTTTTTTGGATTTATCTGAAAATCATTTCATGACCCCTAACCCCAGCCAGCCATTAAGAATAGAGGTGGGGTAGCACGGTTCGTTCTGGATATTGGTCAAAAACCTGCTGACATGTGTCGCAGGTTACCCAAATCCGATTCGTACCATCTTCATCATTGGTTATTATATCCTGCCATTCTTCTGGGGTCAACCGATCCAGTCCCAGTTGTACATCAGACACTTGGCTTTGCTCAAAGCGTCCTTGAACCAACTGACAATGTGGGCAAACATATTCCCAAGCCAAGTAGATCTCCCCCTTAAGGAAATCAATTTGGTCTTAGTATTGCCGTTAGAGAAAGATGTATTCTCATCTCATCCATTAAACCGATTCATGGCTAATAAAAAGGATTCCTCCACCCATGTCTCAACCGCTTGGGATGCACGATCAGCAGCACCCTCAGCAAAGGGCAGCTCTTCCTTCGAAAACGGTGAAAGCACATAGTCTGGAACAGCAAGGGAAACCGGTCTTCCAATTCCCAGACGAATTCGTTTAAACTGATCCGTTCCCAAATGGGCAATGGTCGACTTCATCCCATTATGACCGCCTGCACTCCCTTTTGTACGTAGGCGCACTTCTCCAAGAGGTAAATCCATCTCGTCATAGATGATAACCAGATCCTCGATATCCATCTTGAGCCAGTCCATAGCAGGACGAATCGATTCACCAGATAAGTTCATATAGGTCATCGGTTTTAGTAAGATTACTTTCTCTCCACGTACCATCCCTTCTCCGATGATCCCCTTCCACTTTTCTTTGTTTAGTGGGATTCCCCAGCGCTCACTTAATCGATCAATTGCCCAGAACCCAATGTTATGGCGTGTAGGCTCGTATTTTTTTCCTGGATTCCCTAGGCCTACGATTAACTTCATTTCCACTCCTCATTTCTCTATGTAAAAAATAGCACAACCCCTCTGAGAAGTTGTGCTATTGAACCAAACTTAGTCGAATAGCTTACTTACTGATTGTTCATGGTGAACACGCATGATTGCCTCGCCTATTAACGGGGCAACCGATAGGATTTTCGTTTTGTTTAACATTTTATCATCTGGAAGTGGGATCGTATCCGTTACAACCATCTCTGTTATACTCGCCTCACGGATGCGAGAAATCGCCGGACCTGAAAACACGGGATGCGTACAGCAAGCAAATACCTCTTTTGCACCTTGGTCCAAAATTGCATTGGCCGCCAGAGTAATCGTTCCTGCCGTATCAATTAAATCATCAATAATGATCGCTGTTTTCCCACTAACATCACCCACAATATTCATCACTTCGGATACATTAGGCTCTGGACGACGCTTATCGATAATCGCGATCGGAGCTTCTAGGCGCTCTGCTAAACGACGAGCACGAATCACGCCTCCATGGTCTGGAGAAACCACGACAATATCCTCGAGATTTTTACTCTGGAAATATTCTGCTAAAATCGGCACACCTAACAGATGATCGACAGGGATATTAAAAAAGCCTTGAATCTGTGTGGCATGAAGGTCCATCGTAATAACTCGATTTGCACCCGCTGTTTCAATTAAATTTGCCACTAGCTTCGCAGTAATCGGATCACGAGCACGCGCTTTACGATCCTGTCTCGCATAGCCATAGTAAGGAAGTACAACATTAATCGTCCCCGCAGATGCCCGCTTTAGTGCATCTACCATCACTAACATTTCCATAAGGTTTTGATTGACAGGGTTACATGTAGATTGGATTACATATACATCCGATCCTCGAACACTTTCATTCAACTTAATATGGATTTCTCCATCGCTAAACTTTCCAACTTGAGCATCTCCAAGAGGGATACCAATATGATCACAAATTTTCTGCGCCAAATCTGGGTTTGAGTTACAACTAAATATTTGTAAACGCGAGCGATTAACTGACATGTGATGAGTGCCTCCGAATTCCTGCTTACTTGTTACTATCTTTAATCTTTTCCATAAGGAGCTTGGCATAGCCTTCTTTCGTTACTTGACGCTGTCTTGCAATCGCAAATGAATCTTCTGGAACACGATCTGTAATCGTTGAGCCTGCTGCTACATATGATCCCTTTTCAAGGGTAACAGGTGCCACTAAATTCACGTTACAACCGACAAATGAATCAGATTTAATCGTCGTTTTATGCTTTCTAATCCCATCATAGTTTACCGTTACCACACCACAAGCAATATTGACATTCTCGCCAACTACGGCATCACCTACATACGCCAAATGAGACACCTTCGTTCCCGAACCTAGCTCAGCCTTTTTCAAATCAACAAAACAGCCTACTTTTACATCTTCCCCTAGTTGTGTACCTGAACGCACATATACAAAAGGCCCTACACTTACATTTTTGTCAATTAAGCTCTCATGTATCACTGTATAAGATATATTACTAAAGTCGGCTACGGACACATCTTTCAAGTCTGCACCGGGCCCAATTCGGCAGGCTTCTCCAATCACCGTTTGTCCACGTAAAAAACAACCTGGCTCAACAACGGTATCCTCACCAATCATGACATCCGCTTCTATATAGGTATTCTCAGGATGAACAATCGTAACCCCATTTAACATATGCCCACGAAGAATTCGCTCACGCATTAACTTCTCAGCTTCCGCTAACTGCAAACGATCGTTTACACCCATCGCTTCATTTACATCTTGAATCACTTGTGCACTAATTCTCTCTCCGCCTTCACGTAGAATCGTGAGGGCATCAGGAAGATAGTACTCTCCTTGCGCATTATTATTGTTTACTTTTTCTAGAGCAGCAAACAATTTTTGATTATCGAAACAGAAGGTACCTGTATTTATCTCTTGAATGAGCAATTCATCATCAGTAGCATCTTTATGCTCAACAATACGCTCTACGCTACCATCGTCATAGCGGACAACTCGTCCATAACCGGTAGCATCTTGCATATGAGCCGTTAAAACCGTTGCTGCAGCTCCCGATTTTTGATGTGTCTCAACAAGTTTTTGTAAGGTTTCTTTCGTAAAAAGAGGATGATCTCCATTTAAAACAATCGTTGTACCTTTTAAGTCTTGGAGTAAGGGCTTTGCTTGCATAACCGCATGGGCCGTTCCAAGTTGTTGCTCTTGCTGGGCAAATAATACTCCAGAAGATAATTTCGCCTTTACTGTTTCGCCCAAATAACCAACTACCATAATGGTCTTCGACGTACCTATCGCATGTAATTGATCAATCACATGCTGTACCATCGGCTTCCCGCAAACAGGGTGAAGAACTTTGTGCGTTTTGGACTTCATTCTTGTACCTTTCCCTGCTGCTAAGATCACCGCAAAGAGATTCTGCATACTCGATTTATGCCCCCGTTTCCTAGCAAACTTCCTTCCTGAATATATCCCAAAGTATACATGATTGCAACCAACGAATCCTAGTCCATTTAGACGATAAAAAATCATCCTTATCTAGGATGATTTTTTGGATTATATCTATACAATTTATGCATCCATGCTCACAGCACTAGGAACAGGGACCATATCCACTGGATCTTCCGTCCGATTATACACTTCCAATACAGCCGCTTCGATTTTTTCCCTGCTCGAAGGGGAGATTGGATGTGCAATATCACGGAAATCTCCATCTGGAGTACGTTTACTTGGCATTGCCACAAACATTCCATTATTTCCATCAATCACACGGATATCATGTACTACAAATTCACTATCGATCGTAATGGAAGCAATCGCACGCATTCTACCTTCTCGATTTACTTTTCTAAGACGCACATCAGTTATTTGCATCCTCATACACCACCCATTTCCAAAGATGACATAGTTCTACATTTCGAGATCGATCGTTTATTTCCTGCTAAAAAATGGGATTCAGGTAAAATTTTTTCTCGAAATCAGGATGCAAATAGGATGTTGCACTACTTCTTAACTGCGATTACTTCCATTTCGATCAAGACATCTTTAGGCAGACGTGCTACTTCTAAGCAAGAACGGGCAGGACGATGATCCGCAAAGTATTCTGCATAAATTTCATTAATCGTTTGGAACTGATTCATATCTTTAATAAAAAGCGTCGTCTTCACTACTTGCTCCAGCCCCACACCTGCTTCTTGCAGAACTGCTTCCACATTTCGCAAGACCTGATGCGTTTGCTCTACGATTCCACCTGAAACCAGTTCGCCTTCAGCCGTTAAGGGAATCTGCCCTGACGTAAAGATCATATTCCCTACAATCATCCCTTGTACATAGGGGCCAATTGCTTGAGGTGCATGATTCGTTTCAATTTTTTTCATTTTGTCTCCACCTTTCTCTGTTCTATTCAAATTTCTGATTACTCAACAAACTTATCTTTAAACACATTTCCAATCCCGACTCGAAGCGTACGATCCCGCTCATGAATCTCAGACACACTGATCAAAGAAACAAAATCGTCTACAAATCGTCCGGGAACATGAGCTTCCGCTAACACTCCCACACCGACCACCGTTGCTTCAAACTCGAGACATAGATCTTGCAGGCCGCGAACCGTTCCACCAGCCTTCATAAAATCATCAATAATCAATACACGCGATCCTTGAGGAAGGCTTCGCTTGGATAGAGAGAGCGGCTTTAGTTTCCCGCTTGATCCAGAAACAGTGTTAACTGTTACAACAGATCCTTCGGTAACCCGGTAATCATAACGAGCAATCACGACCGGGACACGTAAATAGTTTGCTACCGCATAAGCTAATGGGATTCCCTTGATCTCAACTGTCAGGATGGCATCAATCTTAACACCTGCAAACAAAGTGGCCCAGATTCGACCTACTCTACTCAGCAATGTCGGATCTCCCAAAAGATCAGACATATATAAGAAGCCACCTGGTAAAATTCGCTCTGGTTTTTCCAGTTCCTCACAAAGTTTTACTAAAATTTCTTCTGTACGCGCCAAGTCCAATTTTGGGATATAACGGACTCCGCCCGCAGCTCCTGCTACTGTCTCTAATTCACCGCTACCTTCACTGCGAAAAACTTCATCAATAATCGTTAGATCTTCACTAATAGATGACTTAGCAGACTGATATCTCTTTGCAAACATGGTTAGTGGGATCAGTCTGTAAGGCTGAGCAAGTAATTGATTCGTTAGATCAACTAGCCTCGCACTCCGTTTCCATTTCTCTTTTTCCATCAAAAATACCCCCGAAAATCCGAATATCATGACGGAAATATACCATTATGTACGGGTTTAATCAAGTGGAGACTCAAATTAAACTCCTAACATTCGCACTGCAAACACTTGATCACAGAAGCCTCGAAGACCATTTACTATTCTCTTAGCTCGTGATTCCTTTCGAACCAAACCAAACACGGTAGGGCCGCTTCCGGACATTAAGACCCCGTCGGCACCGAATTGCTCCATCTTTTGTTTGATCTTATAAACCTCAGGATATAAGCCGATCGTAACTGGCTCTAGTACATTTCCTAAATTCGCAAGTACCTTTTCATATGAGTTGGTTTGCAGTGCATCTACCATGGCTCTAGTATTCGGATGTGTCAAAATTTCATCCACACGAAGTTTTCCAAACACATCCCCTGTTGAAACGCCGTGCGTTGGTTTTGCAAGCACCACCCAACAACTAGGTGGAGATAAGATCGGCGTTAAAACCTCTCCTCTACCTTCTGCAATAGCTGTATCCCCATAGATACAAAATGGTACATCTGAACCGATTTCAGCCCCGATCTCAGCCAATTCTTCCAATGAAAGACCTAGATTCCATAAACGATTACATCCTCGCAGAGTCGCCGCCGCATCGCTACTCCCCCCTGCAAGTCCAGCTGCTACTGGAATATGCTTATAAATTTTTATCTTCACACCGCGATCAATACCTGTTTTTTGTTGTAGTAACTTCGCCGCAAGGTATGCCAGATTCCGCTCATCTTGCGGAACGAGGCCTGATGTACTTTCAAGCGAAATTTCTGAGTAAGGTAGATCCATAAGGTCGATTCGGTCGGCCAAATCAACAGTTGTCATCACCATCTCTAAATCGTGATAGCCATCTGGGCGTTTACGAAGTGCATCTAAAGTTAGATTGATCTTAGCGGGTGCTTTTTCTGATGTGTACATTTCTCTTCCTCCCAGCACCTTGTTCATTTCTCTTCCGAAGTATCTGATGATCCTATTGTACCACGGTATTCCCATACTCGAAATGAAAAAAGAAAAGCCGAGGATTACTCCCCAGCTACCCTAAGCCTATCTTCTCGATTACGACTTCTGAACTAGTTGCTCCTGTGCGATCTGGATTGAGCGTTTGACCATATTGCCTGCGTCACTCGCTTTAATACCACCCCATCCATCACGCTGCACAACCTCATAAAACCCTAGCTCTTTTGCCAATTCGACCTTAAAGGACTCGGACATTACACCTCGACGTGACATAATCCATTCCTCCTCTTTGATTCAAGTAGACATTTAGGGTATTCCTAGTATCTGAACAGTCACTGCCGTTTATGTAAAAAAAACAAGACCCTAGAGGTCTTGTCCGATTATTGAGTAGCTCTGATGTACTTAACTGGAACGAGTTGGTCATTTTGAAAAACTTTCAACTCTACTGATTCCGTCAGTATATCCGCATAACTGTATGAAACGCGTTCAAAGGCGTGTTGATCTTCATCTAACTTCACAATAAAAACGGAAGGGTATGTTTCTTCTAATATACCCGTACGTTCAATGGTCTTACGGCGTCCACTGTTCGCTTTTAATCGGATTCTTTCTCCAATAAAGCTGTCCAGAGTTAGCTTGATTTCAGATAGAGCATTTTTGCCCATAAATTCGACCACCTCACTTGTAGAAGATTATATAACAAGTGAGGCTCGAAGTCAAATCAGGTATTATAGCAGTCATTAATTCCTTTTGTCAATCCTATTTTTTATCGTGTAAAGCGATCGGCTACAGCGGATGCCGCATAGGATTCTGGCTTAATTTTCGCTTGATACCCAACTGCCGTTACCCATCCGACTACTTCCTGAATTACTTTACGCGTTTCACCTTGTTGTCCAATGTCCAAATGAATTTCCATCTGTATATCAGAAAACATACGGAAAAACCCATGCTCTTTCAGTAGATCCACACAAGTTAAACTATACTCAGTTTCACGATAGATCCGATAACGTAGTTCCTTCATCTGACTATGTGTTCGTTTTGTATAGAAGAAAAGCGCCCCTTTTCCAACCCTTTGTATAATAATCGCCGTTACAAAGACAGTCTCTTTATAACGGGTCATCGAGTCGGTCCCTATCATCAACTTATACTCCGAGTTAGGATCTTCCCGCACATACTTCTGAATCTCAGACATCATTTCCTCGAAGCTACATTTACCCCTTCGCGGATGATAAAAATGCACAAGTATCCCTCCAGATTTGAGTCAAGGAACTCGAATCACACTACCTTCCTTGAGAAAAACGCTCCCACGCTTCTGTTAATGTTGCAAATTCAGCTAGATGTAGGGTTTCTCCTCTTCGCTGTGGATCGATTCCCGCTTGATTCAGGAAGTCTGCTACATCTGATTTCGCCAAATGAGAAAAAAGCTGGGAATGGAGTGTGTTTAATAGTGTTTTTCGACGCTGGGCAAAGGATGCTCTTACTATTTTAAAGAATAAACTTTCATTCGACACATTCACAGCAGGCGCCTCACGTCGCGATAACTTAACAACAGCAGAATCTACATTGGGTCTCGGCACAAATACATGGCTTGGGACCTTGGTAACGAGGGAAGTTTCTGTGTAATATTGAACCAAAACACTAAGCGAGCCATAGTCTTTGGTCCCTGGTTTTGCTACTAAACGATCGGCAACCTCTTTTTGAATCATGATTACGATATTTTGGAGAGGAAGTTTCTCTTCTAATAAACGAATCAAAATAGGTGAAGTAACGTAGTAAGGAAGATTTGCCACAACGTGAATACTATTACATTCCCCAAAGTTTTCCGAAATAATCTCATGAAAGTCAACCTTCAAAGCATCCCCATGAATCACTTCTATGTTTAGCTGCTTCTCAAAGACGTCTCCTAGAACAGGGATTAGACGTTGATCTAACTCCACAGCCACTACTTTCTTAGCACGCTCACTTAATCGTTCCGTGAGAGCGCCAATTCCCGGACCAATCTCAATCACACCGGCACGCTCATCTAAGTCCGCCGCATCAGCAATTTGTTCTAAAACTCGATCATCTGTTAAAAAGTTTTGTCCTAAGCTCTTCTTTAAACCCAGTTTATATTTGGCAAGGATTTGCTTTGTATTTTGTGAAATCGTTCTATGTGACATCCTCTAGTTCCTCTCTTACCTGTAACCAGGCACTAATCAATTCTTCTTTGGTAACCTGCAGAGCATGAAGCCGCTGATAGAAGTTCTTGGCATTTGCAAATCCAATTCCTAAGCGATCCGCTACTTTTTGACGTAAGCGGCTCGAATCCGGAAACCCTGTGAACCCCATATCAATATAGTCTTCCCACGAAATGGATTCTACTTGCTCATATCCTATATCACTTCTCACATGGAGCAAGGCTTCGCGGATATCCTCACATGTTGCATGCTCAACCCCTATCTTCTTACGCCCTCTTGCCTTATCTTGTGGTAAGAAAGCATGTTTCACGCCAGGCACCGCTTGTGATATCACTCGTCGAATTCGCTCCCCTGCATAATCAGGATCTGTAAATATTATGACGCCCCTCTTGGATTGGGCACGGCGCACTTGATCAATCACTTCTTTTCCAATCGCTGAGCCTCTCGTTTCAATGGTGTCTGCTTTCACAGCACGTTTAATCGTAACCGTATCATTTCTGCCTTCTACTACGATCATTTCATGTATTTGAATCTCAGACAATGTCTTTTACACAACCTTTACAAAACGATGTAAGCTTACTTTACTTAACAGGACTGTTCATTTATCATCTATTTCACACGTTCAAACCGAAACCCGAAATAGCCTCATCGCATTAGCCGTCGTAATCTCAGCGATCTCCTCCACCGAAATCCCTCGAATCTCAGCGATCTGCTCCGCAACAAGCCTCACATAGCCCGTTTCATTCCGTTTCCCTCGGTACGGATGCGGTGCCAGATACGGACAGTCTGTCTCTAACAAAAGTCGATCTTCTGGCACCAATCGAGCGATCTCTTTAGGCAACTTTGCATTTTTAAAGGTAACAGGACCTCCCAGTCCAATGTAAAAATTCATTTCGAGAGCAGCTTCCATAATGGCCTCATCGCCTCCGAAACAATGTAACACGCCACCTACTTCTTCAGCATGTTCCGATCGCAGAATGCGAATCACATCTTCATGTGCATCCCGATCATGAATAATAATGGGTAATTGTACTTCACGTGCAAGCCGAATCTGTTCTTTAAAAACATGGGCTTGTACCTCTTTCGGAGAAGTGTCCCAGTGATAGTCTAACCCCATCTCACCTAATGCTATCACTTTTGGATGCGCAGCTAATTCGCGCAAATAGCCAAGATCCTCTTCTTGATAGGTAATTGCATCTGTCGGGTGCCAGCCCACCGCACTATAAATAAAATCATATTTCTCTGCTAGCTCGATAGAGGACTGAATTGTCTCTCTGTTAAAGCCCACATTTAACATCCAGCTAACCCCATACTCTTCTCTAGCACGACGAATCACTTCTTCTCGATCTTGATCAAATTGTTTATCATTCAGATGTGTATGTGTGTCAAAAATCATGTTTGTCATCCTCTCTAAAGGAAAAACAGCCCCAGGCGGACTGTTATGGTTCGAGTAGTTGCATTTGGCTAAATGGCATTAGAACAAGCTCAGCTCGGCCGACAACCTCTTTTTCATCAACCGGCCCAATGGCGCGACTATCCTCACTGTGAGGGCGATTATCCCCTAACACATAGATTTCTCCTTTAGGCACGACCACTTCTTCAAAAGAGGTGCTAGGATCTATTTGATTAGCAATGTACGACTCGCCTACTTCTTTTTCATTACGAAATAACTTCCCATTGGTAATCTTAATATGATCACCAGGTAGGCCAATCACCCGCTTAATAAAATCCTTATCCTTCGTAGAGTGGAAAACGACGATTTCTCCATATTTAGGCTCTTTGATCTTATAAATAAACTTATTGACTATCAAAAGTTCATTCCCCTTCAGTGTCGGATACATCGATTCACCTTTTACTTGATAAGGTGCGAAAAAAATATATCGACAGACAAGTAGAATCGCCGTAGCCACCAAAGCCGCCATGAGCCATTCACGAAGTGTCCTATTCTCCCCTGCCATCATGATCCTCCTGCTCTTACGCCCAATTTATTTTACACGTGTCCCATTCGGAATATCAGCAGAGACAGTAGAAAGCACTAATCTCTCTCCTTCTTTCGCTGCTAGGATCATACCTTCTGATTGTTCGCCCCGTAATTTTACTGGCTTTAGGTTGGTAACAACGATTACCTTCGTACCCACAATCTCTTGTGGTTGGTAAAACTCAGCAATTCCAGAGACTACTTGACGTTTCTGAGTTCCCAGATCCAGTTGCAACTTAAGAAGGCGATTCGCCCCTTTTACTGACTCTGCCTCTAGAATCTCGCCCACTTTTAACTCTACCTTCATAAATTCATCAATGCTGATGAAGTCATCTTGTACTTGTACTTCCACCACCTCTTGCTTCGTTCCTGCTCCAGATTCCGCTTGATCAATGCCTTTATGCTGAGTTGCTGTATCTTTCATCATTTGAACGATTGCCTCCACTTCCACTTTTCCGTCTAAACGCGGAAAGATTGGATTTTGTTTATGAATCCGCACACCTGAACCAAGCCCACCAAATTGGTAAATGCTTTCCCACTTCTTCTCTTCCTCTGTCTGAATTCCTATCTGCTCCCAGATTAAAAGCGGTGTCTTTACTAAGAAGGGTTGGATACAAACACTTACAATCCGGACTATCTCCAGTAAAGAGTATAGTACAGAACCTAATACTGAGTGATTTGCATGATCTTTAGCTAGATTCCACGGAGCATTATTCTCAATGTATTTATTCCCAGCACGCACGAGCTCCCATACTGAAGATAGCGCTACCGAAAACTGGAGATTTTCCATCGCGTTTTCAAAACGTGTCACCACTTGATGCACAAGTGCTTGTAACTCGGCATCATAAGAGGTTGCTCCTTCTACATAAGCCGGAATCACACCGTCGAAATACTTTTCCACCATGGTAAGAGTGCGATGTAATAAATTTCCGAGATCGTTGGCAAGATCGGCGTTTACACGTTCCACAAATGCTTCTGGAGTGAAGACACCATCTTGCCCAAACGGAACCTCTCGCAGGAGGAAATAGCGATATGCATCTAGACCATACCGATCGATCAATGAAACAGGATCTATCACATTTCCCTTTGACTTAGACATCTTGTCTCCATTCACCAAGAAAAAGCCATGAGCAAAGACTTTCTTAGGTAGCGGAAGATCAAGCGCCATCAGGAAAATAGGCCAGTAAATACTATGGAAACGAACGATATCCTTTCCGATCAAATGGACATCTGCTGGCCAATAGTTAGCAAATTTATGCCGTAAGGATTCCTCATCCGCTTCATAACCAATTGCGGTAATGTAATTAGACAATGCATCTAACCATACATACATCACTTGCTCTGGATCGTTTGGTAGAGGAATTCCCCAGCTAAAAGTAGATCGAGAAATACACAAATCTTCTAAGCCCGGCTTAATAAAGTTTTGAAGCATTTCGTTTTTCCGAGAAATAGGCTCAATAAACTCGGGGTGCGCTTCATAATACTGAACAAGTCGATCCGCGTAATTACTCATACGGAAAAAGTAGCTTTTCTCTTTAATTTTATTAACGGCGCGCCCGCAATCCGGACAGTTTCCATCCTTTAATTGGCGGTCCGTGAAAAATGCTTCGCAGTCAACACAGTAGAAACCTTCATATTCACCTAAGTAGATATCCCCTTGCTCTAAAAAACGTTGGAAAATTTTTTGTACTACTTTTTTATGACGGTCTTCCGTAGTTCGGATATAATCATCATAGGAAATATCTAGTTTACTCCATAACTCTTTGATTCCCGCCACGATCTCATCCACAAATTCAATCGGGGTCTTGCCCATCTGTTCTGCTTTCCGCTCGATCTTTTGTCCGTGCTCATCCGTTCCTGTGAGGTACATCACATCATACCCTCTAAGCCGCTTATATCTAGCCATCACATCACCCGCTACCGTTGTATAGGTGTGCCCGATATGTAGCTTGCTACTCGGATAATAAATCGGGGTTGTAATATAGTATGTCTTCTGATTTTCCATCTAAAAAACTCCTTTCTGTATACAAAAAATAAAAATCCCACCCCTTAATTTTGGGGCGAGATTGGAATCACGCGGTACCACCCAATTTTCGTATAGAACCTTTTACCGATTCAGATACGCTCTGGTCAACCCGTTATCGCTGGTGTGCGTCCCCTCCTACTTAAACCAGTCATTCGACTCGTGTTCAGAAGGGAAGTCTCATGGACCATGTTCATCTACTATTCCTATACCGGCTTTCACCTGACCCGGCTCTCTGGAGATAGGCTTCCTAGATTACTCTCCCAATCACAGACATAGATGTAAAGATGTCAATAAGCATATTATATGCAAACTTATTTTCAATTTGCAACCAATCCCTTTTCAGAAGATCAATGGACTTCTTATTCCATTATCATAGTTTACCCGTTTCATATTCTCTTTGCCCATCTCTTCTATAGAAATGAGTCAATTTCTACTACTCTATCTAACCACTCATTGCAGAGGCGATGGAGTAGTAACGGTTGCTCGAGTTGTAGGTTATGCCCTGCCCGGTCTAATACAGCAAAGGTGCAGCGCGGAAATTTTTCTAATAGGCGCCAAGCATCTTGATATCCTACCATCGAATCTTGTCGACCCGTTACTAGGAGGACAGGCTTTTCAAAGGAAGAGATTGTCTGATCAACATCAAAAGAAAAGGCATATTGACTTAGAAGTTTGTCTATAAAGCCGGCGTCTGCCATGGAGCGACCGGGCAGAATTTCGTTACGATATCGATTCCAATAGTCTTCATTTTGTACAATCGCTAGGGATTGAAAGTCTTCTTTTTCTTCCCGATTCAACTGGGATAATAGATTCTCATCTTGATAGATCACTTGACGTAGAGGAAGATCTCTCTCATTTTTATCAGGAACAATCATCGGGCAAATTAGGGCAGCCCCGCCTACTTGCTCTCTTTTCTTCGAGATAATCCCTCTTGTGAGATATCCGCCGTATGATTGCCCGACTACTAGGAAGGATTCCTCAGGTATCGTTTGATCTAGAAACTGAAGTACCTTTTCTAACATCTCATCAGAGCCGCTCATCTCATGGTACCCTTTGCTCTCCCCCATCCCAGGTAGGTCGATATAAATTCGTTTCCACTCTTCATCTCTTGCAGAAAAGATAGGCTCCATAAAACCAGTCATCGATCGATGATCCAGTGTCAAACCATGTATGATGAGAACAGGACGGCCTGAACCGTAGATATGATAAGGAATTTTTATATTACCAATCGTACACTCCATCATTCGTCACCCTTCACTCTAACTAGTGTGACCAGCATAACAAAAAGCTACCAGCCTTCTCAAGTTTGGTAGCTTTTTGGCTTACATAATAGTCCTGATAGATGGATCACACTCCCACTACACCAACTCAAATCGAGTCGCAAACGGAGACTCTACCCTCTTAACTTTCCCATCCCTCGCCCATTGCTCCAACTCCTGGTGCAGACGATGCAAATCCCAACTCAAGCCAGTCTTCGAATTTAACTTTTCTAGCATCGGCAGAAAATCACTATCGAAAAAAGGAAACAAATCCCGAAGCGCCTCTAAAACCTGATCATCCTGATCCTGCTGAAATTGGGCCAATTCATCAAACGGATTCGATAAATGAGGACTATGCGTATACGCAGTCCGAATCCGAATAAAAACCGTTCTCCCAAAAGCCGCCGAAGAAACAAAGGTATCTCCTGAGCGTAAATAAGGCAGACGCTTCCCCTCTTCATTCGTCAAATCTGTCTCTTCCTTTAAAGTAGCAATATCCGTTCCACGCACCGTCCGAAATACTAACTTCGTATTTAGTTGAGCGGTAATAGTCTCATCTAACAACGTTGGCCTCTGGGTAGCAAGGATCAAGAAAACACCGTACTTACGGCCTTCTTGAGCAATTTCCTTTAAAATAGACTTAGCCGGGGATTCCACTGCTTTCGGTGCAAAATTATGTGCTTCGTCTGTTACAATAACAAATGGTGGGAAGAAATGGCCCTCCTCCCCATTCGTGCGTGCATCTTTATACTCCCTTCGCTTTCGATATAATGCGCCTGTCACATACGTAGCAAACACCTGCAAAATCCAAGTGGACCCTTGTACTACTACTAATTTCCCTTGCTCAAGCCCCCTCTGAATCGCATCGATATTTTGTTGAAAAAGCCCCGCCCTCTCCAAACGCTGAAGCCGCCAATGTACCCCCTTCACCGATGAATGAGGCATCGTACCATATTCTTGCAGAAGCTGATTTAAATCGCGAATCCGTTGCACTTGAATCGGCGTCAGATCATCACTGCGAAGCTGTTTCTCTAAGCCTGCTTTCCCTTCCTCGAGTGCCTGTACCAGATTACTTACCCGATCACTAAAACTATTATAGGTATCCCTACGCTTATGAAGCATCTGAATCGCATTCACCATCGGCTCCGAAAGCCCGCCTCCAGAAGCCCCCAGAAGTTCGACGAGATCTCGTGTATTTAATTCGCTAAACGAAACCCCTACTTCCCGACCAATCTGCACCACAACGGAGCGATCTTGCAGATCTGGACATAGATGGGCTGTCTCCTCCCCAATATGACGAAAATCCATCTCAAAATGAGGGTCAAAGACAACCGTTGGAATCCGTAACTTCATGATCTCTTCTAACATCACCCTTAGGCCAAACGATTTCCCCGAACCAGACCCCCCGAAGACACCAATATGCGGATACTGTTGCATCGTTCGAATATCAAAGATAAACGGAACACCTTTCTGATCCCTAATGACTCCCTGCTCCATCATCATCATCTGATTCTGTAGCTCTCGATCCATATCATGTGCCATCGGCTCCGTTCCTCGGATCTCCCCGAGTACCATTCCTGCTCTAGGTGTTGATTTCACCAGCAAATGACGAACCTCATAAAATTGAGGCAAGCGAACCTGACAACCAGTACGAATCGGATGAGCTGCCTCTTCAAACAGCCTTACCTTGGCAATATTAATCTCATCCGCATCGATGTTATATCCAATCTGTTCAAGCGTATGTAAGACTTGTTGATCAACCATTGACTTATCATATCCCATTGGGATTAACCGATTATATGAAAGTGTCTCAACAACTTCTCCCTTCGGATGATAGAGAGCCGCATCTTCAATCACTAGAATTTCGTTCATGCGAAACTTACGATCTTTCGATACCACATGTACTTCCTGCTGTGATGTAACTCCAACTACCTGCATAAAAAAATTCCCTCCATCTTATATTCAACTTATATCACTCGCTCACTTCTCTTTGGACTTAATAAACGATGACGCAAATCAGGATCAATATACTGATCTACCATTGTCTGTACCAGCGGATTCGTAACGCGAACTTCTTGATCCACAATATCAAGCCAATAAGGAATCCCCCGTCCCTGCATAGGAGTAAGCGAATAAATCAATCGGAGTAGCGAGAGTCGCTCTTGCTTCTGAAGCAATAAGCCATCCACTCCGACCGGTGCTGGACTATAAGAGGGCCGAAAAACCATTTTCCACATTTTCGTTCCCGCAGGACTCCACTCTGACCACTCATACGCTTCGCCAACATCTAGCAAGCCGTAAAGTAAATCCCGATCCGACCATGCTGGATGCTCAGGAAATAACTGCTTTGCGAGCCCACGAGACCCTACTTCCTCAGCAATCCCTACTATTAGCACGCCGCTTTCTACTGCCAATTCCGCCACCTTGTCCCATTCATCCGCATCATCAAAATGATAATGCAGCAGTGAACCATCCATCATCACAACATGCGGCTTCCAATCTCGAATTGCCTTTTTCGTCACCTTTAGCTCTAAACGAGACAGCCTCGCACCACGTTTCTGCGCTTCACGGGCTAACAAACCCTCTGCCTCCCACTCATCCTGGATCAAAGGAGTATATACATCTGCTTCCCAGGCTTCCTCTCCTTGTGTTCCTTTTGCCAACGCTTGAAATACAGAAAGCGTCCTCATCTCAATTCCTTTCGTTGAATTTACCGAGCCGTCTATCCCAACAACACTCTTTCCTTTTACCCAATCCTGTAATTGCTGATCACTAAATCGCTCAATCCGAACAAACTCTCCAATCTCAGAGAGATGCTCACGAATTCTTTGCGGATGTAATAGCTCACCAGGATAGGTCTCCCTTAATTTTATATTTAATCTCTTTAGTTTTAACTGAAGTTCTTCTGATACTTTAAACATATCAATCACCCTCCATATGAATCTAACCCTCATCTGCAAACCTTTAATAGCCAATTTCATCTACTTTTGTCTAAATCAAGAAATTTTCTATAAAACTCCTAAAGAATTATTGACTGACATGGTAATCGCTGGTATGATGATTTTGACATCAAATATGTCGAAATTTGACGTATATTTTAAAAAGAGATGATCGAAACCAATGGAACGCCAGAATTGAGGGGAGATTTCAAATGCTAAAATCAACTGGTATTGTACGTAAGGTAGACGAGCTAGGTCGTGTCGTAATCCCTATCGAGCTTCGTCGTACGCTAGGCATTGGCGAAAAGGATGCATTGGAAATCTATGTAGACGGTGAGCGCATCGTTCTTAAAAAATACGAGCCTGCTTGCATTTTTACTGGTGAAGTGGACGAAACCGTTCGTTACAAAAACAAAGTAGTTAGCAGAAAGTGTATCGAAGAAATGTATTCTCTCATCGAAGCAAATGATTCCGTAATCGCTGAATAATTTGTGTCGCTCTTATATACCATATCATAACAATATTGGTAGATGTATGAATCACATAAGATTTTCAATTCCAGAACACATAGTATATTTTGATTAGGAAGAAAAAAACCAGTTAAATCTCCAGATACACTACCGAGATTCAACTGGTTTTTTCGATCTTATGTGTGATAAAGATTATATACCTCTCTTTTTCCCACATCACGATCCTTCGATGTTTGCAGTATCGCATCTTTTGTAGTCATCCCTTGACGCAGGTAGTGCTCAACATGTTCAATCACTTCCAAACTAGACCACCATGCTGGAGGCTCCTGATTAAATTCAGACGGATCAGCCCCTTCAAGGATACATACATACTCTCCTCTGACTCCATTCTCCTTTATATACGACAAACATTCTGAAAGCGGTCCTCTTAACCACTCTTCATGTTTCTTTGTTAATTCCCTCGCAATCGCAACTTGGCGATCTCCAAGAGCATCCATCGCATCTGAAAGTAGGTCCACCAATCGATGAGGAGCTTCATAACAAATCAATGTGACAGGCATCGTTGCCCATTTCTTTAACTCTTTTCTGCGATCTTTTTTCTCTCGTGGAAAAAAACCCAAAAATAAAAATGGTTGCGGGATCAGCCCAGAGGCAACTAACGCTGTAAGAGCAGCGCTCGGACCTGGAATGGGTACTACAGTAATTCCTTCTTGAACTGCCTCACGAACAATCACCTCTCCTGGATCAGAGATTCCCGGCATTCCAGCATCACTTACTAACGCAATTGATTTGCCCTCTAGGAGTTGTTGGATTAAAAATTTCCCTTTTGATTTTTCGTTATGCTCATGATAGCTCGTTAGCGAAGTCGAAAACTGAAAAGCAGAGAGTAGCTTTTTGGTATGCCTTGTATCTTCTGCCGCAATCAAATCAACGTTAGCTAAAACCTCTCTGGCCCGTGGAGAAAAGTCTTGTAAATTCCCGATCGGAGTTCCTACTACATAAAGAATTCCTGTTTTGCTCGACTCATCAAAACTCTTCTGAACGTTCATTTTAACCCTCTTTCTTGAATAAGCCTTAATTTCTGCAACCGTGTCATTTTCTTAATTTCATATTCGCGCCGCTGTGCCCAAGATCGCCCTATCCCTTCCTCTTGATACACATACACAACAGGAGTTCTCGCTCTCGTATAATGTGCCCCTTTACCCGAATTATGAACATCCAATCGCTTACTAAGATTCGTTGTACACCCCGTATAAAGTGTTTTATCTTTACAACGTACGATGTAGACATAATAGGGAATCTCCTTCAATTCCTCACCCCATTTATGAAAAAAACGCTGGGAGACTTTCTTCCCAGACGTTATTCATCAGATATGGTTTTGTTTAAAAAAGCGAGACAGAACAGACAATCCCCTTCTGTCCTCATCCGACCATAGTGGACATTACAAATATGAAAGCCTTCTTCATATAACTTGGTTAGATTATTATAGCCCTCTTTGGTCTCTGGTACATCCGCATCTGTATGCTCTGATATGACTAAGGTTGTCGAATTTGATTCCGTACACTTCGATGCTGCTTGCAAATGTTCTTGGTAACGTTGTTTTTCTAATACCAAGCGTGTATTTTCTTCTATCAATTCTATAACCTGTGCCTTTAAGTTGCCTATTTCTTCATATAACTCGCCAATCCGTTCTTCCACCTGAGCAACCTGCTTGAAAATCGCTTGTTTATCCACCAAGCTACCACCTCATTACTTCCAGACACGTTTTCCAGATCCATTTAGGCTTCGATTGTAACCTCGTCTAAAGAATGCTCTACCATCTTACCGGAGCCGGCTAACTGTACCTGAACTCGCCTCTCCATCAAATCCAGTAAGACCACTTCTCCTTCGCCTTCTGGTGTATGTACAAGTTCACCAAGGTCCGGTAGAACTACTGCGTTTCCTTCATAGTGATCATTTTCATACTTTAAACAACACATCAACCTACCACATAGGCCTGAGATCTTCGTTGGGTTCAGCGATAGGTTTTGGTCCTTGGCCATCTTGATCGAAACAGGCTCAAAATCCCCTAGAAACGAAGAGCAACATAACACACGACCACAAGGTCCCAGTCCTCCCAGCATCTTCGCTTCATCTCTAACACCGATCTGCCTCAGCTCAATACGAGTCCGAAAAGCCGCTGCTAAATCCCGAACTAGTTCACGAAAGTCCACACGCCCATCTGCTGTAAAATAGAAAATGATCTTATTTCGATCAAACGTATATTCTGCATCAACCAGTTTCATCACTAAGGAATGGAAGAGAACCTTCTCTTTACAGGTTTTAAGAGCTTCCATCGCAGCTTGCTCATTTTCCATCATCTGTCTCGTGTCATCACTTGTGGCAATTCGAATCACCTGTTTCAACGGAAGAACTACCTCATCCTTTGAAACATAGCGTACGCCTACTACCACCTGACCATACTCAATACCTCTTACTGTCTCCACAACTACAGCATCCCCTTGCTGGATTTGTAGAGCTCCTGGATCAAAAAAATAAATCTTGCCCGCTTGTCTAAAACGGACACCAATAATCTTAAACACTCAATGATCCCTCCTGCATGCCGCCCAATTCACCTGATGGGGTTCTTCTGCATGGGGTCCGTAACTTTCACCCTATTCAAAAGACGATGTCTCCATCCCCAACTTGCTCGGGATCTGTCTCACTTTGTTTTTGAAAGAAACAATCTTCAAAAATGAAAATAGAAAAAACATCTATATCATATGGTATATACCGTAGCAATCAGACAGCGGATACTCCCTCTACTCATTCTATCACCTGTTCGTAAACTTCGGCAAACCCTTCTTCCTAAAACAAACCTAATTCCTGTAGCTCATTTCCTTATGACATTAGCTGTAAGAGGTCCTGTCTGATTTCCCAGTTAATATCCTCCAGCTCTTGATCTCCTGATATCACCCTATATCTATGTGGATATCTTGTGGATAACTCAAGATATCCTTCACGCACACGTCGATGAAAAGAGGAATCCCGCTGTTCCATCCGATCCATATCTCCCCCACGTGCTTTTACCCTGCTTTCGCTCACTTCAGGAGGAATATCCAATAAGTACGTTCGATGCGGTCTCAGCCCCGAAGTCGCTTTCTCATTAATCGTAAGCACAACCTCTAGCGGAACACCTGCTCCGTAACTTTGATAAGCAACACTAGAGTCCACATAGCGATCACATAGAACCATTTTCCCCTCTGCCAAAGCAGGCATAATCACTTCACCGACCAATTGTGCTCTTGATGAGGCATATAGCAGCACCTCTGTTAGCATGGACATTTCTTCAAACTCTGGATGTAGAACCAATTCTCGAATCTCATTTCCAATACGAGTTCCACCTGGTTCACGTACATGAATGTATGAAATCCCTTGATGATCCAACCATTCACATATTCTGCGTATCTGAGTCGTTTTTCCTGCTCCCTCTGGTCCTTCAAATGATATAAATAAACCGTCCATCGATTCACTCCAATTCACCGAAGGAACAAATTCCCCTTCAGCGCGCTTATGTCTTTCAATAGTGCTAAACAAAAACTATATTAACTCTAACTTCTGATGTTAGTTGATCTTGATATAGCCCTCGAATGCGATATCCAGCTCGGTCGGCGCCTCTTAGGTATTCCATCCATTCACATGTCAAACGTTCGCCTGGCAAAAGTACAGGAATCCCGGGTGGGTAAGGTACTATGGGTTCCGTAATGATCCCGTCTATCGCGTCCTCTAAGCACAATCGAACATGCTGATGTTTCCTAATGTCTTGAAAAGGTAACACAAATTCAGTTGTACTCGGTAAGCGAAGAACAATGGAATCTCTCTCTGACAACCTATTTTCGCAACTATCCAACCAGCAGTCTAATTCCAACAACACCTTCTTTAGTCGAATCAATGATCCTTCAGGGTGTCCTAGCGAGAAGCAGAACAACACCCGACGATCATCAGCTAATTCGGTATAAATCCCCTTATCCTCTAGAAAAGCTTGCATCTCGAATCCCGTCATTTGTCCACTACTGGCGATTACCATTTTACAAGGGTCCTGACATTTTAGATGGTGTAACGATAACTCTTGAACCCATTTACAATAGGGAAACGTATCCTTTTTAAACTGATCTATTTCCGTCAGCAGTCGTCCAAATAAATGGTATCCATTTACAGCAACCTGTTTCCGCGCTAAATCTAATGAAGCAAGCAGTGGATAAGAAGGGCTACTGGATTGAACAATCCGTAATTGTCTCTCCAGATCATTTATCCTAACTCGACTACTCCCCACATGTAACATCGAGCTCATCGTCATCGATCCAAGCATTTTATGAGTCGATTGTACAACGAGATCCGCACCTTGTGACAAAGCAGAATTTGGAAGATTAGGATGAAAACCAAAATGAGCCCCATGAGCCTCGTCCACCAATAATGGTACATCAAACTGATGGCAAATATCTGCTATTTTCCTTATTGGTTGAACCATTCCATAGTAGCTTGGGCTTGTCATCACTACTAACTTAACCATCTCATGCCTACATTTTTGCACCAACCAATCCAGATCTAACGGCCTTTCGAAACCTGTATCCGAGTGGTATGCATCTTTCCAATAAATAGGTGAAACACCTGCTAACATGCATCCGTGAAATACAGACTGGTGACAGCTTCGTTGCAAAATCACCTTGTCGCCAGGCAAACACATCGTGAGGATGCTCGCTATATTCCCAGCCGTACTACCGCCTACCAGATAAAACGTTTTTTCTGCACCAAACGCCTCCGCCGCAAGATATTCAGCTCTGGCAATCACTCCACTTGGATGATGAAGATCATCTAGGCCCGTTACCTCAGTTTGATCTATTTGAAGAATCGATTGAAACAAATTATCTTTGTGATCCAGAAAATTTGCGCCTTGCTTATGCCCAGGAACATGGTAGCTATCTGTCTTCTTGTCTTTATGATGTAGTAACGCCTCGTAAATCGGAGTTTTTTCCTGGTTTTCCATCTGACTAACAAACCTCTCGTACAAAAAATAAAAGGACTTTAAAAAGTCCCTTCTTCTCTTATATCACTCTCATTTAACCATATTTTTTTCAATCTTGAAACATGGAATAAGTACATTTCCGGCTGATCGCAATCTGTATCAATGATTACTTGCTCACAGCAGGCGCATATAGGCTTTTCTAACAAGTGTAGCATATCGTCTTGGATGGTATTACATATAATGCATGGTTCTTGAAGATACTTCGTTTTAGTCGATCCTTCATTCATCTCTTTTCCCCCTTATGTCCGAACCTTTTTACTTACCTTCTATAATTGACTAAATGTTCCTTTTTTATAACCACACCGTTCAGATTATACATTTTATTATCAATCTATCGAAATGTAATTTCTTATCACTCAGCGAATTTTTTTGATAAATTACCTTTTAGTCGAATAAAAAAGTCGTAATTGTGAAATGGTACCTCTTATAGGAGGTATGATCGTTATGATATCTGTAAAGCAAGCGATTCCATTCGTTTTTTGTATATTTATTCCGATTTTAACCATATTACGCCTACTTTTTATTTCACGTAATCGTGCTAATGCTGTAGAGGGACTTTCTCATCCCACTGAACATTCTTCCCTCCAAACAAATCCCGAGTAAATGAATTGTATAGGATTAGCCAACGCTAAAACTTGCTTCAGATCTATTCGAGATAATAAAAGAAGCATCTAGTCCATTTGGATAAACTAGATGCTTCTTTTATTATGTATATGCCTGGCGACGTCCTACTCTTCCAGGACCCTGCGGTCCAAGTACCATCGGCGCTGGAGGGCTTAACGGTCGTGTTCGGGATGGGAACGAGTGGATCCCCTCCGCCATCATCACCAGAC
>NZ_FPJZ01000045.1 GCF_900119485.1 Thermoactinomyces sp. DSM 45891
TGATCTGTCACTTCAACGGGACTATCTTCCCTTTCCTCTTTGATAGACGGCCTAATCTCTTCCACAGCCTCATGTATAGCCTTTTTAACCGTCTCTTCCACAAAAGATTGTATTTCCTCTTTATCCATCTGCTCTCCTCCAGTTGATTCTTCCACACTCTTATGACTTGATATCAATTGTTTTAACTTGGCAAACAAGCCATCTGGTGTGTCTTCTTTTTCCTTAGATTTAACGACTAAGAATTTAGCTTTAGGCACACATGGCTCATCCACAAGCGAAACAGCGTTAACGATCCAATCCTCTCCTAAATCCTTCAGAGTGATTCGTTTTAATGATGCTTGTATCTCTTGATTAGATTGACTCTTCATGACAGCTTGGGGAATTCCCATAATAGAGAAGCCTGTTAGTTTCCCTTTTTTTACATTTGACCAGACTGATTCATCCGTCACACGAACACCTAGCATCCACGATCCTTGAGGAACTGTGACATCATCAAAGGTGAGATCCACAGGTGTTATATAGGTTTCAACGAGACTCCCAACATTGTTTAATGAGTGCTGCAAGTCGATATTCGCATACTTTTCTACAAAGCGATGGGCTACTTCTTCAATTTTGTCCGTGTTTACCTTGTCTCCATCATGATCTGGCTCGTTAGGAACTAGGACTGGCCCATAGACAATTCGCTTCTCATGATTTTTCTGGATAAACGGTGCTATCAACTCGATACTTAATCCCCTCCCTTTCGGAATAACTCCAATCATCTATGAATATCTTTTATTGCACGATAAATAACCTCCTTGTGAAAGGAGGGAATATAATCGTATTTTAACTAAGACGTCTTGATGTCTAGACGTCACTATACTATATGAGTACATTGGGTATCGTATGAGTGATTTGATATCATTTACTATCATTAGGTATCATCTGATATCAAACGATAGCAATTTTAATGGCCAATAAATCAAACGACTTTATTGATGTGCTTTAACTTCAAATTTCGCTTCGTGATACTCAATTACTTCGCCTTTTTTCGGATCATTATCTGCAAACTGAACAGCTGTAACAGTGTACTGGTTAGGCTTTAATAACTCCCCCTCTAATGGCAAAGATCCTTGCATCATTTCGCCAGCCTGTGTTGTCTCTTGGAATTTCTTATTAACATAAAGAAAGACTTCCTTATCCCCTTG
>NZ_FPJZ01000003.1 GCF_900119485.1 Thermoactinomyces sp. DSM 45891
TTTCTTGGATAACAGGTGGAGCACTAACGTACGCTGGATATATCGTTTTCAAGAAATTTACTAGTTGGGCTTTCCTTTTCCCTACTTCACACCTGATGTTTTTAGCCCATTTTCCAAATCAACTTGTTCCGCCCATTCCTACACTTACGGCAAGTATATCGATGTTGTGTGGTCTTGCCTTCATTCTCGTTTGTTTAGTAGTAGGATGGATAAAGGTTAGAAAAGTAGATTTTGCAAAGTAGGCGGTATAGATGATTAAACTAATATTAACTAACGTTAACTTGTGCATTCGAAGCAAAATGGCGATTGGGATTTCGATTTTGCTGATTCTCCTTACCCTCATACATATCCCAATGATTAATGAACTGGGACAGAGAGAGAAATTTGAGCCGCAGTTGGTAGATTATTTACTATTTTCAATGGGAGGCGTATTTCCGGACTCTCTACTGCAATACTTAACTTGGGTGTGTGTCGTTTTCCCGATTATCTTATTTGTGTATCATATGATGAATGTAAATAGTGGATTTGATTTATTCGTTCTAACACGCATGAAAAAGAGGAGTAACTGGTGGATTGTAAAAGTACTCGCTCTCATCATGACTGTTTTGTTGTATTGTGTTGTGTATTTTCTCATTCACATGATAATCGGTTCTATGTTTTTCTCCATAAATGCTAGGTGGAGTTCCTTTTTTCAGATGTTCTTCTCTCATTTGGAGTTAAACGTGGGAACTCTCCTTTGCTTCATGATGATATTTTTCTTTATAGGACTCACGGCTTTTGCTCTACTTTGTCAATTGATAACGAGTCGATTTCGTAACGAAACAGCCGTCTACACGGTATTTCTTATCTCCTCAGTGGTGATAGGCTTTTTGGCTATGAGTGGGACTTTTACCACTTTTGTTTCATGGATTCATTTTCCTTCTATGTTGGATTTAGTAAACTCCGATAACAAACTGGAATTGTCTGCTCTTTTTACGAAGTTCATAATAAGTCTGTCTGTAATGGGGATAAGTATTGTTGCTGGTATTCTAGGAGTTCGGCGGTACCATTATTAATAGAATATAATAGAGAGACTCGATCTTACGGTATGATCGAGTCATGTGACTAAAAGATGATGATGCGAAATATGAATATGGTTTCTATCACTCCTTTCTAATCGCTTGCTCCAATCCAATCCACCCTAACCTCTACTACGTGGTGGACTAGATCGGCTGTTTTATATCTCCCATCCAATAAACACACTTGACATAAATAATCATTCCGTCTTAGCGCTTGATCCCTTATATTCTTCCATGCTATCGATTGATAAAATTGTTTCGTTTGTAGATCGTGTATCGAAAGTCTAGTAGATCAGCTTTAAACACGTTCACCTCCACTCCCACATGATCAGCTAGTCTCTTCGTTTTTTCGATCCCTGCATCTGATATATCAAATGCGGTTACATCATAGCCATTTCGAGCAAAAAAGACGGCATTTCTCCCCTCTCCACATCCGATATCTAATAGTTTTTCTTGTGTGAGCCCTTTTTCTTTTCGATAGCGATAGATGTTTTTGGCAATCTGATTCATCATGGTTTGTCAACTCCTATATCGCTATTTTAATTTGACTGAGTAGAGCAAACAATAACTTGTAGATTGACTTTTTTCTTTCTGCAACGTGTAGTTGAATTCAGGTACAATAAAGAATACCAACGAACGTAATTGATAAAAGGACTGAACATACTTATGTCATTTGATGGAATTGTAACCCGTGCGGTTACGCATGAACTTGCAACCAAGCTGGTTGGAGGACGAATCAGTAAAATCTACCAACCAAGTGATACAGAACTGATGCTATATATTCGTTCGCAAGGACAGAATCATAAACTATACATATCCGCTCATCCAGCTTATCCTCGCTTTCAATTTACTGAGTCCCCTGCGGATCATCCAAAGGAACCGCCTATGTTTTGTATGCTTCTTCGCAAACATATGGAGGGTTCTGTCATTCAAGCTGTTAGGCAAGTGGGCATGGAGCGGATTGTACAGATTGATATCCGAGGAGTAAGCGAATTAGGGGATGAGGTGCTACGAAGGCTTTCCATTGAAATCTTAGGTCGCACAAGTAATGTCATCCTCCTCGACCTCGAGACAAATCGAATCATGGATGCACTTCGCCGGGTTCCTTATTCGGTAAGTAAAGTACGTCCGGTCTTACCCGGTCGGGATTATGAATACCCACCTGCTCAAGAGAAGCTAGACCCATTTGAGGTGGATGAAACGACCTTTCTCTCTGGTTTTGACTATCTTGCGGGACAGCTCGATAAACAGTTAGTAAATCGGTTTCTCGGACTGGGTCCTTTAGTTGCCAAAGAGATTGTGTTTCGTGCAGGGATCGGGGATCGAAAAAATCTGTGGGATGCCTTTCATCAGCTGATAGAGAAATTCCGCACTCATCAATACCAACCAACCCGTGTGGAAGCAGAGGAGAAACATTCTTTCTACGCCACAGAACTAACCCACCTATCTGGTGAGCATCTTCATTTTGAATCGATGAGTGAATGCCTTGAATCGTTCTATTATGGAAAAGCGGATCGGGATCGAGTTCGCGGGCAGACGTTAGATCTGATTAAACGGTTGACGAATGAGCTGGAGAAGAATGAGAAGAAAATCGAGATATTACGCAAGGAAGTTGCTGAATCCGATTTGGTAGAAGAAGAGCGGATCAAGGGGGAACTACTAACGACATATATGCACGAACTTCAACGTGGAGACTCGTTGGTCCGTCTTGCTAACTATTATGATCCGGAAGAAAAACAGATTGAGATCCAGTTAGACCCTCTACTCTCTCCTTCTGAAAATGCACAGCGATATTATAAGCGTTATAACAAACGGAAAGCATCCAAGAAGTATAATTTGGAACAGATCGCCATCGCTGGGGAAGAGATTCAGTATTTAGAATCAGTACTTGTGTTGTTAGAAAATAGCTCTTTAAAGGAAGTGGAACAGATTCGGGAGGAACTGGAAGAAGAAGGATGGGTACGTACACAACGTCGTCCGAACCGGAAAAAGAAAGAGAAACCGAATCCAATCAGTATGTATGCGAAAGATGGAACGCTCATTTTAGTTGGTAAAAATAATAAACAAAATGATTATCTCACCCATCAGCTGGCCCATAACTCAGATATGTGGCTTCATACCAAAGATATCCCTGGCTCACATGTTGTCATTCGTAGTAAAGAAATTAGTGAGGAAACGCTTTTAGAGGCTGCTACTCTAGCGGCGTACTACAGCAAAGCCCGTGAGTCAAGTCAAGTTCCGGTGGACTACGTCACAATCAAGCATGTAAAAAAACCAGCAGGTGCTCGTCCGGGATTTGTTATTTATGAAAATCAACAAACATTATATGTAACTCCAGATGAAAAGACCATTCGCGAGATGGTAAAGCGTACGAAACCAAAAGCACATTAATCCCTGACAGATGGGAGTCTGAGGATGAAAACCATATTGCTAACTGGATTTGAACCATTTGGAGGGGATAAAATCAATCCCTCCATTGAGATTGCGAAAGTACTTGATGGACGGGAAACGGAAACCTATAAGATCGTTTCTCGTGAACTTCCTTGTGTTTTTGGAGAAGCGATTGACCAATTAAGTCTGGCTTTGCAAGAAGTAAAGCCTGATCTTGTGATTTGTGTGGGACAGGCTGGAGGACGGCCTGATCTCTCCATCGAGCGGGTCGCGATCAATGTAGATGATGCGAGAATTCCTGATAATAATGGGAATCAGCCGATCGATGAGCCCATTATCGCGGCAGGACCTGTAGCGTATTGGTCCCGTCTACCGATTAAAGCGATTGTGAAGCATTTACGGGATGCTGGATTACCGGCATCCGTCTCCCAAACAGCCGGAACATACGTCTGCAACCACGTTTTCTACGGACTCCTGCATGAAATTAGGCAAAGTAGCATTCGTGGCGGGTTTATCCACATCCCCTTTCTACCCGAACAAATTCAAGCGCGTCCACAGATGGCGTCTCTGTCCTTAGACGATATGGTACGCGGGATTGAGATAGCGATTCAAGTATCAGTGGATTATGAACAAGATCTGCGACTAGAAAACGGACAAACACATTAAAAAATAACTGGGTTCACTTCAACTCCAACTTCATAGCTCAGTTGTTTTTTTATTAGAATAAACATAATAATCTGTTATAATAATATTAACAGACTTTTGTACGAAAGTGAGTTCTTGGGTTTGATATCTTCAATCTGTAGAGACAGGGGTGTAGCGGCCAATGCGTACAGATAAAACCAGCCCTTTCACATGGGTGCAGCGTAGCATTGGATTATGTATCTATCTCATAATTACGATCTTCTTTCCATCTCCTGCATTCATGTTTCTGCTGGCAACCCTGTATCTACTCTGTAGTACCGTCAAGTATGAAATCCAGCAGCAACGATCAGAATCGCTTATTCGATTCGCATTTCTCCTATTTATCTTAGGAAGCTTGCATGACATCGGCCGAACGGAACACTTTGGAATATCTAGTTTTTTAGGTGGCCTAATCGGCTGGACCATTCTCCTTTTTGTATACGGCAGACAACTTCATAGTCATCTCTCCCGCTCTACTGATTCCCCTGTCGAAGTAATTCTTCATCCAGTCGTCATCGATTGGCTTCAACGGATTTGGGGATTCCTTGTTTTTGTATTATGTGCACTGTTTGACCCGTATCACATCGATACTCTCATCTTTGCAGGAAAGCTGTACTGTTTTATCTCCACCATCAAGTACCTCCTTCGGAAACAATATGACAAGGGCTATACCCGCCTCAGCTTTGTCATTATCCCTATCTCCATAAAGACCGATGTAGGATTTCAAGGAGTGTGGCAAGACTGGTTTCAACTCGTTTTTTGCCTCTTCTGTTTTGGAATTGTAGGGTATTTAAATGGGGAAAAATAAAAAAGTTGATATCTCGATGAACTGCACCCCAATTGTTGGACACGAAAAAATCTAACAGTTGGAGGTGCTTTTTCTATGTCTAAGTATTCAGTAGAAATTAAATTGGAAGCTGTTCAAGCTTACCTCGACGGTGTCGAGTCGTATAAAGACATTGCTAATAAATATCAGGTAAGTCTTACTCCGTTGGTAGAATGGGTAGCAAAGTATCGAGAACACGGAATCAACGCTTTCCAAAAGGGATATACAAATTATTCAGTGGAGTTTAAAATGGACGTACTTAACTTTATGAGCGACACAGGAGCGTCCCTTACAAAGACGGCAGCCGTCTTTAATATCCCTACACCTAGTACGATATATCAGTGGCAGAATTTATTTAGGGAACAGGGATTGGACGCTCTCCAATCAAAGAAAAAGGGGCGTCCATCCTTGAAAAAGAAACCACAGAAGAAGCAGGAACTGAGTACAGAGGAAGAATTACGAGAAGAGAATAAACGATTACAGATGGAGAATGCCTATCTAAAAAAGTTGAATGCCTTAATTCACGAAAGGGAAAAGTCAGCCAACAAGACAAAGCCCAAGTAATCTATGAATTAAGGCACGACTATCCTGTAAAAGCTCTATTGAAAATTGCTGGCATCGCTCGTAGCACTTACTACTACTGGCTCAAGCAGATAAACAGACCTGATAAATATAAAGGGATAAAAGGAAAAATCGTTTCGATTTTTCATGAACATCAAGGTCGTTATGGCTATCGGCGAATCACATGGGAATTACGAAATCAAGGTTATACCTTGAATCATAAAACGGTATTCCGTCTCATGAAGGAACTTGGATTGAAGTGCTTAGTTCGCATGAAGAAATATCGTTCTTATCGAGGAAAAGTAGGGAAATTTGCCCCTAACATCCTAGCGCGTAATTTCAAAGCAACTAAACCCAATCAGAAATGGGTTACAGATATAACTGAATTTCACCTACATGGTGAAAAGCTCTATTTGTCTCCCATTCTCGACCTATATAATGGGGAGATTATCGCTTATCAGGTGGAAAAACGTCCTGTCTACTCCCTTGTTTCTAAGATGCTGGACAAAGCTCTCGAACAGCTAGAAGAGGGCGAAGCTCCTCTCCTCCACTCTGATCAAGGCTGGCATTATCAAATGAAGAAGTACCAACATTCCTTGAAACAAAGAGAAATTACACAGAGCATGTCCCGTAAGGGAAATTGTCTCGATAATGCTGTCATCGAAAACTTCTTCGGTTTACTCAAAAGTGAGTTATTCTACCTCCAAGAATTTGAAAGTATGGATCATTTCAAACAGGAGCTAGAGAAGTATATTCACTATTACAATCACAAACGCTTGAAGATAAAACTAAAGGGCATGAGTCCAGTTCAATACCGGACACATACCCTGCAGGTTGCTTAAATCTTCGTGTCTAACTTTTTGGGTTCACTTCACGAACGTATCGAGATATCAACTTTTTATATGTTTATGGATGGATAATTACTTCTTGGATACAGGTATTCGACTTCCAGGCTTAACAGCAGGAGTCCCTTCTGCACAGAGTGGGCACTCCTCTGCCTCCCAAGACTGAATCTCGATTGGCATCAAAGCACGGTAAGGTACAGTGAAAGGCGTTTTCCCTTGGCTCCGATCAACGATAGAACCAATTCCGACTACCTTAGCTCCCATTCCTTCTAAAAGTGTAACCACTTCTTGCACAGAACCACCTGTGGTAACCACATCTTCTACTGCTAGAACGCGTTCTCCTTTTTCTACTTCAAATCCACGACGAAGTTCCATTACTCCTTCTTTTCGCTCGGCAAATAGACAGCGAACTCCTAAAGCGCGAGCTACTTCATGTGCGATTACAACTCCGCCAAGTGCTGGACCTACTACCACATCAATCTCTAGATCATCAAACAGGTTCGCGATGGCTTGTCCTGCTTGCTCAGCGTCCGCTGGATGTTGAAGTAATTGAGCACATTGCATATATTGCCTGCTATGTCGACCTGAAGAAAGAAGAAAATGACCCTCTTTTACAACTCCAGTACGTGTGAGTGCTTCGGATACATTCCATTCTGATTTCATCTTTTATTCCCCCTGGCGTCTATGATTTCTCGTAGGATTTGGTGATACGCTTCTAATGGATCAAGCGCATGTGTAATCGCGCGTCCGACTACTAGATGATCCGCTCCTGCCTGAATCGCCGCTGTCGGAGTAACAACTCTTTTCTGATCGTTTGCAGAGGCTCCTACTGGCCGAATCCCTGGTGTTACGGCTAGAAAGAAAGGCTCTGTCGCATCTTTAATCGCTCTCGCTTCTTGACCTGAACAGATCACTCCATCTGCCCCTGCTTGATGAGCAAGCTTGGCTGATCTTAAAACCGCTTGCTCCATTGAACCGTCGATGCCGATTTCATCGTGTAACATTTCCTCGTGCGTACTCGTCAGTTGAGTAACCGCTAGAAGGCGGGTCCGATATCCAGAAGAGGAAGCACATTGCTCAGCAGATTCACGAGCATGCTTTATCATCTCAGAGCCCCCCATGGCATGAAGAGTTAAGAAATCTACATCTAGCTTGCTAATCGATTCTACTGCTTTGGCTACAGTATTAGGAATGTCGTGTAGCTTTAAATCAAGAAAAATTGAGTATCCTTCTTGTTTTCGCTCATAGATCCAACGCGGGCCAGTTGCATAGAACAATTGGTAACCTACTTTAATCCACGGTTTTTTTTCTCCCCGCCAATGGGTAAGAAACGTTTCTGCATCTTCTCCGGACGGTAAATCTAGAGCAATCATCAATTGGCGCCGTGCTTGATCCATATATTGAAACCCCTTCCTATAAGTGTGACGAAATGCAGATGAGGGTGTTTCAGGGCATAAAAAATGCTTCTTGTCTTAGCTAGACAAGAAGCACAAGTGGACATATTCCACCTAACTGATATATCCGTGCCCTTGCCAGCCTCTCTGGACTGGATTTAAAGGTTCTGCTATTCCTCAACTATTATGACTCAGTTTTTTCTGACTGTCAAACGGGTATTTTGGGAATGAAGAAGGGATCACATTTATTCCAACATCCATAGTATGCGTAGTATTCATAAAGTCAATCCGGATTTTAGCCCGCTGCTTTCTCTTATCTACCTTTTTAATTATGCCCTCTTTTCCTACTAATGGTCCTGTTTTGACAGTCACTTTTGATCCATCTACATATATCGAAGAAAAATCAATACAGTTTCCGTTTTTCGTAAGCTGAAGAACCATATGCATTTCATCCTCTGGAATCGAAGAGAAGTAGGAATCTTGCTCGTGAGTATAATAATGATACGAAGTCAACAATCGATGAACTCTGGGAACTCTTTTTAATTGATAAAAAAGTTCTGCAGTCATATTCGTGCGAATTAGCACATAGCCAGGAAACATTTTTCTGTATATGTGACTGATTCGCCCCTTCCTTTTCTCTGGAAGCTTTCTCACGGGAGCCATGGAGGTCAATTGGTTTTGATCAAAATGGCGATATAGGAAATTTTGGATATACTCTTCATAGCCTATTTCCACAAAAAGCGCATACCATTTCATAGTATTCTCCTCGAAAAAAGATTGTTTAACTGATCAAATATATAAAACAAGCCAAAAAAATCCATTCTTACTGTGTGATCAATACACGAAGCTCATTTAAAACTTCACTCAACAATATGGCATTTTTCTCTACATTGGGGTAACCAAGCATTTCAAAGTGAGTACCATATCCTTGATATAAGCGATAATGTTCCGTCACCTCTGACCAAGATGTAACATCATGTGTCGTATCAGTAAGATCTACTTCTGCTACGATTTGATGAATTTCTCCATGAATATTTCCATCATTAACGAGCGATAGAAAGTAGGATACGTAAGCTCTATACTTTTGATTAAGCATAGACAGATCCGTTGTTTTTCCCGTTACTATTCTTCTGTCCTCAAAATCCTCTTCTTCAAGTCTCCTTCCCTCCCATTGAGATTCTTTTCTTATTGAATCAAAAAGAATCATTTGAGAGACTTCTCTACCTCTATTTTCTAACATTTTCGCTACTTCAAAAGCCAAATTCCCTCCCGCAGAGTAACCCATTAAGGTAATCGGTCCTGATGGCTGAATCTCAATAATACTTTCTACATAGCGATCAATCCGATCATCTGACTCAATAAAATCTGCTACATACAGACTCATTTCTCCATCCATTTGTTCTGCTAAAGGCTTATAAACAATTCCATAACCAAATATCGGTGGGAAGCTAAATACCTTTTTTTGACCCTTCGCATTTAACAAGCTCATGACCGATGGTTGCGCAACGAGACTGAGCCTTTCACTTAATTGATGACTGATGCTACGGATCGTCTGATTCTCATAAAAGAAACTGAGCGGGATACTTAAGTGCGTTGGTTGGCAAAGCTCGCTTACTCTGTACCCTACTTCCAAAATTTTGAGTGAGTTCCCTCCCATTTCAAAGAAACGGTCATCAATCCCCACTTGTTCAACACCAAGAACCTCTGACCAAATCGTAACTAATCTCCGCTCAAGCTCATTTCTAGGGGCCATATACTCCATTGCTGCCTTTTGCAGTCCTTCAGGTGCAGGTAGCGTTTTTCGGTCCACTTTCCCATTCGGTGTGAGCGGCATATTTTCTAATTGTACAAGGTAGGATGGAACCATATAGTGAGGCAACACTTGAGATAACTCCGCTCTTAAATCAGACACTGAACACTCTTGTTCAGCAACAAAGTACGCACAAAGTTCTAATTGACCTTGGAGATTAGGTCGAGTAATCACCACTGCTTCTCTCACTATGGAAATCTGTAGTAATTGAGATTCGATCTCTCCTAACTCAATTCGGAAACCACGTACTTTTACTTGATGGTCTGTCCGTCCGATATACTCCATATTTCCATCTGGTAGATAACGAGCCAAATCCCCCGTTTTATACATTTTCTCACCACTAGAGAATGGATTTGCTACAAACTTTTCATCGGTTAACTCCTGTTTACCGTGATACCCTCTAGCAATCCCGACCCCTCCAATGCATACTTCTCCTGTCACTCCTACAGGCTGAGGTTGATAATGTTCATTCACAATATATAGTTTGGCATTATGAATCGGAACGCCAATGGGGATCACGGTTTGTTCATCATCGGGATAGCAATCATAGACGGTAACATTAACCGTTGCTTCCGTTGGACCATACATATTGATTAGCTTCGTCTGCTCAAACTGGAACGTTTGATAGAACGTTTTCACCTGTTCAGCACTTAATACCTCGCCACATGTAAAGATTCTCTTCACCGAGGATAGATCTAATTTACGTGACTGGCGATCCATATGATGCAGGATCATAGATAACATGGATGGGACGAAGTACATGGAGGTAACTCGATACTTTTCAATCGCTTGTACGACCATTTCAGGATCTTTTTCCATCTTCGTAGGCAGTAAACAAAGACTAGATCCTCCCATAAACCACGAAAATATCTCCCAAACGGATAGGTCAAACGAAAACAAGGTTTTTTGTAACACAACATCCGATTCGGTTAGTGGATACTCTGTTTGCATCCAATGTAGACGGGAGACAACCGATTGATGTTCAATCATTACACCTTTCGGCATTCCTGTGGAACCTGAAGTATAAATTACATAAGCTAATTGCTTCGGATCTACATGTATGTCTAAATTCTCTGAGTCATATCCATCCTGGTAACTATCCTCTTCATCTATACAAAGAACATGAGGCATATCAACAAGATCTACAAGCTTTCTTTGAGTAAGTAAGATATCCGAACCACTATCCTGTAGCATGTATTGAATACGATCCTCAGGATAATCAGGATCAATTGGAACATAAGCTCCACCTGATTTTAAAATGGCTAAGATTCCGATCATCATTTCCGGTGATCGCCCAACCATCATGGCAACGAGACTTTCAGACCGAACACCCAGACTTTGCAATTTTTTAGCTAACTTATTTGCTCGCACGTTCACTTCTCGATATGTCAAAATCTGTTCTTTATAGATAAGTGCCATATGATCCGGTGTCCGCACCACTTGTTCTTCAAATAATTGATGAACAGTCTTATTTTCTGGGTAATCTTGATTCGTATCATTAAACTCGATTAATAACTGATGAGCTTCTGACTTTGTAATGATACTTAACTCAGCTATAGGTTGGTCAGGTGTTTCCACGATCTGGTGTAACAGATGTTTCAAGTGTTCAGACATTCGAAGGATCGTCTCTGTCTTAAACAAAGCTGTACTATACTCCCAATGGAATTTGAGTTCTTCTCCTTGTTCCATTACTTCTAACATGAGATCTAACTTGGCGATTTGGGATTCCAAGGCATACGGATGAATCTGTAGATTAGGTAATTCTAATTCTGTCCAATCCATATTTTGAACTAGAAACATAGTATCAAACAGAGGATGACGACTTAAATCCCTTGTCATATCTAAGCCTTCTACTAGTTTTTCAAACGGATAATCTTGATTATCAAAGGCACCCAAAGAGCTTTCTCTCACTTCATTTAAAAACGTTCGAAACGACTTATGACCTTCTGGGTAGTTTCGCATAGCAAGGGTATTTACAAACATACCGACAACCGATTGTACATCCGGATGTGATCTACCTGCGATCGGGGAGCCCACAACGATATCCGATTCACCCGTGTATTTATGCAAAAGGACATTATATGCTGCCAGCAACAGCATATATAAAGAAGTTCCTGTTTCTTTGCTGAGTTGATTTAGTCTACAGCTCAGTTCTGGATCCAATATAAAACTATGATGGTCTCCAGCAAAGGATGGTACTGCAGGACGGGTGGTATCCGTTGGAAGTTGCAACGCCTCCGGCATAGTCTGGAAGATTTCTTTCCAGTACGTTTCTTGAGCTTGAAACGCCTCACTCCGTTGGAACGTGTTTTGCCAGACCGCATAATCTTTATACTGAATTCCTACCTCGTCCAATGTCTGAGAAGAATACGAACTTATTAACTCTCTTATCAGAATATCAACAGAAGTCCCATCTGAAATAATATGGTGCATATCCATCATCAAAACATGTTTGTTTTCCGAAACCTTGATTAGACCTACTCTTAATAGCGGTGCTTTACTCAGGTCGAATGGACGTATAAATTGATCAATGGTCGTCTGAATTTCCGATTCACTTTCAACCTGGTATCTTTCGACTTCGAATGAAATCGTATCATCAATCAGTTGAACGATTTCCCCTTTGTGTAAACCAAACGAAGTCCGTAGTGTTTCATGTCGATTGACCACGGTCTTCCACGATTCCACCATTTTCTCAGTATTGAATACTCCCTCTAGCAAGTAAGCCCACGGCATATTATAATTTAATGCCTCTTTTTCCAGTTCTCGTAACAAATACATTCTCTTTTGAGCAGACGAGACTGGGTAATAATCCATCTTCTGTACACTCGAAATAGATGTATATGTGCCTTTTTCCATCTCCTCTAGCACCTTTGCTAATGCATCAATCGTAGGAGCTTGGAAAATATGGTGTATGGGAATATTTACGTTTAACTTTTTATAGATGAGGGCTACCAACTGAGTAGCCTTTAGGGAATGACCTCCTAATTCAAAGAAATCGTCCTCCACACCCACTCGATCTACTTTTAATACCTCTTGCCAAATACTTGCGAGCATCTCCTCCATTATATTTCGGGGTGCCACGTAATCATATCCAGACTTCATCTCCCCTGTCGGAGCAGGTAAATCCTTGCGGTTCACTTTCCCATTTGGTGTTAGGGGGAGATGATCCATTTGCACAAAATAACTAGGGATCATATAACTAGGTAATGATTTTGCTAATTCAAACCTTAGTTGTGCTGTTGTTAACTCTTCTTTTGCTACGATATAGGCACAGAGCTCTTTATGATGACTATTTTCCATCTCCACGGCTATCACAATCGCATCTTTCACAATCGGAATTTGAATTAATTGTGCCTGTACTTCCCCTAATTCAATCCGATATCCACGAATTTTGACTTGATGATCCATTCTCTCCAGATATTCAATATTCCCATCAGGTAAAAGCCGGACCAAATCTCCTGTTCGATACATTTTTCCTTCTGAGAATGGATTTTCGATAAAACTCGCTGCTGTTAGTTCCGGGCGATTCAGATAGCCACTTGCAACACCATCTCCTGCAATACATAACTCACCTGGAACCCCTATTGGTTGGACACCATTATTCTGGTCCAAAACGTATGCCTGAGTATTATTTAATGGCTTTCCAATCGGAACCGTTCCAGTTTCAAGCACAGATTGATTGATAACATAGTAGGTGGCAAAAACAGTCGTCTCAGTAGGTCCATACACATGGATCAATCGACCATCACCTAAGACCTCGAGTGCCTTTTGCACATGTTTTACAGAAACCTTTTCACCACCAAAAAGAATCTTTCTAACACCTAAGAGGCATACAGAGTTCAGATCTACAAGCGTGTTAAATAAAGCAGTCGTCATAAAGGAAACCGTAATCTTCTCATCTTGAATAAAGGAAGCTAGTGCATCTGGATTGGTAGCTACATCCTTCGAAGCCAATACTAAGCCAGCACCATGTAACAACGCGCCGTAGATATCAAATGTAGACCCATCAAAAGCATAGTTGGACAATTGTAAAATGCGATCACTTTCATGGATGTCAAGATAACCATTATTTAAAATGGTTTTCACTATATTTCGATGCGTGGTTAGAATGCCCTTGGGTTTTCCTGTTGATCCCGATGTGTAAACGATATAGGCTACATCTTCAGCTAGACTGATTGGTTCAAGATTTGAACTCTCTTCATCTATCTGATCCATTTCCGCTAATACCAGAACTTCCCCTACATACCCATCAGGGATCATAGAAACGTCTTGAACCATGAGAATGGAGGCTTTGCTGTCTTCTAAAATATACTGCTTTCGATCTTCTGGATAGCTAGGATCAATCGGAACATAGCTTCCTCCAGATTTCAGAATCGAAAGAATTCCGATGATCATGTCAGAAGAACGATCCGTGATGAAACCCACTCGACTCTCTCCTCTTACACCTTGCTTCCGTAAGATTCGTGCCCATCGGTTAGCTGTCTCATTTAGTTCAAGATAGCTTGTTTTTTGATTGTCAAACTCGAGTGCAGTATGATTTGGTGTTTTCTCTACCTGTTCTTCAAAAAGCTGCTGAATCGTTTTCTCAGATGGGTAATCGCTTTTCGTATCATTCCATTCAACCAGAATCCTTTGTTTCTCAGCCTCTAACAAACATTCCACATCGACAATTTTTTGTTCTACATTCTCGACGAATTGCTGTAGCACTTTTATCCAGTGCGCCGCCATACGTTCGATCGTTTCGCGTTTAAAGAGAGAAGTACTATACTCCCAATCACAAACAATCTTATTCTCACTCTCTGCAATCTCCAGAGTTAGATCAAACTTGGCAATGTCAAATGGGACATCCAATGGTGTACAGTGAAGGGAAGGGACATCCAATTTCTTATCCCCCGTATTTTGTAAGACCATGAGGGTATCAAACAATGGATGACGGCTTAGTTCCCTTTGTACTCCTAATCGTTCTACTAATTGTTCAAACGGATAATCTTGATTTTCATATGCTTTGAGGGCATTATGCTTCACTTCCTCCAAAAAGTGACGGAGTGTTTTTTGTCTCTCCGGATAGTTCCTCATCGCCAACATATTAACAAACATTCCAATCATCGACTCAACTTCTGCGTGCGGCCTACCTGCAGTCGGCGTTCCTACGACGATGTCTTCTTGCCCAGTATACTTGTGAAGTAAAACTTGATACGAAGCGAGCAACACCATGTATAATGTCGTTCCTGTTTCTCTGGCAAGGCGGTATAATTTTTCAGTAAGTCCCGAATCTAATGTGAAATGGAAGCGATCGCCAACAAAGCTTTGTACGGCGGACCGTAAATAATCAGTCGGCAATGATAATACAGGTGGGGTATTTTGGAATTGATTCAACCAAAACTCCTGTCTAACTTTATATTCCTCACTACCAAAAGATGCATTTTGCCAAACAGCAAAATCTTTATATTGAATGCGTTGTTCTGGTAAAGTACCCTCCGTATAAAAGATCATCCACTCTCTTAACAAAATTTCAAGTGAAACGCCATCTGCAATAATATGATGCATATCGCATAACATGATATAACGATTGCTTCCCAAGTTCATGAGACCCACTCGTATAAGCGGGGCTTGTCCAAGATCAAAAGGACGTATAAAAGAGCGCATACACGAATCCATCTCGACTCCGTACCATTCCGATTCTTCTACTTCGAAGTGGACTTCATCGTGAATGCGTTGTACAATCTCTCCTTTTTCCATCGCAAAAGAAGTCCGGAGCATTTCATGACGCTTTATCACAGCTTGCCATGCCTTTTTAAATCGATCTTTTTGTAATAGACCTTCGATCTGAATAGCCCATGGCATATTGTAGCTAGTATTCGTATTTTGCAAATGTTGTACGAGGTAAATCCTTTTTTGTGCTGAAGATACCGGATAATGATCCCTTTTTTCTACAGGTGAAATAGCTGTAAATGCCTTCTCCTCAAGCTGCTCCAACTCACATGCCATTGCAGCAATCGTTGGATAAGTAAATACATAGCGTAGTGGGATCATTTGATTTAAAATCTGATGAATCTTAGCTGCAAGCATGGTAGCTTTCAAAGAATGTCCGCCCAGCTCAAAAAAATCATCATATACACCAATCTTCTTAATACCTAATACATCTTGCCAAATTTGAACAAGCGTACCTTCCAGTTCAGTTCGTGGGGCGATAAACTCTACTCCTGTCCCATTGAAAACATCATGATGAGGTAATGACTTTTTATCCACTTTCCCATTTGCTGTGAGTGGGATACTCTTGATCCTGATAAAATAGTTCGGAATCATATAGTTCGGTAACGTTTTCGCTAATGATGCTTTTAGTTCAGATGTAACGAACTCCTGCTCCGTTACCAGATAAGCGCAAAGTGCCTTATGACCATCATCCATGGTACTGGAAATCACGACAGCCTCTTTTATAAAGGAAATCTGTAATAACTGCGATTCAATCTCACCAAGTTCGATGCGGTATCCGCGGATCTTTACTTGATTGTCCATCCTCCCCAAGTATTCGATGGTTCCATCCGGTAACCAACGAGCTAAATCTCCTGTTTTATAGATTCGTTCACCTGGAGAAAATGGATTGTCAATAAACTTCTCGGACGTCAGCTCTGGCAAATTTTGATAACCTACAGAGACACCCTCTCCTCCAATACATAACTGACCCGCTACACCAATTGGAAGAAGACCATTATCTTCATTCAAAATAAACGCTTCTGTATTGGCAATCGGTCGACCTATGTTTGGAAGCGTTTGCATATTTGGAATCTGGGTATGTGTGAGCATAGATGAAATACAACCAATCGTTGTTTCCGTAGGACCATACTCATCCATAATACGAACAGACGGATGTTGTTTAAAATAGGAAGTGACATCCGAATACTTAATTTCCTCTCCACCCAATATAATTTGCCGAATGCTTTCACACGGATTGGTTTTAGTAAACGAAACACTTCCAACCATCATACTGAACAAAGATGGAGTTAACTTGATCCATGTAATTTTGGACTGTCGGATATATTCCAAAAGAACTTCTGGCTCGGTATAATCTTCTCTTGGAACAAGATGTAATTCACTACCAGTAAGTAATGTTAGAAAAATAGGAGTATAGCCTAAATCAAAAGCATATGAAGACAGAAGCATGCTTTTATCAGCAGATGAAACAGATGTTTGAGTCGCAACAGATGCTATATAATTCATCACATTACGATGAGTCACTTGTACTCCCTTTGGTAAACCTGTCGTACCTGAAGTATAAATCACATAGGCAAGATCACTTGATTCTCCTATTTTTAATGCGCATGCATGATCATTAGAAGGTTGTTCCAACCAAAGCTTATGTAAATCGATCTTTTCAACCGTATCAGGTACCCGATTATAAAAATCTGCGATGGTTAAGATTTGTTTAACAGCGCTATTCTGAATCATGTACTCTATGCGATCCATAGGAGTATCCGGATCAATAGGTAAAAATGCCGCTCCAGATTTTAAAATCCCAACCAAGCCAATCATCATTTCGATCGAAGGAGGTACCAATAAACCAACAATCTGATTCGTCCCAACTCCTCTTTCAGCTAGGAGATAAGCGACCTTCTCTGCTTGTTGATTCAACTCATGAAAAGTCAAGTCCTGATCTTTACAAACCACTGCGATCTGTTCAGGCGTTTGTCCTGCTTGCTCTTCAAACAATTGTGGAATCGTTTTATCCTTTGGAAATATGCTTTGTGTCGCATTAAAATCGACCAAAAGTTGTTTTTGGTCGGCTTCGGTTAAAAAGTCAAGTTGCGATATGAGTTGGTCAGGCTTTTGTAAAACAGCATGAATAAGTGTTTGCAGATGCTTCTGTACTTGCGTCATCATAAGGGGGTCATACTTCTTTTCATTAAATCGAAAGTGTATACGCAATTGCGAACCAGGTAACACGATCAGATTTAGATGATAGTTGGTTTCTTCAAATGCAACGATATCTTTGATCGTAAAATCATCTGCCGATATACCCTCTTCCTCCATTGGATAATTTTCAAAAACCCACAAATGCTGAATTAACTCTTGCTTTAATTCACTTTGCATTTGAATATTTGCAAGTGAACAGTATTCATAGCCTTGAGACTGAATTGCATGCTTTTGTAATGACTGGAGAAAGTCGAAAACGTTTTGCTCTTTCTCCCATTGAACCCGTAGGGGAATCGTATTAATAAATAAACCAACTATCTTTTCGACCCCAGGGATTTCAGACGGCCTTCCAGAAACAACATTGCCAAAAATCACATCTTGTGTTTGATTGTATGTACCTAGTAAAAGTCCCCATATTCCTTGTAATGCTGTATTTAACGTCACTTGTTTGGATTTAGCTAACCTATCTAGTTGCTTGGTGGTCGCTTCGTCTAAAACCAAAGTGATTTCTTTAAATGAAGGCTGACTCTCTTCCTCCCAACTAGATAGACGAGGTAAATCAATTTGCTCATTATATCCTGTTAAGGAATCTTTCCAAAACGTCAGAGATTCTTCTTGATCTTGTCGTTCCAACCACTCAATGTATAGCTGATACGGAACGGTTGAAGGTAGATTTGCGACCCGATTCTTCCTTTTTGCATCATAGATTTCGAGCCATTCTTGTAGCAGGATAGGCGTACACCATCCATCGATTAAAAGGTGGTGACAACTCCAAATCACTCTATATCGATCCTGCGCTATTTGAAAAATCGCTAGACGTGTCAAGCATTCCTCTGAGAGCTTAAAACCTTTCTTCCGATCTCTATATACCCATTGACTAAGAAATTCATTCTGCTCCTTTTCGCTCAACCCTGTTAGGTCTTTGATTTCTACGAGTGCTTGTAATCCTTGTAAAACAACCTGAATGGGCTCCTCTGTGCCTTCTTGAATAAATATCGTTCGTAAAATATCATGGCGATCCACTAATTGTTGAAAACTATCCGCGAAGCATTGGGCATCGAACTCACCCGTGATGGTAAAGACGGTTTGATCAAAATAGGCAGTTGACTCTGGATCTAGCAAGGCATGAAAATACATGCCTTGCTGCATTGGGGACAACGGATACATACTCTGAATATCTACCATATATATATCTCCTCCACTTGACTCACAACTATTTTATTTTAAATTGGATCTTTTCACGCAATTGACGAAAATCCTCTACACTCATCCCTGTATATCCATAATCGGATGGAGTTTTTTCTGTTTCTTTTACAGAAGTACAGTATTGAACGATTTGTTTCAAATGCTGAACAAACTGATTCGCGGTTTCCTGTATCGTCTCTATTGCAAACTCCTCTGGATGAAACGACCAATAAAAGTTCATCTGGTTTCCTACGCGGATACCATTGATGCTTAAAGGAAACGGTTCATGGTTCCTAGGTCCAATGTCTTGATTCTGAGAAGAAAAGGATGACATTTCCCATTTCCCCATCTGTTTATCAAATTCCCCAAGGTAATTGAAGATCACTTCAGGTTGATTGGTAAATGGCAACTCCGCTACCTCTGGCGCTATATATTTCAAAATACCAAATCCAATTCCTTTATGTGGAACATTACGGAGTATCTCCTTAACATTGATTATGGTCTCACCCAATTTATCTGAATCTGGTACATGTAATAAAACAGGATATGTTGTCGTAAACCACCCTACTGTACGAGAAATGTCCAAATCTCTTACAACTGGCTCTCGACCATGCCCTTCTAACTCAATGAGTACTTTGGATTGGCTTGTCCATGATTGAAGCGTTAAGGCTAGTGCCGTCAGTAACAAGTCATTCAATTCTGTCTGGTGAGCTTGATGAGCTTTGTTCACAAGGTGTAATGTATCTTCTTCCGGAAGAGTAACCATGATATGGTTCAAGTCCTGCACCGTCCTATCATGCACCGTCCCGTACCTTGGCAACTCTAGTGATTCTGCTTGTTTTATTTTTTCCCAATATAAGGATTCTTTCTCTAACCGTTCACTTCGTGCATACTTTTGTAAACCTCTTGCCCACATTTGATAGGAACTTGTTTTTGGTTGTAGCTCAATCTTTTTCCCTTCTATCAACTGCATATAGCCAGTAGCAAAATCTTCTAAGAGGATGCGCCACGAAACACCATCCACGACCAGATGATGAATGATCATATACAAATGATCACCCTCTATTGTTCGAAATAACGCTAAGTGAACTAAGGGACCTTCTTCCAAATTGAAACCCGCTTGCAGAGCATTTACTTCTTGATCCATCTTCATTTTTGGATTTTCTTCATTCGTTAAATCAAAAATTGTCATATGGAATGGTCTTGTTGTTTCCGGTCCTTCTTGAATAAAGCCTACAATGCCCTCTGCTTCTTCCCGAAATGTAGAGCGTAAGACATCGTGATGTTCAACAAGCACAGTCCAAATTCGACTTATTTTTTGTTCATCAAAACCATCCGAACTGTATAACATCATCGACTGATTCCAATGACCGGCATCCACAAACGATTGGCTAAAAAACCACTTTTGAATTGGCGTTAAGGGTATCGTTCCTTCCACCTTTGACTGTGAATTCTGTTTTTCTGCTTTGACCATTCGTAATACTGCCTCCGCTAATTGTGGAGCACCAAGCAAATATTTCATTTCTAACTTTAGCTTGACTGCATGAAGACGTGCTGAAACTTGAATCGCCTTTATGGAATCCCCACCCAAATCAAAAAAGTTATCCAATCTCCCTACTTTTTCTACACCTAAAATGGCTTCCCAAATGTTAGCTAAGATTTTCTCCATTTCGGTCTCTGGAGCTTCAAAAGGAACATTTGTTAATTCCTTATGAGGCTCAGGAAGGTTTTTACGATTCACTTTTCCATTTGGAGTTAGTTGGAATCGATCCAGTTGGATGAAATGTGCTGGGATCATGAAAGATGGCAACAAACTAGATAACTGGTCTCGCAGATATTCTTTAGACAAATCTTCTTCCGATACAATGTAGGCACATAGCTCACTTTGATTACCTGAAACTTCCCGAGCCATGACAACTGCTTCTTTTATGGTTGGGATTTGGAGCAATCCAGATTCAACTTCACCTAGCTCGATTCGATATCCACGAATTTTAACTTGATGATCCATTCTTCCTAAAAATTCCACAGTCCCGTCAGGTAGCCAGCGAGCTAAATCGCCTGTTCTGTAAATGCGCTCGCTAGGAATAAATGGATTATCAACAAACTTCTCAGCCGTTAACTCCTGTCTGTTGTAGTAACCTCTAGCAACACTCTTTCCGCCAATACATAATTCTCCTGCCACACCGATCGGCTGTAATTGCAACTGCTGATTCACAATATACATTTGCATATTCGGTAATGGCTTCCCGATCGGAACATGCCCTGCATCTGGCAACAAATCTCTGGGCGTTTCAAAGTAACTGGTTTCAATACTCGCTTCTGTTACTCCATAGCTGTTAAAAATTCGGAATTGATTTCCAAAACGAGATAAAAGCTTTTTATATTCCTCTACAGAACAACTATCCGCACCCAATATAAATAATTCTAAGTCAGGTAAACTCAATTGATTTGCATAAACATACTCCATAAAAGGAATAGCCACTGCAGGTGTGAATTCCGAAATGGTGATTCGCTTTTCTCTAAAAAGTCGATAGAGTTTCGTTGGATCCAAGCGAAATTCTTCAGGGCATAAGATCAACTCGCCACCATTTAACAATGCTTTGGCAACATCTCCTCCAAAAACATCAAATGAAAAGCTTGCCATTTGCAATACACGAGTCGGCATACAATCCAATGCAAATTCTTTTCGCCATCCTAATGCCACGTTTAGAAACTGTCGATGCTCTACCATCACACCCTTTGGATTTCCAGTTGAGCCTGAAGTATAGATCACATAAGCAAGAGAATGGGCATGAACATCAGAGAGAGGTGATGTAACATTTTCTTGTGTAATCTCATCATAGTCACGATCCAGACAAACGGATTCAGTGTTTCTAAATAACCCCATTTTTCCCTGTAAACTCTCTTGAGTTATGAGCACCTGAATTCCAGCATCGTCCACTATATATTGAAGTCGTTGCTCTGGATAAGTGGGATCGAGCGGAACATATGCCCCTCCTGCTTTCAAAACTCCTAAAAGACTGATGATCATCTCAAGCGAACGATCCACACAGATCCCGACTAACGACTCAGGTCTTACACCTTTTTTCTGAAGATAGTGAGCCAGCTGGTTCGCTTTCTCGTTCAGCTCCTGATAAGTAAGTTGCTGATCTTGATAGACTACTGCGATCGCTTCGGGATTAAGCGCCACCTGCTGTTCAAAAAATTCTTGAATGGTTTTATCCAATGGAAAATCTGCTTGTGTATGATTAAACCCTACTAAGATCTTCTCCTTTTCCTCTGTTGATAGAATCTCTATCTCTTTCACCTTCCGACTTGGACCTTCTACTGTGTTTAACAGTAGATTCAGCATCGATGTAAAGAAGCGATTCATTTCTTCTTTCGTAAATAATTCATTCCGATAATCTAAATGCACACGTAGAGTTCCTGAAGTTGTAAGGTTTTCTACATGTATAGCAAAATCATTTGGTTCTTCATTCGGAGAGATCCAAGTAACATCACGACTACCCATTTCTCTATAATCGATCGAGATACCACACAAACGTTTGCTACCACCGTTCTTTTGACTAATATGCTCTGACAATAAATTAAAGGGATACTTCTGATGTCGTAATATCTTTCGCTGCTTTCTCGATACGCGCCTAATGAATGTAAGCGCTTCCTCATTAGGATCTATGCTAATTCTTAAAGGGACTGTACTCACCATCATCCCCATAAGCTCCTTCTCTTGCCTACTCGTACGGTTCCCATAGGACATTTCTAAAACAATATCAGGCGATGACATCCATTGATACATCGAAAGGGAAAGAGCTGAAACAAAAATCGTAAAGATGCTGAAGTCATGTTCTTTCGAAAATCCATCAATCTTTTTCATTAAGCTTTCCGGTATTGTAAACGTCTCTCGTGATGCTTTCGTACTTATTTGGTAGGGATTATACTCTTTTAATCCCGTTACAGACGGAATCGTTTTAAATTCCTCTAGCCAGAATTGCTCATCCTTTTCAAATCGGTTGCTTTTCAAATAGGCCTGTTCATTCTCTAAAAATTGGACATAGGAGTATGTAGAATCAATTTCAAAATCTACATTATTAAGAAAACAATGGTAAAAGTGAGATATTTGGTTTAAACATTTCTCAATCGATAAACCATCCATCATAATGTGATGGACCTCACCGTAGACAATACATTCATTCTCACTTGCTTTTATGATTGAGAAATCGTATAGATCGGAATCAAATAACGCAAACTTTTCGTGTCTCTTTTGATCAAGCCACTGATCTAGTCGAGTCGAATCCTCTTCAGCACTGAAGTCAAGAAAGTCGAATTTCCTTTCTTGATGTTTGACAAAATATTGCTCCGGCTCCTGATGCTTATTTTCTTTGAGTCGGATACCAAAACTATCATTTTCGCTAATCATTCGGTTTATAGCCCGATTCAATAGCAAATAGTTCATTTCGCTGGATATCCTTACAAAAAATCTTAGATTGCATATCCCCTGATCTGCATAAATCGCTTCTGTATACCATATCCGCTTCTGTGGATGACTTAAAGGATAATATATCTCATTCATATAAAAATTCTCCCTAACTGAAATATTTTATATATGTATCTGGACAAACTAGTACCTCTTCAGACAAACAGATTTAAAACCTAATATAAAAGTAGGCTTTAAATCTGTGTTTAATATTTATATAATTCAGAATAATAAACTCGTTATTTGGACCACAAGTTAAAGAATCCTAATATAATCTTTAGCTCCTCCTAACGTGCCGAAACATCGATTAGATATCACTAAATATTTTTCTATACCTAAAAACTTTAGTATAGAATATCACGTCTTAATAAATAGAACAATACTGAATTGATTATTTTTATGTAAATAATTAATTCAGTATTTGTTATTAAACAATGTTTTATTTATATATAACATTTAATTGATCTATAAATTTCTTACATTATCTAAATAACTATAATAGCTTAATGAAGACCCCACCTCCGATTAAAAAAAGACTTTCCGCATCCTGAAAGCATTATGCCTCTGATGATGCAGAAAGTCTAACTCCTATTGTCCGATAACCACAGCTTCCCGTTTTTTTGTAATAACTGGCGGATTCATCGGTTCCGCTGACATATGAATCGACTCCAATGTGGTAAGAAGGGCTTCCACTGTATCCAAGGATGTGAGACAAGCTATCCCGTGTTCAACCGCTTCTCGGCGGATGCGGAACCCGTCACGAGCAGGAGTCTTGCCTCTGGTCCAAGTGTTGACGACTAGATCGGCTTCCCCTTTGCGAATAAGATCGATGATGTTAGGAGAGCCTTCTGTTAGTTTGCAGACACGTCTTACTGGAAGTCCTGCTTCTTCGAGTGTATCTGCGGTTCCAGCTGTTGATACAATCTGGAAGCCTAGCTGATGGAAACGACGCATGAGCGGGATCGCTTCATTTTTCTCTTTGTCTCCGATGGTGGCTACAATGGTTCCAAAGCGAGGCATATGGATACCAGCGGCAACGAGACCTTTATACACAGCGCGAGCATAATCACGATCTCGGCCCATCACTTCGCCAGTTGATTTCATCTCTGGGCCTAGTGTAATATCTACCCTGCGCAATTTAGCGAAGGAGAAGACGGGCACTTTTACAGCTACCTCTGGAGCCTCAGGCCATAAACCATCTTCATACCCCTGGTCTTGTAGTGTTTGTCCAAGCATGATGCGGGTCGCTACTTGCGCCATTGGGATTCCGGTTACTTTACTCAAGAAAGGCACGGTACGAGAAGCACGAGGGTTTACTTCTAGCACATACATCTCTTTTTTATAGAGGACAAACTGGATATTGATTAGGCCTCTTGTTTGAAGGGACTTCGCAATATTCGTGGTGATCTCCACCAATTTCTGCTTCTGGCTTTCGGTGATAAATTGGGGTGGGTAGACAGCAATCGAGTCTCCTGAGTGAACACCCGCTCGTTCGATATGCTCCATAATTCCAGGAATGAGCACCGTTTCACCATCACATATTGCATCCACTTCCAGCTCTTTCCCTAGTAAATAACGGTCGATGAGAACCGGATGTTCAGGATTTACTTTCACCGCTTGCACCATGTATTGCCTCAGTTCAGCTTCACCATAGACGATTTCCATCGCCCGGCCTCCTAGTACATAGGAAGGGCGAACTAGTACGGGATAGCCCAGTTTCGTTGCTGTCTCCACAGCCGCTTCTATTGAGGTAACAGCCGCTCCAGGTGGTTGTGCGATTCCAGTTTCACTTAGAAGTTTTTCGAATTTTTTCCGATCCTCTGCTCGATCGATCTCTTCCAAGGATGTACCTAAAATCGGAATCCCTTCTTCCCGTAGGTCTCGAGCTAAGTTAAGTGCCGTTTGTCCACCAAATTGTACAATCACGCCAACTGGATTCTCTTTTTCGATGATGTGGAGAACATCTTCTCTATGCAGTGGCTCAAAGTAAAGTCGATCTGAAGTATTAAAGTCGGTCGAAACCGTTTCGGGATTGTTATTAATAATGACAGCTTCCAGACCCGCCTCACGAATCGCCCAGATAGCGTGTACAGTAGCATAGTCAAATTCTACCCCTTGACCGATGCGAATAGGACCCGATCCGAGTACGAGCACTGTCTTTTTATTGCTCTTCTTTCCTTCATCTTCTTGTTCGTAAGTTGAGTAGTAATAAGGAGTTGCGGCTTCAAACTCAGCGGCACATGTATCTACTATTTTATATACAGGCTTGATTTGTAGTTCTTTTCGTAGATCTCGCACTTGACGTTCTGTTTCTTTTCGCAGACGGGCAATCGTAGAATCCGTGAAGCCCATTCGTTTAGCTTCTAGCATGAGCTCATGCGATAACGATTCCTCCTTTGCAACCTTTTCTTCAAAGCTTATAATACGCCTGATTTTATAAAGGAAGAATCGATCAATCTTCGTAATCTCATAGGCAGTTTCTAACGATAATCCCCTGCGGAACCATTCTCCTAGTAAATAAAGTCGCTCATCATCTGCTTCAGCAAGTCGCTTCTCTAGCTCTTCTTGGGTTAATTGCTTCGCTTCGGCAAGTTCGATGTGATCTAACCCGATCTCCAAAGAACGGACTGCTTTTAGCAGAGATTCCTCTAGTGTACGGCCGATCGCCATTACTTCCCCTGTTGCCTTCATTTGAGTTCCAAGGCGACGATTGGCAGAGATAAATTTATCAAACGGCCAGCGCGGAATCTTACTAACCACATAATCAAGCGCAGGTTCAAAGCAAGCATATGTTTGACCTGTTACAGGGTTTTTTAGTTCATCTAGTGTGTAGCCCAGCGCTATTTTTGCCGCAATCCGAGCGATCGGATAGCCAGTTGCTTTAGAAGCAAGAGCACTGGAGCGACTTACCCGCGGATTTACTTCGATCACATAGTATTGGAAGCTATGTGGATCGAGGGCGTACTGCACATTACATCCCCCCTTAATATCAAGGGCACGGATGATCTTGAGTGCAGAGCTACGAAGCATATGATATTCCCGATCTGATAACGTTTGACTCGGAGCAAATACAATACTGTCCCCTGTATGAACTCCTACTGGATCAAAGTTTTCCATATTACAAACAACGATACAGTTATCCTTTGCGTCGCGCATCACTTCGTACTCAATCTCTTTCATTCCCGCGATACTCTGTTCGATGAGGCATTGGGTAATGGGACTATATCGCAAGCCATTATCTACAATCTCTCGGAGTTCCGGTTCATCATTGGCAATTCCGCCACCTGTACCTCCTAACGTGTAAGCAGGACGTACGATAACCGGATAGCCATTGCTCGTAGCGAAGGATACGGCTTCTTCAACCGTGTTCACAATCACACTGGAAGGAACCGGTTCATTAATCTCGTACATCAAAGTACGGAACTCATCCCGATCCTCTGCACAGGTAATCGCTCGTAAATCAGTACCCAGTAGCTTCACACCTTCTCGTTCAAGCACACCCTGTCGCGCTAATTCCACTGCTAGGTTTAGCCCAGTCTGTCCGCCTAATGTGGGGAGCAATCCATCTGGACGCTCCCTGCGAATAATTTGTGTAACAAACTCGGGAGTAAGAGGTTCAATGTAAACCCGATCTGCCATGTTGGTATCGGTCATAATTGTTGCTGGGTTGGAGTTGATCAGGACTACTTCCACTCCCTCTTCCTTTAACGCTTGACAGGCTTGTGTTCCTGCATAATCAAACTCTGCTGCTTGGCCAATCACGATAGGACCAGAACCAATCACGAGGATTTTCTTTAGTGTAAGATCTTTAGGCACGAACCTTCTCCCCTTCCTTCTCGTAGGCATCTTTTCCGTGTTCCATCATTTCCATAAAGCGGTCGAATAGATAGCCAGAATCAAGTGGTCCTGGAGCCGATTCTGGGTGATATTGCACACTAAATGCCGGGAAATCGAGATGTTCTACACCCTCTATCGTCCCATCATTGAGTGCCACATGACTGATACGTAATCTCGTGTGACCAATCGATTCAGCCGTTACCGTGTAGCCGTGATTTTGTGCTGTCATCACCGTACGCCCAGAAGATAATTCTTTGACCGGGTGATTCCCTCCACGATGTCCAAACTTCAGCTTCTCTGTATTTGCCCCGCAAGCTAACGAAAGGAGTTGATGACCGAGACAAATCCCAAAAACGGGCACTTTTCCGAGTAATGACTGCACGGTTTCGACTGCCTCTGGAACATCTTTGGGATCTCCAGGTCCATTCGTTAACATAACCCCATCTGGCCGATAGCGAAGGACTTCTTCGGCTGTTGTATGATATGGCACCGAAATCACTTCACAATTTCGTTCTGATAACTCTCGCTGGATATTGTGCTTACTACCAAAATCCATCAGCACCACACGTTTTCCGGTATTAGGACTGATATGAACGCTACGAGTGCTTACATTTTTCACTTGATCTGTGATCAAAGGAGTATTGCGCAATACTTCTTGTAGTTCATCTTCCGAGGCCGTACCAGTGGTCAAAATCCCTCTCATCGTTCCATGCAAACGAATTTTTCGGGTAAGCATACGTGTATCAATCCCCGAGATGCCCACGATTTTGTGCAACTTTAACCATTCGTCGATCGAGTCTTCTTGTCGCCAATTACTCATGTATTCAGCGTGCTCTCTGACAATCAAGCCAAATGCGTAAGGGCGAATGGATTCATCATCATCACGTGTAAATCCATAGTTTCCGATGAGCGGATAGGTGAGTGTGACCATCTGTCCATAGTAAGAGGGATCGGTTAAGATCTCCTGATATCCGGTCATGCTCGTATTAAACACGACTTCACCAACAGAAGTTCCTTCTGCACCAAACGATTTACCTACTAAACAAGTTCCATCCTCTAACAACAACCGTGCCTGCTTCATATTGACTCCTCCTTCTACCTCTCGTTTTCTTGATAGGTAATCGTTCCATTTAGTAAGGTAAGTACGGGCCATCCCTGACATTTCCAACCTGCAAATGGAGTATTCTTTCCTTTCGAGTAGAAGTTCGCAGGATCGATCTCTTTTTCACTCTCCAGATCGATCACAGTGATGTCGGCTCGTTCTCCTACTGCTAATTCGCCGTATGGGAGCCCAAAGATTTCTGCTGGTTTCCTCGTCATTTTCTCTACCAGCTCAGACAAGAGTAGGTCACCCGTACGAACAAGATGTGTATACATCAGTGGAAATGCAGTTTCAAGTCCAACAATGCCAAATGGTGCCTTTTCCATTCCCATCGCTTTTTCTTCCAATGTATGAGGCGCATGATCCGTAGCGATGATCTCGATTGTGCCGTCTTTCAATCCGGCAATAAGCGCGGCGCGATCTTCAGCTGAACGAAGTGGTGGGTTCATCTTATACAGCGAATCCAGTCCTGGGATCTCTCTATCTGTCAGAAGTAAATGGTGTGGAGTTACTTCAGCTGTCACCTTTTGCCCACGCGATTTTGCTTCTCTCACAAGGCGAACCGATTGTTCCGTACTAATGTGGCAAACATGATAGTGAACCCCCACATCCTCGGCTAACAAAATGTCTCGACCAACATGAATCGCTTCTGCTTCATTGGGGATCCCTGGCAGTCCATGCTTTTTAGCAAACTCTCCATCATGGACACAACCATTTTTCGCAAGTGTATCATCCTCACAGTGTGCCACAATCGATAGGCCGAGTTCATGTGCTTTGCGCATCGCTTCCTTCATCATATGACTACTCTGTACCCCAACACCATCATCCGAAAGTGCTACGATTCCTGCTTTCTTTAGTGCTTCAAAGTCCGTTAGTTCTTGTCCTAATTCTCGGACCGTAATCGCTCCAAGTGGTAAGACACGAGCTTTTCCTACAAGCTTAGCTTCTTGAATAATCTTCTCTACTGTTTCGGGTGTATCAATAACAGGCCTTGTATTTGGCATACATGCAATCGTCGTAAAACCACCGCGTGCGGCTGCTAAGCTCCCCGTCTCAATCGTTTCTTTCTTTTCAAATCCAGGTTCTCGAAGATGAACATGCATATCAATCAATCCTGGAATGACTAGCTTACCCGCGAGTGGGATCACTTGCATTTCATCCTCCATCTGAATCTCGGAAGCCATTTGTACCACTTTTCTTCCTTCAATCAAAATATCTTGTTTGATTAAGGTGTTATCCTTGCTTAGTATTTGTCCATCTTGTAATAATAGTCGCATTTTAGAGCCCTCCTCTTCCTACATAAGCCCGTTCTAACACGGCCATCCGTGTCCAAACGCCATTACCCATCTGCGTAAAAATCTTAGAACGCGGATGTTCTACTACTTCACCTGCAATCTCTACCCCGCGATTTATCGGTGCCGGATGCATAAGAATGGCATGGGACTTCATCTGAGCAAATCGTTCTTGCGTCATACCATATCTTTGTAGGTAAGCCTCTGAACCCTCAAATACATTTTGTTCATGACGCTCTAATTGAACCCTGAGCAACATCACCACATCTGAACTTCGAATCGCTTCCTCAAACTCTACATAACGAACCTGTTTCTCAATCTCTGCATCCCTCATCATAGAAGGACCACTCACCACTACTTCGACTCCAAACTTCTGTAACGACCAGATGTTGGAGCGAACCACACGACTATGTTTTAGATCTCCAATAATAGCAACACGCAATCCTTTTAGCTCATCGCCAAACTGCTGCTGTATAGTATATAAGTCTAATAAAGCTTGCGTTGGATGCGCCCAAGAGCCAGCACCTGCATTAATGAATGTACAACCTGTATCTTGCTTTACTAACTCCGTAATCACTTTTTCATCTCGATGGCGAATAACAACCGTCTCCACTCCAATCGAAGAGAGTAGCTTCACTGTGTCATACATGGACTCACCCTTGGTCGTACTGGAGACCTCTTCACTAAAATGAAGTACATTTAGACCTAGACGTTTTTCTGCAACCTCGAAGGAGAAGCGGGTGCGAGTACTTGGTTCAAAAAAGAGATTTGCCACAAAGCGTTGTTGAAACATGTTCGTGCTCTCTTCATGATGCTCTTCAAAAAAACGAGCGCGACGCAGTAAACTTTGCATCTCTTCTTTACTGAGAAATTCGGTATCTAATAGATGATGCTGATATGATTTCATCGTGATAAAAGTCCCTCCTTCGCTCGAATGATCGTATAAAAAAACTCTTTACCAAATTGGCAAAGAGTTAGGTGTATACACAAAGAATAGCCTACTTAGCGTGGTTCACTTGGCCCGCTTATACGTCCCCATGAACCGATTCCGTGTATCCTTTCCCTTTGCCAGCCTCTCTGGACTATCTTAAAAGGGTGCTTTATTTATTTTCTGGTAGTTTTCACGAAGCGTTACTGAATCTGTCAAACCATCCACTTCACTCACGACTACTGAGATAATCTCATTACGAGAAGTGGGAACATTTTTTCCGATGAAATCTGGACGAATCGGCAATTCTCTATGCCCGCGATCAATTAAGACTGCTAGTTGGATCAACTGTGGTCGTCCTATGTCGATTAGTGCATCCATCGCCGCGCGAATCGTCCTACCTGTAAATAATACATCATCTACAAGGATTACTCTTTTTCCGATGATGTCAGGAATCGCTGTCTCGCGAACATGAGGATGCTCACTTTTCTCAGAGAGATCATCACGGTACAAAGTAATATCCAACTCACCAATCGATAACTCCTTGCCTTCGATTTGCTTGATTCTCTCAGCAAGGCGTTCGGCAAGTGTTACACCGCGTGTTTTAATCCCGACTAGTACCATGTCTTCTACGCCTTTATTTCGTTCTAAAATTTCATAAGCGATTCGGGTCAAGGCCCGACGGATTGCCGCCTCGTCTAAGATGACTTTTTCCACATTTATCCTCCTTTCGGGCAAAAAAAATGCTTCTTGTCCCAGCTAGACAAGAAGCACAAGTGGGCAAACGCCACCTATTTATATCCGTGCCCTTGCCAGCCTCTCTGGACTGGATTTAAAGGTTCTGATCTTCCTTACTCATTATGACGAAGTTTGAGTGGCCTGTCAAACGAATTTTAGAGAGTATGTTTTCACAAAATTAACTTTCACCATATGCTCGATGATCTTCTCTAAATACGTTTCATCTAGAGTCGGATAAACGAAGTGAATCTGCTGCAAGTAATGACGAGTTAGAGAGGAATCAACTTGAACCCAAGTGTTTGGATCCGTATTTGAATGTTGCCCGTACGCTACTAATCCAGCAAGAGCTTCGCTTCTCTCGCTCTTCAAAATCTCTCTAACCAATTCCTCAGCCTCATCAGCGCTCGGAATCTGGACATCAATCCCGAGGTGATGGAATGCATTACATAATTTTTCGCAAGGTACTTGGCGATGATGAAAGATGTGGAACACCCGATTGGCTGCTTCCTTTGTGCGAGCAATATTTACGATCGCCCGGGCACAGAGATCAACTGGTGTAAATTCAATCGATTCACCTACCATTTGTGGAATAATCATTTTCATATCCATAAAGGACTTCAGCGTGAGGTAAAACATATTTTCATTGATATTCTCTTGAAACACACCATCGGTCATTCTACCTGTTAGGTTACCAACCCGGTAAATAGAAGCGCTCAGTCCTTTTTCCATCGCATCAAAAATCACTTTCTCCGCTTCAAATTTACTTCGCACATAGACATTATCTCGGTAGTCTTGTCCGATGTAAAAATCGCTTTCTGTGAATATAGGTGGTTTCTTGGACCCTTCTACAATCAAACCCGAAACACTAACTGTTGAAACTTGATGGAATGAAATATCATGCTCTAGACAGAACGACACTGCATGTTCTACACTTTGTACATTTGTCCGTCTAAACTCCTCATACTCTCCAAAATGCTTTACCAATGCCGCTGTATTGACAACCGTATCCACTCTTTGGCATAGGTTTTCGTATTCATTAGAACGGAGTCCAAATTTTTCTCTGGTCAGATCTCCTTTCAGAATACGAACTCGATCTAACATTCCTCGCTGTTCTTCGCTTAGCAGATCTGGGAAATAAAAACGAATCTTATCTCGAAATCGTTTCTCTGCTTCTTGGCCATCCACTCCTCGCACCACACAGTAAATGGTAGCAGAGGTCGTCACTAACAGCTCATGAAGGATATGCGCCCCTAAGAATCCCGTTGCACCAAGTAATAAGATGTTTCGCATCACACGCTTATCGCCACTTAATTCGATTTCAGATAAAGATACCCGTCGGTCGGTGGTTATTTCAGATAAACATGGTTCGGTTTCTGATGGGACTTCTAAATCCCCTGCCACTTTACGAGCCATTTCCTCAATCGTTTTCAGCACATAGAAATCCTTGATACTTAGGTCCCAGCCATATTCATAAACTCCACCTAAAACCTTGATCATCGAAAGCGAATGTCCACCTAGATCAAAGAAGTTATCCTTGACCCCTACTCGTTCTATTCCTAGTACCGTTTGCCAGATGGTAGCTAGTTTTTCCTCAATTTCATTAGAAGGGGCGATATAATTCACGCTACCATCCATCGATAAATCAGGTACAGGAAGAGCTCGGTAATCAATCTTCCCGTTGGCAGTAGTAGGCAGTTGATCCATTTTGACAAAGTAAGGGGGAACCATATAATCAGGAATCATCGTCTTCAGGAAATCACGAAGCTCATATATCAAATGCTCTTCTTCCAGCACGACATATCCACAAAGGTACGATACATCCTTGTCATTTCTCGCTATGACCGTTGCATCCTTTACTGCAGGATGAGCAAGTAAACCATTCGTAATCTCACCCAATTCGATTCGATACCCTCGAATTTTTACTTGGTCATCGATCCGTTCCATAAATTCAATCGTTCCATCATTCAACCATCTAGCACGATCCCCAGTACGATACATCTTCGTTCCAGGAATAAAGGGGTTATCCAAGAACTTCTCTTCTGTCAGATCGGGTCTTTTCCAATAACCTCGTGCAATTCCTTCTCCACCAATGTAAATCTCACCCGGCACTCCAATTGGCTGAAGCACTTGATCTTCATTTAGAATATAAATCTGCTTATTCACAATCGGCTTCCCAATAGATGGTTTCATCTCTCCCGGTTTACATACTCCAACCGATGCATCGACTGTCGTCTCAGAAGGGCCGTAAGCATTTAAGAACGTCCGATTTTCTCCCCAAGTTTGAACCACATCGCTTGTAAGGACTTCACCACCTGTACTAATCGTATGAAGGAGAGGTAGTTCTACATAAGGTAATTGCTTTAAGAAGGATACTGGAACAAAATGAATAATGGTTATCTCTTTTCTCTTCAACCAATCAACTAATCCTAAACCAGAAAGCATAGTCTCCCTACTTGGGATAAAGAGGCTGGCACCCGTCAACAAGGTATAAAATACATCTCCTACTGAGGAGTCAAAGCTAATAGAAGCCAACTGCAATACTCGCTCCCCGGCTTTAATTCCGTAGGTTCTGGCGTTCAATACTAGATTATGTACCGCCTGATGTTCGATCATAATTCCTTTGGGCTTACCCGTTGAACCCGATGTATAAATGATATACGCTAGGTCATTTGCCTGATTAATCGGCTCAAGAGTCCGTGACTCCCCATTATAAATCGTTGCTTCATCAATGAATAAAATCTCCCCACCATATGTGGTTGGCGTTTTGATCCCTTGCTGAACCAACAATAGTTCCACATCACAATCATCTAACATATACTCAATTCGGTCTTCTGGATAACTAGGGTCAATCGGAAGATAAGCTCCACCTGCTTTTAAAATCCCAAACACCCCTACAATCATCTCTAAAGAACGATCTACCATCAGCCCCACAATTTTTTCACGATCCACACCGCGGGCACGAAGTTCGTATGCTAATTGATCGGCACGCCTGCTCAACTCCTGAAAGGTTAGCTCCTCATCTTCATAGACGACTGCAACCCGATCCGGATATTGATTCACCTTTTCTTCAAATATCTCAATAATCGTTTTCTCTTTGTAATAAGGTACCATCGTATCGTTAAAGCTTTGTAGAATCGCTTCTTCCTGCTCTGGAAGCATATGCAACTTCCCGATTTTACTCGTTGGATCTTGACATACCTGACTCACAAGCTCCACCAAATGACTCGCCATTCGCTCAATCGTTTCTCGTTTAAATAGATTCACATCGTACTCAAAACGGAAGCAGAGCCTTTCTCCTTCTTCTACGGCATCCAAGGTAAGATCGAATTTGGCTATATGGTACTCTTGCTCGTAAGGGAAAAGTCTACTATCATCTAGCGCGATCTCCGGGATATCGATATCTTGCATCGAAAACATCGTATCAAAGAGCGGATTTCGGCTAAGATCCCTTGGCACATTTAACTTTTCAACCAATTCTTCAAACGGATAATCCTGATGCTTGTACGCCTTTAGTGCATTTTCTTTTACTTCTCCCATGAACTGAGCGAATGTTTTTTCACTGCTAGGATAGTTTCGGATCGCCAGTGTATTCACAAACATTCCAATCATATTCTCTACATCAGCATGAGGCCTTCCCGCAATCGGCGAGCCCACAATGATGTCTTCCTGCGCACTATACTTGTGAAGTAATGTAGTATAGATAGCTAGCAGCGTCATATACAACGTCGAATCTTGCTTGCGAGCTAACTGCTTCAACTTATCTGTCGCTTCTTCACTTAACTGAATCTCCACCACGGAACCTTCAAAACCACGGACCAGCGGTCTCGAATAGTCGGTTGGTAGATTTAGCACAGGGAGTTCCCCCGCCAACGCCTCAAGCCAATACTTCTCTTGTTTCGATGACCAGTCGGTTTGTTGTAACCCCTGTTGCCACATCGCATAATCTTTATACTGAATCCGATGCTCAGGCAACTCTTCTCCTTTATACAGTTCCATCAGCTCGTTAAAGAGTATGCTCATCGAAATACCATCTGAAATAATATGATTCATATCTAATAAAAAGAGTGCTTCATCTGCCGATAACGTGATCCATGAAGCTCTTAGCAACGGAGCCTGACTTAAATCAAATGGACGCAAGAATTCTTCTACTATCTGCTTAGTTTCTGACTCTGCTGACTCGATCCTTATCATAGAGAAGGGTACTTGTGATGCAATTATTTGGTGCGGTTTTCCTTCTATCATTTCAAACGAAGTCCGTAGTGATTCGTGTCGCTTGATCAACTGATGTAGCGCCTCTTCCAAACGTCCTACATCCAGACTTCCTTTTACACGCATCATCATCGGCATATTATAGCTAACGGAGTCGGGGTCCATCTGCTGAACGAGATACATCCGTCTCTGGGCCGAAGAAACTGGGTAATACTCCCTACATTCAACTGCTGGGATCGAAGTGTACATAGATGGCGCCGTCACTTGAATCTGTTTTGCCATATCTTTCAGCATAGGAGTTCCAAATACTTCTTGTAATGGGAAGGCCACTCCAAGTACTTTTTGAATCTGAGACACTAATCGCATTGCTTTTAGTGAGTGTCCGCCTAAATGAAAGAAGTTATCCTCCATTCCTACCTGCACCACCCCCAAGACCTCTTGCCAAATGTCGGCTAGTCTCGCCTCTGTTTCATTGGTTGGTGCCACATAGATATGGGACTGGCTCGTTTGATCTGGTTCTGGCAATGACCGTACATCAATCTTGCCATTTACAGTCAATGGAATTTCCTCCATCGCAACAAAAGCAGACGGAATCATATAGCCCGGTAAGCTTTGCGATAAATAAAGTTTGAGATCCTCCCAATTTTGATTTCCTACTATGTACGCACAAAGGTAGGGTTGCTTGTTTGAGTCATTTCGAGTGATTACAACCGCCTCTTTTACAGCTGGATGCGATAAAAGTTGAGAGGCAATTTCACCTAATTCAATTCGATAACCGCGAATTTTAACTTGGTTATCGGTGCGACCTAAATATTCGATTTCTCCATTCGGAAGCCATCTCACAAGATCCCCCGTCCGATACATTCTCTCCCCTGGTACAAACGGATGATCAATAAACGTCTTCGCTGTCAGCTCTGGATTATTTAGATACCCTCTCGCCAATCCATCCCCAGCGATGCACAGTTCTCCTGCTACTCCAATTGGTTGAAGCTGCTGACGGGAATCAAGCACATAAACACTTACATTATCAATCGGTTTCCCAATCGGTATATTTACCATCTGTTCATTTACGGTGTAAGCTGTCGTAACAACTGTATTTTCAGTTGGACCATAGCTGTTTATCACTTTATAATCCTGCGGTATATGCTTAGTCAGCTTATCGCCACCGGTAAGAAGAATACGTAAAGACTGATTCTTCCATTCCATAAAATGCTCACAAAATTGTGTAGGTAAAAAACTAATCGTGATTTGATTTTGCTCGAAATATTGATTTAATTGATTTAGATCAAGGCGCATTTCATCTGGAAGCATATAAATTGCTGCTCCAGAGATGAGATAAGGAAAAATTTCCCATACAGAAGCATCAAAACCAAAACTAGCGAATTTAGCCGTCCGATCTACCTCGGTCACATCATACTCTCTAACATGCCAACACGATAGATTGACCAGAGAACGATGTTCGACCAACACACCCTTCGGTTTCCCAGTAGAGCCTGATGTATAGATCACATAAGCTACATTCTCAGATGTCACTCCACTCACAGGTGCAATCGTACTCTCGATCGAAATAATCCCTTGATCTCGATCCAAGCAGACTATATCTAGTCCTTCCGGCACCCATCTCAATAACTCTTCCTTTGTAACCAGGACTTGAACGTCTGCATCCTCCGCCATATATAAAAGTCTACTTTCGGGATACGAAGGATCTAGCGGGACATACGCTCCTCCTGCTTTTAAAATCCCTAAGACACCCACAATCATCTCCAGAGATGGCTCCATACACAAACCGACTAGCGATTCTGCTCCAATTCCCTTCTTCTGCAAATAATGAGCCAATTGATTCGCTTTTTTATCTAATTCGCGATATGTAAGCTGTTGTTTTTTATATACAACTGCTATATTCTCTGGCGTGTACTTTACCTGCTTTTCGAACAGTTCATGAATCGTACTTTCTCGCGGATACTCTCTTTGGGTACTGTTCCAATCCTCCAATAGCTGCCTTTGTTCTGACTCAGGAACAAAACACGCTTCCGAAATAAGACCATCTGGATGATCCAAGAAAGAGCGAACCAATCGGTCAAAATAAGTAGTGAACCTCTTTACTGTATGTTCATCCAGTACGTCATGACTATATTCAAAGTGGCAACAAATGCGCTCTTCCTCTTCTTCAGCGTGAAGAGAAAGGATAAACTTTGGATTTTGTTTTTCTATTTTGATAGGTTCAAACGGTAGACCATGCACATCAAATAAATTAGTAGCATTTCCCAGAGCAATCGCTCCATTTTGTTTCCACGCTTTTTGTAATACAAAGACAGTCTGAAAAATAGGATGATGACTATTATCTTGGGTTGATACACATTCCTCTACCATCTTAGAAAAAGGAAAGTCTTGGTGTTCTAGAGACTGATCCATTTCATCACGCACACGATGCAGTAGATCACGGAATGAATCTCCTGCGGAAAACCGAACTTGAATCGGTAGCATATTGACAAAATAACCAGCTGTCATCCGAAAGTCCTTCTTTTTTCGACCGAATCGTGGAGTCCCGATCACGATATGTTCTTGACCAGTTAATCTATATAGCAAGGCGGAGTAAAGAGAAAACATGACGGTATTGACGGTGGTATGAACCTTTTGACAAAAATCACGTAACTGCTGTGTGGTGTCTTCCTGTAACGCAAATGAAAATTCACTGCCTTGTTCAGGTGGCGTAGAATGAGCGTGTGGATTCGTTGGTAAGCTTAATACAGGGAGCTCATTTGAGAGTTTCATTTTCCAAAAGCGAGTCGCTGCTTCTCTCTGTTCACCTAGAACAACATTCTTTTGCCAAGTAACAAAATCGGAATATTGGGTTATTACAGGATCTAGATGTAACTCAGATCCTTCACAAAAATGTTTATAGAATAAACCAACTTCATCTAGCATAAGAGAAAGGGTCCAACCATCTATAATCATATGATGACAAACAAAGAGCAGAATATACTTCTCATCTGAAATACGAAGCACACGAACTCTACAAGCTATACCTTCTTCTAGAACAAATCGCCTACGAGCCTCTGACGAAAAATAATTTCGCAGAAGTACATCATCTGCCCCTTCCATATCCAAACACTCGAAATCGACAATGGGCTCACGATAAACCTTTTGTACAGGTTCCTCATCTAAAACAAAAACAGATCGAAAAACCTCATGCCTCTTCATAAACTCAATAAAAGAACGGCGTAAGTTTTCGACATCCAATTTTGCATGTATATACCAAGCAACCGATTCGTTGTATGTAGAATGATCAGAGTTTACCTGATAATGAATAAAGATTAGCTTTTGACCTTCTGATAAAGGATATTCCTTTATAAAATCTTTATGAGACATCAACCATTCCCCCTTAATTTTATCAGATAACTGTAGATTTAATACTATAAAATGTTTATAACATTAGGGAATTTAATCCCCTTATCTACATTACCTATTGCAGAGTAACCACCGCTCCACTCCCTTTAATACAAAGAAGCGTCAGTCACTTGATTTTATCCCACTTTAAACCCCATCAGATAGTAGCACATATAGAACCACTTTACAACCAATTCTATATTTTATTATATTATTTTTAATTTGAAACATAGAGGCAATTACAACTGAGTGGTTTTGCAGACTGTCAATTAAAAGGAAAATCCATTAATATAAAAACAGGAGTGATTTTCCATGAAAAAACCATTTTGGTTACTTTTTTCTGCAGACGTACTTGTAGTGTTAGGTGAAGCAATTGGGCTTTTTTGTATTGAAGTTCTTCTGTTCCAAAAAACGGGTTCAACAGGTCTAATGGGGAGTCTCGTTTTCTGCTTTGTACTCCCTGAAACAGTCTTGCGGTTACTTGGAACAGGCTTTATTGATCGTTTTAATCGGATTAAGCTAATGAGTACATTAAACATTATACGTGGCATGGTGATCGGTGGGCTGTGTATCTCTTTATTCATGGGAACCTTTCACATTTGGCTATTCTTTATTGCCGCTATGATCTTAGGTTCTTGTGCTGCCCTATTTTTACCGACTGGGATGGCACTAATCCCTAATTTAGTTGAAAAAGATCAGCTAGTACGGGGGTATTCGTTGCTAGAGTCATTTTCCTCCTCCGCTCGCGTATCAGGCCCCTTAGTTGCTTCCTTTTTTATTGCATGTTCAGGTGCAGAATCCGGAATGTGGATTTTTGCAGGAAGTGTATTTTTAGGAAGTATTTTAATTAGATTCATTAAAAATCCATCACAAGAATCTCTAGAAAAATCTACTAATAATTCTACAATTTCTTTCTCACAAATCAAAAAAGACATCGGGGAAGGATTTTCATTCTTCCGCCAGATCCCTGCTTTAACTGTGGTTATGCTTTTAGCAGCCATTACTACCATGGGCATGGCCATGTGGTTTATGTTACTCGTCCCATACGGACAAAAAGTTTTACATATTAACTACACACAGATTAGTTTATTAAGCTCCTTGTTTTTTGTAGGAATTATCTGTGCAGCTATCATAACTGGATGGATTGGGAATGTGCACTCTCGAAGTAAATTTATGATGGGAAGTTTGATTTCCACGGGTATTTTTACCTGCCTCATCTCTTTTACGACCAACTATTATCTTGCCTTATCTCTCTTTTTCTTACTAGGAATGACCATGCCTTTCTTTAATACTCATAGCCAGTCTATTTTCGCTCAATTAATTCCTGATAGCCACCTAGGTCGGGTGATGTCTGTTCGACTTCTACTCGGACAAGGTTCTATTCCGCTCGGAAGTTTAACAGGTGGATGGATCTCAGAATGGTTCGGTACTCCGTCTATTTTCTTTATAGCAGGTGCTCTTTCCATCCTAGCAGGTATAATCGGTTTATTGATTCCTTGGTTAAATCAAATTGATGGGAATTTAGATGAGTTAGCTAGTGAGATTAAGGAGAAGTTTGCTCCTCTTCCTGTACAAGAGAAGGAGAGCGCGTAGATATGGAGGATCAACCTTTCCTCAAAGAAAAGAAACAGGAGCAATCCTATTCTTAAAGTATGTTTAGGACGCTCCTTGAATATAGTCATTTTTATTCAGGTACACCTTGAAGTACCCGGCGAAACCGTGCTAACGCCAAAGGTCTACTCCATCGAATTTTAACAGTTCACAACTGACTCGGTGTTCGTACAGGTATCGGCACCGGGACCAGCATCACCATTGTCGGTACCACTCCCACCATCAATGATGTCGTTATTACCGTTAGTAAGTGGTGTGAAGTACTGATTACCATTTTTGACATCGCCATAAATGGTATCATCTCCTCCTCCACCGTTAATCGTATCACGCAAAGCATTAACGGTAATCAACGCCCCTGTTAGTGTTTCAAAATCACCATAGATGGTATCGTTACCCTCGCCACCATTAATCGTGTTGTGGCCATCATTAACCAATGTTGTTAGTGCATCAACAGTAAAATTCTTGCTCCAACCATAAATAGTATCATTACCCGGGCCACCATCAAGGGTGTCATCACTAGACCCTACATCGATTACTGCTGTGGCTATATGGAAATTGATGACACCACCTGTAATAACATCATCACCATTTCCACCTTCTATATAGTCTGAACCAGCGAGAGCGCCTACAGCAATAGCAGAGTCATAGTTAAAAAAATCACCCATGAGTAGGTCGTTCCCGTTTCCACCAAAAATGCGGTCATTGCCAGCTAATAAAATAGGTGAGGCATTTTCGGATTCCCCATAAATCGTATCGTTGCCCTCACCACCACAGATGCGATCATTACCACCTAGCCCGTAGATAATGTCATTACCAGCAAGCCCGACGATCACATCAGCGCCAGCAGTACCAGTGATTGTATCATCCCCTGCAGTGCCTACAATAGTGGCGGATAGTCCATCACATGTGTACGTAGATACGAATTGTGCATGAACTGGAGAAGAAAAAGCAATTGAAAAAATGAGTATTAACGAACCCAACACAGCAGAAGAAATAGATCGAACTTTTTTCAACATCATTATACCTCCCTTTAACTACATATCTATTCAGTTAATCAATAAATACTTCTTAAATTAGAAAATAAAGGGATACTCCAAAGTTGATGCGAAACGAAAAACTCTATCTCTTCTCTTGATTTATTCGTGTAGAATCGCATATCTTGATTCGGTAATAATTGAATCCATTCGCTACCAAGCCACACAACTCCTACGATCCCGAGTAGGAATAGGAGGAATAAAACGTCCCATTTCCCAATCGAAAGCTGGTAGTAGTAGGTTCGCTTCTGGTTCCCTTTGAATCGTTTCGCTTCCATAGCTACTGCGATTCGGTACGCACGGCGAATGCTTTGAGCGAGGAGGGGAACCGCATAGGCGGTTAGCCTGCGTCTAAATCCTATCCAACCCTTTCCTGGCGAAAATCCACGCACTTGGTGGGCCATGCGGATTGTTTGAAACTCATCCCAAATGATCGGCAAGAGACGAATGGTAGCCATAAAACTATAAGCAAACTTGGGTGGGAAATGGAATTGTTGCATCAACGAATAAAAGAGGCGAACCGGATGGGTAGTACATACAAAGATTAAACCAATTAACCCAAAAGTAAGAGCCCGGAAACCGAGGTGAACCCCTCGATAGAAGCTTTCTTCAGATACTCGAAAAATTCCCCACTCCCACCAGACCGTACTTCCTTTTCCATATAATGCCATGGTCAGTACAGAACTACAAAAAAGCAGGAAGAAAGGAAGAAAAAATAAGAGAGCCACCTTTTTTGAAACCCCTGTTCCAAAGGCAAAGCAAATCATCACCACAATTGTAAGAAGTAGCATTACATTTAAATTATGAATAAATAAGAGTGAAATCAAAACTCCTAATGATAATAGAAGCTTGACACTAGGGTTTACTCGATGAAGCCACGTCTCTCGCGTAATTTCCTCCATCTTCACACTCCTTTCCATCCCCTTCATTGGAACTCATTTTCTCAAACGTCCTTCCTCAATCCACCAAATCCGATCGGCATAGATACGGGCGATTTCCTCACTATGCGTTACCATTACGATAGTAGTACCATCTTGACGAATTCGCTCAAGCCAATCCAGTAGTGAAAATGTATTTTGCGCATCTAACCCAAAAGTGGGTTCATCTAGCAATAGGATTTGATGACTTTCATGAATCGTCGCACAAACACTTAATCGTCGTTTTTGGCCAATCGATAGTTGATACGGATGTTTCTGTCGATGTTCCCATAGCGCAAACATCTCAAGACGTTCCTTGACAACTTGATTCATCTCTGCTTCAGAAGGACTCTTCGCAGTTTGTCGAATGGTATAGGCAACTTCATCCCATACAGTACTCGCGACAAATTGCAATTCTGGATTTTGAAAGACAAAACCAATCTCCTGTAAGTCATCTCGCACGATGGATGATCCTTTGTAGAGTAGTTCTCCTTTGGTTTTTAGTAGTTGACGAATCCCTTGGAGTAAGGTGCTTTTACCCGCTCCATTCTTCCCCATCACTGCAACCCATTCACCTTTTTGTAAATCAACATGATTTATATATAACTTCACATTTCCCGAGTGAAGCACTTGGAAATTTCTTAATGAAAGCAAGGGAGAGTCTGCTTGATCAGAAATCTTTTCATCGGAACGATAAATCAACCGATCTTTCCAAATGCCTGGATACCAGATTCCATATTCTCGTAGCTGCTCTTGATAATCCGCCAAAACCTCCTCTTTTTTTCCGTCTGCTAAAATCGTTCCATCGGGACGAAATAGGACGATACGATCCACTACATCCAGCATCTGCTCAATTTTATGTTCAACGATTAATAACGTTTGTTCATCTGGGAGCTGCCGAATCGTTTCCCACACTTGATTGGTTCCTTCAGAATCTAATAGAGCAGTTGGTTCATCTAAAAATAGCACCTCTGGCTGAAGAGCCATCGCAGAAGCGATCGCCAAGCGTTGTTTCATTCCACCAGAAAGCGTATTGATTGGCGTGTGTACGTCTTCCAGATCCAACCCGACAGCAGATATGTATTTTTTGATTTGAGCTGGCATTTCCTCTCTCAGGACTTGCAAATTCTCTAATACAAATGCGATTTCTTCATCCACACGATTCATACAAAATTGACTATCTGGATCTTGAAATACCATCGCAGTTGATTCAGGCACCATCACTTGCTCCGCTTTCATCGGGACATCTACCGCGTGCGGAATCAACCCTGCTAACACTTGAAGCAAGGTCGACTTCCCACAACCAGATGGTCCTAAAAATAAAATTTTCTCCCCTTTTTCGTATTGAAAATGACAATCCCGAAAAAGAAGGCTTTCATCGCCTGGGAATTTTAGCCGAAGCTTACGGACTCCGTAACCACCCTTAATCATCAAGTGATCGCACATCTGCCTCTGTACTTCCTCTCACGAGCCCCGTAACCCCTGTCTTCTCTAATGCTTTTGCAAGCCCATATGCGATAACACCTGCAATCAGTATCGATCCCACAAAACGCGCGATGAAGAATAGCCCTAAATTCCACCATACCAATGTATCGATATAACCCTGGAAATAATCAAACACAATCGATCCAGCACAAGACGCAATGGCCGCTAAACTAACAACTAACACATTTGCCTTTTTATAACGGAATAAAGCAAAGATGAGTTCAGCAAGTAAACCTTGAATTAAGCCATATATTAATGTTGATAATCCCCACTCACTCCCCATGAGAAGCTCACCTGAAGATGCTGCAGTCTCAGCTAGTAGGGCAACTCCTGGCTTTCGGATGATGAGAAAAGCAAGTGGTCCCGCTATAAACCACATGCCATATAACAGTTGATCCATGTGTAGACCAATTGGTTTTACAGCCGAGTATATAGGACTCCAAAGCTTATAAATAACACCAAACACAAGTGATATTACGATCGTTACTAGGATATCAGTTAGTTTTAATCCTTTTTTCATGGGTATCTCCTCTTTCTATGTCTTCTGATCCGTTGAATCTGTTGATGAATCACAGACTATCCAGGTCTCATTATCCAATATTGCGCTCCACCATTTTCCTCATCCGAACTGCCGCAGACTTAGGATTAGGTGCAGATAGTATAGAAGATATAATAGCAAATCCGTCTACCACATCAGATGGAACCCTTTTTATATTCTCTTCCGTAATACCACCGATCCCGACGATAGGAATATCAATCGCATTTCGGATGGATCGTAAGGTATTGAGATGAAGTGGGATCGTATCAGGCTTGGACGATGTTGGGAATAAAGCGCCTACACCTACATAATCGGCACCTGAACTCTCAGCCTCTAATGCTTCTTCAACACTATGCACGGATACCCCAATCTTTATCTTGGATCCCACGATTGCCCTTGCATATAGAATTCCCTTATCCTCTTGACCAATATGTAACCAATCTGCTTCTACTTCACGAGTTATTTCTACACGATCATTGATAGCAAAGGGAATTTGATACTGCCGACACAGTTCTCTCATCTGCAAAGCCTCTTCGATAAATTGGTCGTCCGTGATCTTCTTTCGTCGAAGCTGAACGCAAGTAACTCCCCCTTGAATTGCCTTTTCTACACGTGACAAAAGATCAGGGTACTCATCAGTGACAAGGTAAAGACGAAGATCCTGTGCTAATGTCACGTCTCTTGCCTCCTTGGTCCCACTGATAAAAATGGTGAATGGGACTATGACCATCTCCAATTGGAAAAGCATAACAAATCGCTTGAAATACATACTCCTTCGCCTTTGCGATTGCCTCATCTACTGGATCATCTAAAGCAAGATAGGCCGCAATAGCAGAAGAAAGGCTACAGCCTGTACCATGCGTATGCGGGGTATGAATACGCGGATTGCTAAACTCCCTGCCTGTGGAAAGGATATCAATGGCATCTCCATTGAGATGACCACCCTTTAGTAACACCAGTGTATTCATCTTTATGGCGAGTTTTCTAACCGCTTGTCTCATTTCCTCGATGGAAGTGATGCTACATCCGAGTAATACTTCCGCTTCAGGCACATTAGGCGTAATGATCGTTGCCATTGGAAGGAGAACATTTTGCAACGTCATAATGGATTCCTCTTGTAATAAAGCGTCACCAGACTTCGCAATCATGACTGGGTCAATCACTACATGAGGCGGTTGATAACGCTGTATGCTATCTGCAATAACACTCATAATTTCATGATTCGAAACCATCCCAATTTTCACAGCATCTACTCGGATATCTGAAAACACCGCATCCAATTGGGATTTTACTACGTGTGCATCAATCTCTTGAATCGCTGTAGCTCCCCGCGTATTTTGGGCGGTAACTGCTGTAATGACACTCATGCCATATGTCCCCAGCGCAGAAAAAACTTTCAGATCTGCCTGTATCCCTGCTCCACCCCCACTATCACTTCCAGCAATGGTAAGAACATGCTTCCTCCCCACATCTCATCCTTCCCTTCACATAACAAAAAAGCCGCACCTAGGAGGAGCGACTCATCAATGTACAAGTCTACTCCACTTCCCTACGCTAGTATCAACTAGATCAGGTTCAAAGGGTCCGGGTTTCTCCCGTCTCAATCGCCTTGATTCCCCTAGTGGTTCGATCCATATGTTATTGAAATGAAACAAGTTCAAAATACCATATTTTCATTTTATCGTCAAATTTTAGAATGAAGATAATTTAATTTCCCATGGTATTCCATGAAAATAACAAGTAAACTTAAAAACAAATGATGTTATTGCTTTGATTTGAGGTGACCTCTTGGCACAAATGATACTAGATTTTTTCTCCGCCCTTGGTTTATGGGGCATCCCACTTAGCTTTCTATTTACTGTTCTATTAAATTTAGTAGGTGTCATCCCTTCCTTATTTGTAACCGGAATCAACATCGTTCTTTGGGGCCCGTGGTGGGGTTTCTTATTATCTTGGCTAAGTGAATTAGTTGGATCTTCACTCGCATTTTGGTTATACCGAAAAGGCTTTCAACAGTGGAAAGGGAGTAATACAGACGATTGGCGTTGGATACAAAAATGCAACTCCCTCCCTAGACGCAAACAACAACTTACCCTCATAACAGTCCGATTAGCCCCTTTTTTCCCGTCAGGGATTATAAACCTAGCAGGTGCATTTACTAATGTCCGACTCATTGATTTCATCTGGACAACTGGCATCGGCAAAATCCCTTCCATCACACTGGAAGTAATCACATTCCTCGGGTTTCAACAACTTGGTCAAACTTTACAATGGACCATTCTAGGCTTGGTAGTCTCTGGTACTCTCTTATGGTATTTAAAAAAGAGGAAGAAAAACAGACTTGCAAACACCCCTCAAAAAGAGGACACTTAATTTGTATGCTTAGATTATACATCTACTGATCTGTTGTTAAGCATCCGATATCTAATAAGGGGATACGACATGTTAAAATATGCGGCCATTTTACATATGGAGAAACCTGAGTTAAATCTGGAATTTCGTGCAGCGCACGTAGATTATCTTCAAAACTTAGAACAACAGGGAAAAATCTTTGCCAAGGGGCCTTTTACTGATGGTGCAGGCGGCTTAGTAATCTATCTAGCTAATTCTCTAGAGGAAGCTCAAGAACTAGCTGGGCAAGATCCTTATGTACTACAAGGAGTTCGCAGATTAGAATTGCACGAATGGAAAGCATGACTCCTTTGTCACTATACAAAGCATAAGGGGCTGTTCCAAAAAGAGTAGCCCCTTATTAGGAAAAACTTCTAAAATGAAGGGTTCCCTGTCATTTTATGAAAAGGTTGACTCCGAGGTTTTTTTTCAAAAACCAAAACAGAGTCATAACAGCAAATGGACCAAGTAGAAGTAGTAAATAGATCTATATTTTGTGGCTGCTGATGCCAGCCATTTAAGGAATCGATTATATTTTTGGAATAATTAATAAAATTATTACTGTGTACCCCTCCACCTATTTCGCTCCAATAGTTTGTGTGAAGATCTTCTACAAGAAATACCCCGTTATTTGAAAGAACAGGGAACATTTCCTCAAATGTTATGATCTGCTGATGTATCAAGTGACCACCATCATCAATAATAATATCAAATTCAGGGAGTTCAGGCTTTATTTTTCTCCAAAAATCCCTGTCACCTTGATCACCAATAATAATTTTTATTCGATCTTCCTCTACACACTTACACCGTGGATCAATGTCTATACCATATAAGGTTGCTTGTTCTCCAAAGTAATTTTTCCACATTTGAAGGGAGCCACCGTGTTGGACACCTATTTCCAGAATATTTACTTTCTGATTCACGAATCGTTGAAAATGACGTTCATAGATCTCGAAATAATGATCCCATTTATGGATTAATCGTTTATCATTTGACTCAAAATATGCTTTTAATCTACCCATACTATCTCCCTTCCCTTAGCAAATATATAAATCTCTATATTCTATGAAAATATGAATCATACGGTTCCTATCAATTTCCCCCTAATGATGTACACAAAAAACCTTCTGAAATCAGAAGTGAAATCAGAAGGGGAAGAGTATGATTTTTTCTACATTTGATTTCTTAATTTCCGTAACAACGCTTGAAAATCTTCTGGCGGCTCAATTTCAAATCTCATAAACTCACCTGTCCTGGGATGTTCAAATCCAAGGACTTGCGCATGCAGAGCTTGACCACCTTCAAAGCGTATAGGGCTTTTGGAAGGTCCGTATACAGGATCTCCCACAAGAGGGAAGTTAATATATTTCATGTGAACCCGAATTTGATGGGTACGTCCCGTTTCAAGCCTACACTCGATAAGAGAAGTATCTTTCAAATGCTCTTTGACCCGGAAATGGGTAACAGCATCCTTGCCATTATTGTGATTGATCGCCATGCGCTGGCGGTGGATCGGATCACGACCGATTGGAGCATCTACTGTTCCATGCTCATGAGGAATTAACCCATGGACAATCGCTGCATAAACCCGCTCTACTGTTTTCGCTTTTAATTGATCCACTAAAGAATGATGAGCATGATCATTTTTAGCTAACATCAATAAACCAGAAGTATCTTTATCAATCCGATGTACGACACCTGGCCTAGCCACCCCACCAATTCCGGATAAGCTATCCTTGCAGTGGTACAACAGCGCATTTACGAGGGTTCCTGTATGATTACCAGCTCCAGGGTGCACAACCATACCTCGCGGTTTATTCACGACAATCACATCTTCATCCTCGTATACGATGTCAAGTGGGATGTTTTCCGCTTCCACTTGTAACTCTTCCACAGACGGGACGGAAATCTCCACCGTCTCGCCTGTACGAACTTTATAGTTCGACTTCTTCGGCTTACCATCTACCGTGATCAAACCTTCACTAATCCACTCCTGAACCCGCACACGAGACCAATCAGGATCATAGGTACTCACCCATTTATCCAATCGCTCTCCAGAACGGTCTTCCTCCACTTGCAACGTAACTACTGCCATTTGTTCGCTCATTTTTATGCTTCCTTCGTATGATTGGACTCTAATTTTTCTGGGACAGGGTTTCCTGGTTCTAATAATATACCAAGAAATAAGATTGCTACTCCTATACAAACCGCACTATCTGCTACATTGAAAATCGCAAAGTCATAGGAACCAAACTGGAAATGTAGAAAATCTACGACTTCACCCATTCGAACGCGATCGATATAGTTGCCGATCGCCCCCCCTAATACAATCGCATATCCCCACTTCATAAGTGGGTGCTCCTTGCGGCTCACCCATAGGAAATAGATCAAAACACAAATTACAATAGACGTAACCGTGATAAAAAACCATTTTTGATTTTGTAAAATACCGAACGCCGCTCCACGATTTCGGTGGGAAGTAAGATGAAAGAATCCATCGATAACCGTAATCGACTCCCCCAGTGTCATCTTAGAAGCAACTAGCCATTTTGTCCACTGATCTACCAAAATGATAGTCAATGCTGTGAGCCAATATCTCAAGTGGGGTACCTCCCTGTATTAGCACTACAAGCGAGCATACATCCCTGTATACTCGCTCTCCTTACCAAACATTGATAGTGACTACTCCGCTTCTGTCTCAAAATCAGGATACTCTTTTTCAACAATACTTGCACACCGCTCGCATAACTCCTGATGTTTACTGTATGAATGCGTTCCAACAGTAGGAGAAAGGGTCCAGCAACGGTTACACTTTTCTCCTTCGGCTACATGAACGATCACTTCTACCTTCTGATCGGCAGGAACTTCCGAAGAGGCAGGTAAAACCTCTACTCCAGAGACGATAAAGAGTTGATGAAGGTTATCTAAATTTGCTAGCAACTGCGCGCTCTCTAAATTTGGTACGATTTCAATTGTAGCTCCCAAGGAGTTTCCGATCAACTTCTCTGCACGTGCTTGTTCGAGTGCTTTTAACACAACGCTTCGAATATCAAGGAATCGATCCCATTTATCCTCTAGTGTTTGATCACATAACGTACCATCCATTACGGGGAAATCAGCAAGTTGAACACTCTGTTCTCTCAGACCCGGGATGTACTTCCATACTTCCTCTGCTGTATGAGGGATAATCGGACTGATCATCACATCTAAAGCTCTTAGGATCTCATACATAACCGTTTGAGCTGAACGACGTTGTAGGGAGTCTGTCTCTTCAACATAAAGAATATCCTTTAATACATCTAGATAAAATTGGCTTAAGAACACAGTGCAAAACGTATGGATACTGCCATATACCTGGTGAAAATCATACGTATCATACCCATGGGTAACCGTTTTGATGAGGCCCTGTAGCTTAGATAATACATAACGGTCCAGTTCGGTTAGCTGATCATAACGTACACGGTTCTCAGCTGGATCAAAATCCGCCAGGTTGCCTAAAAGGAAACGGAATGTATTACGCAACTTCCGATAAACTTCAGCTACTTGTTTGATCAACGGATCTGAGATTCTTACATCCGATTGATAATCAACAGAAGAAACCCATAGACGTAGGATGTCAGCACCGTATTGATTTGCCACTTTATTCGGATCGACTACGTTTCCAATCGACTTAGACATCTTACGCCCTTCACCATCTAGCACATACCCATGGGAAACAACTTGTTTATAAGGCGCTTTTCCAGTTGTAGCGACAGAAGTGGAAAGAGAAGAATTAAACCAACCACGATACTGGTCAGATCCCTCGATATACAAATCCGCTGGGAAACTTAGGTCATCTCTCTGTGCGAGTACAGCAAAGTGACTACTTCCAGAATCAAACCACACATCCATAATATCAGTCTCTTTACGGAAGTCGGCACACCCACATTTGCTACATTTTTGATCAGCTGGCATTAAATCGCTTACGTCTTTTGCATACCAAGAGGTAGATCCTTCTTTTGCAAACAGATTCGCGATAAAATTGATCGTCTCATCATTGATGTGTGGTTCCGTGCAATCTTGACAATAGAAAATAGGAATCGGTACACCCCATGTACGCTGACGAGAAATACACCAATCTCCGCGGTCAGCAATCATATTGCCTAAACGCACTTCTCCCCACGCTGGCAACCACTCTACATCCTTGATCTCGTCCAGCATCTCCTGCCTAAATCCATCAATCGAAGCAAACCATTGTTCCGTCGCACGATAGATGATTGGCTTCTTGGTTCTCCAGTCATGTGGATACTGATGCTTGATAAAGCTCAACTTAAGCAATAAGCCCTGTTCCTCTAGCAATTCGGACACTTTTTTATTACCATCTTCGTAGAACATTCCCTCAAAACCTGGAGCTTGTGCAGTAAATACTCCACGTCCATCAACAGGGCAAAGTGCCTCTAAACCATATCGCTGCCCAACAGCAAAATCTTCTTCACCGTGTCCAGGAGCTGTATGAACACAACCCGTACCTGCATCAAGCGTTACATGATCTCCAAATACCAATGGAGATGGACGATCATAAAATGGATGTCGGCATACAATTCCATTTAACTCACGGCCCACCCAAGTAGAAACGACTTCATACTCCTCCACTTCCGCTGTCTTCATAACCGCCTCTATCAGTTCAGTGGCCACGATATATTTCTCATGTCCCACTTGAACGGCACTGTACGCAAGCTCAGGATTTAACGAAATAGCCAAGTTAGCAGGGATAGTCCATGGAGTGGTGGTCCAGATGACGACAAAAGTATTTTCCTCGTCCAAGATCCCATTCCCATTTTGCACTGGAAACTTCACATATACCGATGCTGAACGTTTCTCTTGGTACTCGATCTCCGCCTCTGCAAGCGCAGATTCTGAAGTCGGAGACCAATAGACCGTACGCATTCCGCGGTAGATATGTCCCTTGCGAGCCATATCTCCGAACAGACGAATCTGTGCTGATTCATACTCTGGTTGTAAGGTGATATATGGGTTTTCAAAATCACCACGAATTGCCATACGCTTAAATTGATTAGCTTGTTTTTCGACAAAAGATAGAGCATATTCAGTACATAGATTACGAAAATCAACCACACTCACTGTCCTGCGATCCACTTTCTTTTTCGTCACAACCGCGTGCTCAATCGGCAAACCATGTGTATCCCATCCAGGTACATAAGGCGCATCAAACCCATTTAAGCTTTTATAGCGAACGACAAAATCCTTCAGCGATTTATTTAACACATGACCAACATGGATATCCCCATTCGCATAAGGAGGTCCATCATGCAAAATAAACTGAGGAGATCCTTTGCGTTTCTCCTGAACCAAACGATAAATATCAACTTCGTCCCACCATTTCTGCATCTCTGGCTCTCGGTTAGGAAGATTTCCCTTCATCGGGAAATCGGTAACAGGTAAATGAATCGTACTACGATAATCAGCCATCTACTACACATCCTTCATCTTAGAATCATCATATACAATACAACACAAAAAACCTTCATCATCCTCTAGGGACGAGAAGGTTTCCCGCGGTACCACCCTAATGGCTCTGATCGTCTAAACATAGAAACGATCAAATCCGCTCTAACATTCGTAACGTGAATGATACGGTCCATCCTACTCTCTGACGATTTCGGACAACAGTTCACGGGTGATCTTCGAGCGAAGATTTGACTGAGCTCGCACCAAACCTCAGTTCGCTTCACAAAATCGTATCGCTCTACTTGTCCCGATCAAAACCATTATGGCTATGAGAATATGTTATTCATCATTATACACAGATGTTAGGTATTTGTTAACATCTGCAAGGCTATTTCTTCTAAAACATTGCTTTTTTACGCATTTTTCGTGTTCTACGAAGGTTTGGCTCTTGGTCGTCCTCCATGTATGTAGAAGCCACCTCTCCGAGCATATGGTTTTCACCCATTTGTGGGAATTCGTTTGCTAGTTCGTTAGGGAACTCATTTGGAAACTCATCATATTCATTTCCAAAGCCATTTGCTCCCTCAATCAAGTACTCTTGTTGATTCTGAGGTTGCTCAAGTGAAGGTGTTACAGATTGCTCAGCAAATGCATCCAACTGCTTACCTGTCTCCTCTAGATTCTCCTCTAGTTCTTCCAAAGATTCCCAAGAAGAGTTATCTAAAACATCCAAGTGAGATTGTACCAAAGTACGGAAGCGAGCACGGTAGATCGTTGATTTTTGTTTCAAATCAAGCAATTCGCTGTGAACGGCACGAGCTTTTTGTAGAGCTTCGTTGATGATACGATCGGCATTCTTCTCTGCCTCTTGAACGATCAACTCTGCTTCTTTCTTCGCATTCAAGCGTACTTCCTCTGCCACTTCTTGTGCCACACGAATAGACTTATGAATGCTTTGCTCCATAGAAGCAAGTGCATTGGTATTTGGTTGCATAGCTTGCAACTGGTTCTGCATCTGCTGCTGCATTTGTTGCATTTGTTGTTGCATCTGCATTTGATTCTGTGGTGTTGGGTATTGATTTTGTTGTTGCTGTTGCTGTTGCTGTTGTTGCGTCATCATCGGTTGAACTGGATCTACTTGGTATTGCGGTTGAGGCCTTGTCTGACTGAACGCTTCTCCGTCCATAATGCGCTCTAGTTCAGCTTGTAAATCTTCAACCTGTTGTTCCATCTCTAATTTTTCACGAGTCAGCAACTCAAAATCTTTAATAATCTGATCTAAAAAGTCATTAACCTCGTCAACATCATATCCACGGAATGATCGTTTGAACTCCTTATTATGAATATCATAAGGTGTTAGTTTCATTACCGCACCTCCTGAGTCTATTTGCTTGCCTTTTCTATTCGACAATATTATCAGATATCCTTCTATTTGACCACCCAATAACCAAAATTAGGTGGATTGATTCAAGAAAAGGATAAAATACGCACGACATTTCTTCCTTTTTTTGTTAATTTCTCGACACAAATCACACAGACCCTCCCTGATCCCCGCACAGAGATCGTGTCACCCGGTTCTACCAATTTATCGCTTTGGTCAACAAGCTGCCAATTTATTTTACATTTCTTCCCTTTAATCATCAACTGTGATTTAGAACGGGATATGTGAAATGCCTCTGATATAATAGCATCTAGTCGAAGCGATGCTACGATAATGTTTCTCGTAATCCGGTCTGGTTCAGAATAAAAAAATTGGTCTCGCGCGATGGTCTGCACAGTAGCCTTTTTACGGCCTACTGAAGACAGATGAAGAGGGAGAAAATCACTCATCTCACGCGCGACAACCAAATCACAACCATGGTTATGAGGCTGTATATCACCAATCATCTCTCGCTTGATTCCAAGACCTAGCACCGCCCCTAATACATCAGGATGTTCAAGCGGCCTGCGATCAGATGACTCAATCCGTAAAAAAGCTACATCAGACCAAGTTTCGTCTATGGAAAAGTAGTCAGGTGCCATGATCACCCTTTTTCGCTCGGCAACTGGATAGCCACCATCTAACAGAGAAACGAACTCTGCCTCCCGATTACAGATCGACTGATAGATGAACTGTTCTCTAGGATCTAGAAAAGGAGTGGTAACAATCATACTCCGCTTTCTAGCTGATGTGATCCAATCAAAGCAACGCTCTACAAAAGGGCGCTCTTCAGGGCGAAAATGCATAAAGACCTTAGAATTGTTCATTTTTTATGCCTCAACTAATTAAACTAAAAATGAAACTTAATACTACATATAATCCACGTTGTACTAACTGCAATGCAAAAAGAGCAATAATCGGCGATATATCAATCATTCCGATCGGTGGAATAAACCGTCGGAACACTGCCAAATAAGGTTCACAAATACGGGCCATAAAAACACCAATTGGAGATTGACGTACCTGTGGGAGCCAAGACATCAAGATATAGATCATCAAGGCAATCGAATACGCATAGAAAGCATAATTTAAAATTTGGTTGATCATTATGATAGACACGTGACAAGAGTCACCTCACTTGCGGCTTAGAGTGCGTCATCTTGTAGAATTTCAGTAATCGTTCCCTGCACATCTACATTAGATGGCGTGCAGATAAAAATATGAGCGCCTACTCGTTGGATACTCCCACCTAGAGCATAGACGGTTCCACTCAAAAAATCAATTACACGAGTCGCCTGATCACGGCGAACCCGATGAAGATTTACAACAACAGGGCGATGGCTTTTTAAGTTATCAGCAATCTCTTGTGTCTCTTCAAAAACCCGTGGCTCAATTAGCATAAGACGGACATTTTTTTGAGAATGTAACGACACGATGTTACTTTTTCCTTTAGTAGGGGACGGATGAGCATCACCAGATTCATTCTCCTCAATTAACTGTTCCTCATCCTCATTGACGCCAAAAAAATTCATGACCCGATTCATAAAGGTCAAGTTCATTCTCCTCCTTCTAACATTCCCCTTATTCCCCCACCAGAACGGAACCGAGACGAATCCATGTTGCTCCTTCTTCAATGGCTATTTCAAAGTCTTGCGACATACCCATTGACAACTCTGTCATGGGAACATGAGGAATTTGCTTCTTTTGTAATCGATGCTGGCATTCTTTTAGCTCCCGAAAAACGGAGCGGATTTCCTCCCGATTTTCGATATGGGGCGCCATCGTCATTAAGCCAACAACTTCGATACTAGAGAAATTCGCCATCTCTATCGTAAAATCTTCTAATTCTTTCCGAGAAATTCCAAATTTCGTCCCTTCACCTGAAATATTCACTTGAATAAAGCATCTCATCTTCGCTTGAATAGACTGTGCACGCCGATCAATTTCTTTCGCCAACTCAATACTTTCAAGGGAGTGGAGATAGGAAAATCTACCCACCACTTCTTTCGCCTTATTCCGTTGAAGATGGCCAATCATATGCCAAGTACCACGGTTATGTAATTCTTTCCACTTGGGAACCGCATCTTGCACTCGGCTCTCTCCTAGATGAAGACATCCTGCATTTAGAACTTGCCTTGTTCTATCAAGATCTACATATTTCGTTACTGCTACCATGTTGACCTCAGCTGGATCCCGCCCTACTCGGTGACAAGCTTGTCCAATCCTTAGTTGGACTTCACTTAAGCGGTTTTCTACCTCTTGCATGAAGATTTAACTCCTTACTCGCTTGCCAATAAAAGCAACCATACGACCTGTATCGCCTTTATCTCTGCGATGAGAATGGAAATGTTCATTTGAACAGCTTGTACAATAGTTAGATTTCACAATTTGATCATCCCGTAAACCAACCTGTTTACATAATTGTGCATTTGCCTCTTTTAAATCTAGCATTGCTTTGTAAGTAGCTGTTGGAAGCGCAACGGCCAGAGGCAACACCTGACACATTAGCGCATCCTTCATCGGACGTAACACATGTTCATCCACTTCATAGCAACATGCGCCAATTGATGGGCCAATTGCCATCCGAATTTTCGAACGATCTGCCCCTTTAGTAACCATCTCAGCAATCATTTTGGGACCGATTTTCTGGACAGTTCCTTTCCAGCCAGCATGGGCAACTCCAATTACATCTATATCAGGAGCATAGAAGAAGAGTGGCACACAATCAGCATAGAAAGAGGCAAGAAGAATATCTTCCTCACGTGAAAAAAGTCCATCGGTATCTGAAAATGCAGACTCTCGATCTTGATTTCCTCGTCCTCGGTCCTCATCAGTCACATAGGCGATATTTACCCCGTGGACTTGTTCACCACAGGTAAAAGAATCCAAGGAGAAAGAAAGATCCCGCATCAAACTCTTCCTGTTTTCGACTACACGTGGTGGTTGATCCTCCACATGTAATGCATAGTTATGACACATAGAGGAAGAACCCTCTTCTCTAGCAGAAAACCCCACTGTCAGATGGGGGAACTCTTCCTGCCAAAGCTCGAGAGCAAAGTAGGGAATACTAGATTTCTTTTGCATTTGAAATGGTTCCATGTAGTCCCCTCCCTGTATTATCTTACCATAGTTTGAGGGATTGACATAGAATTAGTGAGAGGATTCATTCTGGTTCGACCATGGAAGTTGGCCATATGGTGACACAATTTCTTGAAAGCGATGGTCAAGACGAACCAAAATCACATCCGAACCAATCTTCACAATTTGTTTCCAAGGTATTACCCACTCCTGCCCCCCAGCAAACCATCCAAAAAACTTTGTTTCACCTGGTACAATAATAGCTCGCACGACACCTGCTCGCAAATCCAAATCCAAATCGTGAATCTGCCCCAACTTCCGTCCATCCGCTATATTTACTACTTCTTTACTTTGGAGATCAGAGATTTTGATCATCAAGGTAATCCCCCTGTCATCCTATCTTTCGCAAATGTAATTTATGTATATGTATAGGGTATATAAATCTGTACCATTGATTGAAAAAGGTTGCGGCAAAAATAAAAAAGAATCTCCAATGTGATACACCTCCCATAAGATTTCCTTATGAAAAACATATCGTTTCTGAGATTCAGTTGATTCTACACTATGATTTGAGTCACTTTTTTCACTACTTCTTGACTCGACTTGCATTCCAATTTACGCATGATACTAGAAACATGTTTTTTTACCGTCCCAACCGATATAAAGAGCTCCGCTGCTATTTCTTTCTGAGAACATTCTTTTATCATTAGCTTTAATATATTTTTCTCGGTTGGGGTTAACAAAGATTGTATTTTATCCATTTCAAGCTGGCTTCTCTCAAATCGAACCAGTCTTCGAAACTCCTTCAGAATCTTATGGGCAAACCGGGGCTGAGGATTATGATAGTAGGTAGAACGAATCATATTTGGAATCTCCTCGAAGTTGGACTTCACAATATAATTAGCTGCTCCTGCCCCGTAAGCATCTAAAATAAAGTGATCCTCCTCTAGCGAGGTAAGCATAATTACTTTTGCTTGGTGAAACTGACAGATCTCCAAAGTCGCCTCAATCCCGCTGGCCGACCCTGCTAAACAAATATCCATTAAGATAACATCTACTTTTTCCATACTGCTAGCAAATTGAATCGCTTCTTCCTTTGTCTCACAATGCCCCACTACACATAAATCGGGTTGTCTCGTCAAGTATTCAGTAAGTCCTCGTTGCCACCGCGGATCGTCTTCGACCAATAGGACGTGAATTAGTTCCAAATTGACCCCTCCTTTGTCAACAGAAACGATATCAGTACCGTTGTTCCCTCTCCTAGTTGACTATGAAATTCCAATAAATCACCTTGCATATCGAGACCGCTATCACAATAAATAAGACCCTAGCCTCATATGAAAATACGAATAAAACAGATCGGGCATCCGTCTATAGTGGCTCCTGTAAGTCAAAATATCATTTTCAGACTATCTAGATAACCGTACTTTATCTTCCCCTTGTTTTTCCATTCTCTCAAAACATTTCAACCCATTCAACTCTACCCATTTTCATAAACCGAGTATACTATCGAGAATTCTCATCCAATTTCATATATCTTGTTCAAAAAATCTATCCATTTCACATTGGGCTATAAATTTGGCAAAAAAGTATATCTAACTGCAGAGTTTTAATGATTTAATCACGAGAATTCTCAAATATGAATCTTTCATCTAGACATTAAAAATATATAGCATTTATACTCTTAGTAAACTGCAACGTAGCCAAACGTCGCGCATGCCCTTTTGAATTCCATTATTTTACATTTTCGTAACTTCAAATATTCTGTTACAGATTAGGTGATCGTACTTGACACATGAAGAAAGATTATTAATAGGAAAAGCTCTTCGCAAATTACGGAAGGAACAAAACAAGAAACTAACTGACTTCGAAAAGTTAGGACTTTCCAAGTCTATGGTTTCCAGAATTGAAAACGGAAAAGGTGTACGTGAAAATCAAATTGAAAATTTCGCAATGATACTTGGCACGACTACCTGCAGAATACTTTCAACATCTGAAAACGATACTGACATGGAAAACACTCTAGAAATATTAAGAATTCTTGAGTACAAAATTGATTTACAAATAGGTCTCAACGACTCTTTTGAACAACTTGAGTGCTTAAAAAAAACCAGCACTTACTTTTTATCATGGATTTACTATTTAACGGGTAAAATACATGTTTATGAAAAGAGAATTAGAAAAGCAAAGAAAGACTTTGAAGTATCCATCGACCTCTCTAGAAGACTAAATACAGACGATGAACGCATGAATACATTAAGTATGTGTCTGCACTCCTTGTCACTTCTCCAGTATCAAAAAAATGATGTACGAACCGCAATTGAATTAAATAATGAAGCGATTCAGTGCTGGGATCATGAAGGAACACGACAAAATTATTTTGCAGATTTACTTAGTAGCAAGATAATTCTTTATGATAAAATTGGTAAAATCGAGAGAGCAAGGAAGGAAATTATTAAATTATGGGATATTAGAGATGAGATTACTAACATAAATAATTATATAAAAATACATGAACATTTTGGCAAGCTTTTACTTCATGACCATCTGTACGAAGAAGCGCTTGACTGCTTAGGCCATGGAATTACGATTTGTCTACAAAATCAAAAAGTAGAAAATATAATTGAATTGGTAACTATCCATGCTTCCATTGAAGCCAAGATCGGGAGACTAATGCAAGCAAAAGCAAAGTTGAATACAGCTCTTTCTTTCAAAAGCTCCACAACAAATCTTCCTTCGTTTATTACGATTCTAGTCGAACTAGGTAAGATTTCTATGAAAGAAAACAACCTAAACGAAGCCAATCATTATTTCACAGAAGCCTTATCCCTATCAGAACAAATTAAATATACTAATTGCCGCTATGTGGAAGCACTTATAACATTTGCAGATTGTTTTTTTTACGATCAGAGTATGCTGTATCAGTCTATTACCTTATATGAAAAAGCAATGGAGCTTTCCAATCAACAATGGTTAGTAAAAAAAGAAAAGAAAATTCTGCTCCGATTAAGCGCTTGCTACGACCACGCTAATGATAGTGAAAAGGCAGTTGACTGCTTAAAGAGATATAGGGAGTTAGAATTAAAATTAGATATGTAGATTCATTTAGAAGTGTCAACATTGTATATTGTTCTTATCTCAATATAATGTTGACACTTCTGCACTATGAGCCATAGTCAATGCATATGTAACCAGCACGCGGAAGTTGAATAGTTCCTTCCTTGTTGCACAATGCCCCACTACACATAAATTCGGTTGTCTCTCTAAGTATTCGGTAAGTCCTCATTTCCACCGCGGATCGTCTTCGACCAATAGGACGTGAATTGGCTCCAAATTGACCCCTCCTTTGTCAGCGGAAAGGACATCAACACAGTTGTTCCTTCACCTAGTTGACTATGAAATTCCAATGAACCACCATGCTTATCAAGGACACTATAGCAGTATGTAAGACCCAGACCCATGTTGTTTTCTAGATTTTGCTTTGTTGAGAAAAAAGGCTCTATAATACGGTTTAAATGTTTGGCCGATATTCCTACACCGGTATCTTTGATTACGACTCTTGCTTGCTTAGAAGTATAATAGATTCGAACAAACAGTTCCCCACCGTTTGGCATCGCATCGATTCCGTTCATTAGGATATTATGAATGGCTTCTTCAATTTGAAGTTGATCACACATCCATCTAAACTCTATCTCAGGAAACACCGAATGAACCTGAATCTCTCTCTTTTCCGATAGAGGCTTTAACCTTTGTAAACTATTTTCTACCATATCAGTTAAACTGTTCGAAGTAAGTTGCAGTTCTCTTTCATTTGTTTGATATTGAATTTTGTCTAAGAGAAACTGAATTCGCTCATAGGAATCAATAATAATATTCACATCTGTCTTTAACTCTTTATCTCCACTCAGACTCGCCATGTGATCTACTTTATGGCCAAGTAGTTTGATGATACCTAAATCATTTTTTAAAGAGTGATGAAGAAAAGCAGTACCGATATGAACTGCCTTGAGTGATTGATTCATTTGATGTTTTTGAATCAATAGTCTTACTCCCGCAAAACCATCTCTAAAAACAGCATATAAAAAAACGCCTGCTGCATACATCACAATCCACAAGTTAAATCTCCATACACTTTCATACCCCAATCCACGTACCAAGTTATTCGTGATAACCACAAATAGAATCGTAGGTATATAAGCAACATTGGTCCAAAATCTCTCCCGCTTCGCAAACGGGTTCTCTTCCTTCACATACGAATAAATCAGCAAAAGCGATGCTACTAACACATAAGGCCCAATCCAAACAAGTCCCGTTAAGTAAGGCACGATAAAACGGGGATAAAATGGGTTCAATAAAAACGTAAGAATAATCGGAATAAATAACAAGATAGAGCATAACCACAGATTTTTTTTCGAAGGAGAAAATGATTTTACAATAGCAAACATAAGAAACGAATAGGGTACGCCATACTGTGTGATAAATGAAGTCAAGTTGTTACCAAACATAGCAAGTTCGAATAAAAAGGAGTCACCTACACAAAAAGGCATGAGATCATCTTCTATCACTGCCGACAAACCACCAGATGCTCCACAAAAAATGGTTGTACTTGCCCAACGTACACTTATACTTTTCGGTTCCGTCACAATTAATACAATTCCCATTGCCATTAAACACATAAAAACAAATAGCATCGGAGATATCCACCCTTAAATAGAATCATTTTTGTTTTTTCATAATTGATGTTGAATAAACTGGGCGACATCTTGAGCAATTCTCTTTCTGTATAAAGCAATTCCAGCATGTCCACACTTATAAAGGATGTGTTTCGGCTCTCCCCACGCACTCCAGAGTTGTTTCGAATCTGCCAATTCAACATACTGGTCATACAACCCACTAATCAGCAAGATGTTTTCTTTGGAAACTCTAGGCACAAAACGACTCGGTTCTAAAATCCCCCAATACTCTTGCAATGTATGATAATCCACACCATGGTTTTCTAAATCCTGTTTGATATCATTCCCCACTGGTGTATTCCATACTGTATGAGATAAGTTATTTGCATACATTACGGAAACGAGTAGATCTACTTCCTCTTCTACTACGCTTATCAAATTGGCAATTAATCCACCTAAGCTTATCCCAATTACTACAACCTTACCGCCACGTTGCTTTTTTAACCAATATATGAGTTTGCGAATTTCCGTTACTGCTTGTTGGAAAGCTTGAATCGTCCGTTCTATGTGAGCACTGATCATAAATTCACCACTATAGTCCGAGCTTGAATCCATCCGATGCATATGATGCGGGAGCATGACAAAAAAGAGATTATAGCCCAAAGCAGAAAAAGAATCGAGGAACAACCTTTTCCCACGATCCAAGCCATCACTCTTCCAACCATGTATCACGATTACATGAACTTGTTGGTCCTTATTTTTTTGAAGATAGTACTCTCCCATTAAAAGTTTCTGGCATAAATCTAACTCGATCCCGCTTGTATAGGAATACGTCCCCATCTCATATTCTGTGAAATTTCCAATTGGACTAAGTTGAATATCGTCTAAAGTTGGTTTAGGAAATGCTAGGTCTAGCCCTTTTTCAGTAGACTCATAGCTACTTCCATCAACTGGCTTGAACTGAGATTGTCTACTTTTCTTTCGACAAAAGTTCGTCAACACAATCGAATCGATCAGCGCAGAAATATATTGATTCATGGTCATTCCTTTCGGAAACTAATACTCTGATCCACGTATGGTATCATATCCAAATTTATGAATACTATATTATAAAAATATAGTATAGTCAATTATAAATATCATAATTTAATTATATTAAACAAACAAAAAAAAACGCCCGATTTCAGCGTTAGCAACTTTTTGATTTTCGTTTATCTTATCGTTTTGTAACAGGACCTTCTGATCCGTATTTTCGAGAAAGACACCTACACTCAGCACGATCATAAGTTTTATAATAAAATGAATCTGCTTCATACATCCACCTCATTTCTTTGCTTAATTGCTCTGATCTCTACTACATACACTTCTTCATCGCTTTACCTGTCAGTTCGATAAATACATCTTCTAATGTTCCGCTTTCAATCCTTATTTTCTCCCATTCAACCGATCCGAATAGTTTACTACTAATTAGGGAGTCCAATAGATGACGTGTAACAGGCGTTGCAGTGATACAAACTTCTTTTTTTCCTCCTGTAGTCTCTGAAATCAGTAGCTCACCCAACCCTAGCTCCTGTAGCTGTTCTTCTGTTGGGGCCGACTCCACCTCAAAAATTAATTGTTGCTTCGGAGAATGCTGATTGATAAGCTCCTGCGGTGTCCCTTGAGCAATGATTTTTCCTTGATCTAATATAGCAATCTGGTCACATAAAGACTCTGCTTCTTCCATCGAATGGGTAGTGAGGAGAACACTACGTCCTCTTCTTTTTATGTCCTTAATCACTTCCCAAATGTATCGTCGTGCATGGGGATCTAGAGAGCTAGTCGGTTCATCCAAAAATAGGACCTCTGGATCCGATACGAGTGAAACAGCGATTAACAACCGCCTCTTCTGTCCATCTGAGAGCTTTTTCACCATCATATTTTGTTTGTCGGCTAATCTCACAACTTCGAGAACCTCCATAACAGGCCTTGATTTTTCATATAATGAAGCAAATAACTCCAGAAGTTCTCGAACAAGTAGGTTAGGAAATAAATTTTCTTCTTCTGGTTGGAGAGCCATCATCTCAAGTAACTTTGATCTACTTGTAGCTGAATTTTCATTTACCATATGGATCTCTCCGGATGTTGGAGAGCGTAAGCCGATAATCGATTCTAAAATCGTCGTTTTTCCTGCTCCATTAGGGCCAAGCAGTCCGAATACCTCATTTTTAGACACTGAAAAGGAAACATGGTCTACGACTACTTTATCATCATACTTCTTAACCAATTCTTCGACGACAATCGAATGTTTCATCATAATATATCCTTTCATAAACCCTGATTCTCAGGTATATCCGTCCGCATCATTCTCTCTATTTGATTTTATACCGATAAATAAAAGTTAGAAAGTACCATGTTTTTTACTCTATTCAATTCAATATAAATGTTATATAATTAATTTTTTTCATTTTATAGAGAAGGCAAAAGGAAGTCATCCCTAAAAGGAACCACTTCCTCTCTATCGATTGTACATCGAACTATACGTTAACCACGTTTCCATTCACAAAACCACTTACAATCTCTTCAAAATATTCCACACTTGGGATACATGATGAACCAATACCATACAGGCTAGGACGATAAGTTCGATTGCAATAGTACTTTGCTACCTTGATCATTCGTGTCTCACCATCCTGTTTCCATCCATACTCCGCTTGCTGCATGAGGAAAATAGCACACGCGAGCTGCGTTACGGATGTGAGAAAGTGAAGTGCATGCGCTTGTTGTGTGAGTGGGTCAGCTTGAACTAGATAATCAAACTGGCCACTCACTTTTTGTAACTCCTGCCGTGCTATTTCACATTCTTCTGCGTATGCAGACAACGTTAACTCATTCAGCCCATTAGACAAGAAGCGTAAAAGTATATTCTGGTTAGCATCCGGTTGATTACGGGACATATTTTTCCAAAATTCCAGTGCCATAATATTCGTTGCGCCTTCCCACACTGTGTTCACTTGCGCATCACGAAGAAGTCTAGGTGTAACATATTCTTCAATATATCCATTTCCACCATGCATCTCTAATGACTCTTTGGCGTGGAGAACCGATTGCTCGCTACACTTAACTTTTGCCATGGCCAACAAACACCGTAATAGGGTAAGCGTATCAGGAAAAGAGTCTTCTTGTGTCGTATGGACACGGTCAAAATGTAAAAGCATCTGCGCCACTAAAGTCCAACTTGCTTCTATATCTACCATCATATTAAGTAATGACTCGCGAATCATCGGATAGGAGATCAGAGAATTTCCGAAAGTATGGCGCTCTGTTACATAGGTAAACGCTTCTGAAAAAGCCCGTTGCGAGATGGCTAGAGAACCTGTTGCCGTACACATTCGCGAAACATTTAACGCTTCCGCCATTAACTTAAAGCCTTCCTGCTCCTTGCCGATAAGATATCCAATCGCATCTTGTAATACAAGTTCTCCACTCGCCACTGCTCGAACGCCTAACTTATCTTTTAACCGTCTGATCGAAACGTTATTCCTGGATCCGTCCTTCAACTTTTTCGGCAAATAAAACAGGCTTAATCCCTTTGTTCCTAAAGTTTCTCCTGTACGTGCTAAAATGAGTGCTCCATCCGCATCACAATTACTTGCAAACCACTTCTCGCCTGTCAAAAGATAATGCTCCCCATGCTTAACTGCTTTTGTCATAACACTACCTACATCCGATCCACCTTGAATTTCGGTTAAGAACGTAGCTCCTTGATGAAGGGTTTCCCGGTTCATACTGGCTAAACGCGGCAAGAATTCTTTTTTCTGTTCCTCAGTCGCATATTTTTCAATCACAAACGCAACAGACATCGTTAAGGTAACCGGACATGTAAAGCCCACCTCTGCTTTAGACATCAACATAAACATCAACTGTGAATAGAAATAAGGAATCTTACAAGGTACGTCCTCCTGATACCTCCAACCCACTACACCCCATTCATAACAATCACCTACGGTTTGCAGATAGCCTTCGTTATACCAAATTTCATTAATCTCCTCACCTTGACGGTTATAACGGATTAATTTAGGTGTCCCATCACGGTCTGTATACTGAGCTCGCTCCTCCATGGGACCTGCACAATACTCGCCTAATTGATAGAGCCTCTCTTCTCCCCAATCTTTTAAATGAGATACATACTGCCGAAAATATCTTTGCATGATTGGATCGTTTTGATACCAATTACGTTTCTTGTTATCCATGTAAGTAGCTCCTCTGTAAAAAATAGATACCTACTCTTTATTTCGACAATATTTAAATAAAAACCTATTACATCTTCAAATTGGAAAAATCAATTGGATCAAAATAATAGGAGTTAGGAGTCGACAAATTCAGGGAAGGAAGAAGGAATGGAAACGTATCACAGAGGAAATGTAGAAAATGAGGAGTTATCACTTATGAAATCAAGCATCATGAATCAACTGAAACAAATTGAAGAAGAACACAGGGTTGAAATTTTGTATGCTGCTGAATCAGGAAGCAGGGCTTGGGGATTTGCCTCTGCTAACAGCGACTACGATGTCCGATTTATCTATAAGAGAAATGTACCAGTATACCTCTCATTAAATCCTCCTAGAGATGTAATCGAAATCCCTATTCAACAAGATCTAGACTTCCATGGATGGGATTTATTTAAAGCACTTCGTTTGTTTCAAAGCTCCAATGCAACTTTGTTGGAATGGCTTTCTTCTCCAACCATATACAAGGAGGAAGGCGACATCGCTGAACAATTACGAAAATGTGCGATCGACCATTTCTCCATTAGGCGATCCAGTTTTCATTATCTCAATCTAGCAAAAAGGCACGATTTTAGACAAGTAAATCAAAAAGGGCAGGTTAAAATCAAAGCCTATTTGTATTTATTGCGGGCCTTATTTTGCCTAAACTGGATCGAACAAAATCAAACCCCACCTCCTACACTTGTTTGGAGTCTATTAGATGGAATTCGTATAGATCCTTGGATCCTCAATAAGTTTCACCAACTTGTAGACTTAAAAAAAGAGTCGGATGAGTTAGGGTTGATTGACATGGATATGGAGCTAAATGCTCTCATCCAGAAAGAATTAACTCGTTATGAAGCGCAAATCCCGTCTTTACCCGATCGTAAATTAGAAAGTACTTTACTGAATCAGTTGATCTGGGAAGAGCTACATATCAAGATATAAATGAAAAAAGGATCACAGCCCATTCGTTACATAAGCTGTGATCCTTTTTTCATTTTTTGTGAAGAAGAAGGATTTTCCCGTAGAACCTTCATAAATTCTTCTAAACCTTGATTCAGTTTTACGAGGAAAGTCATACAACCTGCTCTTTCCCCTGCTTGAATATCTGTATCTCGGTCGCCCACCATCCATGATTTAGCTAGATTGATACGATGCTTCTTTGCTAAATCTAAAATCATCTTCGGGCTTGGTTTTCGGCAATCACATATCGTCCTTCTTGGGTGATGGGGACACATCACAATCTCATCCACTTCGATTCGCGTCTGTAGGTGATCATGAATGGCATTTACTTGTTGGAGTGAATGAACACCCCAGTCAATGCCTCCTTGGTTAGTCACAACGAAAATTTTAAATCCTATTTGCCGTAGCTCTTGAATATCTTCTACTATCCCCTGGCATAGAAATAGGTTTTTTGGAGATGTAACGAAGGTAACTCGATCACTTTGGCATTCGTTTATGACGCCGTCCCTATCTAAGAAGATCGCTTTATTCATCGCTACTACCTCCCGTATTCTTCAATACCCCATATCGCGTAATATTTTTGCCAATGTTCTCAGTCGCTCACTAATCATCTCATCGTCTTCGCTTAATGTTTGACTAAAAAGCTTAATATCCTCATTAATTTTCTCATTGTCTGTACAAATCGCTACTGTCATAGCATCTCCTTGCAAACCAATCCGATCAATGACAGGCTTTTGTGGATCATACAAATTCTCGTATCTATATGCCTCACGAAAATGAGCTAACGAGCGACAAATCAGGATAGATAGATCTAGAACACGGTGGAGTGGTAGTTCTTCTGATTGTCTTGACCATTTTTCTCCTGTATATCTCCATACTTTAGCAGAGATATCCACTTTTCCTCGATCGTTCCATTGTGCTAATCCCAACGAAAGCCCTTTTGCATCTGTGTGTTGGGAAAGCCTTCCGTCAACCTGTTCGTAATTCTCTGATACGACAACAGGCTTATGTTTTAATGTAGTCGGCAGTTTCACTCTTCTCCCTCTTTCTAATCAATAAATTAGTAATTTACTAAATCAGTAATTTACTAAAATAATCATATTCTACATTTCCACTTTCGTCAATCCGAAACCATATTGTTTACTGGGCAAGCAGAAGACCCTACTCAGTCAAATGTCGAATAGGGTCTCGGATAAGCTCTTAGCTTATTATGTTACATACTTATACATCTGATGGATCGCCGCTTTCTCTAAGCGGGATACTTGCGCTTGTGAAATCCCAATTTCTTCAGCAACCTCCATCTGGGTTTTTCCTTCGAAGAAACGCATAGATAAGATCATTTTTTCCCGATCATTTAATCGATTTAATGCTTCTTTTAATGCAATCTCTTCTACCCACTGCAGATCTTTCGTTCTTTCATCACTTAATTGATCCATTACATAAATCGGGTCACCGCCATCTTGATAGACGGGTTCAAAGAGCGATACAGGGTCCTGAATCGCATCCAGAGCAAAAACGACATCTTCTTTGGGAACATTAAGTATCTCAGAGATCTCATGAATAGTTGGTTCACGAGAGTGTTTATTAGTTAACGCATCACGTACCTGCAATGCTTTATATGCAATATCACGCAACGAACGTGAGACACGAATCGGGTTATTATCACGAAGGTATCTCCGGATCTCTCCGATAATCATAGGCACAGCGTACGTAGAAAATTTAACATTCTGTCCTAAATCAAAGTTGTCAATTGCTTTCATAAGTCCGATACAACCGACTTGAAAAAGGTCGTCTACATTTTCCCCACGGTTATTAAAGCGCTGAATAACGCTTAGAACAAGACGCAAATTGCCATTTACCAGTTTTTCTCTGGCTGAGCGATCACCAGCTTGGTATTCGCGAAACAGCACCCGCATTTCCTGGTTCTTTAGTACGGGTAGCTTCGATGTATCAACTCCGCATATTTCTACTTTGTTCCGCGCCATAAATGTACCTCCTCAGATGCAACTATTGGTAAGTATCTCCTGAGGAGGAAAATTTATAATCAAACCCAAATAAATTAAATTTATACCATTACAAACAAAAAATTCCCTCTTTACCGAACGAATGTTCTTGTTTATAATGAACTAGGATACGATCAAACCATCTTGTTAAATTCTTTTCGCAATCTCTTTATAATCCTTTTTTCCAAACGAGAAATATAAGATTGAGAGATTCCAAGTAAGTCTGCAACGTCTTTTTGTGTCTTTTCTTCTCCACCATCTAAACCAAAGCGAAGAACCATAATCTTTCTTTCACGATCTGATAGATTTGAGAGAGCAGAACGCAAAATTTTTCGATCTACTTGATCTTCTAAATCACGGTAGATAATATCATTTTCCGTTCCCATCACATCAGATAATAATAATTCATTTCCGTCCCAATCTATGTTTAAGGGTTCATCGAAAGATACTTCGGACCGAATCTTATTATTACGACGTAGGAACATCAAAATTTCATTTTCAATACAACGAGAAGCATAAGTAGCTAGCTTAATTTTCTTAGAGGGATCAAACGTATTCACTGCCTTAATTAAGCCAATTGTGCCTATGGAGACTAGATCTTCGATATTAATCCCAGTATTTTCAAACTTACGGGCAATATAGACAACCAGTCGAAGATTTCTTTCGATCAACATCGCTCGAACAGCAGTATCTCCACTTGGAAGGCGTAGAAGAAGGTGTTCTTCTTCCTCTCTTGTCAGCGGTGGCGGCAGTGCTTCACTCCCACCAATATAATAGAGTTCTTCGCCTTTTAGCCCCATGTAGATTAGCATACGATACCAAAAAAGTTGGCATAAGAGCTTCCACTTTATAACCATGGATCTACCCCTTTCATCGGTCTACATAGTGACTTAACTTACTACAGAGTAACAAGAAGGATGAATAATAGCTTGATAGGTTCCATCAGATGAGATTCGTCCGACATCTATTCCTATGAGAACTTTTCCTACATTATTCCACTCATCTTCTTTCCAAATTTCCACAGAATCTGGCTTAAAGGCAATCATCATTTCATGATCGCTACCTGCAACACGATACGGAATAATGCGAATTTTAATCATCCACTCTGGCGGAATTTCCGTCCAGCCTTTCTCCCAATCCTTAGCCCGAACCATGGTAAATACTTCTTGTGGGAGAAAATCTTGTAACTGTTCCATCTCAACCATCATGACGGGCGAACGTGTAATAGGATCTCTTAGCTGATTTCCTGTGTCAACTAACCCTGTACAATCCACTTTTATCCCACCTAATGTGATTCGCACAGGTACTAGAAACTGATGAAATTCAGATCGCTCTTGAATTGAGCCAAACGAAATCTTGGTGTAACCCCAAACCAGTGGAAATCCAATCATGAGAAATACCCATGAGACTGGAGATCCCCATCCGTTTGGAGACTCTGTAAACAATATTCCTCCACCAATGTCAGATGTCCCTGTAATGAAGTAATGCAGGGCCATCATGGCTCCACCTGTGACAAAACAAACCAGATAGAACACTCCGAGATTTCGTAGATAGGCGTATGGATGGTGATAGCCAAATGCACACCAAATCATCAGCATTGATACTAATAACTTAGCTGGTAACGAATATGCTGGAATAAAGTCAGGCCATAGTTGGAGGGTAGCATAAATGCCCCCCATGATTGCCGCACACCCTAGCCTCCACCAAGTGAATCGCTGCTTACGAATCCCAGAAGTTAACCATAGGAGCAATAAATCGATACAGCCATTGAGAAGGAATACGACATCTGCATAAACCGTCACAGAATCTATCCCTCCTCTGTCTCCTGAATGAATTTAGTATATCTTAATCTATATTTCAAAGTCTGTTGAAACTTGCCCAAAAAATCTTATTTATTTCGTCGAAAAAAAGAAAAAAGAAGCGAAAATCGGTATCGATTTGCGCTTCAATATAAGAGTACTTTCTTTATTTTTTTATTTGGTTACGTAAAAAAGTTGGGATATCATATGTTTCATCTAATACTCTGCCATCCCTACTATTTTTGGGTTGCTTTTGATCCTGTATAGGAGCATAGCGATATGAAGCCGTTTCATAGGATGTTTGGTTTGACTGTGCATCTTCCATACGGAAGCCATCGTTTGGAAACAGCGGTTTATAAGGATCTGATGAATTACGCATTCCATTGGTAGAATTCATCTGTGGCTTTCTTCCTACACGCGGATCATTTTTAGCAGAATCAAACCCCGTAGCAATCACGGTCACACGAATCTCATCTTTTAAATCTTCGTTAATAACAGCACCAAAGATCATGTTGACATCCGCATGGGAGGCACGCATCACGATATCTGCTGCCTCATTCACCTCATAAAGACTTAGATTATTTCCACCTGTAATATTCATTAGAACTCCACGAGCTCCATCAATGGAAGTCTCTAACAATGGACTGCAGATTGCTTTACGGGCTGCTTCGGCGGCACGATTTTCACCAGAAGCTGAACCGATTCCCATCAAGGCAGAGCCTCTCTCTGTCATGATGGTTTTGACGTCTGCGAAGTCTAGGTTAATCAAACCAGGAACGGCAATCAAATCAGAGATCCCTTGTACCCCCTGACGTAAAACATTATCGGCTTCCCGGAATGCTTCTAACATAGGAGTATTTTTATCTACAATCTCTAACAGGCGATCATTTGGAATGACAATTAATGTATCTACATTTTCTTTCAGCGAGGTGACACCTGATTCAGCCTGAACGGATCTTTTCTTTCCCTCAAAAGCAAATGGTTTTGTCACCACTCCTACCGTTAACGCACCGATCTCTCTAGCGATCAATGCAATTTCTGGAGCAGCCCCCGTTCCAGTACCGCCACCCATACCTGCTGTCACAAAAACCATATCCGCACCACGAAGAGCGTTTTCAATCTGCTCTCGACTCTCTTCTGCCGCCTTTTTCCCCACTTCTGGCTTCGCGCCTGCGCCAAGTCCACGAGTTAGTTTCTCGCCGATTTGTAGCTTAATAGGCGCTTTCGAACGGTGAAGTGCTTGCGCATCTGTATTAACCGCTATAAACTCTACACCCTGCACTCCCGCATCAATCATACGATTGACCGCGTTACTACCGCCACCACCCACTCCGATGACCTTAATCTGTGCAATCATCTCGTGGTCTAAATCCATACCAAATTCAAAACCCATGACCAGGTTCCCTCCTATGCGAAATATAATGACATAACTTCGTTTTTTAGTGAATTATATAAAATCACTAAACCAATTTTTCATCTTAGAAAAAGCAGATTCCCCATGTTGTTTCTTGGAACGAGCTACATCGTTAGGAATGGTTTCAGGTACTTGAATCATCCCACGTTGATCCAAATAGTGAACCATACTCACTCCACCCATATAACTAGGCTCATTTACTCCTATGTTTTCTGGTTGGGCCACGCGGACAGGTTGTCCTAAATATTTTTGTGCTGTGGCAAGAATATTCCGCGTAGACATAACGCCACCCGTTAATACGAAGCCACCTGATGGGCGATCGCTCACTCCCATATACTGCAATTGTTCTCGCACTAGGTAGAACATCTCAGAAAGTCTTGACTCCATAATCTCTGCTAGGTTGTCTTGATGATACACAACTTCCTTCTGATCATTGAGGGTCTGAACCGAAAAACTTTCATTTTTATTTGCTAGCTCAGCTAACGCACAACCATATTTACATTTGATTTCCTCTGCAACATCACTATGTGTTCTAAGAACGATGGCAATATCACTCGTTAGATATTCACCGCCCATTGGAATGACTGAGGTTCCAGTCAAATTACCTTGGTGATAGGCTGAGATCGTAATGGTCCCACCACCAAAATCTAGCAGTACGACGCCGATCTGTTTCTCATCCAAAGTAAGACAAGCTTCTCCCAATGCATGCGGTAAATAAATCATACCCACAATTTCTAACTGTGCTTTTTCTAAACAACGTTCCATATTTTGTATGACGGTCTTAGTTGCAGTAAGCACCATTGCCTCTACCTCTAGTCGCACACCAAACATACCCCGAGGATCTCGAATCTCACTTACTCCATCTACGATATATTGGGTAGGTACCACATCAAAAATGGTACGCTCTTGAGGTAGGTTAATAACACGACACGCCTGCAAGACTCGATCCAAATCCTGGTTCTCGATGACCCGAGACTCACTCGAAACAGCAACGAGACCATGACTATGCTGAACGGCAACATGGTTCCCAGAAATTCCTACATAGACTTTGGAAATCTCTATTCCAACCATTCGCTCCGCTTGTTGAATGGCTTGGCGAACGGAGAATACTGCTTGGTCCAGATCAACGATGGCACCTTTTTTCATCCCCAGTGATTTGGCCGTGCCTACACCGACGATTTGTAAATTACCATCAGCATGCATTTCTGCAATAAACGCTTTTATTTGCGTAGTCCCAATATCCAACGTCACAATGAACTGATCGTTCAAACTGGGCACCTCCTCGCCCGATTTGGCAACTCTTTTTTGGGAGGAAAAAGCATTACCCTCTGACTAATTCAACAGATCAAGAAAGATCACCTTTTTTTATAAAACGAAAAACAGTAAATAAATTACATCAATACCTAATATTAGGGTTCATGTACTGTGTCAGGTGTAAACCATACGCTCTCTAATAAGTACAAAGTACCGGAAGGCTGATTGTGAAAGGAAGAATAAAGCTTCATCTTCTCAGGTAAATCTTCGATACGAACATAAATTTTATGTCCTATTTTGCTGTATAGGACCATTTGATCTGGATTTCCCTCTACTGGATGAATATACGTTATCTCACTAAAATCAGAAATAGAACAACGTGAGAACATCTCCACTGCCTGGCGAAACACCCCACTAGCAAGATCCCATTTCTCAAATATAGGTGCTTGTTGTAGCATCGAAACCGAATTTCGCTGAGTCATGATCTTCCCATTCTCCAAAAGGGGAAGAACAGATCCATCCTCTGTTCTCACAAATGCCACCATTCGTTGCTCTTGTAATGTAACGGTAACCTTGCTTGGAAATGACCTATGTACTTCTACCCGTTTAATTTCTGGGATGTTCGCAATTGCTTTTTGAGCATCTTGAGGGCGAAATGCAAAATAGGAGCCGCCTACCTTGGTTCCTAACTTGCTGGAAATCTCCTTTTGTGGAACCAATTGATTTCCTTCGATTACAATTTGTTCGATTTTCCCGAGAGGAGAGCGCAATAGAAGTACAAGCATGAAGCCCATAAAAAACAAAAAGATCAGAAGCAGAGCCCAGACCGAGGGGGCTTTTTTACGAACAGACTTTACTCGTAATGGGGGAACGCGATCATTCAACCGAATCGTCCTCTCCTTATATCTGCCTGTCGAATCTATGGAGTACCCTCACAATAATCTTCCATATATATTACCACAAATAGTGAGGGGGAAAAGATAATAATAATCCTTTTTGATAATATGGACAAAAATTAAAACAGCCAACTTACTCAAAAGTTAGCTGTTCATTACTCCATTTAGGCTTCTCCGATCACCTGTACTTCAGGTTCTAGTTCGATATGATACTTTTCACGAATTGTCTCTTGAACATGTGCAATTAAATCAAGTACATTTTGCGCTGTTGCTTGACCTCTATTTACGATGAAATTACAGTGCATAGTTGAAACTTCTGCATCGCCGATTCGATATCCCCGAAGCCCGGCTTCCTCGATCAAGCGTCCCGAAAAATCGCCAGCCGGGTTACGGAATACACTTCCAGCACAAGGGAGTTGTAGAGGCTGTGTCTGACGACGACGATCTTTAAACCTAGTTAATGCATCGGTAATAGCCACAGCATCCCCATCCTCAAGCTGAAACGTCGCTTCTGTTACAATTCCACGCAAGTCTTTCTGTAGAACTGATGTACGATAGGAAAATGCAAGTTGTTCATTAGACAATGTAACCCACTCACCCGATTCTAACAACACTTCTGCTGAAATGAGAACCTCTGAAACATCGGAACCGTGAGCTCCACCATTCATATAGACAGCACCACCGATGTTCCCTGGTATCCCTCCAGCAAACTCGAAACCTGTAAGCCCTTGGCGTGCTGTCTTCGTAGCAAGCATAACAGTGGAAGTTCCACCCCCTGCGATCACCTTAGTCCCTTGAAATTCGAAGTACTCAAACCCTTTATCTAACTTAAGTACAACCCCACGAATTCCTCCATCTCGGACCAAGAGGTTGGAACCCCGACCAATCACTCTCCATGGAAGCTTGTGTTTGTCGATTACCTTCATAACATTCTCTAACTCATTTTTTGTCTTTACGTTAATCAAAAAATCTGCTGGTCCGCCCACTTTCCACGTGGTATGACGGGACAATAGCTCATTCTCTTTTATGTCTTGAACGCCTACACGGATCAAGTCTTCTACAAATGGTTTTCTCATTTTGTCCCCTCCTACTAGATGCTAGACCATGTGAGTGAGTCCTGAGATTCGTTCACATCTATGTTTATATGCGTTCCTTATCTATTTGTATTGCGTGATAAATTTAAGAGAATTCCTACTGCTACAAGTGTTAACGTAAGGGATGATCCACCATAGCTTAGAAAAGGCAAGGTAATCCCTGTAACAGGAAAGGTTCCTGAAACGACTCCGATATTAATTACAACTTGAATCATTAGCATAGAGGTGATCCCTGTGGCAACTAAGCAACTAAACAAATCTTGCGCGCGAATCGCAGTACGATAGCCTCTCCAAATTAACACTCCAAATAACGTTATCACAATGGTAATACCTAGGAAACCTAGTTCTTCCGACAAAATCGAAAAAATAAAATCCGTGTGGGGCTCTGGCAAGTATAAATGTTTTTGTCTACTCATGCCAAATCCTAACCCAAGGAGCCGACCAGGGCCAATCGCATAGAGAGACTGGATCAACTGATAACCCGTTCCCTGCGGATCTGACCACGGGTCAAAAAAAGAAGTAATTCGCTTAATTCGATACGTAGCTTCTAAAACCAAGCCCGTAAAACCCGCCACGCCGAGCAGCGCAAATCCTCCTAGGTGCTTCCTCTTTGCGCCTGCTACGAAGATTAACAAAATCCCTGTCCCGACTAACACCGTGCCCGTTCCCAAATCAGGTTGGCACATAATAAGCCCAAATGCTCCTCCCAAGATTCCCATAGCAGGTAAGAACCCTTTACGAAATCGCCTGATTTGAAAAGTGGGCTGGGAAAACAACTTCGCTAAGAAAAAAATCATTGCCAGCTTCGTAAATTCGGATGGTTGAATACTAAAAGCCCCAATTCCGAGCCAACTACGAGCACCATTCCGCCAGATCCCTACACCTGGTATCAAAACAATCACTAGTAAGATAAAGCATATGATCACGGCAGGTTTTGCCATATCATATAACTTCTTCCGATCTACATTCGTTACGAGAAACATAAAAAACACGCCCAATGCCGCAAACAAGAGCTGACGCTTTGCAAAATAAAAGCTATCACCATATTTGTGAAACGCCATTGAAGCACTAGCGCTGTATACCATCATTACCCCAATAGTAAGTAATAATAGAATAGCAACTACGATCACAAAATCAGGACTCTTTTTCGTTTTTTGCATAGACGTGCTCACCTCATTTAAGCTTCCGAAGCATTCTCTTTATACAAGCCTATGCACAGCTTGTTTAAAAATGCTTCCTCTTTGCTCAAATGAGTTATATAAATCCCAACTTGCACATGCTGGAGAGAGAACAACTACATCCCCAAAGCGAGAAATCTCGTGAGCGGAATAAACAGCTTCTTCAACATCATCTACTTGAATAATGGACTCTATACCTGCCTCTTTCGCTCGCAATGCTAAGATTGGAGCCGACTCTCCGTAAGCGATCACTGCTTGTACATGCTCAGACAAAACCGGAGTGAGCTCTTGAAAGTCTACCCCCCGATCCAGTCCACCCGCAATCCAAACGATAGGTTCCTCAAAGGAGGTAAGAGCCGTTAAAGCCGCCTGCACATTAGTCGCTTTCGAATCGTTATAATAACGAACTCCTTCGATCATCTCTACATACTCCAACCGATGTTCCACACCACAGAACGTTCGAATCGTTTCTGCAATTCTCTCGATGTCGGCGCCAGCCATGATCGAGATAGCGGTTGCCGCTAGTACATTCTCTAGATTAAATAAACCAGGTAGAGCAACCTCTTCCACAGGGAGAATCGCTATTTCGTTCCCGTCTAGACTCGAAGTGATCCAACCATCTTTTATATATACACCTTGACTGGTCGTTTCGTCTTTGGAAAACCAAATTACACGACTCTTCAGATTCCCACTTCCTGCTAAATCTCTACAGATAGCAGAATCAGCATTCAAAATAGCAACATCATCTGGAGTTTGATTTTGAAATAGGTTCCATTTTGATACTACATAATCCTCCATCGTCTGATGGTAATCCATATGCGCAGGAGTCACATTTAACAATGCAGCAATTTTAGGCCGAAATGTTACCGTTCCCTTTAGCTGAAAGCTACTTAATTCCGCTACGAGCCAGTCGTTTTTCGAAAGCTGCGGGGTTACTTCAGATAATGCTTGGCCAATATTTCCCGCTACCGTTGCTGAAACTCCACTATTTTGTAGCATCTTGCCAACTAAGGTGGTAGTCGTGGTTTTACCATTAGAACCTGTAATACCAATGATAGGAGCCTTGCTAAATTGGCTCGCAATCTCTACCTCTGTTACTACTGGGATCTCTAGTTTAAGCGCCTGCTGGATCGGTTTAATATGATAAGGAATTCCCGGGTTTTTTACCACTAGATCAATCTGCTGATCAATTAGATCGTCAGGGTGTCCTCCACAGATCACGGAGATACCCATTTGCTCTAACGGATCCGCTTCATTGGCACAGTCGATCCGCTCTCTCGCATCATTTACAGTCACCTTAGCCCCTTGCTCTATCAGCAACTTTGCTACAGCCAAACCGCTTCTCGCTAATCCGAGAACTACTACATGCTTATCTTGGAACAGATCCGTCATCTATTTGCCCCCTCCTGGATGGAGCAAAGCAATTTCGAAAAACACTCCAAGAGCTCCACAGATTAAACCAACCAAACTAAAAACCGCTACAATCTTCCACTCAGACCATCCAATCAATTCAAAATGATGATGTAGTGGACTCATCTTGAAGATCCGCTTTTTGCGGAACTTGAAAGAGAGAACCTGAAGAATAACAGATAATGTCTCTACCACAAATACAATTCCGATCAGTGGGAGTAAGAGCTCGGTCTTCGTAATAATAGCGAGTGCAGCCAACCCCCCACCTAGTGCCAGTGAGCCCGTATCCCCCATAAACACCTTAGCCGGATGTGCATTAAAGACGAGAAATCCTAGCAGGGCACCTATTACAGAAAAAGCAAAGATGTAAACCGTTTGATTCCCTTGCCAAATTCCGATTACTGCGTAAGCACCGTACGCCATCACAGCAGTACTTGATAAAAGGCCGTCTAAACCATCGGTTAAATTTAATGCGTTTGAAAAACCTACTAAAAGTAAAATCAAGAATGGCAGGTAGAGCCAGTTGATAAAATAGGTTCCAATCCCAGGAACATGAACACTAAAAATCGCCTTTGACGCACCTTCTAAGTCTTGGGTATTTAGGTATCGAACACTTAATAAGACATAAAATACAACTACCGCAATAAACAATTGTCCCAACAATTTTTGACTTGCGGTTAAGCCTAAGCTTCGTTTCATAACCACTTTAATATAATCATCCAAAAATCCAATAATGCCGTATCCTGCTGTGGCAAATAGAAGGATGAACAAGTCTGCATTGATGATCTGTGCATCGCCGCTTTCTCTGTTTAACAAGAAATAACTACTAAAAGGAAGTGCTGTCAACACAAGAGCGATTAAGATGATCACCCCACCCATCGTAGGCGTTCCTGCCTTTTTCAAATGGGCTTGCGGCCCCTCCTCACGGATGCTTTGTCCAAATTTCAGACGTCGTAATGTTGGGATCACCATAGGGCCTAGTATGACAGCCAGACCAAATGCAACCATGATCGGGATTAAATACTCTCGAATATCTATGTTTGTCATGATAGCTTCATTACGCTCCTTCTACTAAAGATCGAATGGCTTGATCTAGTTTCATTGCTCGCGAAGCCTTCACTAACATCAACGCTTGTGGATGACCGATCTTATCGATGTATTTGCCTGCTTCCTCTACACTAGAGAAATGAATCATTTCGCAAGACGGATCATGCCGTACTTCTTGTGCTCCCTCAGCAATCCATTTCCCGCGATCGCCCACTGTAAAGAGTTTGTGAATTCCTTTTCCCACCACATATGCACCCAGTTCCCGATGATAGGACTCTTCCCACTCGTCACCTAACTCACGAATATCACCAAGTAGTGCCCATTTTTCTTTCGAAGGTTCCATCTCTTGTAATAAGCGAATCGCTGCTTTCATAGAAGTAGGACTTGCGTTATAGCAATCATTTATGATTGGCATTCCATTTTTAGCAGTGATCATCTCCAAGCGCATACCTGTTATGCCAACATGCAAGAGCCCCTGAGCGATCTGTTCCTCACTCATGTGAAAAAAGCGCCCCACAGCAATCGCATAGCATGCATTCACTATATTATGACGACCTATTAGTGGTAGGCGATAACGATGATGAGTTTGTCTGGATTGGAACGTAAAACCTTTTGTGCCCAGCATCTCTATGTCCCTCGGCACCTCATCATTCTTCTCCCCCCAACCGATCCGAATCTGTGCCTGTGGAATCTTCCGTACTTTTTCATCTAGGAGCGACTCATCCCCATCATAAATAAGGGTTCCATCTGGTGATAAGCCATCTATAATCTCCAACTTTGCATCGGCAATGCCTTCTCTACTTCCAAAGTGAGCTATATGTGACTCTCCTATATTAGTTACAATCGCAATCTGAGGAGTTGCAAGCTGAGATAATAAGGAAATCTCCCCTGCATGATTCATCCCCATCTCCACAATCGCAATCTCTGTCTCTTCTGTGATACTAAGTAGTGTAAGAGGGACTCCAATATGATTATTTAAATTTCCTACTGTTTTATGAACCCGAAACGCTTGACCTAAAACAGCGGCCACAAGATCCTTCGTTGTAGTCTTGCCATTGGAACCCGTAATTCCAACAATCGGAATCGCTAGCTCTTCGCGATATTTCTTAGCCATCTGTTGCAGAGCTGTCAATGTATCTGGTACCACAATCAACGGAATCTCACAACAACCTTCCGGGATGGGTTCCCACTCATTCCACAACGCAACAACTGCACCTGCTGCTATCGCTTGAGATAAAAATTGATGACCATTAAAACGATCTCCCACAAGCGGCACATATAATGCCCCCCGCTGAAGACTGCGAGTATCCGTGCTGACAGAAGAAGTCATCCTATCTTTATCTTCCACAAAGACCGCCTGTCCACCTGTCGCTTTTTGAATCCAAGTTATACTCCGTTTCATTTCAAATCCTCCAACATGAACCGCCTTGCGATTACTCGATCGTCAAAATCATTTTTTACACCGTTGATTTCTTGATAGGTCTCATGGCCTTTTCCTGCAATCAGAATCACATCTCCTGATTGAGCATGCTCAATCGCATATCGAATTGCTTCCGCTCGATCCACAATTGTATGTATTTTTTCCGCCTTCACACTCTTTACACCCGACAACATATCTTCTAGAATCGCCTCAGGCTGCTCCGTTCTCGGATTATCTGATGTATAGATAGCAATATCACTATAGTCTGCTGCTATCTTCGCCATCAAAGGACGCTTAGTACGATCGCGGTCGCCACCACACCCTACCAAGGTAATCACTCGTTTCGAAGCAAATTCCCGCACGGTTTTCAATGCATTTTCCAAGCTATCTGGGGTGTGCGCATAGTCAACCACAACGGTATAATCTTGATCTGCATGAACAGGCTCAAAACGTCCGTCTACACCTGGGATTTGTTCGAGAGAGTTTATGATTTGCTCTAGAGACAAGTCTTCAATCAGGCCGACACTAATGGCAGCAAGCATATTCAAAACATTAAATTTCCCCATTAACTTTATATTCACTGAACCATTCCCACGGAACGTATGCAAATCAAAGCTTGTTCCTTGTGGTGTAATCCGAATGTTGCTTGCCTTTACATCCGCTGGTTGATCAACTCCATATGTAACAACTTGAGCTGGTGTGATTCGAGCATAATATGAAGAAGCGGGGTCATCCGCATTTAACACTGCATAACACTGCTCATCCGCAGAAGCAAGATACTGATTTGCCAGTTGGTTAAATAGCAGGCCTTTTGCTTCACGGTATTGTTCCATCGTTTCATGATAATCCAAATGATCTTGTGTTAGATTAGTAAATACACCCATATGAAATTTACAGCCTCGAGTTCTACCCTGATCAAGCGCATGTGAGGATACCTCAATGAAGGAATACTCACAACCTTCATTGCGCATCATACGAAAACTCTTTTGCAACTCAAGGATTTCAGGTGTTGTATTGGAAGTGGGAAGCTCCCGATCTCCAATTTTCATGCCAATTGTTCCAATTAATCCTGATTTCTTTTCATGGTCAAGGAAAAGATGCTGAAGTAGGGTAGAAGTGGTTGTCTTCCCATTCGTTCCTGTGATCCCAATCAATTTCAGCTCATGTGTAGGGTGTCCATAGTAAATATCTGCTACAATAGCCATGGCCCGGCGAGTATCAGGCACCTGTACCACTGTTATATGAGATGGAACCTCCACCATCTCTTCTACCAGTATAGCGACTGCACCTCGTTGGACCGCTTGTGAAATATAGCGATGTCCATCAACTGTAAAACCACGAACCGCAATAAAGAGATTACCTGGCTTTACTTGACGTGAATCCATCTCTACTCCACTGATTTCTACTGCCACATCCCCAGACACCTGCTTCAGTAAAAGCGACTGGATCACATTTTGAAGAATCATATCTTTCCTCCTCAATCCAAAAAACAAGGTATGTATGAAATAAATAAATGCCAGGTTTTAGTCCTGGCGTTTATTATACCATCTTTATTTTAATCTCCTATCTCTGTTTTGTCACCCAAATACAACTGGATTGATGAACCCTTTTTGACTCTTTCACCGGGAGCCGGAATCTGATCAATCACTACATTTCCTTTCCCAACTGGCTTTAAGGGGAAATCAAACAGACTGCTACGAATCTTGTCTAACTCTTGACCGATGAAATCTGGAGTCTCTACGATCGGAGTTGTAAGAGGTGTATCTTCAGGTGGGATCTGATTCTTGCGCTTAGGAATCCCCAGATGGCGCAAACTATCACCGATAATATTTCCTACAATAGGCGCAGCTACTACTCCCCCGAATTGAATCCCTTGCGGATTATCCACCGCCACATACACCACAATTTTGGGATCGTCTGCTGGAGCAAAGCCTATAAACGAAACGATATGATTATTCGGCAGATAACCCCCGTTTGGACCCACTTTTTGAGCCGTACCCGTCTTCCCACCTACCCGATAACCGTCTACAAAAGCTTTTCGTCCCGTACCCCTAGCGACTACACTCTCCAACGATTCCCTTACTATTTTGGAAGTAGCTTCTGAGATGACTGTACCCTCTACTTTCGGCTGATAGGCTTCTATTATCTTCCCGCTATCTGGATCCACCCACTCTTTCATCACATGGGGAACCACCATCTTCCCTCCATTCACAGCCGCTGAAACAGCTCGTACCTGTTGAATAGGTGTCACGGAAACCCCTTGACCAAATGCAGTCGTTGCTTGCTCTACAGGTCCCATCCTCTCTGGCTTAAATAGAATCCCCTTAGCCTCACCATTTAAGTCAATACCCGTTTTTTTGCCAAAGCCAAATCGATTCACATAATCCAACAACTTATTCTTCCCTAATCGATTTCCTAATTCGACAAACCCAGGGTTACAGGAGTTCTCCACAACTTCCAAGAATGATTCATGACCGTGACCCCCTTTCTTCCAACATCTGAGACGAGCACCACTTACCATTACATAACCAGGATCATGAAACGACTCGGTCAGATTTACTTTTTTCTCTTCAAGCGCCGCAGCAAGGGTTATGATTTTAAAAGTAGATCCTGGTTCATACGTTTTCCAGATCGGTAAATTTCGGTTATAGATTAATGAATCTGTGGTCTGATATTCATCTGGACGGAAGGATGGTTTACTGCTCATTCCTAAAATCTCACCATTGTTCGGATCCATCGCGATCGCCAAAACGCTTTCTGGCTTATACTGAGCCATAGCTTGGTCTAACTCCCGCTCAATAATGGCCTGCACATCTAGATCGAGGGTCAGTCTAAGATCTTTCCCAGGCTTCGGCGGGATAAACTCTTCCTTCGAATCAGGCATTCTTTCTCCTTTTGCATTAGAAGCAAAGGAAATATAGCCTTTTTGACCGCTTAATTTTTTATCATAAATTAACTCCAGACCTGCTAAACCTTGATTATCTCCGCCTGTAAAACCAAGCATATGTGCCGCCATCGTCCCATAAGGATAATACCGTTTACTATCTTCTGTTATAAGAACACCGGGTAGTTGCATCTCTTGAAGAATTTTAGCCTTACCTTCAGGAACCTTCTGGCCGATACCTTTTAGCCATACCTTGGATTCTTTTTTGGAGACAAATTCGAGTATTTTTTTCTCGTCTCCTTCAAGTACCTCTGCTAACTTCTTTGCTGTCCCAGCCTTGTCCTTAATCATGGCAGGAAAGAGCAGGACGGATGGAGCGCTTATATTATACGCAATTTTCTTTCCATCCCGATCCAGAATCATACCCCGTTTCGCCAAAAAGTCAGCATCTCTACTCCCTAATTCCTCTGCTTTTTGTGCCCACCATTCTCCTTGTGCTAGCTGTACATAAGAAAGTCTACCGATCAATGTAATCATCACCAGGACTGCTATGATCAGTACGACAAACAATCTTTTTTTCACGATGGATTGTATCGCACGCATAAGAGTCCCCTCCTTGTCCCACTTGTTCTCATATACCTATTCATAAAGATTCTGATACATGACAATTATGTTCCAAATAAAAAACCCTTCTGGCCTACTGGACAGAAGGGTATAAACAGCTTAATGCGATTGGGGTGATCCATGATTCATAGGACTCGAAGGAGAAGGAGTCTGGTTAATCGGTACTACTTTACTACCCTGTAGTTGTCTAGAGACTTGAGGCTGATTGGTGGCTAGACCAAACGAATTTTGCATCTGTGCCATATCTGCCTCCGCCAATTGAGGTACTTGGTAATATTGATGCTTATTTTGATACAAGAAAATTTCATATGCCATTTCAATACAGTTTGGAATGCTATCAGCTAGAACCCTTCTCACGACTGGATTGGTTGCTTCCGTGGCAGCCACAGTTCGGATGCCCGCCAATGTTTTAAGCATGATCAACATATGACCAGAAATACCTTCATCCTTCACTTCCAACATCGAATGAATCGGTTTCTTCGGCTGAGAAGGCTTCATTCCGTAGACAATGGTATCATTATGCTGCGTCATTTGATAACGAAGCGTTCCATGTACGGGGTCTTCTCCCGTGGAAAACGCCTGGACTAACATATTGTACTCATCTGTCAAAAACTGATATTGACGGTCCAGAATCGTTAATAGCTCTGAACACTTGACATATTGTCGGGACATCGTATATGAATCTAACGTGCTCACTGTTACGGATAAAACTTCATGTATATCAAATACTTCGTGGCCACTGTGGTTTCGTTTTACCGTACCAACATGCATGTTTGGAGCGTTATTCATAAGAACCCCTCCTTAGATCATATGATGTGCCCGATCTTATACTGTCCCAAAAGACAAACACCCATGTAGGAAAGTATTGGACTACAAAAAAAGGAAACGCATATGTACGTTTCCATCTACTACTTAATTTCGGGTTCGGTTTCCAGCGAGGAAACACGTAAAACCTGCATAGTCTGTTGGATAATATCTTTTGCAACAGGGGCAGCCGTTGTACCACCTGAGGCATCTGCACCCTTTGGCTCATCCAATGCCACATATACCACAACCTTAGGATTATCTGCTGGAGCGAAACCAATAAAAGAGGTGATATAAGTATTAGGTAAGTATTTACCCGTTTTTGGGTCCGGCTTTTGGGCAGTACCTGTTTTTCCTGCCACTCGATAGCCAGGGACATCTGCCTTTTGTCCAGTACCTTTTTTAATGACATCACGTAGGATTTGTTTCACCTCGGTTGCGGTTTCAGGACGAATAATCTGATGCTTCTCAACCGCTGGTTGTTCGACCGTCTTTTTCGTTTTTGGATCGATCACTTCTTTTAACAGGTGAGGCTTGATCAAGTTTCCTCCGTTAGCAATGCTACCAACCGCTTGGACTTGTTGAATAGGAGTTACCGCAATCCCTTGACCAAAAGACGTTGTCGCTAATTCGGATGCAACTAGCTCTCGACCAAAAAAATAACCGCTTCCTTCACCCGGCAGGTCAATGCCCGTCTTACGACCTATCCGATCTGTTATCCGTCCAAAACCAAAACGATCGATATACTCATATAATTTCTCAGAACCCAGATGGTCCCCCATCTTCACAAAGCCAACATTGCTGGATTGGATAACCCCTTCACGATAGGAGATATCACCCCAACCGCCTCTCTTCCAATCACAAATCGGATTATTTAGGCCTGCTACTTGGATACATCCGGAAGTATATGTACTATCTGCTTCAAATTTACCTTCCTCAATAGCCGCCGCAAGTGTCACAATCTTAAATGTAGATCCTGGTTCAAATTGACTTTGTACTGCCATATTATGGCCATTTTCTGTATTATAAGTAGTAGACGCTTTTCGGAGATCAAAGGTAGGACGACTTACCATTGCCAAAATCTCACCATTCGATGGGTCAGCCACAATAGCCGTTGCACCTTTGGCTTCATACTGTTTCATAGCCTGATCCAATACTTTCTCTACATGGGTCTGGATACTCGCATCGATGGTCAGAACAAGGTCTTTTCCATCAATCGGAGGCTTATACGACTCAGGTCCATCAGTTACCATCATTCCATTAGCCGCTTTTTTGTATTTCACATAGCCATCTTTACCACGAAGCAAGTTTTGATAAGTACTTTCAATTCCACCAACTGGCTTCTCTTCACTATTTAGAAAGCCTAGTAGGTGAGCTGATCCAGCTTCGGTATATTGTCGCTGGGTTGTTTTATAAGCATAAATCCCTTTTAGTTCTTTCTTTTGCTTTAATCGAAGATAATTCGCATACACTTCTTTTGAAAAATAAATTTTGCCCGCTTCTCGGTCTCTTAACTCTGCATATTTTCCTTTTTTACGCAACAAGCCTGTCAAATTTTCTTTTGAAATCTCTAGAAGGGAAGATAGTTGTGTTGCCGTTTTGTCTATATCTTTCTCTTTCACCTGGCTCGGATCAGCAGTAAAAAAATAGGCTGGTTCTTCCCAAGCCATAGCATAATTTTTACTACGGTCGTAAATGGTTCCACGTTTCGCTTTTAAAACCGGGTTGTTGTTGTTCCAAATTTTCTCTGCATCCTTGGTTAGCTCGGACGAGGCAACCGTTTGGATCCACAGTAAGCGAAACGTAACACCCGTCAATAGTCCCAACAAGACCAACCCGATGATAAGAGAGCGAAATTTACTTCGTTTTCCTGTCTGCTTTTCTGTCATTTGCATAGAATGGTTCTCCTCGGCAAAGAAATTATCTAAGATTCTTAATTATTCTATTACCATCTATGGTGTGTTTTTTTCTTTTCCTGCCGAAGAAATTTTCTTGCTCTCAATGATTTGCAAGCCATTCTGTTCTGCATATTGACGAATTCGTGTATCGCTCTGAAGCTTGTTTTTCTCCGCTTCTAATTGAAGGTTGGCTTCTTTGACTTGTTGAATCTCTTTGTCCGCCTTCTGGATAGCAAGATTTAATTCTGCGGTTTCAGCATATCGAGATACAACTAAAACGGTCAAGGCTACACATATAATGACACTTCCGATGTATAATAGCTTTTCTGGTACAGTAAGCCCTTTGATTAGGGGTTGTTTTTTTACTTTGACTTGTGTACTTGTAGGGGTAAGCGGTCTTGCTACCGCAACATTACCACGTTCCTGTCTCATCCAAATAGCCTCCTTACGCTACCTATACATTTCTTTTTTTGAACTCTCTTTCTTGACCTATACCCTGTTTGTAAGACCTTGTCACATGAAACAAGGTCTTATTATCTATATTTTTTCAGCAACACGTAACTTCGCAGACCGTGCACGAGCATTTTGTTCCAATTCTTCAGCGCTTGGTGCGGTCGGTTTACGCGTGATGATCTTTAGCTTTGGTTTTTGGTGACACGTACATATAGGGAAATTTGGTGGGCAGATACATCCCTTTGCCTGTTCCAAATAAAATTGCTTACAGATACGATCTTCTAGTGAGTGGAATGTGATAACACTGACTCTACCACCAGGAACTAGAATCTCCATCACCTGCTCCAGTGCTTCTTCAAATACAGTTAATTCTTCATTTACAGCGATTCGGATTGCCTGAAATGAACGTCTTGCCGGATGAGGCCCACTACGTCTGGTAGCAGCTGGAATCGCCTCTTTGATGATCTCGGCTAACTCCGTTGTCGTTTCAATCGGCTTACTTGTTCGATATTCTACGATCCGCCGAGCAATGCGACGACTAAACTTCTCTTCTCCGTATATGTACAGAATTCGAGCAATCTCTGCCTCGTCGTATTGGTTTACTACCTCAAATGCTGTCCGTTCCTGTTCTCGATCCATTCGCATGTCCAAAGGGGCTTCATAGTGATAACTAAATCCTCTTTCACTCTCATCTAACTGTGGGGAAGAGACTCCTAGATCAAATAAAATTCCATCCACCCCAGTAAACCCTAAATCTTTTACTACTTGCGCGATATGACGAAAGTTTGTTTTTACCAAATGGACTTTGCATGTCGCGCCTTCTAGCCGCTTTCTTGCAGCAGATAGTGCTTTTGTATCCTGATCCAAACCAATTAACACACCGTCTTGACTCAATCGACTCGCTATCAATCCGCTATGACCTGCTCCACCTAACGTGCAATCTACATATACTCCATCTGGTTTGATCTTTAGTCCGTCTACAGCTTCATCTCTTAGTACTGTTACATGATTAAACAATGGTGCTCATCCTTATCCTTAGAAATCCAGATCTACTAAGCTTTCAGCGATCTCGTTAAATGACTCTTCTGAAGCAGAATAATAAGAATCCCATTGTTCCTTGCACCAAATCTCAACACGAGTGGAGACGCCGATCACAACACATTCTTTCTGCAGCTTAGCAAATTCTCGTAAATGTGGGGGAATATGGATACGCCCTTGTTTGTCTAACTCTGCTTCACTCGCTCCTGAAAAAAGGAATCGTGTGAACTTCCGGGCATCTGCTTTGGTAAATGGGAGTGTTTTACATTTCTGCTCTAATTGTGTCCATTCTGACCGAGGGTATGCAAATAAACAATGATCCAAGCCACGGGTTACAACAAAAGACTGACCAAGTCCTTCGCGGAATTTAGCTGGCATGATCAGTCGACCTTTATCGTCAACCGAATGCCTGTATTCCCCCATAAACATCTTGGATCCCTCCCCTCGTCACCACTTCCCTCCACTTTCCTCCACATTGGTAAGTATACCACACGCAAAATAAAAAATCCTGCATGCAAATGCAGGATTAGAACATTTATACAATTTCTGGGATTGATCAATCCAATTGCCAGCTAGCAAGATATTTCTCTTGCTCAACAGTAAGTGAATCAATTTGGATTCCAAGAGATTCAAGGAAATAACGAGAAACTTGTTCATCAATTTCGTAAGGAACTTCCATTACGCGCTTCCCAATACGTTGATAATTTTCATGAACAAAGAGCAATGATAGGGTTTGCAAGGCAAATGTCATATCCATAATTTCAGCTGGGTGACCATCTCCTGCTGCCAAGTTCACGAGGCGACCTTCCGCTAGAAGATAGATCTTACGACCATCTGCTAACACAAACTCTTCTATGTCTTTACGAACCGTTTGCTTACTTACTGCCATCGCTGACAAGCCCTCGGTGTCGATCTCAACATTAAAATGACCCGCATTGGATAAAATAGCACCATTCTTCATTGATTTCATGTGTTCAGCCGTAATAACTCCTTTATTGCCTGTTACCGTAACAAAATAGTCACCTTGTGTTGCCGCTTCTGAGATCGGCAACACAGTAAAACCATCCATATGCGCTTCTGTCGCCTTCACAGCATCAATCTCCGTTACAATTACTTTCGCTCCTAAGCCTTTCGCACGCATGGCAACCCCTCGTCCACACCAGCCATAACCAACCACTACAACCGTTTTTCCCGCTACTACTAGGTTTGTCGTACGATTAATTCCGTCCCATACGGATTGACCGGTTCCATATCGATTGTCAAACAAATATTTAGAAAGTGCATCATTTACCGCAATCATAGGGAATTTTAACTCGCCAGTTTTTTCTAACGCTTGAAGACGTAAGATTCCAGTCGTCGTCTCTTCACATCCACCTCGAACTTGCTCGGCTAGATCAGGACGCTCTGAGTGAAGAACAGTTACAAGATCCCCACCATCATCAATGATTAAGTCTGGTTTGGTTTCTAGTGTTTTAATGAGATGATCTTTATACTCTTCTGGTGACGGATTGTATTTCGCAAATACCGTAACACCATCTGCCGCTAGCGCCGCGCACACATCATCTTGAGTGGAAAGTGGATTACTACCCGTAATCACGACCTCTGCACCCGCATCTCGAATCACTTCTGCTAAGTTGGCTGTTTTCGCTTCCAAATGTAGAGAGATCGCTACACGCAATCCAGCTAGTGGGCGATCTACCTTTAGTTGTTCACGTAAACGGTTCATTACTGGCATATGATCGGCTGCCCAATTAATTTTTAGTCTTCCGTCATGTGCTAATGCCGGATTTGCAATAATACTACGTTCTAATGAGTTCATTCAAAGCACTCTCCTCTAGGTTTAATCACTTTGTAGATAAAACAATAGATCTGCTCTTATGGATAGTATGTAATAGAAAGGACATGTATGCATTATAACACACTTAACCACTCGGAATAACATGAATTATAAACTTGATACTATTTTATTATATCGGAATCACTTGCAAGAAAGGAATGCATCTTTAAAAATGAACCATAAAATGATGGTTTGATTGCTTATCACGTAGCAACTGCAAAACACGATCAATCCAATCAAGTCCATAGGCATTCCAATAGTAGATCAGATTATAGACTCTTTCTTGGGGTTGCTCATTTGGAGAGATCCCTTGCAACAATTCGTCCCATTGGCGCAAGGTGGTCTGATGGATATCCCTCATCGTACGCTCGACAAATCGTTGATAAAATTGAATTTGCTCGGTAACTTTTTCGATGTTTTTTTGTCCCATCTCTTCTGTCTGTCTTCCTAACTGAGAATGGATCTGTTTAATCAAAGGTTGATATAGATCAACCACTTGTTTCTTCATCGCCTCAAATAAAGGGTCGATTTGGAAAGAAAATTGGTCTTTAAGCCACTCTTCTCGGATCGAAGCTCCCTCTGTAAGATATGTTTCCCATGAATGTCCAAATTCCCGTTTTCGAGCATCGACATGACGTTCTACTAAGGTGATCTGAAAGCGCGGATACACAATCGGCATAGACAAACCTGCGTGAATAAAGGCTTCTTTCAAGACACCCCAGTAAGCTACTTCACCCGGGCCCGCTACAAAGGCTAAAACAGGGAACAGGTATTCCTGCATCAATGGGCGTGTGGCGACATTATTACTAAATCGCTCTGGCGTGTGTTGGGCAATCTGACAGAGCTCTGAGGTCGTAAAGGTTCGTTTTCCTTCCCTTGTCACCCACTGATCACCTTCCCGATCTAAGAGAACACGACCATGATCAGTGATCAAAAACAAATTCGCTTGATTTGGTTGAGTGTGGATTGGGTCCGCGTAACCAACTTCTTGGAATTGTTGAATACTCTTTTGTATAGATGCTTGGATCGGCTTACTTTGGTGAATCAAACGAAGAAAAAAATCTCGTTCTATTTGTCTGACGTGAGGATCGGCAGAATCTATCAACACCAGACCATATTTAGCAAATAAGGAATGAAGAAGACGTGCAAAAAAACGACCCCAAGATGGTCTGTCATGAACAAGTTCCTGACAAGCTTCTAACCACTTCGTTTTATATGGCGTATCCACGTAGTGTTCACTTATTTCCCGCAACCAATTTTGCAGATCTTCCGGATCAATGGTAAGATGCGAGACTGCTTCCCTGTTGTTTTTTGCTGCCTCGACTCGGTAACGCTTTTTTAGCATGCCTTCTTTCCTTTGTATCCATATGTGATTTACTTCATCTAAATCATGATCTTCTCCTGCAATCCAAAACACTGGAATGACCGGCTTACCTAGTTCCTGCTCTTGCTTTCGAGCCAATTCAATAATGGTAAACACTTTATGTATCGTATAAAGAGGCCCTGTTAATAAGCCTGCTTGTTGACCACCGATCACGACCAATGAATCTTCTTGCCGCAAGCGCTCTAGATTTGCTTCTATTTCGGGGTGTAGTAATTCAGGTTGATGATAATCGTATAAAACCTCTACCAATTTTTGGCGATCCACTCGCTGAGAAAGGTTAGCATAGACCTCCTGTGCACGCACTGGATAAGAAGAACTTTTCAATGGATGATATGAGAAAAAAGAATGAACTGGATGCTCTGGTTCGAGATAATCGTTCATTAGTTGGTTTTGCCAAGGATTCTTTATACACTCAATCTTCATTCGTGATTCCTTCTTTTCTGATTTCAATTTAAAAAGGTAAGTTACTAAATAAATAATACCATAAAATATGATGTGCATACAAAGATGTTCGATAGATAGCCCGAGGAAAACAACTACAATGTATTGGTATTTCGCTTATTATGTACCTCTTTTGCCTTTACAAGAGTGTAAAGCATCTCATGCCAGTAGACAGGGACTTTATGTTCCTTTGCATACTGGATGATCGCGCCGTTGATTGAATCAATCTCTGTCTGTTTTCCACCCTGAACATCTTGAAGCATAGATGAGAGATTTTGTGATGTTAAGTTGCATACTTCTCTTATTTTTTTGATCGTTCGAGAGTGATCTAGCTCCACCCCAATACGATTGGCCACCTGACATGTTTCCACCGTTAACTTTTCCATTATGTTCTCTAACTCTACACTGAGTAGCTCCCCGTTAGGCACTTCCAGTATCGTCGTCAGTGGGTTGATGACTGCATTTACAGCTAGCTTTTCCCACATACGCTTCAAAATCATATTTTCTGTTCGAATGGGAGAAATGACGATGGGTTGTATGGTTTTCACGAAATCTTGCAGAAGGGGCTTCCACTGTTCTTGATGAGGAAAGGTACCGATCCATGTCTCTCCTTGTCCCGTATGGACAACATGGGTATCGCTTTTTCGATAAGCCCCTTCCGTAGTAATGGCTACATAGGTATCAGGACGATGTTGTAGTTCATCAATGGCTTTCTCTTGGCCCAAACCATTTTGCCAAAAAAGGATTTGGGTAAACGGAAGGGAACAACGTTGAATTAGTTCCATGACGTTTTGTAACTGATATTGTTTTACCGTAATGAAAATAATATCAAAAGGGGAGAGTTCACTTGTTTCTTCAATCGGACAACTTGTAACATTTGTATGATTGACTTGACCGTCTAGCTCCTCGCAAGAGATACCTGCTTGTACAATCCTCTTATGTTGCTCGATAGTATGTGTTAAGACTGTGACCTCATAGGACAATCGAGATAATCGAGATGCCCATAATAATCCGATTGAACCAGCTCCCACAATAGCAATTCGCATGGTTTCTTTTCTCCCCCTCTCCACGTGCATAACGAAAAGGAGCCGTTATGAAAGACCCCTTTTTGTTTTTCATATCACTTATTATACTGGGTACACGGGATGTTTGCGTTCACTAAATATCATTTCTTTGCTTTCGTATAATTCCAAACGCTCTTTTAGCTCATCCCTCAATCGATTGGGAGCGATAATACCGTCGATAATGAGCTCACTTGCTAAACGATATAAGTTGATATCTTCTTGATATTCTTCTCGTTTTTGCTGAATAAATTCATTACGCTCTGACTCTTCTAACTGAGCGATTTTATTGCTATATACAGCATTTACAGCAGCCTCAGGTCCCATGACGGCAATTTTGGCTGTTGGGAGAGCTAAACAACAATCAGGCTCAAAAGCAGGACCCGCCATAGCGTAAAGTCCAGCGCCATATGCTTTACGGACAATAATCGAGATTTTCGGTACAGTTGCTTCTGACATCGCTGCAATCATCTTAGCTCCGTGTCTGATAATCCCCGATCGCTCTACCTGTGTACCAATCATAAATCCAGGGATATCGGATAAGAAAATCAACGGGATATTAAAAGCATCACATAACGTAATAAAACGGGCTGATTTATCTGCCGAATCGACAAATAGGCTACCTGTCTTCATTTTAGACTGATTCGCAATAATCCCAACAGCCCGTCCATCTAACCGCGCGAATCCTGTTATAATCTCCTTTGCAAATAATTCCTTCATCTCGAAAAATGAATTCTCATCAATAAGGGCACGAATCATTTCTTTCATATCAAAAGCTACATTCTGATTATCGGGAACAACCTCTTCTATACTCCTAATACCTGCTTGAATCGACTTCGCCTCTATTTTAGATGTCTTCTGTTTGTAATTAGCTGGGAAGTAGCTTAAATAGCGACGAGCCATCTCAATCGCTTCTTCTTCATTTTTCGCTAACACATCTCCACAACCACTTACGGAACAATGCATCCTAGCTCCGCCCATCTCCTCCAATGTTACCTTTTGACCGATTACCATCTCAGCCATCCGAGGGGATGCGAGATACATACTTGCATTCTTGTCTACCATAATTACAATATCGCAAAATGCAGGAATGTACGCACCACCTGCGGCAGAGGGCCCAAACAAAATACATACTTGTGGTACCATTCCAGACATTTTCACTTGGTTATAGAAGATTCTCCCTGCACCACGGCGATTCGGAAACATCTCCAATTGATCCGTAATTCGTGCCCCAGCTGAATCGACCAAGTAGAGCATCGGAACCTTTAGTTTTTGTGCAGTCTCTTGAATGCGAATGATTTTCTCCACTGTACGAGAGCCCCAAGATCCTGCCTTTACTGTAGAGTCATTTGCCATAACACATACGGTCTGGCCATTCATCTTCCCCGTTACCGTGATCACTCCATCCGCTGGAAGCCCTTCTTCCATACAGTTCGCAAATAATCCGTCCTCAACACGAATCGTTCCCGAATCTAACAATAACTCCAAGCGATCTCGAACAAACAATTTGTTTTGCTCCGCATTTTTTTCATGATACTTGGTTGCCCCACCAGCTTGAATCTTTTGAACTCGTTCCTTTAATTCTTTTGTCCACTGATCGTTCATCTTGAAATCCCTCCTATTTCCCTTGATAGTTCGGTTTTCGTTTCTCTGCAAACGCACGTAAACCTTCTAAACGATCTTCAGTTGGTAATAGCGTTTCATATGCCTTCGCTTCCACCCATATCCCCGTTCGAATATCTGCTTCAAGGCCACGATCAATCGCAAACTTAGCTTGAGCAAGAGCGAGTGGTGCGTTCGCACACATCTGACTAGCCAACTCTAACGCTTTTTCCATTCCTGTCCGGCTCTGTTCCACATAGCTGGCGATTCCCCAGTCAAGTGCTTCTGCAGATGTCAAACGCCTCGCTGTAAAAATTAATTCCTTTGCTTTACTACTACCGATTAAACGTGCTAAACGCTGGGTTCCTCCTGCTCCCGGAATAATCCCTAAAGAAGTTTCGGTTAATCCAAGCTGAACATGACTCTCTACAATCCGCATATCGCATGATAAAGCTAACTCCAAACCACCACCAAATGCATATCCATTCATCACACCGATGACTGGTTGGGGTAAATCTGCTATTTCCGTAAATGTATCTCGAATCGTCATCAAAAACTCACGCACCTGTTGCTCAGACATTGTTTTTCGCTCTTTTAAATCAGCTCCCGCACAAAAAAATTTCTCTCCTGCTCCTGTTAACACAACCACTCGAATATCCCTACGACAAGATATTTCCCGAACCACTTCACGAAGCCTACAGAGTGTCGGAAAATTAAGTGCATTTCCGGCACCCGCTCTATTTAGTGTAAGAGTAGCAATCCCTTGTTCCACCTCAAGTCGTATCTCTGACATGAGCCTAACCCCCTATTATGCTAAATGGGCACGTAATACTTTTGAAGGTAATTTTTTCCCTAATTGTCCCTCCAACCATTGACTGGTGCGGCATAGTTGATCAAGATCCACTCCCGTGTCAATCCCCGACCCTTGGAGTAAATAGATTAAGTCTTCCGTTGCTAGATTTCCAGAAGCGCCTGGTGCATATGGACAACCTCCAAGCCCACCGATCGAGCTATCAAATGTTTGTATCCCCATTTCGAAGGCTTTATAGGCATTTGCAACGCCCATTCCTTTCGTATCATGGAAATGCACTGCTAATTTCTCTGCTGGAAACTGGCTCAAAAGCGACCCTAACACCCGCTTCACGCTTGCTGGAGTAGCAACTCCGGTGGTGTCTCCTAATGATATTTCGTAAACTCCGAAATCGAACAAGCGCTCACTCATCTCATGGACCTGATCGAGCGAGATTTCTCCTTCATAAGGGCAACCAAATACAGTGGAAAGGTAAGCACGCACTCGTAGTCCTTGCTCCAACGCTACTGGGACGAATTTCATAAAATCAGCCAAACTCTCTTCTCGCATTCGGTTCACATTTTTTTGATTATGCGTTTCGCTGGCTGAACAAAAGATCGCAATCTCTTTTAAAATAGAGTGGTTGACTCGTTCCAACCCCTTGGCATTCGGAACAAGTACACGGTAGTTCACATCTGAGTCAGCAGGCAACTCCGCTACTAATTCGTCGGCATCGGCCAATTGGGGAATCCATTTAGGATGAACAAAAGAGGTAGCTTCGATCTCTCTTAATCCGGAGGCAACTAACTTCTGGATGAGTGTTTTTTTCGCATAAGTAGATAAAAATCGTTTCTCATTTTGTAATCCATCACGCGGTCCCACTTCAACGATTCGCACATTCACCTTACATCCCTACTAACTCAAGTAAGACATCGCCTTCAGCAACAAAATCCCCTTCATTTACCATGATTTTTGATACTTTCCCATCTATTTCTGCGGAAAGAGGGATCTCCATCTTCATCGACTCTAAAATAATGACATCTTGACCACTATCGACCACATCCCCCTCACTCACTAGCACTTTCCATACCGTTCCTGCCATACTTGCTTCTACCTTATTCATCTCTTCACTTTCCCTTCCGATTAGCTAGAATCGTTGTATCATACTTGCCGGATACAAAATCAGGATGATCCAGCAATTCTACTAGTAGTGGTAGGTTACACTTGATGCCCTCTATCTTCATTTGAGAGAAAGTCTCTCTGCTTCTTGTGAGTACTTCCTCTCTACTCGAACCTGAGATAATGCATTTCGCAATCATCGGATCATAAAAGGGAGTAATCGTATTTCCAGCTTCTACTCCAGCATCAAAGCGAATTCCGGCTCCTTCTGGTAGTGAAAAAACTTCGATTTTTCCAGGTGACGGGAAAAAGGTAACCGGATCTTCTGCATATAAACGATATTCAATCGCATGTCCTTGTGGTTGTAAGTCCGTTTGCTTCCATGGAAGCGCTTTCTCTTCTGCGATTGCTAACTGCCATGATACGAGATCAAGGCCTGTAATCGATTCTGTAACCGGATGCTCCACTTGTAAACGAGTGTTCATCTCAATAAAATAGCAATTCTCTTGTTGGTCCACAAGAAATTCAACCGTTCCTGCTCCGTAGTAACCAACCGCATGAACTGCTTGGAGAGCCGTCTGGTACAACTTCTCTCGCGCTTCCTGACTAATCGAGGGAGATAGACTCTCCTCAATTATTTTTTGGTTACGACGTTGAACCGAACACTCTCTTTCAAATAGATGAAGCGCATTTCCATGCTGATCGGCCAATACTTGTACTTCAATATGCCGAGAGCGCTCTAAAAACTTCTCCAAAAAGACAGCGGAACTTCCAAAGTACATCCCCGCCCGTTTCTGTGTAGTTGCGAAATGTTGCTCTAGTTGTTTATCAGAATGACAAAGCACCATTCCAACCCCACCACCACCTGCACTTGCTTTCAAAAGTACAGGATAGCCAATTTGATTCGCAATGTGTACAGCTTCTTCCCATGTTACGATTTCTCCTGACCCAGGCACAACTGGAACATTCGCCTCTATCATCACTTGCCGAGCTGTTACCTTGTCTCCCATTTGGGCGATTACACTTGGCTTCGGTCCAACCCAGATCAATCCAGCATCTAACACCTTTTGGGCAAAGGTAGCATTCTCAGAAAGGAGCCCATAACCAGGATGGACAGCGTCTGCACAAACTTTCTTGGCAACATCTATAATCGTATCCATTTGTAGATAGCTCTTAGCTACAGGAGGCTCCCCGATTAGATATGACTCATCTGCCATTTTAACAAAGGGCATCTCCAGATCCGCTTGCGAATAAACAGCTACCGTTTGAATCCCCTGCTCTCTACAAGTTCGGATAATTCGGGATGCAATCTCACCACGGTTCGCAATCAGCAATTTTTGAATCAAAACGCTATCACCTTTCCCTCTTAATAAATTTATTTAAGTTAATAAGATTCCAATTTAAAATTCTCGGTATAGACATTCAATTCCTGCTAGTAAATAAAATTCGTGTATAATAAAAGGAGTGAAAGAAGATTCATGATAAGGAGGAACTCCTTGTGACGTACAAAGTAGAGCGTCTGCAAATTAATTACAAAACCTTAGAAGAATTCCAGAAATTTCGTGAGTTTGGCCTCCCAGAACTTTCTATGTTAGAAGACTTACAAGATAATCTGGTGGAGAATGACAACTACTCTTCTCCTTTCTACGGTATCTATCTGCAAGAGCAATTAGTTGCCCGTATGAGTTTATACGAAGTGGAGGCAAAGTATGACCAGTACTTCTCTCCCTCTCAAACCTTTTATGAACTATGGAAACTCGAAGTATTAACCGAATATCGGGGTCAAGGACTCGGGAAAGCACTCGTACAATTCGCACTAAGCCTAGGAAGTCCCATCAAGACCAATGCTCGACATCGCTCCGATCCTTTCTGGGATAAAATCGGTTTTATTCCCTGTAAATATAATCCCGTTCGAGATCGCGGAGAAAGTCCTTATGTCTGGCTACCAGAAGGCACCACTCTACAAGAATGAAAATAGGAAGCCCACTTTTCAGTAGGGCTTCCTTCATTATTTGTCCACTCTCTCTAAGTTTCCATTTGTCTCCATACGAAAGCGAGACTTATCTTCTTCCTCTTCTTCCGACAAAATGGATAACTTACGAGCACGATCCATAATTTGAACCAGCATCCGATAGTCATCATTTACCATTCGATAATCTCTTTCCACATGATTCAACTGGCTCTTCATCTCTTGATTTTCATGTTGAAGGCGAGCAAGGTATTCCTCTCGATCCATCAACTCTTTTTCCAACTGCTTTTGCTGACGTTTTAGCTCTGTCATCTCATTTTTATGTTGACGCAAATAGCGAATAATATGGTCCAAAGAATATACAGGATCAGATCCCTCTTGATACTCTTCAAACTCTATTCTCGGCATAGACTGGCTCATATTTACACTGCTATGGGATAGAGATGGAGTACTTGAAATTCTGACACGTTCTTGACTTCTTTTTTGACGTTGGCTTTTCGCAATTTGAATCGCAGCATCATACTGCTTGCGTACTGCACTATTCCACCGAAAGCCACACGCTGCGGGAGTACGCCCTAATCTCTCTGCCACTTCTTCAAATGCAGAAAGCTGAGTTCCTCCCTCTCGAATATGACGCAAGGTTATCTCTGCTAGAATCAAGTCATCTTCCGCAGTCCAAGCATCTTGACGTTTGACAGCCATAGACTTCCTCCTACCTTTTCAGATCCATAGACATACTAGTCTTCGCTCTATCTGTATGCAAACCATAAGAATTGTAGTATCTACTCTACTCTTTTTTTTATTGCCGAAAGCGAGTGCTTGTATACATCTAGCCCAGCCTGATAGGAGGAACATTTCATCTGCCACGACGAATCAAAAAGGAGTCAACTGCCAGGCGATGCTCTTCTGTCTCCCAAAAAAATCCACACTTTTTAGCCTCTAGTTCAAATAAATCAGTACTAGATATCCCTTTTTCTACTTGTTTTGCTAGCTGCTTGTAATGCCTGATTAGATCCCGAGAAAGCTTCGTAAAGGGATGTAGCCAATGATGAAATTGATCTTCAAATGATTGATCCTCTTCACATAGTAAAAAATCTACCATCCCCAGTTCCATTCCTTCTCTAGCGGAATACCTTTTTCCACTTAATAAAATTTTCATCGCAACTGAAGTCCCTACTTTTTTCATCAATCGTGTTGCCCCACCCCAGCCCGTTGTAATGCCAAGGCGCACTTGAATCATACCAAGTGTCGCATGATCACTTGCAACAACCCAATCACAACTCATTGCGATTTCACATCCTCCTCCTACAGCAGGACCTTCAATCCTCGCGATCGTGAGAGCAGGTAGCTGGTGAATACGTTCTAAAATCGCTCCCATACGCTTCATAATAGGCTCTATCTCCGCACAAGTGTGTAGCTGGTGAAACTCTTCTAAATCCCCACCTGAGACAAAAGCGTTTACATCTCCACGAAATAGTATGATTTTTATCTGTGAATCTTGCTCCCACTCTAATAATAACTGCTCTAGCTCACTCATCATCCGCTGATTCACGGCATTTCGAACCGTTGGGCGATGAAATTGAACGATGGCAACATCACCCTGTTTATGGTATTTTACAGTTCCCATTTCTAAGCATCCTCTCTCTTTTGCTTGCGACTCATGAGTGCACTTAGTATAATGTATTTGGTTATACTAGCTAAATCAAGGTCATTACGAACAGCAAAGCCATACATAGGAAGGAGTGGGGCTTGTGGATCGCATGTTTAAAGTATTAGGATTCTGGGCGTTTATCATCGCTATCATGTTCTTAGCAGGTGGCCATCATTTTCAGATTCCCGCAATCCTATTCTTCGTGCAAGCACTGCTATTTTATATCTTCGGTGCTATGAAACTTACCGAAAAAACCTACATGTACTTGTTTGGCGGTTATATGTTTGTCTCTTTCGTCGGCATGGTTTGGTATGCAAACTTTATGATGAAAATGCCAGCTTAACCAGTACCAAGTGGCCAACTAGGGATTTCCGTAGTTGGCTTTTTTGTTTATCGTGGTACCTTTCGTTTGTATGAGCACTTGAAATGCTTCTCCCATCCACTGCGGGTGAACTAACTGCTGAATCGCTCGTCTTGTTTTTTCAGTCAAAGAAAATGGATCAGGAGTTGGAAGCGGCATTAAATCCAAAATCCCCTGTTCGAGTAAAAATTCAGACTGTAACTGATGTGAAACCGTCTCTAAATTGTACTTTTCTCCCCATTGTTTGAGTAAATCAAAATTTACATGCGCCGTCAGATCTACCTCCCCCACTCGTTCTGGAAGATGGGACACAATCTGGTGTTCACAATAACCTCGAATCGTTCCCTGGTAACGAAAATCAGCATAAAGTTCCTTCATCGAAACTCCATAATCAATCGTAAAAATAGTTCCCCTATTCATCCACTTAGAGAGGGTTTGTAGCCATTTCTTAGCGTGGAGGTTCATTTCAACTCGTTGCCCTACCTTAGAGGGAATCGGAAGCTCCTGAATAGCTTGCGAGAGCTCTTCCGATGAATAATCTCCTAGTTCCTCTTTCCATTGTTCATCATCCTCACTAATGTATACTTCTAGCCATCTCGTTCCATCCCATTCCAGAAGATGAATCGGAAATGCATCTACCAATTCATTGCTATATAGAATCGTGTATGATTTTGGTTCAATCTCTTCTACTTTTTCACACCACTGGATTGGATATCGACTCATCGGTTGTAAACGCTCCTGTTGAATCCGCCTATGCTCACTACTTGTTTCAACTAGATAGATCTCCGCTTCATCTGAAGAAACCCCAAATCCAACCAAAGCTCGAATTACCTGTTCCATGAGACGACCGTCTCCTGATCCCATCTCGACTAACTGCCAGACAGAACTTTTCGACATTTGACTCGACTTCCATTTGCTCACTTCGTTTAAAAATGCCTTTGCCAGCACAGCTCCATAAACATCACCAACGTGAGCATTGGTATAAAAATCACCTTTTTTTCCTAACTTTATACGATTCTGAGAATAATAACCCCACTTAGGATGATAAAGAGCTGTATTCATAAATTGTTGATACGAAATATGCTGATTCGGATGTTCTCGCATCCATGTTATGATCTCATTTTTTATACACTCTACTGTCTTCACTCTTTTCCCCTCTCCTAACCGCACAGAAAAGAGTGAACTTGTTTGCCCACTCTCTTCCTAATCTTATTTAATTCATGACCATTACTCAACAGGGCCCATCCACCCTAACATGCCACCCTTGAGATTAAATAAATGGGGATATCCGTGATCTGCTAATACTTCTGCAGCATACACACTACGTACCCCACTCCGACAAATCAGTAGGATATTTTGATCCTTAAAATCCGTTAACTCCGCTTGGCGTTGTTCCAATTGATCTAAAGGAATATGAAGCGACTCAGGGATGTGTCCTTCTTCATATTCTTCTTTCGTCCGAACATCCACCCAAACATAGCGACCTTTCTCTTCTTGATAACGATCACTTACCTCACTTGCTTCTATATGCTGATAACTCATAAAATCCTCCTACTACCTTTTAGGTAAAATTTCATTTACATACACTTCTAGTTGTGCCAAATTTAACTCTCCCATGTTTTGTCTCGCTACAATCCCTTTATCATCGATAAAAAAAGTACTAGGAATCGGTCCAACACGGTACAGACGAGTAACATCTTTATCCGGATCCAGCCAGACGGGGAAATCGAGATCGTACGATTTCATAAAGGAATGAACAGCTACGTCACTTTCTCCCACATTTACGGCTACAATTTCGAATCCCTTGTCTTGGTATTTCTTATACACTTGTTTCATCGCTGGCATCTCGGCTTTACAAGGTTCACACCACGTACCCCAGAAATTTAACATAACTCCTTTTCCCTTTAGATCACTCAGCGACATTTTTTTACCATCTAGTGTCGTTAAAGTAAAGTTTGGGGCTACATCTCCTCTACCTGGTTGCTTCCCGCTGCTACTCATCTGATAAATTGTATAACCTACCATCACAATTAAGACTACAAAAATAAGCCGCCGTACCCAGTATCTTGTCTGTTTGTTCATCTCACTCACCTGTTAGTTAGAATCCTTGGAAGCCCGTCCACTTAATAAGATATTGAGTAATCCAAGTCAATTTATCAAAATAAAGCAACAAACCGAAGACGATCATCACAAAACCGCCAATTTTCATGATTCGCTCTGAGTACTTGAGAATCCAGCGTGTTTTCCCTACAAAGAAGGCCATGATAAAAAATGGAATCGCAAAGCCAACCGTATATAAAGTTGTGTAAAATAGCGCTCTTTCAGGCTCACTCGAAGCAAGGCCCAAAACTCCACCTAAAATCGGTCCTAGGCAAGGAGTCCACCCAGCCGAATACCCAAATCCAATCAAAAACGAACTTAGATAGCTAACTCGTTTCGTGGAAATGGTAAGCTTCTTCTCTTTCATCAAAAATTTGGGTTGAAAGATTCCCGACATAAAAAGCCCCATAACCACCATTAAGATCGCGCTTAGCATCCGAATCGTCTCTTTATAGGATACGAATACTTCACCAATCCAGCTCACCGTAAAGCCTAACGCATAAAAGATTAACGAAAATCCCAACAAAAAGAAGAATGTGTGGGTCATCGTCAAGCGAATCATCTCTTTACTGCGCCCTTCCCCACGAATTTGTGTTACCGAAATCCCTGTTATATACGACAGATAGGATGGATAAAGGGGTAAACAACACGGTGAGATAAATGATAAAAAACCCGCTGCAAAAGCCAACCAAGCTGTTACATTTACGGCTACGTCCACTTCTCTCTCCCCATCTCATAAATCTCTAATTAAGATACTGCTTCTTCAAACGTGCGAATTTTTGTTCGTCAATTGGGCCCGGTTGAAAATAAAGAATCTTTCCTTTCGCATCAACCAACACTTGCGTTGGAACCCCGCTAATCTGATATTGAGTAGCAATTCCCTTCTCATTTTGCTTCGGTTGATCTAAGTAAATGGGCATCGTAAGCTTGTAATTCATCACAAAGCCCTGTATATCTTCGATGTCATCTCCCGAAGTTACATTTAACAGGACAAAATTAATATCGTCTTTATGCGTTTGATACATTTTTTGAATGTCTGGCGCCTCACTTTTACAAGGACCGCACCAAGAAGCCCAGAAGTTGATGTAGGTTGGCTTCCCGTTGGTTTCATACAACTCTTTTTTCTCACCTGTCAGCGCCTGCGTAATGAAATTAGGAGCACAGTTCCCCGGTTTAATCCCAACTGGGCCCTCACATAATGCTTTTTTGGATGTAGTAGGTGAGCTTTGCTCCTTGGACACGGCAAAGTTATAAATCAGCGTCCCGATAATCGCTAACGCAATCAATACCACAATAAAGCGATTCCGTTTTTCCATCTTTACCACCTTTTTTCTACCATTATTCCATGATAAAAGGGTTACTTTTTCTTTCTCTGTTGATGGTCGTCTTCGGTCCATGACCACTATACACAACCGTATTCCCAGGCAGTTCCATTAACTTCTTTTTGATTGAATCCATCAACGTTCGATGACTCCCGCCATAGAGATCGGTTCGACCAATCGAATCACGAAATAGTGCATCCCCACTAAACACATGGACTCCATCGAAAAAACTAATACTTCCTGGCGAATGGCCTGGTGTATATAACACATCAAATTGAAATCCAGCAAGCTGCAGGGTTTCACCGCCAACTAATATATGTTCAGCTGGACGAGCCGTTAGCTTTGGCATCATGGGCCATCTTCCTGATCCATTCTTCATCGGATCTCCTAGCCAGTCCTCTTCTTCTTGATGTATGTATACAGGGGCACCCGTATGAGTGCGAACTTCCTCCACACCACCCATGTGATCAAAATGTGCATGAGTGAGCAAAATGGCCTCAATTTTTAGCTGTAATTCCTCAATCCTCTGTAGCAGACGATCTGGATTCATTCCTGGATCAAAAACAATTCCTTTTTTTGTATGCAAATCGTATACAAGATATGCGTTTGTCATAACAGGACCAAGCTCAAACATTTCTACTTTCATAATCGAATCCAACTCCCTCCTCTGACATTGTACTAAAACCATTCTACTGCGCAAAGAGGACAAGACATACTTCTTTTTAATTTGGGCAATCTAATGAACAAAGTTTGTTCGAAAGGATGATTCTTTATGAAAAGAGGAACATGTAGGCTCATTAGCAGTTTCACCATTACAGCTTTATTTATTACGATTGCAACGGGATGTAATCAGAATAACAAGCCACCTTCCAACGATGCCAGTCCGAAGGCTCAAAATATAAGCTATAAGCAAACAGCACCCGACACGTCCCTACCGGCAAAACAAAATAGGACAAAAAACAATTCTGATCACCTCGTTCAATTAGCCAAACAAGTACCTCAAGTAAAAGAAGCAAGTGCCATTGTACTAGGAAAATATGCAGTTGTCGCCATTGATGTAAATCCAGACTTAGACAGTGCCCGGGTTGGTACAGTCAAATATGCAGTTGCACAAGCTCTTCGAGATGATCCGCAAGGAAAATCAGCGCTAGTAACAGCTGACGTGGATTTATTACATCGTATTAAGAAGATGAATGAAGAAATCAGTCAAGGTCGTCCCATAGCCGGTATTATGAATGAATTAGGCGCCATCGTCGCTCGAATCGCCCCCCAACCTTCAAACGAAGTAAAAAAGCGTGAACGTGATGAAACAAAGCAGGATCGTAATGATACCCATCAATGAATCTATCTCCTTCGGGCACTAGAGGCTCTCTATTTGTTTGACGGTTCATTTGCTGTATACTAGAAGTATCTCGATATGTAAGGAAGTACCTACTATGAAAATCATTTGTATTCTATGCGAACAACGATTCGAGCCAGATCGGCGTCAAAAACATAAATTGCGAAAGCACCCTCACATGATTCAAATTTGCTTTGACTGTCACAGTCGTATTTCCGAACAGGTGGAGGAACGAGAAAGGTTATTACCTCCTCCTGAGCGAACCAATACCCGTGTTTTTACAGGTAAACGGAATCGTTCAAGATGGAAGAGTGCTAGTAACGTTCTCGACAGCAATTTATCAGCCAAACGGGCAGATAGTATGTAGCACAAAGAAGTCTTCTCTGTTGGATAGTACCCATGAGAGAAGACTTTTTTGTTTGCGTGTTTATTCGCTTGTATTATATCGTGGTTCTGATTGAATCTGTTGGATAAGCAACTCTGCTTGATCCAGTCGATATGACTTTATATGTGTGGTGCCTTCTTGCTCATATGTAACTTGATAGTAATCCTTCGTTTTTTCAAACGAGAGTTTTTCTACTCCATGGTCTTCTTTTAGCATGTCTGTGAAAAATTGGACCGTATCTTTAGCAGATCGGTCACTGGAACGGTTTTTGGCTACAATGCTGATTTGAAGCCAGTTGTCGAGGGCATCTTCCAGGCGCATAGTGGGATTCCTCCTTTTGTTAAGGGCTTATTGATGTGGTGAAAGAGGATAGGAGAGTCTGTTCGATTACGGCGAGGTTAGCGATCCTATTTAGCGTAGCGGTCCGTAGTGTAGGGCGTTTTGGTGCAATGTCCGAGCGTACTTTGTGAGTTTTGCACCTGCCCTAGCTACGGATTGCGAAGCGGACATCTTCACTTCTCTGTGGGATCGGTATTTGAGCAGTCAGCGAACAGACTCTCCGGTCCTCGATCACTCAATAGCCTGTTTGTCCTAACTCTTTTCTAACTCGTTGTTTTCCCCAATCTAACTCTTCGACTCATTCCTCTTGCTAATAGTCAAGCGAACCTTCGTCACCACAATCAACACCACTGTAATCAATAAGGCTTGTACCATCGGGAATCGCAATACTTGCATCACAGTAATAACGAAACAACCGATCGCGAGAAACAGATAGACCAATAGATTTTTGCGAAGTGATAATCTCGTCGCAAAGGTAGACTGATAAATAATAGCAGTCAAGACGAAGATAATCACATAGAGTGCGGGGAAATGTAAGGTATTAATCCATTCAAACACAGGTATTCCTCCTAGCCCAGTAATTCATTTCGAACGTAAACCATCTCGTCAGCATATTCGCTTTCATCATCGGCGGGGGTTTCTAGCACAATCGGTAGATGGTCAAACGCACCTGTACGTAGGAAAGCGCTCAATGCCTCAGCACCGATTTCACCTTTTCCAATTTTTTCGTGACGATCTTTTCTGCTGTTGTAAGGTGCTTTACTGTCATTAAAATGGATTGCGACGAGAGCGTCAAGATATCCTGACTCTTTCATCTCTTCGACTAGCGCATCCACTGTTTCTTTTTCCCAAGTACCTGCCGCAAATGCATGACAAGTATCAAAGCAAAAACCAATTTTATCAGGTGTATCTGTCGCAATGCGAATCGCTACTAAATCACGAATCTCAAGACCTAATTCACTACCTTGACCAGCTGTATTTTCTAATAATAGTTTAACAGGACCCTCATACTCGCGAAGAATTTCGTTTAAAGTCTCAACCATTCTCGCTGTCCCATACTCCACTCCCTCACCGACATGTTTCCCACAGTGAACGACAGCTCCAAGAGCTCCATATGCCTCAGCAATAGCAAGGTCCTCTCGGATCGAGCGAATCGTAACTTCATGTAGGTCTTCCTTGGGTGTAGACAAATTCGTTATATAGGGGGTGTGAGCAATTACGGCAATTCCTTGCTCAGCGCAGTATTCGCGACCTTTTCTTGCATCTGCTTCATCTAATTTCTTCGGGCGTAATCCACGTGGGTTCTTCGTAAAGACTTGAAAAGATTGTGCACCTAGTACATGTGCTTTTTGAGCTGCTTTTTCAAATCCCTTTGCAACACTTATATGGCAACCAATTTTCATGACTTTGTCCTCCTCGTTACAAAAAAAAGCGCCAATAATGAGGCGCCTTAACCTTTGAACATCATACCATTTTCACTACTTTTCCCGCAAGGCGGACTGAACTTGCTCTCTTACACCTTGAGCCACGGATGGATCATTGGTAATAAGGGCATCGACTCCCCATTCAAATAGCATCTTCTGGTAAATAGGCTCATCCACCGTAAAAGGGCGAATCGCAATTCCTGCTTCATGACTGCGCCTGACAATCTCCTCGTCTACAGTAGGGAAAAACGGGTGAATAGCAGAAGCACCTAATTGAATCGCATAATCCCAAGGGTCCATTAGATTGCATTCATACAATACTCCCAAAGGGAGGTGGGGGCGTATCGAATGCAAATGATGTAAGCTAAAGTGATTAAAGGAGGAGAGAATGACTCGTTTTTGAAAACCGAAACAATCTATCTCTTTCAATACCTTCTCTTCCAATTTCGGATATCGAATTATATTGTTTTTTAGCTCAATATTTAGCCATAACGATGTAGGTTCTAATAATTCTAGTACTTCTGCTAAAGTAGGAACACGCTCTTGAGCAAAATAGGGAGAAAACCAAGAACCAGCACTACACGCGCGAATCTCTCCTAGTGTAAGATCTTTAATCCACCCTGTACCATTTGTTGTACGATCGATAGTCTCATCATGTATGACCACGATCTCACCATCTCTTGTAAGATGAACGTCCAACTCAATCCCATCAGCATCAACCTGAATCGCTTCTTGGAAAGCGGCCATTGTATTTTCGGGAGCAATCTTTGAAAAACCCCGATGAGCATAAATCTCTGACTTCTTCACAACGTCCCCTCCCATCGATTCTCTATAATCCCATTTGCAATGCTAGATGGATCAGTGTTCTCGTCCCTGCCCCTGTAGCTCCCTTACGGTAGATCCCAGAGTCTTTTTGAGAGAAGGCAGGACCGGCAATATCGAGATGAACCCAAGGCGTATCCTCTACAAAATGCTGTAGGAATACTCCTCCTTGAATAGCTCCAGCAGCGCGCCCTCCTTCATTTTTGACGTCTGCAATATCACTATGCAAGTAATGATCATATTCTTCCTCTAATGGAAATTTCCAGACTGGTTCACCCGCAAGCCCTGCAGCTACGAACACATCTTGTAATAACGTATCATCATTTCCCAACATTAGTGCTTTCTCGCGACCTAAACAAACCAGTGCTGCTCCTGTCAATGTTGCAATATCAACTAACTTAGTCGCGCCAAGTTGTCTTGCGTAAGCGAGGCCATCTGCTAGAATTAATCTGCCCTCCGCATCCGTATGAGTCACTTCAATCGTCTTTCCACTCATCGCCCTAAGCACATCACCTGGGCGATAAGCGTGAGAGCCTGTCATATTTTCACACGATACAATGACTGCGACCACATTGCAATGCGGCTTTAACGTGCCAATCGCATCCATAGCTGCTAATACCGCGGCTGCCCCACTCATATCCGACTTCATCTGATCCATACCTTCATGCGGTTTTATTTGAAGACCGCCGCTGTCAAAAGTAACACCTTTGCCAACAAGTCCAAGTACCTCCTTGTCATCCGGTGCTCCTTGATACCGTAACATAATGAGTTTAGGCGGCTGAGCACTTCCTTTGGCCACCGCAAGAAATGCATGTGCATTCAATTCTTCCAAACGATCTTTATCTACTATATCAATCTCTAAGCCACAACGCTTGGCTACCTCGTCTGCATAGTTAGCCAATACCGTTGGTGTCAAATAGTTCGCAGGCTCATGACACCAAGTACTTGCCTTCTTACTAGCTTCTGCAAAGACTCTTCCTCGCTCCATCCCTGCCTCAATCGATGTCTTGCTTAGCGTTTGCTCGGAGAATACAACTTTCTTAATCGATGTATTACGGCTTGTTTGTTTGTAGTTAGGCAGTTCATAGCAACCTAACTCCACACCTTCTACTACTGCTTGTACTAAATCTGCAGAACCGAAATGTTTCTCTAAAAACTCTGGCACGCTAATAGCAAGCTCCTTTACTCCACTTTGTTGTGCCTTTCGCGCACCAATTGCTACACATTGCCGAAACCTCTGAGGACTCCACTTCTTCTCGTTGCCCAATCCTACTAAAACGATCTTCTGTGCTGCAATTTCGCCTCGGGTATGTAATAACATACATTCCTCAAAGCGACCTGTAATCTCCTCAGAATCCATCAGTTGGGAAAGGTAATGATTTAATCGTAAATCAATTAACTTCCCTTCCTTTGATAAATGAAGAGTGTCGGTGACGAATAAGATAACAGCATCTACTGCTACTTGACTTAGGGCTTTCGAAGTACGATTCCATTCCATACACATCCCCACTCTCTCCACAAAAAAATAACGTGCACCTATATAGGCTACACGTTATTTTTCGACATCAACTACCCGAACCCTTTTATTGAAATATTCAATAAGATATCTTGTCTATAAAGCTTCTAACATAATCATCTCTCGGCGTAATTCTACTAGGCGTTTTTTACTCTCTTGCATCTTCTGCGAGCAATTTTCCTTCATGGCTTCATGGAGAAGAGCCAATTCATAGTCAAGTTCTAGGCGTAAAACAGGTATGCGCTCCTCTGGCCCCTGGCACTTAAACGCTTTTAATACCTCTTCCATCATTACCTGCACCCCTTTTGTAGGCGATTTATTTATTCATTTCACCAGATGTTGGAAAAGTTGAGCTTGATTTCAGGATGCCCGCATATCTCTGAGAATAAACATCTTCACAACACGATTCAATATCAGATAATTATCTACATCAGTAGCATAGTTTGCATGTTTTATGTGAAAAAGACACAGCATATGCAATAGAAAATTCATTAAATCCCACTATTTTTTTCACAATTACAACTAATACAACTTTCATGTATCTAAACATAATCCGGTAAAATCATTGGTACGATCTTTAATTCAGGTTACAATAAAGAGAAAATCAAGTAGACTAAGGTGATTTCATGACAACCAAAATACAAATACCGGTATTCACCGAATCAGATTTCTCTGTATTTCAGATCCCTGGATTAGAAAATCGCATGGAAGCATTACAAAAAACGATTCGTCCTAAGTTTGAGGCGTTTGGTCAAATCATGGCACAGAATCTCACAGCTCAATTGGGCGATGAAGTGTTTGTCCACATAGCAAAACATGCTCGTAGAACGGTAAATCCGCCTGATGAAACGTGGGTGGCATGGGCTACTAACAAACGTGGTTATAAAGCACACCCTCACTTTCAACTAGGCTTGTGCGGGACACATCTGTTTGCATGGTTTGCGTTAATTTATGAATGTGATAAAAAACAGCCTTTTGCCCGTAAGTTACAGGACCATCTACAAATCTGGAAACAGATTCCGAAGAGTTTCTATGTTAGCGAGGATCATACGAAGCAGGATATCATTCCGGTACAAGAGATTACTAATGTTCGGATTGTGGAGATCTTAGATCGTCTGTCCAAGGTAAAAAAGGCCGAGTTTTTATGCGGGTTAGTGATTCCAGCTGAGGAAGTAGCCACGTTATCGGGTGAACAGCTTTTGGGGAGATTAGAGGAGACTTTTGAGAAGTTAATTCCGTTGTATCGCTTTGCTTGTCAGGCTTAGGGATAGATTAAGTAGGGATTTTAGATGGCGATGGCTCGAGACGATGTCATTTGTTGGTGTAAAAAAGAGGTTTATCTACTTTCCATTACAGTGGCAAAGATAGATAAACCTCTTTGATACGTCTCTCCCATCGTCAAAATACTTCCTTCTATTACGAAACCATTTTTGTTATACTAAATCGTCACGCACATTATAATAGAAAAGTAGGTGGCGTATACGGTGAATCAGCAACAAACTCCTTTGTTTACACATTTGAAAGCGCATGCAAAGCGGAATCCGGTTCAGTTTCATATTCCGGGCCATAAAAAAGGACAGGGCATGGATCCGGAGTTTCGGGAGTTTATTGGGGATAATGCTCTGTCGATCGATCTCATTAACATCGCCCCTCTTGATGATCTACATCATCCCAAAGGGGTGATTAAAGAGGCTCAAGCTTTGGCTGCCGAAGCATTTGGTGCAGATTATACATTTTTCTCTGTACAAGGGACAAGTGGGGCCATTATGACGATGGTGATGTCAGCCTGTCATCCAGGGGATAAGATTATCGTCCCGAGAAATGTACACAAGTCTGTACTCTCTGCTATTATTTTTGCTGGAGCACATCCCATTTTTGTTTACCCAGAGATGGACAAAAAAATCGGGATAGCTCATGGCATTACCATTGAACAGGTGGAAAAAACGATTGAGAAACATCCAGATGCAAAAGCAGTATTGGTTATCAATCCAACTTATTTTGGATTTGCAAGCAATTTAAAAGAATTAGTCGAGCGAGTACATGCCCATGGAATTCCAGTATTGGTGGATGAAGCACATGGAGTTTTAACTAATTTCCATGAACGTCTACCGATTTCTGCTATGGAAGCAGGGGCCGATCTAGCCGCCACTTCTGTACATAAATTAGGCGGTTCTTTAACACAAAGCTCCATCTTAAATCTAAAGAGCCATATGATTTCGCCTGAACGTGTTCAATCTATTATCAGTATGCTAACAACCACTTCTACTTCTTATATTTTGCTAGCATCACTTGATACAGCGCGCCGTTATCTCGCTACAAATGGACGTACAATCGTAGAAAATACCCTTCGACTCGCTGACACGGCACGTAAACGAATCAACGAAATTCCTGGACTCTCTTGTTTGACCCGTGAGTGCTTAGTTTCAGGAAATGATGCCCTATTCGATATGGATGAGACCAAATTAATCATTCATTTAGAAAATTTAACGATTAATGGGCACGATGCAGAAGTTTGGCTACGAGAAAACTATAATATCGAAGTGGAACTAAGCGATCTCTATAATCTACTATGTCTCGTTACCTCTGGAGATAGCGATGAAACCATTCAAATCTTGACTCAAGCACTTGAGGACTTATCCAATCATTTCTATTCCGAAAATATGTGCACGAAGAAGGAGATCCATCTTCCCGAAATTCCAGATCTCGTCCTGTCACCACGAAACGCCTTTTACTGTGAAACCATTACCATCCCTTTCATTGAATCGGCTGGTCAAATCATGGCAGAGTTTATCATGGTATACCCACCTGGCATCCCGATCTTAATGCCTGGAGAGCGAATTACCGAACAAAATATCTCATATATTCGCGAACACATCGATGCAGGCCTTCCCGTTCAAGGCACTGAAGATCCTACTATCGAACTAGTAAGAGTCATCAAAAAGCTAGAGGAAGACTAGCGTTATTAAAGATAGAAAAAGAGGTGGCCCTTATGAAGTGAACCCAAAAAGTTAGACACGAAGATTTAAGCAACCTGTAGGGTATGTGTTCGGTATTGAACCGGACTCATGCCCTTTAGTTTTATCTTCAAGCGTTTATGGTTGTAATAGTGAATATAATCCTCTAGTTCCTGTTTGAAATGATCCATACTCTCAAATTCGTGGAGATAAAGCAATTCACTTTTGAGCAAACCAAAGAAGTTTTCCATGACGGCATTATCTAGGCAATTTCCCTTGTAGGACATGCTCTGTGTAATACCGCGCTGCTTCAACGCGTATCGGTATTGGCTCATCTGGTAATGCCATCCCTGATCGGAGTGGAGGAGAGGAGCTTCGCACTCCCCTAGCTGATCGAAGGCTTTGTCCAGCATTTTTGAAACAAGAGAATAAACTGGGCGTTTTTCTAGTTGATAAGCAACAATTTCACCGTTGTATAGATCAAGGATAGGAGACAAGTAGAGCTTTTCACCATATAGGTGAAATTCAGTTATATCCGTAACCCACTTCTGATTGGGTTTAGTCGCTTGGAAATTACGTGCTAAGATATTAGAAGCAATCTTTCCAGCATTACCACGATAAGAACGATATTTCTTCATACGTACAAGGCATTTCAGCCCCAACTCATTCATGAGACGGCGAACTGTTTTGTGGTTCAAGGTGTAACCTTGATTTCGTAATTCCCATGTGATTCGACGATAGCCATAACGACCTTTATGTTCGTGAAAAATCGAAGCGTTTTTCCTTTTACATTACTGTATTTTTCTGGTTGATCCATCTGTTTAAGCCAGTAATAATAGGTGCTACGAGCAATGCCAGCGATTTTTAATAGAGCCTTTACAGGGTAGGTATGCCTTAATTCATAGATTACTTGGGCTTTGTCTTGTTGGCTGACTTTTCCCTTTCGTGAATTAAGGCATTCAACTTTTTTAGATAGGCATTCTCCATTTGTAGTCGCTTATTCTCTGCTCGTAATACTTCTTCTGTGCTCAGTTCCAGCTTCTTCTGTGGCTTCTTTTCCAAGGATGAACGCCCCTTTTTCTTTGGTTGGAGAGCGTCCAATCCCTGTTCCCTAAATAAATTCTGCCACTGATATATCGTACTAGGTGTAGGGATATTAAAGACTGCTGCCGTCTTTGTAAAGGACGCTCCTGTGTCGCTCATAAAGTTAAGTACGTCCATTTTAAACTCCGCTGAATAATTTGTATATCCCTTTTGGAAAGCGTTAATTCCGTGTTCTTGATACTTTGCTACCCATTCTTGCAATGGAGTAATACTTACCTGATATTTCTCCGCAATGTCTCTATAGGACTCGACTCCGTCGAGATAGGCTCGTACAGCTTCTAATTTAGTTTCTACTGAATACTTAGCCATAGAAAAAACACCTCCAACTGTTGGGTTTTAATTTCGTGTCCAACAATTGGGGTGCAGTTCATTATCGGTCAACCTCTTTTTCTATCTCTTTTTTACATTTTTCTATGAATCTAGCACTCACTATTACGTGACCACTTATTATTAATCAAACCGACTATATCCCCTTCACCTGAATCACAATCGTCCGGACATGCCCCATATAGAATACCTGATTTCTCACCCTCCACAAACGCAATAACCCGATCACAACGCTGACAAACGATCATCTCCATCTCGCTGCCCCCCACCTATTTTATGATTCCAGATTCATTTAATATATACTTATACTATATTATGACATACTAATTACGTCAATAAAGGACATGAAATTCCGCTATTTCAACATGAATGTAAGAAAAAAACATAAAAAACGCCCCCCACGGGGCAAATAAGGGGCACCTAAATAGGTTATACTAAATCATCATCAAAAAAATCAGGTTCCTCTGCGTCAGGTTGATAATACGCAATCATTCTATTTTCAAATGATGAACAAACCTCCGTAAATAAAGTTATATCCTCATCATGAATTTGGCTTAATGGGTTTGATTCGACTACAAAGATGCCATATATGTTCTGCCCCAAGTAGAGCGGGATGCAGATGAGAATGCGATTCAAATTTCGCTCTCGATATAACCCCCCGCGAACCGCCGTAATACTTAAGGGGCCCTCTCCAAACTTTTGAACGCGAGGTAAACCAATAGATCCCGATTCATGACGACGGATGAACTCGGGATATTCTGTTAGATAGACAGCAATTCCCTGATAATCTTCTACTCTACTTTGAATGTGATGACACACTTTCTGAAACATAAGCGGAAGATCTTTACGATGCTTATCAATCAAATCTCCTACTTCTAATCGTATTTCATCTAATAAATCAGCCTTATCCACGTATGATCCCCCTTCATTTCTCTTCCTATATTCTATACGAATCATTTGGAAAATTCGAATTCAACATGCTACTATGAAGTAGATACACGCTGGCAAACGTGAGAGGAGCAGAACTCGTGAAAAAAAGTACATATATACGTTTAGTAAATGGATCTACTCAACCCGATATTTCCCTTGATGAGGTGCACTCCCTGCTTGATCTGTATGTTGCTCGGATGAAAAAAACAGGCGAACAACTGGATTGGGATTATGCTTCGGCTGCTTTTCCTTACGAGCCTACCGTTCGAGAAGAAAATGGAATCTCGTATCTAACCCTTATCTCCACTGATCCAGAGCTCTACCATGGCTTTTGGCTAGGAGTGGGAAAAGAGGATGATAACACACCTTTTATTCAAATTGTCCTTCCAAGTTCCGCTACCCACGGTGATGTCGGGAAGGCCAATGAATATGCTAAGTTTTTAGCTAAAGAATTAAAGGGTCAACTATCTTTATTCAATCAGAGTGTACTTCATAACGAATTAAAAAAATAATCACGTAAATGAATCAATCTCCTAGCCGTTAAAGGCTGGAGATTGATTCATTTACTTTATCTAATCTAACGATATTGTCCAAACATCCGGAACAAGATTTTATACTTTTCTTCAAGGGTCGGGTACTGTTTCCAAAACCATTCTCCATATAAGAAAAGATCTAAGTGAAGGTGAACTCCTTCATTATTTCCTTTAGCACCATCACTGGTACCTGAATTCCCTACATTACCGATATAGTCTCCTGCCTTAATCTTCTCTCCCACGCGAAGCTTGGGTTCGGTTCGAGAAAGATGGATATAACGAGCTAGCAAACCATTCGAGTGCTGAATCCATACTGTTCTACCACGTACACGATCCAATAGATCCTGAGGGGTTTGCCCATTATTATGGGTGGCCTGTGCTAATATTTTTTCACGCTCTGGAGTAGTCATCTCTTTATAGTCGTGATCAACACGAACAATGGTCCCTTCAGCAAGTGAGTATACAGGTGTATTCTTCGTAACCGGTACGCCAATCGTAGGTGTATAGAAGTCAACTCCTTCATGAATCCCATTGCGGTATGTTCGGGCTGCTCCCGGGATCGATGAATCACTTTTTTTCATCTTCGATCCTTTGATCGGAGTCTGAACAAATGAGAGGTACTCAGCCATCTCATCTGCACTCATCTTTAAGATCTTCTCTTTATTTTGGGCATATGATTTCGTATCACTTGAATCAGACGAGGGCTGGAATACTCCTTCTAAAAACGATTCTGGGAGCCAGAAATCTTTTTCCTCCCAACGCATATTTCCACCGGTAAGTGAATGATAAATTCCATTTCGCATATAGACTGGAACATTGCGCACCAACTGATAGTTATCTTGGTTTACTGTCAATTCAACAATACCGTCTACTTCCCTACTCTTCGCTTGAATCAACTTTGATTGAACGAGATTCGTTAATGGGTAGTAACTAATTCCACTTATCTTTTTTGATGGTAGACTTTTCATCTGTTGTACGGCAGGAATCAATGTTCCCTCGCTTTTCTTTGACGAATTTCCCGAATCCGCTGTCTTAGCTGTAGATTTAGTAGTAGTTTGCTTGGATGTTAACCAAGCATAGTTATTGGGCGGGAGTAGTACAAGTAGAATCGTCAATAAAACTGCTGCTATATAAATAGATGGCCTTTTCATCAATATCTCCTTTTTTATATACATAAGTTAAAGAAACGAACAAGCGTGTGGAGATCTATCCTACACGCTTGTTTTGTAGATAAAAATAAAGTAACACTGCATCGATTAATATCCAAATTACGGTAACACAATATCATTCACTATCATAGCATAGCGAACAAATCTGCTCTAGTGTCCAATATGTAACATATCACGATCAAAATACCTCACTCCACTGCTGAATAAACGCTTCTAAGACCGCTTCAGTTTGCTGATAATGATCTAAGTCTACATGTTCCGACAACATGGATTCCAGCTCTTGGTAGTATTCAGTGCTCTGCTTACTTGCGAGCGCTTGTAGGCGTTGAAACTCTCTCTGCCAAGCTTGCTGAAAATGAGACCTACACTTCTCTTCCATCGCGGTTATCTCTGGAATCACGATTTCCGCTAAACGCTGTTTCATCGATTCCCTCATTTGAAACCGCTCTTTCTTTTCAAAGAAGGCTTTGGCATTGCGGTAATAGGACAATTGCTTCCCAAAGTCAGATACACTTATATTCTCCATAACTCCTATTAATTCAGGCATAGCAAAAGAAGCAGGAACCTCTGTACTCCACTGAAAGCCGGCAGGATAAGTCAACACTATCTCACCTATGTCACGAATTTGTTGCTCCAGACGAATACGCATCCAGTTCTCAATACGAAGGGTAGTAGCACGATATTCTTGTAGCAAATCATGTTGCAAGAACTGGATCAGCTCTAGTAAACATGCATGCAGTTGTCCCTTGATATCTCCTAAGTCTTCGCGCAAAGAACCTGGATGAAAAATTGCCTGGAATTCGTCTTGAAAACGCAATAACCAACGCTTCTGGACATAGTAAAAGAGTTCATGGATCTCCTGCTGCAAGGCTTGTTGGTCGGTTCCAGTCTCATAATTAGTGATGAACTCCTGAACCTGTATTCGTTCTTTCTCTAATTCGATCTGGCGGCTTTGCTTTTCTTTAATCCCGATTTGAGTGGTTTGGATGATCTGTTTGGTCATTTGAAGTGCTCTTTTTACATCTTGAAAAATGTTGTACAGAGAAAGGTTCATCAAATCATGATGAACAAACTGCACGAATGCTTGTTCAAATGGTGCAAATCCAGAATCCTTTAGAAATGCGTGTGCTGGTACTGAGGATTGCTCGCTAGACTTTTCCGATAATCCCCATAAGCTTGAAATAGCAAACATCCTAGGCTCACGAATCCCAAAGGTTAATAGCTGACGCTGTAAATACGTTTGAACTTCTGTCAATTCCTCTTTCGACCTTGCTAAATCAGCGGCATTGGTGATAAAAAACATCTTATCCATTGCAAAGGAATCCTTGACTCGTCCCAGTTGAATTAAGAACTCCCGATCCGCTTTGGAAAAGGCATGGTTATAATACGTAACAAATAAAATCACATCGGCACTCCGGATATAATTAAACGCAACTCCTGTATGTCGTGAGTGAACCGAATCTGCCCCAGGCGTATCAACCAATGTGATCCCTTGTCTTGTAAGTGGACAGTCATAATAGAGATTTGCATACTCGATGAAACAAGATTTCTTTTCATTGGCCACGTACTCTTCCATCTGCTGTAACGAAATTTGAATCTCACTTCCCTGATGGAGTGTAAACCACTCGATTCCCTCTTGAAGCGCTTGTAAAAAAGGAATCACTGTTTTCTGACTCGGAGTCATATTCTTCATTTCTAGTAGCAAAGGAATCTTCTGTATCGCTTGGTCAAGATGTAGTGCCTCTTTATGAAATAAACGATAGATTGCCGCTAGCTCTGCAAGTAGCATTTCAGCCGATTTTACTTTTAGTAACACCTGACCATGTACATTTCGATCGTCAGGAGGACAGATTTGATTTATTGTTGCTGTCATGGGCCTCGGGGAAACAGGAAGAATTTTAGCTCCAATCAAAGCATTGGCAAAAGAAGACTTACCTGCACTAAATGCACCAAATAAAGCAACGGTAAACTGTTTCTTTTCAGCCCGTCTACGCTTACTATGGATTTCAGCTAAAACCGTCCGTACTCCGCGAATCTCTTGCAAAGACTCCTCTATTTCGTTTACACACTGCAAAAACAATCCGTTTCGTTCACTGCTGTTTGTAAACGAAAACAATTTCGAAAGGGTAGTATGTACTTCTCCATGCTCTTCATCCGCTATAGGCTTTACTTCTTTGACAATGGTAGGTACGTCTTCTTTCATTACCTTTTGCCATACAGAGTCTGCTGACGAAGATATTGGCGCTCCTTTTTTCCGATCTTCTATCCATGAAAAATCAAGAGCCTCTCCCAAATGAGGCTTTAACCACAGTTCTTCAAGTAGCGTGCGCTCTCTAGTAAGCTCTAGATCCATTTGATCCAGAACATCCTTAGCCTTCTTGACTCGTTGCAAAAAACTCGCTTCTTCGTTTATTTGATCCTGTTCGGTTTTGATTTCTTGCTTTAATCTGGGAATCATCAATTCATTCTGCCAACGAAGAGCCAAGTTTCGCATCAGTCGCTTCACTTGATTCGCTACGTCTTCTGTATAAATCAATACGGTATTTCCGGTTAAGCCAGTCCCTACCTTGTATACATCCTCCAATAACGACTGATTCCACTCAAGCTTCTCTGTCATAATTTGTTGACCTATCTGCTCATGAAATACGCCCTGTTGCTTGCAAAACTGGATGATATAATTACGTATATGTAACTCTAACTGTGTATGCACCGTCTCCTGTAACTTCGTAAAAAATGTCTCCGCTCGACGCTGCTTCTCTTGCTCCGTCTTGCCAGCAGAAAATAAGAAACCTACCTTAAAGTTTTCTTGTAGAGATTCCAGATAATCCCTACCTAACTCACGTACATCGGAAGGCATAAGATATGCGTTTTTACAAATCTCATCTATCCCTTTGACAAAAGATAATTCCACCTCTTCTAATCGACGTGACAACCTAGCTTGCCTGTCGCGATACTGTTGAATCTTTGCCTCTATCTCGTCATCCGAAACTCCACTATCTTCGATGATCCCCCTCCACGAGCTACGTTCCTCCTGTCTATCATCTACCAATTGTCCCAAATACTGCTCCATCAAATACTTTGCCTCTGTCTCTACTACTTGCAGCCCTAGCTCTGCGCGATGCTCAATCCATTTACCTAAATCCGATTTTAAAGAATCTAGCTCATTATATTCATGGTTCAAGTCACGCAAGGAAGTATAGTAGATTCCTTCTACTTGAAGATCCCAGTTTTCAAACGTCTGCTGTACACTTTGTTGATAGTTTTCAAATGATAGCTCCTGATCGCGATGTTTATCAATCTGATTAATCACGATATAAATCTTCTTATTACGCTCTGCCAGTCCTTTTAGAAATTGTAAATTCCCTTCAGATTGTACATGGTTGTAATCCATCATAAACAAAATGAAATCCGCCATATGTAAAGTTGATTCTGTCGCAATCCGATGGGCATCATCCGTAGAATCCACTCCTGGTGTATCTAGAAGGGAGACCCCTTTTGGCAAAGAAATCGACTCCTTCGAAATCTCTACCGCCACGATATCTTCACCATTTTTACATAACTCTCGTAAGTCTTCATCCATATAAGAGCCAGCAAACGTATACCTTTCACCACTCGTTAAGACAAGTGTTACTTGATTTGCTCCATTTCGGATCTCAACTACGTTAGCACTGGTTGGGATCGGACTGGTTGGTAAAATCTGCTCTCCAAATAATTCATTCATCATGGAAGACTTTCCAGCAGAAAAATGTCCACAAAAAGCGATGCTAAATTCTTGATAGAACCACTTATGCATCAAGTCTTGTAACTTACTTGCATAATCAATTTGACCCTTCTCACTCATTCTTCGAGACACGTATTCTAGTTGGTATAATATGCTCTCATGTTGTTTTTTCATCATCAATTTCCAAACTCCTAGCAAGCGATTCTTTTCTCTCTATCTTAAAACAACTCACGTTTTAGGCCAATAAAAAAAGAGGGAAGATCCCCTCATTCAAGTATGTATGATTTCAAATAATTGCATACCTATTATACCCTATGACATTTTCTCACGTTGTAACAAAAATAAAATCGTATCAAGCTTCTCTTCCATTTGACGTAGTCGTGTATAAATTGATTTTTGGGATTGTGTTTCCAAATGGATGCCGTCATTGGCAACTGCTAGCGGGATATCTTCTACTAGCGTGCTCCGAATTTCGACATAACGTATCTCTTCTACTACTTCTACCAACGCATCTGTAATCAAATGGAAATATCGATTCCTTAACCACTCTGCCGCAAATGCACTCGATGTTTCCAAAACAAAGGTGTTCTCTTCGACAGTGGGATGAATGCTACAAAACCATGCTTGATAACTGGGCTGACTCACTTTTTCTTTAATGATCGTAAGAGCCTCGGCCCATATCACTCGAGCATCTAGCGAGGTTTGTAAATCTGTCATAGATATAACTGTCTGATTCATATTCATCCACCTTTCACATCTCCCAATAGCAGTTTACCACTTTTGGTAAATAATTGAACAGCAGTAATTTGGTATAATGTGAAAAAATTTGCCGAAAGGAAAAAATACATAGGAAAAATCCTTGTAATCACTGGGTTTCCTTTGACAAATTTCCCGAAATAAAATGTTATACTTCGCTATCACACCTATTTTTCAGAATACACAGACCACCTATAAATCTTCTGTACATCCTAAAATTTTCCTATTCATCTATCATCCATAAGTTTTCCGGTTTCATCCTGCACTCCTAGGGGTAAAGCCCAGATAACTACTTTCCTGTACATAGATTAAGTAGGGACAAGCTCCATCAATTGTAAGGGGGAATCAATTCATGCGTGAACGATTTGCAGATCAAGAAGCGATTCATTATGTACGAAATCTAGTATCACACAATAAATTGGATCATCAGTTGCCATTACTTGGAGAAGGCCTGAGCGGCAAAGTATACAGTCTCGAAGATTATGCGATCAAGGTCTACAAAGACGACTACAGTGAAAAAGACGACTCGTATATGTTACATCATCTTCAAGATCACTCTGCCTTTCCAACACTCCACCATCACGAAGACAAATTTATGATTGTGGATCGCATTCAAGGTAACACCTTGGCAGATAGTATCAAAGCTGGCGAGAAGTTATCAGAGAATCAATTTGCGCAAATTGAAGACATCGTAACAGATCTATACGATCACGGGATCGTTGCCCAAGACCTTCATCTCAATAATATGATGATAGATCACGACAGCAACATTAAAGTAATTGACGTGGGTCGATTCTTCCACACCGATTATCCTGAACTGTATCAAGATATTCTAGAAGATCACTTGAATCTCACTCAATATCACATGGGCTTCTTCTCTTCTATTAAAGACAAATTAAAAAAGAAAAAGTACTATGGCTCTTCTTCCCATCGTCGTTACCGTAAGCATTCGTCCTCTGACTACCGCCGTCATCGTCATCACAGCTCCTCATCCTCACATCGGAAACGCCATTATTATGGGTCCTCCTCTTCCCATCATCGCAGACATAAACGCAAAGGCTTCTTTAGCTTCTAACGTGAAACAGCCCCCCAGAGTCAGGTAGCCTTGGGAGGCTGTTTTTTATAAATCATATTTTTTTATCTTCTTCAATAAGGCGGTATGGCTCATTCGTAATTGTCTGGCAGCTTGGCGAATGCTACTATGCTGTTCCAATGTACTTTTAATAATTCTTCTCTCCGTCTGCTCCACATGAGGCTTTAATCCAACCATCTCAATCATTTCACTTGGGTGCAATCCCTTTCGACTAGGTGATATCAAAACTCGATGAATTTCATCCTCGTGATCCGGGCACAGATAGACACTACGTTCCATTACATTTTGTAACTCTCTTACATTCCCTGGCCAGTCGTGCAGATATAGCTGTTGGCGGGCGTACTCTGATAAATGCAATACCGGTCGTCTCACCCATTCGCATGTTTTTTTCAAAAAGTAATTCGCCAGTAATAGGATTTCACATTCCCTCTCTCTCAGTGGGGGAATCTCAATCGGAATCACATGCAATCGGTAATACAAATCCTCACGGAACTTTCCCTGCTTCACCCATTCCCCTAACTTTCGATTCGTTGCCGTAATCAAGCGAAATTGTAACGGGATGACTTTATTACTCCCAATTCTTCTAATCGATTTTTCTTCTAATACCCTCAGTAGTTTCGATTGCAAGTGAAGAGGAATCTCCCCCACCTCATCTAAAAACAAGGTACCGTTACGAGCTGTTTCAAATAATCCCTTCTTCCCCTCTTTAGAGGCGCCTGTAAAAGAGCCTGCTTCATAACCAAATAACTCACTTTCAAGCAATTGCTCTGGAATCGCCGCACAGTTGATCGGGATAAAGGGACCGTTTGCTCTTAAGCTTTCGTAGTGAATTGCCCTAGCAAACAGCTCCTTTCCTGTCCCACTCTCTCCAGATAAGAAGATCGTCACATCGCTTTTAGCTACACATCTGGCTGTCTGAATACAATTTTTCATTCCTTTGCTCTCATGGATAATCTCTTCAAAATGCGTCATCTCCGAGCGTTGCACAGATTGAATCCACTCATTTACTTGTTGCAGATCACGAAACACCACAACCCAACCTTGGGAATCATCATATTTTTCTGACATACAGATCGGATAAAAGTCTGCAACGACTCGAATTACTTGATTTCCTTTCATATATATGGTCAAAGGAGAGGTTTCTTTTTTCATCAATCTCTCACAGTCTGCCTTCTTCATCCCCCATAAAGTAGGTAATTCCATTCCTTTGTATCCTTGTTCATCTATTTGTAGGAGAGTCTCCGCGGCTCGATTCATCGTGTTCACTCGCAGATACGAATCGACGAGGATCACTCCATTACTAATCGTAGCAAGTGTTGTCTTCAGTTCATTTGCATGTAATTCAGAGGGTAAGAAAGGAATTACATGTACCTTTCTTACTCCCGATGTCTGAGTAATATGACGACACAGTTGATCCTGTAAGGTAGCAGGAAGCGAATTGGTCTTTAGATAGATAAAATGAGGTCTCACTTCCATCTTGACAATGTCTAATTGAAATGATAGAAATGATTCCATGACATCATGGGTAATCCCCAACCGATTTTCGGTCTCAATCTGAAAAGTCATCATCTGCATAGGAGATCATCCTTTGAGTCGAATTTTATAACTATTGTAACAAAATTTGACTCTATTTCGCATGACCTTCTATCTTTCCATCGCTTGACAAAGATCTCCGATAATATCTTCTACCTCTTCTATTCCTACCGAAAGCCGAACAAGTCCATCGCTAATTCCCATCTTCCATCTCTCTTCTTGCGGTACACCCGAATGAGTCATCGATGCCGGATGCTGAATCAACGTATCTACATCACCCAAGCTAACCGCTAAGCGACATAAATTCAATCGATTTAGCATGTGAACAGCCGCTTCATAACCACCTGTTAATTCAAAAGCGATTACACCGCCGAATCCCTTCATTTGCTTCTTAGCTAGTTGATATTGTGGAAAGCTTGGTAAGCCGGGGTAGAATACGCGACTGACAAATGGATGAGACTCTAGAAATTCTGCCACCAACTGCGCATTACAATTATGTTGTTCCATTCGAAGCGCCAGCGTTTTTAGCCCTCGGAGCAATAAAAAAGCATCCATAGGAGCGAGAATGCCCCCCAAATCTTTTTGTGTCGTCATCTGGATTTGTTTCATCATATCACGGGAGCCCGCAATCACACCTGCCACTACATCCCCATGACCCCCAATATATTTCGTTGCACTATGGATGACAATATCACATCCATATTCAATAGGGCGCTGTAGATATGGGGACAGAAAGGTATTATCCACTGCTGTATAGATCCCCTTTTCCTTGGCAACTTTTGATACCATTGCTAAGTCGATTAACTCCATAGTTGGGTTGGCTGGGGTCTCTAGGTAGATTAACGTCGTATTAGGGCGAATTGCCTTACGAACCTCTTCCTCATCCCTCATCTCGATCAAGGAGACCTCGACTTGATAGCGTTCTTCCATCAACTTTAATAAACCAAATGTACATCCATACAGACTACGCGAGCAGAGAATGTGATCTCCAGTCCTCACTATTCCCATCAGAGAAGCTGATATCGCCGCCATACCAGAACCAAATGCTAATGCTGAATCGGCTCCTTCTAATAAAGCAATCTTCTGCTCCAATAACTGTACCGTTGGATTTGCTAAACGAGTATAAACATATCCCTCTTCGAATCCAGAAAAACGATTGGCACCCTGCTCCACACTTTCAAAGACAAACGTAGATGTCTGGTAAATAGGAGGTACCAATGAACCTATCCCCCCTGCTACTTTTGTCCCATCACCATGAATCGCTTGTGTAGCAAATCCCCACTCTTTTGGCACCATTTCCGTTAACAGCTCACTCATTATGATTCCCCTTTCGTGGTTGATCCTTTTCAACATAGAATGATGCAAGAATCATGCCAAAGGGAAACGCACGGATCATCACGAATATAGGTAACTATAATGGTTTGATTCATTTCCAATGGTAAGAAAAGATACCACATCAAAAAATTGAACATAAGATGGTGAAGATCATGACACAGTTTTTTCTAGGATTAGGCTCTTTTATTGCTGTGATTTATCTCATAGCAATCTGGTTTCAACACCAGAAAATCCATCACATTTTAAAAGCACTACCCATTCTCTGTTGGAGCCTTGTAGTTGGGATAACGCTCCCTGATGGAGAACCTCTTGGCTACTATCTATTAGCTGGACTTCTATTTTCAGCTCTAGGTGACTTATTTTTACTTAATCATGACAAACATTTCCTAAAAGGATTAGTTAGCTTTTTTATTGCACATGTGGTGTATGTAGTAGGGTTCACCTCTATCTCAACGAGTGAGACCTCCTTTTTATGTCTGGGAATTTTGCTATTGATCGCACTTCTTTATATGGGTTTTCTTCGTCGAATAATCATGGAGGAGTACTCATCAGTTTCATTTTTTCTATCTGTTTGTGCATATATCCTTATGATTACAGCGATGGTTTATACGGCTTGGCTTACATCTCAGTATTGGCTCATAGTAGGTTCTCTGCTCTTTTATATATCAGACTTTACACTCAGTTGGAATAAGTTTGTCCGTCCGTTTAAGAAAGCAGACGTAGTAATTATGGTTACTTATTATGGAGCTCAAGTTAGTTTGGTTGTTGGGTATCTCTGCTTCTAATAGATTAGGAGGTAGACGCATGATTCAATCACATGGCGGTACACTTGTCTCAAGAGAACTATCTAGTGAGGAAAGGAAACAGTGGCTCCAAAAAAAGGGAGAGTATCCTGTCATAAAGATCTCAGAACGTACGTTCTCAGATCTTTATTGCATTGCCACAGGCGTGTTTTCACCCCTAACTGGATTTCTTACCGAAGCTGACTATGATAGTGTTCTTACGGATATGCGTTTAAGCAGTGGACTTGTATGGTCAATTCCGATTACCTTATCCATCCCGCCGGAGCAAAAAAATGAGATCTCTTCTTCTGAATATGCCTTTCTCCAGCGAAAAGATAAAACCATAGTGGGAGTAGTCGAGATAGAGAGCATCTATCAAGTAGATCAACAGAAGGAAGCACAATCGATCTATCGTACAACGGATCCCAATCATCCTGGAGTTTGTAGTTTATTGCAGCAAAGCTCTCTCTACTTAGGCGGTTCGATCTGGCTATGGGAACGCCCTCAGCTCGATCCTTTTACAAACTATCATCTCACTCCTTCCTATACACGAGGCTATTTTCAAGAGAAGCAGTGGAACACAATCGTAGGGTTCCAGACTCGTAATCCGGTTCACCGTGCCCATGAGTATATTCAAAAAGTGGCCCTTGAAACGGTGGATGCTCTATTTCTCCACCCACTGGTTGGAGAAACAAAAGCAGACGACATACCCGCAGAAGTACGGATGAAAAGTTACGAGACGATTCTCAAGCACTATTATCCTACAGAGCGTGTGCTTCTTGGTGTCTTCCCTGCCTCTATGCGCTATGCAGGTCCACGAGAAGCGATATTCCATGCAATAGCAAGAAAAAACTATGGCTGTACACACTTTATCGTTGGACGTGATCATGCTGGGGTGGGAAGCTATTACGGAACATATGATGCACAACATATTTTCAAAGAGATCTCATCTGATGACCTCGAAATCAAACTCTTATTTTTTGAACATAGCTTCTACTGTCGACGTTGCTTGGGGATGGCTTCATATAAAACATGTCCTCACTCTGATGAAGATCATGTGATCTTATCTGGTACCAAGGTACGTCAGATGCTAAATACAGGTGAGGTCCCACCGCCAGAGTTTTCCCGTCCCGAGGTAATTCGTGTTTTAATGGATGGATTAGCGAATCAATAACCGCTTTTGTTTGTCTGAAGGACATGTATCTGCCTCTACTCACAAATTAGTCAGATACATGTCCCTTAATCCACCCCTAAAAAAGAACAGCCCTAACACAAACTGTTTGGGCTGTTCCATAAGTCGTTTTACATAACCAGCAATCTCACTGTTTCATCCTTGGATCAAATATATCACGTAAACCATCACCTAATAAGTTAAACCCAAGTACCGTCAACGCGACAGCAACTCCTGGAAAGATCATCGTCCATGGGGCCAGTTGGATATATTGGCGGGCGTCTGCTAGCATCGTCCCCCACTCAGGCTCTGGAGGTTGTGCTCCTAGTCCGAGGAAGCCAAGTGCCGCTGCCTCGATAACGGCCGTGGCAAAACCAAGCGTTCCTTGCACCATAATCGGTGTCCAACAGTTAGGGAGAATATGAAAAAATAAAATACGACGATTCTTCATCCCCATTGCCCGAGCGGCTAGAATATAATCCTCTGATTTTACACTAAGCACTCTCGAACGCATGAGCCGACCAAACGTTGGAATATTAATAATCGCAATTGCTAAAAGGGCATTGCTCAAACTTCGTCCCAACATGGCTACAATGGCAATCGCGAGGAGAATGCTTGGGAAAGCAAGGAGAATATCAAAAAAACGTGAAATGATCGTATCTCTCCATCCTCCATAAAATCCGGCAACCAACCCGAGGAGGCTCCCCACCATAATCGATCCCGAGATAGCAAAAAGTCCCACCCATAGAGAGATTCGTGTTCCATAAATCACACGGGTAAATATATCACGCCCCATTTCATCCGTTCCAAACCAATGTTCCACAGAAGGCGCTTGTAGGAGTGCCTGACTTCGAGCTGTATATTCGTAAGAAGTAATAAACGGAGCGAGAAGGGCAATAAGTAAAAAAGATAGTACGATGACACTTCCAATCACCGCAGAACGGTGTCGCAAGAAAGCTCGCACGAAATCACGAAAGGGTGACTCCGCGATTTCCTTATCTGGAGCAATCGGAGGCTCAGGCTTCGTAAATGGTACTGGATGCGTATGTGTGCTCAACGTCTAGTCCCCCTTCCCATATTGGATCCGCGGATCAACCCATGCGTATAACAGATCAACAATTAAATTAATCAAAACGAATATCGTAGCCAAAATTAAAATTCCCGATTGAATAACCGGATAGTTCCGTGCATTAATCGCATCGAAAATATAACGACCTACACCAGGCCAACTAAAGATAGTCTCTGTGAGTACAGCCCCACCTAATAGAAGTCCTAACTGTAGACCAACAACGGTTAACACAGGGATAAAAGCATTCTTCAGGGTATGCTTATAAATAACCCAAAACTCACCTAACCCTTTTGCACGAGCCGTTCGGATATAATCGGAACGCATCACCTCGAGCATACTCGAACGGGTCATCCTCGCAATAATCGCCATGGGAATCGTCCCTAGCGCTACAGCAGGCAGTATTAAATGTAAGAGAACATCCTGAAAAGCATACCAATTCCCCTGAATCATGGCATCAATGGTATAAAAGTTCGTGATTGTATTAAATTCCATTCGTGGATCAAGTCGTCCATTAGAAGGGAATAAACCAAGCTCCTGAGCAAAAAACCATTGTTCCATTAAACCCAGCCAAAAAATAGGCATCGATACGCCTATGAGGGCAATTAGCATAGCCGTATAATCAAACCACGAATTTTGTTTCCATGCAGAGAGGATTCCGAGATTTACGCCAAAGAAAACAGCAATCAGCATGGCAACCACTGCTAACTCCGTTGTCGCCGCCAAAAATGGTTTTATCTCCTTGGCAATCTCTTGTTTGGTTATGAGGGAAGTTCCCAAATCCCCTTGTAAGATGTCTTTTACATAAGTGAAATATTGAATATATCCTGGCTTATCAAGTCCTAGGTTTTCGCGAATCTCTTGTATCTGAGCTGGTGTCGCTTTATCACCCACGATCGTTCGTGCAGGATCACCTGGAATCGCATGAACCACTGCAAATGTAATAATCGACATTCCGATCAACACGGGGATGAGCATAATAATTCGCCGGATTATATAGGAAATCATGAGTGGTTCCCCTCTCTTTTCCGTATAAAAAGTGACATTGCATGTCATTGCAATGCCACTTTTTATGCTTGTTATTTTCCGATAGATACGTTCAACAGTTTGTCAGACCCAGTTGGATGCGGAATCCACCCCGAAATCTCTGCACGGGCAGCTTCTGGAACAGTGGCATGAACCAATGGTACCCAAGGAGCATCTTTCTTAATGATTTCTTGTGCTTTTTGGTAAAAATCAGTCCGAGCTTTTTGATCCGTTGATTGCTGAGCCTTAATGAGGATATCATGCAAGGCATCATTTTTATAAAAAGCAACGTTTCCTGCATCAGGAGTACGTGTATTATCTTTATCTAGCAGGACGTAGAGGAAGTTATCTGGATCCCCATTATCTCCCGTCCATCCGTAGAGAGCCATTTGATGCTCCCCTTTTCCTACACGGTCTTTATAAGTCTGCCAGTCATACGTGACAATCTTAGCCGTAATGCCGATTTTCTTTAAATCCTCTTGCATAAACTCAGCCACTTTTTTCCCATTTGGCATATAAGGGCGTGGTTCTGTCATCGCATAAAATTCCACTTCAAAGCCGTTTGGATAGCCTGCTTTTTCGAGGAGTGCCTTCGCTTTCTCTAAGTTGTATTCATAGTCTTGAGTCTCTTTGTTAAATCCCCACACTACATCGGGCATCGGATTCACTGCTGGTTTTGCATATCCCGCAAAGAAACTATCAATGATGCCTTTTTTATTCGTTGCAAGGTTAATCGCTTGACGCACCTCTGGCTTATCAAATGGCTTCTTCATCGTATTCAGTGCCAAATAACCAACGTTCATCCCTGGACGCAACTTCAGCTGCAATTTCTTATCTGCTTCCACTAACTTCGCATCATCAGGATTCAAACCATCCATCATATCGATATCTCCTGATTTCAAAGCGGTAAAACGTGCCGCGTTATCAGGAATCGATTTAAAGATGACTTTATCCATCTTAGGTAAGCCTTTTTCATAGTAGTCAGGATTTCTCGCAAGCGTAATGCTATCATTCTTCTTCCACTCAACGAATTTAAACGGCCCTGTCCCTACTGGTGACTGATTAAATTTGATACCCTCTGGGTCCTTTTTTATTGCTTCTGGAGAACCGATTCCAAAACTACTCATCGCTAAGTTATTGAGGAATGGACCTTGTGGTACAGCCAGTTCAAACTTAACCGTATTTGCATCGACCGCCGTAACCGCTTTCATAACATGACCTTTATCTCCTTTGAAGCCACCAAACATGTAACCGTAGTAAGGGAAATCTCCCTTATGGTACGGATTTTTTTTATCCATCCAGCGTTCAAAGTTGAATACTACGGCTTCTGCATTAAACGGAGTTCCATCGTGGAACTTGACCCCCTGCTTCAAGGTAAATGTCCACGTCAATCCATCCGGCGTTTTTTCCCATTTCTCAGCAAGCCCTGGTACTACTTCCGTACTATCATCTTTATAATCAACCAAAGTATCCAAAATCTGCTTCGTAACCTTTAAGGACTCCCCATCCGTTTGTTGACTTGGATCTAGGCCAACCGAATCTGCACCACGTCCATAAATGAGTGTTTTGGACTTACCACTTCCCGCATTCGGGTCTTTCCCACCACAAGCAACCAAGAAAGAAGTAGCAAGTAGTGTCACAGAAAGAGAAAGAATGAGACCACGTTTTTTCATACAGAAACCTCCTTAGAATAGTGATACAGCATCAATTCCAAATCTAGGCCCGTCACCTCCTTGATGAAATGCAAGCTTACTATGTATCTACAAATGGCAGGCTGAAAAATGACCTCCACCCTGATCCGTAAACTCTGGGCGCACTTCTTTGCAAATATCCATCACATGTGGACAACGCGGATGAAAAGCACATCCCTTAGGCGGATTCGCTGGGCTGGGTACATCTCCCGATAAAATAATTCTCTGCTTCTGGAAATCTGGATCTGGTACAGGAACAGCTGAAAGCAATGCTTGCGTGTATGGATGAAGCGGCTTCTCATACAACTCATCCCGATCTGCTAACTCCACTAAACGCCCTAGATACATAACGCCTACTCGATCACTAATATGCTTTACCACACTCAAGTCGTGGGCGATAAACAAATATGTCAGCTCAAACTTTTCTTGCAAATCAGCCATTAAATTCAGCACTTGCGATTGAATCGACACATCCAGAGCAGACACAGGCTCATCCGCGACAATTAGCTTCGGTTTTGTGGATAAAGCTCGAGCGATGCCGATTCTCTGCCGCTGACCACCGCTAAATTGGTGCGGATAGCGCATTGCATGAGATTGATTCATTCCAACCAGATGTAGGAGCTCCTGAACTTGTTCCTTCCGTTCCTGTCCATTCCCCATCCCGTGAACAATGAGTGGCTCTTCTAAGATATTGAATACTTTTTGCCTAGGATTTAGAGAAGCAAATGGATCTTGGAAAACCATCTGCAAATCACGACGTACCTTCCGCATCTCTTCCTCACCCAAAGCAAGCAATGATTTCCCCTCAAATGTAATCTGACCCGATGTCGGCTCATGAAGACGTAGGATCGCTCGTCCAGTGGTTGATTTTCCGCAACCACTCTCCCCTACCAAACCTAACGTCTCACCCTTTTTAACATAAAAACTAACATCATCGACGGCCATAATCTCACCTGTTTTTTTGCCTAATAACCCTCCCCGGATGGGAAATGTCTTTCGCAGATTATGTACTTGTAGCAGCAACTTCCTTCACCTCCTGATGCAAAAAGCAACGACTAAGATGACCTTCTTCCACAGCAATCAAATCAGGAGAACTCTCACGACAAATATCCATCACATACTCACAACGCGGAGCAAAACGACATCCTCGCGGCATCTGATGAGGATTAGGCACCTGACCCGGTATAGAATAGAGACGATCTCTTTTATCCTCTATCTTCGGAATCGAATTCATCAAACCCTGCGTGTATGGATGCTTTGGATTACGAAACAATCGAAAACGGTCCGTCTGCTCTACGATTTGTCCCGCATACATCACTACAATTCGGTCACACATCTCTGCAACGACTCCTAAATCATGTGTGATGAAAAGAATGGATGTCTCAAATTCTTTGTTTAGATTTTTCATAAGATCAAGGATTTGCGCTTGAATCGTAACATCTAAAGCAGTAGTCGGCTCATCCGCAATCAGTAGTTTCGGATTTAACATCATCGCCATTGCAATCATCACCCGCTGGCGCATTCCCCCAGATAGCTGATGAGGATAGTCATCCAATATTCCTTCACGGCTAATCCCCACTTGTTGCAACATCTCTAGGGCTTTCTTACGCGCTTCTTCCTTACTCACTTTTCGATGGATACGCACTACTTCCATTAACTGATTTCCTACTGTAAAGAGTGGATTTAAAGAAGTCATCGGCTCTTGGAAAATCATCGCTACCTGATCCCCACGAATTCTACGAAGCTCTTTCTGGGAAATCTTCGTAAGATCCATTCCCTCAAACTGAATCGATCCTGCCACAACTTTCCCAGGTGGCTGAGGAATCAGGCCCATAATTGCTAAAGATGTAACACTTTTCCCACATCCAGACTCTCCAACCAAACCGACTACTTCTCCTCTTCCTACTTCAAGGCTGACACCGTCAACCGCTTTTACGACCCCTTTGTCGGTAAAAAAATGTAATTGTAAATCGGCAATCTCTAATACTGTCTGGGTCACTGGATCACCTCGTTTATTCGCTAACACACAAAACAATAAAATGTAAATATAAAGATAATAGATAAAAGTATGTATATGACAAATATTAAAATGATATCTATTGTTCTATATATTATCACAATAACATTCTTACTTTCGACAATTTTTTTTATGAATCTCCGTTGAATTTGGTTAAAGTTAACCATAATATACACAAGAGCTATCTACACATCTTCAGTCCCATGCTCTAGAGAGGCGATACTTTGAAGTTACGTGTCATGACCTTTAATATCCATCATGGTAAAGGAACCGATCGCAGAATCGATCTACAACGAATTGCTAAAATCATCGCCGATCATCAGTGTGATGTAGTTGGTTTAAATGAAGTAGATTGCTATTTTTCAAAAAGAAGTCATTATGTAAATCAAATAGATTGGCTGGCCAAGTCACTCGGCATGAACTATGCTTATGGACATGCTATTTCCTCACCAGCCAAGAAAAGAGTAGAACATAAACGATATGGAAATGCGATCTTATCGCGTTATCCCATCTCCTTCGAGCAAAATCACCTATTCCAATATCCAACTAGACTGATGGAAAATCGCTCCTTGCTAGAGTCACACATCCAACTTCCTAGTCAAACATTACATGTGTGCACCTCGCACCTTAGTCTAAACCCCTGGATTCATCGCAAGCAGGTTAACTATATTCTCCATCATTGCTTAGAACACTCATTACCCACTATCGTAATGGGAGATTGGAACATGAGGCCGAAATCGAAACCATGGAAAAAGGTTACATATCACTTCACGGATGTCTGCAAAGCAAACGATCCCACTATGCGATATGCAACCTTTCCTTCATTACGCCCTAGAACCCAACTAGATTATATCTTTGTCAGTCGTGACCTCTTTGTTCAAAGTGCAGAAGTGGTTCAAAGCAATCCCCTTGCTTCAGACCATCTTCCCCTACTCACAACAATATCCCTCAGCCACTAGTTACATGTTGGAGCAACTGCAGTCGTTGATCCTGTCCATACATAGGCATCACTAACCCACTGTCCGTTACCGATGCGATCCCATATATTCGTGGTTTTCGATCTACCTGTGAAAGTCGTACCTGTGGCCGTACATGCTATAGTTACAATCTCTCCATCATTCTTCGTGCCCACGATCGGATAGTTACTTCCCGGTCCAGATCTCACATTCAGCGTGCCACTCCCCACTACATCCACAATCCCTTGGTTCTGGTCAAGTGCTCCGTAATTATACAATCCTTGACCTGGATAACGAACGGTACTTCCATGCATCGCGTACCCTCCATAGGCGGAATTACCCGACCAGAATACCCAACCACCGATCTCACGCCCATTTATCGATACATATGCATTATTGTAGCGGAGTGCAAAGTGTACGTGTCTTCCTGATGCATATCCCCCACACGATACATCTGTGCCCGTATACCCGAGGAATGTACCTGCATCCACCCATGACCCATTCGGCCGGATATTATTCCACAAATGATAGTAATCAGTGGCAAAACCGTTCGCATGAATAATTCGAACCCAACCCTGTCCACTTCCACACATAGTATATGCATTTCCTGAACCCGCTGCCAAAACTTGTTGATTCCCCCCTGCTAGATCTAGGGAGCTATAAGGAGTATTTTGTCCACTATAACCATGCGGTCCACCTGTTAACGTCCAAGTAGCCCCTAAAGCAAAAGGCAACCTCAATTGATCTTGATCCCCCATAATCTTGACATCACTACTACGATTAGCAAACACCTTCTTTTCATTGCTATTCACGACCGTACTAGGCGCATCTTGTAACCAATTCTGGAATAATTGACTCCCCTCCAAAGCCACCTTCCATTCGGCACCTTCCATCTTCGCAACATAAATCCAACCCTCTGGATACGCCCCTTTTTCCTTAGGTGCCTCAATGACAGCTGTACCAAACACCCATTTCTTGTCTATGTCCTTTCTCTGAACATTTACCTGCGCACGACTCTTCACATCCGAGACAGAGACAGAAGCTTTTTTTTGCTGAGTCATCTCTTGCGTAACCGCCTCTGTCAATTTTGAAATATCGTCTTCGCTTATTTTAGACGTTGTGACATTTTCCCAAACAGGAACCGCTACAGTCGGCATCAACACTAACAATAAAGCAAGCCCAATGCACCAATACATCCATTTCTTCCTCATCTGATTTCCCCCTAAATGATTAATCTTATTAATTTTAAAATTCATTATATTGATTATATTGGCAAATGTTGTTGTTTTTAATTCATCTATTTTTATTTATTACTTTCAAACTCGCATGTAAGTAAACGTATAAGAACATACTACAAATGCCATTTAAAGGGAGGAAACAACATTGGATATACAAAGAGCAAAAGAAATAATTGCTTCCCCGGAAACTATACTTGTGAACTACAATGGTAATTCGATCTGGATTGACCAGGTAAGTGAGGATGGCGTTACAGCTACCGTTCATATACAAGGAGAACATCAAGAAAAACAAAAAGTTAGACTTTCCGATCTAAGTGAAGTCAATCATTAGTTTGATCTATAAAGAAGGGAACGGCCAGATCAGCTGCCAGTTCCCTTCTTTATTTTTTCAATCTGCATCATAATCATTTTAATAATTATAATTAATTTCTCTATATTTGATGAAATTAGATAAATATAATCACACAACAAAGAATTATTTACGCGCGAAAACCTATAAACAAACTAATATTTATTCATAAAATAGTATATTAATCAAATATAAATCACATTAAAATGTTTTATTTATGTTGTTAAATAAAATCATTGAATATATATGTGAAATTTAATATGATTATTTAGTGCAACTCGCCCATAATTAAATAAATTTCTATAGCATTTTCTATTGTTCTTTACTAAATAACTATCAGAGGTGATAATATGAAAAAATTTGGCCTAGCTTGGCAAATTTTATTTGGGCTGGTTGTTGGTGTAATAGTAGGTGCCATTTTCTACGGAAACCCTACAATTGAGACATATCTAAAGCCGATTGGTGACGTCTTTATTCGACTAATTAAGATGATCGTAATTCCAATCGTCATTGCCAGTATCGTAGTGGGTGTCGCTGGAGTTGGGGATACGAAGAAGTTGGGAAAACTAGGCGGTAAAACCATTCTCTATTTTGAGATCATTACCACCATCGCTCTCGTACTCGGATTGCTACTTGCTAATATTTTCCAACCAGGTGCCGGCATTAAGATGGATGTACTGCAAAAAACAGATATTCAAAAATACGTAGACACAACCCACCAAGTAGGAAGTCATGGGTTTGCAGATACATTTGTAAATATCGTTCCAAGTAACCTGTTCGAATCCTTAGCAAAAGGCGATATGCTCGCTATTATCTTCTTCTCCGTCATGTTCGGACTTGGTGTTGCCGCCATTGGAGAAAAAGGAAAACCCGTTCTTACCTTCTTCCACGGTGTCTCGGAAGCTATGTTCTCCGTGACCAATCAGATTATGAAGTTTGCTCCGCTCGGTGTGTTTGCACTAATTGGTGTAACCGTTTCTAAGTTTGGTATTCAGTCCCTTATTCCACTTAGCAAACTCATTATCTTGGTATATGCCGCAATGATCTTCTTCATTGTAGTTGTACTGGGAATCATGGCACGCATCGTAGGCATTAACATCTTCCACTTATTCCGCGTCTTAAAAGATGAAATTATACTTGCTTACTCTACAGCAAGTTCTGAAACCGTTTTACCAAAGCTAATCGAGAAGATGCAGAAGTTAGGATGCTCGAAGGCCGTTACATCCTTTGTTATTCCAACCGGTTACTCATTTAACCTTGATGGCTCTACTCTTTATCAAGCGATCGCAGCACTATTCATCGCTCAATTATATGGAATTCATATGCCAATTAGCGCCCAAATCACACTTCTTCTCACACTCATGGTCACTTCTAAAGGAATCGCTGGAGTACCAGGTGTATCCTTCGTTGTATTACTAGCTACTCTTGGGGCAGTCGGAATCCCAGCCGAAGGACTCGCTTTCATCGCCGGTGTAGATAGAATCATGGATATGGCCAGAACCGTCGTAAACGTATTTGGTAACTCCCTAGCCGCCATTGTTATGTCCAAGTGGGAGAAAGAATATGATAAAGACAAAGAAACAGCTTACTTGAAGGAATTAAATATCATTCCATCCAAGTAATGCATTCATATTTCACTACAAAATAAAGACGCCATTTATCCTCTATTAGGGAAACGGCGTCTTTATTTTGCTTTGTTCACTCATCTATCGATAGAATAGTAAACAGCTACCCAAAAACTTAAACAGCAAACAACGAGTTCTTCATATCTGGAAATAACCGTAGCGATGATTGATTTATGTATATTACCAAACCAGTACATACGACTCACAAATGAGCAACTTTTAATCGAGTAGGAGGGGGTGATTAACCCCCGACCTCTCACACCACCTAGCATGCGGTTCCGCACTAGGCGGTTCATTTAAGTCTGACGAGTCCAGTCATATTTTTGCTCCATGGTGAATGATTTTGAACGAGAGGTAATTTCTCTGATCTTTTCCTTCGCTCTTTTAATACTCTCCTTGGCAATACGTATTTTAGGTTGGTGGTGATGAGTAAAGCTGAATCCTAGAAACTTTCGTTTCCAGGGCCTCCATACCGAACGAATCTATGCCCGCGCTTTTCCAGTTCTTTATCTAATACATCTAGCATGATATTAGATAATAATGGGCTTAATGGGCCACCTTGTGGGACGCCTTGTTCATTGGAAACTCGTAAGCCATTAACCATAATTCCAGACTGCAAATACCTACGAATCAGTTTCAATATTTGCTTGTCTGTTATCTTCTTTACAAGTAAGCTCATTAATTTGTCATGGCTCACTTGATCAAAGAACTTCTCAAGGTCTAGATCTATTACCCATCGATAGCCTTCCTCTATATATCCCCTGGCTTTTCTAACTGCGTCATGTCCACGTTTTCCGGGACGGAACCCGTAGCTACAATCTGAAAAACCCGGATCAAATAAAGGTGTTAGAATTTGAGCGATTGCTTGTTGTACGAAACGGTCGAACACAGTAGGTATACCTAATAACCGAACGCCACCGTTCGATTTCGGGATTTCGATTCGACGGACGGGCAACGGTTTTGTAGGTTCCATCTTCGATGGAAGAACGGATAGAAGTCCAATGTTCCTGGATGTGTTCTCGTAGGGATTCTACTGACATTCCATCCATCCCATGGCTACCCTTATTCTTTTCCACTTGTTTGAGTGCTTTCAAGAGAGTTTCTCTTGAAAGTAGCCGTTTCATTAACATCGATATAACCTTCCTCGTGAACGCTTCATTCTATTTGTGCCATTCCTTACTCCACCCTCCAAGAGTCCCCCATGGACTTTACCACTTCCTCCTCTAGGCAAGCCTATTATAGGTTGTCTGTATCAATGTAAAGAATGAACGCTTAGTGAATCGTTCTTCCTAAATGTTCAGCCCTTCCCTTTTCAAGTATCCTCTACTCAGGTACTATGGCATCTGCTGACTTCTGCATGTTCAGCTAAACCTTTCGATCTAGGTTACCCTGTGGACATGGCTTGCCATGCAGATCTCCCCGGGTAAGAACGCAGTCTTTCTCTCCATCTATCTGTCTCATCTACTCTCATTCGCCTTCGGTAGCAAGGACTTTGTCTTGCTATGCAGACTCATCCAACGAATACTAGCCTTGTATGAGATTCGTGTCCTCAGATCGGAGATTTGCTGACGGCTTCCTTCAGATTCCACCTCACGGTGGACACCCTTGCCTTAAGCTAATGGCTACTGCTACCTTCACCATTCGGGACTTTCACCCTATAGACTACGCCCATGCCGGGCGCACATATAAAAGACCGCTAAGAAAAATCTAGCGGTCTTGTTTTCGAACAAGTCAAAACTCGTACACACATTACTTTTCTCTCTTCTTTATTCTACTAGCCATTTTAGCACCCATTTTAATAGATGGAATTTCAATGAAATAGTAGCAAAGACTAGCAACTAATAATGAAACCACAAAACTTAGCAATAAAATGGAACTGGTTGGTATCAAGTTAGCCAATAAATGTACCATGAACAGAATAATGGGGAGGTGTACTAGATAAAGACTGTAAGAAATTTTCCCTATGAAATGAATCGGCTTCCATTTTAAGACGTTTGTTGCTCTGATAGAAGCTAAACTGATACTTATGAATATGACTGATCCAATAGCTGTAAACCAATCATCTATAATAAAATTATGAGCAAAAGAAACATTGTAAAACAGGAAGCTATATGAATAGAAGCAAGCCCCTAGTAAGAACAGAAACCCTTTAAATAACGTATTTTTCTCTTCTAACCAATCTACAATAGTCTGGTAGTATTTAGCCAATAACGCCCCTACCATAAAGATTCCAATATAATGAATCGTATAATCTAAGCTTGCTACTTCTACCATAACGGAAAGAAATACTGCAAAACAAAGTACACTCTTCCAATTAAGTCGTAGCACAAGCATCATAATGAACGGAAAAATGATAGAAATTCTCATTTCATGAATAAGCGACCAAATAACGGGGTGAAAATCTCTTGTATCATAATTTCCTATGAATAAAATATGATTCCAGATATCTTGTATTGCTATTTCTTTATTCCATCCACGTGAAACGAAATCACTACCACCCTGTACCACCTCTCCAATGAAAGGAAATGCTAATAAGAAAGCAAAAACCAACGTTACAATGTAAGGAACGTATATTCTGAAAAAACGCTTTATCACATATGGAATGTATTCTAATTTAAAACTCTCTCGATAATAAGGTAAGGCTAGTACAAAACCACTCAACACAAAAAATAAAATGACTGCCCCATGTCCATCAAAAAAAATATGTAGTGGACTATATTTAACTATATTCAACCAAAAATAATCCGTATTTTGACTCGTGTTTGGCTCAAAATATGGAAAAATATATAGCAGATGACTGAAAACCACTGTCAAAGCAGCTATACCGCGTAAAGAATCCAATTGTACTAAGTGCCGTTTCATTTACTGACTCCTAACTAAATATACTATTTCGAAGTACCACCAACATGTTAATACATCAATTTAAAAAACGTTGAGAAGGTACTATTTGGGTCGATTAAATTCCATTTTCATATTATACTTTTCTCATCATGTATAAATCTATCCTTTTATGTCGGCGAATGTTACCGGTCACATAACCTCTATTCCATACACCTCTAATGACTAGTTCAGTAGCCTCTATTGTAAACAAGCTAATTCTAGTGCAGAATATCAAACTCAATTCTAATCCTGAGCGGATGGCGCGGACGGCACTACGGGACCTCAAGGACCAGCAGGGCCTACTGGACCACTTAGCAGTGATATATTCCAAGCTTTTTCTATAATTCCTGGTGTTACTACAACAACTAATAATGGTGTTACCTTTACTCAACTTGTAACAACTTCTCCTGCATATACTTTTACTGCTCCTAGTAGTACCATTACTATAAATCAAGCTGGACTCTACCGATTCGATTTTTCTGCATTCGGAAAATCCACATCGTCGGCCACAGGAACAGGAATGGCATATGGAATAGGTATAAGTGGTGGATTCGCCGTAAGTCCACGATTTGGTGCCGAAGCACCAGCCACAGGAAACAATGTTCTAGTTAATGGTAATTCATATCAAACAGTAGCTACTGGAGCAGTTGTCCGATTATTAAATGCTGTCACAACATCAGACATCCTAGCAGGCGGTTTTGACGGAAGCTTTGCTGCCAGTGCAACAATTTCGATTGAAAAATTATCCTAGAGCGTGCTGTTCTTTAGTTAAATGAAAAAATGGAAGTATTAGAAGCGATACTCATAGTTAATAAAACAAAGCCTTTGAGAGGTTATTATTTCCTTTTGTAGGCTTTTTTGTTAATTGTGTTGAAAGAGATTTTCAAAGCAGTTCGAATGCAATCTTAAATAATATTCAATACACATGCTACCTTCTCAATCGCCTCTTTCTTAACCCGATAGTAATTCCGCTTACTCCAACCATCATGTTCTTAGTAGCTCCTTCAATACGCAAAAAAATGGGGATTAATTCAAAAGAACCCCACTGACGAGGCCACAAGGTTCTTGAGTAGTACAGAAAAAGAACCTCTATATATTGCTTACCTCCTTGCCATCTTCACAGGTATGCGTATGGGGGAGATTCTCGGATTAAGGTGGCAAGCTGTCGATTTTGAGAACAAAACATTGAGCATACAGCAATCCTTAGCTAAAACCAAAAATGGGCTGATATTTCAGGAACCAAAATCTAAAGGATCTAAAAGGCTGATATCAATAACTGATGACGTAGTCCAAGCCTTAAAAAAACATAAATTAGAGCAATCAAAGCAAAAGCTACAACTAGGAATGTCATATGGGGATTTTGATTTGGTTGTTTGCACCAGCCTTGGAACCCCCATGATCCCCGAAAACCTTAGACGGCACTATAACAGAATGATATCCGAATGCGGAATTAAAAAAATCCGTTTCCATGACTTACGACATACCCACGCCAGTATCATGCTACAACTTGGAGAACACCCAAAAGTGGTTAGTGAGAGGTTAGGACATAGCCGTACAAGTGTAACTTTGGAAATATACAGCCATGTAATCCCAGGTATTCAAGAAAAGGCGGCCGAAAAATTTAGTCATGCGTTGTCCAAAAAAGGATAAAAAATATCAATGTGGTCAAAATGTGGTCAATCAAGGTTTTTTTGCCCTAATCGTAAAAAAGACAAACAAAAAACCTTGATTTCTCAAGGATTAACGTGGTGGGCAGTACTAGGATCGAACTAGCGACCTCTTCCGTGTCAGGGAAGCGCTCTCCCACTGAGCTAACTGCCCTAGTCTATCTAGGTTTTTATGGTGGGCCCAACAGGATTTGAACCTGTAACCAACCGGTTATGAGCCAGGTGCTCTGCCGTTGAGCTATAGGCCCGTATGTATTTACGGAAAATGGCGGAGCTGACGGGATTCGAACCCGCGATCTCCTGCGTGACAGGCAGGCATGTTAGGCCTCTACACCACAGCTCCACATTGGTTGCGGGGACAGGACTCGAACCTGCGACCTTCGGGTTATGAGCCCGACGAGCTACCACTGCTCCACCCCGCGACATTATGATTGATTCATATTTTTTCTAACTTGTTTCAGCGACAATTAATACTATACAACAGAATGGATAATCACACAAGTACTTTTTTAAAATTTCTTAGTGTCTCCAGATGTATTTCACACCAAAACGCCCTTTTCTCGAGCGAAATACTTCCACAGTATCAGGGCTTTCGTACCCGTATAGCCACCAATCTTCTTGCATTCGTGTCGCTAATACTTTTGCTTGAAAACGGGATTCATATAATTTTGCGCAATAAATCCATTGATCCATCTATATCTCCTCCTAGCTGTAGTGTAACTCAGATAGTGGGAAATATTCCTAGTGATACAGCTGTTTTCATTTAGCAAATCTAGACTAACGCACAATTTAGGTGAACGTCCAAACGGGCTTATAGAGATTAACATAGTATATACAGAACAAGCAAGTCACTTGTTCCACCAAATTCCCTCCTCAAATGGCAACCGAGTACAGGGCAGTACTCGGTTTTTTTATTTTGTTAAGATCATTGAAGTATCACCATATATGGTACACCTTCATCCTACTATGAGATCAAACGGATTAATATGTGTCTATGGCTGAATCGCATTCTTCGTCTTCATCACGAATTCGATGGGCTAATCTCCCAGCAGCAGCAGCAGCAATCGCACAGACAATGTCATCTAAAAATGTATGACAATGTTCCCCGCTCTGATTATCTAGACTTTTGATAATGCCTATCTTTTGTTTATCTAAATATCCAAAGGTAGTAAGAGCAATGCTTCCATATCCAAATACGGATCCTAAAGCTAATGTCTCATCACAGCCAAATAACCCCTCATCGGCTTTGACAATACTTAGTAGCGGTTCAGAAAGTATGTTTTTCTCAGCTAAGGTATCTAGTTCGACTCCAACTAGAATCGCATGTTGTAATTCTCTTTTTTCTAAAACAGCCATTACACTTTCCAGACAAACCTCTTTCCGAAGGTCCGCTTTATAAGGGACTTGCATCTCATAGACGATCTCAGCAATAGCCTCCAAAGGAACTCCTCGCTCCGTTAACTTATTCATCACAGCTTGATAAACCTCACTACTATGAACTCTTCTACCCATTTTTCATTCTCCTTCCAACATGGTAAATCACTATTATTCAAACGAACACGATAGGTTTCCTTTTTATTTCAAAATTCCTCACCCATCTTTTCAAAGAAAAGGGGTAAAATACAGAAACAGGAGTGATGTTCATGCGTATAAGTGTAAAAAAAGTGGAATCTAACGACGAATTAAATCAAGCTTTTGAAATTCGGCATAAAGTATTTGTATATGAACAAGGGGTTCCTGAGGATCAGGAAATTGATGAAAAAGAAAGTTCCTCCATACATTTCTTAGCAAAATTAGATCACAAAGCAATTGGCACTTGTCGTATGAGATGGTATAAGCACCATGTAGCCAAAGCAGAACGTGTAGCAGTCCTACCTGAAGGACGTGGAACAGGGGCTGGTCGTGAACTAATGCTGGCATTAGAAGAGTATGCTCGGCACCAAGGGGCCCAGAAAATCGTCCTCTCTGCCCAAACACATGCCCTTCCTTTTTATGAGAAACTAGGGTATACCGCAGAAGGTGAGGTGTATCTAGATGCGGGTATTGACCACAAGGATATGCAAAAAAAGCTTTCCCTATGAGCAGGACAAGCTTCTACTTCACATAACAGAACCAAAAGAAACAGCCTCCAACAATACAGTAGGCTGTTCCTCTATTTTTGACCTAATACATGGGCGTTCGGTAACTCTTCTTCCATTAATGTCATAGGAAACACGTTTTCAATATGAGTAAAAATACAGTGGTTTTCACTCATTTGAATCGTTCCTCGAACCCAAAAACGCTCATCTGACCAAATCGCAGGGAAAGCACGAAGTTGTACAGGTACCCATCGTTCACCAATCAACAGGACAGGACCTGTCCCTGAAATTGCAAGCATGAACATATTTTGTATCATGGTTCCTGTATGGTCTGTTTCCCCTGTATCAATTGCGTGTTCCGCTAACCAAGTACGTGCCTCAATCGTTGTAGGCAATTTATGAATTAAAATAGAGTAAACTTTTTTGAAATGAAGATATATATTAGAAATGCCTTGGTTATAGAGCCATTGAAACAGATTTTTCAAGGTATTTAAGAAGATCTTAGAAGCCATTGGAGTAGCTTTTCCACTATCCAAATACCAAATGCTAAAAAAATGAATGAAAGCTTCCTCATTTAGCATAGACCATTGAAAAGATTGTCCAAATCGTTTGGAGAGATAGTCAAACAGTATCTCTAGCGATTTACTGTAAAATTGTTGGGTTCTCTTTTGTAATGGATTAACCTGCGAAACGTAAAACTGCTCTAACTGTTGCATGATTTTAATCGGCAATCCTGGTTGTTCAGACATATACTCGACATTTGGCCAGAACAGAGTTTCACGGATACCGTCCACCATCTCAGGCGTTGATGCTGGTGCTAACTTCTCCGCCTTTTCAAGCTCTTGAGCGCGTTTCATGGACCATCCAAGCACTTGCCATCCTTGTTCACGTTCACGAGTTGCATATTTTTGTTGTTCTTGGTCTAGGTGGTTAAATTTCTCTAGTTGCACGAGTATCTCCCCTCTCATCTCATGCACAAAAGATGTATAAGGGCCAAACAGCTCATATCGATTTCCTAAACGTATTAAGCGAGTAAAGACAATCCGTTCACGAGGCACCTCTGCACCTCGTATCACTTCATACTCAACCCCATCTAATAGAGATCGAAACAGCATGCTTTCTTCCCTTATGTCGATCATTTCATAACATGTGAGTTTACTATCCAAATAGCTTGTCAGCACTCTTTCCTTCTCTGGTGTTCGGCGGACTGTTGATGCCCACAGCTCAACCGGTCGCTTATTTTGGACACAGGGGGCGTCAAGTAACAACCAATAATAAAAGGAAAAGGAAAAAGATTGTGGGACTGGTTCTTGTAGAGGTAAGTGCAATAACTCTTTAAAACGATGCCCCCACTTACTATGCTTTTCCATTTTCCAATACGGATGAAACCACTGATTTAGGTCTACGAGTAATTTTTTTGATAGATCTCGGTCGCGTCCTTCTCGCAATCCCTCAGCATGACGAATCGTGACTACACGTTCACAGCACTTTTTGTACTTTTTCCCACTTCCACAAGGGCAGGGTTCATTTCGACCTACCATTCATACACCTCGGATGAATTATTCCTTTCCTAAGTATATCGAAAAAGTAGGGAAATTCAAAGACGAATTTGATAAAACTTTCCATTTTATCTTTTCAAAAAAGAAAGAACCTGCAATTCTTCTTTGCAGGTTGCATAGTATTGAACTCCACTATGTACGGTCTTAATCTAGGATGTACACCTTTTTATCTTTACGTCCCCACTTTCTACATTCCGCTTCAGAATTAAAATATACATCAACAATATTTCCTTTTACGGCACCACCTGTATCTGCTGCAACCGCCATTCCATAGTCTTCAATGAACAGCTTTGTTCCAAGTGGAATTACTTTTGGATCAACTGCCACTAGTCCAACTCTAGCCACTTTCCCTGAAGCCGTCTTTGCACCTTTTTTGGAAGTGTAGGCGGTGGTTTCGGCCATTATCATTTTCTTATACGACGTTCCGTTTGGTAAGGAACCACCACCTGCAAACGCGGGTCTCGAATCTTCCTCTTCTTTCGTTCCAATCTTAAATACTGCTTTTACAGGATCGATTTTTTCGATCAACTTGGAATCAGAAGCTGGCTTTCCATCCTTCATCATAGGCTCACCATTTTTATAGTAGATGGTAACTTGATAAATCTCTTTTCCTAGCTTTCCAGGGGTAACCTCTTTCTTCTCCCCTTTTGCTAAGGTTTTATCTTTTTGTTCTTCTGTATCGAACTTAATCTCTTTTTCTTCTTTTTTGACTACTTGCTCAATTCTGTCAACTGAGATCTGCATTCCATCTTGAATTTTTGCATCCAATGCTGTACTTACTTCGTCCCATTCACCTAAGGCGATTTTTTGCTCCTCTAAAAACTCACGAACCGTACCTTTCGCGGTCTCTTTCTCACCTTCGGCTTTACCACCTATAGTTAGGCTGACTTTACATCGACAATTCAAGCTAACGTTGGTAAGATCTTTGGTCAATTTTTGAGTCCAAGGAACACTAGGATGGTACTTTTGTTTCATCTCGGCTATCTTGAAACCTTCATCCTCCAAAGCTTCAGCAACTGTATCATGAAAGCCTTTTGAGACGACTTTCTTACCATCGCTAAAGGTGATGACTACTTCTTTCTCCATCGCATTTACCACAAGTGTCCCGGTTAAACTGAGGGCTACTGTAGCTATTCCGGCTAGAAGAAATTTTTTATTCATCGAATCGCTCCTTTAGTGGGTTTAACGTGTCCCATTATAACAGACTATTTTCGTTATTTCTATGCAAATTGGCTAAATAGGAAGTATTTTCTAACCCTCTTCCCTTATCGGCAAAAAAGCCGTCACATATTGGGCGACGGCTAGTTAGGATTCATCTTGCTGCGATAATGGGGGTGAATCAGGTATTTCATTCTGTTTATGCATAATGGCATTTGGCCCATAAATAGATATATTCAAAACTCCTCCGGTTATGCGGGAAGATATCAAAATAGGTTCATTGAATTGGTTACGAAACTTAAAATCATAGCCTCCCCATGACACGGTAGCATCCCGGTCTTTAGGGACATACGCCACATGCTTGCTATGGCTATAGCGTTGCACAATTTGCAGTCCTGCTTGATCAGCACTATTAAATAAGGTGGAAGAAGTTTGGCAGATCCCTCCCCCGACTCCTTCGCTATACTCTCCTTTTACAATGATACGAGCAGGACGATAACCGCGTTCGGTTGTCCGAATGCCTACGATTTCATTAAATGAAAAGGTTTCTCCTGGTACGACGATTCTATGGTCAATCGCATTCGTAGACAGAGAAATATTGTGTGATCGGTTTTCATTATCAGGATTAAAATAAGTCCGATATGAACCTAGACGCTTCTGCTTCAAGGTCAACACTTTTTGTTTGGTGATCTGTGGCTGAAGTATTTTTAATGGTAGTTCTTGAGGCAGATTAAGAATTTGATGGACATTTTGTAGAGTCTCCTCAATCGCTACATAATCAACTTGATAACCAACTTGATCTGGTATCAGTTTTCTATTCTTATAAAAAGCAGATACAGGGTCTTTTTCAACTTGTGGAGCAACTTCAGTTCGAATCCAGCTGTGAATGAGTTCATGGTCTAATGAAGTAGGGTCAATTCCGTCAAATCCTATGTCACCCAATTCTAATTCCCAGACTTGATTCTCATGATGAAATATCATCTTTGCATTCAGTTGATGTCCTGCTTTTGGAGTTTTCTCCTCTTGTGGAGATGCCTGTTTTTGACTTGCTTGCATGGGAGTACAAGACAGTATGAACAAACACATAGTGGATATAAACGTGATCAGAATTGGTTTCTTCATCTGATTCTCCTCCTTCCTCCAGTAGTCTGCCCAGAGATTCGCCGAATAATAATCACAATCCCGTCACATATTCCTATATATGTGATATTATTCACATTTTATAATGTTTATAGATCCATTTATTGTTTGAAATCAAGATCTTTATTTGTGAAATATTGAACATGATAGCATTGTTTCAATAAAAGGAGGCCTATCAATGGATGCTGTTTTTTGGTCACGAATTCTCACAGCAGAAACACTTTCCTTTCATATTATCTTCGCCACGATCGGAGTCGGTGTTCCTTTATTTATCTCATTAGCTGAAGCATGGGGGATCTGGAAAAAAGATAATCACTATATCATGTTAGCAAAAAGATGGACCCGCGGCTTTGTTATTACTGTAGCTGTCGGTGTGGTAACGGGAACCTGTATTGGACTTATGCTTTCTCTGTTATGGCCCCAGTTTATGCAACTAGCAGGCAATGTAATCAGCCTTCCGCTATTTATGGAGACATTCGCCTTTTTCGTCGAAGCTATCTTTCTTGGTATTTATTTATATACATGGGATCGTTTTAAAAATCCGTGGATCCATTGGGCTAGTTCCGTCCCCATCGTGATTGGATCCTCTATGTCAGCTGTATTTATCACGATCGTAAACGCATTTATGAATACTCCAGCTGGGTTTCGTCTAGAAAATGGAAAAGCGGTCGATATTGATCCGATTGCCGCTATGCTCAACCCTGCTACACCTAGTAAAGTAGCACACGTCTTATCCTCTGCATATCTAACATGCGGCTTCTTACTTGCCTCCATCGCCGCCTATCACATCCTCAAAGGTAGAAATCATGTTTATTATAAAAAGGCGCTTCGTCTAACGATGATCACTGGATTTATCCTCGCTATCGCGACTTTTGCAGCTGGTGATATCTCTGGAAAGTTTTTAGCTAAGCATCAACCAACTAAATTAGCGGCTGCCGAATGGCACTTTGAAACAGCCAAGCAGGCTCCTTTGATTTTCGGTGGTGTTTTAAACAAGGAAACACAAGAAGTGAAGTATGGAATCGAAATACCTTTTGCCCTTAGTATCTTGGCTGGTAATTCTCCTAATCATGAAGTGAAAGGTCTAAATGATATTCCCCAGGATTTATGGCCACCACTTTATATTCATTATCTGTTTGACGGCATGGTGTCAATCGGATTTTATCTCTTGCTTGTCTCAGCGGTTTTCGCAATTGAATGGTATCGAAAAAAAGGGAATCAGTGGAGTCCATGGCTTTTGCGAGGCATTGTCTTAGGAGCTCCCCTAGCTTTTATTGCTATTCAATTGGGATGGATATTCGCAGAAGTAGGTCGGCAACCGTGGATTATTACCGGGGTCTTAAGAGTTGATAAAGCTGCCACTACAGCAGATCACGTTTCCTCTACTACCTGGGCTTTTAGTGCCTTATTCCTCGCTCTCGGGATACTCACATGTATCGTATTATATCGCTTGTTCAGACATAACCGCGCAGAGCAAGAATTAGCGAAACGCTACGGATTATAAGGAGGAAAATCATCATGTCACTCGAGATGATTGGAATTACAGTACTATGGACATTTTTGTATGGATATCTAATCATAGCCTCCATTGATTTTGGTGCTGGTTTCTTCTCTTATTACAGCATGAAAACGAAAAAGGATCACATTGTGAATACGGTGATCGAAAGATATCTCTCGCCTGTTTGGGAGGTGACGAATGTATTCTTGATTTTTTTTATTGTAGGGATTATTGGATTCTTTCCTGATACAGCCTATTACTATGGAACCGCTCTTCTTATTCCAGGAAGCGTCTTCTTGATACTCCTTACCATCCGGGGTTCTTTTTATGCCTTTGCTCATTATGGAGTTCGAAGCAATCGCATTTATATGTTTTTGTATGGAGCTACTGGATTGCTGATTCCCGCAAGTCTATCCACTATTTTAACCATGTCAGAAGGAGGATTTATTAGGGAAACAGATTCTGGAATTACGCTATCGATCGTTCAATTATTCACAAATCCTTATTCATGGGCGGTTACGTTTTTAGCCATCGTAAGCGTTTTGTATATTAGTTCATCCTTCCTTACTTTCTATGCTAATCGAGCGCAAGACACTCCTGCTCGTGAATTACTACGCAAATACGCGTTAGCATGGAGTGGGCCCACTATCCTAGCCAGTCTTTTGGTTTTCTGGGCTCTTTCTCACCATAACCCACGCCATTTTCAGCGAGCACTTGAGATTGGTTGGTGCTTTGGGCTATCCCTACTTTGCTTTATAGGGGCTGTATTTCTAATTTGGAAACGAAAATGGTTCGGACTTGCCTTTGTGCTAGTCATGCTCCAGTTTGGGTTTGCTTTCTTTGGATATGGAGCTTCTCATCTCCCGTATTTATTAGATCCCTATATTACCATTCAGGGCGCCGTTACCAGTCCTGTCCTCGGAAAAGCATTAGTCATCACTTTTCTCGCTGGGCTGTTGGTATTAATCCCATCACTTGGGCTCCTACTTTGGCTATTTTTATTCAATGCCAAATATGTACAGGGTGAACATGAGGAAGGATATTTATAAGAATGATCCTACCTGCTTATTATGAATGAATTAAGACCCATTCATCTGTCCACTACAATGAGTGAGCTATGACAGGTTTATGGGTCCAAAAGGTATTATGAACAAGAACACTTGTCTACAAAATAGCGAAATAGCTTCAAAGAATGTTCATCATGAGTCATTGCTTCAGGGTGCCATTGAACCGCTAAGGCAAATTGATCACCTTGGTATTCAAATGCCTCCACGACTCCATCAGGGGCATAAGCGGTTGCTTGACATGTACCCGGTAAGTCTTTCACAGATTGGTGATGAAAGCTATTGACATCAATTTGACACTCATCTAAAATTTCTGCTAATTTTGATTGCGGGTCAATTTGGATCTTATGTGTAGCAACATGCCGATCTGCTTCTTGGGAATGCGGTAAATCGGTAGTTACTTGCGACGGCACATCTTGAATCAGCGTTCCACCTAGTACAACATTAAGCACTTGAGCTCCTCGACAAATGGCTAATATGGGCTTTCTGCGATTCATAAATGCTTTCGCGAGTTGGAATTCATATTGATCCCGAGTATCACAAACCAAATCAAGTGTTGGATGAGGTTCTTCATGGTAGTGAATAGGATTAATATCTCCGCCACCTGATAAGAGTAAACCGTCCAATCGATCAGCTAGTTCCTCTGCCAATGTTTCATTGACAATGGGTGATAATAAAACAGGGATTCCACCAGCAGTAGCAACCGAGTTCGCATATGCCCTTCTTATTTTGGTAAACTCATCTAATTCGATAAATGTTGTAATCCCGATCATTGCAGACATCCGCTACATCCCCTTATGAAGTAATGAATAACATACTGGATTTATAAAATTGTATGTTCATTTGGCATAATAGGCAACAAAAAACTCCAGGCGCGATATCTGGAGTTTTTTATCTTTAATGATTGTCGTTATCAGCGGTTACTCGATCGTCAAAAAGGAAACGGATGGAGTAAATTCCCGCAAGACCTACTATGGAGTAGATGATTCGGCTAAACATAGAGGTTGCAGGAGTTGGGTCACCACCAAAGATGGCAGCTACAATATCCCATCCAAACACTCCTATCAGAAGCCAGTTGAGCGCGCCAATAATGACTAATAGAAGGGCAATTTTTTTCATACTAACCATGTTCCTCCTTTGTGAGTCACTATTAGTATGAGAATGCAGGCAAATATTATACAGAAAGGTTCTTTTTCTATTTCTACACTTGTACGTTCAAAGCTGCCTCTGCTTCTTGCTTGCGCTTGTGCTCTTCCGCTAATTTATCAATTTCTTTTTTCAGTTCTGCAACCATTTCCTTCTCAGGAATCTTACGAATAATTTCTCCATGTCTAAATAGGAGACCTTCGCCACGTGCTCCCGCGATGCCGATGTCCGCTTCTTTCGCTTCTCCAGGGCCGTTCACTGCACAACCAAGGACGGAAACTTTAATCGGTGCTTGAATATTCGAGATGTACTCTTCTACCTCATTGGCAATACTAATTAAATCAATCTCAATTCGGCCACACGTTGGGCAAGAAATTAACGTAGCCGCATTTGCTGCTAATCCAAATGTTTTTAATAACTCGCGCGCTACTTTTACTTCTTCTACTGGATCAGCACTGAGTGAAATTCTCATGGTAGAACCAATTCCTTGAGAGAGAATCGCACCTAGACCCGCCGAGCTCTTTACTGTTCCAGAGAATAAAGTCCCTGATTCCGTAATTCCTAAATGCAAAGGATAACGGAACGCGGCAGCTGCTTTTTGGTAAGCCTCGATTGCTAAGCGTACATCCGATGCCTTTAAGGAAACAATAATATCTTGGAAGTCTAGATCCTCTAAAATCCCAATATGATAAAGGGCGCTTTCCACCATACCTTCAGCGGTGGGATATCCATATTTGTCTAGAATCCGCTTCTCCAAAGACCCTGCATTTACTCCGATTCGAATGGGAATTCCACGTTCTTTAGCCGCCTTAACAACTGCTTCTACTTTTTCACGGCGACCGATATTCCCTGGATTAATACGAATTTTATCAATTCCACCCTCTATAGCTCTTAAAGCAAGTTTGTAATCAAAGTGAATGTCCGCTACTAAAGGGACGGTGATTTCTTTTTTTATCTCTTTAATAGCATCAGCTGCACGTTGATCCGGTACAGCCACACGAACAATTTGACACCCAGCTTCAGCAAGACGATTAATTTCGGCTACCACTTTTGGGACATCATGCGTTTTACTAGTAGTCATACTTTGAATAACAACTTGATCATTTCCACCAATTTGTATATTTCCAACCTTTACAGGTCTTGTTTCTGAACGATGATACACGATGTATTCGCTCCTTTTTATAAAGCTTTTCTAGAGAAAGTATATCATAGCTGTCAAACAAAAAAGGAGCTAAACAGCTCCCGATAATGGATAACTTTTTACAATTTACGATGGCTTCGAACCTTCTGTTGGCTTTTGTGATCGATGACGTCGTTCTAACTGCTTCTCCACGAAGAGCTTGGTTCCAATCGGGACGATCCCAAACCATTTTTCTAGCCAAGGTTCTTTTCGCTCTAATCGCTGTGCTTTTCGTTCCGTTCGCGGAGTTTCCATAAACCATAACATCTGCTTCATCATATAGGTAATCCAATCTCTAAATGACAACCTCATCACCTCATCCCTAGCATGACCTCCTAATCATTCCTTTAAACAGGGAGCTAATGCCAATGGGAGAGGATTTCGGTTGTGATTGCTTCAGGTGAACGGTCATCTGTCTGAATCCGGTAGTCAGCAATCGTTTCATAAAGGCTCTTTCTTTCACTCCATATACGTCGAATTTTTTCGGCCTTATCCCCTTGCAAGAGAGGTCGATTTACATCTAAATCCAACCGCTGAATAAGAGTCTCCACATCGGCTATTAGATGAAACACCACTCCATTCGCTTTCTTCATCCGTTTTCTATTCTCGGGCCGAAGTATAACACCCCCGCCTGTAATGAGAATATGTGGCTGGGGTTGCTTCAAAAAATGCTTTAGAGCTTGCGATTCCAATTCGCGAAAATAAGACTCGCCCAACTGCTCAAATATGCTTGGGATCGATTGATTTTGTCTCTCTTCAATCCAGTGATCAAAATCAATAGCTGGATACGGAAGATGCTGAGCAAGATGTTTTCCAACGGTGCTTTTTCCAGTCCCCATCATCCCTAACAAGATTAGATGTTTTTGATGTAGATTCATGCTGTGTTCGCTTCTTTCTTTGCGAGATTACTTATCATCTCTTACTTCTTTTATTTTTCTGCCTGTTTCCAGATCAATCTGGACAGTTATCGTTTTTCGAACTCCTAATTTACCTGTCGCTCTTGCTTGTAAGATTCCCGTTTGACCTTGCTCTAAATCCGAATCTGAACTGGGTAATAGTGTTACCTGAATTGCTTGCTCCACGCTCGCCTCTTGCCAACTCCATTTAGACTCATCTAAACGCTCTTTCCAATTTGCCAACACTTTATCAATCGCTCCAGTGGCTGCATATCGTGCCTTTACTCTCTCAGAATCTAAAAAGTCCGCTTGTTGAATCGCGACTGTTTGCGAGATGTATGCATGGACAAATTGGAACACAAGCCAAATAACCATCATCACAACGGGAATCATAAAACCTTGTTCAAGGTTACTCTTATTTCTTAGCATATAGTAACATCTCCATAAATCGAGACTGTTTTTTTGAATTTGAAGCGAAGTGAACAGACATACGAATGCCTTTTCCTTCCCGTATCCAGTTGCATTTTTCTATTTGTGTTGCTAGGATCATCGTGCCCTGAAAGGTGGATTCATTCTGCTTTTTAATGCTACGAATCAAGCGATTGTTTTGACAACGAACCCGGATCTCATCCCCATTAACCTGTTTGGCGATCAAATCATTTTTATTTACTTGTAAAGAATAGGACCCTCGTAATTCTTGATCAATGTATTGATGCATAGCCTGGCGTTCTCTCATCAAAATCTGATGTTGCTTTTGGCTTTCCCCTCTTGTCTCAGCAAAATGGATCATAATGAAAAGTACGGGAAGAATGATCGCAATGATGATTAATGTAAAAACAGTTTCCACATATGTGAAACCTGATTGTGAGGTTACAATCCTTTTGCAAGCCGATACGTATGGAGAGTGTAATCGTATTTTTTTGAGTTTGTTGAAGTGGATGTCCACTCGACCTTCACCTCCAACTCAAGAAGGTGATCCGACTCATGCTTCACCCAAGTATGGAGACGAAACTCCTGCTTGGTCTTATTTGGACTATGAACCTTCTCTACCTGGTGTCCAATCTTTAGTTTGGAAACAGGGCTGGCTAGCACATGTTCCATTTTGTTTTGTGCGATTTCCCTTGCATACTCATGAGATTTCACTTTTGACTCATTAAAAGTTTCGCTTCGGAAGATCGGAACAACGAATCCGATTACAGTGCACAAAATGGTACACGCGATAATCGTTTCGATAAAGGAGAAACCTGATTCTTTCATCTGTGTTCCTCCATGATGACCCGACCTGACCCTACTTGCACCTTCCAGACAGCCTGGTATCCCCTCTTACAGGTTAATGTAAGGGTACCTCCTACTGCTTGTCCCGTCTGTCTAAAAGTCACTTCATTTTTAGGAAGATGATGTGTAAATTTACACTGCGTCGGGATCGCAAGTTCTTTCCTCAATACATTGGACTCGGGCTGTTGTAACTGAATCTTATCTGGTAGCACAAGAACACGCCAACTCTTCTCTTGGCTAACAGCCAAAGAACGAGCTAGACTGAACATTTCTCGTACCTCCACACCAAACTGTTGCTCTATCTTATTTTGACTCATAGTGGAAAAAGATGGGAGGGCCAGGGTGCAAAATAGAGATAGTAGAAACAAAACAAAAACCGTTTCCATCAATGTAAAACCCAATTCGTTTCCTAACTGCTCTCTCATCATTTTTGACAAAACACCCGCTTCTCCAGTGGTAAATCAGGCTGTATTGTATAAGTTCCCTTTCCATTTGGACAAGTAGGGGCCGCGTGAAGGTACCCATCTTTTACTAAGACTTGGACACTGTTCGGATAAATACCATTCTCTAAATAATACTGCTCCGCCTGAGTCCAGATCATTCTCTGGTTTGCCAAATCGGCTTTTTTCTTCGCCGACTCACCAGCTGCCCTTAAATTAGGAATCGCGATTGCTAAAATAATACCGATCACAAACAACACAACTAGCATCTCAACTAATGTAAAACCTGACTCTCTTGAGTATAACCTCATACCAGTCACCTCTTTCTTCTATAAGCTCTGCACCATCTGTAGCATAGGAAGAAATAGTGCCAATACAGCCAGTGCTAATAAAAAACCAAGACATGAGATTAAGACGGGTTCAAGTAGTTTAGTAAACCGCTCGATCTGCTGTTTCATCGTTGCTTCCACCATACCAGCCAACGATTGAAGCGTTTGATCTAATTTTCCTGTCCGCTCCGCAATTGCTATATATTGAGTAAACGTTGGAATGGTATACAGATTTAGATATTCCTCACATGCCTGTTCCAATGTTTTCCCTTCTAGTAGCGCATCTCTCACAAAACCGATGCGCACAGCAATAATTCTCCATGGGGCGCGAAGATGTAGGCATTCGATCGCTTGAAGTAACGGAACCCCAGAGTGTAAGAGAGAACCTAATTGTAGTGCCAAATAATGTGTTACGCGAAACTTCATCCAGGCTCTGAGACCGAACACTCGAAAGCTCAGGCGTTCACCATAAGATCTCATTTGTTTTGGGCTCCGAATCCCCAGATATACCAAGAGACCGATCAGTACCATTAGCATAGTCCCAATGATCGGAAGGACGATCCCTGCTATGTCTGTCAAGGTAAACAGCATCTTGGTTAGCCAAGGCAACTCAAGTCCCATTGTAGTGTATAGTTCCTCAAAACGAGGAAGAACGGTACTAAGTAAAAAAATAAATGAAGCAATTACTAAAACCATCACAATCGCTGGATAGGTACACGCTTGTCTGATATCTTGGGTGATCTTTGCCTGCGTCTGATAAAACTGTTCACACTGTTTAAGACCCCGTTCATAATCTCCATATTGCTCTGCCGCCGCCACCAGTGAAACCATAAAAGGAGGCAAATGGCTTTTTTGTAGTGCTTTTGAAAAGGATGCACCTTGTTCTAAATGGTTCGTGACGGATCTGCCTACACTAGGAGAAAGTACTTTTTGTTGAATTAATAGTTCAATGCTCGTTACAAGAGGGACCCCGCATTGTAATAAATGCCGTAGTTGACCGCTAAATTGAGCTAGTTGATTGAAGGTCCAGTTGGATCTCTGCCACATCATTCATCACCCGCAACATTTCTTCATAGGTAGTAATTCCACTTGACACTTTTCGACGAAAGCCTTCTGGCAAGAAACGAATTCCTTTTTGACGAAAATGATTCCGGTATCGTTGAATCGTACGACTCTCAATAATAAGCCGACGAAAATCATCATCCGCTTCTAGCACTTCAAATACGCCTGTACGTCCGTAGTAACCTGTATGATGACATTCCTGACAGCCACTTGCTTGGCAGTACATACAGCTTTTTCGGATTAAGCGCTGGGCAACTACACCCGATAATGCATTCGCAACGCGATACGGCTCAATGCCCATATCCATCAATCGCACCACCGCTCCAATCGCATCCGCTGTATGGAGGGTTGTTAAAACTAAGTGACCGGTCAATGCTGCTCGTATCGCAATTTCGGCCGTCTCTAAATCACGAATTTCACCAATCATAATGACATCCGGGTCCTGCCGAAGGATAGCTCGTAGCCCAACACTAAAATTCATCCCTGCTTTCGGATGGACTTGTACTTGATTAATTCCAGGAATCTGCACCTCCACAGGATCTTCTAGAGTGATCACATTTCTGGCGGAGTCATTCAAGCATTGCAGCATGGCATATAAAGAAGTACTTTTCCCAGATCCAGTTGGTCCTGTCACGATAACCAGACCTGTATATCGTTGTAAAACCTGCTCTAATCGTCCTAATTCTTCTGGATCCATTCCTAAGTGATGAAGTTGAATCAATTCCTTTTTTGTTTGTAAGAGACGTAAAACGGCCTTTTCTCCATATAAAGTGGGTAACAATGAAACACGCACTTCTGCTGCCATCTCATCTAAATGAATCGTCATAGCACCATCTTGCGGCAAACGACGCTCACCCAAGTCTAGCTGACTCATCACTTTTATCCTTGATAACAGAGCGGGCGCGTGTTCAACCGGAACACGATGGGTCTCGAGCAAGAAGCCATCTACCCTCTGTCTGACACACATAAAGTCAGGAAATGGCTCTAAATGGATATCGCTTGATCTACGTACCACAGCATCTCCTAACAACTCCGTTAAAAATTGGACAACATCCATGTAAGTCCCTCTTCACATTTATTATTTTCAGTAATTTTTGATTTTTTTCGACTTACTTCCCCTAAATTCCTCCTTTTTTAGGTAGATAAGTTAAAAATAAGAAACCACATTCAGGGTCGATTGTCGTTTCCTGAATGTGGTTTCTTATTACACCATTCTTCTATTATGATTTCCCATAACTTTTTTCCATAGAACGCCAACTAATATAACGATGATAGCCAATGCGATGGGAATAAGGAACTTGAAGGTATCTAGCCCTTGCAAGAAGTATTTCTCAATTAATTTATCTCCTATAATCAGACCACCAGCAGTATACCCTAAAATAGCCGATCCCACATAGGTGAGCCATGGCAACTGGTTCATGATCTTGGCAATCAAGCGACTACCCCACATAATAATCGGAATACTGAGGGCTAGTCCAAATAGAACCAAATAAATATTTCCATGGGCAACGCCAGCAACTGCTAAAACATTATCTAAACTCATCACCACATCTGCAATCACAATCGTCTTAATCGCACTTCGCAGATCTTGATGACTTTCCACATGTGTTCCTTCGCTATTATCCTCTACAAGTAACTTTACCGCGATCCAGAGTAGCAACAATCCACCAATCGACATAAGGAATGGAACATTTAGCACATACGCAGCAATTGCCGTTAACGTGGCACGAAGTACAATGGCAGTACCTGCACCAAATAAGATTGCTTTCTTCTGTTTATCTTCAGGCAAGTTTCTCGCAACCATTCCGATCACAACAGCATTATCACCACTCAAAATAAGGTCCAAAACGATAATATTAAAAAACGAAAGCCAAAACTGCGCGTCCATCATTCAACCCCTTTTCTAGATTGTTCCTCTCCACTTTAACACGAAATAGTTTACTTACCGAAATAAATATATACCTCACCTTAGAAGAAAGATACCTCTTCTTCATTTTGCGCAGAGAAATCGATGACCTCTACACCCTCTACTGCCTCTTGAACAAGTTGTTCTACATTCAATTTAATCTCTAGGCGTTCACACACTTCTACATCAGGCCTTGTTTTAGGTGCTTTCGGGGTAAAAATGGTACAACAATCTTCATACGGCAAAATAGAAGTCTCATACGTATTGATTTTCTTAGAGATATCAATGATTTCGGTTTTGTCCCATCCAATCACCGGGCGTAAAATGGGCATATTGGTTACAGCATTGATCGCAGTCATACTTTCTAGCGTTTGACTCGCAACTTGCCCCAAGCTTTCACCCGTCACTAATGCAAGTGCGCTATTCTTCTTCGCTACTGCTTCGGCAACACGTAACATAAAACGCCTCATAATAGTAATCGTATATGATTCATAACAATGCTTATTAATTTCGGTTTGTATCTCTGTAAATGGAACTACATGCAGACGGACTCTTCCACCAAATCGGGTAAGCTGCTGTGCCAAGTCCATTACTTTTTGCTTCGCTCGCTCACTTGTAAAGGGATAACTATGGAAATGAATCGCATGAAGTTCCACGCCACGTTTTAAAGCCAGATATCCAGCAACAGGGCTATCAATCCCTCCCGAAAGTAGGAGAAGAACCCGTCCACTCGTTCCAACAGGCAGTCCACCTAATCCAGCAATATCATTCCCATATATATATGTATCCTGCATAGAACGAATCTCAACATGGACAAAAAGATCTGGATTACGAACATCCACTTTATAACGAGAATTCGTATGAGCCAGCAAGTGCCCACCTACTAGCTGATTCATTTCTTGAGATCCAATAGGGAATCGTTTATCTGCTCTCTTACATCCTACTTTAAAGGTTTTTACACGATCTCCTTGACTCTGTAGTAAATGGAGCGCTGCTTCTTTTATCACTGTTAGATCTGTTTGTACACGCAACGCCGGACTAAATCCAACGAGTCCGAATATATCTTTACATTCTTCTATAATGGGATCAGCTGGATTATCACCCAGTTCGATAAAGAGTCTTCCAAAATGCTTACTTACCTTAATTCCGTCAAAACGCTCTAACTTTTGGCGAATATTACGTACCAAACGTTCTTCGAAGTCTTTTTTATTTTTCCCTTTTAAGGATAGCTCTCCGTAACGGAGCAGGATACAATTCACATTCATTTTCTCCGCACCTTCATCACTTGTTGTAAATTTGGAACCACACGTGCCAATGCGTACGCACAATCCATTATATCTTGTTCCTCTGTTTGATAACCCATGCTAACTCGAATCGAACTTGTGGCGGCTTCATTCGAAAGCCCCATCGCACTTAGGACCCGACTCGACTTTTCATTCTTAGATGAACAAGCTGATTTACTAGAAACCAGTACGTGTTCCTGTTCCAATGCATGAACTAACACTTCTGACTTCATCCCCGGAAAAGATAAATTAATAATGTAAGGAGCTCCACCGACTGGAGTCTGATCTCCATTTACCATAACATGATCTAGCTTGTCCACGACCTCTTTGATAAATCGGTCTTTCCATTGTTGAAACTGGTTCATCCGTCTGGCTTGTCCTTCGATTGCTAGGATGGTTGCCTTTGCTAATCCAGCAATTCCGGGTACATTCTGTGTACCACTTCGCATACCACTCTCTTGCCCTCCACCGATTATTAACGGCTTAATCGTCACTTGCTTTCTCAGGTACAGAGCCCCTATGCCTTTGGGACCATGTAGCTTATGAGCAGACAATGAAAGAGCATCAATCTTAGCCTTACGAACCGATAACGGAATTTTCCCATAGGATTGGACTGCATCCACATGGAAAAGTGCCTTTGGATACTGTTCCAACATGACACCGATCTCTTCAATCGGTTGCACTGTGCCCACTTCGTTATTTACATGCATCACCGAGACCAAGATCGTTTCATCCGTCATCGCTTTTTTTAAATCATGTAGATGAATACGACCTACCTTATCTACAGGTAAGTACGTAACACGAAATCCTTTTTTCTCTAGATAAGTGAACACTTCAAACACCGAAGGATGCTCCACCATTGTGGTAATGATATGCTGACCCCTTCCTTGGTACTGTTCCACGATGCCACGAATCGCCATATTATTCGCTTCCGTACCACCTGATGTAAAAAGAACCTCTTGTGGGGTTGAATCAAGTGCCTCAGCGACCACTTTTCTGGCTTGTTCAACTAATCGTTCTGCCTTCACTCCCAAATGATGCAAAGAGGAAGGATTCCCATAACATTGCTCTGTGACATCTGTCAGCATCTTCAGCACTTCTGGATAGACTGGAGTGGTTGCACTGTTATCAAGATAAATCACACGAGCACTCCCTTTACCTTAAAATAGCTTCAAATATCATAACACAGTCATGTCCATTCGATAAGGTTTGTCTCATAAAGAGTATCCCACATTTTACATTTCAACACTCAATAAAAAAGACAGGCAGATGCCTATCTATAGGATCTTCTTGCCAATCATCAGCCAAATGGCAATCCGCTATTACGAATTTCGTTTTTCTTAGTAATAGGATCTGCTATCTTGGGGGACTGGTTCCCACTTCCCTTTTGGTATCCATGTCGCCACGCAAATAACAAATGTTTTGCTAAATTACCAAAGTTATCGGTCTTTTGATGGATAAACATGTAAAGATCTTTTTCTAATGGATCCGATATATCAAATGTAACCGTCAGCATTTTTTGTGATGAGCCTGAAGGGGCTGATTGACGACCATTCATAATGTTATCAGCGCCCTTCCTACCTCATAGTATCCACGGACATTGGCTGTTTGTGGATCACTCATGGCAAAAGCATATCGAAAATGGGACTGTATGTACGGTTCTAGATGTAGGGCAACACCACCGATTAATAAAACCACATCATCAGAGTTCCAGCTTTTTGACACATGAGCTGCAATCATATCAGCCATTTCTCTTGCATTAGATTCTCGAACCGTTTCCCAACCAACGGGGATTGTTCCTGATTCTCGATCAATAAAAACCTTATCTTTAAATGTTACATAGTTCGTTGTTTTTGCGCCAACATCTACAATTCGCACCAAACCAGCACGAGGTGCGGAAAAAAAGGCTCCACCACCCTCGATGGTAGTATATACCCGTTGTACATAAAAGCGCTTCGTCTGTCCGTTCACCGTTACCTCATGATGACCTTCTAACAGCTGCCGAACCGATTCCCGCTCTTTTTCCGTATAGTTGCTGATGGGTAATCCCGTTACCAAATCAACCGTTCCCTGAGCTCCAGACAGATGGATCCCTGTCAAGGCAAGAAGAAGTGTCTCTTCTACTGCTTTGGTTTCTTGCATGGCTTGCCGAGTAAACTCCCCTTCTCGTTCTGCCAAATTCCCTACAAACCAATTCTTACCTTGATACTGAAGTTCTATATCACCCTCAAGCTCTTGGCGATAGTTACGCTTTCGCCAACCACTCACTTTACTAGGAAACATAAACGTGCGATTTTCGGTTCGTACCTTTACAAAGCTTCTACCGCAATCAATTGCTACTAACATCGCTATCCCCCTCCGATTTCATGTATATGAAACGGGGGCAAGCAATATGAAAGATTGATTTTATGATGTCTACTCTTTAAAGACGGCAGGAGCCTAGTCCTCTTTTTTGTAGATACCGCTGATGATATTCCTCTGCACGATAAAAAGCAGTAGCTGGCGTGATTTCCGTTACAACTGGATTTTTCCATTTTCCTGATGCATCTAGCTCCGCTTTCGAAACTTCGGCCCATTCTTTTTGTTGCTCAGAATGGTAAAAGATTGCAGACCGATACTGAGATCCTACATCTGGCCCTTGCCGATTTAATGTAGTCGGATTATGATTTTCCCAAAATACTTGTAAAAGAGTCTCATATGAAACTACGTTTGGGTCAAATTTGACTTCTAACACTTCAGCGTGCCCTGTTTGGTCTGTGCAGACTTCTTGATAAGTCGGAGAAGAAGTCAATCCCCCCATGTAGCCTACTGCCGTATGTGTAACTCCTGGAATCACACGAAACGCTTCCTCCACACCCCAAAAGCATCCTGCTCCAAATGTTGCTTTTTCTAATTGCGACATGGAAACAACCCCCTACTCATATCCTCTTACGACCTCGTCTAGTTTCCCTGTGTTTGGATCAATTACTAGTCCATGGACAGGTATATTACTAGGAAACAGCGGATGATTGCGGATCATTCTTACGCTTTGCATAACCCCTTCTTCCACCTTTCCGCATCCACACAGCCACTTCTCCACATCCACACCTTGGTCATAAACCGAATCAAGATCTTCTTGCTTGACCCCCATTTGTTTAATCCTCTCTAGCACCGTACCTGATTCTAAGCCAATCATGCCACAATCATGGTGGCCGATTACAAATATTTCTTCTACAGCTAATAGACTCACACCGACCAAAATGCTTCTCATCACCGATCCATATGGACTCGTAATCAGAGCACCCGCCGTCTTTACCACTTTCGCATCTCCATTTTGAAGATTCATCGCTTTAGGTAATAATTCTAACAATCGGGTATCCATACACGTAACAACTAATATCTTGTCCCCCGGATATTTCCCCGTTTGATAAGGCATATATTCTTTCCTTCGTACAAACTTGTCATTATAGGCTAAAATCCCTTCTAACTTACTCAATCTTAACACCTCTCCCATTAGACTGAATGTTTTACCTAAGAAAAATACTTTGTATTCATTATAACAAACTAACTCCTCCACAGCTCGCCTAAGTAAAGCATTACATGAGGCGCACTTCTAAGGATATCCTAATATTTGGATACTTAAAAACAGCACCATCTATGTTTAGCTAGCCCATCCCAGGGAATAGAAAAGCATGTTCGTCAAATAGACAAAAAGAAAAGGTTGTCCCCATTAATTTTTTTTAGATATACTAAAAACATTAGTAACGATCTAAAAAAGGTAAGGAGCTGATTAACTCTTATGACAGCGCGAAAAAAACTATGGCTAAACATTCTAGGATACTTCTTCTTAGTATTAGGAGTTATCGGTTGTGTCCTTCCCTTTCTACAAGGAATCCTCTTTATTCTAGTAGGTCTGAGCATATTATCTCAAACTTCCCCTTGGGCGGCACGACTCTTACATCGTTTCCGCACAAAATATCCAAAAATAGCAGAGAAGACAGATGCCTTTCTTCTTAAATTATTTCCTAAAAAAAAAGGAACATCCAAAAACTAAAGAAGAAAAAAGACAAAACCTCCAACTAAGCGCGAGGGTTTGTTTTTATTATGCTTTCACCCTCGCAACCCCAAGCCCATCTCCAATCGGAAATAAAATGGCCTCCAAACGCGGATGGGACGATAGGATTTCATTTACCTTTCGCACTGCCGCAGGAGCAGGGTTTCTGGCATCTTTTTCATTAAAAATCCGTCCGTTAAAAAATAGGTTATCACAACAGAGAATCGCCCCTGGATCAGCCAATTGCAGGACTTTCTCAATATAGAGAGGATAATTAATTTTATCGGCATCAATTACCATAAAGTCAAATCTCTCTTTATTACCGATTAGCTGATCCAATATCACCAATGCATCTCCCACCAAGATAGAGACCTGGTCCAGCAAGCCAGCACGTGATAAGTTTTGACGGGCAAAGTCCACATGTTCTTCTTTTAGCTCTAAACTTACCACCTCTCCACCAGTCCCCATTCCTCTCGCTAACCAAATGGTACTATATCCGCCCAGTAACCCAATCTCCAAGGCACGTTTCGCACCGGAAATCTTAGCCAAAAGATAAATGGCCTTACCTACTTCTGGTGGTATTGAAATAAGTGGTAGTCCATTTTCCACTAATCCAGTGGTGACTGATTTTAATAAGTCATCTTCTTGTACATACAACTCTTGAATATAAGCTTGTTCTATTTTCTTTTGTTCCATATTTCACTAGTCTCCCTTGTTGCAACAAAATACAAAAATCCCACTGCACCAAGACTAGCACAATGGGACGACTCTTAGCTATATATCATCATAGGTAAAATGAGGGTAGTGAGCACCAAAACCACTGCACCCATTCCAATTCCATACCACCCCAAACGATCATCGTACCGAAGAGCCAACACTCCTAGTACAATCCCGATCGGCGCTAAAATAAAAGGGATGATAAAAAAGGAAAGGATTGAAATCAAGATAGAGGCGATGCCCAATTTAGCAAGTGTTGGGGTACGCGGTCCTTTTGTCTCCTTTAAATCATCCGAGACCCTATCATTTCGAGTACGTTCCGTACGCACCGAATAGCCTGGTGGTGAAATTCCTACTTCTTGTGCAATCTCCACATCATCATGTATCGAAAGATCAGTCTTACTATCTGGCTCAAATGATGTATCTGATCGTGGTTGATTATTATTTTCAAAATGATCCATTCGCACATTCCTCCCTTTCGATATTGTGTCCACATCGAAAAGGAACTATACGAAGGCAAAGTCTCATTTTTGTATTATTCCATCTTTAACGAAGTACTCTTTTTTCAAGCCTATCGATACGTGCTAACATTTCTCTAATAATCTCATCATATTCGGATAAATCAGGGACAGCCATCTGCTCCCTTCTCGAAGACGTCGCCCCTCCTCCCTTAGAAAGTTCTCTCTTTAACTGTTCATTTTCATGTAGAACTTCCTCATAATCACGTACAATGATATCCAAAAATTCATCTACTGCTTTTGCATCATAGCCACGAAGTACTGTTTTAAAATCTTTATTAATAATATCCGTAGGTGTGATTCGTTTCATCGCTCTCCACTTCCCTCGAAATTTGTATAGTACTTATTATAACGAAAACAAACAAATCAACAACTTCAATATAAGAACAAATTAGAAATAAAAAAGACTAGGCCATTAGTCCTAGTCTCTGTTAATCCTCACTCAGGAGAGAGTGAAAATCGCTCTATAATATTTTTTAGTTGTTGATTGAAGTCATTCATTGGTTTGTTGTTGCGAGCTTGCTCCGTTATATCGGTTACGGTTTTCACAAAATCTGGTTGAACCGACAGATACACGCTACGGATTTCAGGTCTGGCTTGCCTCACTACATCCGTTACTCTCTTTCGCATCATCGGAGTCATCGTAAAATGAGTAAAATCTTGCTCCATACGTAAACCTACATAAGCCGTTTCTCCTGTAAGGAGTACTGTAGCATCTTTCACCTTAGGAAGGTTTTGGATTTTCTCCTCAATCCCCTCATCTTGTTGAAATGCTGGATTCCTCCCTTGATTCGTATTCTCAGGGGCTGAAATTTTAATAGGATTATAGTTTGGATCGTTCAAGTGATTTGATTCTTTCCTGGAGTAAACAGCGCATCCTATTGAACTCGACACCAAAAAAACACTTAGTACAAATACCTTACCAATACGGGGCAGTCCCATGTTCATTCCTCCATTTATTATCCTTTGCGCTTAGTATGAACAGGATGGAGGCACATCATGAGCCAATCAGGTGACAAACTTTGTGTTTGACTAGAAGATTTTGGTATAATCGTTTCTATATAGTTTTCATTAAAGGAGTCGTGAGTATGAAGCGTGGGAAGCCAGACTTTTGGCTTATATTGGTAATCTTTCTGTTAGTAGGCTTTGGACTCATCATGGTGTTTAGTACAAGCTATTATAAAGGATTAGTTGACTATCAAAATTCATATTATTTCTTTCAAAAACAATTAATGTTTACAGGATTGGGATTTCTCGCCTTTTTTATTGCAATCAATATTCCCTACACCTTTTATCGAAAACACATTGGGAAATTTCTACTGATCACGGTACCTTTGCTTATTTCTGTCTTTTTTCTTGCCAGAGAGATTAATGGATCACAACGGTGGCTTATATTTGGACCTGTCTCGGTTCAACCTTCCGAAATTGCAAAAATCGTTATGATTATCTACACGGCATCTATTATGGTGAAAAAACAAAGTGTCATGAATCAATTTTCAAAAGCGCTATTCCCTCCTCTTGTCGTAATCGGCTTCATCTGTGGCTTATTATTGGCTCAGCCACATTACAGCGGAATGATGATTGTTCTAACCACTTGTTTGGCCATTATTTTTTGCTCCGGAGCTAGAGTACGACACCTATTTGGGATGTTCGCAACGATTATCCCTGTAGCATTGGGCGTTCTATTTATAAGGGACTACCGAATAGATCGGATTATGGCGATTTGGGACCCTTTCAAGTACGCATTAAGTGAAGGAATGCAAACTGTATACTCGTTATATGCAATTGGTCCTGGAGGGCTATTGGGTGCAGGCCTGGGGAATAGCATTCAAAAGCTAGATTATCTACCAGAGGCACATACGGACTTTATCTTCTCCATCATTGCAGAAGAACTTGGCTTCATTGGCGGGCTATTTATGATCCTCTTGTTCCTTACCTTAATCATTCGGGGTATCTTAATTGCAGCAAGAGCACCTGATCAATTTGGTACATTACTTGGTGTAGGCATCGTCACGTTAATTGGAATTGAAGCGATTTTTAATCTAGGTGTAGTCACAGCTTTACTACCAGCAACTGGAATCCCACTTCCCTTTATCAGCTACGGAGGCTCGGCACTCATTATTAAGCTGTTTGCAATGGGAATGCTACTAAACATTTCTCGTTATTCATCCAAAAAAGCGAATACAAAAACCGTTAAAGAAACACCTTTAAACACATAAAAAAGCTCTCCAGCCTCGGAGAGCTTTTTTATCGTGGTTCAATTACTGCTTCTACATCACCGTATACAAAGCACTGACACGCTAAGCGATTCCCCTCAGTCAGGCCCTCGTCACCAATATGATGATATTCACGCTCAGTCGGTTCACTCAAATGATCGCTCCCAGAGGTGATTTTCACATAACATTTAGCACAATTTCCTTTTGTACATTTGAAAGGAATTGGAATGGATTCCGAAATCGCTTCTAATAAAAAATTACTTCCCTCTGTCGCCTCATATTGAAACAATGTACCATCGGACATAACTTGTACTTTTGGCATGATAGCTCCCCCAATGAAAAGCCCCATCACCTGTTGTGATAGAGCTTATCTGCTATTTTGTATGTATTGATTTTCTTTGATTTGCACGGTACAAGTACCAAATCAGCCATATGATGGCTATCGGAATGACAATAAAAAGCGCCTCTTGACTATATTTATGAAGGTAGTTAAAAGCCACTTCCCAGTTATTCCCCAATATGTGTCCCATACCAATAAACGTAGCACACCAGAAAATCGCACCTGTATATGCAAATAAGGCAAAACGAGTAAATCGCATTCCAGAAATCCCAGCAAGGTACGCCGTTACGTGTCTGACTCCTGGGATAAAATATCCAACGAATAATAGCCAATTTCCATATTTCCGAAACATAAGTTGAGCAAAAATCAATCGCCTTCTAGTGATAAAAATACGAGGTCCATATTTTTTTAAAAAGGGATAACCAAACCTTGAACCTAGTATATAACTGATGGTTATCCCAGAAGCTGACCCCGCTAAAGCGCTAAGAAACGTAAGGGACAAGTTTAGCTTCCCAGTCGTAGTGAGATAACCTAGAAATGTCATCATAATTTCGTCGGGCAACGGAAGCCCCACGATTCCAAGTACCAAAAACAAAAAAATACCTATGTATCCATAGTGTTGTAGTAGGTCAGCCAGTTGTTGTTCCATGAAAGCACTCCAATTTCCTATAACATACAAGATAACTTACAGATAACATAACACAAACTCATTTCGCATTCCACTAAGGGGAAGAAAGAAATCCCTTATACCTCTTTCTTTTCCAACAGATTTGTGACTAATGTGATACCATTTGCCTTCATATGGTAGAGAAAGACTATATCGAAAAAGTCGGCATTATGGGCAAACGCACCTATTTCCTTGGCTACATCAATTGGAAGATCGTACGTTCTTACATGGGAAATCGGTACAATTACCTCTACATCGGCATTCTGTTGATTGGCAAGTAACCGAATTCCCATCGCATTTTGGTAGATGCAAAGATCTGTGCAATCTCCTACCATGACAAATGTACTTTTGGCGTTTCGATCGAAGATCTTTTTTACGGTTTCATGAAAAGGGATTCCCTCCTGATTTACACCAAATAGTCCATTTGTTGCATTTTTGGAATACGTTTGGGCACCTGGTAGATCTTGATAGGATCGAAGTTCGTCTACAATCTCCGCCTCTACGGTTCCATGTACACAGTGAGGGACAAATGAATTAAATTCCACTGCCTGTTCTGGATGAGCATCATGGAGAAAGATTAGATTAGATGGTAAGAGACCCCTCTCTAATAAGGAGTCAGTTAGTTGTTTGACGGGTTGTACCATTTCTCGAACTCTCGAACTTGATAAAGGACCGACGTCGCAAAAACCTTTGATAATGTCTACATACACTAAATACAAATTCTCTACTTCCCCTGCTCTGGTCAAAAGTTCATCAACGGTCCAAGTAGGGGACTGCTGTACATTGTTTTGGATATAAGTTAGGAATTCGTGATGTGTGTTTATATTTGTCAAAGAAATTGGCTCCTTTCTAGATTCCAGCTATAAGTACACACTTCATCATAAAGATACCACTTTCTGAGACTACGTAAACACGTTAGCTAGGGGCAATGTATCTCTCTTGCTTCTAACCATCTAGAAAACAGTGACTTGAAACTACCAATGAGTAGATCAAGTCACTGTTTTCTCTATAGATAGTCAGTTAAATTTTTCACTTGTTCCATGTCTAAACGCTTCGTCACCGCCACAAGTAGGCGGATCAAGTCTTGTACGTCTTGCTTGCTCACCATAGAAGCATGGCTATGTATGTAGCGAGAAGCGACACCGATGGATAAGGAAGGCAAGCCACGTTTATAGAGATGGAATCTCCCTGCATCAGTTCCACCACCTAACATAGTATCTACTTGGTAAGCGATCCCTTCTTTTTCAGCTGTTTCGATGACAAGGTCACGAAGTCGTACGTTTGGGATCATGGTAGCGTCTAAAAAGGTAATGACAGGTCCTTTACCCATTTTCGCTTTAGTTAAGCTCTCCATACCAGGACCATCTTGAGCAATCCCTACATCAACGGCGAATGCCACATCTGGCTCTAAAGCAAAAGGAGCTGTGGTAGCACCACGCAAGCCTACTTCTTCTTGAACAGTAGCACCTGCTAATACGGTATTGGAATGGGGCTCATTTTCAATTTGCCGTAATACTTCCAAAGCTACATAACATCCCATCCGATTATCCAATGCTTTCGCCAAAATAGTATCGTCATCGGGCAGGATTTCAAACGGACAAATCGGAATGATGGGATCTCCCACCTTGATTCCCCATTCTTTTAGCTGCTCGTCACTATGAGCCCCTACATCAATAAACATCTCACGCATCGGGTATACTTTATTTCGCTCTTCCGGTGTTAACACATGGGGCGCTTTCGATCCGATGACACCTGTAAAAGTCCTTTTTTCTGTAACAATCTGCACACGTTGTGCTAGTAGAACTTGACTCCACCAGCCACCCAACGGAACAAACCGCAAGTAACCACTACTAGTGATCTCAGACACCATAAATCCGACTTCATCTAGGTGGCCAGCTAATAATATCCGAGGCCCCCCAGAAGTCCCCTTTTTTTCACCAAATATGCTTCCTGTATTGTCAGTCTTTATCTCAACCTTCGATTTCATCTGCCGAAGCTCTCGTTCCATAATGCGCCGAACTTCCTGCTCGTAACCAGAAACGCCTCGTGCTTCTGTCAATTCCTTTAATAGATCCATCATCTATACATTCTCCTTTATTCCAAAGTCACTAATAGTAGATTGTGTTCAACTAGTGTGGGATATACAAAGAGATAAGATTTAAACATAACGCGAAAAAACGGCCTAAGGAAAATCCCTAAGCCGTATCTTTCGTAACCGTCCCATTCTCAAATGGGGTTCAATTATAATATTAGTTTACAAGCTCAAATTGGAAAGCAAACAATAAGCCGAGTTCTGTTCTCCTAGTGGTAATCGATGGCTTGTTACATCTCCCACTGTTGGAGTGACAATCATCTATCTAGGCCTACCATCGCTAGTAGGCTCAAGCGACCTACCCGAAATCACTGCGGGCAACAGCTACACTTACGTGTTGATTTCCTATCAGGTCTTGCTCCAGATGGGGTTTACCTAGCCAACATGTCTCCATGTTGCTGGTGCGCTCTTACCGCACCGTTGCATCCTTGCCTGTGAGGTATACACCTCCATCGGCGGTCTAACATTTCTGTGGCACTAGCCTTAGGGTTGCCCCCACCAGCCGTTAACTGGCATCTTGCCCTACGGAGCTCGGACTTTCCTCCCGTGGGACCTTACGGTACTCCACCAGCGATTGTCCTGTTTACTTTCCAGAGAACATTAATTATACATTTATTTCTTTCCATTACGCAAGATCTTTCTGACCCTCTACTGGAAAGAAAATGGGTTTGTATCGATTTGTGAAAGTTGAATCGTAATTCGGCTACCAAATGCATCCTGCAATCGATCTACTACTCGTTGCATCGAGACATATTCAATATGATGTCCTGGATCAACCAATGCAATCCCTTCTGTGAGCGCATCCTGTGCCGTATGAAAATCGATATCACCCGTAAGGTATACATCCGCTCCTTGCCAGACAGCATCTCTCATATAACGGGAACCGGCACCTCCTAATAGGGCTACTTTTTCGATGATGCGATTGGAGTCTCCTACAAATCGTAGATGTGGGATATGATAAGCACTTTTTACCAAGTCAATAAATGCTTGTAATGTCATTCTTTCAGGTAACGTTCCGATCTTCCCCATACCAACTGGGCTTCCCGGCGAATCAAGAATATATAAATCGTAAGCTATCTCTTCATACGGATGTGCCTTATGCATGGCAGACAGAATCATTTTCTGCTTACTCTCTGGGAGAATTGTTTCTAAGCGCACTTCAGCTACTCGCTCCAAGATACCTGGTTCTCCGATATATGGCTTCGTACCACTATGCGGAAGAAACGTCCCCGTCCCTGCTGTTTGAAAGGAACAATGACTATAGTTTCCTATCTCACCTGCTCCTGCTTCGCCTAAAGCGTGCTCCACTTCATCCACATGTGACTCCGGCACAAATACGACTAATTTCTTTAGCCGATCTTGTTTATGGTGGACCAAAGTACGACACCCTTGTAGGCCCAATTTCTCTGCTAGAACCGTATTCACGCCCTCTTCTGCTGCATCCAAATTCGTATGAGCGATATACACCTGAATATCGTGCTTTAGACATTTTTGTAATAAGCGCCCTGCTGGGGAGTCTGTACAGATTTGTTTCATCGGTTGATAAATAATGGCATGGTGCCCAATGATCCAGTTGACACCTTGTTTGATTGCCTCATCAACCACCTTTTCCGTAACATCAAGAGTAACTAAAACACCTTCTACCTCGGCATGGATCGACCCCACTTGCAAACCTATGCGATCATTTTCTACAGCTAACTTAGGACTTGCAAACATCTCCATCCATCTAATTAATTCTGCTCCTTGGATAGCCAATTCATCACCTGCTCCCAAATTTCCATCTCTTTTTCTAATTCCCTACGACGCTGAATCGCCTGTTCAGATTGTCCATTTGACAATTGCTTGTAAACCTTTTTCATCTGCGCTAACTCTTCCTGCATCTTCGCATGCAATAAAGGATCACGATTTCGCCATAAAAGCGGACCAATTCGTTCTAAGATAAGCCGCGGAATGGATTGATTTTCGTATACACCTTCGGCTCCTCTCTCTGCAACGATCATTTCATAGTAAATCTCCGCATCGTATACGATCTCTTCATGAACCAACTTCCATTGATTCGACACTAACCACTGTCTGACCCGATGTCCTCCAATATTCGGTTGTAAAACAAGCCTCTTTACAGATTCCAACTTTGATTTATCTGCATCTAAAATCGAGGTAATCAGAGCTCCTCCCATACCTGCAATCACAACCTGATCCACTTCTCCATCACGCAACACTGACAAGCCATCACCTAAACGCACATCAATTTGTTGATCCAAACCATATGCTTCGATCCGCCCCGCAGCATTTTCAAAGGGCCCTCTGTTCACCTCTCCTATAATTCCTTGTCCAAGAAGACCTTTCTGTGCAATGGCTAGTAACAACCAACCATGATCCCCTCCGATATCCGCCACTCTACTATGTGGGAGAACCCATGAGGCAATTTGCGCCAGTCGCTCGGATAGATGAACTGGTTCACTCATATGTAAATTTCCTGCTTCCACGTTGCAAGTCACTCCTATTACACTTCGTCTGCTTCTGATATGAATGGGTCTATTATAACGCAAGTGATCAGATCAATGTACCTTTTCTAGGCGTTGTTCATATGAATATATAAAAGGATTTTAAAGGAGACGTTTCATAATGCCAACATGTAATAACCTGTTCAATGTCAGAATTGTTGCGGTCAGTAGTACGGGCACCGTAAACCTTGGCAACTCAGTTCAAGTCAACCCTTGTAATAACTCCGTCAGCCTTGGGGGAGCAGATCCTGTAGGCGATTTCTCTGTAAATGCGAATAACGAACGAAGTATGTATATAGATCCTGATTTTGCTAGTCAACTCGGCCGAACATTTCTCTAGTCGAAAAAAAGTCTGCTTCACATTGAACTGCACCCCAATTGTTGGACATGAAATTAAAATCCAATAGTTGGAGGTGCTTTTTCTATGGCTAAATATTCATTAGAAATAAAATTGAA